>NZ_WPNY01000004.1 GCF_009828595.1 Arthrobacter zhaoguopingii
AACTTGGCACACTATTGAGTTCTCAAACAACAGGCACTACCGGCACCACACAACCCGACAAAACCAGGCCATCCTCGCTCCGGAGCAACTTCACAAGCCTACCCGCACCCAACCATCCCCGCAAATCCGCTCCCCCGCACCACCACCGGACAACCCAGCACCAGCACAACAGAACCAACCCGCAACAACAGACACCAAACCAAGACCACCCCGGACCCGTGCACAGCACACACCGGAAAAGCCTCAGAAATTTGTGTGGGTTTCGCCGCCCTCACCGGGGCAACTCCATAACTATACGACCCCCACCCACCAAACACAAATCCCCCACCCACCCCCACAAAACCGGCGAAATCCCGGGGTTGGGAGCGGGGTTAGGCCGGTTCGACCTCGACCATGGCGAGAGTCCGCTTGCCCCGGCGAACCAGGGCGTAGCGGCCGTGCAGGAGGGCCTCCGTGCCGATGGCCGCCTCCGGGTCGGTGACCTTGACGTTGTTCACGTAGGCTCCGCCCTCGCTCACGGTCCGGCGGGCGGCCGAATTGCTGGCGGAAAGTCCGCTGGCGGTGAGCAGCTCGACAATGGTGGGCGTTCCGGCGGGAAGGGTGACGGCCGGCAGTTCGGCGGTGGCCGCCGTCAGGGTGGGCTCGTCAAGCTGGCCCAGCTCCCCCTGGCCGAACAGCGCAGCCGAGGCTGCGATCACCTTCTCGGTGGCGTCGGCCCCGTGGATCAGCGAGGTGACGTCATAGGCCAGGGTGCGCTGCGCCTCACGCAGATGCGGCCGTTCGGCGGTGGACTGCTCGAGCGCCTCGATCTCCGCCCGCGTCCGGAAGGTGAACACCTTGAGCCGGTCGATGACATCGGTATCGGCGGTGTTGAGCCAGAACTGGAACATGGCGTAGGGGCTGGTCATGGCGGCGTCGAGCCAGATGGCGTTGCCCTCGCTCTTGCCGAACTTCGTTCCGTCGGAGTTGGTGACCAGGGGCGTGCCGATGGCGTGGACGCTCTTTCCCTCGGCCTTGCGGATCAGTTCGGTTCCGCTGGTGAGGTTGCCCCACTGGTCCGAGCCGCCCGTCTGCAGGACGCACCCGTAGCTGCGGAACAGTTCGAGGAAGTCCATGCCCTGAAGCACCTGATAGCTGAATTCCGCGTAGCTGATGCCCTCGTCGGAATTGAGCCGGGTGGCCACGATGTCCTTCTTGATCATTGTCCCGACCCGGTAGTGCTTGCCGACCTCGCGCAGGAAGTCGATGGCGCTCATCGGCGCGGTCCAGTCGAGGTTGTTGACCATCCGGGCCCCGTTCGGGCCGTCGAAGCTGAGGAAGCGCTGCACCTGCCCCTGGAGGTAGCCGACCCATTCGGCCACCGTCTCCTTGGTATTCATGGTGCGCTCGGCCGTGGGCCGCGGGTCCCCCACGAGCCCGGTGGAACCGCCCACGAGGGCCAGCGGCTTGTGGCCGGCGAGCTGGAGCCGGCGCATCAGCAGCAGCTGCACCAGGTTGCCCAGGTGCAGGCTCGGCGCCGTCGGATCGAAGCCGCAGTAGTAGGTGACCGGGTCTCCGGCCAGGAGCTCTTCAAGCTCGGCCTCGTCCGTCGAGACGTGCACGAGCCCGCGCCAGCGGAGCTCCTGCCACACGTTCGCGAATGTGGGGTCGTTCTGCTGGGCGGTCAGGCCCGGATCTGAGGATTCTTTCGTCTGCGGCACAGGATCCAAATTATCAGCCCTCGATGCCCTCCGGGATCGTGCCGGTCGAGATCAGGCGCAGCCGCTGGGTGGGACGCGTCATCGCCACGTACAGGTCCCCCACGCGGGCGGTGGCCGAATCGAGCATGAGCTGCGGCTCAAGGATGACCACGCCGTCGAACTCAAGGCCCTTGGAACCCCGCGGAGTCAGCAGCACGATGTCCTGGGTGGGGCCTCCGGCCCCGGATCCGACCCGGTCGCCGTACTCGGCCGTCAGGGCCCGCCGGACGTTATCGAGCTGGTCCTCGGGGGCGATGACGGCGAGCAGCCCGCCATCCACGATGTCCAGTTCCTCGGGCACCGCCTGCAGCAGGGCGGGAATCAGATCGGGCACCCGGTCGACGACGGGGGCGAAGCGGCCTTCGCGCACGGCCTTCGGCGCCGAGATCACCAGCCCGGCCGCGGTGGCCATCCGGACGGCGGCCTCGGCGATCTGCGCCGGAGTCCGGTAGTTCACCGTCAGCTCCTCGAGCTGCCATCGATCGCCCACGAACGGTTCGAGCGCCTGGCCCCAGGAGCTCGAACCGGCGGCCGAACTTGTCTGGGCGATGTCCCCGACCACCGTGAATGACTTCACCGGGCAGCGCCGCATGAGCAGGCGCCACTGCATCGGCGAGAGCTCCTGCGCCTCGTCGACGACGATGTGCCCGAAGGCCCAGGTCCGGTCGCCGGCGGCCCGTTCCGCTGCACTGAGCCGCGCCGTGGGGACGGCATTGTGCTGCGCCAGTACCTCGGCGGTGACGACGCCGTCGACACCGGAGTCGACCAGGGACGCGTTGACGTTCTCGAGGGTGCGCTCGGCGTTGGCCAGGTCCCGGCGGCTCTCTGCATCGCGGGCGGCGGTGTCCCTGCCGGCCGAGGCGTCGAGCTCGCCGAGGAGCTCGGCCGCCTCGTCCAGGAGCGGCACATCCGCCTCGGTCCAGGGGGCGTCGGCGGGCCGCAGCAGCAGTGCCCGGTCCGCCTCGCTCCAGTGCGGTGCGGCCGCGGCAAGGTGGGCCGGTTTGCTCAGCAGTTCGGTGATGAGCTTCACCGGCGTGAGCGGCATCCAGGCGAGGTTCAGCGCAATCCGCACGTCCCGGGAGCTGCGCACATCCTCGGCGAGGTAGGCCCTGTCGGCGTTGTTGCCGGGTCCGGAGGAGGCCTCGAGCTGCTCGGTCAGCTGTTCGGTCAGTTCGCGCAGGAGGATCTTGACGAACGTCACGCGGGCTTCATTGTGCGGTTTGCCGGTGGCGCGCGCCCGGTCCCTCGCCCGAGCCACCTGGCGCGGCGTCAGGGTCAGTATGGTGCCTTCCACATTGAGCCGCCGGGGTTCGGGCGGGATGCGCTGGCGGTTGGCGACGGCGTTCCGGATGATCTGCGCCATTTCGAGCCGGCCCTTGAGTGCCGCGGCTCCTTCACTGTGTTCGGGAACGGTGGTGATCCCGGGCATGAGGGTGCCGATGCCTGCCATCACCACGCCCGTCTCGCCGAGCGAGGGCAGTACCCTCTCGATGTACTTCATGAACGCATCGGTCGGTCCGACGAGGAGGACGCCGGCGGACTTGAGCCGGTCCCGGTGCGTATAGAGGAGGTAGGCGGCGCGGTGCAGTGCCACGGCGGTCTTGCCGGTGCCCGGCCCGCCCTGCACGACCGTCACCCCCGACAGCGGTGCCCGGATGATGCGGTCCTGCTCGGCCTGGATCGTGCCGACGATGTCGGACATCTGCCCGGTCCGGCGGGAGTTCAGTGCGGCCAGCAGCGCGCCCTCGCCCTGCAGCGACTCGTCGTTGCTCAGCAGGCCGGCGTCCAGGACGTCGTCCTCGATGGCGACAACGTCGCGCCGGGAGAGGATCAGGTGCCGGCGGCGGCGGACGCCCATCCGCTCGAAGGCCGTCGCCTGGTAGAACGTTCCCGCCTCCGGCGCACGCCAGTCGATCATCAGCTGCTGGAGGTCCTCGGTGGAGAGCCCGATCCGGCCGATGTAGCGTTCCTCGCCGTCGTCGAGGTCGAGGCGCCCGAAGACCAGCCGGTCGTCCACGGCGTTCAGCTGGGCGAGGCGGTCTTCGTACATGGTGGCGAAAGCGTCGCGTTCGGAGCGGTTCTGGTGCGAGCCGGCCGAGGCGCTGCGGCGGACCTCCGCCAGCTGCCGGGCTTTTTCCTCACGCAGCTGGTCGAGCCGCCGGTACAGGCCGTCAACGTACCCGCGCTCGTGCTCAAGTTCGTTCTTGGCGTGGGACGTTTCATGCATGATGGGTTTCCCTCCCGGAAAGGCAGACCGTCAATTCTATCCTGAATAGCGTGCGCAGAACCCTACAGGGTTGACAGCGCGTGCACCCGGCGACCCGGCAGGAGTCCGCGGCCGGCCAGTGCCTCGAGTTCAAGGACAACGCCGCATCCAACCACCTTCGCACCGCCCCGCTCAAAGAGCCGGGCGGCCGCCGCGAGGGTTCCGCCGGTGGCGAGCACGTCGTCGAGCAGGAGCACCCGGGTGCCGGGAGTGACGGCGTCGCGGTGGATCTCCAGGGTCGCCTGGCCGTACTCGAGGTCGTAGGCCTCGGAGTAGACGGCACGCGGCAGTTTGCCGGCCTTCCTGACCGTGACGACCCCGGTTCCGGCGGCATATCCGACGGCAGCCGCGAGCAGGAACCCGCGGGCCTCAATCCCGGCCACCACGTCGAAGATGCCCTGGAACGGTTCGATGAGGGCGTCGATGACGGTGCGGAACGCCGCGGCGTCCGCGAAGACCGGGGTGAGGTCCCGGAAGATGATTCCGGGCAGGGGAAAGTCCGGCACCGGGGCGCAGAGTTTTTCGACGAGGTCGCGTGCGGAACCGGCGCTCTGGGGGGCCTGTGAGCTGATATTCACCCCATCACCTTACGGGCAGCAGGGGGCTTCGCGGGCCGGTACTTGGAGACCGTGGGCTCACCGGGCAGCCAGAAGCGCCATGGGTACTCGGCGCTCCCTCCCGGACCGCTGAGCCCGACGCGCGGACCCGTGGCATACTCCCCGGCCGCTGCGGGCGCCTCGGGCAGCTCGAGGGTCAGCGGGGCGGCGAACAGGTCGGCGCCGTCGAACCGGCGGTCGAGGCCGAGCGCCTGCGCCAGGCGGGCCGGGCCACGGGCCAGGTCGAGGTCGCTTCGGGGCCCTCCGCGGCGGGCCCGGGCCGTCTCGATCCCGTCGACGAGCTCCCCCGCTCGCAGCAGCACGCCCCCGGCGCGGCCGTCGTCCCCGCACACCACGTTGGCGCAGTAGTGCATGCCGTAGGTGAAGTACACGTAGAGGATGCCTGCGGGCCCGTGCAGGGAGGCGTTCCGGGCGGTCCTGCCCCGGAAGGCGTGCGAGCCCGGATCCTCGGCGCCCCGGTAGGCCTCGACCTCGGTGATGCGGACGGTCACCGCTCCGTCTTCGCTCCGATGGGTCAGGAATGCACCCAGCAGCAGAGGTGCCGCTTTCAGGGGGTTCACTGCCAGGCGGCTGCGCGACGGGTGGGAAACTGGCGGGACGGGCGCGGGTGCGCCGGGAGCAGGCAGATGGGCCACAACCAGTTACGGTAGCAAGCCTTCCGCGTCCTCCTCCAACCCGGGGCACGACGGCGATGTCCGATTCCCGCTAGGTTGGGCTGGGGAAAGCTGGGAGGATGAAGCAATGGACTTCTGGCAGCAGTACCGCGCCATCGACGCCCGTGACGTCCGCTTCGACGGGCAGTTCGTCACGGCGGTCTCCAGCACAGGCATTTACTGCAGGCCGTCCTGCCCCGCACGGACCCCGAAACCGGCGAATGTCCGGTTCTACCGCACGTCAGCCGCAGCCCACGAGGCCGGATACCGGGCCTGCAAGCGCTGCCTTCCCGAGGCCGTTCCGGGCACCCCGGAATGGAACCTGCGCTCGGACGTGGCGGCCCGCTCGATGCGGCTGATCGCCGACGGCGAGGTCGACCGCTCGGGCGTCGTCGGCCTGGCCGGAAAGCTCGGGTACTCGACCCGCCAGCTCAACCGCATCCTGCGTGAGGAGCTCGGAGCAGGCCCGCTCGCCCTCGCCCGCGCCACCCGGGCGCAGACCGCGCGGACGCTGCTGACTGCGACGTCGATGAAGCTGTCGGACGTGGCCTTCGCCGCCGGCTTCAGCAGCATCCGCCAGTTCAACGACACGGTGCAGGAGGTCTTCGACCTCACCCCGTCCCAGCTGCGCGGGGCGGATTCCCTCGGCCGGACGGCCCGCCGTCCCGCCGAGAGCCCGGCCGGCGCGGCCGCGCCGGCGTTTCCGGGGCTGGTCCTGACCCTGCCGGTCCGGACCCCCTACGACAACGGCATCTTCGGCTTCCTGGCCGCCCGCGCACTGCCCGGCGTGGAGCAGGGCACCGAGGAAAGCTACGCCCGGCTGGTGCGGCTTCCGGGCGGACAGGGCTGGTTCCGGGCGTTCCCCGTGGGCGGCACGGATGCGCCCGGGGGTCTGCGGGTCGAACTGCGCCTTGAGAGCCTCAGCGACCTGCCCGTGCTCCTGAGCCGGATCCGCAGGCTCTTCGACCTTGATGCCGATCCCACGGCCGTCGACGCCGCCCTGTCGGGCAGCGCTCTGTTCGCGCCGCTGGCGGCAGCGGTGCCTGGAATCCGGCTTCCCGGGGCGGTGGACCCCGCAGAGCTCCTCATCCGGGCGATGATCGGCCAGCAGATCACCGTGGGCGCAGCGAGAACCGCACTCACCTCCCTGGCGGAGGCGGGCACACCGTCGGTGCTGTCCCAACCCGGCTTTGATCGGCTGTTTCCGAATCCGGCGCAGATCGCGGCGGTGGCAGGGAGCGTCCTGCGCGGACCGGCCCGGCGGATCGAAGCGGTGCGGCGCACCGCCGAGGGGCTCGCCGATGGCAGCATCCGCCTCGGCGTGGAGGACGACCTGCAGTCCCTGGCGGACCGGCTGCTTCCCCTTCCCGGGATCGGCCCGTGGACGGTGAACTACGTCGCTATGCGGGTGCTGGGAGCAACCGACATCCACCTCGGAAACGACGCCGCCATCCGGAACGGGTGGGCGGCCCTCACCGGTTCCGGCGGGTCGGCGGCCGGCACGGCGACCAAGGCCGGGGCGGCCGCCGCGCTCTCCGACGCCATGTCCGCCGTCAGCCCCTGGCGTTCCTATGCCACGATGCACCTGTGGCGGGTTGCCGCCGGCGTCCCGGCGCGGGCCTCCGCCGCCCGCCGGGTTCACGCTGCCCGTCCGGGTCCCTCCCCCGATGCTTTCACCCCGGCCCCCTCCAAGGAATCGAAGGACAACCAGTGATGACCTCCCTGACCACCACCATCCCCACCCCGGACGGGCCGTTCACCATCATTGAAGGCGACGGGGTGGTGATTGCCTCGGGCTGGACCGCCGACACGGCTGACCTGACCGGGCAGATCCACGTCAGCCTCAAGCCCGTCTCGATGAGCGCCGCGCCGGCGGAGCTCCGGCGGATCACCGATGCCGTTGACGCCTACTACGACGGCGAGCTCGCGGCGATCCTCGAGGTCCCCGTCCACCAGCTCTCGGGCCCGTTCCGCACCCGCGCCTGGGAGGTGCTGCGCGAGGTGCCGGCGGGCGAGCCGGTCACCTACGCCCAGTACGCGGCGCTGACCGGCAAGGCGACCGCCGTCCGGGCGGCCGCGGCAGCCTGTGCACGCAACGCGGCGGCCCTTTTCGTCCCGTGCCACCGGGTGGTCCGCACCGACGGCACCCTGGGCGGGTTCCGCTGGGGCCTCGAGGTCAAGCGCCGGCTTCTTGACCGGGAAGCCGCCGTGCGCGGCCTCACCCCTGCCGTGTCGGCCACTGCTTCCGGCGCCCAGACGGCCCTCTTCGACTGACCCGTCCGCCGGAAGGGCACCTCTCCAGGCAGGCGCGCAGCTCGCCCCCGTCGAATCGGCAGCTCACCACCCTTCGGTGTCCGCAAAGCGGGGTGATGTGCAGTCTCGACGGGACGGTCAGGCCCCTGTGCGCGGCACCTTCTCGCCGCCCCTCCTCGCCGCCCCTCCCGCCGAATACGCAGCTCACCACCCGTCACGGGCGGCGGAGCGTGGTGAGGTGCAGTTTCGGCGAGGAGGTGCCCACTCGAGCGGCCTGCCTCGGAGTAGTCAGCCCGCGGGCTGCAGTTGGCGCCGGTAGAACTCCTCGAGGACCCGGATCTTGCGCTCGCTCCGGTGGGATGAGCCGCCGGCGAGGTTCACAGCGACCGCGTCGAGGTGGGCATGCCAGCGGGCCATGAGCAGCGGAAGCCCCTCCCTGTCCTCAACGACCGCGCGCACCGTCACCCGGGTGCACTTCTTGCCCTCGCGGGTGAGGTCCACCTCGGCCAGCTCGACGAAGGGCTGGTCCTCGGGATCAGCGGTCAGCGCATCATTGACAAGGAGCAGTTTCCCTTCGTAGCGCCGGTCGAAACGGACAAGCGGCACGCCGTCCTCCTCTTCGAGCACGCCCATGCTGGGTGAGATCGCGTAGCGCCGGCAGTAGGCGTCGCGCAGCTCCATCCAGTCCGTCCCCGGCCCCTGCGCCGGCACGCCCGCCGCCGCCGCCCGCAGGGCCCCGAGCAGCAGCTGCCAGCCCGCCGCTCCCTCGGCCAGGAATTCGTCGGTCTCCGGGTGCAGCCGGAGCTGGAGAAGGGTGCCGCCGTTGCTGGGCAGCACCCGGATCTCGACGATCGATACGAGGCCGAACTCGTCCTCCCAGGTGAACTGCGCGCTGGTGGGCGGGTCGATGTGCACCACGGTGCCGCTGATGGTTCCGCCGTCGAGTTCGAGGGTGAACGCCTTGCCCAGCTTCAGCCCGGGGCTGAGCCGCCCGAGCCAGCGCTCGAGCTTCGGGGGCGAGGTCAGCAGTTCCCACACATACGACCGGGGGTAGTCGAACTGTTCGTCGAAGGCCAGGACGTGATTCCCGTGGACCTGCTCGACGCGTCCGGTGGGATCCGCCCGCCCGGAGCCGCCCGCAGGCATTCCTTCGGGGTGGGTTCGCCCGGGCACGTTCGTCCCGGCGGGGGTTTCGGTGCTGGTGCCTGCGTCCATGGTCCCTCCGGGTGGGTTAGCCACAACCTACTCCGGCTCCGGGCCCGACGGAAGACTCCCCCGGCGGCCCGTCCGGGCCGCCGGGGATCCTCAGGAGGCCCGGGGGCGGGTGAATCCGGCCGCCGCGCGCAGCTCCCGCTCGAGGGCTTCGAGCTGGCGGGCGACGGCGGCCGGAGCGGTTCCGCCCTGGGCGTCCCTGCTGCCGAGGGACCCCTCAACGCTCAGGACCTCCCGGACCCCGGGGGTGAGGTGCGCGGAGATTCCCGCGTACTCCTCGTCGGTGAGACCGTCCAGGTCCACGCCGCGGCCCTCCGCGAGCCGCACGGCCGCGCCGGACAGCTCGTGCGCCTCACGGAAGGGAACCCCCTGCCTCACCAGCCATTCCGCGACGTCGGTGGCCAGCGCGAACCCCTGGGGCGCCAGCGCTGCCATCCGTTCGGTGGAGAAGGTGAGGGTGGCGATCATCCCGGACACCGCCGGCAGCAGGAGCTCAAGGGTGTCGACGGCGTCGAACACCGGCTCCTTGTCCTCCTGGAGGTCCCGATTGTAGGCCAGTGGCAGTCCCTTCAGGGTGGCCAGGAGCCCGGTGAGGTCTCCGATCAGCCGGCCGGCCTTGCCGCGGGCCAGCTCCGCGACATCCGGATTTTTCTTCTGCGGCATGATCGAGGAACCGGTGGAGAAGGAGTCATGAAGCGTCACAAAGGAGAACTCCTTGGTGGCCCAGAGAATGATCTCCTCGCTGATCCGGGACAGGTCGACGCCGATCATCGCCGCGACCCAGGCGAATTCGGCGTAGACGTCCCGTGAGGCGGTCCCGTCGATCGAGTTGTGAGTCGCCGAATCGAACCCGAGGTCGGCGGCCACGGCCTCCGGGTCGAGGCCCAGCGAGGAGCCAGCCAGTGCCCCGGACCCGTAGGGCGAGACGCCCGCGCGCCGGTCCCAGTCCTGCAGCCGCTGCACATCGCGCAGCAGCGCCCAGGCGTGGGCGAGCAGGTGGTGGCTCAGCAGCACCGGCTGGGCGTGCTGCAGGTGGGTGCGCCCCGGCATGGGTGCCTCCGGGTGGGCCCGCGCCTGGCCGACGAGTGCATCGACGACAGCGAGCACGCCGCCGGCGATGACGCGCGCGTGGTCCCGCAGGTACATGCGCCCGAGCGTCGCGACCTGGTCGTTCCGGGACCGGCCGGCGCGCAGCCGGCCCCCCAGCTCCGCGCCCGCCCGCTCGATCAGCCCGCGCTCAAGGGACCCGTGAACGTCCTCGTCCGAGTCCGCCGGGGTGTAGGCCCCGGAGCGGACATCGGCGTCGAGCGCGTCGAGGGCCTTGAGCATCCCGGCCAGCTCACCCTCGGTCAGCAGCCCTGCCCGGTGCAGCACCCGGGCGTGGGCGCGGGAGCCTTCGATGTCGTACACGGCGAGGCGCCAGTCGAAATGTGTCGACTTGCTCAGCGCCGCCAGGGCGTCGGCCGGGCCGCCATCGAACCGGCCGCCCCACAGCGATCCGGTGTTGGTGCTTCCGGTGGCGCTGGCCTCCACCTCAGGCCCCTGCCCGCTGGTCGCGGCCGGAGGCCACCTTCGAGGACAGGCCGAAGATCTCGATGAACCCGCGGGCCATCGACTGGTCGAAGGTGTCTCCGGTGTCGTAGGTGGCCAGGTTGAAGTCGTAGAGCGCGGTCTCGGACCGGCGGCCGGTGACGGTGGCGCGCCCGCCGTGGAGGTCCATGCGGATGTCCCCGTTCACGTACTTCTGGGTGTCCTCGACGAAGGTGTCAAGGGAGCGCTTCAGCGGGGAGAACCACTGGCCGTCGTACACCAGTTCGGTCCAGCGCTGGTCGACGGTCTTCTTGAAGCGGGCCTGCTCGCGCTCCACGGTGACGTTCTCGAGCTCGCGGTGCGCGGCAATGAGTGCCATGGCACCGGGGGCCTCGTAGATCTCCCGGCTCTTGATGCCGACCAGGCGGTCCTCGACGATGTCGATGCGGCCCACGCCCTGGGCGCCGGCCCGGCGGTTGAGCTGTTCGATGGCCTGCAGCGGGGTGACGGGACTGCCGTCGATGGCCACGGGGATGCCGCCGGCGAAGGTGATGATGACCTCATCGGGTGCCGGGGAGGACTCGGGGGCGTCGGTGTAGTCGTAGACGTCCTTGGTGGGCCCGTTCCAGATGTCCTCGAGGAAGCCGGTCTCCACGGCGCGGCCCCACACGTTCTGGTCGATGGAGAACGGATTCTTCTTCGTGGTTTCGATCGGCAGGTTCTTTTCCTCGGCGAAGGCGATGGCCTTGTCGCGGGTCAGCGCGAGGTCGCGCACCGGGGCGATGCACTTCAGGTCCGGGCCGAGGGTCTGGATGCCGACCTCGAAGCGGACCTGGTCGTTGCCCTTGCCGGTGCAGCCGTGCGCCACCGTCGTCGCGCCGAACTCGCGGGCGGCGGCGACGAGGTGCTTGACGATCACCGGGCGGGACAGGGCGGAGACCAGGGGGTAGGCGTCCATGTACAGGGCGTTGGCCTTCAGGGCGGGCATGCAGTACTCGTTGGCGAACTCGTCCCGCGCGTCGGCGACGTAGGCTTCGACGGCGCCGCAGGCGAGGGCGCGCTGCCGGATGTCTTCGAGGGACTCGCCGCCCTGTCCGACGTCGACCGCCACGGCGATCACCTCGGCGCCGGTGGCCTCGGCGATCCAGCCGATGGCCACCGAGGTGTCGAGTCCGCCGGAGTAGGCGAGAACAATGCGTTCGGTCACTGGGTGTGCTCCTTGGGTGAATCCCCGGACACGGCGTCCGGGAGGGGGTTGAGGGGGACGGGGTGGGGCTCGCCCGCGCTGAGGGGGTCGCGGGCATAGTTCAGGAAGCGCTCGGCGACCTCCGCGCCGCCGTTCGGGTCGCGGGTCACGAGCATCACCGTGTCGTCCCCGGCGATGCTGCCGAGGATCGACGGCATAACCGAGTGGTCGATGGCGAGCGCGAGGAAGTTGGCGGCGCCCGGCGGGGTGCGCAGGATGACGAGGTTCGCCGAGGCTTCCGCGGTGACCAGGAGTTCGGCGCACAGTCGAGCGAGGCGCGCGTCGAGGATTTCCTGGGTCAGCCCGGTCTGCGGGGTCCGGCCGCCGCCTTCGCCCGGCACCGCGTACACGAGCGCGCCGTCGCGGCCGCGGATCCGCACGGCACCGAGTTCGACGAGGTCCCTGGAGAGGGTCGCCTGGTTGACCTGGACGCCGTCGGCGGCCAGCAGGGCGGCCAGTTCGGCCTGGGACCGCACGGACTGGGCGGTGAGCAGGGCGGTGATCCGGGCCTGGCGGGCGGTCTTCGTCGCCGGCCGGTGCGACTCGCGGGTCACGGCGATCCGTCTTCCGGTGCCGGGTTGCGCAGCAGCCAGGCCAGGAGCGCCTTCTGCGCGTGCAGCCGGTTCTCGGCTTCGTCCCACACCACCGACTGGGGGCCGTCGATCACGTCGGCGGAGATTTCGTAGCCGCGGTAGGCCGGCAGGCAGTGCAGGACGACGGCGTCGGGCCGGGCCAGGTCCATTGCGGCCGCGTCGACGCCGTAGGGGCGGAACAGCTCGAGCCGGGCCGCCTTCTCCTCCTCCTGGCCCATGGAGACCCACGTGTCGGTGGCGACCACGTCGGCGTTCCGGAGGGCCTCGGCCGGGTTGGTGGTGACGAGCACCGAGCCGCCGGTCGCCGCGGCCCGCTCCCGGGCGGCGTCAACGACGGCTCCGGCGGGCTGGTGGCCCTCGGGGCCGGCGATCCGCACGTGCATGCCGGCGGTGGCCCCGGCGAGCAGGTAGGAGTTGGCCATGTTGTTGGCGGCGTCGCCGAGGTAGGCCAGGGTGAGCCCTGAGAGTTCGCCCTTGCGCTCGCGGATCGTCATGAGGTCCGCGAGCAGCTGGCAGGGGTGGTAGTCGTCGGAGAGGGCGTTGATGACGGGCACCGAGGACGCCGCGGCCATCTCCTCGAGCCCGGCCTGGGCGTAGGTGCGCCACACGACGGCCGCGGTCATGCGTTCGAGGACCTTCGCGGTGTCGGTGATCGACTCCTTGTGCCCGAGCTGGGTTTCCCCGGCGCCGATGATCAGCGGCGAGCCGCCGAGGTCGGCGATGCCTGCCGCGAAGGAGATCCGGGTCCGGGTGGAGGTCTTGTCGAAGATGACGGCCACCGTGCGGCGCCCGTGCTCCCCGCCCGCCAGCGGGGCGAGCGCGTAGGGGTCCTTCTTCAGCTCGTCGGCAAGGTCGAGGACCTCACGCTGCTCCGCGGGACTGAGGTCGGTGTCGACGAGGAAGTGTCGGGTCATGATGCGGCTCCTTGCGCGGTGGTGAGGATGCCGGGGAGGGCCTCCAGGAAGCTGTCGGCCTGCGGGCGGGTGAGGATCAGCGGTGGCGCCAGGCGCAGGGTGCGCTCCGAGGTGCTGTTGATGATGAATCCCGCGTTCAGCGCGGCCTGCACCGCCGCCGGCGCGTAGCCGCCGTCCAGGTCGAACCCGACGAGGAGCCCGGCGCCCCGGGCCTCGACCACCCCGGGCACGGCGGCCAGCCCGGCGCGAAGGTGCTCCCCCAGGTTCCGGGCGTTGTCGAGGGCACCGGTTTCCTCGAGGACGGCGAGGGTGGCAAGGCCCGCGGCGCCGGCGACCGGGTTGCCGCCGAACGTCGTCCCGTGCTGGCCGGCGGTGAGCAGACCGGACGCCGGCCCGTAGGTCATCAGCGCACCGATCGGGAACCCTCCGCCGAGGCCCTTTGCCAGGGTCATGGCATCGGGGACGATTCCCTCGGCCTGGTGGGCGAACCAGGTGCCGGTGCGGCCGATGCCGGTCTGCACCTCGTCGAGGATGAGCAGGGCGCCGTGTTCCGCGGTGGCGGCCCGGGCCCGCCGGAGGTAGCCCGGCGGAAGCGGGCGCACGCCCGCCTCGCCCTGGATCGGCTCGAGGAACACCGCGGCCACCGTGTCGTCGACGGCGTCCAGCAGGGCCTCCGGGTCCCCGAACGGAAGGTGTTCAACTCCCCCCGGGAGCGGCTGGAACGGCTCCCGGTAGGCCGGTTTCGCGGTCAGGGCCAGGGCGCCCATGCTGCGCCCGTGGAAGGCGCCGTCGAGGGCGAGGATCCGGGTGCGGGTGGGCGAGCCGTTCCGGCGGGCCAGCTTGAACGCGGCCTCGGTGGCCTCGGTCCCGGAGTTCGAGAAGAACACCCGGGAACCGTCCGGGGCTCCGGCCAGCGCCAGCAGCTTCTCGGCGAGCGCGATCTGGGTGGGGCTGGTGAAGAAGTTGGACACGTGGCCCAGGGTTGCCAGCTGGGCGGACACCACCGAGGCGACGAACGGGTGGGCATGGCCCAGGGTGTTCACCGCGATCCCGCCGAGCAGGTCGAGGTAGGTGTTGCCGTCCGCGTCCTCGACGGTGCATCCGCTGCCGCGCACGAGGACGCGCTGCGGGGTGCCGAAGACTCCGAGGAGCGACGAGCCGTACCGGGCCAGCCAGTCCGCACCGGACGCCTGGGTGCCCGCTGGTGAGCCGAGCCGCGCCAGGAACTCCGCTCCGCCGCTCATGCCCGGGACTCCGGCAGGTGGGCGGCGGCGTCGGCGGTGACCTGGGTGCCGATTCCTGCATTGGTGAACGTTTCGAGGATCAGGGAATGGGCCAGCCGCCCGTCAATGACGGAGGCGCTCTCCACGCCGTCGTCGACGGCCCGAAGGCAGGCCTTCATCTTCGGAATCATTCCCGCGGCCAGGGAGGGCAGCAGCTCCCGCAGCTCGGCGGCCGGCAGGGAGGAGATCAGCGAGTCCCTGTCGGGCCAGCTGCGGTACAGCCCCTCGACGTCGGTGAGGATGACGAGCCGGGAGGCCCCCAGCGCCGCGGCCAGGGCCGCCGCCGCGGTATCCGCGTTGACGTTGAGCACCTGCCCGGTCCCGGCGCCGTCGCCGTCGGTCTCCGGGGCGACCGTGGAGATCACCGGGATCCGGCCGGCCTCAAGGATGTCAAGGATGGCGCCGGGGTTGACCCCGGTGACCTCCCCTACCAGCCCGAGGTCGATCTCCTGCCCGTCGACGACGGTGCCGGTGCGCCTTGCCTGAAGCAGGCCGCCGTCCTCGCCGCTGAGTCCCACGGCGTAGGGGCCGTGGGCGTTGATTCGACCCACCAGCTGGCGGCCGACCTGCCCGGTGAGCACCATGCGCACCACATCCATGGCCTCGGCGGTGGTGATCCGCAGGCCGCCGGCGAACTCGGATTCGATGCCCAGGCGGCCGAGCATCGAGCTGATCTGCGGACCGCCGCCGTGCACGACGACCGGCCGGACGCCGACGTGGTGCAGGAACACGATGTCCTCGGCGAAGGCGCGGCGCAGGTCGTCGTTGATCATCGCGTTGCCGCCGTACTTGATCACCATGGTGGTGCCGGCGAAGCGCTGGATCCAGGGCAGCGCCTCGACCAGGGCGGCGGCGGTGCCCTGCGCCCGGAGCAGGCCGGCGGCGGAGGCGGCGGAGTGCGTCACGTTCGGTCCTTCGGTCAGCTCGAGTAGGCGGAGTTCTCATGCACGTATTCGTGCGTGAGGTCGTTGGTCCAGATGGTGGCGCTGGCCGTCCCGGCGGCCAGGTCGATCTCCACGGCGACTTCCCGGCCCGACAGGTCGACGAGGTCGCGGGGGTCCCCGATGCCGCCGTTGCGGCAGATCTGCACCCCGTTCATCGACACGTTGAGGCGGTCGGGTTCGAACGCCGCGTCGGTGGTGCCCACGGCCGCCAGGACCCGCCCCCAGTTGGGGTCGTTGCCGAAGATCGCCGTCTTAAAGAGGTTCGAGCGTGCCACCGCGCGCCCCACGGTTTCGGCGTCGGCCTCGGAGGCTGCACGGACCGTGGTGATGGCGATGGTGTGGCTTGCCCCCTCGGCGTCGGTGATCAGCTGGGACGCAAGGTCGAGGCAGACGCCGGTCAGCGCGGAGGTGAACTGGTCCGGATCGGGGGCGACTCCGCTGGCTCCCGAGGAGAGCAGCACCACGGTGTCGTTGGTCGACATGCACCCGTCGGCGTCGGTCCGGTCGAAGCTGACCCGCACGGCGGCCCGCAGCGCTGCGTCGAGCTGTGCCGGGGAGAGCACGGCGTCGGTGGTGAGCACCACCAGCATGGTCGCGAGCCCGGGGGCGAGCATTCCCGCGCCCTTGGCCATTCCCCCGATCGAGTACCCCTCGCTCGCGGTGTCGGGGGACGCCGGATAGCGCGCCTGCTTGGAGACGGTGTCCGTGGTCAGAATGGCCTCGGCGGCGGCTGGGCCTCCGGCGGAGCTGAGGGTTCCGGCCGCCCCGGAGACGCCCGCCAGCAGCTTTTCCATCGGCAGCTGCTCCCCGATGAGCCCGGTGGAGCAGACGAAGACGTCGGCCGCTGAGACGCCCAGCAGGTCCGCCGCGGCCTCGGCCGTGCGGTGGGTGTTGGCGAATCCCTCCGGGCCGGTGCAGGCGTTGGCTCCCCCGGAGTTCAGGACGACGGCGTCGACCCGGCCGTCGGAGACGACCTGGCGCGACCAGAGCACCGGCGCCGCGGCGACCCGGTTGGTGGTGAAGACCGCCGCGGCGTGCTTCAGCGGCCCGTCGTTGACGACGAGGGCTACGTCGGAGCCGCCGGAGGCTTTCAGGCCCGCGGTGACGCCGGCGGCGCGGAAGCCGCCCGGGGTGGTGATGCTCATGGTGCTGTCCCCTGGAGGGTCAGGCCCGCGGTCTCGTCGAGTCCGAGGGCGATGTTCATTGACTGGACGGCCCCGCCGGCAGTCCCCTTGGTGAGGTTGTCGATGACGCAGCTGACGATCACCCGCCCCGCGTGCGCGTCGAAGGCGAGCTGGAGGTTGGCGTAGTTGGAGCCCAGCACCGCCTTCGTGGCCGGCCACTGCCCCTCCGGCAGGAGCCGCACGAAGGGCTCGGCCCCGTAGGCGCCGGCCCAGGCGGCCCGGAGCGCCTCCGCCGGAGTGCCCGGACGCACCCGCGCCGTCGCCGTGGTGAGGATGCCGCGCGCCATCGGGGCGAGGGTCGGGGTGAAGGAGATCCGCACCGCCTCCCCCGCGGCGGCGCTGAGTCCCTGTTCGATCTCCGGAGTGTGCCGGTGGCTTCCGCCGACGCCGTACGGGCTCATTCCGCCCATCACCTCGGAGCCCAGGAGGTGGGCCTTGGCCGCCTTACCCGCCCCCGAGGTGCCCGAGGCCGAGACGATGACGACGTCGTCGGGCTCCAGCAGGCCCGCCGCGAAGCCGGGGACGAGGGCGAGCAGGGCGGAGGTCGGATAGCAGCCGGGCACGGCGATCCGCCGCGCGCCGCGCAGGGCCTCCCGGTGCCCGGGGAGCTCGGGCAGTCCGTACGGCCAGGTCCCTGCGTGCGCGGACCCGTAGAATGCCTCCCACGCGGCGGGGTCCTCGAGGCGGTGGTCCGCTCCGGCGTCGATGACAAGGGTGTCCGGGGACAGCTCGGCGGCGAGGCCGGCGCTCGCACCGTGGGGAAGGGCCAGGAAGACGACGTCGTGCCCGCTGAGCGTCTCGGCCGAGGTCTCCTCGAGGACCCGGTCGGCGAGCGCATGGAGGTGCGGCTGGAGCGCGCCGAGCCGCTCGCCGGCGTTGCTGTGGGCGGTGATGGCGCCGATCGACACCAGCGGATGCGACGCGAGAAGCCGCAGCAGCTCCCCGCCGGCGTACCCGCTGGCTCCCGACACGGCAACTGAAAGACTCATTCCATAAGCATACGGCAGATTTATGCAGACCACCACATAGTTATGCACACAAGCGGAGGCCGGGGTTCGGATGGCGGGAGGAGCGGACCGCGCCTAGCATGAGGGTTTCATCGAACGAACGGAGTCCACCATGGCGAAGGCCATCGTCCTCACCGAGACCGGCGGCCCCGGAGTCCTGTCGACCACCGAGGTGCCGCGCCCGGAACCGCAGGGCACGCAGCTGCTGGTCGAGGTCGCCGCGGCCGGCGTCAACTTCATCGAGACCTACCAGCGCAGCGGCGCCTACCCCCTTGAGCTTCCCTTCCCGCTGGGCGGCGAGGCCGCCGGCGTCGTGGTGGGCCTCGGGACTTCCGCGGCGGGCTTCGCGGTGGGAGACCGGGTGGCCTTCGCCGAAGGCACCGGCACCTATGCCCAGTACGCGCTGGTGGAGGCGGACAAGGCGCTGCCGGTGCCCGACGGCGTGGACCTGGAGACGGCCGCCGCCGCCGCCCTTCAGGGTCTGACGGCGCACTACCTCATCAACTCCACCTTTCCGGTGGCCTCCGGCCAGACCGTGCTGGCCCATGCCGGGGCCGGGGGTGTTGGCCTGCTGTTGATCCAGCTGCTCAAGGCCAGGGGCGCACGGGTGATCACGACGGTGTCCACCGCGGACAAGGAGGAACTGGCACGCGGCGCCGGCGCGGACGAGGTGCTCCGGTATGACGGATTCGCCGGGGCGGTCCGGGAGCTCACCGGCGGCACCGGCGTCGATGTCGTGTACGACGGGGTGGGCAGGAGCACTTTCGACGGTTCGCTGGACTCGCTGCGGGTGCGCGGCACGATGGTCCTCTTCGGGGCGGCGTCGGGTGCGGTCCCCCCGCTGGACCCGCAGCGCCTGAACCGGGGTGGGTCGTTGTTCCTGACCCGGCCGACGCTCGGCCATTACCTGCTCACCGCGGAGGAGCGCCGCTGGCGGGCCGGCGAGTTGTTCGATGCCATCGCCACCGGCGCGCTGAAGGTCCGCATCGGAGCGAGGTATCCCCTGGCGGAGGCCGCGCGCGCCCATGAGGACCTTCAGGCCCGCCGGACCACCGGTAAGGTGCTCCTGATCCCCTGAGCCCCGACAGAGGGCACGCGGGTCACGCCCGGCGGGAACGAAGCAACTCACCGGATCCGCCGGAGGACGACGGCGGCACCGGGTGCAGTCGCGCTGCCTCCGGTGCCGCCGCCGTGCTTAAGCGGTGGTCGTGCCTCAGCGGTGGTCGTGCCTCAGCGCTGGAAGGCGCCGAACCGTTCGGCGGCCACCGCGATGGCAGAGCCGCGGGCGGCACTCGCCTCCTCGGCGGTGAGCGTGCGGTCCGGTGCACGGAAGCGCAGGGCGAAGGCGAGGGATTTCTTCCCCTCGCCAATCCCCAGGCCCGAGTACACGTCGAACAGGCTC
The DNA here is from genome assembly GCF_009828595.1 of Arthrobacter zhaoguopingii. GTDB lineage: Bacteria > Actinomycetota > Actinomycetes > Actinomycetales > Micrococcaceae > Arthrobacter_D > Arthrobacter_D zhaoguopingii. Next base: position 18,844 of record NZ_WPNY01000004.1, read on the forward strand.
AGGTCCTCGAGGAGGTCCCCCGCCCCCTCGCGCAGGGCCTCAAGCACGGCCGAGGACGGGACGTCGTCCCCGACCACCAGCGCCACGTCCTGGGTGGACGCCGGGAAGGCGGAGAGGTCCCGCGCCACGATGACATCCGGGGCCGCCTCGAACAGCAGGTCGGCGTTGATTTCGAGCGCGACGGTCCGGGCCGGAAGGTCCGAGGCCGCCGTGAGCTTCGGGTGGAGTTCTCCCGCGTAGCCAAGGACCTCCCCGCTGCGCAGCCGGATGCGTGCGGTGCGCCCGGGATGGAAGGCCTGGTGCGCGCCCTGCTCAACGACGAGGTCGACGCCGGTGACCTCGCCCATGAGGCGCACGGCATCCACTGCGTCGGCCCAGTCCCAGGCCCGCGGCGCCAGGCCCGGGCCGGCGGGAGCCTCATGGCCGGTGAAGACGGCGGCGACCAGCTGCGGCTGGTACGGGATTCCCTCATAGAGGGCATCGAGCACCCCCTCCGGCGGGCGCACGCCAAGGGGCGGGATGCTCCCTGTGCCCATGGATTCGCCCGGGAGGAACACCAGGCCGGTCTCCATCAGCGCGAGGTCGCGGAACCCGCGGGAGACGTTGCGCCGGACAACGTCCAGCAGTCCCGGCAGCACGGAGGTGCGCAGGTACCCGAGTTCGGCGCTGAGCGGGTTCGCCAGCTTCACGGCCCGGGCCGGCACGCCCTCCTCGGCGGATCCGAAGGTGTCGTTCGAAACCCTGGAGACGAACGGGTAGGAAAGCACCTCCGTGAGCCCGGCGGCGGCGAGGGCGTTCAGGAGGCGGCGGCGCTGCTGCTGCAGGCGGGTGAGCCCGCGCCCCGGAGGCGCCGTCGGCAGCGAGGACGGGATCTTGTCGAAGCCGACGAGCCGAATGATTTCCTCGGTGAGGTCCTCGCGCGTCTCGAGGTCGGGGCGCCAGCTCGGCGGAACCACCTCGTGACCGCCGTCGTGAGCCGTGACAGCGGCGCCGAGGTCCTCAAGGGTGCCGGTGATCTGCTCCGGGGTGAAGTCGAGCCCGATCAGCCGGGCGGGGTAACCCTCCGGCAGGTCGATCCGGCGCGGCTCCGGGGCCGTCCCGACGTCGGTGGCGGTGGTGTCGGGGGTGCCACCGGCGAGCTGGACAATGAGTTCGACGGCGCGCTGGGCCGCGATGTCGGCGACGTGCCAGTCAACGCCGCGCTCGAAGCGCTTCGATGCCTCCGAGGGCAGGCGGTGGCGGCGCCGGGAGCGGCCGATGCTGACCTCCTCGAAGTGTGCCGATTCGATCAGCACGTTCGCCGTCGCTGCGGAGACCTCGGTCGCCGCACCGCCCATCACCCCGGCGATGCCGATCGGCCCGGAGGCGTCGGTGATCAGCAGGTCGCCCGGATCGAGGGCGCGCTCCTTGTCGTCGAGGGTCTTGAGCTTTTCGCCCTCGGTGGCGCGCCGCACCACGATATCGCCGGACAGCCGGTCGAGGTCGTAGAAGTGGAGCGGCTGTCCCAGCTCGAGCATGACGTAGTTGGAGATGTCGACGATCAGCGAGATCGAGCGCATTCCGGCCAGGCGCAGGCGCGCGGCCATCCAGGGCGGGGTGGGCCGGGTCGGATCGACTCCGCGCACGGTGCGCGCCACGAACCGGTCGCAGCCGGGCCGGCCGTAGATCGGGGCCGTATCCTCGAGCCGCACGGGGTACCCGGGACCGGAGGCCTCGGGGACGGTGACGGCGCCGGCCGGGTCGGTGAACCGAGTCCCGGTGGCGTGGGCGTACTCACGGGCAACGCCCCGAAGGGAGAAGGCGTACCCGCGGTCGGGGGTGACATTGATTTCGGCAGCCTCGTCGTACAGCCCGAGCAGCTCCAGTGCGTCGGAGCCCACTTCGGGGTCAAGGCCCACGGTGGAGAGCACCAGGATGCCGTCGTGGTCCTCGCCGATGCCCAGCTCACGCACCGAGGCGATCATGCCGGCCGAGAGGTGGCCATAGGTCTTGCGCGGCGTGATGGCGAAGTTGCCCGGCAGCAGGGCGCCGGGCAGGGTCACGACCACCTTGTCGCCCTCAGCGAAGTTGTGGGCGCCGCAGACGATGCCCTGTACGCCCGAGGGGTCGATGCCCTCACCGGTCAGGCTCTGCTCGGCGCCCTCGGGCACGACGCGCACCTGGCACCAGTTGATGGTCTTGCCGTTGGACTGGGGTTCCTTGACCACGCTGAGCACCTGCCCCACGACGATGGGGCCGCGCAGCTCGTCGGTGGGACGGTGGACAGCCTCCTCCTCGAAGCCCACGGTGACAAGGTCGGCCAGGACGCCTTCCGCTGTGGCGTCGGCGGGCACTGCGGCGAACTCCCGCAGCCATGAAAGGGGGATTCTCACTTAGATCTCCATCCCGAAGTGTTGGCTGAAACGTACGTCGCCCTCGATCATGTCGTGCATGTCGCTGACCTCATTGCGGAACATGAGCGCCCGCTCGATGCCCATGCCGAAGGCGAACCCGGAGTAGACCTCGGGGTCGATCCCGGCAGCGCGCAGCACGTTCGGGTTGACCATGCCGCAGCCGCCCCACTCGATCCACTGCGGGCCGCCCTTGGCTCCGGGGTGCCAGATGTCCAGCTCGGCGCTCGGCTCGGTGAAGGGGAAGTAGTTCGGCCGCAGGCGGACCTTGGCCTCAGCTCCGAAGAGCTGCCGGGTGAAGTGCTCGAGGGTTCCCACGAGGTCGGCCATCGTGAGGCCCTTGTCGATGGCGAGGCCCTCGAACTGGTGGAAGACCGGCGTGTGGGTGGCATCGAGCTCGTCGGTGCGGAAGACCTTCCCCGGGCACAGCACGTAGATGGGCAGCTCCCGTTCAAGCATGGAGCGCACCTGCACCGGGGAGGTGTGGGTGCGCAGCACCAGGTGGGCGCTGGGCGGCTCGACGAAGAACGTGTCCTGCATTTCGCGCGCCGGGTGGTCCGGCTTGAAGTTCAGGGCGTCGAAATTGAACCACTCCGACTCGAGCTCCGGGCCCTCGGCGATCTCCCAGCCCATCCCGACGAAAACGTCGGTGACGCGTTCCTGCAGGGTGGACAGCGGGTGCCGGGCGCCCATCCGCCGCCGCCGCGGGGCGGCGGTGACGTCGACGGCCTCCTCGACAAGGATCCGGGCGTCGCGTTCGGCTTCGAGTTCGAGGGTGCGGGCGGCGAGCGCGGCGTTGATCCTGCCGCGGGCCGGGCCGATGTTCTTGCCGGCGGCGGCCTTCTGGTCCTTGGCGAGGGCGCCGATACCGCGGTTGGCCAGGCTGAGGGCCGACTTCTCCCCGGCGTGCGCAATCCGGACCGCCTTGAGGGCATCGAGGGTGTCGGCCGCTGCGATGTCGGCCAGGGCCCGGTCGACCGCCGCGGAGACGGCCGCGGCATCAAGGGGGTCGGGGATTTCGGCGCCGGGGCTCCCGGCCCCGACTTGCTCGTGGGAGTTAGACATCGGGATGGCTTACCTAGCACTCTCGTTTGCGGGTCCGGCGGACGCAGGAAGCCTGCGGAGCCGATCGGGGAAGTTCCGGGAGCAGCGGTTGATCACGAACTTCCCGGCATGGCCAGTCTAATTGAACGGGAACTAGGATATCCGCATGAGCTCCGGCGGCGCAGTGGCCAGCGCCCTGAACTGGCTGAACCTCTCGACCCCCTGCGCGCTGCTGCTCGCCCGGGCCAGAGGGTGCACCCTCTCGCCCGGGCCCGGCGGGATCATCATCGCCGAGGGCTGGACCGGCCGGCTGCCGATTGCCGGGGCCTTCACCGTGGGAAGCGTCGTGTTCCTGCGCGGTCCCCGCTCACGGGCGGGAAAGGCCCTGCTCACCCACGAGGCCCGGCACAGCCTGCAGTACGCGGCCTGCCTTGGGCTGCCCTTCCTTCCAATGTATTTCGCCGCCGCCGCGTGGTCGGTGCTGCGCACCGGGGATCCCGCCTCGCTCAACCCCTTCGAACGCCATGCGGGCCTGGCCGACGGCGGCTACCGGCAGCGGCCCGTGCGCAGCCTGCGGTCCGCGGCGGCCGCGGCGATCCGACGGCGCTGACGGCACGGGCGACGCCGCGCGCCCGGCTGCGGCCCGGACGGCGCGTTCGCCGGCCGTCCGCGGTCAAGACCGGCCGTGACGGAATCCAGCCACCCCCGGCGGAAGTCCTCCGGAGCCGGCCGCCTCTAGAATTTCGGGCTAGTGTTCGGCGCCGGCAGGGAGTTCGATGTCGACGGGGTTTTCAAGCGCCGTGACGGCGATGAGGGCGAGCGCCGTCGCCATTCGGCCGACGTCGAGGCCGGGTTGGCCGTGAACGGCACCCTGGCCGGTCGAGTACGGCACGTGGATGAACCCGCCGGCGATGTTCTCCCGCGCGGCGAGCAGGTCCATCAGGGCGTAGAAGAGGAAGTTGCACACATAGGTGCCGGCCGTTTGGGAAACCTCCGCAGGAATCCCCGCCCCGGTCAGCCGTGCCAGTGCCGCCTTGATCGGGAGGGAGGTGAAGTACGCCGCCGGCCCCCCGTCCCGCACCGGGCGGTCGACGGGCTGCTCCCCCCGGTTGTCCGGGATGCGCGCATCGACGAGGTTGATCGCCACGCGCTCCAGCGAGATGGCGCTCCGGCCTCCCGCCTGCCCCGTGCACAGCACGAGCCGGGGCTGGAACTGCTCCAGCGCGGCGGCGAGTACCAGGGGAGCCTCGGCGAAGGAACACGGCAGTTCGACCGCAGCGGCCTCGTATCCCTCGGACGCCAGCCGGTCGGCGGCGCCGCGGGCCGCCGTCCACGAGGGATTGACGGCCTCGCCGCCGAAAGGCTCGAAGCCGGTGAGGAGGATCATGAAACCAGCGTAGGCCATCCCGGCCTGCCCATCCTGATTTTTTCTCGAAGATGTGTTCTAATTCAGGGATGCGTTGGGATGCTCAGAAGACCGACCCCGCCCTGCCGGTCACCGGCGCCGAACCGCTGCTGCCCCTGGCCGGGCTCGTCCGCACCGTCCGGACCCCCGAGTTCGCCGGCATCACCTTCCACGAGGTGGTCGCCAAGTCCGTGCTGAACCGGGTGCACGCCGGCTCCGGCATGCCGTTCTCCTGGACGATTAACCCGTACCGCGGCTGTTCCCACGCCTGCGTTTACTGCTTCGCCCGCAAGACCCACAGCTACCTCAACCTCGACTCGGGACTGGACTTCGATTCGCAGCTCGTGGTGAAGACCAACGCCCCGGAGGTGCTGCGGAGGGAGCTCGCCCGGCCCTCCTGGAAGCACGAGCACGTGGCGATGGGCACCAATACCGACCCCTACCAGCGGGCCGAGGGACGCTACCGCCTGATGCCCGGCATCATCACCGCCCTTGCCGATTCCGGGACGCCGTTTTCAATCCTCACCAAGGGCACGCTCCTGGCCCGGGACATTCCGCTGTTGACCGCCGCAGCCGGCTCCGTACCGGTGGGGATGGGCATTTCCCTGGCCCTGACGGATGCGGCCCTGGCCGAAGCCGTGGAGCCGGGGACGCCGGCACCCAAGGCGCGCCTCGGGCTGATCCGCAGGCTTCGGGACGCCGGCCTTCCCTGCGGGGTGATGGCGATGCCGATCCTGCCCTGGCTCACCGACACCGATGAAGCCCTCGATGGGCTCTTTGCGGCGCTGGCAGCGGCCGGAGCCACGGGCGTGACGGCGGGACCGCTTCACCTGCGCCCGGGTGCCCGGGAATGGTTCCTGAACTGGCTGTCCCGGACCCACCGGCACCTCCTCCCCCGGTACCGGGAGCTGTACGGGGGCGGTTCCTACGCCTCGAAGGAGTACACACAGTGGCTCACCGGAAGGGTCCGTTATTTCCGGAAGCGCCATGGACTTCCGGCCGGAGCCGGCTTTATGCGGAGCACCTCGACCGGCACCGGGCGGGAGAAATCCGGTGAGGGACCCTCGGGAGGCACGCGGCCCCAGCCGCCCGGCGGCGGGAACCGGCCCGGCGCCCGCACCTCACCGGCGCAGACCGAGCCGACCTTGTTCTAACCCGCGCGGGCCGCCGGCCGCACGCCGCCCGAGGAGCGCCGCCCTAGGAGCCCGCCAGCTGCAGGACCGCGCTGACGATTGGCCGGTCGGCCGGGATCCAGGGCAGCGCGGCCAGGGCCGGGGCGTCGGCCAGGTCGATCCAGCGCAGTTCGTCGTGGTCCTGGAGGGGCTGCGGGTCGCCGTCGGCCACCTCGGCAAGCCAGACCCGCATCACTGCCGTGGCATTCAGCGGCCACCCTCCCGGAAGTGGTCCGTCCACCTCGGCGCCGAGGCTTACGTCGACGCCGAGTTCCTCTCTCAGTTCGCGGTGGAGGGCGTCGGTGCAGCTCTCGCCGGGCTCCACCTTGCCGCCCGGGAATTCCCACATGCCGGCGAACTGCTCGGGTGCCGTGCGGCGGGCCACGAGGAGGGCGGTGGGGCGGGCGAGGGAGTCCACGATGGCGGCGCCGACGATCTGTCGGAGCGCAGGAGCGGTTTCACGTAGGGTCACGCCTCGAGTCTAGCCAGCGCCGGGTCCAGCCAGCGCCCGGTCTAACCAGCGCCGAGTCTAACCAGCGCCCTGATCCGTCCTGCCCCTCAGCTCTCCTCGGGGTGGACCAGCCGGCCGTCGCCGGGCTCATCGAAGTGCTCGGGGTTGAGCTCATGCCGGTATTCGCCGTGCGGGCTCAGCCCGGGAACGAACTGCCCTGCATTGAGCTGGGTCGAGGTGTATGCCTCCTCGGAGAACTCCCCGGCGGACCCGTGCCCGGCCTCGGGGAGACTGATGTCCTCCCGGAGGTGTTCGCTCTCCGGCAACTGGTCTTTGGGGTGGAGCCAACTCATGTCTTAAGCCAATCAGACGGCGCGGTTTTGCACCAGAACCGCGCGGCGCGCCGCGCGGACCGGGAAGAGGAGTGGAGAAAGGGTGGGGAGAGGGACCGGCGGCGGCGCGGCGGTGCCCGCGCGCCGGGGAGCGGCCGCTGCTGTGACCCATCCGATCTGCGCGCTCCTCCCACCCGCATTACAGTGGGGGAAGACAACGGCGTCACCCGCCGGAGTTCCGGCGTCGACATCCACTTCACGCCGAAAGTCGTCTATGTCTTCCTCCCGGCCCTCAGCCGTCATCACGCCCCGCCAGCTTGGCCTCGCCATCGCGGCCCTCGCCGTCGGCGGTTTCGCCATCGGAACCACCGAGTTCGCCATTATGGGGCTGCTTCAGGAGATGGTCGACGACCTCGGCCTGAGCTACAGCCAGGGCGGCCACGTCATCTCCGCCTATGCCATCGGAGTGGTGGTGGGCGCACCGGTGCTGGCAACGCTTGGGGCCCGCAGGCGCCAGCGGACCATGGCGCTGATGCTCATGCTTGTGTTCACGCTCGGCAACCTCTTCTCATTCCTGGCCGCCGACTACGGCATGCTGCTGCTCTCCCGGTTCCTCTCGGGCCTGCCCCACGGCGCCTACTTCGGGGTGGCCGCCGTGATCGCCGCCTCCCTGGCCAAGCCGACCCGGCGTGCCTGGGCGATCTCGATGGTGATGGTCGGCCTCAGCATCGCCAACGTGATCGGGGTCCCGTTAGCCACCTGGCTGGGCCAGCAGTTCGGCTGGCGCACCATGTTCCTGCTGGTCGCGGTCACCGGTGTCGCCACGATCCTCCTGGTCCTTCGGTTTGTTCCGCTGCAGGAGGTGCACCCCGATGCGAGTATCCGCAGCGAGCTCTCCGCGCTTCGCCGTCCGCAGATGTGGATGACCCTGCTGATCGGCACGGTGGGCTTCGGCGGCTTCTTCGCCGTCTATTCGTTCATCTCCCCCATCATCACCGAGGTCACCGACCTGCCCGCCGGCATCCTGCCCCTGGTCGTCGCCCTGTACGGCATCGGCATGCTGGTCGGCAATGTGGTGGGCGGGCGGATCGCCGACAGGTCGGTCCTGGGCAGCATTTACGCGGTCATGGCGGTCATCGTCGTCGTGCTCGTGGTGTTCCCGCTGGCGATGCGCTTCCCACCGACGGCGTTCCTGTTCGTCTTCCTGGTCGGGGCCAGCGGCGCCTCCCTGATCCCGTCGCTGCAGACCCGGCTCCTCGATGTCTCCCCCGGTGCACCCTCGCTGGCCTCATCGCTGAACCACGCCGCACTCAATATCGCCAACGCCCTGGGCGCGGCGGTGGGCGGCGCGGTCATCGCGGCCGGCTGGGGATTCACGGCGCCTGCCCTCGTCGGGGCGGGGCTGGCCGTGGTGGGGCTTCTTGTGGCGCTGTCCAGCGGCAGGATGGACGCCCGGTCCGCGCGGGCGAAGGCCCGCACCCTCGAGCCGGTCGGCTGAGTCCCGAGGGCCCGGCCCGGAAGCGGGCCGCTCAGGCGGGTGAGGAGTTCGCCGGTGTCCGGCGCTGGGCGCGGGCCGAGGCGTAGAGGCAGACGGTGGCCGCGGTGCCGACATTGAGGCTTTCGGCCTGCCCGTAGATAGGCACGGCCACGCGGTGTCCGGCCGCCTCGACCAGATCCGCCGGAAGGCCCTGGGCCTCGTTGCCGAAGAGCCAGGCGGTTGGCTCTTCGAGCCGGGCCCGGTCCCCCGCGGCGGTGCCGGACCCGGTGAGCCGGCGTGCCGAGGATTCGTCCTGGAGCGCGTCCAGGTCGACGTCGCCATACCCGTCCGCCGCAAGGACGGTCAGGGAGTGCTCCCGCAGGGCTGCAAGGAGTTCGTCCCGGTCGGCACCCAGCACCACGGGTAGGTGGAAGAGCGAGCCGGCGGTCGAGCGCACCGCCTTCGGGTTGTAAAGGTCGACGCTCGAGGCGGTCAGAATGACGGCGTCGGCTCCGGCGGAGTCGGCCGCCCGCAGGATGGTTCCGGCGTTGCCCGGGTCGCGGACCTCGACCAGCACCGCGAGCAGCTTCGGACGCGCCGCGAGGACGCTTTCGAGGGAGACGTCGATGAAGCGGCAGACCGCGATGAGTCCCTGCGGGGTGACGGTCGAGGACATCTCGGCGAGGACATCGTCGGTGACCAGCCGCGCGGTGGGCAGGCCCGGCCCGTCGGCCAGCGCGGCGACGTCGGGGTTGCGTTCGAGTGCGGCGCCGGTGGCGAAGAGTTCAGTGACGACTTCCTGCCCGCCGGAGGCCCCGCGCAGCGCGTGGAGCCGGAGCGCCTCGCGCACCGACTGGGGGCCTTCGGCCAGGAACTGTCCCCGCTTTAAACGCGCCGGACGCCCCGCAAGCCGCGCGACCTCCCTCACCCGATCGGCTCGGGGGTTGGTCATCGCTGGTGCCTGGGGGCGTCCGGATATGCTCATGAAATTTCAGGCTGCCGCCGGCGGTGCCGGCAACGGACCTAGGCCTTCGCTGCGGCCTTGGCCTTGGTGGCCCGGGGCGCCTTGACGACCTTCTCCTCCGCGACGACGGGGGCTGAGGTGTCGGCTGGCAGGGCGGCCTTGGCCAGCGATACCAGCGTGGCAAACGCGGCGGCGTCGGTGACGGCGAGGTCGGCGAGCATGCGGCGGTCCACCTGGATCTCCGCAGCCTTCAGGCCCTGGATCAGGCGGTTGTAGGTGAGGCCGTTCGCGCGGGATGCAGCGTTGATGCGCTGGATCCACAGGCGGCGGAAGTCGCCCTTGCGCTTGCGGCGGTCACCGTAGCTGTACACGAACGAGTGCAGCAGCTGCTCTTTGGCCTTGCGGTACAGGCGCGAACGCTGCCCGCGGTAGCCCTTGGCGCGCTCAAGAATAACCCGACGCTTTTTGTGGGCGTTTACCGCCCGCTTCACACGTGCCACGTGCGTACTCCTTCAGTAGTTCGTCCGTCCGGCCTGCTGGCCGCGGTGCCCTCCGCTGTGCGGTGCCCGAAGACGGAATGGTTGGTGTGGTCTTAGACGCCCAGCATCTTCTTGATGACCTTGGTGTCGGCCTTCGAGACGATCTTGTCGCTGGCCAGACGGCGGGTCAGCGTCGAGGACTTGTGCTCGAGGTAGTGGCGGCGGTTGGCCTGCTGGCGCTTCAGCTTGCCGCTGCCGGTCAGCTTAAAGCGCTTCTTGGCGCCACTGTGGGTCTTCATCTTCGGCATGGGGACCGATCTCCTTCTGCTAGCCGCGGACGGGTGTCAGCGGTTGGACGGCGCCCAGGAGCGCCTGCGGTTTTACTTGGTCACCCGGAGGGATTCCAAGAGCTGGGAAGTTCCTACTCGGAGCTTCCAGGCTTCGGCCGGCTCGACGGGCTCTTCGAGGGAGCCGTCCTTCCGGCGGGCTTGGGGGCGGCAGCGGGCTTGGGAACCGCCATCGGCTTCGGAGCGCCACCGGGCTTCGGTGCCGCCATTGGCTTCGGCGCGGGCGCCGGTGCTGCCGGAGCCGCCTCGGCGGCGGGCTTGGCCTCGGCGGGCTTGGACGCCGCCGCTGCCGGCCGGGCGGCCGCGGGCTTTGACGCAGCCGCTGCAGGTCGAGTGGTCCTGGCGGGTGCCTGCCGGGGTGCAGGCGCCTTGGCCGGCTCGGCGGCGGCCGGGGCCGGCTCGGCGGCGGGCGCTGCCTGCTCGACGACGGCCGGGGCCGCCTCCTGGGCGGGAGCAGCCTGCTCGGGCGCTTCCGGTGCGGTCTCGGCGGGAGCGGTTGCCTCCTCCGGCTGGCTGCCGGTGATCGAGTAGCCCTCGGGCAGCAGATCCGCGAGGGTCTGCGTCAGCGGCGCGCCGCTGGTTCCGGAGACATCGACGCGGGGCGTGCCGGACTTGGCCGCCTCGTTCGCAGCCTTGGCATCGGCACGCTGCGTCGCGCGGCGGGCTTCGGCCTTCGCCTCGGCCTTGTTCTTGACCGGGCCGATCACCATGACCATGTTGCGACCGTCGATCCTCGGCGAGGACTCGACGACGCCGACCTCGGCGACATCCTCGGCGAAGCGCTGCAGCAGCCGGATACCCATCTCGGGGCGCTGCTGTTCGCGGCCGCGGAACTGGATCATGGCCTTGACCTTGTCGCCCGCGCCGAGGAACCGGATGGCGTGCCCGCGCTTGGTCTCATAGTCGTGGGTGTCGATCTTCAGGCGGAAACGGATTTCCTTGAGGACCGTGTTGGTCTGGTTCTTCCGCGCCTCACGCGCCTTGACCGCGGCTTCGTACTTGTACTTGCCAAAATCCATCAGCTTCGCAACCGGAGGCTTGGCCTGCGGTGCAACCTCAACAAGATCCAGGTCGGACTCGGCGGCAAGTCGAAGTGCGTCCTCGATACGGACAATTCCTACCTGTTCGCCGGCAGGCCCAACCAACCGCACCTCGGAGACGCGGATACGATCATTGATTCTTGGCTCGCTAATGTGTAGCTCCTGATTGTTGAAAACCTGGGAGACCGCCTGCACATGGAGAAGGCCTCCAATCGCATGCGCAATCGAAGGCCTCGGGTATCAGTGCGTACACGTCCGGCAGATACCGGCGTGTGCTCAGGCGCGGTTGCGCCTGCTGCACCGACCTGGACCCGGCTGCCTGAAGCACTTCCCAAGGAAGCACCAGGCAATCGCGGGTGGGAGAGGACTCCGCTTGCATCCTGAACGTGTCATTTCCCATACCCGCAGGGGGCGCTGGGAGTAACGACGTTCAGTTGGTCTGTGACAAGCTTACCAGTATGAGCACTCCGAACAGCAATCCCGCCGAAACCGGGCACGGGGCCCCGGCCTCCGCCTCCGACCCCTCTCCGACCCGCCGCAGCTTCGCGGAGGAGGCGGGCCCGGAGCACGGCTCCGAGGAGTCGGTCCAGCAGCACATGCGCGACATCGCAGAGGTGGCCGCCGTGGAGGTCATCACCACCTCGGCCGTCCACCTGATGAGCGCCGCCGCCGTCAAGTGCGGGCTGGCCGCTGGCGACGACGCGGAGGAGCTCAAAGACCTCGACGAAGCCCGGAAGCTGATCACCGCCCTCGCCGGGTTCGTCACGGCCGCCGCCCCGGAGATCGGCAGCCAACATGCCGGCCCGTTGCGCGACGGCCTGCGCTCGCTGCAGCTGGCCTTCCGGGAGGCGTCGGTAATCCCCGATGCTCCGGGCAAGGGTCCGGGCGAGAAGTTCACGGGCCCCGTGAACTAGCACCGCGGAACCACTCGGCGCCGATCCGACGGCGGCCGGCCTCCAACGGGCCGGCCGCCGCTGCGCTTAAGGGCCGCGGTCAACCGCCCGGCATGCGCGACCGGCTCTCCGACGGGCGCGCGGGAACGGATTTCAGGCGACGGGAGCCCGGCGGCGCCGGACCTGCTGGGCGGCGAGCCCTGCGCTGCCGATCAGCGCCGCGGCACCGCCCACGGCGGCGAAGCCTCCCCACGGTCCCGCCGTGTCGATCAGCAACCCGGCGAGCGGAGCTCCGACGGCGACGCCGGAGGTCAGAGCCGAGCCGTACCAGCCCATTGCCTCTCCCCTGCGCTTCTCCGGTACGAGGTCGGCGACCTTTTCGGAAGCGGCGGAGAGTACCGGTGCGCAGAGCAGGCCAGGGGCGATGGAGAGCAGGCTCAGGGAAAGGGTGTCCGTGGCGAAGGCCATCGGAATGGTCAGCACCCCCATGCCGAGCAGGAGCACCAGGGGCGAGATCGGCTTGTGCAGGGCGCCGTAGAGCAGTCCCCCGACGATTGAGGCGGCGCACCAGGCGGCGAAGACCAGTCCGAGCTGCTCCTCCCGGCCGGTGTGCTCCAGGGTGGCGATGATGCCGACCTCGGTCCCGGAGAGGGCGAGGCCCGCCCCGGCGGCGACGGCCATGACGACGGCCAGCGGGATGGTGACCCAGGCGAACCGGGAACCGACCCGGCCGCCCACCCGCCGCAGCACCGGCACCGCTGCGCGCGGCATCAGTTCCGCCGACGCCTCGTTGACCCGGGCGGGGGCGGCGGCCACCACGGATTCGACGGCCATCGCCGAGTCCTCCGCGTCGCTTGGCGCGGGAAGCGCCCCGGGCTGCCCGGTGCGGGTGGGCGGGTTGTAGATCATCAGCAGGATGCCCGCCGCGGCGGTGGCGAAACCCACCAGGGTGAGGCCGAGCACCGTCGACACCTGGGTCGCGAGCACGATGCCAACGGCCGGGCCCACCATGAAGATCGTCTCGGTGGAGATGGCGTCAAGGGTGAAGGCCGTGCGGCGGGAGTGCCCCTCGACCAGCACGCCGAGGGATTGGCGCACCACGGAAAAGGCCGGGAGGGTGAACAGCCCGCCCACCAGTGCCGCGAGCAGGAGCCACTCATACGGCAGCCGCGGGGCGATCGACCAGATGACGGCCTCGGCGATGACCGAGGGGATCAGCGCCCGGCGCAGGCCGACGCTGTCGACCCGCCGGCCCCGCCAGGGCGCGCCGACGGCGATGCCGATCGTCACCAGCGCGGCAACGGTCCCGGCGGCGGCGTAGCCGCGGTCGAGGGTCTGGACGACGTGAAGGGTAAGAAGGACCCCCGCGGCGGAGTGGGGGAACCGGGCGACCATGCCCACGAGCAAAAGCCTCCGGACGGGAACGATGCGCAGCAGTTCCAGGTACACGGCAAAGTTCACGGCAGCATCTCTCTTGCTGATCCTTCGCGGTCAGCGGGTTATTCGGATCTCCAGGGAGTCGACCCGTTCGACGAACTCCCGGCGGGCCCGGAGCGAGGCGCGCAGGCGCTCGGTAAGGTCCCGGACGGCGGTGGGGCTGAGCCCGGGCTGCAGCCGGATACTCATCTTCAGTTCCGGTCCGGCTCCGCCGCCGGAAACCAGCCTACCGCCAGCCGTCCGGGCGGCCACCCCGGAGCCTGGCTCGAGGACGACGTCGAGGATTGCCTCCTCGCCGGCGGTGATCGGCGCGACGATCCCGCGGAGGCCGGGGTCGCGGTAGCACGGCGTCCACGGCTCCTGCTGGGCCAGCGCCCACACCGCCGGACGGCGCACCACGAACGTGAAGTCGGCTCCCGGGTCGACGACCAGCAGTTCGGCCTTCTCCGCCACACCGGCCAGGGCCGCCCGCGCCGCGTAGGCGGCCACAGGACGGGCGTCGGAGTGCCAGGCCGCGAGCCGGTCCGCCGAGGTGAACACCGGCAGCGCCGCCCGCCCGTCGGGCGCACGCAGGGTCACCAGGGCCATGTCGGCTTCCTTGTCGGCCTCGACCCCATCGAGGCCCTCACCGGCGGCGGCGAGCTGGGCCACGATGGGGATGAAGACCCGCGCCGATGCCAGCGCCTGGATCACCTGCTCCTCGCCGCCGGCTCCCTCGATCAGGGCCCGGACGGCGGACGAGTAGCCGGGGTCGGCCTGTCCGTCGTCGTCGTCGAAGTTATGGAGGGGGTTCCCGTCACCGGAGAGGTCCCGTCCGGCCCAGGGCCGTCCCGCCGAGTCCGTGGTGTTTCCCGCCAGCGCGGCGGCGATGTGCGCCGGGAGCTCCCTGCTCATTCCCGAGGTGCCGGGTGGCCGGCCACGTCCAGCGCCTGGGGAAGGGTGAACGCCCCGGCGTAGAGGGCCTTGCCGACGATCGCTCCTTCGAGGCCGCTGGGCACCAGCTGGCGCAGTGCCGCGAGGTCATCGAGGTTCGAGATGCCACCGGAGGCCACCACGGGCCGGCTGGTGCGCTCGATCACCTGCTTCAGCAGTTCGAGGTTCGGCCCCTGCAGGGTGCCGTCCTTGGTGACGTCGGTGACAACGTAACGGGCGCATCCTGCGTCCTCGAGCCGCTGCAGCACTTCCCACAGGTCCCCGCCCTCCTGGGTCCATCCCCGGGCGGCCAGGGTGGTGCCTCGGACGTCGAGGCCGACGGCGATCGCGTCGCCGTAGCGGGCGATGGCGCTGGCGGTCCACTCGGGGTTCTCGAGGGCTGCCGTTCCCAGGTTCACCCGGGTGGCCCCGAGGGAGAGGGCGGCGTCGAGTGATTCGTCGTCGCGGATCCCGCCGGAGAGCTCGACCTTGATGTCGAGCTTCCGGACGACCCTTTCGAGGAGCGGGCGGTTCGACCCGCGGCCGAACGCGGCATCGAGGTCGACGAGGTGGACCCACTCCGCGCCGTCCTCCTGCCAGGCCAGCGCCGCGTCGACGGGGTCGCCGTAGCTGGTTTCGCTGCCGGCGGCCCCCTGGACGAGGCGGACGGCCTGGCCGTCGGCGACGTCCACGGCGGGGAGGAGTTCCAGGTTGGGAGAGTCGGTGAACGGGCTCATGCGCTTCTTTCGGTCGACGTGGCCGGGAGGGGCCGCGGGAATGGGTGCCCAGCTGGTGGAGGTGCACAGCTGGCGGAGGTGCACGTTGGGGTGCGGGGCGGGCGTTGGTGCGGGGCGGGCGTGCTGCGCTTGCCTAGGCGTCAAGGGTAAAGAGGTACGCCCCTACCAGGGCCATGCCGGCGAGGATCCAGAAACTGATGATCAGCGCCTTGGGGAAGCCCTGCGAGCGGAAAGACAACGCCCCGCCGATCAGCAGGCCGGCAACCCCCATCAGGAGAACGCTGATCATTATTTTCCCAGCCTGCCGGTCCAGTTGCGCAGCAGCTGGGCCCCGGCGTCGCCTGATTTTTCCGGGTGGAACTGGGTGGCCGAGAGCGGCCCGTTCTCGACGGCGGCGACGAACCGCCCGCCGTGGTCGGACCACGTCACCTGGGGCGGCTTCATCATGGGCTGGCTGACGTCGAAGTCCCAGTGCTGCACTCCGTAGGAGTGGACGAAGTAGAACCGCTCGTCCTCGATGCCGTTGAACAGCACCGAGTCCTCGGGCGGACTGACCGTGTTCCATCCCATGTGGGGCACAACGTCGGCCTGGAGTCGCTCCACCTTGCCGGGCCACTCCCCCATCCCGGCGGTGCGCACGCCGTGCTCGACCCCTTCGTCGAAGAGGATCTGCAGGCCCACGCAGATGCCAAGGACGGGACGGCCCCCGGCTACACGGCGTCCGATCAGGCGCAGCGCATCGACGTCCTTCAGTCCCTTCATGACGGCCGCGAAGGCGCCCACGCCGGGCACCACGAGCCCGTCGGCGTTGAGGACGTCCTGCGACTTGGCGCTGAGGGTGACCTCGGCACCGACGTGCTCAAGGGCCCGCACCACGGAGCGGACGTTGCCCGACCCGTAGTCGAGCACCGTCACCTTCGGCGCGCTCACAACGCCCCCTTCGTCGACGGGATGCCTTCGACCCGAGGGTCGGACTCCACGGCGGCTCGGAGGGCCCGCGCAAAGGCCTTGAACTGCGCCTCGACGATGTGGTGGGGATCGCGGCCGGCGAGCACGTTGAGGTGCAGACAGATTCCCGCGTGCAGCGCGATGGCTTCGAAGACGTGGCGGGTCAGCGATCCGGTGAAGTGTCCTCCGATGAGGTGGTACTCCTGGCCCGCCGGCTCGCCGCCATGAACGAGGAAGGGGCGCCCGGAGATGTCGACCACGGCATTGGCAAGGGCCTCGTCGAGGGGAACGGTCGCCTCGCCGAAGCGCCGGATGCCGGCCTTCGTGCCGAGCGCCTCGCGGAGGGCCTCCCCGAAGGCGATCGCTGTGTCTTCGACGGTGTGGTGGACGTCGATGTGCGTATCGCCCGTGGCCTTCACCGTCAGGTCGATCAGGGAATGCTTCGCGAGGGCCGTGAGCATGTGGTCGTAGAACGGCACGGAGGTGCTGATATCCGAGGTACCCGTGCCGTCGAGATTGACCTCGAGGTACACGCTGGATTCGCTGGTGGTCCGCTCGATCCGCGCAGTGCGGGCGGCGGAGATCTCCACGGTCATTGGTGTCCTTCGCTAGGGGCTTCGCGTCGGTGCTGCCTGCATCCGGAAGTGGAGGGGCGTCGCACGTTCCCCTCCAGTCTAGGAGACGCCGGTCAAAGGAGGCGCTTCAGTGACTCAAGGAACACTGTGGTTTCGCTCTCGGTACCGGCCGTCACGCGCAGATGGCCGGGAATTCCGACGTCGCGGATCAGCACCCCGGCCTCGAGCAGGCCTCGCCAGACCCGCTGCGGGTCCGTCAGCCCGCCGAACAGGACGAAATTGGCATCGGAAGGGGCCGGGCTCAGGCCCAGCGCCGTGAGCTCGGAGACAATGCGGTCGCGCTGGACCTTGATCGCCTCGACGTTCGCCAGGAGGGTCGCGGAGTGGGTCAAGGCGGCGTTGGCGGCGGCCTGGGTGATGGCCGAAAGGTGGTACGGCAGGCGGACCAGGCGGAGCGCGTCGGCGACCTCCGGTGCCGCCGCGAGGTACCCCAGGCGGGCCCCGGCCAGCGCGAAGGCCTTGCTCATGGTGCGCGAGACGATGAGCCGCTCCCGGCCCGGAAGCAGGGTGATTGCGCTGGGTGTTCCGGCGTGGGAGAACTCCGCGTAGGCCTCGTCGACAATGATGATGGCCCGCGCCGCCGCGCCGGCCTCGTACGCGGCCTCAACGACGTCGAGCCCCAGCGCCGTCCCCGTCGGGTTGTTCGGCGAGCAGAGGAAGACGATGTTGGCCCCCGAGGAGGCGACCTCCCGGGCGACATAGCCGGCCTCGAGCTGGAACGAGGGGTCCCGCGGGGCGGTGACATAGCGGGTGTCCGTGGCGCTGGCCAGCAGCGGATACATGGAATAGGTGGGTGGGAAGCCGATCGCGGTGCGCCCCGGGCCCCCGAAGGCCTGCAGGATCTGCTGGAGCACCTCGTTGGAGCCGTTGGCGGCCCAGACGTGATCGGCGGTGACTCCCCCGCCGAGATAGCGGGCCAGGTTTGCGCGCAGTTCGGTGAATTCGCGGTCGGGATAACGGTTCAGGCCCAGGGCTGCTGCCTGCACCGCGTCCACGATGGCCCGGTGAACCTCGGCGGGCACCCCATGGGTGTTCTCATTGACGTTGAGCAGGATCGGTACGTCAATCTGCGGTGCACCGTAGGGAGATAGCCCCACAAGGTTCTCACGCAGCGGAAGGCGGGACAGGGACTCAAGGCGGTTCCTCACCCATCGAGCTTAAGCGACAGTCCGCCCGGGCGAGGAATTGAGGCGGGACGACCGGGCGCCACAGGCGGGCGAAGGCTACCGGGAGACGGGAATCGCAACGACCTGGCCCGCCTGCACCGTCGATGACCCCAGCCCATTGAGCTCGACGATCTCCGAGACCACATCGCGCGGATCCCGCTCGGGGGCGAATTCGCCCGCAAGGGACCAGAGGGTCTCCCCCGGTGCCACATTGACGTCCATGGTTTGGGTCGGCTGGCCCGCGTCGCTGCCGGCCCGGGCCGGCGCCGTCGTGGAGGCGGCAAGGAACACCAGGACGGCCACCAGCAGCACCAGCGGCACTCCGACCAGCAGCACCCGGCCGCGGCGCGTCAGCCGCAGTGGGGGCAGATCCGCATCCCGCTGACTGGGAAGACGGTCGCCCGTGTGGCCAAGGGACCGGAAACCACCCGCCACGGCGGAACCTGCGGTGGCACTGAGCGAGCCTGGCGTTGCGGTCATGACGTGTACCTCTTCTGGAGTTTCGAATAAGTTCAACCCGTTCGAACATTGAATTCGAACATGTCTTCTATTTCGTCCTGCTTATTCTTAGCATCTGTTATCGATCTTTGTCGAGACTCGCTCGAACATATGTTTGAAAACACCTCCGCGCTCGCCTACCGTTGGGTTCAGAGGAAGACGCGGGCTCCGGGGTTTCGCTACCGGACGGCGACAACCTGACAACACCATCTGCCACCGACAAAACGATCCGCCGACGGGTCCGGCGCAGGTGGCGGCGCAGCGAAGGGACAAACCAGTGGCAGAGCGGGCAGCGGAAGAGGCTCGGGCGGTTCCGACCGTCCCGGTGGGAGAGGCAGCCGCAGGAGTTCCCACCGGCACGCCGATGCGCGGACGTCCAAGGGGCCGGAGCGTCCCCAAGGGTCTGACCACCCGGCAGATGAAGATCCTCGAGACGATCCAACGGTCAATCGGCGCCAACGGGTACCCCCCGTCGATGCGCGAGATTGGGGACACGGTGGGGCTCGCGAGCCTCTCGAGTGTCACGCACCAGCTGTCCCAGCTGGAGCGGCTTGGATATATCCGCAGGGACCCGAAGCGGCCGCGGGCCATGGAGATCCTGCTGCCGCTGACCCTGGCGGACGCCCCGGCACCCGAGCAGGGCCGGTCAGGGACAGGCCCTGCCTCCGACTTTTCCGGCGCTGTGGACACCGCAATGGTGCCAATGGTCGGACGGATTGCCGCAGGTGGTCCGATCCTGGCCGACCAGGTCGTCGAGGACGTCATGCCCCTGCCGCGGCAGCTCGTCGGCCACGGCGAACTGTTCATGCTCCGGGTAACAGGTGACTCGATGATCGACGCCGCCATCTGCGACGGCGACTGGGTGGTGGTCCGGCGCCAGCAGAGCGCGCAGAACGGTGAGATCGTCGCCGCGCTCCTCGACGACGAAGCCACCGTCAAGACCTTCCGCCAGCGCGACGGGCACACCTGGTTGCTTCCGCAGAACACCCGGTACGAACCGATTCTGGGCGACCATGCGAGCATCATGGGCAAGGTGGTCTCGGTGATGCGCGCCCTGTAGGCTCCCGGTCCGCCGCCAGGGTTGGCGGTGTCGGCGGGCCCGCTATATCGGTCGTGGGCGTCGTGCCGCCGGGCCGACCGCGTCGGTTGTGGATCTGGTGACCGGTCGTGCCGGCCGCGCCGGAGGCGGGGCTCGGCCGCAATAGTCGGCGCCCGGTGCAATACTGGCGGCATGTCGCACGGAAGGGAAGGTCCGCCGGATGCCGCTTGATACCTCTACCCTGAGGGTCGCCTTCGGCGTTGTCGCGCTCATCCAGCTCGTGCTGTTCTATCTTGTGACCTTCCGCCGCACCCGGTCGGCCTACAGTGCCTGGTGGTGCGCGGCGATCGGCCTGTTCCTTGCCGGGTCCGCGGCCTTCCTCCTCGACGGCACCTCCCACCAGGTCTGGGCCAACCCGCTGGGGAACACCCTGCTCGTGGCCGGCGCCGCGGCCGTCTGGGCGGCGGCCCGTTCGCTCCACCGCGGGCGACCGCGGGTGGCGCAGCTCGCCGCCCCGCCCCTGCTCACGGCTCTCGCCTCGGCCGCGGACAACCCCGCAGTCAACGCCTGGTCCGGCGGACCGGTGTTCCTGGCGATGATGTCCCTGCTGTTCGGCCTCGCCGCCCGCGAGGTGTGGCGGCCCGCGCCCCACCGGGTGCGCACCCAGGTGCCGCTCGCCGTCGCCTCGGGGTTCCTCTCGCTCTTCTACCTTGGCCGCGGCATCGCGTTTGTCGTTGACGGAGTCGACGGGTTCGTCTTCACCACCTACTTCGGGTCGGCGGTGACCACCCTGATCACCCTGACCCTCCTCGTCGTGGTCTCCTTCACCATGGCCGCCCTGAGCAACGACCAGGTCACCCGGGACCTGCGGCACAAGGCAGCACGGGACGGACTGACCGGGCTGCTCAACCGTTCAGCCTTCCTTGACCGGGCGGACCGAGAACTGAAGCGCCTCAGCGCCGCCGGGATCCCGGGGGCGCTCATCCTTGCGGACCTCGACCGCTTCAAGCAGGTCAACGACACCTATGGCCATGCAGCGGGCGACACGGCGCTGCAGGCGTTCGCCGAGGCGTGTTCGCGGTCGGTGCGCTCCACCGACCTCGTGGGACGCTACGGCGGGGAGGAGTTCATCATCCTGCTCACCGGCGCCGATGGGGAGCGCGCCGAGGCGGTCAGCGCGGAGATCAGCCGTGCGCTGCAGGGAACACCGACGGCGCAGGGATTCCCGCTGCCCACCGTCAGCTACGGAATCGCCGACGCCGGAGAAGCGGGCCGCGGGCTGGAGGCGGTCATCGCCGCGGCCGACGCCGCGCTCTACGCCGCGAAGTCGCAGGGCCGGAACCGGGCGGTCCGGGCAGCCGCCTAGCCAGTGGTTTCTCCGTACCTCCCCCTCTGTGCCTCCCCTTGTGCCTCCGTCGGGGCCCTACCCTGCGGCGACCCGCTCGAGGATGCCCAGCACTGTCGTTCGATCGGTCGTGTGCCAGAACGGCGGCAGGGCTGCGCGCAGGAACGACCCGTAGCGCGCAGTGGCAAGGCGCGAGTCGAGGACCGCGACGACGCCGCGGTCGCCGGAGGCCCGGATCAGCCGCCCTGCCCCCTGGGCGAGCCGCACGGCCGCGTGCGTGGCGGACACACTCATGAACCCGTTCCCGCCGGCGCGCGCCACCGCCCGGGTGCGGGCAGTCATCAGCGGATCGTCGGGGCGGGGAAAGGGAATGCGGTCGATCACCACGAGCCGGCATGACTGCCCCGGCACATCGACTCCCTGCCACAGGGACATCGTCCCGAACAGGCAGGTGTCCGGTTCCTCGGCGAACTGCTGCACGAGCGAGGGAAGCGACGCCTCCCCCTGGCACAGGATCTCGAAGTCGACGAGCGGCCGCAGCGCCTCGGCTGCTTCCTCCGCCGCCCGGCGCGAGGAAAACAGTCCGAGCGCTCCGCCGCCGGAGGCCTTCAGCAGTGCCTCCAGCTCGGCCAGCTGCGCCTCGGAGGTTCCCCGTTCCGGCTTCGGGAGGTCCTTGGCCACATACAGCACCCCCTGGCGCGGGTAGTCGAAGGGACTTCCGACGTCGACCCCGGCCCAGGATGGCGCGCCCGCTCCGGTCAGCCCGAGGGAACCGGCGACGGGGCCGAACTCGGCGCCGATCGCAAGGGTCGCCGAGGTCAGGACGACCGTGTGATCTTCGAACAATCCCTCGCGGAGGCGCCCCGCGACGGACAGCGGTGCCACGTTCAGGATGGCCGGAGCGCTCTCGTCGGCCATGGAGTAGCCGGCACCCGGGGTGAAGGTGCTGGGCCGGGAGGCCCAGACCACCTCGCCGGCCTCACCGGCGGCGAGAAGCCGCTCGGCCACCTCGAAGACCAGGCCGAGCCGTCCGCGCGCCTGCTGCCGTCCGCCGTCGGCGTCCCCCGGGCCGTCGGCCTTGCCGTCGGTCTTGGTGTCCGACAGGGCGGTACGCGAGGCATCGCGCACCTGTTCCAGGGCAGATTCGAGCTCCTCGGGGAGCCGTCCGGGTATCAGTCCCGACGGCAGGAGCGCGCAGGCCTCCTCGAGGGCCTTGCCCGCGGAGTCGAGTGCGTCGGTGCGCAACGAGGCGTGGCGGCGCACCGCGGTTGCCGCCGCGGAGACCATCGCCGCCGAGAGCTGGCCCGAGACGGCTCCGGTGACCCGGTCGTGGAGTTCGTGGGCCTCGTCGATGACGACGACGTCGTAGTCCGGGAGCACGGCGAGGCCCTCGAAGGCGCTGATGGCGAGCATCGCGTGGTTCGTGATGACGATGTCGGCGGTCGCGGCGGCCTCGCGGGCACGCTCGCTGAAGCACTCCTTGGCCACCGGGCACCGCTGGGCGCCGAGGCACTCGAGGCTGCTGACCGACACCTGGCGCCAGGCGCGGTCGCTGACGCCCGGCAGCAGTTCGTCGCGGTCACCGGTCTCGGTGTCTTCGGCCCATTCGCGGAGGCGCACCACCTCCCGGCCGAGCGCGCTGCCCGGCGCGGCCGGTGCCGCGCCGGGGTGCTGGACGGCGTCCTCGCCGAGGCTGAACAGGGCGTCGGGGGCGTCCTCCTCCGGGAATCCCCCCGCCGTCTTGTGCAGGCACACGTAGTTCGACCGCCCCTTGAGGAGGGCGACGTCGACGGGCCGGGGAAGGTGCGGCTGAACCGCCGACAGCAGCCGGGGCAGGTCACGGCCCACGATCTGCGCCTGCAGGGCCAGGGTCGCCGTTGACACGACAGAAGGCTTCCCGCTCTCCATGGCATGGGCGATCAGCGGCAGCAGGTAGGCCAGCGACTTTCCCGTTCCGGTACCGGCCTGGACGAGAAGGTGCTCCCCGGTGTCGATGGCCTCGCTCACCCGGCGCGTCATCTCATGCTGACCGGCGCGGCTTTCACCGCCCATCGCCGCAACGGCGGCATCCAGCAGGTTCAGCGCGTCGGGCTCGGGCCCTTTACTCATGCCTCAGGTACGGTTCGAGTTCCGCCGCGAGGCCCTCCCTCACCATCACCTCGAGCACGGTTCCCTCTTCGGCGTGGTCCAGGGAGAGGATCTCCGCGTCCTCCTCGTGAAGCCGGCTGGTGATCTCCCCGTGGTCGTAGGGAACGAGCAGGGACATCCGCACCCCGGGCCTCGGAATGGAAGTGCTGATCTGCATGCGCAGTTCATCGATGCCCTGGCCGGTGCGGGCCGACACGACGACGTGGCGCGGCTCCCGCTGCCGGAGGCGTTCGAGGACGAACGGGTCGGCGGCGTCGGCCTTGTTCAGCACGATGATCTCGGGGATCTTCCGGGCGTCGACCTCGGCGAGGACCGTACGCACGGCGGCGATCTGCCCTTCGGGGTCGGGGTGGGAGGCGTCCACGACGTGCAGGATCAGGTCGGCGTCCGCCACCTCCTCGAGGGTTGACCGGAAGGCCTCGACGAGCTGGGTGGGCAGCGACCGGACGAAGCCGACGGTGTCCACCAGGGTGTACCCGAGGCCGTCGGTTGTCTCGGCGCGGCGCACCGTCGGATCGAGGGTGGCGAACAGGGCGTTCTCCACCAGCACACCGGCGTCGGTGAGCCGGTTCAGCAGCGATGACTTCCCGGCATTGGTGTAGCCGGCGATGGCCACCGACGGCACCTGGTTGCGGCGCCGGTTCGAGCGCTTGGTCTCCCGTGCCGGCTTCATGCCGGCGATCTCGCGGCGCAGCTTCGCCATGCGGGTGCGGATCTTCCGGCGGTCGAGTTCGATCTTCGTCTCACCCGGACCACGGGAGCCCATTCCGGCGCCGGCGCTGCCGACCTGGCCACCGGCCTGCCGGGACATCGATTCACCCCAGCCACGAAGCCGCGGCAGGAGGTATTCGAGCTGGGCGAGTTCCACCTGGGCCTTGCCCTCGCGGGACTGGGCATGCTGGGCGAAGATGTCGAGGATCAGGGCGGTCCGGTCGATGACCTTGACCTTAACGATGTCCTCGAGGCCCCTGCGCTGGGAGGGGGAAAGCTCGCTGTCGACGATGACGGTGTCGGCCCCGAGGGCCGCCACCACGGCCTTGAGCTCCTGGGCCTTGCCGGAGCCGAGGAAGGTGGCAGGGTCCGGCTTCAGGCGCCGCTGGACCATGCCGTCGAGCACCTCCGAGCCGGCTGTCTCAGCGAGGGCGGCGAGCTCCTGGAGCGAGTTCTCGGCGTCCTGCGCCGTGCCGTCGCTCCACAGGCCGGCGAGGACGACGCGCTCGAGGCGCAGCTGCCGGTATTCGACCTCGGTGACGTCTTCAAGTTCGGTCGAGAGACCTGCCACGCGGCGCAGGGCGTGCCGCTCGGCAAGGTCCTCCTGGTCTCCGTCGAACTCCGAGTGCTCCTGTGCGGAGGCGGAGAGGGCCTGTGCGCGTGAGCGCCACGTCGCCGGGGCGCCGCCGGCCGGGCCGTCGCCGGCCGGGGGCTTGGCTGCCGCCGAAGATTTGGACTCGACCGCCTCGTCGTGGGCGAGAATCCGGTCGATGACAGCCTGGATCTCCGCGGGTCCCATCTCGGCTCCGGTCGATCCTTCGTGGTTCGTGGTCATGTTCTCCTTTGTCATTGCGTCCTTCAATGCTAGTAGCACGAAAACCGCCAGCACAGCGAATTCACTCTCCGCGCAACGGGACTTGCCCCCGGCCGGCCGGCTGTCTCCGGGGGACCGGGCTCCGGCAGGCCTCCGCCCGGTGGACGGCCCGGCGGGGCACTAGGCTTGACGCTTATGGAATCCCAGCACTACTTCAGCCCCCAGCCCGCCGGCCCGGGCGTCCGGCGGCCGCTGTCGGTTGTCCTCAATGGCGAGCAGCGCGACCTCGTGACATCATCGGGCCTGTTCAGCCCCGACGGAATCGACAAGGGCACCGCCATCCTTCTCGGCTCCGTCCCCGAGCCGCGGGGCACGCGCCTGCTCGACGTCGGCAGCGGGTGGGGTCCGCTGGCCCTGACCCTTGCGCTGAAGGCCCCGGACGCCCAGGTGTACGCCGTGGATGTCAATGAGCGGTGCATCGCCCTGACCCGGGACAATGCGGCCCGCCTCGGCCTGGCGAATGTTTCTGTTGGCACGCCGGACGACGTCGACCCGTCGCTCGAATTCGACACCATCTGGTCGAATCCCCCCATCCGGATCGGCAAGGCGGAGCTCCACGCGCTCCTGCTGCGCTGGCTGCCGCGGCTTGCTCCCGGCGGGGAGGCCTGGCTCGTGGTGCAGAAAAACCTGGGCGCCGATTCCCTGCAGCGCTGGCTCGCCGAAGCCCTTCCCCCCGGCTTCACCGTGCGCCGGGCAGACACCGCGAAGTCCTTTCGCATTCTTTCCATCACCCGTCCGGCGGACTGACGGCGCCCGAGCCGGCGGAGCCTTGACCAGCGCGGGCGTTCCGGAGACCGCGGACCCGTCTGTTGCGGAAAGAGCCCGTTCAGGACCCGAGCAGGGTCCCCTCGGCCACGAGCACCGCGGGCCCGCTGAGGTCGACGTGCTCGCGTCCATCGGCGCCGATATGGAAGACGACCCCCAGCACGCCGCCGGGGACGCTGACTGCCCAGTGGGAGGGCGACTCAGGCCCGGCCCAGTAGCGGGTGGCGACGGCGGCGGCGCACGCCCCGGTGCCGCAGGAGAAGGTCTCGCCCACCCCGCGTTCGTGGACCCTCATCGTGAGCCTGCCGACGCCGTCCTCCACGAGCGGCTCGGCGGGAACGACGAATTCGACGTTCGTTCCGTGCGGAGGTACCGGCTCGACCTTCGGGGCCTCGATCAGCGGTGGCGCGGCGAGCTCGTCGAGCCCCGCAAGGGCGACGACCGTGTGCGGGTTGCCCATGCTCACCGAAAGGCCCGGCCTCGGGACGCCGAGGCCCGCCGCCTCAACCGTCGAATCCACAGCCCTGGCGGCAGCCTCACCGGGATGGATGAACTCCCAGGGGCCCATATCCACCGAGTACCCGTCGGCCGACCGCGAGACCACCTTGATGCCGGCCCTCGTCGCCACGGACACCGCGGCCCCGTGATCGAGGCTCACCAGGCCCTTGCTGACCAGGAAGTGGACGAAGACCCGAACACCGTTGCCGCACATCTCGGAGACGGATCCGTCGGCGTTGCGGTAGTCCATGAACCACTCGGCCTCCGGATTCCCGCCGAGCAGCTCACGCCCCTCGGGAAGCTGCCCGGAGCGCACGGCGCGGATCAGCCCGTCGGCTCCGACCCCACGGTGGCGGTCGCACGCCGCGGCGACGGCGTCGGCGCTGAGGTCGAGTGCCGCCTCGGGGTCGAGGAGGAGGAGAAAGTCGTTGCCCGTTCCATGGCCCTTGGTGAACGGCACACCGGTAAGGGGCGATACGGTCGGGGCCTGCCGGGCGGGTGCGGTGCTCACCCTTCTAGGATAGTGTCCCGGCGCCGCGGGCGAGGAGGAGGGCCCGCTGGATCAGGTCCGGAGCCCGCCAGGGCAGCCACTGCACCCGGGGGTCGCCCCGGAACCAGGTGCGCTGGCGCTTGGCGAACTTCCGGGTCGCGGTGATGGTGTCCTCGATGGCGGCAGCTTCGCTAAGGGTCCCGTCAAGGACCGAAAGGAACTGGGAGTAGCCGAGGGCCCGCGAGGCGGTGCGTCCCTCCCGAAGGCCCCGGGCGTCGAGGGCCCGGACCTCCTCCTGCAGGCCGCTCCGGACCATCGTGTGCACCCGCTCCGCGAGCCGGACCTGGAGTTCCTGCGGGTCGACCGCCAGCCCGATCTGGACCGCCGGCGCGTAGTACTGCCGGTCGGGCATGAAGGAGCTGAACGGGCGTCCGGTGAGCTCGGCCACCTCCAGTGCCCGGACCAGCCGGCGGTCATCGGCGATCCGGGCCGCCGACACCGGATCCACCGCGGCGAGCCGGACGCGGAGCGCGGCGGACCCTCCGGCGGCGAGTTCGGCCTCGATGCGTTCCCGGACGGCCGGATCGGTACCAGGGAATTCGAGCCGGTCAAGGACGGCGCGGACGTAGAGTCCCGACCCGCCGACGAGCACGGGGACGCTGCCGCGGGCCCGGACGGCGTCGATGGCCCGCCGGGCCTCGGCCTGATAGGCGGCGACGCTCGCCTCCTCGCGGATGTCGAGGATGTCGAGGAGGTGGTGCGGAACGCCGCGCCGTTCCTCGAACGGCACTTTGGCCGTCCCGATGTCCATGCCGCGGTAGAACTGGAGCGCGTCGGCGTTAATGACCTCACCGCCGAGTTCAACGGCGAGGGCGATCGCGAGGTCGGACTTGCCCGTGCCGGTGGGACCGACGACCGCGACGATGGGCGGCCGGGCGTCCCCTGAATGCACCCCGGTAGCCTGTTCCAGCCCGGGGGCCTGCGCGCGTGGAACGGCCTGCCCTACCCCGGCTCCACTGGCGGGCCCGGCGGGACCTCCGGTGCCGGGTTCTGCTCCACCGGGTCCGCTTACGGGCCCGGTGCCCGCGAAGGGCGGTATCAAGGGGCGGAGCGTCGCGGGGGCAGCGACGGCATGCCCAGGGACACCCCCGCACCGGCAGTGCCGGGCCCGCCACCGGGGACCGGCGCCCCGCACGAGTCGGCCTGGCTGCGGTCCCAGGCGTCCCCGGCACGGGAGCGCCGCACCGAGTATTCGGCGGCGGTGGGGTCGGACAGCAGGTGGAAGGGCGCGGCGTGGGTCACCGGCACAGTCACCAGGTCGCCGGGGCGGGGCACCTCGGCGCCGGCGGGGACGCTGAAGTGCACCAGCCGCTGGTCCTGGGCGCGCCCGGTCAGGCGGTGGGTCTCTCCGGCCTTCCGGCCCTGGTTCGCCGTCACCATCACCTCGACGGACCGGCCCACCTGGCGGGCGTTTTCCTCTTCGGCGATGCGGTCCTGCAGGGCGGTGAGGCGTTCGAAGCGTTCCTGCACGACGTGTTTGGGCAGCTGGTCCGGGAGGTCCGCTGCCGGGGTGCCCGGGCGCCGCGAGTACTGGAACGTGAAGGCCGTCGCGAACCGGGACTTCTCGACGACGTCGAGGGTGGCCTGGAAGTCCTCCTCGGTTTCGCCGGGGAAGCCGACGATGATGTCGGTGGAGATTGCTGCGGAAGGCATCCGCTCGCGCACGCGGTCAAGGATGCCCAGGAACTTCGCCGACCGGTACGAGCGGCGCATCGCCTTGAGGATGCGGTCGGAGCCGGACTGCAGCGGCATGTGGAGCTGCGGCATGACATTGGGGGTTTCGGCCATGGCGTCGATGACGTCATCGGTGAACGCCGCCGGGTGCGGGCTGGTGAAACGGACCCGCTCAAGCCCTTCGATGCTGCCGCAGGCCCGGAGCAGTTTCGCGAAGGCGCCCCGGTCGCCGAATTCGACCCCGTAGGAGTTCACATTCTGGCCGAGCAGGGTCACTTCGATGGCGCCGTCGGCCACGAGGGCCTCGATTTCGGCGAGGATCTCTCCGGGCCGGCGGTCGCGCTCCTTGCCGCGGAGGGAGGGCACGATGCAGAACGTGCAGGTGTTGTTGCACCCGACCGAGATGGAGACCCATCCGGCGTACACCGAGTCCCGCTTGGTGGGCAGGGTCGAGGGGAAGACGTCGAGGGATTCGAGGATCTCGAGCTGGGCCTCGTCGTTGTGCCGGGCGCGTTCAAGCAGGGCCGGCAGCGCCCCGATGTTGTGGGTGCCGAAGACCGCGTCGACCCAGGGCGCCCTGCGGAGGATGGTCTCGCGGTCCTTCTGCGCCAGGCAGCCGCCGACGGCGATCTGCATGCCCGGGTTGGCCTCCTTGACCGGGGCGAGCATGCCGAGGTTTCCGTAGAGCTTGTTGTCGGCATTCTCACGGACGGCGCAGGTGTTGAAGACGACGACGTCGGCCTGCCCGCCGGTGGCCGGGGTGAGTCCTGCCCCCTCGAGGAGGCCCGAGATCCGCTCCGAGTCGTGGACGTTCATCTGGCATCCGAAGGTGCGCACCTCGTAGGTGCGCTGCGGGCCGACGGAAGCCGCCCCCGCCGGGGTTGTCGACGGGTCGGCGGAGGAAGGTGCGGGGACTGTAATACTCACGGCTTAAGGGTACGACCGCCCCGCCACCGGCCCACAATCGCGCGCCCGACGGCGGTAGTCACTCCAGCAGGAGAGGCACGCGAGAACGCCCTCGCCGCGTCATTCGGAGGCGGCGTCCTGCGCGTCGAGGGCGTCCTTGACGAGTGCGAAGGCCAGGCCCGGCGCGTAGCCCTTCCGGGCGAGCATTGAGACGAGCCTGCGGACCTCCTTGTCCCGCGCGGAGCGGTCCCCGAGGTCAACGCCCTGCCGCATCTTCCGGTGGATCAGTTCACGTGCGGCGTTCCGTTCGTCGTCGTCGCTCACCTGGGCGAGGGCGTCCTCGGCAAGGGCCGGGTCGATGCCTTTTTCGGCCAGTTCCCGTTTCAGGGCGGAGCGGGCCAACGAGCGGGTGGCGGAGCGGCTGCGGACCCACATCCGGGCGAACTCCGCGTCGTCGATGAGCTGGACCTCTTCGAAGCGGTTCAGGACCGCCGTGGCGGCTTCCTCGGGCACGCCCCGCTCGGCGAGCTTCACGGCCAGCTGGTGCCGGCTTCTCGGCGCCATCGCGAGCTGGCGAAGCACGATGGAGCGGCCGAGGGCGAGGGGGTCGGACGGCTGCGCCTGATCCGCTGGGTCCTCCGGCGTTGCTTCCCCGCGGCCGCGACGCCGTGAACGCCCACTGGAGCCGTCGGCGGTGCCCGCCCCGCTGTGCGGCGCGTCATCGGGGAACCCGGAAGGGCTCCACGGGGCCGGGGCGGCCTCATCGGGATCCTGTTCGGGAGGGAGATCCGCCGAGCGTCCGAAGACGGGGCCGAATGCTGAATCGTTGAGCGCGCGCTCGGTTTTCCGCCGGCTGCGTGACTTGGGCGTCTGCCCCCCGAAGGATCCCCCGCTGCCGGATTTCTTCCCGAGGGACCCGCCGCCGGCCGGCTTTTTCCCAAACGATCCGCCGCCAGCTGGTTTTTGACCGAAGCCCCCACCCGCAATGTTTTCCCCGGATGGTCCACCCCCGGCCCGCTTCCGGCCGAACGACCCGCCGCTGGCAGACTTTTTCCCGAAGGACCCACGGCTGGCCGGCTTCCTCCAGGAGGACCCGTCGGCCGCGGACTCTTCGCCGAAGGTCATGCCGGCAGCGTTTGCGCCGAACATCTCGTATTCGGCCGGCGGTCCGGCGGAGAGGCCGCTGCCAGCGCTTGCCCCGAACAACTCGTATTCGGTCATCTGGTGTTCGGCCGATGGTCCGTCAGGTGTCCGGCGGACCTCCCCGGTATCGGCCCGTGTGCTTTCGGAATCCCCTGGGGGCGGCGGGCCGTCGGCCGGCCGCCCCCAGGATCCGCTTCCTGCCACTGCGGCTACTCTCCGCCGACGGCCTTCAGCTTGGGGCCGCCCTCGTTCTCTTCGGGCTGCACACCGATGCCAAGCTTGACGCGGATCTTCCGCTCCAGCTCATCGGCGAGGTCGGGATTGTCGATGAGGAACTTGCGGGCATTCTCCTTGCCCTGGCCCAGCTGGTCGCCGTCATAGGTGAACCAGGCGCCGGACTTCTTGACCAGTCCGTTCTCGACGCCCACATCGATCAGACCACCCTCTCGGGAGATGCCGTGTCCGTAGAGAATGTCGAACTCGGCCTGCTTGAAGGGCGGGGCCATCTTGTTCTTCACGATCTTGGCCCGGGTGCGGTTGCCGACCGGGTTAACTCCCTCTTTGAGGGTCTCGATCCGGCGGACGTCGATGCGCACGGAGGCGTAGAACTTCAGCGCCTTGCCACCGGTCGTGGTTTCGGGGCTGCCGAAGAAGACACCGATCTTTTCGCGGAGCTGGTTGATGAAGATGGCGGTGGTCTTGGTCTGGCTCAGGCGGCCGGTGATCTTGCGGAGGGCCTGGCTCATGAGCCGGGCCTGCAGGCCCACATGGCTGTCGCCCATCTCGCCTTCGATTTCCGCGCGGGGAACAAGCGCTGCCACGGAGTCGATCACCACAATGTCGATGGAGCCGGATCCGATGAGCATGTCCATGATCTCGAGTGCCTGCTCACCGGTGTCGGGCTGGGACACCAGGAGTGCGTCGGTGTCGACCCCAAGCTTCTTCGCGTACTCCGGGTCGAGGGCATGCTCGGCGTCGATGAAGGCCGCGATGCCGCCGTTGCGCTGGGCGCTGGCCACCGCGTGGAGGGCCACCGTGGTCTTACCCGAGGACTCGGGTCCGTAGATCTCGACGACGCGGCCGCGGGGCAGGCCGCCGATGCCGAGCGCGGCGTCAAGGGCGATCGAACTCGTGGAGATCGTCTCGATGGGTGCTCGAATCTCATCGCCAAGCCGCATAACGGAGCCCTTGCCGTACTGCTTGTCAATCTGCGCGAGGGCAGCCTGGAGGGCCTTCTCACGATCGGCTGGTGCAGCCATTGTTCACCTCGGTTGATTGTGCCCTGGGCTTGCGAAACCCCGCGGGCCGTTTGCATGTTCGTTCCGACCCTACCGGCCGGCTCTGACAGTCTTGGGAGGCCGCCCGGTATGTGAAAAAACCGGCAGGACCCGTCCTCCAAGCATATCTCGATCCGAACAGATATTCGAATGAATTGGGTCGATGAACGGCGTGTCCTATTCGGCCCGGCTGCGGGCCCGGGGCTTCAGGTCGCGCCCCAGCCACCGCTCGCGAGGCACGTCCTGCACCGCGCAGACCGCCTCCCACACCCGCCGGGGGTCGATCCCCGCCCGCAGCGCGTCGAGGGCGGTCCGGTCCCCCAGTTCACCGATCACGAGATCGCCCGCGAGGCTCCGTGAGTAGTGGGCCCCGAACTCGTCGTCCATCAGCCGCCAAAAGTCGCTGAGCCGCATTTTCTATCCTTTGTCGTTGCTGTTCCTACAGGATGCCCCAACCGCACAGGGGGGCGCATTCGATTTTCCGGCGGCGCCGGGACCGGGAGGTTGCCGATCCGTTACCCGCAGCGGGGCGGCTGGAGGGACCGCGAACCATAGAATAAGCGGTATGACCCCTGACCCCAGCACAACCGACGCCGCCGTGGATTCCGCCATCGTGGCGCTTGAGCAGCAACTCAGTATGCTCTGGAGGCGCGCCCGGTCCAACTCCTACAAGGTGGCCCGCAGGGTGCACCCGGAGATGGAACCTGCCGCCTACGGTCTCCTCGTCATCCTTCAGCAGGAGGGCTCGATGCGGCTCACCGACATTGCCGCAAGCGTTGGAGTGGGCAAACCGTCGGTGAGCCGGCAGATCGCCATGCTCGAACAGCTCGGTCTCGTGCAAAAGGAGGCCGATCCGCTTGACGGCCGCGCCCAGGCCATTTCGCTGACGCCGGCGGGCACGCAGCAGCTGGTGAACGCCCAGACCGCCCGCAAGCAGGCCTTCCACGAGCTGATGGCCGACTGGGACGTCTCCGACCTCGAGCAGCTTGGTCACCTGATCGCCCAGCTCAACGCCACCTACGCCAAGGACAACTGGTAGGCCGCTCGGCGGGACTGGAAGGCCTCAAGACAACGGCCGCACCGTCCCGGGTTGACGCCGCGCCTTAAAAGCAGCAGGACCCGCCGGTGGGCGGGTCCTTGTGGGTCGCTGCTGCCTAGCGGTTCGTTGCCGCCAGGCCCCTGCTGAAGTTTTCGGTGAGATCGTCGGGAATGTTGTTCTCGAACTCGCGGGAGAATTCCTGCGGAACGGTGTCCGGTACTGAGACACCCTCCGCCTCCGCGAGCCGGTCGCTGACCTCCCGCAGCATCGTGGACAGTGGTACGTCCAGCGCGCTGCAGATTGATGAGAGGAGTTCAGATGACGCTTCCTTCTGGCCGCGCTCCACTTCGCTCAGGTAACCCAGGGAAACCCTTGCACTGTGGGAGACTTCACGCAGCGTACGGCCCTGGCGCTGGCGCACGTCCCGGAGGACGTCTCCGATCTCATGGCGTAGTACGACCATTTTGCGCTCCTTTGGCTTGCGTTGTGCGTCATCTGCCAACCCCACATCACGCCAACGGACCACTCCGTTTACGGATACGGGTTGTCTTACCATCTGTATCGCCTTGCTCCCTCATAAATGCGGACCCGCCGGGAAGCGGAGAATGCATAGTCGGTCCGGCCCGATCTTCTTGGGCCTGAGTCGTCAACCTTATCAACGGCTCGCTGTATAGATAACTAGTGTGTCTTCACATTTGTTCCCTTAGGATGGCCGCGCCGAGCAGTTCCAGGGCGGCTCCGCAGGACGCAGCACGCACCGACTCCCGTCCGCCGGGGAACCCGAACCGGCGCACCTCGGTCCCGCCCGCGGTGGCCACGGCGATGAAAACGGTGCCCACCGGCTGGCCGTCGTGCGGGGCGGGCCCTGCCACTCCGGTGGTGGAGACGGCGGCATTCACCCCGAGCACCCGGCGGGCCCCTTCGGCCATCTGCGCGGCGACGTCGGGATCCACCGAGCCCGCCGAGTCGAGGAGCGCCGCGTCGACTCCGAGCACGTCCCGCTTGACTTCGTTGGCATAGGCGACAATCCCGCCGCGCAGCGTTCCCGACGCTCCCGGAACATCGGCCAGCGCCGCCGATACCTGCCCTGCGGTCAGGGATTCGGCGGTCCCGACGGTGACGTGCGCGGCCAGGGCGGCCGCGACGACGTCGGCAGCGTTCACTTCTGTCCGTTGGAGCGGGCCTTGGCACGCAGCTGGGCGGCCTGCCGGATGTAGTCGAGACCGGTCACCACGGTGATCACCAGGGCCGCCGCCATGAAGGCCGCCGCGATCCACCAGCCCCACGCGCCGGGGGTGCTGGCGAACGGGAGGAGGAAGACGAGGATGGCCACCGTCTGGACGACAGTCTTCAGCTTGCCCCCGCGCGAGGCCGGCATGACCCCATAGCGGATCACGGCGAAACGCAGGAGGGTGATGCCCACCTCGCGGGCGAGGATCACGATGGTGACCCACCACCAGAGCTCGCCGAGGATCGAGAGCATGATCAGCGCCGAGCCGATCAGCA
Organism: Arthrobacter zhaoguopingii; assembly: GCF_009828595.1. Lineage (GTDB taxonomy): Bacteria > Actinomycetota > Actinomycetes > Actinomycetales > Micrococcaceae > Arthrobacter_D > Arthrobacter_D zhaoguopingii. The sequence continues at coordinate 52,646 of NZ_WPNY01000004.1, forward strand.
GCTTGTCGGCGATCGGGTCGGCGATCTTCCCGAAGTCGGTGATCAGCCCGCGGCTGCGCGCGAGGTCGCCGTCGAGCTTGTCCGTGTAGATCGCCACGGCGAAGGTGATCACTGCAAGCCAGCGGAACAACCCGCCCGTGCTTTCGTCGGCGGCGAGGAACCAGACGAAGAAGGGGACGAGCACGATCCGCACGACGGTGAGGACGTTCGCGATATTCAGAACGGGCACTTCTTTGGCTGGGGTGTTCATCACGCGATAAGGCTACCTTCCCGTAAGGCTCCAGGCGTCCTCGCCGTCGTCATCGGCGTTGTCATTTCCGTCGTTCCATTCGACCGCCTGGGAGCGCGCTGCGAGGTCGTCGGCCACGAGGTCGACGGGGGCCGCGGCCGGCGCGGCAGCGGGCGCCTGCGGCACGGCGGCGCCTTCATCGCCGCGCATGGCGGCGAGCACCGGGGCGAGGTCGTCCGGTTTGACGAGCACGTCGCGGGCCTTTGAGCCCTCCGAGGGGCCTACGACGCCGCGGGACTCGAGCAGGTCCATGAGCCGGCCGGCCTTGGCGAAGCCGACCCGCAGCTTACGCTGGAGCATCGACGTCGAGCCGAACTGGGTCGTCACCACCAGCTCGGTGGCCTGCAGCAGCACCTCGAGGTCGTCTCCGATGTCGTCGTCGATCTGCTTCTTGGGCGCCTCGACAGCGACGTCCTCGCGGTACACCGCCCCCAGCTGGCCCTTGACGTGCTCGACCACGCGGTGGATTTCGGACTCCGTCACCCAGGCACCCTGGACGCGCATCGGCTTGGAGGCGCCCATCGGCAGGAACAGGGCGTCACCCTGGCCGATCAGCTTCTCCGCGCCAGGCTGGTCGAGCACCACGCGAGAGTCGGTGACCGAGGAGGTCGCGAACGCCATCCTCGACGGCACGTTCGCCTTGATCAGGCCCGTGACGACGTCGACCGAGGGCCGCTGGGTGGCGAGGACCAGGTGGATGCCCGCGGCGCGGGCCAGCTGGGTGATGCGCACGATCGAGTCTTCGACGTCGCGCGGGGCGACCATCATCAGGTCCGCGAGCTCGTCCACGATCACGAGCAGGTACGGGTAGGGGCGCACCACGCGCTTGGAGCCCTCGGGCGGTACGACCTTGCCGTTGCGGACGGCCTTATTGAAGTCGTCGATGTGCTTGAACCCGTAGTTGGCGAGGTCGTCGTAGCGGGTGTCCATCTCGCGGACCACCCACTGCAGGGCTTCGGCGGCCTTCTTGGGGTTGGTGATGATCGGCGTGATCAGGTGCGGAACGCCCTCGTAGGCGGTCAGCTCGACGCGCTTGGGGTCGACCATGACCATGCGCACCTCATCGGGGGTGGCCCGCATCAGGATCGAGGTGATCATGGAGTTCACGAAGGAGGACTTGCCCGCGCCGGTGGCGCCGGCCACGAGCAGGTGGGGCATCTTGGCGAGGTTCGCGACGACGAAGCCGCCCTCGACGTCCTTGCCCACGCCCATCACCATCGGGTGTTCGGTCTTGCGGGCGTTGCCCGAGCGCAGCACGTCCCCGAGGGAGACGGTCTCGCGGTCGGTGTTCGGGATCTCGATGCCGATCGCCGATTTGCCGGGGATCGGCGAGAGGATGCGCACGTCCGAGCTGGCGACGGCATAGGAGATGTTCTTTGACAGGGCGGTGACCCGCTCCACCTTGGTGCCGGAGGCGAGTTCGATCTCGTAGCGCGTCACCGTCGGGCCGCGGGAGAAGCCGGTGACCTTCGCATCGACGTTGAACTGCTCGAGGGTGTGCGTCAGGGCGGCGACGACGGCGTCGTTGGCCTCGGAGCGCTCCTTGGGCGGGGTGCCCGCCGGGAGGTAGTCCGAGGGCGGCAGGGTATAGGCGACGTCCCCGGCCAGCTGGAGCTGCTCGGTCCGCTGCGGGATCGGCGAGGGCGGGGTCTGCGGCTGGACAGGGGTGGAGGGGACGATGAGGGCCTTGGCTGCCGGCACGACGTCGATCGCCTCGGTGGCGGGCCCGCCCGCCGGCTCGTCCCCCAGGCCTTGGGCGCGCTTGATCTTTTCGGTCGCGAGTTCCTGCTGGGTGGGACGGCGCACGCCGGCGGGGATCTGCCGCTCGGCCTCGCGGGCCTTGCGTTCCTCGTCCTCGATCAGGGCGCGTTCGAACGCCTCGTCGCCGACGAACCCGTCGGAGGACGGATCCTCGGCCGGCTCGTCGCCGCGGTTCCTGGCCTGGCGTTCCCTGCGCTTGGATTTTGGCTTCACGGCGGTCGAGCCGTGCGCCTCGTAGAGGTAGCTCTGGTCGTGGCTGTCGCGGTCGGCGGTGTCGATCAGGTCCTGGCCCATCAGGTGCTCGTACAGGCTCCGGAGCCGGTCGGGGATGTGACGGAAGGGGGTGGCGGTGATGATCAACAGGCTCACGAAGACGACGAAGCCGAGCAGCACCCCGACTGGCCACGGGGTGAGCACGGAGCTGAGCGGACCGGCCACCAGGAAGCCGGCCACTCCCCCGGCGCGCCACAGCAGGGGCAGGCCCGCGGAGAGGCCCGGCTGTCCGCCGACGAGGTGGGAGATGCCGGAACCGGCGAACAGGAGGATCAGCAGACCGATGGCGATCCGGTTGTTGGCCCGGTGCGCCTCGGGGTAGCGGAAGAGGCGCACGGCGCCGATGCCGAGCAGGAAGGGGATCAGCAGCGCCATCCAGCCGAAGGTCCCGCCGGCGACGGCGTGGACGACGTCCGCGACCGGGCCCTTGAGTGCCCACCATTCGACGGCGGCGACGGCCACGGCCAGCAGCAGCAGGAAGAATCCGGTGCCGTCCCGGCGCAGTTCGCGTTCAGGGTGGACCTCGTGGCCGAACTTGCGGACTCCCGCCCCGGCCATCCGGGCGACGCCCAGCCAGGCCCCGCGCACGGCGCGGACGGGAAGCGGCGGCCGGTCATCGGCCGGCACCGCGATGGCCTTGGTGGTCTGCGTCCTGGCGCTGGAGGAACCCCGGCCCGACGTTGAGCGTCCAGCGGGCGCGGCCTTGCCGCGCGATCGCTGGGGGCCCCGCGGGGCAGGGGAAGTACGAGTCGCCATACTGCTACGGTACCGGACGGGGCCCGCGTTCACCGGAATATACGCGGTTTCCGGGGCAGGCAGGGACCCCCGCCGCTCCGGCCGCGGAGCGGGACCGGGCGCCGGGTCAGGCCTCCAGAACCACCGGGATGATCATCGGGCGGCGGCGGTACCGGCGGTTCACCCACGTGCCGATGACCCGGCGCACCACCTGCTGGAGCTGGTAGGTGGTGTGGTCGGTATTGCTGCGCACCGCCTCTTCGAGGGCGGCGTTGAGCTTGCCGGTGATCTCGTCGAACACCGAGTCGTCCTCGGCGAAGCCGCGGGCGTGGATGTCCGGACCGGAGACGATCTTGCCGGTGGTGCGGTTCACGACGGCCACGATGGAGATGAACCCCTCCTCGCCGAGGATGCGGCGGTCCTTGAGGTCGGCGTCGGTAATCTCGCCGACACTCGATCCGTCGACATACACGAAGCCGCACTCCACGGCACCGACCGTCCGGGCCTTTCCACCGCTGAGGTCGATGACCGAGCCGTTGTCGGCGAGGATCACGTTCTCCGCCGGCACCCCGGTCAGCTCGGCGAGCCGGCCGTTGGCGATGAGGTGGCGGGTCTCCCCGTGGACCGGCATCACATTGCGCGGCTTCAGGATGTTGTAGCAGTAGAGCAGCTCCCCCGCCGCCGCGTGGCCTGAGACGTGGACCCGGGCGTTACCCTTGTGGACGACGTCCGCGCCGAGCTTCAGCAGGCCGTTGATGACCCGGAACACCGCGTTCTCGTTGCCCGGGATGAGCGAGGACGCAAGGATCACCGTGTCGCCCGGGCCCACCGTGATGCGGTGGTCCCCGTTGGCCATCCGGGACAGGGCCGCCATGGGCTCGCCCTGGGAACCGGTGGACATCAGCACCACCCGATCGTCGGGCAGGTTGTCGACGTCCTTGAGGTCGACGAGGATGCCCTCGGGGACCCGGAGGTAGCCCAGTCGGGCGGCGATGCCCATATTGCGCACCATGGAGCGACCGGCGAAGCAGACGAGGCGTCCGTGGGCGTGCGCGGCGTCGAGGACCTGCTGGACCCGGTGCACGTGGGAGGAGAAGGAGGCCACGATGATGCGCTTGCGGACGTCGGCGAACAGCCGCTCGAGGACCGGCCCGATCTCCCGCTCGGCGGCGGTGAAGCCGGGCACGTCGGCGTTGGTTGAGTCGACGAGGAACAGGTCGACGCCTTCCTCCCCCAGCCTGGAGAAGGCGCGCAGGTCGGTGATGCGCCCGTCCAAGGGAAGCTGGTCCATCTTGAAGTCGCCGGTGTGAAGCACGTTTCCGGCCTCGGTGCGGATAAACACGGCCAGCGCGTCCGGGATGGAGTGGTTTACCGCAACGAACTCGCACTCGAAGGGGCCGAACTGCTCGATCTGCCCCTCGGACACCGTGAGGGTGTAGGGGCGGATGCGGTGTTCCTGCAGCTTCGCCTCGATCAGGGCCAGGGTGAGCTGGGAACCAATGAGCGGAATGTCCTCCTTGAGCCGCAGCAGGTAGGGCACCGCCCCGATATGGTCCTCGTGGCCGTGGGTCAGGACGAGGCCGACGACGTCGTCGAGCCGGCCCTCGAGGTAGGAGAAGTCAGGCAGGATCAGGTCGACGCCGGGCTGGTGCTCCTCGGGGAAGAGCACCCCGCAGTCGACGATGAGCAGCTTGCCCTTCAGCTCGAACACCGCCATGTTGCGGCCGATTTCCCCAAGGCCTCCCAGCGCGACGATGCGGAGGGTTCCATCGGCGAGCGGGGGCGCCGGGACCAGCGGGGCGGTGGGGCTCACGCGCGCGCCCCGGCGGCCGGCGATGGCGCGGCCGGCGGGAGGTCCCACCCGGCCTCGGCGAGGTCCGCGAACACCGGCTCGAGCTCCGCCGAGGTCGGAACCACAAGCGGCAGTCGCACGGCGGTGCCCGCGAGGGTGCCCTGGCGGTGGAGGATCTGCTTGGCGGAGATCGCCCCGGGCAGGTGGGTCATCACGGCGCGGATCACCGGGTCCAGCTCGAAGTGAAGGCGCCGGGCGGTGGCGAAGTCCCCGGCCGCGGCCGCATCCACGAGCGCGCGGAACTGGGCGGTGGCGACGTGCGCGGTGACGCTGACGACACCGACGGCGCCGGCCGCCATCCAGGGCAGGGTGAGGCCGTCGTCGCCCGAGTAGATGGCGAGGTCGGTGTTGGCCAGCACCCTCGTCACCTCGCCGAAGTCGGCCTTGGCGTCCTTAAGTGCGAGGATTGCCGGGTGGTCGGCCAGCCGGATCATCGTTTCGGTGGCGATGGGGATGCCTGCGCGGCCCGGAATGTCGTAGACCATGATGGGCAGGTCCGTCGCGTCGGCGACGGCGGTGAAGTGCGCGAGGACCCCGGACTGGGTCGGCTTGTTGTAATACGGGGTAACAACCAGCTGCGCGTCGGCGCCGGCACGGACGGCACGGTGCGCCATCTCCACCGAGTGCGAGGTGTGGTTGGTGCCGGTTCCGGCGATCACCCGCGCCCGGCCGCCGACGGCCTGGGCGACGACCCGGAACAGGTCTTCCTTCTCCGAGTCCTCAAGGGTTGAGGTCTCCCCTGTGGTGCCGGAGACGACGAGGCCGTCGCAGCCGTCGTCGACGAGCCGCGACGCCAGGGCGGCGGCGCCGTCGAGGTCCACCGCCCCGTCGGCTGTGAAAGGGGTGACCATTGCGGTGACCAGGGTGCCGAACGGGTTTGAGGGGAGGGTTTCAACCATGGGTAAAACGTTACCTGCTCGGGCCGCAGGGTGCAGGGCCGGGCCACCGCCGCCGCGGGTGGCACACCCGCCGCGGCGGGCCGCTGTGAGACGATCGAGGGATGGTGTCCTCCCCGGCCTTCCGGCGTCTGACCGGTCTCGACGCGGCCCGCGGCATTGCCCTTTTCGGAATGATGAGCACGCACATCTTTCCCCTGTACGTCCCCGGGACGGCCGACCCGTCGTGGGTCGCGCTGCTCTTCACCGGGCGGGCGTCGGCCCTGTTCGCCGTGGTGGCAGGGATCGGGCTCGCACTGCTGACGGGCGGAAGCACTCCGCACCGCTCAGGGGTCCTCTCGGGGGACCGCCGCGGGATCGCCGTGCGCGCCGTCATCATCGCCACCGTCGGGCTCGTGCTCGGCGGCGTCGAGACGAACATCGCCATCATCCTCTTCCACTACGGGATCCTGTTCCTGCTGGCCCTTCCTTTCCTGGGCCTGCGGCTGCCGGTCCTCGCGGCCTGGGCGGCGGGCTGGCTGCTGCTCTCCCCCGTCGCGGCCTTCCTCCTGCGCCCCTGGATCGAGGGGACGCTCGATCCGCCCTCGCTCGACGGGAATCCGGTCTGGGAGCACTTCCTTGAGCCGGCGACGCTGCTGGCGGACGTCTTTGTCACCGGGTACTACCCGGCGCTGCAGTGGCTGAGCTATCTGCTCATCGGCCTGGTGATCGGACGCCTCGACCTCGCCCGGCTGGGCGTCCAGGCCGCATTGATTCTCGGCGGCGCCGCGGCGGCCGTTGCCGCGAAGGCGGCCAGCGGCTACCTGCTCGGCCCCGCCGGCGGCCTCGACGCGCTGCTTCAGACACCGGAGGGAGCGCGCTACCCCCTCGAGGCGATGCTGCAGGTGGGGATCGGTGGCCTGAACTCGACCGGGTCGTGGTGGTGGCTGGCCGTCAGCACCCCGCATTCCGGGACGCCCTTCGACCTGCTGCACACGGCCGGGACCGCCGCCGCGGTGACCGGGATCTGCCTGCTGATCACCCGGCGTTTCCGGCAGCTGCTTCTTCCGCTCTCGGCGCCGGGGGCGATGACCCTGACCCTGTATTCGCTCCACATCTGCGTCATGAGCTGGGTCGATCAGCAGGAGCCCGTGCTTGAGCCCGCTCCGGTGTTCTGGTTCCAGGCGCTGGGCGCGGTGGCGCTCGGCATCCTGTTCCAGCGGATCCACGCCCGCGGCCCCCTCGAGCTGATCGCGTCGGGAGCCGCGCAGGCCGCCCGGAGCGGCGGGCACCCGGCGTCGCGTCCGGACCGGCGCTGACCCACCGCGGGCCGTAGGGCAGGTGTCACCCGGCCTGCCCCCTGGGCTGGTGCGCCGTCGAGCCTACCCACTGCCTGGACCCTGCCGGGCCCGGACCGGCCGCCCGGCTCAGTGGAACAGTCGGGCGGCGTCGCGCATTGCCTTCCGGGCTCGGGTGCGGTCGCCGGCGGCATCGTAGGCGCAGGAGAGCCGGAACCAGCTGCGCCAGTTCTCCGGGTCGTTCTCAACCTCCGCCTGGTACTGCGGGAAGCGCTCGTCGGCTGCGGCTCGGACGATCCGTCCGGCCGGGGTACGCGGCAGGTCGTCAACGGGCAGTCCGCCCTCGGCCTCGAGGACCTTGGCCATGCGCTCCGTCTGGGCGCCGAAGAGCAGTTCGCGGATCAGGGCCCAGGCCCCGATGATCGGCAGGAACAGGTAGCCCGCACCCAGGGCCTTGGCCACCGGTGCGGGGTCGCCGAGCAGCAGGACGCCGCGCTGGAACGTGACGGCCAGCCAGAGCACCAGCAGGAGGGTGACGAAGACGACCCCGATCTTGACGCGGTGGCGGCGGAAGGTTTCAAGCATGGGGGTCCTTCTTCGTGGCGAGGTCGAGGTAGCCCTCGAGGCCGACCGTGAGGCCGGGGTGGGAGGCCACGCTCCGGAGCCCGAGCAGGACGCCGGGCATGAAGGAGGCGCGGTCGAAGGAGTCGTGGCGGATGGTCAGCTGCTCGCCCGGGCTGCCCAGCAGCACCTCCTGGTGGGCCGTGAGCCCGCGCAGGCGCACCGAGTGGACGGGGATGCCGTCGGCGTCCGCGCCCCGGGCCCCGGCGAGGCCGCCGGCGGTCGCGTCGGGGGCGGCGGGCACTCCGGCCGCCCCGCGCGCCGCGCTGATGAGCTGTGCGGTGCGCAGGGCCGTCCCCGAGGGGGCGTCCACCTTGTCGGGGTGGTGGAGTTCGATGATCTCGACGGATTCGAAGTACCGGGCGGCCGAGGCGGCAAACGCCGTGGCCAGCACCGAACCCAGGGCGAAGTTCGGGGCGATCAGCACACCGGTGGACGGGGTGCGCCCGAGCAGAACGCCCAGCCCGTCGAGCCGCTCGGGTGTCCAGCCGGTGGTTCCGACGACGGCGTGGAGGCCGTGCTCGACGGCGAAGCAGACATTGTCATAGGTCGCCTCGGGCACGGTCAGGTCGAGCACCACCCGGGCGCCGGAGGAGACCAGGGTGGCAAGGTCATCCCCCCGGCCCAGTGCCGCCACGAGGGAGAGGTCCTCGGCGGCCTGGATGGCGGCGACCGCCTCGGAGCCCATGCGCCCCGAGGCGCCGAGCACTGCAACCGGGAGTTCCTGCGTCATGCCTCCCAGCCTACTGTTCCTACCCGGCGCCGACCCATTCCACGGTGCCGTCGGTGAAGAACTGTTCCTTCCAGACCGGCACGCGCTCCTTGACGGCGTCGACGAGTTCCGAGCAGGCCGCGAAGGCCTCGCCGCGGTGGGCTGCGGCGACGGCGGCCACGAGGGCCGAGTCACCGATTTCGAGCGGGCCGATCCGGTGCGCCACCCAGAGGCGCACGCCGTCGTGCCGGCCGGCGACCTCGGCCGCGACCTCGGCGATGACCCGTTCGGCGCTGGGGTGGGAGCTGTAGCTCAGGGAGGTGACCTCCCGCCCGCCGTCGTGGTTCCTCACGACGCCGCTGAAGGAGACCGCGGCGCCGCAGCGCGGGGAATCCACGGCGGCCAGGGCCTCTTCCGGGGTGATGGGCGTGTCCGACACGTAGGCCCGGACAACTTCACTGGTGGTCATGGGATCCTTCCAGCTGGGCACAGATGTGGCCGATGAGCGGTTCGAGGACGGCGAGCCCGTCCCGCACGCCCCCGGGTGAGCCCGGGAGGTTGATCACGAAGGTGCTTCCTGCGGTGCCGGCAAGGCCGCGGGTCAGGGCCGCGGTGGGCACCTTGTCGGCTCCCGCCCGGCGCGCCGCCTCCATGATGCCCGGCAGCTGCCGGTCGAGGTAGGGCAGGGTCTGCTCCGGCGTGGCGTCGTCGGCGCTTAGACCGGTGCCCCCGCTGGTGATGAGCACGGCCGGCCCGGCATCCAGCGCCCGGCCGATGGCTTCGCCCACGGCGTCCCCGTCGGGCACGACCTCGGCGTCCTGCACGGCGAAGCCGTGCTCGAGGAGCCAGCCGGCCACGAGGGGGCCGCATTCGTCCTGGTAGGCGCCGGCGGCGGCGCGGGTCGAGGCGATAATCACCGCGGCGTTCCTCAGCGGGGTCATACGCTCCAGTCTCCGCTCTTTCCACCGGTCTTCGAAAGGACCTTCGTCTCCCGGATCACGGCGCGCGGGTCGACGGCCTTGATCATGTCATAGAGGGTCAGGGCGGCGATGGAGGCGGCGGTCAGCGCCTCCATCTCAACCCCGGTCACCGAGGTCGTCTTCACGAGCGCCGTCACCGTGACGGTCCCCGCGTCGGCGGTGAAGTCGACCGAGACGCGGCTGATCGGCAGCGGATGGCACAGCGGGATCAGGGTGGAGGTCTGCTTGGCGGCCATAATCCCGGCGACGCGGGCGACGGCGAGGGCGTCCCCCTTGGGCAGCGACCCGTCGGTGATCATGGCTACGACCCCGGCGCTGGTCTCCAGGACCGACTGTGCCACCGCCTGGCGGGCCGTCACGGCCTTGGCGGAGACATCGACCATGTGGGCGGTGCCGTCGGCCCGGACATGCGACAGCGCGGGCGCGTCGGCGGTTTCGTTGGGTGTCATGAGGGCAGCTCCTGGTCGGTTGGGGCCGGCGCGGGAGGTGCCGGCGGCGGGACGGGGCCGATCAGCCAGACGGTCACTTCGTCGCCGGCGGCCGCCTCAGAGAGGCCGACAGGGAAGTGGACGAGGGCGTTCGAGCCCGCGAGGGCGTTGAGCAGATGGGATCCGGGTCCTCCGATGAGTTCGACCTGCCCGTCCCGGTACAGCCCGCGCCGGACCTGGTGCTTGGCGGCCGGGGACGACGCCGGGGCGGTGAGCCGGGCCGGAAGCGCGACCCGCGGTGCGGGCGCGCCGGTGAGGGCCGTCAGGGCCGGCCGGAGGAACATTTCGAAGGACACGAGGGCACTGACGGGGTTGCCGGGAAAGCCGAGGAACGGGACCCCGCCGAGGGTACCGATGGCCTGCGGCCCGCCGGGCTGCAGGGCCACCCCGGGGAACTCGACGCCGCTGCCGGACAGGGCCTGCTTGACCACCTCGTAGGCGCCCTGGCTGATGCCTCCGGAGGTCAGGATCAGGTGGACCTCCGCCGCGGGCGGGGCGTCGAGCGCCTCGCGCAGCTTCTCCGGGTCGTCGGAGAGGACCCGGGTCCGGAGGACCTCGGCGCCGGCTTCCCGCAGGGCGGCCTCAAGCAGGGTGGTGTTGGCGTCGTAAATCCGGCCGGCCCCGAGCGGCCCGCCGGGCTCGGTCACTTCGTCCCCGGTGGACAGCAGGAGGACACGGAACGGCGTGCGGACGGCGACCTCGGCCAGGCCGCAGGCGGCCAGCAGTCCCAGCTGCGCCGGGCCGAGCAGGGTCCCGGCCCCCAGAGCCAGTTCCCCGGCGGCGATGTCGCTGCCGGCGCGCCGGATGAAACTGCCGGCAGGGGTTCCGGCAGGCAGCCGCACCGCGGGCGGCCCGCCGTCGCCCGAGGACAGGGCGGGGAACCGCGGGGGGTCAGCGCGCTCGATCGGCACGACGGCGCCGGTGCCGGAGGGAACCATCGCCCCGGTCATGATCGGAACGGCAGTGCCTGGCTCGAGCGGCGGCGGGGAACTTCCGGCGGGAACGGGCGCCCCCACGTGGAGCCGGAGGTGGCCCTCGGGCTCCCCGTCGCCTGCCACGGCCGAGCCGTCCCCCAGATCGCGCAGATGCACCGCGTATCCGTCCATCTGCGAGTTGTCGAAGGGCGGAAGGGCCACCGGGGCAGAGACGTCCGCGGCGAGGACCCGGCCGAGGGCTGCGCTGAGCGGAAGGGACTCCACGGCGCCGCCGCGCCCGCCGCGGGCGTAGCCGCCGGCGCTCAGGAGCTGTTCGACCGCCGACTGGTGCTCGGAAACGCTGCGGGTCATGACGTCCTTTCGGCTGCGCCCGGTGGGCGGGTGGCTCGGCGGCGGGTCGGTGGGCGGGTCGGGTGGCTCGGCGGCGGGTCGGTGGGCGGGTCGGGTCGGTGGGCGGGTCGGGTCGGGCCGGGGGCTGGGCCTGGCCGGCGGGTGCTGCGGTACTTCAACCCTAGTCCGCCGGGGGCCGCCGCGGACTCCGGGCGGGGCTGAAGAAAGAACAGCCACCCGACATCCTTATCCCCGGGCTCCAGATTCGCCCTTGGAGCCGATGCGAAAAGGCGTAACCTCTCACTATGGGAATATCTCTCGGGCTGCCCGGCCCGGCACCCTCGGATCCGGGCGTGGGCCTGCTCGACACCTTCGGGCGCCGCGCCACCGATCTGCGTGTGTCGCTGACCGACAAGTGCAACCTGCGCTGCACCTACTGCATGCCGGCGGAGGGCCTCAACTGGCTGCAGAAGGAGCAGGTGCTCTCCCGCGCCGAAATCGTGCGCCTCGTGCGGATCGGCGTCGACCTCCTCGGGGTGCGCGAGCTCCGCCTGACCGGTGGGGAACCCCTGGTGCGGGCGGACCTGGTGGAAATCATCTCGGACCTGCGCACCGCCCACCCCGGTCTGCCGATTTCCCTGACGACCAACGGGCTCGGGCTCGATCGGAAGGCAGCCCGGCTGAAGGAGGCGGGACTCACCCGCATCAACGTCTCGATGGACTCCCTGCACCCCGGGACCTTCGCCCAGCTGACCCGGCGTCCGTTCCTCGACCGGGTGCTGCGCGGGATCGAGGCCGCCGCGGAGGTGGGGCTGGGCCTGGTGAAGATCAATGCGGTGCTGATGCGCGGCATCAATGATCATGAAGCCCCGGACCTGCTCGAATGGGCCCTCTCACGCGGATTCGAGCTGCGGTTCATCGAGCAGATGCCCCTTGACGCCGACCACGGCTGGACCCGGGACGGCATGATCACGGCCGCCGAAATGCGCGCGCTGCTCGAACCGGCCTTCGTCCTGACCGCCGACCCGCGCAGCCGCGACGGCGCACCGGCCGAGCGGTGGGAGGTGCGGAGGCGCAGCGCGCCGGAGAAGGTCGTGGGCTCGGTGGGCATCATCGCCTCCGTCACGGAGCCGTTCTGCGCCGACTGCCGCAGGACCCGGATCACCGCCGAGGGAAAGGTGATGAGCTGCCTGTTTTCCCGTGAGGAGACGGACCTGCGGGAACTGCTTCGTTCCGGCGCTGACGATGCCGCCGTCGCCCGGCGGTGGCAGGAGGCGATGTGGGCCAAGCCCAAGGCGCATGGGATGGCCCGCACCGGGCTCGGTGCTGAGGGCTTCATCCAGCCCGACCGCTCGATGAGCGCGATCGGTGGCTGAATGCTGATCCGCTATTTCGGTGCGGCGCGTGCGGCAGCGGGCACCGCCGAGGAAATCCTCGATGGCGCCGGGGCCACCGTTGAAGACATCCTGGCCATCCTCGGCGACCGCTATGCCGGAACTCAAAGCCCGTCAATGGAGCAGGTCCTGCGGCGCAGCAGCTTTCTGCTGAACGAGGTGGCGCTGCGCGACCGCGGCCGGGTCCTGGCCGAGCAGGACGTCCTCGACGTCCTGCCGCCCTTCGCCGGCGGCTGACCGGCAGCTCCAGCGGCCGCCGCAGCGGCCACGCCGGTGCGCCTGCGTCGGGCGCGCTGCCTCCGGGTGCCTACAGCCCGAAGTCCGCGGGCCCGTCGAAGGGTCCGACGACCATCGTGGTGCGCGGCGCGGCGGCCAGCTCCGCGGCCAGTTCCTGGACCTCGGCGGGGGTGACGGCACGGACCCGAGCGAGCGACTCATCGAGGTCGATGAACTCCCCCGAGACTAGTTCGGAGCGGCCGAGGCGCGACATGCGCGAACTGCTGTCCTCGAGGGCGAGCACCAGACCGCCGGAAAGCTGGCCTACGGCCTTTCGCAGCTCCTCCTCGCTGATGCCGTCACGGGCAAGGCGGTCCAGCTCCTCCCCCAGAAGGGCGATGACCTGTCCCGTCTTGGCTGGTGAGCACCCGGCGTACATGGCAAAGTAGCCGGCGTCGGCGTAGGAGGCCGAGAAGGAGTACGTCGAGTACACCAGGCCCCGCTTCTCCCGGATCTCCTGGAACAGCCGCGAGGACATGCCGCCGCCGAGCACGGCGTTCAGCACACTCATGACGAATCGGCGCTCGTCCGTGGCCACCAGCGAGGGGCAGCCGATCAGGATGTTCGCCTGTTCGACCGCGCGGCGGATCACGTGCACCCCGGGCGCACCGGAGATCTCGACGGGCCTGCCCAGGCGGCGGGGCACCGGCACGGCGCCCTCCTCAAGGACCCAGCCGGCCTCCTCGAGGGCCTGCTGCACCTGCCGGCAGACGGTGTCGTGGTCGAGGCCGCCGGCAGCGGTGACGACGAGCTCGGCGGGGGTGTAGTACCGGCGGTAGTGGGCCAGCACCGCGTCGCGCGGGATGGCGCGGATGGCCTCGGGGGTGCCGCCGATGGGCCGCCCCAGGGGGTGGCCGCCGAGGACGGCCGAGACGAACTCCTCGTGCGCGACATCGGCGGGGTCATCGCTGTCCATCGCGATTTCCTCGAGGATGACGTCGCGTTCCTGCTCGAGTTCCTCGGGGTCGAGGACGGCCGAGGTGACCATATCGGCGATCACGTCGATGGCCAGGGGCAGGTCCGTGTCGAGCACCCGGGCGTAGTAGCAGGTGTTTTCCTTGGCCGTCGCCGCGTTGGACTCGCCGCCGACCTCGTCAAAGGCGGAGGCGATTTCCAGGGCGGAGCGCTTCCGTGTGCCCTTGAACAGCAGGTGCTCGAGGAAGTGGGTGGAGCCGTGCTCGCCCTCGGCCTCGTCCCGTGACCCGACCCCGACCCAGAACCCGATGGTGGCCGAGCGCTGCCCGGGCATCGCTTCGGTCAGTACACGCACTCCGCCGGGCAGCACCGAGCGGCGGACCACCGCCCCGCCGGGGTCGCCGGCCACGAACGTCGGGTCGCCGCTCTCACCGTCGGCGAGCGGCGTGGGGAGCAGCGGGAGGGAAACAGCTGAAGGCAGTGACATCGGGGTCTCTCAGGTTGTGCGTCGGTTCAGGGTTGAGCGTCGATCGGGAAACGGCCAACGGCCCCGCCGTGGACCAGGGTCCACGGCGGGGCCGTCGGCGGCGGAACCGCGGGCACCTAGCTGACGGCGTCCTCGGCGGGCACCTCAGGGAGCTCGATGCCGGCGTCGTCGGCAGCCTCATCGGCGACCACCGGCGACAGCGAGAGCTTTCCGCGGTCGTCGATCTTGGTGATCTCGACCTGGACCTTCTGGCCCACCGCGACGACGTCATCGACATTGTCGACGCGCTTGCCGCCCGAGAGCTTGCGCAGCTCGGAGATGTGAAGCAGTCCGTCCTTGCCCGGGGTCAGCGAGACGAACGCGCCGAACGTCGTCGTCTTGACGACGGTGCCCAGGTAGCGCTCGCCGATCTCGGGAACCTGGGGGTTCGCGATGGCGTTGACCGCTGCGCGGGCGGCCTCGGCCGAGCCTCCGTCGGTCGCGCCGATCAGCACGGTGCCGTCATCCTCGATGGAGATGTCGGCGCCGGTGTCCTCCTGGATCTGGTTGATCATCTTGCCCTTGGGGCCGATGACCTCGCCGATCTTGTCAACGGGGATCTTGACCGAGATGATGCGCGGGGCGAACTCGGAGAGCTCGTCCGGCGCGTCGATCGCGGCTTCGAGAACGCCGAGGATGTGGAGGCGGGCCTCACGGGCCTGCTTCAGCGCGGCGGCCAGCACCGAGGCGGGAATGCCGTCGAGCTTGGTGTCGAGCTGGATGGCGGTGACGAACTCGGAGGTACCGGCGACCTTGAAGTCCATGTCACCGAAGGCGTCCTCGGCTCCAAGGATGTCGGTCAGCGCCGCGTAGCGGGTCTGACCGTCGACCTCATCGGAAACGAGGCCCATCGCGATGCCCGCGACGGGTGCCCGCAGCGGGACACCGGCGTTGAGCAGGGACAGCGTTGCGGCGCAGACCGAGCCCATCGAGGTGGAGCCGTTGGAGCTCAGCGCCTCGGAGACCTGGCGGATCGCGTAGGGGAAATCCTCGCGGCTCGGAAGGACCGGGGCGATGGCGCGCTCGGCGAGGGCACCGTGGCCGATTTCGCGGCGCTTGGGCGAACCCACGCGGCCGGTTTCACCGGTGGAGTACGGCGGGAAGTTGTAGTGGTGCATGTAGCGCTTGCGCGTCACCGGGGACAGCGAGTCGATCTGCTGTTCCATCTTGAGCATGTTCAGCGTGGTGACACCCAGGATCTGGGTCTCGCCGCGCTCGAAGATGGCCGAACCGTGGACGCGGGGCAGGACCTCGACCTCGGCGGTGAGCTTGCGGATGTCGGAAAGGCCACGCCCGTCGATGCGGACCTGGTCCTTGAGGATGCGCTGGCGCACAACGGCCTTGGTGACCGAGCGGAAGGCTGCCGAGAGCTCCTTCTCGCGTCCCTCGAAGGACCCGGCGAGGGACTCGAGGACCTCGGCCTTGAGGGCGTCGGAGGCGGTGTTGCGCTCCTGCTTGTCGGCGATCTGGAAGACCTCGGCGAGCTTCTGCGCGGCGGCCGACTCGACGGCGGCGTAGACGTCGTCCTGGTAGTCGAGGAACACGGGGAACTCGACGGTCGGCTTGGCCGCACGCGAGGCCAGGTCCGACTGCGCTTCGCACAGGGCGCGGATGAACGGCTTTGCCGCTTCCAGGCCCTCGGCGACGATCTCCTCGGTCGGTGCCGTAGCGCCGTTTTCCTTGATGAGGTTCCAGGAGTTGTCGGTCGCTTCGGCCTCGACCATCATGATGGCGACGTCGTCACCGACGACGCGGCCGGCAACGACCATGTCGAAGACGGAGTTCTCGAGCTCCGAGTGCTTCGGGAAGGCGATCCACTGGTCGCTTCCGCTGCCGTCGGAGACGAGCGCAACGCGGACGCCGCCGATCGGGCCGGAGAAGGGAAGTCCGGAGAGCTGGGTGGACATCGAGGCCGCGTTGATGGCCACGACGTCGTAGCGCACGTCGGGGTTGATCGCCAGCACGGTGACGACGATCTGGACCTCGTTGCGCAGGCCCTTGACGAAAGCCGGACGCAGCGGGCGATCCATCAGGCGGCAGGCGAGGATCGCCTCGGTGGAGGGGCGTCCCTCGCGGCGGAAGAACGAGCCCGGGATGCGCCCGGCGCCGTACATGCGCTCTTCGACGTCGACGGTCAGCGGGAAGAAGTCGAAGCCTTCGCGCGGGGAGCTTCCGGCGGTGGTCGCCGAAAGGAGCGCGGTGTCTTCGTCGATGTAGACCATCGCTGCGCCGGCGGCCTGCTGGGCAAGGCGGCCGGTCTCGAAGCGGACGGTGCGTGTTCCGAAGCGGCCATTGTCGATGACGGCTTCAGCAAATTGGATCTCGGGACCCTCCATAGAGAGTCACCTCCGTTTCTTTGTGGTGGGGGCGGTCGGCACCATTGTCGGGCGGCCCCTCGTGGGCCGCCTGTGCACCCGGTCTTCGATCGAGATCCACGGGACGGCGGCCTCTGCGGCCCGCCTCCCGGAGATCACTACCGAGGACCGCGAATGCGCGGTGCCTGCTGGCTCCAGATTTTTATCTAGCGGTGGTGCACCCGGACTGACCGGGCATAAGCGGAAGGCGGCTCCGTCTCCTCAGGAGATGGCGCCGCCTTCCATTCAACCTATCGGCGCAGGCCGAGGCGCTCGATGAGCGTCCGGTAACGCGTGATGTCGGTGTCGCGCAGGTAGTCCAGCAGGCGACGGCGGCGTCCGACCAGAAGAAGCAGGCCACGACGGGTGTGGTGGTCATGCTTGTGCATCTTCAGGTGTTCGGTCAGGTCGAGGATGCGGCGGGAAAGCATCGCGATCTGCACCTCGGGGGAACCGGTGTCCCCCTCGGAGGTGGCGTACTCTTTGATGATTTCCTGCTTGATAGCGGCGTCAAGGGCCACGTGTAACTCCTAGAGTTGTACCGTGAATAAGAGGTTTCGGCCGGCTGCCGGACCGTCCGCCGGAGCGGACCGCGCGAAGGCCTGACACACAAAAATCCAGCCACCACGGACTGCAGCCGGATCTCAGCCTCCAGTTTAGCCGCTGGCCTGCAGATCTGTCGAAAGCACCTGCCGCGAGCGGTCAACGTCGAGACCCATCTGCTCGGCCAGCGCCTCCGGTCCCGTGTAGGTGACCTGGCCCCGCAGCCGCTGGACGAACTCGACGACAATCCTCTGCCCGTACAGGTTGAAGGCCGAGATCTCCTCCTCCGGACGGTCGATGACATGCGCCTCGACCTGCCGGGTGACGCCGTCGAAGGTCGGGTTCGATCCGACGGAGATCGCGGCGGGCCACCGGGTCCCCGATCCGTCGACGAGCCAGCCGGCATAGATGCCGTCGGCCGGGATGTAGCCCTCGGCGTCGTCTGAGAGGTTGGCCGTCGGGAAACCCATCTCCCTTCCCCGTTTCGCCCCGTGGACCACCTCGCCGCGCATCCGGTGCGGGCGCCCGAGGATCCGGGCCGCGGTTTCCACATCGCCGGCGTCAAGCGATTCGCGCACCCAGGTCGAGGAGCAGCGGCGCGTTGCCTCACCGTCGCCGGTGGCCAGGGGGACGCTCGCCGCGAAGTCGTCGATGGCGAGGACCTCGAAGCCGAACCGCTGGCCAAGGGCGCGCATTGTCTCGAGGTCACCGCTGTTGCCGCGCCCAAACCGCACGTCATGTCCGATGACGACGGCGCGGGCGTGGAGCGCGTTCACGAGGACCTTCTCGACGAACTCTTCGGGGGTGTGGGAGGCGAGGTCGAGGGTGTAGTGCATCATCAGGACGCCGTCGATGCCGGTCTCGGCCAGCGTGTGCACCCGGTCCTCGAGCCCCATGATCAGCGCCGGTGCGCTGTCGGGGCGGTGGACCTGGGCGGGGTGCGGGTCGAAGGAGATGGCGACGGCCGCGGCGTCGCGCTTCCGCGCCGCCTCGACCAGGTGCTCCAGCACGCGCTGGTGGCCCCGGTGGACACCGTCGAAGTTGCCGAGCGTGAGGACCGACGGGCCGAAATCGTGGGGCACATCGGCAAGGTCTCTCCAGTAGAACACGCATCTCCTTCGCCGTTGCGGCTTTCCGCGGCGCGGGCCGGAGCGTCCGGTTCCCTGCAGCGCCAGTGTCCATTATTGCCGATAACGCGCTTCGGTATTTCACGGTTGCCGGAGGAAAGCTTCACAGGAGCCGCAGGCAGGATCACGGGGAAGTGCCGCCACTGGCATCAGCTGCGGGAGCTGAAGTCTTTCCGCAGCTGGGTGGTCTTGGTGATGTATTTATGCCACACCAGCAG
Source organism: Arthrobacter zhaoguopingii (assembly GCF_009828595.1). GTDB lineage: Bacteria > Actinomycetota > Actinomycetes > Actinomycetales > Micrococcaceae > Arthrobacter_D > Arthrobacter_D zhaoguopingii. Next base: position 71,148 of record NZ_WPNY01000004.1, read on the forward strand.
GGCGGCCGGGAAGGCGAGCTCAACGACCATGAGGATGATCAGCAGGTAGTGGGGGGTTCCCGAGAACGCCCAGGACAGCACCCTGCCGATGCCCCCGGCGAAGACCATGAGGCAGACCAGCCACAGCATGTTGGCCCACTTGAACTTCACGGCGATGGTGACGAAGGCGGCCCCCACGCCGACCATCATCGCGGAGAAGAAACGGAACTGGTTCTCGAGGGTCGGGTTGACGGGCCGGGCGTCGGTGTCGGGAAGGCCCGCGGTGCCGAGGATCAGGTAGTAGGCGCCGAATCCGGCAAGGATCAGGCCCACGAGGACGACGACGGTGCGGAACATGCTCCAGTCGCTGCCGCCGATCCCCTCGCTCGCCTTGGTCTTCTCCGGAGGAGTCCCCTTCCTGGCGGAGTCTCCCTTGGTGGTCCCTTCCCTGGCCGGACCGGCTGAGGTGCGGGACGGCGCCGGCGTGGAGGGCGGTCGAGTGGAGGGCGGGGTTTCGGCCGGACCGGTGCCGGTCGATCCCGTGCTGGATGCGGAAGCCGCCGAGCCCGGGGTGTTGGTCCCCGGCCGGCCGTGCGGATCCGGGATGTTCGTGCTCATGGCTCTTCCTCGCTGTTTTTGCTGCTCCTGCCGCAATACTCTCACGCGGCAGAGGGACCGGAAAGGGCGATCTTGGGGCGACCGGCGGGTCGGGCCGCGGCACGCGGCCCCGGGCGGCTGCAGGCGGAGGGCGGTGCCGCCTAGGCGGGAACGGGGGCCGCCGGCCGATTGCGGTACAGCCACGCCAGGCCGAGGACCGGAAGGATCAGGGGGACGTAGCCGTAGCCCTGGCCGAAGGCGGACCACACGGTGTCGGCGGGAAAGGCCTGCGGGTCGAGGAGGCTGAAGATGCCCACGCCCAGCACGCCGATGAGTTCGACGCCGACGGCGGCGACGGAAATTCGATACCAGCGGGTGCCGGGCCGGGCCAGCGACACGGTCGCGAGGACGTAGACGGCGGCCGCGAAGGCGGTCAGCAGGTATGCCAGCGGTGCCTCGGAGAACTTGGTGGCGATCTGGAAGGCGGCCCGTGCGGAGGCGGCAAGGGCGAAGATCCCGTAGACGGCAATCAGCAGCCGTCCCGGGCCGTGCGTCCGCCGGCCCTCCCCTCCCCCGTCGGAACGGCCGGCGGGAGCGGCTCCGCCGCCGGAGGGAGTGCCCGCGTTTCCGGGGCCGCCGGCACCGCCGCTTCCGGTGTGCTTCACAGTCCTGCCACTCCGTCCCAAATCTGCTCCATTCGAACCAGCATGACAAAGACGGCGAGCCCGGCGGCGGCCAGCACGAGATTGCTCCAGCGGCTCCGCTCGAGGATGGCCCACCAGAATGCGCCTACCGGCAGGACCAGGGCCGTCAGGAGGTAGCCCCAGAACTCCCAGGCCTCGCCCAGCACCGGCTCTCCGCCGGCCTGCCGCACGCCGGCGGCCACGGCATAGACGAGCAGGAACAGCTCGACGACTGCCACGGAGAGGATGGTGATGTCGTTCGGGGGCTGGCGCAGCAGCGCTGCCCCGATGCACAGCAGGGCGGAGACGACGCCGATCACCGAGCCCGCAAGGAGGAATCCGTCCATCATGCCGGACCGTTTCCGGGTGCGAAGACGAGGAGGGCCCGGGCGTCCTGGCCGCGGTTCTCGAGAAGGGCGACAAGGGTGCCATTGGGCGAGTAGGCGGCCGCGGGCCCGCCCTCCTGCCCGGCGGGGATCTTCCGGCCGTGGGAGACGTCGTCGGCCTCGTCGGCGCTGAGCTCCCGCACCGGGAACAGGACGCGCCCGGCGTCGTCGAGCTCAAGCAGCGTCAGCGTTTCGGCAAGCTGGTCAAGGGTGGAGGCCTGCTCGATGGTGTAGGGGCCCACCCGGGTGCGCCGCAGCGCGGTGAGATGCCCACCCACCCCCAGGGCCTCCCCGAGGTCGCGGGCGAGGGCGCGGATGTAGGTGCCGGAGCTGCACTCGACGGTGACGTCGACGTCCTGATGCCGTCCGCCGTTGACGCGGCGGATGTCGTGGATCTCGAACCGGGAGATCGTGACGGACCGCGCCTCGAGCTGGACGTCCTCCCCCGAGCGCACCCTGGCGTAGGCCCGCTGGCCCTTGACCTTGATGGCGCTGACGCTGCTGGGCACCTGGGAGATCGTCCCGGTGAGTGTGCGCACGCCGGCGGCGATGTCCTCCGGCGTGATGGCGGCCGCAATGCTGCCTCCGGTGATCTCGCCTTCGGCGTCGTCGGTGATCGTCGACTGACCCAGCCGGATGGTGGCGGTGTAGGTCTTGTCGGTGCCGACGATGTAGGTGAGCAGCCGGGTGGCGCGGTTGACGCCGATCACCAGGACCCCGGTGGCCATCGGGTCGAGGGTGCCGGCGTGGCCGACCTTGCGGGTGCCCGCCAGCCTGCGCATGCGTCCGACGACGTCATGGCTGGTCCAGCCCTGGGGCTTGTCCACGATTATCAGCCCTGAGTGGACCTGCCCGGAATTCACGCCTCCCAGTATAGGGCGAAGCCGGGGCGCTCCCCACCGGCCGGTGCCGCCCGCGCGGCGCAGCGCAGGCGATAGCATTCCCCTATGCTTCCCGCCGCCCACGCCCGTCAGGTACCGGTCAACCAGATCCGCGAGATCACCCAGGCCGCGTGGGCCACGCCGCACTCGATCGTGCTCAGCATCGGGGAGCCCGGGTTCACCGTCGCCCGGCACGTCCTTGAGGCCTCGATGGCGGCGCTGGACCGCGACGAGACGAACTACACGCCAAATGCGGGCATCGCACCGCTGCGGGAGGCCTTCGCCGCCCGGTTCCTTGAGCACAACGGCGTGGCCGTGGATCCCTCGCAGGTCTATGTCACCGCCGGCGCCCAGCAGGGGCTGCACCTGGCGATGAGCACCCTCCTTGGGCCCGGCGACGAGGTGCTCATCCCCAACCCCGGCTACCCCACCTACCCGATGACGGCGGGGCTGGTGCACGCCGTCGCCGTCCCCTACCCGCTGCTGCCGGACAACGGCTTCCAGCCGCGCATCGAAGACCTCGAGGCGCTGGTGACCCCGCGCACCCGGATGCTCGTCCTCAATTCGCCGTCGAACCCGCTCGGGGCCGTGTTCGACGCCGATCTGACCCGGCGGCTGGTGGACCTCGCCCGGCGTCGGGACCTGTGGATCCTCTCCGATGAGTGCTACGAGGCGTTCACCTTCGACGTCGAGCATGTGAGCCCGGCACGCTTCGACGCCGGCGGCCCCGAGGCCCCCGCGGAGGCCGGCAGTCCGAGGGTCTTCACCTCCCTGACCCTGTCGAAGACCTACGGCCTCACGGGGCTGCGGATCGGCGCCCTGGTCACCCCGCCCGGCATGGAGGCGCTGCTGAACAACATCATGGAGGCCACCGTCTCCTGCGTTTCCGCGCCGTCCCAGTACGGCGCCCTCGCAGCGCTGACCGGGCCGCAGGACTACGTGGTCGACGCCCTGGCGCACTACCGGAAGAACCGGGACGCGGCCACGGCGGTGCTCCGGGAGCTCAATATTCCGTACCTGCCGGCGCAGGGGGCGTTCTACCTGTGGGCCGATGTCTCCCACGCCTCCGGCGGCGATGTCCGGGCGTGGGTCGCTTCCCTGCTGGAGACCCGGGGGGTGGCGCTGGCGCCGGGAACGGCGTTCGGCTCCGGGGGTGAGGGCTGGGTCCGGATTGCCCTGTGCACCGATACCGACGCGCTGGTTGAGGGCCTCGGCCGCCTCCCGCACAGAAAAAGCAGCTGACCAACGGTCAACTGCTTCTTCTATGCACCGTGAGCCGGTGCCGGTTCGGCCGGACGTGCCCGGCCCTCAACCCGGCGGAGGCCCTAGAGCCCGCGCGGAGCCTCGGTTGACTCCTCGTCGCGCTCCTCGGCGGTGCGGTACGGGTCGGCGTCGCCGGCGAATTCGGCGCCCTGGGCGATGGCTGCCACTTCGGCGTCGCGTTCGCGGGCCTTCCGGAGGAGCTCCTCGAGGTGGCCGGCGTTCACCGGAATCTCGTCGGGAACGAACTCCAGCGTCGGCGTGAGCCGCGCCGTGATGTTCTTGCCGACTTCGGCGCGCAGGATGCCGCGGGCGGATTCGAGGGCCGCCCGGGTGGCCTGCTGCTCGTCCTCGTCACCGAGCACCGTGTAGTAGAGGGTGGCGTGCTGGAGGTCGTTGGTGACGCGTGCATCGGTCAGGGTCACTGCTTCGAGCCGTGGATCCTTGACCCTGCGGCGGAGAGCCTCGGCGACAATCACCTTGATCCGCTGTGCGAGCCGCGCAGCGCGTGCCGGATCTGCCATTACTCTTCCTCCTGTTGCTCTGGTCTGCTGAAACGTTGAGCCGGCCGCAGAACGGCCGGCGGACAGCACAGGCGCCCCGGATCCCGGAGCGCCTGTGCTGTGCTACCTGCTAGACGCGGGGCTTCTCCCGCATTTCGAAGGTCTCGATGGTGTCGCCTTCCTTGATGTCGTTGAAGGACCCAAGGCCGATACCGCACTCGAAGTCCGTCCGGACCTCGGTGACGTCGTCCTTGAACCGCTTGAGCGAGTCGACGGTGAGGCCCTCGCCGATAACCTTGCCCTCGCGCAGGACGCGGGCCTTGGTGTTGCGGCGGATGATCCCCGAGCGGACGATCGAGCCTGCGATGTTTCCGAACTTCGAGGAACGGAAGACTTCGCGGACTTCGGCGGTGCCGAGCTGGACCTCCTCGTACTCCGGCTTGAGCATGCCCTTGAGGGCGAGCTCAATGTCATCGATGGCTGCATAGATGACGGAGTAGAAGCGCATGTCCACGCCTTCACGCTCGGCCAGGTCGGCCACGCGCTCGGCGGGCTTGACGTTGAAGCCGATGATGATCGCGTTGTCCACGGTCGCCAGGTTGACGTCGTTCTGGGTGATGGCGCCGACGCCGCGGTGGATGACGCGCAGCTGCACGCCTTCGCCGACGTCGATCTTGAGCAGCGAATCCTCGAGCGCCTCAACGGCACCGGAGACGTCACCCTTGAGGATGAGGTTGAGGGTGTCAACCTTGCCCTCGGCCACGGCCTGGTCGAAGTCCTCGAGGCTGATGCGCTTGCGGCGCTTCGCCAGGGCGGCGTTGCGGTCAGCGGTCTCACGCTTCTCGGCGATCTGGCGGGCGGTGCGCTCGTCGTCGGTGACGAAGAACGTGTCGCCTGCCCTCGGCACTGTGGAAAGACCGAGCACCTGGACGGGCCGCGACGGTCCGGCAGTGGTGACCACATCGCCGTTTTCGTTGAACATGGCACGGACGCGTCCGTGGGCCGTTCCGGCGACGATGGTGTCTCCGACGCGCAGCGTTCCCGACTGGACCAGGACCGTCGCAACGGCGCCGCGGCCCTTGTCGAGGTTTGCCTCGATGGCGATGCCGCGGGCGTCCTTGTTCGGGTTCGCCCGCATGTCGAGCGCCGCGTCGGCGGTCAGCAGGACCGCTTCGAGCAGCTCGTCGATGCCGTCGCCCTTGAGCGCGGAGACGTGGACGAACATGGTGTCGCCGCCGTATTCCTCGGGAACCAGGCCGTATTCGGTCAGCTGTCCCTTGACCTTGTCCGGGTTCGCGCCTTCCTTATCCATCTTGTTCACTGCGACGACGATCGGCACGTTGGCCGCCTGGGCGTGGTTGAGTGCCTCAACGGTCTGCGGCATGACGCCGTCGTCCGCTGCGACAACCAGCACCGCGATGTCGGTGACGCTGGCACCACGGGCACGCATGGCGGTGAACGCCTCGTGACCGGGGGTGTCGATGAAGGTGATCGCGCGTTCCGAGTCCTCCATCTCGTGCTGGATCTGGTAGGCACCGATGTGCTGGGTGATGCCGCCGTGCTCGCCCTCGACAACCTTGGTGTTGCGGACGGCGTCCAGGAGGCGCGTCTTACCGTGGTCCACGTGGCCCATGACGGTGACGACCGGAGGACGTGCCTCCAGCTGCTCGTCGCCCTCGGCCTCAAGCTCGGCATCGAAGTCGATGTCGAAGCTGCTGAGCAGCTCGCGCTCTTCGTCCTCGGGGGAAACGACCTGGATCAGGTAGCCCAGCTCGGTTCCGAGCACCTGGAAGGTGTCCTCGTCGAGTGACTGGGTTGCCGTCGCCATTTCGCCGAGGTGGAAGAGCACCGTGACCAGGGCCGCCGGGTTCGCCTCGATCTTGTCGGCGAAGTCGGTGATCGATGCACCGCGGCGCAGGCGGACGACGGTGTTTCCGTCGCCACGGGGAACGCTGACGCCGCCCAGCGAGGGAGCCGACATCTGCTCGAGTTCCTGCCGCTTGGCACGCTTCGACTTGCGCTGCTTGCCGCGGCCTGCTCCTCCCTTACCGAAGGCTCCGGCGGTGCCGCCGCGTCCGCGGCCGCCCTTGCCGAAACCGCCGCCTGCGGGGGCTCCACCGGGGCTTGCCGGAGCTCCACCGGGACCGCGGCGCGGTCCTGCACCCGCTCCGGGCGCGCCGCGGCCGGGGGCTGCGGGACGCTCGGTGCGGTTGGGCATCATGCCCGGGGTGGGACGGTTTCCACCGGGACCGGCGGGACGGGGCGCACCCGGACGCGGAGCGCCCGGACGGGGTCCACCGGCGCCTGCTGCCGGGCGGGGTCCGCCGGCGCCTGCTGCCGGACGGGGACCACCCGGACCTGCCGCCGGGCGGGGTCCGCGCTCGTCCTCACGGCGTCCACCCGGGCGGGGCATGCCCTGGGAGGGGGCGAACGGGTTGTTGCCCGGACGCGGTCCGCCACCGGGACGGTCGCCCGTCCGGTCGGCCGGACGATCTCCGTCGCCGCGACGGGAGCCCATGCCCTGTGAGGGGGCGAAGGGGTTGTTGCCCGGACGCGGTCCGCCGCCGGGGCGGGTGCTGCCGGGACGGGCCGCACCTGCCGCAGGAGGGGTTGCTGCGGTGCGGGGTGCCGGACGGGCACCGGGCTTGGCGGCCGAGGAGCTTCCGGCCGGGGTGCCGTCGCCGGCCGGTGCCTGCGGGGCGGCCGGCTCGGAGAACGGTGAGGGGCTGGCAGCAGGCGCCTGCTCCTGCGCGTCGGCCGGGGCCTGCTGCGCCGGAGCCTGCTCGGCGTCTGCCGGCTTCGGCTGGGCGCCCGGGCTCGGAACCGCGGCGGGCGCCGGTGACGGGGCCGCCGGGGCGGGCTCCGCGCTGGCCGGCGCTGACGGTGCCGGTGCTGAGGCCTTGGGCGCCGAAGCGGCCGCGTCGGTCTTGGATGCACCGTTGGATGGGAAGGCGCCGCGAAGTTTCTTCACGACGGGGGCCTCAATGGTTGAGGAGGCGGAACGGACGAATTCGCCCAGTTCCTGCAGTTTTGCTACTGCGTCTTTCGAGGTAATACCGAGCTCTTTTGCGAGTTCGTGTACGCGGACCTTGGCCACATTTCTCCTGTCTCGGTCCGCACCGAGTCAGGTACGAACCGTCTAATTCCTACTGCAGAACCCGCCTGCCGAGGCAGCCGGGAAGCCGAATGCAGAGCTCAACGGATTGTTCATCGTTGGGCACTCATCGCTGGGTACTCATCGGGTTTCCATCAGTTTTCTGACCCGCTTTCAGGGAGGACGGTTTCTTGCCTGGGGCCGTTGGAGGTCCCAGTGAGTGCATGGAATTGAAGCGCCAGTTGCCCGGTCTCGACAGCGCCCCGAAAAGCACGGTGAAATGCCTTGCGTCGAAGAGCCGTTTCCATACAGGCCGGATCCGGGTGCAGCCATGCGCCCCGACCGGACAGCCGGCGGTGCGCGTCAAGCACGGCGACCTTACCTTCGTCGCCTGCCTGGGCCACCACCCGCATTAGTTCCGACTGGTCTCCGCGCTGCCGGCAGCCGATGCAGGTCCGGATGGGGTGGAACCCCGTGTCCGTCGTGCCCGGTCCGCCGAGGCGCATGAAATCCTCAGTCCCTTCCATTCTACCGCTTCCGCGAACGATGTTGTTACCCGCGCCCCGCTCAGGCCTTGGCGGGCTGGGCGGCGTCGGAGACGATGTCGATGCGCCAGCCGGTGAGCTTGGCGGCAAGGCGCGCGTTCTGGCCCTCCTTGCCGATGGCAAGGGAGAGCTGGTAGTCGGGGACGACGACGCGGGCCGAGCGGGTCGTCTCGTCGGTGATCGTCACCGATGACACCCGCGACGGCGACAGCGAGCTGGCGATGAAGGTGGCGGCGTCGTCGCTGTAGTCGACGATGTCGATCTTCTCGTCGTTGAGCTCACTCATGACCGCACGCACCCGCGAGCCCATCTCCCCGATGCAGGCACCCTTGGCGTTGACGCCGGGGACGTTGGCCTTGACGGCGATCTTCGTGCGGTGCCCGGCCTCGCGGGCAAGCGCCACAATCTCGACGGTCTTATCGGCGATCTCGGGAACTTCGAGTTCGAAGAGCTTCCGCACCAGGCCCGGGTGGGAGCGTGAGAGCGTGATCGAGGGGCCCTTCATCCCGCGGTGGACGTCGACGACGAAGGCGCGCAGCCGGGTGCCGTGGAGGTACTTCTCCCCCGGCACCTGCTCGGGCGGCGGCAGCACTGCTTCGACCGAGCCGAGGTTGACCTGGATCATGTGCGGGTTGCTGCCCTGCTGGATCATGCCGGCGACGAGTTCGCCCTCCTTGCCGCGGAACTCGCCGAGGATGTTGTCGTCCTCGGCGTCGCGCAGCCGCTGCAGGATGATCTGCCGGGCGGTGCTCGCGGCGATGCGCCCGAAACCGCTGGGCGTGTCGTCGAACTCGCCGACCGGCTCGCCGTCGTCGTCAACCTCGGTCGCCCAGATGGTCACGTGGCCGTTCTTGCGGTCGAGTTCGGCCCGCGCCTTTTCCACCGCGCCGGGGCTGCGGTGGTAGGCCACGAGCAGGGCCTGTTCGATCGTGGGGATCAGCAGGTCAAGCGGGATCTCCCGTTCGCGCTCGAGCAGCCTCAGCGCGCTCATATCAATATCCATTGGGGGACTCCTTATGCTGGGTGCGCCGGGCCGGGATCGCCCGGACCGTCGGCACCGTTGTCTTCGTGGTGTTCATCCTCGGCGTGCGCAAATTCGACCTGCACCGTGCCTTTGCGGATTCGGGAAAATTCAAGGGTCATCGGTTCGCCCTGGCGGGGTTTCATCCCCTTTTTGACGGGCAGCTGCGGAAGCAGCCGGATGCCGTCGGCGGACACCTCGAGCAGCCGTCCCACGACGGTGTCGCCGCTGGCCGGCGTCACCTCGACGAGCCGGCCGAGGTTCCGGCGCCAGTGCCGCGGCTCGGTCAGGGGGCGCGAGACTCCAGGCGAGGAGATTTCGAGGCTGTACGGCCTGCCGTCGTCGTGGGGGTCGTTGTCCATGGCTTCGGAGAGGTCGAGGGAGACATTCGAGATGACGTCGAGGCCGATGCCGCCCTGCCGGTCCTCCGGGAGGTCGACGATGACGTGGACGGTGCGCTGCACGCCGGCGGTCTTGATGTCGATGTCCTCGAGGAAGAGGTCGTGCTTCTCGACGACCGGCTGGAGCAGGTCCCGGAGCCTCTGCGCTTCCGCCTGCAGCTCGGCATCTTGGGCCGCTTTGCGCGGCGACGACGGATTTCCCTGGCCGGACCGAACCGCCATAGCTGCCTCCCACTCGATGATGTTGTCTCCCAAGAGTACCGACTTTCGGTAGGCGCAGATGTATCGGCGGCTCAAACCGGCCCGTTCATGACATGATCTCTTCCTGTGACGACACCCCCGCCCCGCCAGCGCATCACCGGGAAGAAGGGTGCCCCTCCCGCCGGTTTCCGGGTGGCCGGGCTCCTGGTTCCGGTGCTGGTTTTCCTGCTGGTGACGGGCGCCGGAGTCGCCGCGCTGAGCCCCCGCGGCGGGCCGGAACCAAGCTTCACGGAACGGGCGCAGCAGGCCTCCGCAGACCGTGCCCGGGACCTCGCCGCCGACGCCGCCGTGCTTGCCGCCTCCGCGCCGACGGCCGGTTATGCCGACACCGCGGAGCTGCTTGCGGCGCAGGCGCGCGGCCTCGCCCCGGCCGGCCAGGGCGGCGCGCGGGGGCAGGATTCGGGCACCCGCTCCGGCACCGGGTCCGGCGGTCCGGAGGCGACCGCGGAGAGTACCGGCCCGGCCGGGCCCGTGACCCCTGCGGGGTTCCTTGAGGACCTCACCGCGTCGGCCGGCAGGAACCTCTCCGACGCGGTCAAGGCCGAGCCCGGGATCGCGAGGCTACTCGCCTCGGTCGGCAGCAGCCAGTGGCAGCAGGCCGCCTCCCTTGGCGCCCTGCTGGGCCTGCCCGCCGAGGCTCCCGCTGCGGCCGCCCTGGACGCGGCCGACGGTCCGGCGTGCACGGATGAACCCCGGGGCAGCGCCGAACAGCGCCGCGCGCTGCTGGCGGCCGTCCGCACCGAGGACAGGGCCGTCTACGCCTATGAGGTGGCCGCCGCCCGGCTGCCCGATCCTGAGAATCTGCTGGCGGCCTCCCGGGAGCACGCGGCGGTCGCCGCCGCGGCCACCTCAGCGCTGGCCGGGCTCTGCGCCGCACCGGCGCCGGTGCCCTCGGCCTACGCCCTGGCCCCGGAGTTCCTCGCCGACCCCGCGGCCGGCATCGCGCAGCTGGAGCAGGAGTTGAGCGTGTTCTACGGTTCGGTGGTCGGCTCGGGCGGACCGGAACTTCGGGGCTGGGCGGTCGGGCGGCTCACCACCGCCGTCCAGCGCAGCTTCGCCCTGGACGGCGTCGCTGAGCCCTTCCCCGGCATTCCCGTCGAGGAGCAGGCGCTGCCCGCGGCGGAGAGCACCGACGGATCCAACGCGGAGGATACTGGGAAACCATGAGCGGAAATGATGCCTTCCACGACGGCGAACCGCACCGGGGCGCGCTCGCCCAACGCCTGAACCGCCTGCGCGCGGGAGTCCTCGGGGCGAACGACGGCATCGTCTCGGTGGCCGCCGTCGTCGTCGGAGTCGCCGGCGTGACCACCGCCTCCGGGCCCATCCTCACCGCCGGGGTGGCTGCCCTGGTCGGCGGAGCCCTCTCGATGGCCCTTGGCGAATACGTGTCGGTGAGCAGCCAGAGCGACAGCCAGCGGGCCCTGATCGAAAAGGAACGCCGTGAGCTTGAGGAGGAGCCGGAGGAGGAACTGCTCGAACTGGCCGGCCTGTACCAGGCGAAGGGCCTCAGCGCCGAGACCGCGATGACGGTGGCGGTCGAGCTCACCGAAAGGGACGCCCTTGGCGCGCACCTTTCGGCGGAACTGGGCATCGAAGCGGACGACGTCGTCAGCCCCTGGCACGCCGCATTCGCGTCGGCCGTGGCCTTCACCGTCGGGGCCCTGCTGCCACTGATCGCCGTTATGCTTCCCCCGACCGGGCTGCGGGTTCCCGTCACCTTCGCGGCCGTCCTCATGGCCCTTGCCCTGACCGGCGGCCTCGGAGCACAGGTGGGCGGCGGATCGAAGCTGCGCGCCGCGCTGAGGGTCGTTGTTGGAGGGTTCCTCGCCCTCCTGGCCACCTTCCTGATCGGAAACCTGCTCGGGGCCACGAATCTCGTATAGCGTGCTGGAATGACAGGTTTCGCAGTCGAGCTCCCCGAGGGGCTGAAGCGCGCCGCGCGGCAGCTGCCCGGCGGAAGCGCCTGGCTGCGGAACTGGCCCGGTATCCTCCAGCGGTACCTCGAAGCCTGGGAGCTGACCCTCGATCTTCCCTCCGGCCGGCCGCCCTGGTCCGGGCAGTGCTCGGTGGTCCTGCCGGTACGCACCTCGGATGCTACGGAGGCCGCGCTGAAGATCGGCGTCCCGCACGAGGAGTCCCGCACCGAGCCCGAGGCGCTCACGCTGTGGGGCGGCGCCGGGGCCGTGCGGCTGCTGGCCTCCAACGCCGCGGACTCCATCCTTCTGCTGGAGCGCCTCGATGCGCGCCGCCCGCTCGGGTCGCTTCCGTTGGAGCAGACGACGGCCATCTGGGGTGCGCTGATGCGGCGGCTGTCGCTGCGCCCGGACGGCAGGAGCGAATGGGCGCAGATCCCCGCGCTCGCCGCCGAGGCCGAGACCTGGACCGACACCCTGCCCGCGGACTGGGAGGCCACCGGCAGGCCGTTCCCGCGGTGGCTGCTTGAGCACGCACTTGAGACCTGCCAGGTGCGTGGAGCCGTGGGCCGGCGCTCGGCACGGGACGTGCTGGTGCACTCGGACCTTCACTACGGGAACATCCTGGCCCGCCGCGCGCATGAGGGCGACGCCGAGGACGCGGTGGCGGAGCAGCCGTCGGCCCGCGGCTTCGTCGCCATCGATCCCAAGCCCCTGATCGGGGACGCCGAGTACGCCGTCGCGCCCATGCTGTGGAACCGGATCGGGGACCTGCCGCCCGTCGATCCGGCCGCGGAGCTGCGCCTGCGGTGCGCCGCGCTGGCTGCGTCGGCCGGCCTGGATCCGGACCTGGCCCGCGACTGGGCGGTGGTGCGGGAGGTGCGCAACACCCTCTACTACCTTGAGCTGGGTTCCCCGGGGCATGCCAGGCGGTCCCTGTGGGTGGCGAGTTCCCTGCTGGGGCGGACGCTGCCGGATCTCCCCCCGGCGCACCTGCTTAGCGCTCCGTGAGCGGCCTGAGGTTTTCGACCCACACGTCGTAGCCGAGCTTCACGATGAGGGCGCCGACCACGACGAGGAAGATGATGCGGATGAACCGGCTCCCCCGGGTGATGGCCATGCGGGAGCCGAGATACCCGCCGACCATATTGGCCGCCCCCAGCAGGAGCCCGAGGCCCCACAGGATGGAGCCGTGCGGCAGGAAGAACACCAGGGCGCCGAAGTTGGTGGCCATGTTGACGATCTTGGCCTTCGCGCTCGCGCCCAGGAAGCTGTAGCCGAGCAGCGTCACCATCGCGATGACGAGGAAGGAGCCGGTGCCAGGGCCGATCAGTCCGTCGTAGAACCCGATCACTGCGCCGATGGCCCCTGCGGTTCCGTAGTGCCGCCGGCCGGAATACTTGAGCTTCGTCAGTGTTCCGACGGTGGGCCGCAGGGCGGTGAAAACCGCGACGGCGATCAGGGCCGCGACGATGATCGGCTTGAACACCGACGAGGGCAGCGAGGCCGCCAGCACCGCCCCGCCGAAGCTGCCCGCCAGCGCAATCAGCGCCATGGGAACGGCGGTGCGGAGGTCGGGGTGGGCACGGCGGTAGTAGGTGATGGCGCTCGTCGTGGTGCCGAAGATCGAGCCCATCTTGTTCGTCGCCAGCGCCTGGACGGGCGTGATGCCCGGAACCAGGAGCAGCGCCGGCAGCTGGAGCAGCCCTCCTCCGCCCACCACGGCGTCGATCCAGCCGGCGGCCAGGCCGGCGATGAGCACCAGCAGAATCGTCGCCAGCTCGATTTCCTCGAGCCCGGAGACCACCGGCGCTAGCCGTTCAGGAGGGTGCGGAGGTGCTCCAGCGCCTCATCGACGGCGACGGATGCGGCTTCTCCGGTCCGCCGGTCCTTCACCTCGATGACGCCGTCGGCCAGGCCGCGGCCCACCACGACGATGGTGGGGACGCCGATCAGTTCGGCGTCGCCGAACTTCACCCCGGGTGAGACCTTGGGCCGGTCGTCGTACATCACGTCGAAGCCGGCTGCCTCGAGGTCCCCGGCGAGCTTCTCGGCGGCGGCGAAGATCTCCTCGCCCTTGCCGGTGGCGACGATGTGCACGTCGGCGGGGGCGACGTTGCGGGGCCAGATGATGCCCTTGTCGTCGTGGTTGGCTTCGGCCAGGGCCGCAACGGCCCGGGTGACGCCGACGCCGTAGGAGCCCATGGTGACGGTGGCCAGCTTGCCGTTGGCGTCGAGGACCTTCAGGCCGAGGGCCTCGGTATATAGACGGCCGAGCTGGAAGATGTGGCCCATCTCGATGCCGCGGGCGGCCTGCAGCGGCCCGGAGCCGTCCGGGGCCTCGTCCCCTTCGCGCACCTCGACGGCCTCGATGACCCCGTCCCAGGCGAAGTCGCGGCCTGCGACGAGGCCGAAGACGTGCTTTCCGTGCTGGTTCGCACCGGTGATCCAGGTGGTGCCGGAGACGATGCGCGGGTCGACGAGGTAGCGCAGGCCGGTGCTGCCCTCCAGTCCGATCACCGGCTCGCCGAGGCTCAGGCCCGGGCCGATGTAGCCCTTCACCAGGCCGGGGTGCTTCTTGAGGTCTTCATCGGTTGCGGCTTCGACGGCGACCTCGCCGCCCACCTCCAGGTGGCTGCCGATGGTCGCCTCCATGCGCTTGAGGTCGACGGTGCGGTCCCCGGGCACACCGACGACGAAGATCTCGCGGCCGCCGGTGGGCAGCACAGCGGCAAGGACGACGTTCTTGAGGGTGTCCGCAGCAGTCCAGGGCTCCCCTTCCCGCGGCGCATTCGCGTTGGCCGAGTTCACCAGCGTCTCGATGGTGGGGGTGTCGGGGGTGTCGAGCACCTCGGCCGCAGGGGCGCCGGAATAGTCGAGCTCGGGCGGCACGACGGTGGTGACGGCCTCGACGTTCGCGGTGTAGCCTCCGGCGGAGCGGACGAAGGTGTCCTCGCCGATGTCGGTGGGGTGGAGGAATTCCTCGCTCTTGGAGCCGCCCATGGCGCCGGAGGTCGCCGTCACCGGGATGACCTCAAGTCCGAGGCGCTCAAAGATGCGCAGGTAGGCCTTCCGGTGCAGCTGGTAGCTGCGCTCCAGGCCGGCGTCGTCGATGTCGAAGGAGTAGGAGTCCTTCATGATGAATTCGCGGCCGCGCAGCAGGCCGGCGCGGGGCCGGGCCTCGTCGCGGTACTTGTTCTGGATCTGGTACAGGCTGACCGGGAGGTCCTTGTAGGAGTTGTACAGGTCCTTCACCAGCAGCGTGAACATTTCCTCGTGGGTGGGGGCCAGGAGGTAGTCGGCGCCCTTGCGGTCCTGAAGGCGGAAGATGCCGTCGCCGTACTCGGTCCACCGGTTCGTCACCTCGTAGGGTTCCTTCGGCAGCAGGGCCGGGAAGTGGACTTCCTGCGCGCCGATGGCCGCCATCTCCTCACGGATGATCGTTTCAACCCGGCCCAGGACCTTCAGGCCCAGCGGCAGCCAGCTGTAGATCCCCGGGGCGGCCCGGCGGATGTAGCCCGCGCGCACCAGCAACCGGTGGCTTGCCACTTCGGCTTCGGCAGGGTCTTCACGCAGGGTGCGCAGGAACAGGGTTGAGAGTCGTAGGACCACGCTGGGGAATCCGTTTCTTCGAGACAGGCCCCGACCGGGCGGGGAACAACAGGTACCAATCTATCGGCTCCGGGGCTCCGGCAACGACAGCCGCCGCCGCAGACCTGCCGCGATGGCGACGGTGGGCGCGGCTCCGGCGCACAGTCAACGGGGGACACCGGCCTCCGCGCGGCGGGTACGGCGGTGGTGCACGGCCGCAGCCGTCTCCTGCGTCAGAGCAGGACGGTCGCGAAGGTTCCCGCCTCGGTGAATCCGACCCGGCGGTAGGAGGCGATGGCGCGGGCGTTGTAGGAGTTGACGTAGAGGCTGACCGTCGGCGCGAGGGCGCGGGCTGCCACGGCCACAGCCGCCATGTAGCCGGCGCTCAGCCCCCGGCCGCGGTAGTCCGGGTTCATCCAGACGCCCTGGACCTGGACGGCCTGCGATGAAACCGTGCCGAGTTCCGCCTTGAAGATCACGGCTCCGTCGTCCGCGAAGGCAGCCAGGGAGTGCTTCCTGCGGATGAGCGAGGCGACGCGGCGGCGGTAGTGTTCGGTACCGCCGATGTAGGGCGAGTAGCCGACCTCCTCCTCGAACATTGCGGCGCAGGCGGGCAGCAGGACATCAAGCTCATCGGGCCGGGTGAAGCGTATTCCCTGCGCCGGCTCCACTGCGGGGTCGGTGTCCAGCGTGAGCAGCGGCTGGACCGGTCGCAGGTCGAAGGGCTCCGAGGAATAGTCCTGAAGGGTTGACCAGAGCGCCAGCACGCCGGCGGCCGGTCCGAAGATCGAGGAGAAACTGCGGCCCGAGCGGCCCAGGTGCTCGCCCAACTCGGCGCCGGTCTTTGCGGTCACGCCGACAGGGATGAGGTTCACTCCAGCCCAGCAGGCGCATTCGAGTGCGCCGTTCCGGTACATGCCCACGATGTGGCCGCCCACCGCCGAGCCGGCGGCGCTTCCGGTGGCTTCGAGGTGCGCCGCGAGGAAGACGTTGGCGACCGGATCGCGGTTCACGAGGGCCCACAGGGCCGCGGTGTCCTGCTGTTCGAGGACGCGGAAGGACCACGGCCCGACCGGGTCGGCCGGTGCCTTAGCTAACGGTAACCACGGGGCCACCCGGGACAGCATTTTCGCCATCGGTCTCCCCCATCTCCTCCGCGATCCTCATTGCTTCTTCGATGAGTGTTTCAACGATCTGGTCCTCGGGGACGGTCTTGATCACTTCGCCGCGGACGAAGATCTGTCCCTTCCCGTTGCCGGAGGCCACCCCGAGATCGGCTTCGCGGGCCTCGCCCGGGCCGTTCACCACGCAGCCCATGACGGCGACGCGCAGCGGTACCTCCATGCCTTCGAGTCCGGCGGTGACCTGGTCCGCGAGGGTATAGACGTCGACCTGGGCGCGGCCGCAGGAGGGGCAGGAGACGATTTCGAGCTTGCGCGGCCGGAGGTTCAGCGACTGCAGGATCTGGGTGCCGACCTTGACCTCCTCCACCGGAGGGGCCGAGAGGGACACGCGGATGGTGTCGCCGATGCCCTTGGAGAGGAGCGCACCGAAGGCGGTGGCCGACTTGATCGTGCCCTGGAAGGCCGGCCCGGCCTCGGTCACGCCGAGGTGGAGCGGCCAGTCGCCGCGTTCGGCGAGCAGTTCGTAGGCGCGCACCATGATCACGGGGTCGTTGTGCTTGACCGAGATCTTGAAGTCGTGGAAGTCGTGCTCCTCGAACAGGGAGGCTTCCCAGACCGCCGACTCGACGAGGGCCTCGGGTGTGGCCTTGCCGTACTTCTCCATCAGGCGCGGGTCGAGCGATCCGGCGTTGACACCGATGCGGATCGAGGTGCCGGCGGCCTTCGCCGCGGCAGCGATCTCCTTGACCTGGTCATCGAACTTGCGGATGTTGCCCGGGTTGACGCGGACCGCGGCGCAGCCGGCGTCGATTGCGGCGAAGACGTACTTCGGCTGGAAGTGGATGTCGGCGATCACCGGGATCTGGGACTTTTTGGCGATGATCGGCAGCGCGGCCGCGTCGTCGGCCGAGGGGCAGGCGACGCGCACGATGTCGCAGCCTGTCGCCGTCAGCTCGGCGATCTGCTGGAGCGTCGCGTTGATGTCGGTGGTCGGGGTCGTGGTCATCGACTGGATGCTGATCGGGGAATCCGAGCCCACCCCGACCGAGCCGACCTTGATCTGGCGGGTTTTGCGCCGCGGGGCGAGTACGGGCGGGGGCGCTGCTGGCATTCCTAGGCTGACCGAAGTCAAAACATCCTCCATGTGGCGGCGTTCACCGCGTGGCAGTCCAATTTTCCTGATCCTATTATCCACCCCGGAGAAGTCGGTTCTCCTAGTTGAAGGACGAAGCTCACACGTACCTGGCGAAAGCACCGACGACGGGGTTCCACTCCGTGGTCTTCACGGCGGAGATCGCCTGGGCCCGGGTGAAGGGGTCCTCGCTCACCAGCTGGTGCAGGTCGTTCTCGGAGTCGGCGGTGAAGACCAGCAGGGCTCCGGTCCCGTCGGCGAAGGGCCCGGAGGCCAGGAGCCGGCCCTGCTCGACGAGTCGGGCCAGCCACTCCCGGTGGGCCGGGCGGTGTTCGGCCCGAAGGTCGGACTGGTCAGGGCTGTAGACGTACTCGACGGCGAAAACACTCATAAAGCCACCCTACGTGATCAGAGCAGGTAGTTTGCCGTGAGTGCGGCCACGCCGGCGGCCCACAGCATTGAGGTCAGGGTGCCGATGATGAAGCGTTCGGCGGCGGCCGGGGTTTCCTTGAGTTCGGCGTACCGGCCCAGGCCCTTGATTGCCACCACGTAGGCGATGGCCACCGGCTCGCTGGTGAGGATTGCGGTGGCGACGGCGAGGCGTTCGAGCACGCCGATGACGAGTCCGCCGCGGAGGACCCCCGCAGGGAGCTCCGGCGGCGGCGCCGGTGCGGGCGGAGTCCCCTGCTCCCAGGGGTTGGGCCGGGGTGGGGCCGGGAAGGCGAGCTGGGGCTGGTCCGCCGGCTCAGGTCCGGATTCGTTGAGGCGCTCCTGGGCGTCGACGGTCCGTGCCAGGCGCAGCACCAGCGTGGTGACCGGCCAGCCTAAACCTCCCGCGACGACGAGGGTGAGGACGATCCACAGCATGTCCATCAATTTCCCTCTCCTTCCGCTTCGGCAGCCGCGGAGTCCGGCTCGGCCACCGTGGGGGTTCCGCCGGAGCCGTCCTGGTTTCCGCCGGAGGTGCCGGGGGCATCTGTGTCGCGGTGTCCCGCGTCCCCGGGGCGTCCAGCACCCGCTGCGGCCTTCCCGTCGACTGTAGGCTCTGCGTCCGACGCTTTATCGGCCCACTGCAGCAGGAGCGCCGCCGCCGGGCGGGCAGCCCATTCCTCGGTCCAGGCCGAGCGCGCCACCGCTTTGCTGACCGACTGCGGGGCGATGCCCAGTTCCCTCGCGGCGGCCGTCTGACTTCCCCACCTTCCCGGTTCCAGCCGGTCGAGGATGCGCCACTCGGCCCGCGTCCGGTGCATGACGTGGCGTCCAATCAGGGTCAGCACCCCCTCTGCCTCGGCGGCTCCGGGCGGGCCCTCCACGGCCAGCGGAGCACGGTCGCCGGTCTTCTTGGCCCGCTCGACGGCGGTACGCGCCGCCACGAAGGCGCTGCCGCGGCCCTCCCGGGGGCTGGCGGGCAGGGGACGCTCGATCCCGCCGATTCCCAGGCCCACGTACCAGCCGCCCTGGCGCAGGCACAGCAGTGCGGCTTCGATGGTGGCCTCAGCCGTGGCGGGAATGCCCTGTGCCTCGTCTCCGACCGAGCGCTCGAAGGGTGTGACCACGTCGATCCCGCGGAGGAGCTCCAGCAGGTCAGGGACGCGGTCGACGTCGCGCTGACTGCCGGCCTGGTCGATTGTGAGTACGAACACGCGCCTGAGCCTATAAGGCTGAATGCCGACTTTCAACCATATTGGGGTTCAAATGAATTTACACCCTATCCGAACAGGGAAACCGGCTTGACGATGTCGGCGTAGATGAGCAGGATGCCCATGCCCATCAGGAGGACAGCCACCGCGTAGGTCAGGGGCAGCAGCTTGGCCATGTCGAACGGTCCCGGGTCGGGGCGCCGGAAGATCCGGGCGACGGTGCGCCGCAGCCCCTCCCACAGGGCGCCGGCGACGTGCCCGCCGTCGAGCGGGAGAAGGGGGATGAGGTTGAAGACGAACAGCGCGAGATTGACTCCGCCCACCAGCCCGACGAGGGTCGCTGCCCGTGCCTTGAGGGGGATTTCCTCCATGGCGGAGACCTCGCCGGCGATCCTGCCGACACCCACCACGCTGATCGGTCCCTCCGGGTCCCGGGGTGCGTCCGAGAATGCGGCCTCCCCGACATCGACCACCCGCTGGGGCAGGTTCAGCACGACGCCGGTGACCCGGGCCAGGGAATCCCCCACTGCGGGCAGGACCTCGCTGGCCGACTGCGGCACCAGCTCCTGCTGGGAGCCGATGCCGATGAAGCCGACCTCCTTGGTGATCGGACTGCCGTCGGCGTCGACGCGGGCCTGGCCGTCGGGCCCCGCCACCGGCCGCTCGGTGAGCAGCGGTGTGATGGACGAGCTCCGCGTTTCCCCGTCGCGGACGTAGCTGATCGGAACGCTGCGGCCCGCAGCCTCACGGATCCACTCCGAGAACTCGCCCCAGCTTTCGACGTCGCGGCCGTCGAAGGTGAGGATGCGGTCGCCTGGCTGGAGTCCCGCCTCGAACGCGGGGGCGGCCGGGTCGCCGTCGGCGCAGTCCGTCTGGCCGGTCTCGGCCTGCCGGTCAGCCGGAACCACGCACTTGTAGACCTCTGCGACGGTCGTCGTCGCCTGGGCGGTCCCGAAGCCCATGATCAGGACGGCGAACAGGACGATGCCGATCAGCAGGTTCATCAGTGGCCCGCCGAGCATGATGATGATGCGCTTGTAGATCGGGAGCTTGTAGAAGACGCGCTTTTCGTCGCCCGGCTGGAGCTGCACGGCAGCGGCCTGGCGTGCGTCATTGGTCAACTGCTGGAATACGCCGGTGCCGGACTGGCGGGCCCTGCCTTCCTCGTCGGTGGGCCCCGGCGGGAACATGCCAATCATCGAGATGTAGCCGCCGGCAGGGATTGCCTTGATTCCGTACTCCGTTTCGCCCTTGCGGCGGGACCAGAGGGTGGGGCCGAAGCCGACCATGTACTGGGTGACGCGGACCTTGAACAGCTTGGCCGGCACCAGGTGCCCCACCTCGTGGAGCGCGATGGACGCACCGATGCCCACCACAACGAAAAGCACTCCGAGGATGAAGAGCAGAATAGACAAGGCGTTTCCTTCGATTTCGTGTTCCGTCGGTTGCGTCGGGCGCCGGTGCATCCGGCGTGCCCGTCCCTATCCGGCGGAGGTTTCCTTCATTCCACAACGGGCGCGGGCGGAGGCACGTGCCCGGCGCTCGGCGTCGAGCACCGCGTCAAGGGTGATGTCGCCGGCGTCGGCGCCGCCGGTCGCCGCCCGGGTGTCACCGGATTCACTGTGCTCTGCCACAACCGCCGCGACCGTATCGACGATGTCGGTGAAGCCGATGATGCCCGTGTGGAAGGCCTCGACGGCCTCCTCGTTGGCGGCATTGAACACCGCCATTGACGTACCGCCCGCCGCGGCCGCGGTCTTTGCGAGGCGCACGGCGGGAAACGCTTCCTCGTCGAGCGGCTCGAAGGTCCAGCTCGCGGCGGTGCTCCAGTCGCATGCGGCGGCGGAGCCCGGCACGCGGTAGGGCCAGCCGATGCCGAGCGCGATCGGAAGGCGCATGTCCGGCGGCGAGGCTTGGGCGATGGTGGAGCCGTCGATGAACTGGACCATCGAGTGGATGACCGACTGGGGGTGCACCACGACGTCGATCCGGTCCAGGGAAATGTCGAAGAGCAGGTGCGCCTCGATGACCTCGAGGGCCTTGTTCACCATGGTGGCGGAGTTGGTGGTGACCACCCTGCCCATGGTCCAGGTGGGGTGGGCCAGCGCCTGGGCCGGGGTGACGGCGGTGAGATCGGATCGGGACATCCCACGGAACGGGCCGCCCGAGGCGGTGAGTACCAGCCGGTCCACTTCGTCCGGGAGGCCCGACCGGAGGGCCTGGGCGAGGGCCGAATGCTCGGAATCCACAGGCACCAGCTGTCCGGGGGCCGCGGCGTCCTTCACGAGCTGGCCTCCGACGATGAGGGATTCCTTGTTCGCCAGAGCCAGCAGGTGCCCTGCCCGCAGGGCCGCCAGGGTGGGCGCGAGGCCGATCGAACCGGTGATGCCGTTGAGGACGACGTCGGCCTCGGGCCAGGCGGCCAGGCGCTGGGCCGCGTCGGGTCCGGCGACGATCTCCGGGTTGTAGCCGCGCACTCCTGCGGCGTCCGCGGCCTTGCCGATAGCCTGTTCGAGCTCGCTTTCCGTACACAGGGCAGCCCCGACCGCCGGCGCGCGGGTTGTCACGGCCTGCCGTGCCAGCATGGCCGGGTTGCGGCCGCCGGCGGCGAGCGCAGCGACGCTGAACCGGTCCGGGGCCTGGGCGATCACTTCAAGCGCCTGGGTGCCGATGGAACCAGTGGATCCCAGGATGACAACCCGGCGGTGGCCGCGCGGAAGCTTGGTGAAGTCCATGGCCCAAGTATCCCGCACGGCGCGCCGTCGGCAGAAACGGGCGGGCCGCTAGGCGAGCGCGCTGACGGCGTCGCGCACCGTCTGTTCCCCCGAGGTGAGTTCGAGAACCGCTGAGCGGCCGGTGTTGCCGACCAGGAGTGCGGCGAGGACGGAGGCGACGTCGGCGCGCGGGATGGAGCCGAAACCGGTCTTGGCGGCGAGCTTCACCCGGCCGGTGCCCGGTTCGTCGGTGAGCCCTCCTGGCCGGACGATCGTCCAGCTCAGCTGCTTTCGGGCCTGCAGGTCCTGTTCGGCCGCAAGCTTGGCCAGCAGGTAGGCGTAGAAGATGTCATCCATGCCTTCGGGCCTGACGCCGCCGTCGACGGAGTCGGCGCCCATCGAGGAGATCTGGAGGAAGCGTCCAACTCCCGCGAGTTCCGTGGCGTCGGCGAGCAGCACCGACGCTGCGCGGTCGACGGTGTCCTTGCGTTCAACGCCACTGCCGGGCCCGGCTCCGGCGGCGAAGACGACGGCGTCGGCCCCTGTGAGGACATCGGCCACTTCCTGGGCGGTGGCCGACTCGAGGTCGAGAACCACCGGGTCGGCCCCGTCCTGTCGAAGGTCTGCCGCGTGGTCGGGGTTGCGGATCAGTCCGGTGACGTAGTGGCCCTGCGCCACCAGCCGGCGGGTCAGTTCGCGGGCGATTTTTCCGTGGGCTCCTGCAATTCCAATTCTCATATGGGGACAACGGTTGTGGCCCCGGGCACATTCCCCCGTCCTTCAGGTGAACCTATTTCGCAGGGCTTTTCAGGTGCGCCCGAGGACGGGCCTCGAGTGATTGGTCAGCCGATCGGCCCGCCAGAAATGTCGGTGGCGGGTGACAGAGTGGGGTCATGGAAGCACCGACGCAGCCATCCACCACACGGGAGATTCCCGTCCCGGCGGGGCTCAGCGGCGCGATCCAGTTGTCCTCCCCCGAACTGCTCGACGGGCCGGGCCTCGTGGCCGCCCTCGAGAAACTTGAGTCGCTGATCAACTGGGCACACGCAGGCCAGGCACGGGTCCTGCACCTGCTTGAACAGAGCTTCCTCGACGCCGCAGCCAGGGATTCTCTCCCACAACCTGCCGAAATCAAGGGGAGCACCCGGGCGGCGCTCCGCCGGCTCGACGAAGAACTCGCAACTAGCCTCGCCGCCACCGAGGCCGCCTGTGCGCTACGTGTTCCAGAGCGCACCGCGCTCGGGAAGCTGAGGACCGCCCGCCTGCTGTGCGAGGACTTCCCGGCAACCCTCACTGCCCTGCGTACCGGTGAGCTCAATTACCGCCAGGCGGAGACGATCGTCGACGACGCACTCCTCCTGCCACCCGACGCCCGGGCCGGCTTCGAGGAGCACCTGCTTGCCGATGCTCCTACCCAGACGACGGCCGAACTGGCCCGCAGCAGCCGGCGTGAGCGGGAGAAACATCACCCCGAGACGATTCTGCAGCGCGCACGGAAAGCAGCAGCCGACCGCAGGGTCTCCCTGACGCCGGATCTCGACGGGATGTGCTGGTTCTCCGCCTACCTTCCCGCGGACACGGCGACGGCCGCCTACAACCGCCTCACCACTCTGGCCAGAGCGGTGCAGTGCCCGGACGAACCGAGGACTCTCACCCAGCTGCGAGCCGACGTCCTTGCCGATCTGTTGACCAAGACGGCCCTCCCGGCGGGTGGAAGCGATCCATCGGCGCCCGCCGACGTTCTGGTCACCATGGATGTCCAGACCCTCCTCGGAGTCGCCGACCACCCCGCCGAACTTGAGGGATACGGGCCCATCAGCCCCGAAACCGCGAGAGAACTTGCGGCGCTGTCCGGAACCTTCCTTCCCCTGCTGACCTCCGAGGGCCGGAACGTGCTGGCCCTGGGCCGGAAGGCCAGGCTGCCATCCACGACGCTGCGGAGGTGGCTCCGGTACCGCGACGCGACCTGCCGTTTCCCCGGGTGCGGGCGGTCGGCGGCACACTCCGACATCGACCACAGCGTTCCATGGTCACGGGGCGGGCCGACGGACCATGGAAACCTCGCCCATCTCTGCCGCAAGCACCACATGTACAAGTCGGCGACCTGCTGGAACCTCCTGGAGAACGACGCCGGTACCCTGAAGTGGAAGTCCCCCACCGGCCGCCACTACACGACGGCGCCTCCGGGACAACTGGCCGAGCCGCCTCCGTTCTAACGAGGGCCGCTCCCCGGCCGGAATGACCTGCAAAGAGCTGGAAGGGCACAACCCAGATGGGGCTCCGCGCATGCCGTGAACGGATGATTCCCGCTCGGGAGCGGCCCGCTCCCCAGCCGGAGGGACCGAAATGACCCGGCAGCACGCAGTCCGGGCAGGGAACCGCGCATGCCGTGAACGGATGATTCCCGCTCGGGAGCGGCCCGCTCCCCCACCGGAGGGCCCCGGAAGTCCCGGAAGCACGCAGTCCGAGCAGGGAACCGCGCATGCGGTGAACGGGTGATTCCCGCTCGTACCCGAGCCGCTCCCCCACCGGAGGGACCGAAATGACCCGGCAGCACGCAGTCCGGGCAGCGAACTGCGCATGCCGTGAACGGGTGATTCCCGCTCGTACCCGAACCGCTCCCCCACCGGAAGGACCCGGAAGGCCCGGAAGCACGCAGGCTGGACAGCGAACCGCGCATCTCATGAGCGGTGTGATCCCCGCATGGTGACCATCTCCGTAAGCTTCGCCGGTACGGACGCTTCGGGCCGTGACGTCAGCCGCGGACCCGGGAAAGCACCTGCTCGGCATGCCTCAGGATCGGACCGTCGATCATGCGCCCCTGGTACTGGAACACCCCGCCCCGGCCGGCTGCCTCACGCAGCAGGTCACGGGCCTGCTCGACTTCCTCATCACTCGGTGCGTAGGCCCTGC
Organism: Arthrobacter zhaoguopingii; assembly: GCF_009828595.1. Taxonomy (GTDB): domain Bacteria; phylum Actinomycetota; class Actinomycetes; order Actinomycetales; family Micrococcaceae; genus Arthrobacter_D; species Arthrobacter_D zhaoguopingii. The sequence continues at coordinate 95,789 of NZ_WPNY01000004.1, forward strand.
GCACCGGCTCGGCCTGGCTGGGATGGATGCAGGCTTTCGCGAAGAACCCAGAGGCCGCGGCATCCTCTGCCTCGGCCGCGAGCCCGTCAAGGTCGGGGATGTCGAGATAGACGGAGTCGATGGCGGGGATGCCCGCCGCACCCGCGGCGAGGAGGACCTGCGACCGCGCATGCGCGGCCACGCCACGGTAGGTGCCGTCCTTGCGGCGGCTCGAGGTACCCCCGAGCGAGGCGACAAGATCCTCGGCGCCCCACATCAACGCGGTGACATTCGGCTGAATCGCGATGTGCGGTGCCTTAAGGATCCCCGAGGCCGTCTCACACAGGGCGATCACGTCATAGGACGGCAGGTGCAGTCCGACATCGCGGAGGTCACCACCGGATCCGGCCTTGGCCAGCATGACCGTGCGGTAGGAGGTGCGGCGCAGCGCCGCGCAGTCGCGCAGGAAGTCGCCCGTCGGAACAGGGTTGATCCGCACGATGGTGCGCTCCGGATCCAGTGCGCTGTCGACGAGCGCCTCCCGTGCCGCCTCCTTGTTATCCGGCGCGACGGCGTCCTCAAGGTCGAGGATGACGGCGTCGGCCCGCTCGGCGGCCTTGCGGTAACGCTCGGGCCGGTCCGCCGGGCAGAACAGCAGCGACGGACCCATCGTGAAGCCGCTCACGAGCCCGCCGCCTGATGCCCGATAGCTTCAGGTCCGGCCGGCTCAGATCCCGCCGGCTCAGATCCTGACGCCTCATGTCCCGCCCTTGACCACATCAGCACTGAGCGCTCCGCAGAAGCGACGACGACACCGTCCTGGTTCCGGCCGGTGTGCACCATGGTGACGATGCCCTGTCCAGGGCGGGAGGACGATTCCCGCACCCCGGTGATCTCCGTTTCGGTGTACAGGGTGTCGCCGTGGAAGAGCGGATGCGGGAACCGGATGTCCGTCAGCCCGAGCTGGGCCACGATGGTGCCCTGGGTGAGCTGGGTCACCGACTGGCCCACGAGCGTCGCCAGGGTGAGCATCGAGTTGACGAGCCGCTGGCCGAAGGGCTGGCCCTGGGACCAGGCGGCATCGAGGTGAAGGCCCTGCGTGTTCATGGTGAGGGTCGTGAAGAGCACATTGTCGGCCTCGGTCAGGGTTCGGCCCGGACGGTGGGCGTACCTCACCCCTGTCCTCAGCTCATCGAAGTACAGCCCGCGCTGCACGATCACCTCGCCCGGCGCCGGCTCCTGCGGCTCACCCATCGATGCGGACCTCAAGCGGAGCCCCGGTCCTGGCGAGAACTTCCTCAACGCTCACGCCCGGTGCCGTTTCGCGCAGCACAAGTGTTCCGCCCCCGCGCGTTGAATCGACGTCGATCACCGCGAGGTCGGTGATGATGCGGTCGACACAGCCCCTGCCCGTCAGCGGGAGGGAGCAGCGTTCAACGATCTTGGGATTTCCTGCACGGTCGACGTGCTCCATCATGACGATCAGCCGCTTGGCGCCGAACACGAGGTCCATGGCACCACCCATCCCCTTGACCATCTTTCCCGGGATGACCCAGTTCGCCAGGTCACCGTTGGCCGCGACCTCCATCGCTCCGAGCACGGCGAGGTCGACGTGACCGCCGCGGACCATGCCGAAGGACGCGGCCGAATCGAAGAACGACGCACCGGCATTGACAGTCACGGTCTCCTTGCCGGCGTTGATCAGGTCGGGGTCCAACTGCTCTTCCGTCGGATACGGTCCCACCCCGAGGATGCCGTTCTCGGAGTGAAGCACCACCTCGACGGACTCCGGAATGTAGTTCGGGATCAGCGTCGGCATCCCGATGCCGAGGTTGACGTACTGCCCGTTTTCGAGCTCCCGGGCCACCCGGGCGGCGAGTTCATTTCGAGTCAGTGCCACGTCTCAGACCTCCTTGGCTGGTGATGGTTCGGTGGCCGACAGCGAGACGGTGCGCTTCTCGATCCGCTTTTCGACGCCGGGCGCGTGCACTACCCGCTGCACGAAGATCCCGGGGAGATGGATGTGTTCGGGATCGAGCTCCCCCGGCTCCACCAGTTCCTCGACTTCCGCGATGGTGATCCGCCCGGCCTGGGCGCACAACGGATTGAAGTTCGCGGCCGTCGCATGGAAGACCAGGTTGCCGTGGCGGTCGCCCTTCCAGGCATGGACCAGGGCGAAGTCGGGGCGCACCGATTCCTCGAGCACGTAGTCGACGCCGTCGAAGGTCCGGACCTCCTTGGGTTTGGAGGAGAGGAGGACGTTCCCGTCGGCGTCGTACTTCTGCGGCAGTCCGCCCTCGCTCACGAGGGTGCCCACCCCGGCGGTGGTGTAGAACGCCGGGATGCCGGCGCCGCCGGCCCGCAGCTTCTCGGCGAGGGTGCCCTGCGGGGTCAGCTCAACCTCCAGTTCGCCCGAGAGGTACTGGCGGGCAAACTCCTTGTTCTCACCCACGTAGGAGCTGATGGTGCGGCGGATCCGGTGGTCCATCAGGAGGACACCGAGCCCCCATTCGTCCACCCCGCAGTTGTTGCTGATGGTTTCAAGGTTCCCGGTGCCCTGGGCGTGCAGGGCGTCGATCAGGACCGAGGGAATCCCGCACAGACCGAACCCGCCCACGGCGAGGCTCGCCCCGTCCTGGATGTCGGCGACGGCCTCCGCCGCGCTTGCCACAACTTTGTCGATCACTGCGTCTCCTTCAACTCCATTGCTGGCAGGTTACAGGCCCAACTCGCGGGCGATCAGCATGAGCTGAACCTCGGTGGTGCCCTCGCCGATTTCGAGGATCTTCGAATCCCGGTAGTGCCGGGAGACGGTGAACTCGTTGATGAAACCGTACCCGCCGAAGATCTGGGTCGCGTCCCTTGCGTTGTCCATCGCGGCCTCGCCGGCGACCAGCTTGGCGATGGAGGCCTGCGTCTTGAACGGCTTGCCGGCGAGCATCCGCGAGGCGGCGTCGTAGTAGGCGAGGCGTGCGGTGTGTGCCCGCGCCTGCATGCGGGCGATCTTGAACTGGATCGACTGGTAGGAGCCGATATTGGTGCCGAACGCCTGGCGTTCCTTGGCGTACCGCAGCGACTGCTCGACGCAGCCCTGCGCCGCTCCGGTGGCCAGCGCCGCGATGGCAATCCGGCCCTCGTCGAGGATCTGCAGGAAGTTCGCGTAGCCGCGGCCGCGGGTACCCAGCAGGTTCGCCTCGGGCACCCGGACGTCGCGCAGGGTCAGCGGGTGGGTGTCGGAGGCGTTCCAGCCGACCTTGTTGTAGGCCTTCTCTGCAGTGAACCCGGGGGTGTCCGAGGGAACGAGGATCGTCGAGATCTCTTTCTTCACCGTCCCGTTGGGGCCTTCGGAGGTGCCGGTCACCGCGGTGACCGTGACGAGGCTCGTGATGTCGGTGCCGGAGTTGGTGATGAACTCCTTGGTGCCGTTGATGACCCACTCGCGGCCGTTCGGGCCGTCCTCGAGCCGGGCGGTGGTGCGGGTGCCGGACGCGTCGGAGCCTGCCTCGGACTCGGTCAGGCCGAACCCGCCGAGGGCCTTGCCGGAGGCCAGCGACGGCAGCCAGGTCTGCTTCTGTTCCTCGGTGCCGAACCGATAGATCGGCATGGCGCCGAGGGAGACACCGGCCTCGAGGGTGATGGCCACCGACTGGTCGACCCGGGCGAGCTGTTCGAGCGCGAGGCACAGCGCGAAGTAGTCTCCGCCCATTCCGCCGTATTCCTCGGGGAACGGCAGGCCGAACAGGCCCATGTCAGCCATCTGCTTCACCACGTCGTAGGGGAAGCTGTGCTCCTCGTCGTGCTTGGCGGAAACCGGCGCGACAACCTCGTCGGCGAATTCGCGCACCGTGTCGACGAGGTCCTGGTACTCCTCAGACAGTTCAAAGTTCATCGTGCTGATACTTCCTTCGCTGTTGGTTTCTGCGCTGCTGTTTCCTGATCTGCCGCGTCCTGATCTGCCGCGTCCTGATCCGCCGCGTCCTGATCCGCCGCGTCCTGATCCGCCGCGTCCTGATCCGCCGCGTCCTGATCCGCCGCGTCTCGCCCGGCGGGTTCCGCTGCCGGGACGGCCTCCTCGACATGGATGCTCGCGACCACCTGATCGGCCCGCACCAGATCTCCCGGTTTCAGGGTGAGGTGGACGGTACCGGCGACGGCGGCCCGCAGCTGGTGCTCCATCTTCATCGCCTCGACGGCCAGGAGCACCTGGCCCTCCTCGACGGCGTCCCCATCGCTGACGGACACCGAGACGACGGTGCCCGGCATGGGGCTGCGCACGAGCGGATCGGCGGTTCCGGCAGCGCGGGCCACCAGGGCGAGCTGGGCCTGCAAACGGGCGCTGCGGCTGAGCCCGCGCACCGAGACCGACCAGCCGTCCTCCCCCAACCAGGACACGCCGTCGGCGTGCACCATCGCCACACCGGTGCGCACGCCGTCCACGACGGCGCCGCCTGCGGGATCGAGCCGGACGGTCCGGGTCGGCCCGCCATCGACGGCGACCGCGTACGTCCCAGCCGGCCTCGCGGAGTCGGTAGGCAGGACCGATATCTCACGCACGTCGTCGGGGCCCACCTCGAGGCTCAGCCGGCGCGGCTGGGGCACGCCCAACCGGAAGCCGTCCCGGCGCTGCCAGGGCGGCAGCTCCCCCGCTGCGGCAGGAGAGCCCCCGGCGCCCTGCGGATCGGACTCCAGCATGCCGACAGCGAGGACGGCGAGCTCTTCGTCGGTGACCGTCCGGAAGGCAAGCTCCGGCAGCTTCCGCTCGATCAGGGTGGTGTCGAGCCGCGCGGCCCGGACGTCCTCGTCGCCGATGAGCAGGCGCAGGTATTCGGTGTTGGTGTCGATGCCGAGCACCACCGAGGAGGCGAGCGCCGTGTCGAGCCGGTCGAGGGCCTCGGTCCGGTCGGCACCCCACGCGATCACCTTGGAGAGCATCGGATCGTAGGCGGCCGGGATGGTGAGCCCGGGCAGCAGCGAGCTGTCCACCCGGATTCCCTCGCCCGCCGGTTCCTCGAGGCGCAGCACCGTTCCGGAGGAGGGAAGGAAGCCTGCCTCGGGGTTCTCCGCGTAGACCCGCGCCTCCACGGCATGGCCGGTGAGGACGACGTCGTCCTGACCGAAGGCGAGCGCCTCCCCTCCGGCGATGCGCACCTGCCACTCAACCAGGTCGACGCCGGTGACGAGCTCGGTCACCGGGTGCTCCACCTGCAGGCGGGTGTTCATCTCCATGAAGAAGAACTCGTCCGGCGAGGCATCCGAGACGAGGAATTCGACGGTTCCCGCCCCGGTGTAGTCCACGCTGCGCGCGGCGTTGCAGGCGGCCTCGCCGATGCGCGCCCGGGTGGCCTCGGTGAGCAGAGCCGACGGCGCCTCCTCGATGACCTTCTGGTGGCGGCGCTGCAATGAGCACTCGCGCTCCCCCAGGTGGACGACGTTCCCGTGCTGGTCGGCGAGCACCTGCACCTCGATGTGGCGCGGCGTGGGGATGAGCCGTTCGAGGAACAGGGTGTCATCGCCGAACGCGGAAGCGGCAACGCGCCGGGCGGTCAGCAGCACCGCCGGCAGTTCCTCCGGCCCGTACACGGCGTGCATACCTTTTCCGCCGCCGCCGGCCGAGGGCTTGATGAGCAGCGGGTAGCCGATGCTTCCGGCGGCCTCGATCAGCTGCTCGTCCGTCAGGCCCGGCTCGGCGAGCCCCGGAACCACGGGCACGCCGTGGCCTGCCACGTGGTTCTTCGAACGGATTTTGTCACCCATCACGTTCAGGGCGTGAACGTCGGGGCCGATGAAGACGATGCCCTCCTCCGCCAGCGCCCGGGCGAACCCGGCGTTCTCACTGAGGAACCCGTAGCCCGGGTGGACCGCTTCGGCTCCGGTCCGCCGGCAGGCGGCGAGGATCGCCTCGGCGCTGAGGTAGCTCTCGGCCGCGGAGGCGGGACCGATCCGCACGGCGGTGTCGGCCTCCTGGACGTGGCGGGCCCCGGCGTCGGCGTCGCTGTAGACGGCGACGGAGCGGATGCCCAGGGAGCGCAGGGTGCGGATCACCCGGCAGGCGATCTCACCGCGGTTGGCAACAAGGACCGTCGAGAACGGCGGCCGGTGGGGAGCAGTCATGGGCAGTTCTCTCACATCCGGAAGAGGCCGAAGGAGGTCTCCGGCAACGGGCTGTTGGCGCACACGTCGAGGGCAAGGCCGAGGACGGTGCGGGTGTCGGCGGGGTCGATAATGCCGTCGTCCCACAGCCGGGCCGTTGAGTAGTAGGGGCTTCCCTGGGCTTCGTACTGCTCCCGGATCGGGGCGGTGAAGGCCGCTTCCTCCTCGGCGCTCCACGCTTCCCCGCGCGCTTCGAGCTGGTCGCGCTTGACCGTGCTGAGCACCGAGGAGGCCTGGTTTCCGCCCATGACGGAGATGCGGCTCGCGGGCCACATCCACAGGAAGCGCGGGGAATAGGCCCGCCCGCACATCGAATAGTTGCCCGCCCCGAAGGAGCCCCCGATCACCACTGTGAGCTTGGGAACGCGGCAGGTGGCCACCGCGGTGACCATCTTGGCCCCGTTCTTGGCGATACCGCCGGCCTCGGAGTCCCTGCCGACCATGAATCCGGAGATGTTCTGCAGGAAGATCAGCGGGATGCCGCGCTGGTCGCACAGTTCGATGAAGTGGGCGCCCTTGAGCGCCGACTCGCTGAAGAGCACTCCGTTGTTGGCGACGATCCCGACCTTGTGCCCGTGCAGGGTGGCGAAACCGGTGACCAGCGTGGTGCCGTAGTCACGCTTGAACTCGTGGAAATGGCTTCCATCGACGAGGCGCGCGATGACCTCTCGGACGTCGTAGGAGGCGTTGACGTCGACCGGCACGGCACCGTACAGCTCGTCGGTGTCGACGGCGGGGGGCTGCACCGGAACGGCTTCCTCGGCCGGCCGCTGGACCGGGAGCGTCGAGATGATGTCACGCACGATCTCGAGGGCGTGATGATCGTTCTCCGCGAGGTGGTCGGTGACTCCGGAGACCCGGGAGTGAAGCTCGCCGCCGCCGAGTTCCTCCGCCGTGACAACCTCGCCGATGGCGGCCTTCACCAGCGGCGGCCCGCCCAGGAAGATGGTGCCCTGGTTCCGGACGATCACCGTTTCATCGCTCATGGCGGGGACATAGGCGCCGCCGGCGGTGCAGGAGCCCATCACCGCGGCGATCTGGGGGATCTTCCGCGCCGACAGGGTGGCCTGGTTGTAGAAGATGCGGCCGAAGTGGTCGCGGTCGGGGAACACCTCGTCCTGCTTCGGGAGGTAGGCCCCGCCGGAGTCGACGAGGTAGACGCACGGCAGGTTGTTCTCGAGCGCGATCTCCTGGGCCCGCAGGTGCTTCTTCACCGTGAGCGGGTAGTAGGTACCGCCCTTCACCGTCGCGTCATTGGAGATGACCAGGACGTGCCGGCCGTGGACCAGGCCGATGCCCGCGATGACGCCGGCTCCCGGGGACTCGTCGTCGTACATGCCGTTGGCCGCCAGCGGCGCGATCTCGAGGAAGGGGCTGCCGTCGTCGAGCAGGAAGTCGATGCGTTCGCGCGGCAGGAGCTTGCCGCGGGCCACGTGCCGCTCGCGGGACCGCGGCGGTCCGCCCAGGGCGGTTTCCGCGAGCCGGTCGCCGAGCTCACCGGCCAGGCGGCGCTGCGCGGCGTCGTTCTCCAAGAATTCCAGCGAGGTGGTGTCCACCTTCGACGTGAGCGTCTCCATCGACTCTTCCCTCAAACGAATTAAGTTAGTAAACGCTAACCGAATTTAGGTTAGTGGCGATTAACCGGCCTGTCCACCACAATAAGAGCACACACACCAACAGGGGGATATTGTCATGGAATCACCGCCCACCGTCGACCGGGTCACGGGCCGCAGCCTGGCCAAGGCCTCGCGGCGCGCCGCCCTCCTGGGCGCGGCAGCCCAGCTTTTCGCGGAGCGCGGGTACAACGGTGTCTCCATTGAGGACCTCGGCGCTGCCGCAGGCGTCAGCGGGCCAGCTGTTTACCGACACTTCAGCGGCAAGCCGGCAGTGCTGTCGGCTCTCCTGACCGGAGTGAGCGAAGACCTTCTCGACGGCGGGCGGGCCGTCTTGGCCAACTCCGCCGACGCCGACAGCGCACTGCGCGGACTCATCGAGTTCCAGGTCGATTTTGCCCTCAGCAATGCCAACGTCATCCGCGTCCAGGACCGCGACCTCAGCAGCCTGTCCAGGGAGGATGCCCAGACGGTGAGGTCCCTGCAGCGCCGCTACCTCGAGGTGTGGGTCGAGGCGATGGCCGACCGCACTCCGGGCGCCGACCTGGTGCAGCTGCGCCGCAAGGCCCACGCGGTGTTCGGGCTCATCAACTCAACCCCGCACACGACCCAGGGCAGCAGGAGCAGCAGGGATCTCGGCGGCCTGCGCCTCCTGCTGGAGAACATGGCGTGGGCCGCACTCAACGCCTGAGCCCGGCATCCGCCGAACCCGCAGGTACGCTGGTTCCTTACCGATACCGATAGTGCCTCCCAACCGACTGTGCTTTCTAACCGACAGTGCCTCCCAACCGACAGTGCCTCCTAACCGAAAGTTCCGCCGTGATTGAACTCCGCCCCGTTGAAGCCGCCGACCTGGATAAGTTCTTCACCCACCAGCTGGACCCGAGCGCCAACCACATGGCGGCCTTCGCCGCGAAGAATCCATCGGACCGCGGGGTGTTCGACCACCACTGGCAGGACATCCTCAACAACCCCAAGATCACGGTGCGCACCATCCTCGCGGACGGCGAGGTCGTCGGCAGCATCCTCGCCTACAAGGACGAGGAGACCCCAGAAATCAGCTACTGGGTGGACAAGGCCCGCTGGGGCCAGGGCATCACGACAGCGGCGGTGGGCCAGTTCCTCGCCGAGGTGACCGAACGGCCCCTGCGCGCCCGGGCGGTGGTCGACAACGTCAGCTCGATCCGCATTCTTGAGCGGTGGGGCTTCCAGCGCGTGGGCGAGGCCCAGGGTTTCGCCAACGCCCGCGGCGCAGTGGTCAAGGAACTGATTCTCGAACTACGGTAGGCCCGCCGGAACCGCACTGCGCCGGCCGGGGGCGCGGCCGGGCAGCCAACTCCGCGGGCCCGCCGTCCGTCAGCGCGGTCCGTCCGGGGCTGCCGTCCGTCACCGCGGCGCCCGCTCAGGCGCCTTCGACGTCGCGCTCCGCGGCCTCAATGGCCGGTTCGGTCACCACCCGCATGCCGAGCAGCAGCGCCAGGGACAGGATGCCCATCGCGGCGAACACCGTGGTCAGCCCGAAGTACTGGGCCACCAGCCCGCCGGCGGCCGCACCGGCCGGCATCGTGCCCCAGGCCAGCAGGCGGTAGGTGCTGTTGACCCGTCCGAGCAGCCGGTCCGGAGTGATCCGCTGCCGCAGCGAGACCGAGACGACGTTCCAGACGGCGATGGCCACCCCGCCCACGAAGAAGGCCAGGCCCACGAACACCGGGTCGGCGGTCACGGCCGGGATGCCGATGAGGGGGACGCTCGCGAGGATCGCCACGGCCAGGGACCGGGAGCGTCCCAGCCGCGTCTCAATCCCTTCGGCGACGAGCGAACCGAGGAGGCTTCCGACGGCGATTGAGGTCAGCAGCAGCCCGAAACCGGGCTCCGAAAGCTTCATGGCCGATCCAGGCCCGACGGCGAAAAGCACGAAGACGGTGAACGCCGCGCTGGAGGCGAAGTTGAAGCCCCCGACCATCGCCGCGAGCGTGCGCAGCAGCGGCCGGCTCCACAGGAACCGCAGCCCCTCGGCGATGTCGGCACGCATCGAGGAGGATGTAGTCCGCTCCACCCGGAAACTGCCGCGTACGAACAGCAGTGCGCCAACCGCGCAGACCCACAGGGCCGCCGGGAGGGCCAGGGCCAGGGTGGCCCCCACGACGACGAGCGCTCCTCCCAGCGGTGGCCCGATGAACTGATTCGCCGTCAGTTCCACTGCAAAGAGCCGGCCGTTGGCCCGCGAGAGCACCGGCCGGGGCACCACCTGCGGCAGGATTGACTGGGCCGAGGTGTCGTAGGCGGTCTCGGAGCAGCCGATGCCGAACGCCACAATGTAGAGGGCCCAGATCGGCTCCGCCCCCGACAGCAGGGCAGCGACGAGGGCGAGGAGAAGGGCGGCTCGAGCGGTGTTGGCCGTGAGCATGATCCGGCGGCGGTCGCCGCGGTCGGCGAGCGCTCCGGCCGGGAGCGCGAAGAGCAGCCACGGAAGCGACAGGGCCACGGCGAGGCCGGCGATCAGCGTCGGGGAATCGGTGAAGCGCAGGGCAATCAGCGGCAGGGCGACCTTGAGGATGCCGTCGGCGAGGTTCGAGAAGCCCGAAGCGGTCCACAGCGTCCAGAACGCGGCCCCGAGCGGCTGCCGTTCGCCATCGGGCACCGGATCACCGGGAGGTCGCCCTCCATCCTCCACCACTGAATCCCCGTCCTGTCTCCGGCCGGCACGAGCTGCCGGCACGGCCCGCTGGTAGCTCCGGCCGTGAGTTCCGGCCGTTCTCTTCGGCCGTTAGCTCCAACCCGTCGAGAATGGCATCCACTCCAACGGAGTTCAATGAAGCGCCGCTTACGGCGCGCCGCGCCAGGGAGCCGGTCGAGCACGTGAATCCACGGCCAACCTGTCCCGCCTCGGGCGGGATCGCCAGGAAAGGACTTCCACGCGATCGGGTGGCGACGCCTGCTGGAGAGGTCACCGGCGGAGGATCGGGCTCCGGCAGCGGCACCGCCGGGTGCGGCTCAGCGGGTCCGGTAGCGCGCGTAGATCAGTCCGCTGTCGAAGGCGCGCTCCTCGACCAGCTGGAGATCCAGCCTCACGCCATCGGGGAAGAACCGCTTGCCGCCTCCGACCACACTCGTGGTGATGAACAGGTGGTACTCGTCCACCAGACCGGCCGCGATCGCCTGGGCCGCGAGGTTCGGGCCATCGACGGTGAGGTCGGAGTCGGACTCAGCCTTGAGCCTGCGCACCGCATCAGGATCGAAGGTCCGCTCGATCCGGGTCTTCGCGCTTGACACCGACTCCAGCGTCGTGGAGTACACGATCTTCTCCGCGGCCTGCCAGTCGCGGGCGTACTGCAGGATGTGCGGAGGAACGTCGGGCAGGGTATGCGCCGTCTGCCAGAACACCATCGTCTCGTACATCCGCCGGCCGTAGAGGAAGGTGCGGACGGGGCGGAAAATGTCACCGATGAAGGTGTGCACCTCCTGAACCTCGGCCCCGGCGCCGAGGTCGCCGTCCGCCGCCTCTGCGTAGCCGTCGAGCGAGGTGATCATCGAGTAGATCAGCTTCGCCATGCTTCTCCTTCGGGTACGCGGGGCGGCCTGCGCGCGGCCCGGCAGGGGCCGGCCGCTGCACGGACCGGAAAGGACCGGCCGGCCGGTTCCATCGACCGCCAGATTCCGGACGAAGCGTACCCCGGGCTCCCCGCCCGGCTCCACCGATCCGGCACCTGCCATTTCCACGTGGCGCACCCGCCGTTTCCCCCTGCGCAAGGCTGCGGAGCGCGGGTAGTCTGACTCCATGGTCGACTCCACGCGCCGCCAGCAGCTCATCATCGACACCCTGGTCGAAGCCCATGAGGCACTGATGGAGGCCGATCCTCACGCTTTCCGTGCCCGGTTCCGGAAGATGGCCGCCGACCCCTACGCGTTCTACCGGGGCAGTGCCGCGCTCTTCTACGCCGATATGGCGGACCTCGAGGACCGCTGGGCCGACGAGCGCACGAGCCGCGTGTGGATTCACGGGGACCTGCACGCCGCAAACTTCGGCACCTACATGAGCAATGAAGGACGCCTGACCTTCGACGTCAACGACTTCGACGAGGCCTACGTTGGCCATTTCTCCTGGGACCTCCGCCGCTTCGCCGCGTCCCTTGCCCTGCTGTGCTGGCAGAAGGCACTTCCCACCCGGGCTGTGCACGACCTCGCCCGGGTCTACCTGCAGGCCTACCTGGACCGGGTGCGCGACTATGTTCGTGCCGAAGATGAGGATTTCGCCTTCGGCCTTTCCAATACCGACGGGGCAGTCCGTGCCGTCCTCCAGGAGGCCCGGGCCTCCAGACGGACCGCGCTGCTCGACGCCCTGACCCGGATCGAGGATTATGAACGGCACTTCCGCGAGGATGGCTCGATCCGCACGCTTGAGGAGGCCGAGTACCGGAAGGTGGACGCCGCGTTCGAGCAGTACCTGACGACCATTCCCGACAGCGAACGGTCCCGGCGGCGGGTGTTCTACCAGGTGAAGGGAATCGTCGGCAAGAAGGGTTTCGGCATCGGCAGTGCGGGCCTGCCCGCCTACAACGTCCTCATCGAAGGCTTCGACGAGGCCCAGGAAAACGACATCATCCTCACCATGAAGCAGTCGAACGTTGCCGCGCCCAGCCGGATCGTCTCCGATGAACGGGTGCGCTCCTACTTTATTGATGACGGCCACCGCGCAGTCATCAGCCAGCGCTCACTCCAGACCCACACTGATCCGTTCCTCGGCTACACCACGATCGACGGGGTGTCCTTCGTCGTCGGCGAACTCTCCCCCTACAAGCGGGACCTCGACTGGGAAGACCTGACGGAGCCGTCCCAGATGGAACCCGTCCTGGCCAGCCTTGGCCAGGCCACGGCCAAGATCCACTGTGCCAGCGACGAGGACAGCGACCACGATCTTGTGCCCTTCCGCATCGAAACTGCGATCATTGAATTGCTTGAGGGCCGTGAGGAGGAGTTCATCGAAGACATCATCGATTTCGCCACGGCCTACGCGGCGGAGGTCCGCCGGGACCATTCACTGTTCGTCGATGCCTTCCGGGAAGGAAAAATCACGGCAGTTCCGGCCACCTGAACCCTCCCCAGCAGAGGTAAAATCAACCTATTGCGCGGCGTCCGGCCTGTTGTGCCGGCCTTCCGCAGAACCGAGGAGAATCTTTGATGACCGTCCAGACCCACACCCGCGGCCGGAAACAGTTGCGCCTCGCCCTGCTCGCCGTTCCGTTCGCCGCGCTGCTGGGAGCGTGCTCCCAGGTCGAGGACACAGCCCGGGACGCCGTGTCGTCGGCCGCTACCGCCGCGACAGGTGAGGTAAAAGAGAAGATCTGCTCGGTGACCGAGGACGGCCTGGTCAGCGTGCGGGACAAGGAAATCCTCGGCAGCCTCATCGCTCCCGCTCGAACCGCCGGGGTACCCGAGGCGATTCTGGCGCCGGCGGATCGGCTGGCCGAGTCCGGCGACGCGGTGCCCGACGACGCCCTGTCCGAACTGCGTGGAGCATGCGGACAGGAGCCGGAGCCATCCGCCACCTGACCAGAGTCCCGCGCAAGTCGAATCCGGCCGCTGGGAAAATCCTTGACCGGGCCGGCGCCGTCGAGCAATCTGAAATCTACTAAGCATGCTTAGGAATTTATCGGAGGGGCCTCGGACAGCGTCGTGACGGGTGTCCGGCGACCGGTTGCCGGACACCGGCACGCCACGCACGCCGGCACTGCCTGGGGCCGAATGCGGGCCGGCCCGAAGTTCCTCTCAATGGGCGGACGCGAAGGGCGGCAATGACAACCACGGCGGAAGGAAGCCTTGTGAAAAACCTGGCCGAACTCGAGCGGCTGGTTACGACGGTGGACGGCGTTTGCCTGCGCTACTCGCAAGGATATGAGGCGGATGCCGGCTCACAGAGCACCGACACCGAAAGCGGACTGGCACTCCCCGGCCTCTCGGTGAATCCGCTGACACCGGAAGCCTGGTGGACCCGCCCGTTGAAGGACTGGCTGGCCCGCCAGATCTGCCAGTACAAGCACCTGAGCGAGCAGCGGGACCGCCATGCCTGGATCCTCACCGGAACCTGCGCCGGCCGCGGACCGGACTGCGAACCGCTCCTGACCAACATCCGCCCTCGGGGGCAGCTCGATTCAGCCGTCCTCGAGGAGGCGGAGCGCGTCTACGAGGAGCGGTTCCGGGCCCGGCAGGGGCCATAGCGGGGGCAGTTCCGGGCGGTGGGGAAATTAATAAGCCAACTGACCTTTCCCTTTCCGGACTTCCGACCTACACTGAGGAGACCGGTCGAGCAGGAGGCCTGTGGCCCCTCGACCATGGAGTTCTCATGAACAACGCTCTGTATGTTCATTTCCCCACGCCCGACCTCGACGCCCCTGCCGCATTGTGGGGACACACCCCCCGGCCGGCGGCTGTGTCCGGCTCGTCGGCAGGCGAGGCCCAGTTCCCCACGGACCTTTCCACCCTGCCCACGCGGCAGCTTCGCACCATGTGCAACCTGACCTACCAACTGATGGACACCGCGTACCCGCCGCCTGAGGTGCGGGAGCATTACGAGGCCCTTGTCGAGGAGCTGGAACACAGGGAACAGACGGCGCAGGCGCCGGTACCGGTGGAATCAACGGGCCAGCGGGGGACATTCCGTGACAATGTGCTGTATTCGCGGTTCGAGCTGTACCGGGACGGCCTGATGGCAGGGTACGTCAAATACGAGCTGCGGGGCGGGGAGGTCCTGCTGATCCAGGCAGTCATCGACCGCCGATTCCGATCCATGGGTCTCGAACCCGTGCTGATGCAGTCGGTCCTGATGAACGCCCACCGCCGACGCCTCGATATCGCCCCATACTGTGCGGAGTCCCGTGAATTCCTGCGGGAGAACCCACAGTTCCTGCGCCTGCTCCTTCCCCATCAGCGCGACCGGTTCCTCGCCGCTGCCGGCGGCTGAGCGGGCCGCCGGCCGAGCATTCTTGAGGTAAACCATAGGTTTTCCACGGGGGCTCCTTGAGGTGCGGGGAACACAATGGGAGGGTACGGAAAGCAGGAGTCCCGAATGACGGGTCAGGGGGGCCTTATCCAGGGGCGCCGGCCGCTTTCGCCGCCGACTCACCCCAGGGACGGGACCCATGCAGCACCAACGCACCTTCGAGGCCCTCGAGTGTTCCGGCCTGTCGCTCGCCGAGGTCGTGCAGCACTACCTGAACATGGGCGGCTCAATGGACGAGCTTGAGGTCGATGCCTACCTGCATGGGCTGATCCAGCTCCCCTCGCAGGAGCGTGACTGCATCTCGCAGGCCGTCAATGAGCTCATCGATGACATGTTTTCCGGGGGAAGCTACCACTGCTGCCGTGCCCCCTACAGCCCTGAACACCGTTCGAATCTGGGCAGGCTGTCGCCTCCCGCGCCGCGTGCCCGGTTGAGGTCCCGGCTGCGTACCACCCGCGTCGACAGCTGACTACAGACAGCTGACCGCCGGCCGCTACCCTCCGGCTGCAGCCTGCGCGTGGCCGTTGCCGCGGCCGTTCACCCGAATATCGCCGGTGCTGGCCAGCTGTTCGGCGACCACCTGAAGCTTTGTGTTCGTCGTTGAACTCACCGCCGAGAGCAGAACGAAGGCCTGCGGTGCACTGATCTTGAAGCGTTCCATCAGGATTCCCTTGGCCTGGCCGATCACATCCCGGTTGACGAGGGCCTCATTGAGCTGGCTGATCTCCAGGGCACCGGCGAACGCGACGGCGGCATGGGCGGCGACCAGCTGCCCGATTTGCTCACTCTCGTCATCGAAAGCGTGGACCTCGGCGCCATAGAGATTGAGCGCCCCCAGGCTGTCGCCCTCAACGAACAACTGGAACGACAGCATGCTCCGGGCGCCCAGCTCCCAGGCGCGCCGGGCGAACCTGGGCCAGCGCGTTTCGCTGCCCAGGTCAGGAACCCTGACCATCTGCTCTTCATAGGCGGCATCAAGGCACGGACCCTGACCGGTTTCGCTTTGGACTGCGTCGACCCTGCGGGGCAGGTCGCCGGATGCGGCACGGGACTCCACCGTCCGACGCGCCCTCGCCAGACTGATCGACGCGTGCGCCACCTGGGGGATCAACCGGATCGCCGCCCGCACGATGTCTTCGAGGACCGCCTCGGTGTCCTGCTCCTTCTGCATCTCACGCGCAAGCAGGCCCAGCTGATCAGCGAGGTCCCCCATACCGCGCGGCTGGTCCCCCGCCTGGGAATTCGTCTCAATCACCGTCCGCCCCCGTCTCTGCTGCCGTTCTGGTCATCCGCCGTCGCCGACCGGTCCCCACGTCCAGGCCCGTTGCGCAGTCGATTGTAGGACGATCCGCGGCGCATCGGCTGCTGCAATGGTGGATATTAAGGTATTGGTGGACTGGAGCCACCCGGTGCCATCCCTGCCCGCTCCGGGCGGAGCACGCACCTCCACGCAGGCGGGGCCGGTGTTCAACCGATGCCCTTCTGCTGGTTCCCGACTCTACTCCCCGCCGTCAACTCAGCCGCCTCGAACGCCACGGTTTTGCTGGGTAGTTACCTTTCCGGCAGGAGCCCGCGCCCGCGGATCCCGCGCCGAACCCTGCAGGGGCCGCGCCGGGCCCCTGCGGTGTGCGGCGACGGCCGTCATACCATCGTGAGGACCATCCCCGGGTCGGCCAGGACGGTGCCGACGTCGGCGAGGAACCGCGAACCCTGCTCGCCGTCGACCAGTCGGTGGTCGAAGGAAAGGCTCAGGGTCATGACGGACCGCAGCGCGATCTGACCCTCGTATTCCCAGGGCATGCGGCGGACGGCTCCCATGGCAAGGATCGCCGCTTCCCCTGGGTTGAGGATCGGCGTTCCGGCATCGATGCCGAAGACACCGATGTTCGTGATGGAGATGGTGCCGCCCGAAAGGTCCGCCGGCCCCGTCTTACCGGCGCGTGCGCGCTCGGTGAGGCCCGTCAGCGCTCCCGCCAGTTCCAGCAGGCTGAGGTCGTGGGCGTCCTTGATATTGGGCACGAGCAGTCCACGCGGGGTTGCGGCGGCGATGCCGAGGTGCACGTAGTTGAACTGCACAATGTCCCCGGCGGCTTCGTCCCAGCGGGAGTTCAGCGTCGGGTTGCGCTGCAGGGCGATGCACACGGCCTTCGCGACGATTGTCAGCGGCGTGATCCGCACACCCGCGAACACCTTCGATTCCTTGACCCGGCCGATGAGTTCCATGGTGGGAGTGACGTCGACGGTCAGGAACTCGGTCACGTGCGGCGCGGTGAAGGCGCTGGCCACCATGGCCGCCGCCGTGTGCTTGCGCATCCCCTTGATCGGCGTGCGCGTCTCCCGGGCGGCCTCCCGCGCTCCGGCCGGTGAGGAGGTGGCCGGTGAGGGGATGACCGATGCCAGCGCGACGCTGCCCGCACCCGACGCGGAAGCTGGCTGCGCGGCTGCCAGGACGTCGTCCCGGGTGATCAGCCCGCCGGGTCCGGTGCCCGGAACTCCCTCGAGGCGGATGCCGAGATCGCGTGCGAGCTTCCGTACCGGAGGAGTCGAGCGCGGACGCTCCCTGCTGATCATTGGAAGGACCGGGGAGGCGGAATGCGGACCGGCGGATTCGAGGGCAGGCGCCACGGCAGCGGCCTCGGCGGCAGGGCGGGCAGGGACGGCAGGAACGGCCTCGATCATCGGCACGGACCCGGGAATTGCGGCCAACCCGGGAAGGGCGGATCCTCCGGCAGGATTCGCCCCACTCGACAGCTGGGCCTCGAAGCGCCGGGCGCGCCGTTCGGGCCGCCCGCCCTTCTCGACAGCGGCACCGTAGCCGACGAGGTTCGGCTCACGCTTGGCGGGGGCGCCTGTGTCCCCGGCGGGCGCGGCGCTGCCGGTGGAGGAGGGCGCTCCCGCGGGCCCGGCCACCTCGAAGGACACCAGCGGCGCGCCGACCTCGACGACGGTGCCAGGCTGTTCGTGAAGCTCGGCGATTACCCCTGCGTAGGGCGAGGGCAGCTCGACGACGGCCTTTGCGGTCTCCACATCGGCAATGATCTGGTTCAGCTCGACGGTGTCCCCCACCGCCACATGCCAGTTGACGATTTCAGATTCCGTGAGGCCTTCGCCCAGGTCCGGAAGCCGGAACTCCTTGATCACGCCTGCCACTACCTTTCGAGTCCGCTCAGAGAGTTGGGCCGGCCGAGCACGCGGTCGACGCCGTCGAGGATGCGGTCGAGGTCCGGCAGATGGTGGAATTCGAGCTTGGAGTACGGATAGGGGATGTCGAACCCCGTGACCCGGACCGGCGCGTGCTCAAGGTGGTAGAAGCACCGCTCGGTGATGCTCGCGGCGATCTCCGCCCCGAGGCCGCCGGACTGCGCGGCCTCGTGGGTGATGACGAGGCGCCCGGTCTTCCGGACGGAGGTTTCGACGGTCTCGAAGTCGATGGGTGCCAGCGAGCGCAGGTCGATGACTTCCACGGAGACGCCGTCGTCGCCGGCGGCCACTGCGGCGTCGCGCGCGGTGGGAACCAGTGGCCCGTAAGTCACCAGGGTGACGTCGGAGCCCTCGGTGACGACGCGTGCCTTTTCCATGCTCGAGGCCGCCGGGTCGGAGCCCTCGTCCACCTCGCCCTTGACGTGGTAGCGGCGCTTGGGCTCGAAGTACAGCACGGGGTCATCGGAGCTGATGGCCTGCTGGATCATCGTGTAGGCGTCCTGCGGGTTCGACGGGCTGATCACGCGCAGGCCGGAGGTGTGGGTGAAGTAGGCCTCGGGCGATTCCGAGTGGTGCTCCGGGGAACCGATGCCGCCGCCGAAGGGAACCCGGATGGTGATCGGCATCTTCACCGCGCCCTGGGTGCGGTAGTGGATCTTCGCTACCTGGCACACGATCTGGTCGAACGCAGGGTAGATGAAGCCGTCGAACTGGATCTCGACGACGGGCCGGTAGCCGCGGTAGGCCATGCCGACGGCGGTGCCCATGATGCCGGCCTCCGCGAGCGGAGTGTCAAGGACCCGGTGGGCGCCGAAGTCCTTCTGCAGTCCGTCGG
This sequence comes from Arthrobacter zhaoguopingii, assembly GCF_009828595.1. Classification (GTDB taxonomy): domain Bacteria; phylum Actinomycetota; class Actinomycetes; order Actinomycetales; family Micrococcaceae; genus Arthrobacter_D; species Arthrobacter_D zhaoguopingii. The sequence continues at coordinate 114,564 of NZ_WPNY01000004.1, forward strand.
TGATGCGGAAGACGCCGCCCAGCTTGCCGATGTCCTCGCCCATGAGGATCACCTTGGGATCGTTGTCCATGGCCCGGCGCAGGCCCGCGTTGATCGCCCGGCCGAAGGTAAGAGTGGACATCAGGAGTTCCCGTCGGAGGATGCGCTGTCGGCAAAGGATGAAAGGTACCGCTCGTAGTGGTCCTGCTGGCGGTCAAGCCAGGAGTTCGGGGTGCTGTAGACATGCTTGAACACGTCCGACGGTGCCGGTTCGGACATGCCCAGGCAGCCGGCGCGCAGCTCGGCGGCGACCGCATCGGCCTTGGCCTTCACGGTGGCGGTGAAGGCCTCATCGAACAGGCCTTGAGAGTCGAGGTGCGCCTCGAGGCGCTTCAGCGGGTCCTTCGCGGCCCAGTCCTCCAGTTCGTTGGCGTCGCGGTACCGGGTGGGGTCGTCCGCCGTGGTGTGCGGGCCCATCCGGTAGGTCACCGCCTCGATGAAGGTCGGGCCGCCGCCGGAGCGTGCCCGGGCGAGCGCCTGGCGGGTGACGGCGAGGCAGGCGAGCACGTCGTTGCCGTCGACCCGCACGGAGGGGATGCCGAAGCCGGGGGCGCGGTTCGCGATCGGCACGTGGGCCTGGAGACCGACGGGCTCGGAGATGGCCCAGTGGTTGTTCTGGCAGAAGAAGATGACCGGGGCCTGGAAGCTTGCGGCGAAGACCATCGCCTCGTTGACGTCGCCCTGGCTCGTGGCGCCGTCGCCGAAGTAACTGACCGCCACGGCGTCGTCGCCGTCGTTGAGGATGCCCATCGCGTAACCGGTGGCGTGGAGGGTCTGGGCTCCGATGATGACCTGAGGGGTGGCCATATTGATGGCGTAGGGGTCCCAGCCCGAGGAGGCGTTGCCGCGCCAGACGCGCAGGATGTCGGTGAGGTCCACGCCCCTGCAGTAGGCCACGGCGTTCTCGCGGTAGCTCGAAAAGACGAAGTCATCGCTGCGCAGCGCGCGGCCCGAGCCGATCTGCGCCGCCTCCTGGCCCAGCAGCGGCGGCCACAGGGCCAGTTCGCCCTGGCGCTGGAGCGCCGTGGCCTCGGAGTCGATCCTGCGGACGACGACCATATCCTCGTAGAGGCCCTGCAGCGCGGCGCCGTCGATATCGGCGACCAGCGCGTCGTAGGCCGGTTCCGCAACGCGGACGCCGTCGGCGGTGATCAGCTGGATGAGTCCGGAGCCCGGCTCCCCCGGGCCGCCGGGAACGGATTCGATATTTTTCAGAGCCACAATTGCACTTCGCCTTCACTGTCAGGCCGGTCCGTCCGCGGCGCCTCAGCACCTCCAGGACACCCCGGGCGCCATTACCCGAAGTACCTGTGACCCTACTCACACACCACAGGTGGCACAACCGAAATGTTATTCGTTGAGCATTATGCTCTATTTCCGGCGGTCCAGACGTGTTATCGTTGCGCACTATGCAACCCCTCGATGGCACCGATCTCCGCCTGCTCCTCGCGATGGCCAAGGACCCCCGGCGGACCGTCGTCGCCCTTGCCGAAAAACTGGGGCTCTCACGCAATACGGTGCAGGCCCGCATGACCCGGCTCGAGCAGAAGTCGGTCTTCCTCTCCTTCGAACGGCGCATCAATCCCGCCGCCCTGGGTTATCCCCTGATGGCCTTCATCCATGTCCACGTCCAGCAGCAGAAGCTCGCCGAAATCACCGCCCGGATCAGCGAGATCCCGGAGGTGATCGAGGCCTACGGCCTCAGCGGGCAGGCCGACATCCTCGTGCGCGTCGTCTCGGCGGACGCCGAGGACCTGTTCCGGGTGAACGGGAAGATCCTCGCCTGCGACGGCGTCGAACGCTGCGACACGTCCCTGGCGATGGGTGAACTCGTTCCCTTCCGGGTCGAGCCCCTGCTGCACCGTGGGCCGCGCCCGCCGTCCTGACCGATGCCCCGGCAGGCGGCGGTGGCACCCGGATGCCTCGGCGGAGCCCTACTGCGGCGGGCACCGGCGGGCACGCTTCTCTTTTCCCTTTTGGTTCATCCCGGCCGGGGCTAGGGTCGAAACACCGCCGGGTGTCCCGGCGGAACGGCGCACTGCACAGGTGCAACCACGCCTGCGAAGGAGTAGATCATGGCCCCCGAATCAGAAGATCCGTCGAGCCCGGTCCGTGACGGACTCAGCCAGGGGGCCAACCCCGTGCCCCGCGAACGGACCGAACAGACGGCCCCTGCCGACGACGCGGATGGCTCTGCCAACCTCGACTTCGACTTCAGCGGCGCTGATGAGGCGGGCCAGCCCGAGGAGGCTCCCGGGCTCAACGTCGCTGCTGGCCCGGCCGAGGAGGCCGACCGCGAGTCCGGCGATGAGGAGGACCTCACCACCGATATCAGCCCCAGCGACTAGCTCGGACACGGCACGGGCCGGTACGGCCCTTGCCGCCCGGACGCCGAAGGGCCGCAGCACCACCATTGGTGCTGCGGCCCTTCGTCGATGCTGGTCGGGGAGATGGTTGCCCGCGCCCTAGTGGTCGACCGCCTTCTCGGCGCCCACACCGGTGAGCGAGCGGACCTCCATCTCCGCCTGGACGAGGGGATCCTCGGTCCTCTTGGACAGCGTGGTCCCGAGCCAGCCGAGGAAGAAGGCCAGCGGAATCGACACGATGCCGGGGTTGTTGAGCGGGAAGATCGAGAAGTCGGCTCCCTTGATCATCGACGTCTCGCCACCCGATACCACCGGGGACAGCGCGATCAGCAGGATCGCCGAGCCGAGGCCGCCGTACATGCTCCACATGGCGCCCTGGGTGTTGAACTTCCGCCAGAACAGCGAGTAGAGGATGGTCGGCAGGTTCGCACTCGCGGCGACCGCGAAGGCGAGGGCCACCAGGAAGGCGACGTTCTGACCGGAGGCCCCGATCCCGCCGAGGATGGAGAGCAGGCCGATGACGACGACGGTGCGCCGTGCGACCTTGACCTCGCCGTCCGGGTCGACATTGCCGCGGCGGATGACGTTCGCGTAGATGTCGTGGGCGAACGACGCCGCCGCCGTGATGGTCAGGCCTGCGACCACGGCGAGGATCGTGGCGAAGGCGACGGCCGAGATCAGGCCCAGCAGCAGCGGTCCGCCGAGCTCGAAGGCGAGCAGCGGGGCCGCCGAGTTGACACCGCCTGGCGCCGCGACGATACGGTCGGCACCGATCAGGGCGCTGGCGCCGTAGCCCAGCACGAGGGTGAACAGGTAGAACGCGCCGATGAGCCAGATGGCCCACACCACCGAGCGGCGGGCCTCCTTGGCCGTCGGCACCGTGTAGAAGCGCATCAGGACGTGCGGCAGGGCCGCCGTGCCGAACACGAGGGCGAGCGCCAGGGAGATGAAGTCGAGGCGGGTGGTGCCGGTCAGGCCGTACTGCAGGCCCGGGCTGGTGATCGCCGCGTTGCCCGAGGTTTCGATGGCCGCGCCGAGCAGGGTGGAGAAGTTGAAGTCGTGGATCGCGAGGACCCACACGGTCATGATGAACGCACCCGTGATCAGGAGGAAGGCCTTGATGATCTGCACCCAGGTGGTGCCCTTCATGCCGCCGATCAGGACGTAGATGATCATGAGGATGCCGACGACGGCGATCACCAGGGACTGGCCGACGCGGTCGTCGATGCCCAGCAGCAAGGAGACGAGGCCGCCGGCACCGGCCATCTGGGCCAGCAGGTAGAAGAAGCACACGGCGAGGGTGGTGATGGCCGCCGCGATGCGGACCGGTCGCTGCTGGAGGCGGAAGGAGAGGACGTCGGCCATGGTGAACTTGCCGGTGTTGCGCAGCAGTTCCGCAACGAGCAGCAGGGCCACGAGCCAGGCGACGAGGAAGCCGATGGAGTAGAGGAACCCGTCATAGCCGTTGATGGCGATGGCGCCGACGATACCCAGGAAGGAAGCTGCGGAGAGGTAGTCCCCCGCGATCGCCGTCCCGTTCTGCGGGCCCGTGAAGGAGCGGCCTGCGGCGTAGTAGTCGGCAGCGGTCTTGTTGTTGCGGCTGGCCCGCAGCACGATCACCAGGGTGATTGCGACGAACAGGCCGAAGATCGTGATGTTCAGCCACGGCTCGCCGACGCGGGTCGACTCGGTGGTCTGCAGGGGCAGGAACGGACCTGCAGAGAGGGGACTGATCATTTCTTCCCGCCTGTCGGATCGCTGAATGCTTCGGGGGCGGCACTCTCAAGCTCGTGCCGAAGGTTGGCCGCGATGGGATCGAGCCGCCGGTTGGCGTAGCTGACGTACCACATGGTGATGGCGAACGTGCTGACGAACTGCGCCAGCCCGAGGAGGATGCCGATATTGACGTTGCCGAAGACCGGGGTGGCCATAAATTCGTGGGCGTAGTCGGCCAGCAGCACGTAGGCGAAGTACCACAGCAGGAACGCCACGGCCATGGGGAAGACGAAGCTGCGGTGCCGCTTGCGCAGTTCACGGAACTGCTCGCCCTCCTGGACCTCCGTGAAGTCGACGGCCGGCTGGTTGGCCGTACCTGCGGTGTGGGCACCGGCTGCCGGGGCCCCCTGGTGTGCCGGGGCGCCGTCGGTCCGGCCGGTCTCCGGAGTTCCGCCGTCGGGGCCCGGCGATCCCCCGTCCGGTTCGATTGGGTGCGAACCCATTGTTCCTCCTCTGCTTGGACTTTTCCCTGCTGTGCCGGCGGCATTGCCGGGCAGGGTCGACCTGCGATGTGACTTCACTCACTCTCACTCCTGCCGGCGCGCTTTTCCAGCACTGCGCAATGCCCCCGCGCCCAATGGGCGGCGCGCTGCGCCGAACGGTCAAAGGCTCGATGTCAGTGCCGGGATATCGGGCCGGGATGCCAGGCCGGGATGCCAGAGGAGACGTGTCAGAGCGGCGTTGCCAATTGTGGAATCGGCGCCGGCCTTCAGCTGCCGGCCCGTCGGCCGCCAACCCGCCGGGCCCGCCGCCCGTCGTCGACCGAGCCGTTACTGTAGAGCCATGGTCAGCCCCGCCGTCGACACCGCCCTGGTGTTCGCCGTCGCCGCCATCACCCTCGCGGTCGTCGGTTCGGTCGGGTTCCGGTTGTCCCGCTCCTTCCGGGACCTCGGATCCGACGCCGACCGCGCCACCTACACCACCCTCCACACCGCAGCGCTCGCCTCCGAACACCTGCGGGAGGGACTGACCCCGGCGGGGGCCTCCAAGGCGAGCCGCCACCTCCGGGGCCTGCTGCGGTGCGACACCCTCATGATCACCGATGAGGCGGCCGTGCTCGGCTGGGACGGCGCACGCACTCTTCCGGCCGGGGTGATGGACGCGATCGGCGGGTCGCTGGCGAATGGACGCACGCAGATCGTGCGCCGGCCCCAGCTGGAGCAGGCGGGCATCACCGGCCTGGGCGAGCTCGTCGTCGCACCGATCCGGGTGGACCAGCGGGTGGTCGGGACCGTCGGCGCTTTTGCCGCAGAGGCCAATGCCGGCCTGGTGCGCGCAACGAACGAACTGGCGGGCTGGGTTTCGACGCAGGTGGAACTGGCGGAACTCGACTCCTCGCGCCGGCTGCTGATCGAGGCCGAGGTCCGGGCGCTGCGCGCCCAGATCAGCCCGCACTTCATCTACAACTCGCTCAACGCCATCGCCTCGTTCATCAACACCGACCCGCAGCGGGCCCGGGACCTCGTCGTCGAGTTCGCCGACTTCACCCGCTACTCCTTTCGGCGCCACGGCGACTTCACCACTGTGGCCGAGGAACTCCGGAGCATCGACCGGTACCTGCTCCTTGAGCGCGCCCGCTTCGGCGACCGGCTGAAGGTCCGGCTTGAGATCGGCCCGGAGGTGCTGGGCACGGTCATCCCGTTTCTGAGCCTTCAGCCGCTCGTCGAGAACGCGGTGCGGCACGGCCTTGAGTCGAAGGAAGGCACCGGGCACATCACCATCACCGCCCGCGACGCCGGGACCTTCGCGGAGGTCACCGTCGAGGACGACGGTGTGGGCATCGAGCCCGATCACCTCCGCTCCGTCCTCGCCGGCCACGCCGACGGGGTCCACGTGGGCCTGCGCAACGTCGATTCGCGGCTGCGCCAGGTGTACGGCGACGACCACGGCCTGATCATCGACACCGCCCCCGGCGCCGGCACCCTGATTACGCTGCGGGTCCCGAAGTTCCAGCCCGGGAACCGCGCCTGAGCGTACGCTAGGGATCATGGTCAACGTGGTCATCGCCGACGATGAGCTTCCGGCAGTGGAGGAGCTCGCCTTCCTGCTCTCCCAGGACAGCAGGGTCCGGACCATCCACCGCGCCTCGAGCGGCGCCGAGGTGCTGGCCACCCTCGAGCAGTCCGACGTCGACGCACTGTTCCTCGATATCCACATGCCCGCCGTGTCCGGACTCGATATCGCACGCTCGATCGCTGCCCTCGACCGTCCGCCCGCCGTCGTCTTTGTCACCGCCGACGAGGACCGGGCGCTTGAGGCGTTCGACCTCCGGGCCGTCGACTACCTGCTGAAGCCGGTGCGGCGGGAGCGGCTGTCCGAATCGGTCCGGCGCATCTGCGAACTCGCCGAGGGAAGCGCTGCGGCACCGGAGGTCATCACGGTCGATCAGGGCGGGATCAGCCGGAGGATCCGCCGCGATGAGGTCCGCTACGTCCAGGCGCAGGGCGACTACGCCCGGCTTCACACTCCCGGGGCGAGCTACCTAATCCGCATTCCGCTGAACGACCTCGAACGGCAGTGGGCCGATGCCGGATTCCTGCGCATCCACAGGTCATACCTCGTGGCCATGGACCAGGTGCGCCTGGTGCGCCTGGGCGCGGGGCGCCCCAGCGTGACCGTCGGCGACACCGAACTGCCGGTGAGCCGCAGGCACCTGCCCGGGGTCCGCGAGCAGCTCGAGGCGACCCGCCTGCGGCCCGGCCACTAGACCGCCCGCCGTGACCACCCCCGGGCCGCACCGGCCGCCCCCTGCCCCCGACTCCGGGCCCCCCGCCCGGGTGCGGGTCACCGCCCCGCGCACCAGCGCCCGGCCCAGTTCCGGGACCTACCCGGTGACCCGCGAGGTGGCCGAACACTCGGCGGTCGGTGAGGTCTTCGTCGCCTCCCTCATCCGGTCCCAGCTGCGCCTGGCGCTCGTGGTGGCCGGCGGATTCCTCATCATCCTGATCGGCATCCCGGTCCTGCTCGGGCTGTTTCCCTCGATCCGGGAGGTCACCGTGCTCACCGTGCCCGTGCCCTGGCTGCTGCTCGGGCTCGGGGTCTACCCGCTGTCCATCGCCTGCGCGGCCCTGTACGTCCGCAGCGCCTCACGCAACGAAAAGCGGTTCCAGGACCTGATCGATGAGGGCTGACGAAGTGGGCGACGCCTTCGGGCTCAACCCCGCCGTCGGGTACGCCGCCCTGCTGCTCGTGGCGGTGACAACGCTCCTGATCGGAATCTACGGGCTGCGCATCTCGCGGACCACCGGCGACTTCTACGTGGCGTCCCGGACGGTGCGGCCCTGGTGGAACGCCTCGGCCATCGGCGGGGAGTACCTCTCGGCTGCCAGTTTCCTCGGCGTCGCCGGGCTGATCCTCATCTCCGGGACCGACGCCCTGTGGTTCCCCATCGGCTACACCGCCGGGTACCTCATGCTGCTGCTGTTCGTCGCCGCACCGCTGCGCCGTTCGGGGGCCTACACCATCCCCGACTTCGCGCAGGCACGGCTGGAATCCCTTCCGGCCCGCCGCGTCACCAGCCTGCTCGTGATCATCGTGGGCTGGCTGTACATCGTGCCGCAGCTCCACGGGGCCGCGCTGACCGTGAGCATCACGACGGGGCTGCCGGCCTGGGTGGGCCCGCTCGCCGTCGTCGTCGTGGTGTGCGCGGGCGTGATGGGCGGCGGGATGCGCTCGATCACCTTCGTCCAGGCCTTCCAGTACTGGCTCAAGCTCACGGCGCTGGCCGTGCCCGCCGTGTTCATCCTGCTGCGCCTGGGCGTGGAGGGCCTGCCCGTGACCGACGGCGGCGCCGCGTTCACGGCGGACCTGAACACCACCGCCGGTGCCTCCCTGTACAGCACGAGCTCCCTGGTGATCGCGCTGCTCTTCGGCACCCTGGGGCTGCCCCACGTGCTGGTGCGCTTCTACACCAATCCCGACGGCGCCTCGGCACGGCGCACCACCCTCATCGTGCTGGCCCTGCTGTCGGTGTTCTACCTCTTCCCCACCCTCTTCGGCATTCTCGGGCGCATCTACACCCCCGACCTCGCGGTGCCGGGGGCGGCCGATGCCACGGTTCTGATGCTGCCCGGAAGGATCTTTGACGGCGCCGCCGGGGACGCGCTGACGGCGTTGGTCACTGCCGGGGCGTTCGCCGCATTCCTCTCCACCTCGAGCGGCCTCGTGGTCTCGCTGGCCGGCGTCGTCAGCCAGGAGTTCTTCTCCGGCAGCGTTCGGGGGTTCCGCCGGGCCGCCGTCCTCTCAACCCTGGTGCCGCTGGTCCTGGCGCTGCTGACAGATTCCCTGGCGCTTGCCGGCAGCGTGGGCTCGGTCTTCGCCTTCACCGCGTCAACGTTGTGCCCCCTGCTGCTGCTGGGCATCTGGTGGCGCGGGCTGACCGACGCCGGCGCGGTGGCCGGCATGCTCGCCGGCGCGGTCCTGTGCGGGGGCTCGATCCTCGCGGCCGCGCTCCTCGGCCCGGAGGCGGCGTCCCTCGACTGGCTCCGGCAGCCCGCGCTCTGGACGGTGCCGGCCGCGTTCCTCGTGATGATCGTCGTGTCCCGGGCGACCCGGGGCAGGCGGCCGGCGGGCACCTCCCGCGTGCTGGCGAGGCTTCACACACCGGAGGCTCCCGGGCCCCGGCTCGCCGGCCCGAGGACCGAGCCGTCAGTCGATTGACGCCATGAGTTCGACGACCCGGTCAAGGAAAGCGTCGACTTGGTTCTCCTCGTAGCCGGCGGGCCCCACTGTCTCCCGGAAGACGGCCCGGCGCACCACGTCGACGCTCAGCGGCAGATCGTTCTCGAAGTACCGCAGCAGCTGGTCGCACAGGGCGTCGACGTCCCCGGTGTTGTAGCTCAGCGCCTTTTTCCTGGTCGGCCTGCGGAAGCGCTCGCCGGGGGCCCGGTGGAGCCGGCCGCGCAGGACGGCGGAGGCGCGGCCGATCTGCATCAGCCAGGCGTCTTCACCCTTGGCCTCGATCAGCTGGTCGCGTTCCCGCTGGGCGAAGGCGTCCTCGAGCCGGTCGAGTGCGGCGTCGACGTCCTGCGGCTCGTAGCCGCCCTTCGCCGGTTCGAACACGATGGCGCGGACCTGGGCGCTGGTGATCGGCCCGTCGCCGGATTCACCGCTGTTGTAGAAGTTGCGGGCCTGGACCAGGAAACGGTCCACCTGCCGGGTGTTGTAGCCATAGCTGCGCCGGCCGACGCGCGCAAAAGGTGAGCTGCCCTGGCGAGCATCGTCCATGGTGCCTGTGTCTTTCTGCTGAGACCAAAAAGGCTGGCGGAATCCCCGTCCGCTAGATCAGCCCTGGTACCAATGTAGCGGACAGCAGGAACGCCATCGGCGAGGCGAAGACCACCGAGTCGAGCCGGTCCATGACTCCCCCGTGGCCGGGCAGCATGGTGCCCATGTCCTTGACGCCGAGTTCACGCTTGATCATCGACTCGGCCAGATCGCCGGCGGTGGCCGCCGCAACGATGGCCACGGCAAGGACCAGACCCACCCAGAGCGGCTGGTCAAGCAGGAAGACCGCGCACAGCGCGCCGATCACCATGGCGCCGCCGACCGAGCCGCCGAAGCCCTCCCAGGACTTCTTCGGACTGATCTTCGGCGCCATGGGATGCTTCCCGAAGAGCACGCCGACCAGGTAACCGAACGTGTCGTTGGCGACGACCAGCAGCAGGAGCGTCGCGATGAGCAGGTACCCGCCGGGAAGCTGGAGCAGCAGCATCGCAAAACTGAGCATGAAGGGCACCCACAGGAGGGTGAAGGCGCCGGCCATCACGGCCCGCGGCGCCCCCGGTGCGGGGTCGAGCGACCGCCACAGCAGCAGGGCCAGGAATGAGAAGACCGAGGCGAAGGCAAGGCTCTCCGCGCCACCGAAGTAGGCGGCGAAGGGCAGCGCCACGCTTGCGGCCACCGCCGGAACCAGGGGCATGCCGATGCGGCGCACCGCAAGGGCGCGCGAGACCTCGAGGACGCCGAGGACGCCCAGCACCGTCACCAGTGCGACGAAGGCGAGCGGGAAGAAGAGGAGGCCGCCAAGGACCAGGATCATCAGGCCCACCCCGACCCCGATAGCCGCCGGCAGGTTCCGGCCGGCCCGCGAGGGCGCTCCGGGCTCGCGCGGCGGCCGGCGTGACCGGCGGAAAAGGCGTGGACTGCGCTTGCGCGCCTCACGCAGTTCGCGCCGGGTCACTGGTCCGGCCGGCGCTGCGGCCGCGGGCGACCCGGACGTGCCGGGATGCACGGTGGCCGGAAGGGGCCCGGGGGTTTCCGGAACGGCCGGCGTGGGATCCGCGGGGACGGAGGCGGTACCTCCGGCCGGGCCGGTGCGGGGACCGGCGGCCGTGCCGGCCGCCGGCGCGGCGCCGGTCACCCGCGGGACTGCGGTTGAGGCAGCGGACGGACTGGGCGCGCTTCCACCGGGTGCGTCCCGGGCGGCGCCGTCACCCGAGGGGACGTTGCCGCCCACTGAGGGCTTAGGAACATGCATCAGACTTCGAGGAGCTCGGCTTCCTTACGCTTGAGCATGTCGTCGATGGTGTCAGTGTGGGACTTCGTCAGGGAGTCGAGTTCCTTTTCGCCGCGTGAACCCTCGTCCTCGCCGGCGTCGCCGTCCTTGACGGCCTTGTCCAGGCCGTCCTTGGCCTTGCGGCGGATGTTCCGCATGGAGATCTTCGCGTCCTCGGCCTTGGTGCGCACGAGCTTGACGTATTCCTTGCGGCGCTCCTGGGTGAGCTCGGGGAGCACCACCCGGATGACGTTGCCGTCGTTGGAGGGGTTGGCGCCCAGATCGGAGTCCCGGAGGGCGCGCTCGATGTCATTGAGGGCGGCCCGGTCGAACGGGGTGATCAGCAGGGTGCGCGCTTCGGGGTTCTGGAAGGAGGCGAGCTGCTGCAGCGGCGTCGGGGCGCCGTAGTAGCTGACCATGACCTTGGAGAACATCGCAGGGTTGGCCCGCCCGGTCCGCACTGTCGCGAAGTCGACCTTCGCCGCTTCGACGGCCTTGTCCATCTTCTCGGTGGCCTCTAGCAAGATCTCTTCGATCACGATGTCTCCTTAGCTCTGCGTTCAGTTGCCCGGCAACCGGTCCAGTGTTCAATCCTAGTTCACCGACCGGACCCCGGGGCCCGGATTCGGAGCCCGCGGGCTAGTTGGTGACCCGCGTGCCGAGCTTCTCGCCGCGGATGGCGCGGGTGACGTTGCCCTCGCCCTCCATACCGAACACCACCATCTCCAGGTCGTTGTCCTTGCACATGGTCATCGCGGTCTGGTCCATCACCCGGATATCGCGGCGGAGGGCCTCCTCGTAGGAGAGGGTGATGAGCTTCTCCGCGGAGGGATCCTTGTGCGGATCGGCCGTGTAGACGCCGTCGACCCCGCTCTTGGCCATCAGCACCTCATCGGCGTGCACCTCGAGCGCACGCTGGGCCGCCACGGTGTCGGTGGAGAAGTACGGCAGTCCCGCGCCGGCACCGAAGATGACCACGCGGCCCTTTTCCAGGTGGCGGATGGCGCGCCGGGGAATGTACGCCTCGGCGACCTGCCCCATGGTGATTGCGCTTTGGACCCGGGTCTCGACGCCCGCCTGCTCCAGGAAGTCCTGGAGTGCGAGGCAGTTCATCACCGTACCGAGCATGCCCATGTAGTCGGCGCGCGAGCGGTCCATCCCGCTCTGGGAGAGTTCGGCGCCGCGGAAGAAGTTTCCACCGCCAACGACGATCGCCACCTCCACCTCGCCCACGGTGGCCGCAATCTGCCTGGCCACGGCCCTCACCGTTTCCGGGTCGACGCCAAGCTTGCCGCCCCCGAACACCTCGCCGGAAAGCTTGAGGAGCACCCGCCGTCGTCCGTTCTTGCCACCCGTGATTGCCGGTTCAAGGTTGTCCATGATGCCTCCCAGGGCGTAAAGCGGTGCGTTCTGCACAATCGATAAAAGAATACGGTGCGCCGCGTGGGCGCGAAAAAGGGTGGCCACCAGCGGCGGCCACCCTTTCCATTGTTACAACCGATCCGGCGTGTGGACCTACGCGCCGACGCGGAAGCGGGCGAAGGCAGTGGCCTTCACTCCGGCGTCGCTGAGGACCTGGGCGATCGACTTCTTGGTGTCCTTCGAGAAGGGCTGGTCGACCAGGACCGAATCCTTGAAGAAGCCGGTCATGCGGCCTTCGACGATCTTGGTGAGCGCCGCCTCGGGCTTGCCCTCTGCGCGGGCGGTCTCCTCGGCGATACGGCGCTCCGACTCCACCAGGTCCGCGGGAACCTCGTCGCGGGTCAGGTAGGTCGGGGTGTACGCGGCGATGTGGAGCGCGACGTCGTGGGCGGCCTCGACGGCAGCGGCACCTTCACCCTCGACGGCGAACAGCACGCCGACCTGGGCGGGGAGGTCCTTCGAGGTGCGGTGGAGGTAAGCGTCGACGACGGCACCTTCAACGCGGGCCACGCGGCGGATGTCGACCTTCTCGCCCAGCAGGGCGCCGGCCTCGATAACGTGCTCCGACATGGGGCGGCCGTCGACCTCGAAGGCGAGCAGCGCGTCGACGTCGGTGGCGCCCGAAGCAATGGCGGCGTCGAGGACCTTGTTGGAGAAGTCGATGAAGGGCCCGGCCTTCGCGACGAAGTCGGTCTCGCAGTTGACCTCGACCATGACGCCGACGCTGCCGTCGACGCGTGCGGCGACGAGGCCTTCGGCGGTCGAGCGGCCTTCACGCTTGGTGGCGCCCTTGAGGCCCTTGATGCGGATGACCTCGAGGGCCTTGTCCGGATCGCCGTTGGCCTCGTCGAGGGCCTTCTTGACGTCCATCATGCCTGCGCCGGTGCGCTCACGGAGGGCCTTGATATCAGCGACGGTGTAATTCGCCATGGAAAACTCCTAAATTCTGGTTGATCTGCGAAGAAGAGGATCCCTGCCGGCGCTCAGCCGGTGGAACATGCGTAAGGGGCGCGGAATCACCCACACCCCTTACGCAAGAGAACTACTTGGTGTCGGCTGCGGCGTCCTCGGCGGGAGCTTCCTCAGCGGCAGGAGCTTCGGCGGCGGGGGCCTCGGCAGCAGGAGCTGCTTCGGCGGCGGGGGCCTCGGCAGCAGGAGCTGCTTCAGCGGCGGGAGCTGCTTCAGCGGCGGGAGCCTCGGCGTTGGCCTCGGCGGCGCCCAGCAGTTCGCGCTCCCACTCGGCGAGGGGCTCTTCGGCTGCGGCGGCGTCGGTGCCGTTGGCGCGGTTGTTGCGGGCGATGAGGCCCTCGGCAACGGCGTCGGCGACAACACGGGTCAGCAGGTTCACGGCGCGGATGGCGTCGTCGTTGCCCGGGATCGGGAAGTCGACCTCGTCCGGGTCGCAGTTGGTGTCGAGGATTGCGACGACGGGGATGTTGAGCTTCTTGGCCTCGTCAATGGCGAGGTGCTCCTTCTTGGTGTCGACAACCCAGATGACCGAAGGGGCCTTCGTCAGGTTGCGGATACCGCCGAGGTTGCTCTGAAGCTTGGTGAGCTCACGCTTCAGGAGAAGGAGTTCCTTCTTGGTGTGGCCCGAGCCGGCAACGTCGTCGAAGTCGATCTCTTCTAGTTCCTTCATGCGCTCGATGCGCTTGGAAACCGTCTGGAAGTTGGTGAGCATGCCGCCGAGCCAACGCTGGTTGACGTAGGGCTGGCCGACGCGGGTGGCCTGGTCGGCAATCGCTTCCTGGGCCTGCTTCTTGGTGCCGACGAACAGGACGGTTCCGCCGTGGGCGACAGTGGCCTTGACGAACTCGTAGGCGCGGTCGATGTAGGACAGCGACTGCTGCAGGTCGATGATGTAGATGCCGTTGCGCTCGGTGAAAATGAAGCGCTTCATCTTCGGGTTCCAGCGACGGGTCTGGTGGCCGAAGTGGACGCCGCTGTCGAGCAGCTGGCGCATGGTTACTACTGGCATGGGATGCCTTTCGTTTCAGCAGGGCGTGCGCGCGACATGGCGCTTCCGCTGCTTTGTTGACGGTTATTAGCGTTCCGCCCGGGATGGGCGGTCCTCCTGGCGCCTGGTCGTTGGAAAACCCACTCCCCCAACCGGATCGCTCCGGACCGCTGGGATAGTGCCCCGCACGTCGTCGAGACGAAGGCGGGTCGCAGGCACGCGTAGTCAGCCGGCACATCTCCTGCGCGGTTTGGTGGTGTTCCAGAACGCGGGGAAAACGGCAGACTGCTCCGTCAAGTGTACTACAGCGGTGTTATGCCTCCGGACGGCCCGGGTGCCTCCCGCACCGGGCCGGACCCTGAAGCCACGAGCGGACCCGAAAACGACGAGCGGACCCGAAATATCTGCCCCTTTTGTCGCTTTCGGGTGCGCCGGCCGCTTTCAGGTGCGCCGGGTCGCACCCGAGCCGCGACGGCATCCCTGGGCGGTCCTGGAATCCGGTTTCCACATACGAGCCGCGGACAACCACGCACGCGTTGAGGGAGCGCATCGTCGAGGGCATGAGGCTGACCCCCGCATCCCTGGTTCGCCCACCGAGGAATCACCTTCACCCGGCGGCCGCCGGGCGCGAGATGGATCCCGGTCCCCCAACCCCGCCGATCCGGGCCGCTCCAGGCGGGTCCGCACAGCTGTCCCGGAAGGACCTCTGGCCGGACTCCTGCGGGATTGCAACGTGGTGGCTGCACCGGCGGTTGATGATCGCCCTGATCGCCGTGGTGCTGTCGGCTTCGGCAGGACCGGCAGGACCGGGGATGACGACGGCGGGGCCGGAAGGATCGGCTGAACCGACGGCACTGTCTCGGCCAGAAGGCTCGGCCGGGCTGGTGCAATGGGCCAGCCCGGTCGAATCGACCGAACCGATGGCACGGTCCGGGTCGGGAGGCTCTGCCGGGCTGATACAGATGTCGGGTCCGGGAGGGTCGGGAGGCCCTGCCGGGCTGATACAGATGTCGGGTCCGGGAGGGTCGGGAGGCCCTGCCGGGCTGATACAGATGTCGGGTCCGGGAGGGTCGGCGGAACCGATAGCGCTGTCCGGGCCGGGAGGTTTTGCCGGGCTGATACAGATGTCGGGTCCGGGAGGTTCTTCCCGCACGGAGTCCCTGCAGGGCGCACCGGCGGGCGACTACGTGCCGCCGTGGTCCTGGCCGCTTCCGCCCGTCCCTGCCGTCACCCGCCACTTCATCCCGCCGCCCGAGCCGTGGCAGTCGGGCCACCGCGGGGTGGATCTTGCGGTCGGACCGGGGAACGACGTGCTCAGCCCGGCCGATGGAGTTGTGACCTTCGTTGGCATGGTCGCCGGCCGGCCGGTGCTCAGCATCGGCCATGAAGGAGGCCTCGTGAGCAGCTTCGAGCCGGTGAAGAGCACGCTCACCAAGGGAGCCCAAGTGGAGCGGGGCCAAAAGGTGGGCACTCCCGCGGGGCCGCCGCACTGTCCCTTCGCCTGCATTCATTGGGGCGTTCGCCGTGACGGAAAGTACGTCAATCCGCTCAACTACGTCACCGATCGCCGCCCGTCGGTCCTGCTTCCCCTCCCGGGGGGGCTGAGATGACGCCCCGAACGCAGGAGACCCCCGGAATCCTTATGATCCCGGGGGTCTGCGCGGCCAGCTGGCTGCTACACGAACGCGGCGATGCCGGTGATTGAGCGCCCCGCCACCAGTGTGTTAATTTCCTGAGTTCCTTCGTAGGAGTAGATCGCCTCGGCGTCCGAGAAGATCTTCGCCATTTCGTAGTCGGTGACGATGCCGTTGCCGCCGAGGATGTTCCGCCCTGCCGCGACGCTCTCGCGCATGCGCGCCGTCGTGAACGCCTTGGCCAGCGCGGAGTGCTCGTCCTTGGCCTGGCCGAGGTCCTCGAGCTGGGAGAGCCGGACCATCATGCCCATCGAGCTCATCGCGTTGCCCAGGATCTGCACCAGCTGCTGCTGCACCAGCTGGAAGGACGCGAGCGGGCGGCCGAACTGCTGGCGTTCCACCGCGTACCGGCGTGCCACATCGAACGCCGCCATCTGCTGACCCACCGCCTGCCAGCCGACCGACAGCCTCGTCACCTTGAGCACCTTGTTCGTGTCGCGGAAGCTGTTGGCCCCCTTGAGGTGGAAGTCATCCGAAACCACAACGTTGTCCAGGACGATATCGGCGTTCTCCACCGACCGCAGTGCGATCTTGTTCTCGATCCTCGTGGCCGAGTAGCCGGGGAGGGTTGTGTCGACCATAAAGCCCTTGACCTGGTTGTCCTCGACGTCGCGGGCGTAGATGACGACCCAGTCGGAGAAGGTCGCGTTGCCGATCCAGCGCTTGGCACCATTGAGGATCCAGTTGCCGCCGTCGCGGCGGGCCGTGGTCCGGGTCCCCCCGGCGACGTCGGAGCCGCCCAGGGGTTCGGTCAGCCCAAACGCCCCAATCTTGCGGAAGGCGTAGATGTCCGGCAGCCACTCCTCCTGCTGCTCCTTGGAGGCCAGTGCTTCGATGGAGCCGGTGAACAGCCCGTCGTGGACGCCCATGAACGTCGCGATGGAGGTGTCGGCGCGGGTGAATTCCGAGTGCACGATGCCTGCGAAAAGGTTCGAGTAGCCCTGGCGACGGATGGGGCTGACGACGTCGAGCTCGGCAAGCTTGGGGATGATGCTCTTGGGGAACACGCCCTCGTTCCACCAGCCGATGGCGTTCGGGCGGACTTCGGCGTCAAGCCACGTCCGTATTTCGGCCAGCCGCGAGCGCTCCTTGTCGCTCAGCAGGGCTTCGAATGCGAGGAAATCGCCGTCGGCATAGGGCAGGTTGTTTAGGTCGATCTGGAGCTTGCTCATGAGGGTTCCTTCGTCCCGATCCTCAACGATCAGGAATGTCGGCCGGCCGGTGCTGGTGGCGCGCGGGGCGCCGTTCACCAAGGTTACCCGTCGGTAACATAGTGCGCCAGTAGGAGCCGGAGGGCGTGCCGCGGGGATGGCAACGGAACGTCGGACACAGGGAACGTCGGACAGGGGACGGCGAACAAAAAGATCCCCGGAACCTTCTGGTTCCGGGGATCTTCCGTGTAGGGCTGCTGGGGCTTGAACCCAGGACAAACGGATTATGAGTCCGCTGCTCTAACCAGCTGAGCTACAGCCCCGCGTGCCGGGCGACGACGGACGCGCCGGCGGCACGGTTTATTGTATCCGCTCGGCCGGAGCCGATTGCCGCCCCGAAATGGAACGGGAAAGCCGGTCCTGCCGAGGCCACGGGCCGGGCTCGCACCGGGGCGCGGGGAGGAGCCGGCGAGGGACACAAACCGGAACTACGCGAGTTCGACCTCCACGCTGAGCCCGTAGTAGAGCCGTTCGAAGGTTTCGAGGGTGGCGTCGATGCTGTGCTTCTCGACGAGGGAACGGCTTGCCTTGCCCATCCGCTCCCGGTCGGCGTCCGGCAGGGTGACGAGTTCGGTGATGCGGCGGCCCAGCTCGTGGCTGTCGTAGGGCGTGAAGAGATAGCCGTTCTCGCCGTCGGCCACGAGGTGCGGCAGTGCCATTGCATTGGCCAGCAGCACCGGGGTCGACGCCGACATCGCCTCGAGCGTCACCAGCGACTGCAGTTCCGCGGTGCCGGGCTGGCAGAAGATGTCGGCGCGGAGGTAGGCGAGGCGGAGTTCCTCGTCACTGACCAGCCCGAGGAACTTCACGCGGTTCCCGATTCCGAGGCGTTCGGCCTGGGCCTGCAGCGCCCGCTTGACCTCACCACCGCCGATCACCTCGAGGTGGACGTCCAGCTCGGCGGGGGTTTTCGCCACGGCGTCGATCAGCACGTCGACGTGCTTCTCTTCGGCCAGGCGCCCGACGAAGAGTACCGTCGGGTGCTTTCGCGGGGGCAGCTGCTCGCCGGGGCGCGGCTCGTACGCCGCCGCGTCGATGCCGTTCGAGATCGGCAGTACCCGGCGCAGGAACGCGTGATCGTGCATCGCCTTGGCCGCCAGCGGGGTGGGCGTGGTGACGGCGTCGGCCTTGCCCATCACCCGGCCCATGTCGCGCCAGGAGTTCTTGGCGACGATGCGCTTGAACCACTCGGGGAAGGGCAGGAACGGGTTGAGGTTCTCCGGCATGAAGTGGTTCGTGGCGATCACCCGGATGCCGCGCTTCACCGCTTCGTAGAGGGTGTACTCCCCCACCATGTAGTGGCACTGGACGTGCACGACGTCGGGCTGGACGCGGTCGAACAGCATGCTGATATCGCGCTTGATCTCCCACGGCAGGCAGATGCGCCAGTAATCGTGGGTGGGCACGCTGTGCGAACGGAGCCGGTGGACCGTCCATGCCCCGGCCGGCTCCTCGGTGTAGCTCCGGCCGTTGGCCGGGTTAGGCGCCAGGACGTGCACGTTGTGGCCGCGGGCGGCCATCCCCTTGGCCAGGCGGTACCCGAACTGGGCGGCGCCGTTGATATTGGGCGGGTAGGTATCTGCGGCAATCAGGACGGTCAGTGGCTTGGTACCAGCCGGATAACTCACTTTGGATCCCCTACGTAGGTGTATCGGTAGCGGCAGAGCGCCGTCGTCGTCAGCGCCGCCGCCTCACGACATCAGGATGATGGCGCGATAACGCAACCACTCCAACGATAGCAATCAATGCGGCCCCGGCCATTCCAATCGCGGTGACGGTGGGAACCTCTGGCTTGAGTTCCCCCAGAATCGTAATGCCGACGGCGATTCCCACGATCGGGTCGATCACCGTCAGCCCGGCGATCACGAGGTCCGGCGGGCCTGTGGCGTAGGCGCTCTGCACGAACCACGACCCGAGCAGGGCGGCGGCAACCAGCGCGACGACGCTATACCAGGGGACGTTCAGAAGGAACCGCCCGTTGGGGTCGAGCAGGTGCGTCGCGACGATCTTCGTCAGCACCGCCACAAACCCGAAGAGCACTCCGGCGCCCAGGATGTAGGCGAAGGCGTTAAGCCGCCGGCGCGCCACCAGGCCAAGGGAGCCAAAGACGACGACGGCGAGGGTGAGCAGCAGCACCGCCGACAGTTCCTGGTTCACGCCCACGCGGTGCTCCTCCCGGGTGACGTTCACCGCGAGCAGGACGAACAGGGCGCTGCCGGTGACGCAGGCGGTGATCGCGGCCACGGTGGGCCGGTTGAGCCGGATCCCCTGGTCCTTGGAGTTGATGATGGTGGTGATCACCAGGGCGACGGCGCCAATGGGTTGGACGACGGTGAGGGTCGCCATGGCCAGGGCGACGACGTTCATCCCCATTCCGGCCACCAGCAGGGCGAGGCCGAACACCCAGCGGGGGTTGCGCATCAGGCGCAGGAGGGCGGCGGAGCCAAGCGCCAGGCCTCCGGTGTTCGCACGCACGGCGCTGCCCTGGCGCTGGGCGCCGAGGGCGAGGCAGGCAGCCCCCAGCAGGGCGAGGAGAATCGCGACAAGCGTCATGGGCGCACCGGTTGCCGCCGCTGCCCGCACCCTCCGCCTGGCCCCCGCCGGTGGGGGGTCGCCCGCGGCGGATCAGCCCTCACGTGCCGTCTCTGCCGCCGGCTGGGTCAGTTGCCGGCCGGCCGCGCGCTCGGCGCGGTGGAGGCGGTGGGCCGCGGTGAAGTACCCGTAGAAGGCGATCAGGTGGCCCACGCAGCCCGCGATCAGGAGCCCATGGGCGACCGCCAGGAGCGCTGGGTCGTCATACCCGGGCACCCGGTGAAGGAGCAGCAGCGGCGAGCCGAGCAGCAGCAGGGCCGTGCGGATCTTCCCCACGACGCTGACCCGCAGCCGCAGCCGGCTGCCGAAGAGGATCAGGGCGTTGGTGATGAGGATGGCGTCGGGGATGACGATGGACCACACCAGCCAGGCTGGTGCCACTCCGTCGACGACGAAGGTGATGGCAACGATGATGAGGGCCGTGCGGTCGGCGACCGGGTCGAGCCACTGGCCCACCGAGGACACCTGGTTGAAGCGCCGGGCGAGGTAGCCGTCAACCCAGTCGGTTGACCCGACGAGCACCAGGGTGACCACAGCCGGACCATACTGGTCGGTGATGATGAACCAGACGAACAACGGAACCCCGAGGAACCGGACCAGCGTAACGGCGTTGGGCAGGGTCCACGCGGTCGCCAGCACGGGCCCTTCTCCGCCGGGACGCGTGCCGGCGCCGATAAGTCGAATCACTAAGTGCCTCCACTGCCATTATGCAGGCAGATCCGGGCCGATCCGCTATTTGGCAGCCAGGCGGCGGACCATCACGGCCAAAGCCACGAGGGAAGCGCCAAGGACGCTCAACGGCTGCCAGCGGTCCTTGAGCTCGATCGTGTGCGGAACGGGCTTCTCGACGGCGGTCGCGGCGACGGGGGTACCCTTCCGTTCGGCGCGCTCCGCGCGGGTCTGCGCGGCGCGCGCCCTGACCTTCTCGCGGTTCTCGGCGAAGCGGCTCTTGACGTCGAGGCGGCTCCCCAGCGAATCGCGGGCCTCGGCGATGTGGATCCGGCGCTCCCCGGAGCGTCCGCGCAGTTCTTCGTACGAGGGCGTGGGCTCCTTGGGCTTGCGCTCCTGCGCCTTCTCGGCCTCCTCCTGCTCGTCCTTGGGCTTCTTGACGTCGAGCGTCGCGGGGTCGAAGCTCCGGCCTTCGCGCAGGACACCGATGTCGTACCGTACGCCGCGGATCGCGTCCTCGGGCAGCAGCGGGAGGGCCTTCTTGAAGCGCGAGACACCGATGAGGCCGATGATCGCCGCGAGGACGAGGAACAGCGCGGCAACCAGCAGGGCGGCGAGCCAGGCCGGCATGATCGTCGCGAGGCCCATGATGCCCGCCACGAGCAGGGAGATCGCGAAGGCGACGAGAAAGACCACAGCGACGGCGAGGAACGCAGCCGCGACCCCGGCCTTGATTCCCTTTTGCTTCATCTGCTCCAGAGCCAGCGAGTATTCGTCGCTGAGCTGGCGTGGGGTGAGCCGCGCGAAGAGCCGAAGAATGCCAAAGAGGGAAAGCGAGCCGGTTGACCGCTTGCCGCGTGTACTAGCCGAGCTGCTCATACGCCCTGCCTCCATTCGTGATCCTGCTGCCTGAGAGATACTGACCCTAAAATTACCACCGGTGGGAGGAGGGTCAGCCGTAAATTGTTTCCTCTGCGTACTTGCGGACGGCTCTTGCTCCGGCTGGACCGGCCCGCTGCCCGCATTCCCAACACACTACGTCAGTGGGAAGCCTGCTTAGCACCCATTTCCCCGGGAGACGTTCTAAGATATCCAAGACACTGGTTCGCCACAGCAACTAAAAGGCGGGCCTGATGCGGCCTCGATCCGTCGGCCCACGTCATGAAACGGCGCAGCGCGGCGCCTCCCTACCGTTTCGATCCCCCGGTGGAATAGCGTTGCTGACGACCGGGGCCGCCCGAGCCACCCCGAACCACCCCGTCCCGATAGGTATCCCTTGACCACCCCGATCTCCCCCGGCGACAGCCTCTCCCGCAGGGAGAAACTGATTTACGTTGGCATTCTCGGCGCCCTGACGGCGCTGGGCCCCTTCACCATCGACCTCTACCTTCCGGCCTTCCCCGCGCTGCAGCGCGACTTAAACGTCACGGAAGCCGAGGTCCAGCTGACCCTCACCGGCACGATCATCGGTCTTGCCGTGGGCCAGCTCATCGTGGGCCCGCTCAGCGACAAGGTCGGCCGGCGGATGCCGCTGATCCTGGCCACCTCGCTCCATGTCGGAGCGTCGATCGGCGTAGCGCTGTCCATGGACATCAGCATGCTCATGTTCTTCCGCGTCCTGCAGGGCGTGGGTGCCGCGGGCGGCGGCGTCGTGGCCCTGGCCACGGTCCGCGACCTGTTCAGCGGGTATGCACTGGTGCGGATGTTCTCCTACCTGGCCCTCGTCAACGGTATGGCCCCGATCTTCGCCCCGGTGATCGGGTCGCAGCTGCTGGTGGTGGTGGACTGGCCGGGGATCTTCTGGTTCCTGGCCGCCTACGGGATCCTGGTGATTGTCGCCGTTTCGGTCTTCATCATCGAGACGCTTCCGCCGGAGCGCCGGAAGAGCTCCGGCTCGACCGCGCTCCAACGGTACCGCGCGGTGCTCACGGACCGGATCTTCCTCGGGGTGCTGCTGGTCGGCGGAATGAACTTTTCGGGCCTGTTTTCCTACCTGTCGGCATCGCCGTTCCTCTTCCAGAACCTCTACGGGCTCAGTGAGCAGCAGTACGGCCTGCTGTTCGGGATCAACTCCCTCGGCATCGTCGCCGGCGTGCAGATCAGCTCCCGCGTGCTGCGGAGATACGGGCCGCAGTGGGTGATTGCCGCCGCCACAGTCGTCATGCTGGTGATGTCGCTTCTGATCCTGGCGTTCGACCAGCTGGGGCTGGGCCTGTGGGGCACCGCGGTCCCCCTGTGGTTCTACATCATGGCCGCCGGATTCGTCTTCCCCTGTGTACAGGTGCTTGCCCTCTTCAACCACGGCGCACAGGCCGGCACCGCCGCCTCGATCCTCGGGGCAGTGACCTTCGGTCTGGCCGGTGCCGTTTCACCGATCGTGGGCGTGCTGGGCATCGACAGCGCCACCCCCATGGCGGTGGTGATGGCCGCCTGCATCACCCTGGCCATCGTGGCCCTCTGGACGATCGTGCGGCCACGCAGCGTGCCCGCGCTGGCCTAGCCGCCGGGCGCACATTCCCGGCACGACGGAGGCCGGAGGGCCCGGGAGCGCCGCCCCGGTCCGCTCAGTCCGCCGTTCGGGCGGCCTGGGCCTCGGCGGCCCGGGCGATGTTGCGGGCCATCGGTTTGAAGATGAAGTTGTGGAAGGGCAGCACCGCGAGCCAGTAGAGGCGCCCTGAAAGCCCACGGGGAAAGAAAACTGCGCGCTGCCGGTAGGTGCTTCCGGTGCCATCCGGTTCGACGCTCAGTTCAAGCCAGGCCCGGCCGGGAACCTTCATCTCCGCCCGCAGGCGGAGCCGCTCCCCCCTGACCAGCTCCTCTACGCGCCAGAAGTCGAGCGCTTCGCCGGTGAGGAGTTCGTCGGCGTCCCGTCGGCCCCGGCGCAGGCCGACGCCGCCGACCAGCTTGTCCATCCACCCCCGGGCGGCCCAGGCGACGGGCCAGGAGTACCAGCCGTTCTCGCCGCCGATGCCTTCGACGACGTTCCACAGCGCTGCGGCCGGGGCGGACGAGCGGTAGGTCTGCAGGTCGGTGAAGACGGTGTGGCCGGCCCACTGCGGGTCCGACGGCAGCGGGTCCGCCACGGCGTCGGAACTCGAGGCACCCGCCCAGCTGGTTTCGACCTCGCCGCCGCGCATCTTGCCGAGCGCCAGGTCGACCGCCGTGCGGTAGCCCGTCAGTCCGCCGTCGGGCACGGGGATGTACTCGTCGATGTCGTGTTCGGCGGTGATGGCGTCGTGCTGGAGCGACTCGATGAGAGGCATGGCCATCACCCGCGGAATGGGAGTGACGAGGTTCACCCAGTGCCCGGCCAACCGCGGGGTCAGTACGGGCAGGGCCAGGATCGTCCGGCGGGGCAGGCCCGCCGCCTCGGCGTACTGGTTCATCATCTCGGCGTAGGTCAGCACCTCCCGTGAACCGATGTCGAAGGTCCGGTTCACGCCCGCGGGGAGGCCCAGGGCACCGATGAGGTACTGGATGACGTCGCGGACGGCGATGGGCTCGATCCGGTTCAGCACCCACTTGGGCGCGGGCATCACGGGAAGGACGTCGGCAAGGTGGCGGATCATTTCGAAGGACGCGGATCCCGAACCGATGACGACGCCGGCCTGGAAGGCGATGGTCGGGGTGCCCGACTCGAGCAGGATGCGTCCGACCTCGGTGCGCGAACGCATGTGGGTCGACAGGGCCACCCCGTCGGGGTGGAGCCCCCCGAGGTAGATGATGCGCCCGACCCCGGCGGAGGTCGCAGCGGAAGCCACAGTGGCCGCGATCGATGATTCACGGCGTTCGAACCCGCGGCCCGACCCCATTGAGTGAACCAGGTAGTAGAGGGCGTCGACGCCTTCGCAGGCGGCCTTCATGGTCTCAGGATCCTGCAGGTCGCCCTGGACGACCTCGACACGCTCGGCCCAGGGGACGTCCTTGAGCTTTTCGGGCGTGCGCACCACCACCCGGACGGTGTGGCCTTCGTTCAGGAGGCGCGAGACGAGCCGTCCACCGATGTAGCCGGTGGCGCCCGTGACGAGGATGACACTGCCGTGGGAGTTCATGGCTCAACCCTACGCCCGCAGGACCCTCCATCAGCAGGGCCCCGGTGCCGCAGCAGCCGCACCCCGCGAGGATGCACGGCAGGCCGGCCGGGCCGAGGCGGCCCTCGAGCGTTCCGCGCTGGCCTCGCTGCGGTAACCGGGAACCCGGGAGGTTCGAACCCAGGAACCGGACCCAAAAAAGAAGGGCCGTTGACGGGAAAACCCGTCAACGGCCCTGATTGCTCCTCCGACTGGACTTGAACCAGTAACCCTTCGATTAACAGTCGAATGCTCTGCCAATTGAGCTACGGAGGAAAGCGGCAGATACAACTTTACATACGAAACCGGGTGAAGTGAAATTGGCGCCGGATCAGTCCGGCCGGAGCTGCCGGCGCTGCATCTCGAGGTCCATCAGCTCACGCTGCAGCTGGTTGTAGAGCACCGGATCGGCGGCCGGATCCATGCGCTGAAGCTGCCCCAGTTTCTCGGCCTTCTGCTGGGTGATCCGCAGCTCGGTCAACCGGTTCAGGATGTCCCGGCAGTACACGGCCATGGCATCGGCGTCCTTTGCCGGCAGGGGACGCACGGCGAGCTCGCTCACGAGCGGCCGCAGCACGTCGGGCACCTCCCGGCGCACCCGCTCGACCCACTGCGCGGCATCGGCCCCGGCGGCTCCCGCAGCGAGCACGGCGGTATGCAGCGCGGCGTAGACGGGCACCGAGAACGGGGCGTCGCCGAACCGCTCCCACTGGGTCGCATCGAGCAGTCCCGGCTGCTGCAGCACCACCTCCAGGGCTTCACGCTCCATCCGCGCCATGGGATCGCGCGGATCCGGCCGGGTGAACTGAGGCTGGTCAAGGACCCCCTCCGCGGCGAGACCGTCCTGCCCGGACCCCGGAGACCCCATTTGTGCGTCCCCGGCCGGGGAGGCTGGCCGGTCGCCGCCGGAGGGCCCGCCGTACCCGGCGCGGCCGGATTCCGTACGCCCGGACCCGGAGCCCGCCGAGGCCCCTTGAGTGGCCGACGGCGCCGCACCCTCACGGCGTGCGGCGGCCGAGACGGCCCGCGCCACCTGGTCCTCCCCCACGAACTGCATGCCCAGCCAGCGCGAGAGCTCCCGCGTGTAGGTGGAGCGCAGGGACACGTCGCGGATGCGCGCAACGATGGGGGCTGCATGGCGCAGCGCCTTGACCTGGCCCTCGCCGGTGGTCAGGTCGAAGTTGGCGAACGAGGCCTTGATGGCGAATTCGAAGAGGGGCCGGCGGTCGGCGATGAGGCTCCGCACCGCCTCGTCGCCGCGGGTCTGGCGCAGGTCGCACGGGTCCGCGCCCGAGGGCTCCACGGCGACATAAGTCTGGGCGATGAAGCGCTGGTCCTCCTCGAAGGCCCGCAGGGCGGCCTTCTGCCCGGCGGCATCGCCGTCGAAGGTGAAGACGACCTCTCCCCCGGTGCCGTCGTCGGAGAGCAGCCGGCGGGCGATCTTGATGTGGTCCGCGCCGAACGCCGTACCGCAGGTCGCGACGGCGGTGCCCACGCCCGCGAGGTGGCACGCCATCACATCGGTGTACCCCTCGACGACCACCAGCTGGCGGGTCCTGGCGATGTCCTTCTTGGCGAGGTCGATGCCGTACAGGACCGACGACTTCTTGTAGAGCGAGGTCTCCGGAGTGTTCAGGTACTTCGGCCCCTGGTCCTCCTCGTACAGCTTCCGGGCCCCGAATCCGACCGTGTCGCCGGTGATGTCGCGGATGGGCCAGATCAGCCGGCCGCGGAAGCGGTCGTAGAGGCGCGAGGCGTTCGTCGAGGAGACGCTGAACATGCCGGTGAGCTTGAGCTCGTCGTGCGTGAAGCCCCGCCCGGTGAGGTGGTTCAGCAGTCCGTCCCAGCCCTGCGGGGCGTAGCCCACCCCGAAGTGGGCGGCGGCCTCACGGTCGAAGCCGCGCTCCTGAAGGAACTGCCGTCCGGCGGCCGCCCCGGGGGTCAGCAGCTGGTCGCGGTAGAACTCCGCGGCGATCTTGTGCGCGTCGAGGAGGCGCTGGCGCCGGCCGACGTCCTCCCGGCGCGGCCCGGTGCCCCCGTCCTCGTAGTGGAGCTCGAGGCCCAGGCGTGCGGCGAGTTTCTCCACCGTCTCGGTGAAGGAGGTGTGGTCGAGCTTCTGGAGGAACGAGATGACGTCGCCGCCCTCGCCGCAGCCGAAGCAGTGGTAGGAACCCAGCTGGGGGCGCACGTGGAAGGACGGCGACCGTTCGTCGTGGAAGGGACACAGCCCCTTGTAGGAACCCACGCCCGCGGACTTGAGGGTGACGTAGCCATCGACGATTTCCTTGATGTCGGTGCGCTGGCGTACCTCATCGATGTCTTCGCGCTTGATGAGTCCGGCCATGACAACAGTTTAGGCCCCGCCACTGACACCTTCTGCGGCGGCGCCCCGGCGGGCCCGCTGCGCCCCCGCAGAGGTGTGCGGCGGCCGCGGCCCCGGAACCGCGCTACCAGAGGGCAGGGACGGGCCCGACGATCCTCTCGTGCAGGGCAAGCGCCGAACCGTCAGTGAGGGACGCCACCTGGTCGATCACCACGCGCAGCCGCGCGTCGTCGTCGCCGGCGGCCTGCCAGTCGGCTGCGAAGGACTGTTCGAGGTAGCGGTCCCCGTTGGCGGCCATCTGCGCCACGAGCGAGGAAAGCACCTCGCGCTGGCGTTCGTAGAGCGGCTGCCGGTGATCGGTGGTCATCACGTAGGTGGTGGCCAGGCCCTTCATGACGGCGATCTCGAGCTGCGTCTCCTCGGGGACCACCATCTGCGCCGTGTAGCGGGTAAGCGGGTCCGTGCCGTAAATCGCGCGGGTCGCCTCGAGGGCGCTGAAGCAGAACCGGCCGATCAGCTGGCTGGTCATGTTCTTCAGCGCGGCCATGGAGCGGCGGCTGCCGTCAGCCTCCCGCACCCAGACGGCCGTCTTCTCGAGCCGCGCGAGGGCCGCATCGACGGCGGCCGGGTCGCTGCCGGGCAGGTACCACTGCTGGGTGTAGCCCACCACGCGGGCCCGCGCGTCGGGGCTGTCCATCCAGCGCAGCTGGAGGTGCCCGGCGACGATCGCGTCCTCGACGTCGTGGACCGAATAGGAGATGTCGTCGGCCAGGTCCATCACCTGGGCCTCGAGGCAGGAACGGCCGGCCGGGGCGCCGGAGCGCAGCCACGAAAAGACCGGAAGGTCGTCGTCGTACGCGCCGAACTTGGAGGTGCGGTGCCCGTTGATGAGCGGGGCGTCCGCGGCCGTCCACGGGTACTTGCAGGCGGCGTCGAGGCTGGCCCGGGTGAGGTTCAGGCCCGCCGACGTGCCGTCGGGGCGGATGACCTTCGGTTCGAGGCGGGTGAGCAGCCGCAGGGTCTGGGCGTTGCCTTCGAACCCGCCGATGCCGTGGGCGATCTCGTTCAGGGCCGTCTCGCCGTTGTGCCCGAAGGGCGGATGGCCGAGGTCATGGGCGAGGCAGGCGGCGTCGACGATGTCAGGGTCGCAGCCCAGGGAGCGGCCGAGCTCGCGGCCGACCTGGGCGACCTCGAGGCTGTGGGTGAGCCGGGTCCGTACGAAGTCGTCGGTGTCCGGGGCCACGACCTGGGTCTTGGCGCCAAGGCGCCGGAGCGCCGAGGAGTGGAGGACCCTGGCACGGTCCCGTTCGAAATCGGAGCGGTGGGAGCTCTTGGCGGGCTCGTCGACCCACCGGTGGAGATCCTCGACGGCGTAGCCCGCCGTCAGCGGTGCGGAGGGAAAGCTCATGAGCCCTTCCTGCCTTTCGGCCGGGAGTCGGAGTCGGCGCGGCGTGCCGCGGATCGCCGGACGGCCGGGGAATCAGCCACCGGAGACGTCCAGTTCCGCCGCCGAGATGTCGGCCTGCTGTGCCTCGTTGAGGCGCCGCGACTGGAGCCAGTGCTCCGGCAGTGAGGTCTTCTTCGGGGAGCCGGCCCGGCCGCGGGGGCCCTCGGCGTCGGCGCCCGGATAGGGCGAATCGGCGTCGAGCTCGGCGAGCAGGCCCCGCAGCACCTCAAGCGTCGGCACCGTGGCCAGCCTGGCACGCAGTTCGCCCCCAACGACGTACCCCTTGAAGTACCAGGCCATGTGCTTGCGGATGTCCCGCAGGCCCATCATTTCGCTGCCGAAGGCATCGACGAGCAGCTCGGCGTGGCGGTACACCGTCTCGGCGACCTGGCCCAGGCCCGGCTGGTGGCGCTCGGCGCTTCCCTCGAAGGCGTTCATGAGGTCGCCGAAGAGCCAGGGCCGGCCCTGGCAGCCGCGGCCGATGACGACGCCGTCGACGCCGGTCTCGCGCACCATGCGGACAGCATCCTCGGCGCTCCAGATGTCGCCGTTGCCCAGGACCGGGATGTCGGGCAGGGCGTTGCGCAGTTCGGCGATGGCCGACCAGTCGGCCGTGCCGGAGTAGTACTGCGAGGCGGTGCGGCCGTGGAGGGCGACGGCCGCCACTCCACTGTCGCGGGCGATCCGGCCGGCCTCGAGGAAGGTCAGGTGGTCCTCGTCGATGCCCTTGCGCATCTTGATGGTGAGCGGGATGCCGCCCTTGGAGGCCTCGCGGACGGCGGTCTGCACGATGCCCGTGAACAGGTCGAGCTTCCAGGGCAGCGCCGCTCCGCCGCCGCGGCGCGTCACCTTGGGCACCGGGCAGCCGAAGTTGAGGTCGATGTGGTCGGCCCGGTCCTCCTCGACGAGGATGCGCACGGCGGCGCCGACGGTGGCAGGATCCACCCCGTACAGCTGCACGGAGCGGACCGACTCGTCCTCGTCGTGGGAGATGATCCGCAGGATTCGGGGCTGCGTTCGACCAGCGCCCGCGAGGTGACCATCTCGGAGACGTACAGTCCGCCGCCGTATTCACGGCACAGCCGGCGGAACGCCTTGTTGGTGATGCCCGCCATGGGGGCCAGGATCACGGGGGTGTCCACGGTGATCGGGCCAAGGCGCAGCGGAGGAAGGTCGAGCCGGGTGGCGGGGTCGACGGAACCTGCTGGTGCCACTGCGTCAGCTGCGGCGGGCGCATCGATGGCTGAGGCGTCGACGGCGGGGACGGCGGAACGGAGGGCGGGCCCGGCGGTCCGGGTGGTTACGGCAGTCACCCCTCCATTGTCGCAAGAGCGGGCAAATCGGGCACATCGACCCTCCGGCGGCCCCGGTCCGGCAGTGCCCCCGGCGGGGCCGCGCGGCGTCTCCGGGGCCGCCGCGGTCCCGCTAGTGGGATTCGGCCTCCCGGCGGGCCCGGCGGGAGCCCGCAGGTACCTCCGGTTCCGCTAGTGGGATTCGGCCTCCCGGCGGGCCCGGCGGGAGCCCGCAGGTACCTCCGGTTCCGCTAGTGGGATTCGGCCTCCCGGCGGGCCCGGCGGGAGCCCGCAGGTACCTCCGGCTCCGCTCCGGGCCCGTTCCCGGCCCCCGACGGTGTCCCCTGCAAAGCTTCCTGCGAAGCCGACTGCCGGGCCGGCGCCGGCGTGCCGCCCGGGCCCGCCGGAACGGTGGCCGGGACGGGCGCGGAACCCGTTCCACGTCCGCCGACGGCCTTCACCACTGCGACGGCGATGGCCGTAGTGACCGGGATGGCCAGGACGAGGCCGATGGAACCCACGAGCGTGCGCACCACCTCCTCCGCGAGCTCGCCGCTGGTGAGGGTGTCGATCAGGGCCCGGTCGTAGAGCGAGACAAGGATCAGCACGGGAAGGGCCGCACCGGCATAGGCGAACGCGATCGTGTAGACGGTCGAGGCGATGTGGTCGCGGCCGATGCGCATCGCGCCGGCGAACAGGCGCCGTGCGGGGGTTGACGGCGCAAGTTCGTAGAGCTCCCAGACCGCCGAGGACTGGGTGATGGTGACGTCGTTGAGCACGCCCAGGCCGGAGATGATCAGCCCGCACAGGATGATCGAGGAGATCGACAACTGGTCGGAGGAGTTGACCAGCGCGTACGCGTTGTCGTCACCCACCCCCGTCAGGTGGGCCGTCCCGGTGGCCCAGGCCGCCAGCACCGCGGTGATGCCCAGGCCGAAGATGGTGCCGAGCAGCGCCGTCGAGGTGCGGGCGGAGAAACCGTGGGCGAAGTAGAGCACCCCGATCATGATGGCGACCGACCCCACGAGGCCAAGCAGCAGGGGCGGAGCCCCTTCCACGAGGCCCGGCAGGATGAACTGCGCCAGGATGAACAGCGCCCCGACCAGCCCGAGCATCGCCCGGAATCCCCGCCAGCGGGCGACGGCGACCACCACGACGGCGTAGAGGATGGTCAGGGCAATGATCGGCACCGTGCGGACGAAGTCGACGAAGACATAGGGCGCCGATCCGCCCTGGATGACCCCCTCGAGGTTCAGGTACCGGATCCGGTCGCCGGCCTCGACGGCGCTGGCCTTGGCCAGTTCGGGGGTCACCTCGACGGGCACCGTGGGGCCGCCGGCATCGGGCACCGTGAAGGCGACCAGGCAGGTGAGGGCCTCGCCGCCGGCGTCGACGGTCGGCTGGGAGGACGGGCAGTCCTCGAAGGCCGCCCGCTGCACCGTTCCGGTCTCGAACGTGACCCCCTCGGCGGTCGCGTAGGGGTTGGCCACCGAAATCTCCGAGGTGTCACCCGAGGGCCACAGCAGCCACATGCCGGCGACCGTCAGCAGCCCCAGCGGGAGGAGGAGAGCCGCCAGGAGGAAATTCGCCCGCCGGCGGGTGGCAATCATTGGAGCGGTCGGCTCCGAAGAACCGGCAGTCGAAGTGTGGCTGATACCCACGGACATCCTTCGGTTGGTGGTGCGGAAGTTACGGAAGAGCAAGGTTTTCATACGGAGTCTACGCAGGGTGGACACCCGGGCGGTGCCGCCTAGGGTTGGAGGAAAAGGCATCCGGCGCGCTCCGGTGAGGGCGGCGGCCAGGAGTTGGAGGGGACGCGATGAGCGGGAACGGTGCAGGAAGGGGCGGGACGCCGCGGCGTCCCGGCCGCGCAGCCGTGCCTGCCGACCCGGTCCTGACGGTGCGCGCACCGCGGGGCGGGGTCACCGCCGTCGTCCTGCTGCTTCACGGCGGGCGGGCCCACAGTTTCGACCCGGTGCGCAGCCGGCATCTCAGCCCCTCCCGGATGATCCCCTTCGCCTCGGTCCTCCACCGCCGGGGCGGTCCGCATGGCCTGGCCGTTATGGCACTGCGCAACCGGGTGCGCGGCTGGAACGGCCCCGAGATGTCGGCGCTTCAGGACGCACGGTGGGCCCTCGAGCGCATCCGGCAGCAGCATCCGGGGGTTCCGGTCTACCTGGTGGGGCACTCAATGGGAGGGCTCACCGCGATCTGTGCCGCGGACGACCCGCAGGTCCGCGCCGTGGCGGCCCTCGCCCTGTGGCTTGAGAGCAACACCCCGGTGGACCCCATCAAGGACCGGCACCTGTTGATCGTCCATGGCGACACCGACCGCTGGACCAGCCCCCGCCAGTCCCGCCGCTTCGCCGAGCGCGCCGTGCCCCTTGCCGCTTCGGTGAACTATGTCAGCGTCCGCAACGCCGGGCACTTCATGTTCCGCAAGGTCGGCAGCTGGCACGGCATTCCGGCTTCCTTCATCCTGAGCCGTTTTGCGGCGGACACCGGAGCCGGCGTCGGGCCGGCGCATCTGCGCCTGGCGCGTACCCTGCTGGCCGCCGACGAACCACTGGCCATTCGAGTCT
Source organism: Arthrobacter zhaoguopingii (assembly GCF_009828595.1). Classification (GTDB taxonomy): domain Bacteria; phylum Actinomycetota; class Actinomycetes; order Actinomycetales; family Micrococcaceae; genus Arthrobacter_D; species Arthrobacter_D zhaoguopingii. Next base: position 146,500 of record NZ_WPNY01000004.1, read on the forward strand.
GAGGCGCGGAGTGCCGGCCGGGCAACAGTCACCGGGGCGCGGGACCACCGCCGCCCCTCCACCAACCGGAACAGGGTAGGAACACGATGGGATGGAAACCGAAGCAGAGCGACCGGATGTACCGCGCGGTGGTGCAGGCGGGGCTGCTGACCTTCTCGTCGCTGCGGCTGCGGGTTGACGTCACGGGCACCGAGAACCTTCCGGCCCCGGACCCCCTGCAGGGACGCTCCCGCCGGGCGCTGCCCGGAAGGGGCGCCGTCGTGGCCATCACCCACTTCGGGTACCTCGACTTCGCCTTCGCCGAACTCGTCCTCTGGAAGCATGCGCGGGTGCAGATGCGGTACATGATCACCAAGGCGGCGGCATCACATCCGGTGATCGGCCCGATCGTGTACGGCCTGGGGCACGTCGTCACCGACCGCCGTGCCGGGGCCGCGGCCTACGCCGACGCGCTGGCGAAGCTGCGCGCCGGCGAGTACGTCGCCATCCTCCCCGAGGCCGGAGTGAGCCGCAGCTACACGGTGCGCGAGCTCAAGACCGGGGCCGTGCGGCTGGCGGCGGAGGCGGGCGTGCCGATCATTCCCGTCTCGGTCTGGGGATCGCACCGCCTGCTGACCCGGGGCCATGGCTTTTCGCTTCGGCGCGCATGGAGGTCCCCCGTGCGGATCCACGTGAGCGAACCGATCCGGCAGACGCCCGGAGCGGATGTGGCCGCGGAGACGGAGAAGCTGCGCGCCGAGCTGCAGGACGGCATCGAGCGGTGCATCGAGACCTTCCCGCTGGTTCCGGCACCCGGTGAGTGGTGGCAGCCGGCCCACCTCGGCGGCGGTGCCATGACTGAGACCGAACGGGCCGCAGCAGACGCCCACGACCTCGCCACCGGGCGGTACAGCAGGGGCTGAGCCGCGCCCGACGCGGCCCGCTTCCCCGGGTGCGGGCCGTCAGCCGGCGACGACGAAGGTGGCCGGGGCGGCCTCCACGGCGGAGCCAGCGGCCAGCAGCGGCTCGACAACGTTCACCAGTGCCGTCATCGAATCGTCAACCTCGAGCTGGACCGGGTAGGTGTGGACGAGCATGGCGAGCAGGCTGGCCACCGCGGCTTCCTGCTCCGATGCGGGCAAGGACGTGTCGTACCCGAGCAGCACGTCGGCCGGCGCGTCGGTGCGGGCCGACGTGTAGCTGACGGCGAAGGCCGCAATGGACCCGCCGTCGCTCTTGGGCTTATCCCGCAGCACCACCGCCCCGCCGGCGCCCGTCGCGTCGGCCAGGAGCAGGTTCTGCGCCCGGCCGAGGGTCATCTCCGCCCGGTCCCAGCCGTGGACGGCCGTGTAGAAGGCGGCGACGGCCTGCGTGAGTTCCACCGAGCCGGTCGCTGCCTCCTCCAGCTGTGGCCCGGAGGCGTCCTCGAAGCGCGGGGCCGCCAGGGCGCCCGGCTTCACCACGATCACCCGGGAACGCTGGATGGTCGTGAAGCCGGTGGACTCCGCGAAAGCCGCCCCCGAGGTGCCGGGCTGGACCTTGCTGCGCAGCGCCGTGACGCCCGACGGCGACGCCGCGGCCTCGTGGCGCAGCATCGTCAGCAGGGTCGAGCCCACCCCGGCGCGGCGGTGGTCGGCCGCCACCTCGACATAGCACCACAGCCTCTCCGGGTGCAGGGCCGTCTCATAGGCGAACCCCGCCGCGACCGGAATGCCCTGGTCGAGGGCGGTGATGCACCGGTTCCAGGGTTCCTCCGAGGAGGGCCGGAAGGAGCCGCGGAACTGTTCCGACGGGCTCGACTCCGGGCCGCCCCACAGCTGGAGCAGCTCGAGGTCGTCGCCGTCCTGCCAGGCACGGTACTCGAGGGCCATCAGGCGCCCAGCATCCGCTCGGCGAGGTAGCCCTGGACCTTGTCCAGGGAGACACGTTCCTGCGCCATGGTGTCGCGTTCGCGGATGGTCACGGCCTGATCGTCGAGGGTGTCGAAGTCGACGGTGATGCAGAATGGCGTGCCGATCTCGTCCTGACGGCGGTAGCGGCGGCCGATCGCCCCGGCGTCGTCAAAGTCGATGTTCCAGTTCCGCCGCAGCTGCGCCGCCAGCTCCTTGGCCTTGGGCGAGAGGTCCTCGTTGCGGCTCAGCGGCAGTACCGCCGCCTTGACCGGGGCAAGGCGCGGATCGAGCTTGAGCACCGTGCGCTTGTCTACGCCGCCCTTGGCGTTGGGCGCCTCATCCTCGGTGTAGGCATCGACGAGGAACGCCATGAAGGAGCGGGTCAGGCCCGCGGCGGGTTCGATCACGTACGGGGTGTAGCGCTCATTGGTGGCCTGGTTGAAGTAGCTCAGGTCCGTCCCGGAGTGCTTCGAGTGCGTCGAGAGGTCGAAGTCGGTGCGGTTGGCGATGCCCTCGAGCTCGCCCCACTCCGAGCCGGAGAAGCCGAAGCGGTATTCGATGTCCGTGGTGCCCTTGGAGTAGTGGCTGAGCTTGTCCAGCGGGTGCTCGAAGAGGCGCAGGTTCTCGGGGCGGATGCCGAGGTCGGTGTACCACTCGTAGCGGGTGGAGATCCAGTACTTGTGCCACTCGTCGTCCGTGCCGGGCTCGACGAAGAACTCCATCTCCATCTGCTCGAACTCGCGGGTGCGGAAGATGAAGTTGCCCGGGGTGATCTCGTTGCGGAAGCTCTTGCCGATCTGGCCGATGCCGAAGGGCGGCTTCCGCCGGGAGGTGGTGAGCACGTTGTTGAAGTTCACGAAGATGCCCTGGGCAGTCTCGGGGCGCAGGTAGTGCATTCCCTCCTCGCTGGCGACGGGGCCGAGGTAGGTCTTCATCAGCCCGGAGAAGCTCTGCGGTTCGGTCCAGCGGCCCTTGGTGCCGCAGTTGGCGCAGGTGATGTCGAGCAGCCCGTTCTCTGGGGCCCGGCCTTTCTTCTCCTCGAACTCCTCCTCAAGGTGGTCCTGCCGGTAGCGCTTGTGGCAGTTCAGGCACTCGACGAGCGGGTCGCTGAAGACTTCGACGTGACCCGAGGCCTCCCACACCTGGCGTGGAAGGATCACTGCGGAGTCGAGGCCGACGACGTCCTCGCGCCCGCGCACCATGGACTGCCACCATTGGCGCTTGATGTTCTCCTTCAGCTCGACGCCGAGGGGCCCGTAGTCCCACGCCGAACGCGATCCGCCGTAGATCTCGCCTGACTGGAAGACGAAGCCCCTCCGCTTGGAGAGGGAGATGATTGGGTCGAGAGCTGATTTGGGTGCCGCCATGGGGGTTCTCCGGTCGTCAGCAGGCCGCTGGGTGCGGTCCGCGGGATGGTGGGTGCAAAGCTGCGGATCCTTCCGGGATTTCGCCGTCGATCCGGAAGGGACAGTCCGGCTCCAAGCCTACCGGCACCGGAGCCGAACCCGTCCTACGTGCGCCCGGCCGTCGTCCCGATCCGCCGGCGCCGGGCCGCCGCGGCCGCGGCGCCGCGGGGCCAGGGCAGGGTTGTGAGCACGATGGCGACGAGGGTCAGGAGGGTGCCGGCGACGGTGGCGAAGGCAACGACGCTGCCGGGTGCCGGAACGAACAGGTCAAGGGCCAGCGATCCCACGAGCTGGCCGCCGATCAGGCCAAGGCCCGTGAGCAGGACGCCGAGGCTGCGCACCAGCAGCGCTCCCAGGCCGATGAAGACGCAGCCCATGGGCCCGCCCAGGTAGTACCACCACTCCGACGGCAGGGCGTTGCCGGGCCCGGCGATGGCGACCTTCGCCAGCCAGGCCGCGAGCAGGACCACGGTCCCAGCGATGAAGTTCACCAGGGTGGCGGTGATGGGGGTTCCGTAGTGGAAGGCAGCCGTCCCGTTCATTGCCTGCTGGAAGCTCAGCAGAATGCCGGCGGCGACCGGCAGCAGGACCGGGATCAGCCAGGACGAGGGCTCCCCCGCCGCACCGAACCGGGGTGAGACCGCCCAGATCACCGACACCACCGTCAGCACGACGCCGATGATGCGCATTGGTGTCGCTGATCTCTTGCCGGCGGGGCCGATGCCGAGCCGGTCGACGACGAGTCCGCTCAGGGACTGGCCCATGACCGCGGCCACGGAGAACAGCGCGACGCCGATGAGGCTGATGGTCAGGGACTGGGAGAACACGAAGAACGCCCCGATCGCCCCGGCCGCCAGGTACAGCGGCGGGAACCGGCGCTCGCGCACCGAGGGGCCGATCGCACGGAAGCCCGCCCGGCCGCGCGGCAGCACCAGGGAGATCAGGATCATCACCACCAGCCCGGTGCCGAAGCTCACCAGGGCCGCGGCGACGCCGTCGTCGAGCCGGGCGCCCAGGGCCCCGTTGATGCGCCCCTGGACGGGGATGGCCGTCCCGGCGGCGAGCGCCACCGGGATGCCGATAAGGGGCGGGAGCGGGGCTGAGGAAGTCACCGGTCAAGTTTAGTGGACCGGTGCCGACATCCGGTCGGGCAGAATTGGGTCATGAGCAGTGAACCGAACGGACCCGGCGCGTCGGCCGGCATCAGCGAACTTCCAATTTCCGACGGCATGATCCGGCTGGGACAGCTGCTGAAGCTCGCCTCGCTGGCCGAGGACGGAGCCGAGGCGAAGACCCTGATCGACAATGGGCTGGTCCAGGTCAACGGCGACATCGAGGAGCGCCGCGGGCGCCAGCTCCACCCCGGCGACGTCGTGAGCGTCAACGGCCAGAGCGTGCGGATCGTCGCGGGCTGAGCGCCGGGCCCTTCAGCTCCCGCTGGTTCCCCCGGTCGGTGCATTCAGCACCGTCAGCGTCAGGAACTCCCGGACGTGGGCCAGCTCCTGCTGGCTGATGCTGTGCCCCATGTTGGGGTACAGCACCTTGGTCAGCCGGGTGGTCGAGGTCGCCCAGCGGTGCGTGTACTCGACCATCGAGGAGGCGATCACCTCGTCCGCCTGGTCCCGGCCCCAGAAGAAGGGCACCGAACGGCCCGCCAGCGCCTCGTCCTGGAAGAAGGGATGGCCTTCGGGAGGAACAGCGAACCCCGAGAGGCCCACGACTGTGGCGAAGTCGCCCGGGCGGTGGCGCAGCAGCGAGGTGGCAACGCCCATCCCCATGGAGAACCCCAGCAGGCTGACGCTCGGGTGCGGTGCCCGGATGGCATCGAGCCATTCCACCAGCGGCTTAAGCGCTTCGACGACGGCCTCCACCGAGTACCCGGCGTCCCGGGACAACGGGAACCAGGAGTACCCCTGGTCCTCGGCGGAGGGGGCGCGGACCGAGACGACCGTGAACTCCCCGGGCAGGTAATCGGCGAGCGCCATGAGATCGCGTTCGTCGGCCATATAGCCGTGAAAAAGCACAAGAAGCGGGGTCCCGGCCCGCTCGCTTTCGGGCCGGGACCAGAGGGTGACCGGGTCCCAGGCGGGCGTGGACAGGGGGTCGGGGCCGGTTTTCGTCATCCCCCAATTCTGGCATGCAGGGCGCCCCGGCCGGCCCGCCCCGCCCAGCCGCGGCGCCTTAACCGGGGCTACCTACGGTCGCGTAGGCGGCCCCCTACTTGGCAGGATAAAAGGGTGAGTGAAAAACAGGCAGTATCTGCAGTTGATGAATCCGTACACGTCGAGGGGGAGGCTATCCCCCACCCCTGGCGGCGGTACGTCGCCCTTGGTGATTCCTTCACCGAAGGGATCGGGGACCCCAACCCCGACAGCGTCGGAGGAAACCGCGGCTGGGCCGACCGGGTCGCCGAGGAACTCAGCCGGGGCTGCGGCAGCTTCTCCTACGCGAACCTTGCGGTACGGGGACGGTTGCTGCAGCAGATCGTGGACCAGCAGGTGGAGCCGGCACTGGCCCTCAAGCCGGACCTCGTGAGCATCTCCGCCGGCGGCAACGACCTCCTGCGGCCCGGCGCCGACCCCGATCAGCTCGCCGCACGGCTCGATTCCGCCGTGCAGACCCTCGGCAGCGAGGGTGCGACGGTGGTGCTGTTCACCGGGCCCGACGTGCGCGACACGGTGCTGGGAAAGGTGCGCCTGAAGACCGCCGTGTTCAACGAGAACCTGCGGGTCATCGCGGCCCGGCACGACGCCGTGATCGCCGACATGTGGGCGCTGCGGCAGCTCTCCGATCCGCGGATGTGGTCCGAGGACCGTCTTCACTTCTCCCCTTTGGGGCACCACACGATCGCGATGATGGTCCTCGACACGCTCGCGGTGAACCACACCCTCGAACCGATGCAGGCCAAGCCGCTTCCGCCGAAGAGCTGGCGGCTTGCACGCACCGAGGACGTCGTCTGGGCGCGGGAATACCTGATGCCCTGGATCCTGAGGCGCCTGCGCCACCGTTCCTCCGGTGACGGAATCAGCCCCAAACGTCCGGAGGCTTCGACGATCTTCGGACCGGCCATGCCGCCCGGCGCGGGCCTGTAGGCACGGCCGGACCCTGTCCGCTCCGGCGGCGGCGCCCGCCTGAAGGCCAACTACCTGCCCCGAGATGCCCTCCTACGCTGTCCCATCGGCGTTCCACCTGTTCCTTCGGAATTCCCTTCCTCGGCCCTTGTAAGCGGCATAGCCTGTCGGATTACTAGGATTCGATCGGCTGGGGAGAGTCGGAATGAGAACCACATCGGCACGCATTGGCGTCCTTGCCATCGCCACCATCACCTTCCTCTCAGGATGTTCGGATCCGGGAGCAGCGGACCCGGGCGGGCAGGACCGGCCGGAAGAGATCCGGCTCGGGTACTTTCCCAACCTCACCCACGCTCCGGCCTTGGTGGCCGAGGCCGAGGGCCTGTACGACGAGCATCTGGACGGGGTGGACCTTCGAACCCAGACCTTCAGCGCCGGGCCGGAGGCGATTGAGGCCCTGTTCTCCGGTGCCATCGACATGACCGTCATCGGCCCCAACCCCACCATCAACGGCTTCACCCAGAGCCAGGGCAAGGCGCTGAAGGTTCTTGCCGGTGTCGCCTCCGGCGGCGCGGGGCTGGTGGTGCGGCCGGGGATCGACAGCGCCGAGGACCTCGAAGGCGCCACCCTCGCCACCCCCCAGCTGGGCAACACGCAGGACGTGGCGCTGCGGACCTGGCTCGAGGGCGAGGGACTCACCGCAGACACCGAGGGCGGCGGCGACGTCAGCATTAAACCCCAGGAGAACTCGGCCGCCCTCCAGTCCTTCGTGGCCGGGAACATCGACGGCGCCTGGGTGCCCGAACCGTGGCTGACCCGCCTCATCGAGGAGGGAGATGGCCGGCTGCTCGTCGATGAAGGGGAATTGTGGCCGGACGGGCGGTTCGTCGTCGCCAACCTGGTCGTCCGCACCGAGTTCCTCGAAGAGCACCCCGACACGGTCCAGGCGGTGCTTGAGGGCCACCTCGACGCACTGGCGTTCATGGAGGAGGACCCCGAGGGCGCCCAAAAGATCTTCAACGACAAGATCGAGGAGCTCACCGGGCAGCGGGTAAAGGACGAGTACCTCGAGGCCGCCTGGGGAAACGTCGAGTTCACCTTCGACCCGCTCCCCGAGACCCTCGTTACCGGAGCCGGCCACGCGGTGTCGGTGGGCCTGCTCGAAAAGGTCGAGCTCGAGGGCCTCTACGCACTTGATCCCCTCAACACCGTGCTCGAGGACCGAGGACTGACCGGGGTGAAGGAGCCGTGATGCGCCTGGGAACAGCCGGCGCACGGGACCGGATGCCCGCCCCGGACGCCACCACGGCACGCACCGCCACCTCGCTGCGCGGGGTCGGCAAGGACTTCCGGGGCGCCGCCGGTGAAAGCGTCGCCCTCGACAGTGTCGACCTGGACATCGACGCCGGGGACTTCGTCTGCCTCCTGGGACAGTCCGGGTGTGGCAAGTCGACCCTGCTGAACCTCATCGCGGGCCTCGACTCCCCCAGCCGGGGCAGCATCGAGGTGGGCGGCCGCCGGGTCGGCATGATGTTCCAGGACGCCAACCTCTTCCCGTGGCTCACCGTGCGGGGAAACATCGAACTGGCGCTGCGCCTGTCCGGCGTGCCGGCCCGGGAGTTCGGTCCCCGCGTCGATGAACTGCTCGAAACGGTGCGGCTGCCCCGGGCGGGCTCGATGCGCCCGCACGAGCTGTCCGGCGGCATGCGCCAGCGGGTCGCCCTCGCCCGCACGCTCGCCCAGGACTGCCAGATCCTCCTCATGGACGAACCCTTCGCCGCCCTGGATGCGATCACCCGCGACGCCATGCACGACGAGACCGAACGCATCTGGCTCGAACGGGAGCTGACGATCGTCTTCGTCACGCACAACGTCCGGGAGTCGGCCCGGCTGGGGAACCGGGTTTTGGTGATGGCACCTGACCCCGGACGGATCGACTCCGAACTCCAGATCGGGCTGCAGCGGCCCCGTCGGATGGAAGACCCCGGCGTCGCCGACCGCGCCGCCGAGCTGCACCGGCGCCTTTCGGGAAGGAACGAGCCATGAGCGACATCGACGCCGGCCGCCTGGTGGGCAAGACAGCGGCACCCGCGCGCCGGAGCCGCTCCGCCGGGTCGGAGGGCCAGCGCGGCGCCTCCCTCGGCTCCCGCATTGTCCGCCGGAGCTGGCCGCCCCTGCTTGCGGTGATCATGACCCTGCTCCTGTGGGAAGGTGTCTACCTCAGCGGCTGGCGCCCCAGCTACGTCCTGCCCGACCCGGCGACCGTCCTGCAGCGCACCGGCGAGATGGTAGCCAGCGGCAAGTTCTGGCAGGCCCTCGGCACGACGATGTTCCGCGCGGCGGCCGGCTTCGGCCTGGCCCTCGGCATCGGCACCTTCATCGGCCTGGTCGTCTCGTTCTCCCGGACCCTCCGGGCAGCGATCGGCTCGATGATCACCGGGCTGCAGACCATGCCGTCCATCGCCTGGTTCCCCTTCGCGATCCTCCTCTTCGGCCTCTCGGAAAGCGCAATCCTCTTCGTGGTGATCCTCGGGGCGGCCCCGTCCATCGCCAACGGCATCATCTCCGGCATCGACGACGTGCCGCAGGCCCTCATCCGCACCGCGACGGTGCTCGGCGCCCGGGGTCTGAGCCTCTACCGGTATGTCGTGGTTCCCGCGGCCCTTCCCGCCTACCTCTCCGGGCTGAAGCAGGGCTGGGCCTTCGCCTGGCGCTCGCTCATGGCCGGGGAGCTGCTCGTCATCATCGCGTCCAAGCCCTCACTGGGCGTGCAGCTGCAGTTCCACCGGGAGTTCGCCGACACCGCCGGCCTGATGTCCGTCATGATCATCATCCTGGCCCTCGGCATGCTCATCGACGGTGTGCTCTCCCGGGTGTCCAACGGCGTGCGGGCGCGGCGCGGCATGGGGCCGGTCTCCTGATGCCTGCCTCTTCCAGTGGGGGTAGGCGTCAATGCAGGTGACAGCGCGCGCCGACTACGCCCTCCGGGCCGTCATCGAACTGGCCTGCAGCGAGCAGGAAGTGCTCACCCGGGATGCCCTGGCCAGCCAGCAGCACATTCCGGCCAAGTTCCTTGAATCGATCCTCGGGGAACTGAGCCGTTCGGGCCTGCTCACCTCCCGCCGCGGATCCGGCGGCGGGTATTCCCTGACCCGGCCGGCGACGGAAATCACCCTTGCCGATGTTCTCCGGTCCGTGGACGGTCCCCTGGCCGGGGTGCGGGGAGAGAGCCCGGAGCAGGTTACCTACCCGGAGTCCACCAGCAGCCTGCGCGATGTGTGGGTGGCCACCCGGGCCAGCCTGCGCCTGGTCCTTGAGACGACCAGCGTCGCCGACGTCGCCCGCGGCGAGCTTCCCGTCCCGGTCCAGGAGCTGCTGACGCTGCCCGGAGCGTGGGAACGCCGCTGAATCCTGTCAGGGTGGCCGCGCCCCGGCTCGTCAGGATGGCCGGCGACGCGCCGCAGGACGCCTAGGAGTCGAGGGAGACCTCCCCGCGGGCCACGGCGTCGGCACAGGCGCTGAGGTCCGGTCCCGGCTGGAAGTCGACGAACTGCGGCTGGAGCTTGGCGAAGAGGAATTCGTAAACTTCCTCCCTGCTGCGGCCGCCGAGGGTCTCCACCGCCTCCCGCACCGCCTCCTGCAGCGCACGGTCCGCGTCAAACAGGATCTTCTCGCGGGCTTCCTCGTTCCAGCCGATGCTGTTCAGGTCCATGAACCGTCCTTCCTCGCGGACGCCGCCGGCCGGCGCCGGGGCGTGCTCGGCACCACTGTAGGGGCGGCCGGTCCGGCGCGCCCAGCGTTTTTGCGGACGCTACCTGGGGTAGAAACGGGCGCGCAGGTGTGCGTCGAGCTGCCCGATCTCGGTCAGGAAAGCGTCGTGGCCGATCGGTGAGGAAATGGTGTGGACGGGAACCTGGCCCGGGAGGGCGTCCGCGAGGGCGTGCGCCTGCTCCGGGAAGTACAGCCGGTCCGAATCCACGGCGGCGACGAGGACCTCGGCGGTCACCGCGCCGAGCGCCTGCCGCAGGGCGCCCCGGCCGCGTGCGGCGTCGTGGCTCATCAGCGCCTCGGTCAGCACGAGGTAGCTGTTGGCGTCGAAGCGCTGCACGAGCTTCGCGGCCTGGTGGTCGAGGTAACTTTCCACCGAATACCGTCCGCGGTCAGCCGGACGCTGCCCTCCGAAGGGGGCCTCGGCGCCCTGGGCGCTGCGCCCGAACCGGAGAGCGAACTCGGCCTCGGACCGGTAGGTGATATGGGCGATGCGCCGGGCGAGCCCCAGGCCGGCCTCCGGCGGTGGAGAACCGTAGTAGTCCCCGCCGGCGTAGTGCGGATCGAGGCGGATGGCCTGCAGCTGGGCCTGCGCGAACGCGATCTGCTCGGCCGTGCTCGCGGCGGAGCAGGCGATGACGGCGCACCGGGCCACCTGCTCCGGGTACATCAGCGCCCACTCCAGCGCCCGGGCCCCGCCCATGGAGCCGCCCAGCACCGAGTGCCAGCGGCGGATCCCGAGCTCATCGGCCAGCAGCGCTTCGGCCCGGACGGAATCACGGATGGTAATAAAGGGAAAGCGCGAGCCCCAGGGCCGGCCGTCGGGTGCCGGCGTTGAGGGGCCGGTTGACCCGTAGCAGCCGCCGAGCATATTGGCGGCCACGACGAAGTACCGGTCGGTGTCCACGGTGCGGCCGGGACCGACGAGCGCGTCCCACCACCCGTCCTCGTCCGACCCGCCCCGGGCCACGTGGGAGCTGCCAGTCAGGGCGTGTTCGACCAGGACGGCGTTGGAGGCGTCGGAGTTGAGCACACCCCAGGTCTCGTAGGCGAGCTCGACCGCGGGCAGGAACCCTCCGGTCTCGAGGGTGGCGGGGCCGAGGCGGGCCGTCCGGACGACGCCGTCACGCCCGGGGACGCCCGGGATGGGGGCCCGCCCGGGGTAGGCAGGAAGGTAGGCGGTCACGGCCCGCTAGCTTCCCTTCGCCGCACGGAACCCGGCGTCGAGGTCGGCCAGGATGTCCTGGAGGTTCTCGAGCCCGACCGCCAGGCGCACCAGGCCCGGGCGCACTCCCGCGGCCAGCTGTGCCTCGGCGCCGAGCTGGCTGTGGGTCGTGGAGGCGGGGTGGATCACCAAGGAACGGACATCGCCGACATTGGCCACGTGGGAGTGGAGTTCGAGGCCGTCGACGAAGCGCCTGCCGGCCTCGATCCCGCCCGCGATGTCGAAGGACACGATGGCGCCGGTGCCGTTCGGCCCGTACTTCAGCCCGCGCTCGTACCAGGGGCTTGAGGGCAGGCCGGCGTAGGCGACCGATTCGACGTCGTCGTGGAGCTCGAGCCATTCCGCAACGGCGCGGGCGTTGGCGATGTGGCGTTCCATCCGCAGGCTGAGCGTTTCGAGCCCCTGGGCGATGAGGAAGGCGTTGAACGGGGAGATTGCGGACCCGAGATCGCGCAGCAGCTGGACGCGCGCCTTCAGGATGAAGGCGAGGTTCGCCCCCAGGGCGCTTCCGACGCCGAGGTCCCGGGCGTACACCAGCCCGGAATAGCTCTCATCGGGGGTGTTGAAACCCGGGAATTTCTCCGGGTCCCGGCCGTAGTCGAAGCGGCCCGAGTCGACGATGACGCCGCCGATGGCGGTGCCGTGACCGCCAAGGTACTTGGTGGCGGAGTGCACGACGATGTCGGCGCCCCACTCGATGGGGCGGATGAGGTACGGCGTGGACACCGTCGCATCGGCGATCAGGGGGACCCCGTGTTCGTGGGCGATCGCGCTGATCCCCTCAAGGTCGAGCACGTCCTGGCGGGGGTTTGAGACGACCTCGCCAAAGAACGCCTTGGTATTGGGCCGGACGGCGGCGCGCCACTGCCCCAGGTCGTCGGGGTTCTCCACGAAGGTGGTTTCGATGCCGAATTTCCTCAGGGTGTGCCGGAAGAGGTTGTAGGTACCCCCGTAGAGGCTCGGGCTTGCGACGATGTGGTCGCCCGCCTCGGCGAGATTGAGGATCGCATAGGTTTCGGCCGCCTGCCCCGAGGCGAGCAGCAAGGCGCCCACCCCGCCGTCGAGCGAGGCGATGCGGGCCTCAACCACCTCCTGGGTCGGATTGCCGATGCGCGTGTAGATCGGGGCAAGCTCGGTCAGCGCGAACCGGTCGGCCGCGCTTTGGGTGCTGGGGAAGACGAAGGACGTGCTCTGGTAGATGGGCAGCGCCCGTGCCCCCGTGGCGGCGTCGGGCGTCTGCCCCGCGTGGATCTGGCGGGTTTCGAAGGACCAGTTGCTGGACATGGCGTTCCCTGTCGATGAAGGGGCCCGTCCGCCGCCGGAAACCGCCGGCGGGGACCCGCGCTTGCGCAGCGCCGTGTGGCGCTCCGCCAGGTCTTCACCCGGGGCACCCCGCCGCGGTGGAGGGTTGCCGGCCAGCAAGCCGGGGCTGTGTGCTGGCACTCATGACCTTTTCCCCATGAAAGCTGAAACCCGCGGCGGGGGCAATTTGTGACTCCGCGTTAAGTAAGGACTGCCTAAGTCGAGACGCGGATCACAAAGTGCCACTATGTAGCCATGCGCTTGGACCATGTATCTTATGCCTGCGAACCCGACGGACTGGCCGCCACTGCGGACCGGATTTCCTCAGCTTTGGGCGTTGAAGCGGTTAAGGGTGGTGTGCACCCCCGTTTTGGGACCCGGAACATGATTGTGCCCCTGGCCAACGGCCAGTATGTCGAGGTGGTCGAGGTCCTCGACCATCCCGCGTCCAACAAGGCACCGTTCGGCCAGGCCGTGCGCGCGCGTTCCGAGGCCGGCGGCGGCTGGATGGGCTGGGTGGTGGCGGTCGACGACCTCACCCCGTTCGAGGAACGGCTCGGGCGCCAGTCGGTGCCGGGCAACCGGAAGTTCCCCGACGGCCAGGAGCTCACCTGGCAGCAGATCGGCATCAAGGGCCTGATCGCCGACCCCCAGGTTCCGTACCTGCTGCGGTGGGACGACGGGACCGAGGCGCTGCACCCCTCAAACGCCCGCCCCTCGACGGTGCGCCTCGATTCCCTGACCATCGCCGGATCGCGCGCGCGGGTCACCGAATGGCTTGGCACTCCCGTCGAGGCGCCGCTGGGGGACGTCTCCGTGAAGTGGATCGCCCCGAACGGAACGCCGGGACTCATGTCGGTCACCTTCGACACCGGCAACGGCAAGATCGAGTTCTAGTCCGCACGGGGAATAGCCGTCCAGGGGAACGCTGTGGTCGCACGGCTCGCGGTGGTGGTCCCGGCGTTCAACGAGCCCTCCATCGGCAGGACCCTTGAGGGGCTGTACCGCCAGCACACCCGGGACGGCGTCTCCGTCTACGTCGTCGACAATGGGTCGACCGACGATACCCGGGCGCGGGTCGCCGGATTCCTTGCCGGCCGGGACGGCTTCCCGCTGACCGTCCTCGAGGAACCAGTAAAGGGTACCGGGGCTGCCAGCGATACCGGTTTCCGCCGTGCCATCACCGACGGCTTCGAGCTGGTGGCCCGGACGGACGGGGACAGCGTTCCGAGTCCGGACTGGACCGGGCGGATCCTCGCGGGTTTCGCGGCCCACCCGGGCCTCGAATTGCTGGGCGGGAGGAGCGTGCCCCTCGACGACGCCTACCGCCGGGCCGGGGACGCCCTGGTGATCCCGGCCGCCTTCCTTGTCCTGAGGACCGCGCTGGCCGCCGGTCACCTCGACCGCAGCTACCTGAAGCTCGTCGCCGGGCATAACCTCGCAACCCGCGCCGCCGCCTACCAGCGGGTGGGGGGATTTCCGCGCACCTCCATCGCCGAGTGCGACGAGGACATCGAGTACACGCTGCGGGTTGCGCGGACGCTGGGCCGCTCCGCCGTTCGAATCGACCGCGGCCTTGTGGTCGGGACCTCGATGCGCAGGATCCGCGCCTACGGGCCGGCACGGGCAGCCGTGCACCAGCTGCTGCCCGGCCTGCGGGGCAGGCTGGGCAGGGATGCCGATATCCGCTGACGGAAGCGTCGGCGCAGCGGCCTCCGCCGGCGGTGGCGGCCGGGCCCGGTCCGGCCCGGACGCTGGAGCGTGGGGGTGATTCCCGTCCTGACGGAAAGCGGGCGTGTCAAGGTAACCGGAGCACCGAAGTATCCACCCGGGGGGTTGCCGGGACTGGTTTAGTGGAACGTGGCGCCGAAGTTGTCAAGCAGCGAGCAGTCTGCGGGGTCGGGAGTGGTTGCAGGGCGCGAGCCCTGCAACCGTTCTCCTTAGGGCTGGCTTTCCCGTCCGGGGCCGCTAGTCCCCGATGCCGATGGCCGATCCGAGCAGGGCGAAGCCGACGAAGCCGGTGATGTCGAGTGCCGCGTGGGCGATGACCAGCGGCATCACCCGGCCGGTGCGCAGGTAGGCATAGCCGAAGACCAGCCCCAGGATCACATTGCCCACGAACGGCCCGATGCCCTGGTAGAGGTGGTAGCTGCCGCGCAGCAGCGCACTGGTGATGAGGAGCGCCGGGACGGACCAGCCAAGCCGGCGCAGCCGCTCGAACAGGTACCCGACCACGAGGACCTCCTCGAGCACCGCATGGCGCAGGGCCGACAGCACGAGCACGGGCACCGTCCACCAGTAGTCATCGAGGGCCGCCGGGACAATGGCGGTGGTGATGCCCAGGGCACGTCCGGCGGCGTAGACGCCGAGAGTCCCCACCCCCATGGCCACGGCCAGCCCCAGCCCGAGGCCGAAATCCAGGGCCGGGCGCTCGAAGGTGAAGCCGATCCGCCGGAACGCCGAGGCGCCGCCGGCGCTCAGCAGGAACAGGGCCAGGGCGACCGGCACGAGGGCGAAGAATATCCCGAGCAGCTGGTACGCCAGGTCGAAGTACTGCCGGTCATTGAGCACCGGGTTGAGGGTGGTGGTCTGGCCGGCGAGCGGACCGGACGTCGCCTTGTCCAGCAGCCGCACCACCGCGTACACGCCCGACTGTCCGAGTGAGAGTCCCATCACGATCAGGATTTCCGCTGTGATCCGCCGCCGCTCCCGCAGTGCCGGCGGGTGGACGGTGGGTGAGAGAGAGCGCATGGGGTTATCTTTCCAGCGCCCGCCTCCGATTCCCAGCCGCCCTAGCTGAGCCTCACCCCGGCACGCCAGACGGCCCCGGTCAGCGGGATGCCGGGCCGGTACGCGAGGTGGGTGGCGGAGGGGGCGTTGAGCAGCTGCAGGTCGGCCCGGTGGCCGACGGCGAGGGAGCCTACGGCGCGCCGGCCGTCGGCGTCCGTCCCGGCCTCGCACCCGAGGGACAGGGCGCCGCCGTAGGTGGCGGCCCGGACCGCCTCCTGGACGCTCAGGCCCATCTGCAGCACGGCGGTGGTGACGCAGAACGCCATCGACGTGGTGTAGGAGGTGCCGGGGTTGCAGTTGCTGGCCAGGGCGAGCTGGACCCCCGCGTCGAGCAGCCGGCGGGCGGGCGGGAAGGGCTGGCGGGTGGAAAGGTCGCACGCCGGCAGGCAGGTGGCCACGGTGCCCCGCCCCGGAGCGGCCGCCTGCCCGGCGTGTCCCTCTCCCCCGGCCTCCGCGGCGTGCGCGGGATCCCAGCCGGAGGGATCCCAGCCGGACCAGGACGAGGCGAGCGCGTCGATGTCGGCGTCGCTGAGGTGATTGACGTGGTCGACGCTCGCGGCGCCGAACTCGACGGCGAGCGCGGTGCCCTCCCCCGGGCCGAGCTGGTTGCCGTGGACCCGCAGTCCCAGCCCGGCATCCCGGCAGGCGGTGAGCACGGCCCGGCTCTGGTCGGGGGTGAACGCGCCCCGCTCGCAGAAGACGTCGGCCCATTGGACGTAGGGGCGGACGGCATCGAGCATCGGCCCGCAGACCAGCGCGGTGTACGCGTCGGCGTCGATGCCGGCCGGCACGAGGTGCGCGCCGAGGTAGGTCACCTCGTCGACGACGCCCGCGGCGATCCGCGCGCTGCGGGCCTCGTGTTCGACGTCGAGCCCGTAGCCGGTCTTGGTTTCAAGGTAGGTGGTGCCGCCGGAGGCCGCCTCGGCGGTGCGCCCCAGCAGCAGCCGGGTCAGCTCATAGTCCCCCGCGGCCCGCGTGGCCTCGGTGGTCACCGCGATGCCGCCGGCCCGGTACTCGGCCCCGGCCATCCGGGCTTCGAATTCGGCGGTGCGGTCGCCGGCGAAGACGAGGTGGGTGTGGCTGTCGACCCAGCCGGGCAGGCCCGCCCGGCCTTCGGCGTCGTGCACGGTGTCCGCTGCCGGCGCGCCCGCCGCCGGGCCGATCCAGCTGATCCGCTCCCCCTCGAGAACGACGGCGGCGTTGGTGAGGACCCGCTGGTCCGGATCCGACGTTGAGAGTTCGCCGATGTTGGTGATGAGCGTCGAGGTCACGGTGCTGCTGCTCCTAGGTCTGTGCGGCTGTCGCTGCGGTGGGCGCTCCTGCCCGCACCACCGTCCATTTTCCCGAGGACGGCCGCGAGCAGGTCCGCGGGGTCGCCGAGGCCCAGATGCCGCCCTCGGTGGGCGGCGGGGACCCCGCCGATGACGACGTCGGTGACGTCCTGCGCGGTGGCCGAATACACGAGCTGCTCCGGGTCGCTGCCGGTGGTGCGCACCGAGCGGGGGTCGATGGCGACGAGGTCGCACACGGCGCCCGGCTCGAGGCCGGCCGGCGGGCGGCCCTGCGCCCTGAGCCCGCTCCCGGTGCCGGCGGCGAGCAGCTCGGCCGGGGTGAACTGCGGGCGGCCTCCCGTCGCGAGGCGTTCGCCGTGCTCGAGGGCCCGCATTTCGATCCACGGGTCGATAACGGCGTGCTGGTCGGTGCCGAGGGCGATCCGGGCGCCGGCACGCTGCAGCTCGCCGGCGGGGCCGATCCCGTCGGCCAGGTCGGCCTCGGTGGTGGGGCACATCACCACCGTGGTTCCGGCGCCGCCGAGCAGGTCGATGTCGGCGGCCGTGAGGTGGGTGGCGTGCACCGCCGAGAGCCGGGATGTCAGCAGCCCGGTGGAGGAGAGCAGGCCGGTGGGGGTGAGCCCCGTGGCCGCGAGGCAGGCCTCGTTCTCGGCGGGCTGTTCGGAGAGGTGGATGTGGACCGGTACGTCCGTTGGCAGGGCCCCGGCGATCTCCGCGAGCGCTTCCGGTGGGACGGCCCGCACCGAATGGAGGGCCGCGCCGACCGTGACGGCCGACGCGGGGAAACGTTGGGCCATCACCTCCCGCAGCGAGGCGAAGCGGCGCAGCCAGGCGTTGGCTGACGCGTCGGTGAACCGCGCCTGGTCCGGGCCGGCGGGACGTCCGAAGCCGCCGGCGAGGTAACAGGTATCGAGAAGGGTCAGCCGGATCCCGGCGCGGACGGCCGCCCGGGCCAGGGCCAGTTCCATCGCGTGGGGCCCGTCCGGGCCGTCGGCGCTTCCGGCCGTTCCGGAACCCGCCGGAGCCGGGGCCCCCGTCTGACCCGTCGTCCCCGTCGTTCCCGATCCGTAGGGTGAGCCGTCGGGCCGGTGGTGCACGTAGTGGAATTCGGCGACGCTGCTCCAGCCGGTGACGACCATTTCGGCAAAGACCGCGGTGGCGAGCTCCTCGTACAGCTCCGGGGTCAGCTGCCGCGCCGCAGCGTACATCGATTCGCGCCAGGTCCAGAAGCTGCCGGAGGCTCCGTTGTGGGTGCGGCCGCGCAGCACCCGGTGGAAGGCATGGGAGTGGGCGTTGGCGGCGGCCGGGAAGACCACGCCGGGAAGCACGGTGTCCCCTGCCCGCGCGGCGACCCCCGCCTCGAGGGACGCCACCGTCCCGTCGCCGGCGGGCACCACACGGACGCCCCCGACGACGCCGCGGTCCCCGAGCCAGGCCGCCGCGCACCAGAGAGGCGCCGGTGCCGACGTCCGGGCGCCGGACCCGTCCGTCCCGCCGCCGCCGCTCACAGCAGGTCCTCGAGCACATCGGCGAGCGCGGCGGCGCCGGCGTCTGCGTCTTCCCGTTCGACATACTCCTCCGGGGAGTGGCTGACCCCGGTGGGGTTCCGCACGTACAGCATGGCCGAGGGCACGACGCCGGCGAGCACCGCGGCGTCGTGGCCGGCACCGGTGGGCAGGGACGGCACCCCCCCGAGCGAGTTGGCGAGTCCCCGCTGCAGGGCGGGGTCGAAGGCCACGGTGCCGCTGAAGGATTCCTCGGTGAGGATGACCGAACAGCCCTCGAAGGCGGCGGCCTTCTGCGCCCTGCCGTGGATGGTTTCGACGAAGGCGGCGGTGACGGCGTCGTCGGGATGGCGCACGTCGAGCCAGAGGTCGACCCGGGAGGCGATCACATTGGTGCCGCCGGGCACCGGGGTCAGGCGGCCCACGGTGGCGCGGGCGCCGTCCTGGCGCCGGGCGGCCTCGCGCACCGCAAGCACGACCTGCGCGGCAGCGACCATCGGGTCGGCGCGGTCGGCCATCAGGGTGGTCCCGGCGTGGTTGCCCTGCCCCCGCACCGACAGCCTCCACCGCCCGTGGCCGAGGACGAAGGAGCCGACGGCGACGGCGGAGTCGAGGTCGATCAGTCCCCGCCCCTGCTCCACGTGGAGTTCGAGAAAGTCGCCGATGTTTCCCAGCGCCTCCTCGTCCCGCCCCAGCCCGGCCGGGTCAAGGCCTGCTGCACGGGAGGCCTCGGCGAAGGTGGTGCCGTCGGCGTCGGTGAGGCTGCGGGCCCGGTCGGCGTCGAGGGTTCCGGTGAGCAGGCGCGAGCCCAGGCACGCCACTCCGAAACGCGAGCCCTCCTCCTCGGGGAAGACCGCGACCGCGAGGGAGCGGTTCGGCTGCACGCCGCGCCCGCGCAGGAGGTCGACCGCGGCCAGCGCCGAGGCGACCCCGAGAGGCCCGTCGAAGGCTCCGCCGCCCGGCACGGAGTCGAGGTGGCTGCCGGTGACCAGCGATCCCTTCCGCCCTGTCCCCGGGACGTCCCACCATGCCCACAGGATGCCGTTGCGGTCGGTTTCGACGGCCAGCCCACGCCGGCCGGCCTCGGCGGCGAACCACTCGCGCAGTTCGCTCTCCGCGGCGGAGTACACCGGCCGGGAGTACCCGCCGCGGCGGGCGTCGCGGCCGACACCGTCGATCGAGTCGAGAAGGGTTGAGACGGATTCCATGGAGCCTCCGGGCAGAACGGCTGCGGGCGGTACCGGTAATGGCACCGGTGGGTGCGGTGCGGTGCGGTGCGGTGCGGTGCAGTGGTGCGGTGCGGTGCGGTGCAGTGGGTGTGGTGCGGTGCGGGCGGAGGCGGGCCGCGGCATGCCGCGGGTGGACCCTGACCATTACTCCTGCATGGGGATGCGCACGCCGCGTTCGGCGGCGACCTCGGCGGCCCGGGGGTAGCCGGCGTCGACGTGGCGGATCACGCCCATGCCGGGGTCGTTGGTCAGCAGCCGCTCCAGCTTCGAGGCGGCCAGCTCGGTGCCGTCGGCCACCGAAACCTGCCCGGCGTGGATGGAGCGGCCGATGCCGACCCCGCCGCCGTGGTGGATGGAGACCCAGGTGGCTCCGGAGGAGGTGTTGAGCAGGGCGTTGAGCAGCGGCCAGTCGGCGACGGCGTCCGAGCCGTCGGCCATGGCTTCGGTCTCCCGGTAGGGCGAGGCGACCGAGCCCGAATCGAGGTGGTCCCGGCCGATGACGATCGGCGCCGACACCTTCCCCTCGGCGACGAGGCGGTTGAAGAGGAGGCCTGCCTTGGCGCGGTCGCCGTAGCCGAGCCAGCAGATGCGTGCCGGCAGGCCTTCGAACTCGACGTGCTCGGCGGCGGCCTCGAGCCAGCGGTGGAGGTGCGTGTTCTCCGGGAACAGCTCCTTGAGGGCGGCGTCGGTAACGGCAATGTCGGCCGGGTCCCCGGAGAGGGCGACCCAGCGGAACGGCCCGAGTCCCTCGCAGAACAGCGGGCGGATGTAGGCAGGGACGAAGCCGGGGAAGTCGAAGGCCCGCGCATAGCCGCCGGAGCGTGCTTCGTCGCGGATGGAGTTGCCGTAGTCGAAGACCTCGGCGCCGGCGTCGAGGAACCCGACCATCGCCTCGACGTGGCGGGCCATCGAGGCCTGCGCCTTCTTGGTGAAACCCACCGGGTCCGCCACGGCCTCCCGCGCCCAGTCCTCCAGGGCGACGCCTTCGGGGAGGTAACTCAGCGGGTCGTGCGCGGAGGTCTGGTCGGTGACGATGTCGATGTCGATTCCGCGCCGGAGCAGCTCCGGGAAGACCTCCGCGGCGTTGCCAACGACGCCCACCGACAGGGCTTTCCGGTCCGCCTTCGCCGCGAGGACGGAGGCGACGGCATCGTCGAGGGAGTCGGCGACGGTGTCGAGGTAGCGCTTGGCGACGCGGCGGCGCAGGCGCGAGGAGTCGACGTCGACGATCAGCACCGCTCCCCCGTTGAGGGTGACGGCCAGCGGCTGTGCCCCGCCCATGCCGCCGCAGCCGGCGGTCAGGGTCAGGGTCCCGGCGAGGGTGCCGCCGAAACGCCGAGCGGCGATCGCGGCGAAGGTCTCGAAGGTGCCCTGCAGGATGCCCTGGGTGCCGATGTAGATCCAGGACCCGGCGGTCATCTGCCCGTACATCATCAGGCCCTCGGCCTCGAGCCGGCGGAACTCCGGCCAGGTGGCCCAGTCACCCACGAGGTTTGAGTTGGCCAGCAGCACCCGCGGAGCCCACGGGTTGGTGCGGAAGATGCCGACAGGCTTGCCCGACTGCACCAGCAGGGTCTCGTCGTCCTCGAGGTCCTCAAGGGAGCGCACGATGGCGTCGTAGGCCTCCCAGCTGCGGGCGGCCCGGCCGGTCCCGCCGTACACCACGAGGTCCTCGGGGCGTTCGGCGACCTCGGGGTCGAGATTGTTCATCAGCATCCGCAGAGGAGCCTCGGTCTGCCAGCTCTTGGCCGTCCGGGCCGTGCCGCGTGCGGCCCGGATCTGCCGGGACGGATCGGAGGTGGTAGCGCGGGGAGTCGGGGCAGTGGCCTCGGGTGTGCTCATGCTGATTCTCCTTCAGGGGTTGCTGAGGTGACGGGCAGGATGGCTGCGGCCTCGCGGGCCACATGCATCCCGATCCCCGCGGATTCGTTTTCACTAATGCGGTAGCTGGGCACGACGACGCTGAGCGCCGCGGCGATGCGCCCTCCGGCGCGGACGGGGGCGGCGATGGCGGTGACATCGGCTTCGACGCCGTCGCGCACCACGACGTATCCCGTGGAGGGCGTCGCGCCCGAAAGGACGGCGCCGACCGCCGTCCCCTCAAGGGGGATACTGCGGCCGACCCAGCTCGCGTGGCGCACCGAGTGGGTCCCTTCGCGCACGGCGAGGTAGACTCCGTGGCCGTCGTGGGAGGGCACGCTGAGGTAGGCCGATTCCCCGGTCAGGCCCACCAGCCGGTCAAGGGCCCCCTCGGCGAGGGAGACCAGGGATTCGGAGCTCAGCGCCTGGGCGCCCAGCTGGACGACCCGCAGCCCCGGCCGGTAGCCGCCGGCGCCGTCCCGGCGGACGAAGCCCGTGGATTCGAGGGTGCGCAGGAGCCGCAGCGCCGTCGAGGCGGAAAGGCCTGCGTCCCGGGCGGCCTCGGCCAGGGTGACCGTGCCCCGCTCGCACACCGCGCCCAGGAGCAGCAGCGCCCGCTCCACTGAGCGGGTTGAGGTATCTGCCACGCGTATCCCCTTGCGTCTCGGTCGGATTTGTATTTCACTTATTGAAACCCCATTTTCACTCAATGGCAATAGTCCGGTGGAACCCCGGAGGCCATGCGAAGCGAGGCTCCCCATGACTGCAGAGCACACAGCCCCGGGCACCACCGGCACCCTTCCGGCCGTCCCGGCACCCGGGTCCGCCGCCGGCAGCGGCGGCGGACCCATCCGGATCGGCACCGGCCCCCTCGCTCCGGCCGAGGTGGTGGCGATCGCCCGCCACGGCGCGCAGGTGGAGCTCGGCGGGGACGCCCTCGAGGCGATGGCCGCCTCCCGCCGGGTCGTGGATCAGCTCGCCGGGGACACCACCCCCCACTACGGAGTCTCGACCGGTTTCGGAGCCCTGGCCACGAAGCACATCCCGCCCGCCCAGCGCACCCAGCTCCAGCGCAGCCTGATCCGCAGCCACGCGGCTTCCTCGGGGGCGGAAGTGGACCGTGAGGTGGTGCGCGGGCTGATGCTCGGGCGGCTCTCGACCATGGCCACGGGCCGCACCGGCGTCCGGCCGGTGGTCGCCGAGACCTACGCGGCGATGCTCAACGCCGGAATCACCCCGGTGATCGGCGAGTACGGCTCCCTCGGGTGCTCCGGAGACCTCGCCCCGCTCTCCCACGTGGCACTGGCCCTCATGGGTGAGGGCACGGTGCGCACCTCCGACGGCTCCACCGCCTCCGCCGCGGATGCCCTGGCGGCCGCCGGCATCGCTCCGGTCGAGCTGCGCGAAAAGGAGGGACTGGCGCTGATCAACGGCACCGACGGCATGCTCGGCATGCTGGTGCTGGCCGCCGAGGACCTCCACCGGCTGCTGAAGACGGCCGACCTCGCCGCCGCCATGAGCGTCGAGGGGCTCCTGTGCACTGACGCCGTCTTCGCCGCCGACCTGCACGAGCTGCGCCCGCACCCCGGACAGCACGACTCCGCCGCGAACATCCGTGCCCTCCTCAAGGATTCCCCGCTCATCGCCGCGGAGCTGACCGCCGAGACCGGACGCCACCGCTTCACCCGGGTCCAGGACGCTTACTCGCTGCGGTGCGCCCCGCAGGTCCATGGGGCGGCCAGGGCCACCCTCGCCCACGGCAACTCGGTGGCGGCCATCGAACTCGGTTCGGCCATCGACAACCCGGTGATCACCCCCGACGGCAGGATCGAATCCAACGGCAACTTCCACGGCGCCCCCGTCGGCTACGTGCTCGACTTCCTCGCCATCGCCGTCGCCGACGTCGCTTCGATGAGTGAACGCCGCACCGACCGGTTCCTCGACAAGGCACGCAACCACGGCCTCAACCCCTTCCTGGCCGACGATCCGGGGGTCGATTCGGGGCACATGATCGCCCAGTACACCTCGGCCGGGATTGTCTCGGAACTCAAGCGGCTCGCCAACCCGGCCTCGGTCGACTCCATTCCGTCCTCCGCCATGCAGGAGGACCACGTGTCCATGGGCTGGGCGGCCGGACTGAAGCTGCGCCGCTCCCTCGACGGGCTGACCCGGGTCCTCGCCATCGAGATCCTCACCGCTGCCCGGGCCCTCGATATGCGGGACGGCGGCCTCGCCACGGCGCGCAGCTCGGAGCCCATCACCGCGGTGCGCCGGGTGCTGCGCGCGCACATCCAGGGCCCGGGCACCGACCGGTACCTCGCGCCGGAGATCGAGGCCGCCCGGGTGCTTGTCGACAACGGCTCGGTGATTGCCGCCGCCGAGGATACCCTCGGGGTCGTACTGCTGTAGATCCAGGAAATGGCCGCGCGCGGGGGTTTGTTAGGGTTGGCTTACCAACCTCTTCCGGAAGTGAGCCGTACCCCCATGAGCGCACCCGCCATTCGAAAGCCCCGCCCCCAGGTGGTGCTCAGTGTCCTCGAGACGATTCGGCTCAGCCCGCACATGGTCCGTGTCGTCGCCGGCGGCGAGGCCTTTCCCAAGCTCCTCGAGAACGAGCACACCGACCGGTACGTCAAGCTGCTCTTCGCACGGCCGGAACTCGGGCTCGTTCCCCCCTATGACCTCGAGGCCCTCGCGGAGCAGCTTCCGCCCGGAGACCTGCCCATCAAACGGACCTACACGGTGCGGTGGATGGACCGGGAACGGCAGCTGCTCGCGATCGACTTCGTGGTCCACGGCGACGAAGGAATCGCCGGCCCGTGGGCTGCCGGCGCCCGGCCCGGGGACCCGCTCGTGCTGATGGGCCCGTCGGGCGCGTGGACGCCGAGGCCCGACGCCGGCTGGTATCTCTTCGCCGGGGACGAGGCCGCCCTTCCCGCCATCTCCGCAGGCCTTGAAGCGCTCCCGGAGGACGCCACCGGCACCGCCTGGCTCGAGGTGGACGACGAGGCGGATGTCCTCCCGCTTCAGGCCCCGGCCGGCGTCGAGCTCCGCTGGCTGTTCCGGCGCGGCCGGCCGGCCGGCACGACGACGCTGCTCGCCGACGCCGTCGCCTCCGCGCAGTGGCCCGGGGGCCGGGTCGAGGCGTTCGTCCACGGCGAGCGGGGGGCCATGAAGGCGCTGCGCGATGTCCTGTTCGGCCAGCGCGGGCTCGAACGCGCACAGGTCTCCCTCTCCGGCTACTGGGCCTACGGCCGGGCCGAGGACCGGTTCCAGGCCGAGAAACGGGAGCCGATCGGCAAGATCCTCGACTGACCGCGGGCCCGGCTGCCGGGCCAGCGGGGCTCACCGCCCGGCCGGCGGCCCAGCCGCGGGCCGCCCGGCCGTCCAGATCAGCGGCCCGCGGGGATCCCATCGGCACGGCCGGTCGTCGGACCGGTGCGGCGCATCAGCAGGTCCATGACAGGCTCGGCGATCCGGGCCAGGATCGGTCCGAGGATCGCCATGATCAGCACGTACGTCGTCGCCAGCGCTGCAATCTCCGGGACCACAGCACCCGAGGCCACAGCAAGCCCGGCAATGACAATCGAGAACTCGCCGCGGGCCACCAGCGCGGCCCCGGCCCGCGCCCGGCCGCGGGGCTTGATCCCCTGGCGGGCCGCGGCCCACCAGCCGGTGGCGATCTTGGTGGCGGCCGTGACCACTGCGAGCACCACGGCCCAGCCCAGGACGGGCGGGATGGACGCCGGATCGGTGTTCAGGCCGAAGACCACGAAGAAGATCGCAGCGAAAAGGTCCCGCAGCGGTTCAAGCACCCGGGACGCGTTCTCCGCCGTCGCGCCGGAGATCGCGATGCCCAGCAGGAAGGCGCCCACGGCGGCCGAGACCTGAAGGGTCGAGGCGAGCCCTGCCACCAGCAGCGCGGCCCCGATGAGCGTCAGCAGGAACACCTCGCGGTCCTTGCTGTCCACGATGGCCGAGACCACGTTGCCCCAGCGCAGGGCGACGACCAGGACGAGCGTCACCACGACGAGGGAGACGCCCACGGCCTGGAAACCTCCGACGAAGCTGAGCCCGGCGAGCACCGCCGTCAGCACCGGCAGGTAGATGGCCATGGCGAGGTCCTCGAACACGAGGATCGCCAGCACCGTCGGGGTTTCCCTGTTGCCCAGGCGCCCGAGGTCGGAGATCACCTTCGCGGCGATGCCCGATGAGGAGATATAGGTGACCCCCGCCATGACCAGGGCGCCGACGGGCCCCCAGCCGAGCAGGAGCGCGACGGCAGCGCCGGGAAGGGAGTTCAGGACAATATCGAGGATGCCGGCCATCCAGGACTGCCGCATCCCGGTGACGAGTTCCTTGGCCGAATACTCGAGGCCCAGCATCAGCAGCAGGAGCACGACTCCGATCTCGCTGGCCACCTCACTGAAGCGTTCGAGGCCCTCAAGTTCGAGGAACCCGCCCTGGCCGAAGAAGAGCCCCCCGACCAGGTACAGCGGGATCGGCGACAGTCCAAAACGTCCGGCCAGGCGGCCAAGGGCGCCAAGGCACAACAGGACAGCGCCGAGTTCAATCAGCGTTACTGCGGTTGTGTGCACCGATCAGCCGTGCCGGAGAATCTTCGCGGCGGTGTCCAAACCTTCGGAGGTGCCGACAACGACCAGGAGGTCGCCGGCGGCGAGGACGAAATCCGGAGTCGGCGAGGCCTGGACCTCACCGGAGCTGAGCACCGCCACCACCGACGCGCCCGACCTCGAGCGCATGCGCGTCTCGCCGAGGGAACGTCCGTCGAAGGGAGAGCCACGCTCCACCAGGAACTGGCGGGTGGTCACCCCGGGCAGGTCGCGGTGTTCCTCGGTCAGCCGGGCCACGAGGTGCCGTGCGCCCAGCAGGTTCCCGATCGTCGCGGCCTCATCGGGGGTCAGGGGGATCGAGGCGACACAGGCGTCGGGGTCGTTGGCCGCCGAGATAATGAGGTCAAGGCTCCCCTCGCGGTGCGCAACGATGCCGATCCGGCGGCCTGACGAGGTTTCGATATCCCTGCGGACCCCGATCCCGGGCAGTGGGACTTCATCAACGTTCATTCCACAATCCTATGCCTGTCCCGCGGTGCCGCTGCCGACCCCTCGAACGGGCTGCTCCGCGCGGACTGCGGCGGAACCTCCAGGTGCAGCCCGAGGCGGATCATCGGCCGGAGGATGCGGCGGCGGGGGCGAGTTCTGCCGCGGCCTGCGTGTCCCCCGGCTCCTGCCCGCTCAGCTGCGCCGCGGCGAGCTCGGCGATGGCCGAGGACGTCTGGAAGCCGTAGCCGCCCTGGCCCGCCAGCCAGAAGAAGCCTTCGGCGTCCGGATCGAAGCCGACGATCGGGATCCCGCTGGGCGGGGAGGTCCGAAGCCCGGTCCACGACCGGAGGACTCCGGTGATGCCGAGGGTGGTGAGTGTGTTGAGCCGGATGATCAGCGCCTCGACGTCCCCGGGGTTGGGGCGGGCGTCCTCGGCGGCGCTGGGCACGCTCTCGCACGGCGAGATCAGGACGCCCGCGTCATCGCGGCGGAAGTAGAAGGAGTCATCGGCGGAGGCGACCATCGGTGTGCCCGGGACCGGCTGCGACCCGACCCGGACGACGGCGGCGGTGCGCCGGTAGG
The DNA here is from genome assembly GCF_009828595.1 of Arthrobacter zhaoguopingii. GTDB lineage: Bacteria > Actinomycetota > Actinomycetes > Actinomycetales > Micrococcaceae > Arthrobacter_D > Arthrobacter_D zhaoguopingii. The sequence goes on from NZ_WPNY01000004.1 coordinate 173,464, forward strand.
GCACCAGGTTCCGGGGTGCCGCCCCGCACAGCTCCGCGAGCCGGTCGGCCCAGGCACCGGCGGCGTTGACCACCACGCCTGCATCGATCTCCTGTTCTCCTGCCCGCACGCGCCACCGGCTCCCGCCGCGCTCGGCGGCCGTGACCCGGGCGCCGGTCAGGATCGCAGCCCCGGACGCCGCTGCCACCGCCCGGTGGTGTTCGAGCAGCGCGTCGGTGTCGGTGCCGACGCAGGTGGTGTCGAGCCCGGCCGCCTCAAAGGTATCCGGAAGCAGCTGCGGACACAGCCGAAGGGCCTCGGAGTGGGTCACCCGGCGCATCGAGCCGGCAGCCCTTGCCGCGACGTCGGCCTCGCTGCCGATCAGCAGGTAGCTCCGCGGCGTGGTGAGCACGAGGCGGGTCCGCTCCTGCACTCCGGCAAGGAGGCCGAGGGTGCGGGCGGTGAGCCGGCGCACCACCGGCGGGCCGTAGCTGGGGTTCAGCTGCCGGGCGGACCGTGACGACGTGTGGTACCCGAGGGTCGGTTCGGCCTCGACGAGTGCCACTGTCGGGCCCCCGCGGGACGCGAGTTCCGAGGCCAGCGACAGGCCGGCGATGCCGCCGCCGACAATGAGGACATCGCAGCTAAGGTTCATGGCGCCATCGTAGGCACATCCGCTGCGCCGGGCACGGTGGGTCCGCCAGGTGTCAGGCAGGACCTGACGCCGGGCGCTTCAGTTCCGGTGGGCCCGGCCGGGCCCTCAGGGGTCCCGGCCGGAACGCGCCGCCCTTCGGGACCCTAGCCGGCTGCGGTTTCGGAGCGGGCTGCGACGAACGCCCGGACGCAGGCCTCGATGTCCTCGCTGCTGTGCGCGGCGGAGAGCTGGACGCGGATGCGCGCGGCGCCCTTGGGCACCACCGGGTAGCTGAAGGCGGTGACGAAGACCCCGTGGGCCAGCATGGCGTCGGCGGTCTTCGCCGCGAGGACCGCGTCGCCGAACATCACCGGGATGATCGCGTGCTCGCCCTCGAGCAGCTCGAAGCCCTCCTCCGTCATCCGGCGGCGGAAGTGGGCCGCGTTTTCGACGAGGGTGGCGCGCAGCTCGGCGCTGTTCTGGACCAGGTCCAGGGCGGTCAGGGTCGCGGCCACGATCGAGGGTGCCAGGGAGTTCGAGAACAGGTAGGGCCGGGCGCGCTGACGGAGTACCTCGACGATCTCGCGGCGGGCGGCGACGTAGCCGCCCGACGCCCCGCCCAGGGCCTTGCCGAACGTTCCGGTGTAGATGTCGACGCGGTCCCCGACACCTGCGTGTTCGGGGGTGCCGGCGCCGGTCGGGCCCATGAAGCCGACGGCGTGCGAGTCATCGACCATGACCATCGCGTCGTACCGGTCGGCAAGGTCGCAGATGGCTTTGAGCGGGGCGAGGTAGCCGTCCATCGAGAAGATCCCGTCGGTGACGATCAGGCGGCGCCGTGCCGAGGACGCCTCCTTGAGCTTCGCCTCGAGGTCGGCCATGTCCCGGTTGGCGTACCGGAAGCGCTGTGCCTTGCTCAGGCGGATGCCGTCGATGATCGAGGCGTGGTTCAGCGCATCGGAGATGACGGCGTCCTCCGCCGAGAGCAGGGATTCGAAGACTCCCCCGTTGGCGTCGAAGCAGGAGGAGAAGAGGATGGTGTCGTCGGTTCCGAGGAACTGCGACACCCGCCGCTCCAGCTCAAGGTGGAGATCCTGGGTGCCGCAGATGAAGCGCACCGAGGCCATGCCGAACCCGCGCTCGTCGAGGGCGCTCTTCGCGGCCTCGATGATCTGCGGGTGGTCCGCAAGGCCCAGGTAGTTGTTGGCGCAGAAGTTCAGGACCTCGGCGGACCCTCCGGTGCGCAGCCCGGCCCGGATGTGGCTTGACTGGGGCGAGGAGATGGTGCGCTCGTGCTTGAACAGCCCCGCGCTGCGGATCTCCTCAAGCTCACCGGTGAGCTGGTCGCGGATGGAGGTGTACATGTCGCTGCTCCTTGAAGGATGGGACGGCTGGAGGTGGAACGGCTGGGGTTGGCGGGGACCGCGGAGGTCCGGGAGGCGCCGGAGGTTAGAGGGAGGTCCAGTCGAGGACCACCTTGCCGCTTGCTCCGCGGCGCGCGGTGTCGAAGCCTGCCTGCCACTGCGACGCCGGCAGGGTGTCGGTGACAATGTCCGCAACCGCCTCCCGCAGGACGGGGTTGGACTGAAGCATTGCACTCATGGCGTGCCAGGTCTCGAACATTTCGCGGCCGTAGATGCCCTTGATCGTCAGCATGTGGGTGACGACCTTGGCCCAGTCGATGGTGATGGGCGCGGACGGCAGGCCGAGCATGGCGATGCGCCCTCCATGGGTCATGTTGTCGATCATTTCGGGGAGGGCGGAGGCGTGTCCCGACATTTCCATGCCGATGTCGAAGCCCTCCTTCATCCCGAGTTCCTTCTGCGCTTCGCTGATGCGCATGCGGCTGACGTCGATGGCCATGTCGGCCCCGACGGCGCGGGCGAGCTCAAGGCGCGGCGCTGCGATGTCGGTGATGGCGATCTTCCTCGCCCCGGCATGGCGGGCGACGGCGACGGCCATGAGTCCGATCGGGCCCGCCCCGGTGATGAGGACGTCCTCGCCGACCAGCGGGAAGCTCAGGGCCGTGTGGACGGCGTTGCCGAAGGGGTCGAAGACGGCCCCGAGCTCGGGGGTGATTTCGTCGTGGTGCACCCAGACGTTCGTTTCGGGGAGAACGACGTACTCGGCGAAGGCGCCGTCGCGCTGGACGCCCACGCTTGAGGTGCGGATGCACATCTGGCGCCGCCCGGCGCGGCAGTTCCGGCAGATGCCGCAGACGATGTGCCCCTCGCCGGAGACCCGGTCGCCGATCTTCACGTCGCGGACGCCGCCGCCGAGTTCGACCACCTCGCCGTAGAACTCATGGCCGGGGATCAGTGGGGCATTGATCATGCCCTGCGCCCAGGAGTCCCAGGACTCGATGTGGAGATCGGTTCCGCAGATCCCGGTGGTCATGACCCGGATCTTCACTTCTCCGAGGCCCACCGTCGGCTCGGGACGGTCGACCAGTTCGAACCCGGGATGCGCCCCGGACTTGTACAGCGCCTTCACTCCATCTTCCTTCCGCGCCAATTCCGCACAGCCGGCTGGATCCGCCGGCGGCGAGCTGGTGCAACTCGGGTGGCTGTTGTGACAACCACCGCAAGATTATCAGTGGTCACCGGCCCCGAGGCGGGCCGCCGGTGGCGGCGGCCTCCCGGAAAGCCGACTGCCCACCGACAGGGTGCTGTCGGTGGGCAGTCGCCGGTGCACAGGGACGCCGTGCGTCAGCCTTCGACGCCCAGGCGCTGCAGGATCAGCTCGCGCACCCGGCCGGCGTCGGCCTGGCCGCGGGTGGCCTTCATGACGCCGCCCACGATGGCGCCCACGGCCTGGACCTTGCCGCCGCGGATCTTCTCCGCGACGTCCGGCTGGGCCGCCAGGGCGCCGTCGATGGCCTCGAGGAGGGGGCCGTCGTCGGAGACAACCGCGAGGCCGCGCGCCTCAACGACCTCGGCCGGGGTGCCCTCGCCGGCCAGGACGCCGTCGAGCACCTCGCGGGAGAGCTTGTCGTTGATCTTGCCCGATTCGATCAGTGCGTTCAGTTCGACGATCAGCTCGGGGGTGACGCCCAGTTCGGCGGGCTCGACGTCGGCGATCTTGGCGCGGCGGGAAATCTCGCCCATCCACCACTTGCGGGCGACGGCGGGGCTGACGCCGGCGGCGACGGTGTCCTCGACCGAGGACATCACGCCGGCGTTGACGACGTCGCGGAACTCGGCGTCGGAGTAGCCCCAGTCGGCCTGAAGGCGCTTGCGGCGCTCGGCGGGCGGTTCGGGCAGCTCCGAGCGCAGCTTCTCGATCCACGCGTCGTTGGTGACGACGGGAACCAGGTCCGGCTCCGGGAAGTACCGGTAGTCGTCGGCGTCGGACTTGGGCCTGCCGGCGGTGGTGGAGCGGGTGTCCTCGTGCCAGTGGCGGGTCTCCTGCACGATCACCGCACCGGAGTCCAGGACCGCGGCGTGCCGCTGGATCTCATAGGTCACCGCGTGCTCGACCGACCGCAGGGAGTTCACGTTCTTGGTCTCGGTGCGGGTCCCCAGGGTGGTGCTGCCCTTGGGCATCAGGGAGACGTTCGCGTCGCAGCGCACGTTGCCGCGCTCCATGCGGGCGTCGGAGACCCCGAGGTTCTTGACGATCTCCCGGATGGCGGCCACGTACGCCTTCGCCAGCTCCGGTGCGCGCCGGCCCGCGCCCAGGATGGGCTTGGTGACGATCTCCACCAGCGGCACGCCCGCCCGGTTGTAGTCGACGAGGGAGAACTCGGCGCCCTGGATGCGGCCGGTGGCCCCGCCCATGTGGGTCAGCTTCCCGGCGTCCTCCTCCATGTGCGCCCGCTCGATCTCCACGGTGAACACGGTGCCGTCGGCCAGTTCGATGTCGATCGCGCCGTCGTAGGCGATCGGCTCGTCGTACTGGGAGGTCTGGAAGTTCTTCGGGGTGTCCGGGTAGAAGTAGTTCTTCCGGGCGAAGTGGCTGCGCTCGGCGATCTTGCAGCCCAGGGCCAGCCCGATCTTGATCGAGGACTCCACGGCGACGCGGTTGACCACCGGAAGCACCCCGGGCAGGCCGAGGTCCACCGGGGTGATGTTGGTGTTCGGGGTGTCCCCGAAGCCGTTGGGGGCCGAAGAGAACATCTTGGTCCGAGTGTTCAGCTCGACGTGCACCTCGAAGCCGAGCGCCGGATCGTACTTCTCCATGGCCTCGTCGAAGGACAGGACCTCGTCGTGTACAGCAGTCATTACTTCACTCCCGCAATCTCGGGGGCCTGCGCGAGCAGCGGTCCGCCCCACTTGTCTTCAAGCAGTGATTCGAGCACGGCGCCGACCCGGTAGAGCCGGGCGTCCTGGCGCGCAGGGGCCAGCAGCTGGATGCCGACCGGCAGGTTGTCCTCGTCGGCGAGCCCGTTGGGCAGGGACAGCCCCGGGATGCCGGCCATGTTCGCGGGGATGGTGGCGACGTCGTTGAGGTACATCGCCAGCGGATCGTCGAGCTTCTCGCCCAGGCGGAACGCCGTGGTGGGCGCCGTCGGGGAGATCAGGACGTCGGCCTGGGTGAAGGCGGCGTTGAAGTCGCGCTGGATCAGGGTGCGCACCTTCTGGGCGGAACCGTAGTAGGCGTCGTAGTAGCCGGCGCTCAGGGCGTAGGTGCCCAGGATGATGCGGCGCTTGACCTCGTCGCCGAAGCCGGCGGCGCGGGTGGCGCCCATGACGCGCTCGATCGTCGGGGCACCCTCGGGCACCACGCGCAGCCCGAAGCGCACGCCGTCGTACTTGGCGAGGTTGCTCGAGGCCTCCGAGGGCATGATCAGGTAGTAGGCGCCCAGGGCGTACTTGAAGTTCGGGCAGGAGACCTCGACGATCTCGGCGCCGGCGCCGCGGAGCAGCTCAAGGGATTCCGCGAAGCGGTTCAGGACGCCGGTCTGGTAGCCCTCGCCCGAGAGTTCCTTGATGACGCCGACCCGCAGGCCCTTCACCTCGCCGCGCCGGGCGGCCTCGACGAGGGCGCCGACGGGGTCGGTGAGGGAGGTGGAGTCGTGCGGGTCATGGCCGCCGATGACCTCGTGCAGCAGCGCGGAGTCGAGCACAGTGCGCGAGACCGGGCCGATCTGGTCCAGGGAGGACGCCATGGCGATCGCACCGTAGCGCGAGACGCCGCCGTAGGTCGGCTTGACGCCGACGGTGCCGGTGACGGCGCCGGGCTGGCGGATCGAGCCGCCGGTATCGGTGCCCAGGGCCAGCGGCGCCTCGAAGGCGGCGACGGCGGCGGCGGAGCCTCCGCCGGAGCCGCCCGGGATGCGGTCGAGGTCCCAGGGGTTGCGGGTGGGCCCGTACGCTGAGTGCTCGGTGGAGGAACCCATGGCGAACTCGTCGAGGTTGGTCTTGCCCAGGATCGGCATCCGCGCCTCGCGCAGCCGGCGGATCACCGTGGCGTCGTAGGGGCTGTGCCAGCCCTCGAGGATTTTCGAACCGGCCGTGGTGGGCTGGCCCTTGGTGACGATGAGGTCCTTGACCGCGATCGGCACACCGGCCAGCGGGTGCAGGGTGTCGCCGTCGGCCCGGGCCTTGTCGACCTCGGCGGCCACGAGGAGCGCCTCCTCGGTGTTGACGTGGAGGAACGCGTTGATCGAGCCGTCCACGGCGGCGATCCGGTCGAGGTGCGCCTGCGTGGCGTCGACGGCGGAGACCTCGCGCGACTGCAGCTTCTGCGCGAGCGCGGCGGCGCTCAGTCGGATGATTTCACTCATTGGGTTACTCCCCGTCCAGGATTGCAGGGACCCGAAAGCGTCCGTCGGCGTTGTCGGGGGCGCCGGCGAGGGCCTCCTCGTTGCTGAGCGTCTCCCCCGCGACGTCGTCGCGGTAGACGTTGCTCAGCGGAATCGGGTGGCTGGTGGCGGGGACGTCGTCGCCGGCCACCTCGCTGACGCTCTTGATCGAATCCACGATGACGGCCAGCTCGCCGGCCATGCGGTCGAGTTCCTCGGAACTCATGTCGATGTGCGCCAGCCGCGCCAGATGCGCGACGTCCTCACGGTTAATCTCAGCCATGGATCTCCCCTGGAAGTGGATGGGTGTCTGCCTCTAGTCTACGGGCGGACAGGGCCTGGGCGGGCACCGCGGAAGCCGCCCGAAGGGCTCTCAGGAGACCGGCCCTAGAGCTCCAGGCGGAAGACCCAGAGCAGGATGTCTTCGTTGGGCACGAGCCAGTCGCGCTCGGGGACGCGGTGGAAGCCCATGGACTCGTAGAGCCGGTGCGCGCGCACCATGTTGGATCCGCTGGTGAGGCTGACGGCGTTGATGCCGGGCAGGGTCCGGGCGTGGGCGATGATCGCCTCGACCATGGCCCGGCCGATGCCGCCGCGCTGCACGGCGGGGTCGACGGCGAGCATGCGGAACTCGAGCTCCCCGGCGATGGCGATGTCGGTGTACCGCTGCCCTTCGAAGGTCAGCGCCACCGAGCCCACCACCCGGCCGTCGCGCTCGGCGACCCAGATCTGGGCGTGCTCGGCCCGGTGGGCGACGTCCGAGAGCACCGCCATGTAGGGGTGGTCCTCGTCGGCGAAGTAGCCGGCCTCGAGGTAGGCCGTGCGGGTGATGCGCGCCACCTCGTCGTAGTCGCTGGGCAGGACCGGGCGGATCGAGAGGGTGTCGGCGGGGCGGGAGGAGTCGGTGCGTGCGGTTTCCACGGTGTCCTTCATCGAGAATAAAAAGTCGATTTTACTCCCGGCGCCACTGCACCACGCCGGACCGCGGTGTGTTTTCAGGCACGGTCCCCGGCCCGGCGTGTCTGGAATTCAGTTACGTTGACTTAGCCTGTGACGGAGATTACTTTCACTCTATGGGCCGTGGCAGATTCCGATGCCGCCGCCTTCGCCGCGATGGAGGGGACAGCAAGTGAGAAAGCTCAAGCGTTCAATGGCCGTGACTGCAGTGGCAGCACTGGCGCTGACAGCATGTGGAAACGGCGGCGGTTCCGACGCCGAGGGCGAGACGCTCAGCGTCTGGATCATGGAGGGGACAAATCCCGACGCCGAAAGCTTCTTCGAGGGAGTGAAATCCGAGTTCAAGGAAGAAACCGGCGCCACCCTCGAGGTGCAGTTCGTTCAATGGGCCGAGGCCCACGACAAGTTCGTCACGTCCATCGCCGGGAACACGACCCCGGACGTCGCCGAAACTGGAAGCACGTGGACCGCGGAGTTCGCCGAAGCCGGCGCCCTGGCCCCGCTCGACGAGCAGATCGAGAAGGCCGGGCTGAAGGACGACCTCGTCGAAGGCCTGGTGGAAGCCGGCACCCTCGAGGACAGTCTCTACGGCATGCCGTGGTACGCCGGAGTCCGCTCCGTCGTGTACCGCACGGACATCTTCGAAAAGCACGGCCTGACCCCTCCCACCTCGTGGGACGAGCTGCGCGAGGCCGGCCTTGCCCTGAAGGAGGCCGAGCCCGAGATGACGGCGTTCGCCGTTCCCGGAGACTCCGCCTACCTGGCCTACCCCTTCATCTGGGGGGCGGGTGCCGAGCTCGCCGAACAGGAGGGCGATACCTGGTCCTCCGGCCTTGACTCCCCCGAAGCCCGTGAGGGCGTGAAGTTCTACACCGACCTCGCCCTGAAGGACGGCCTGTCCTCCGCCGGGGCCACCACCTGGAACGAGAAGGACGTGCTCGACAACTTCGTCAAGGGCAACCTCTCAATGGCCACCATGGGGTCCTGGGCGATGCCGGCGATCCTTGAGCAGAACCCCGACCTCGAGGGCAAGATCGGCGCCTTCCCGATTCCCGGCCCCGAGTCCGGCTACAGCCCCTCCTTCCTGGGCGGCTCCCACCTGAGCGTGTTCGAGGGATCCGAGAAGCAGGAACTGGCCTGGAAGTTCGTCGAGATGATGACCACCGGTGAGACGGCGGCCGAGTGGGCCGAACAGACCAACTACTTCCCCGGCCAGGCCTCCCTGCTCGAGGAAGCGGCCAAGTCCGACGACCCGCTGGTCAAGCCGTTCGCCACCCAGATGGTCGAAGCCGGAACCTCGGTTCCCGTCGCTCCGGGCTGGGGCGCCGTGGAAGCGAAGAAGACGGTTCCGGCGATGATCCAGTCAATCCTCTCGGGCGACAAGAGCGTCGACCAGGCGACCGAGGACGCCGCCACCGAGATCGAAGAACTGCTGAACGGAAAGTAGTTCTTTGACCACCCCCACCAAGGCTGGAGCCGCACGCCCGGCACCGCGTGCGGCCACCGGCCCGACCCCGCCCCAGCGCCGCCGGCCGGGCAGGCTGCGCCTGTCAACGGTCCGGCCGTGGCTGCTCCTGGCCCCTGCCCTCGCGGTGCTCGCCGTGCTGCTGCTCTGGCCGCTCGCCCGGGTTGTGCTCATCTCCTTCCAGGACTACGGGCTGCGCGAAATCGTCAGCGGACGCTCGAACTACATCGGCTTCGCCAACTACGCCGAGGTCTTCGCGGACCCGGCCCTCTGGACGGTCGTCCTTCCCAACACCGTGGGATTCGCGGTGGCCGCCGTGGGCGGAACCGTGATCCTCGGCACCCTGGTGGCCCTGCTGCTGGCCAGCCTGGACCGCCTCTGGCGCACCGTCGTCAGCAGCGCCGTCATGGTGGCGTGGGCGATGCCCGCCGTGACCGGCACCTATGTGTGGATCTGGATCTTCGACGCCGACCGCGGCATCGTCAGCCAGTTCCTGCAGGGCGTGGGCCTGCTTGATGAGCCGCACAACTGGTTCACCGACCGCTGGTCCTTCTACGCCGTGGTCCTGGTCAACATCATTCACCACGGGTTCCCCTTCGTGGCGATCACCGTGCTGGCCGGCCTGCTCGGGGTCTCCAAGGAGATGCTCGAGGCGGCAACCGTCGACGGCGCCGGCGCCGTCCGCCGCTTCTTTTCGATCACCTTCCCCACCCTTCGGCCCGTCTTCGCGGTCGTGGTGATCCTCTCCACCATCTGGGACTTCAAGGTGTTCGCGCAGATCTACCTCCAGCCCGGCGGATCGGGCTCGAACCGTTCCGTGTTCAACCTCGGCGTGTGGTCCTACGTGGAGTCGTTCGCCCAGAACCGGTACGGGTTCGGCTCGGCCATCGCCGTCCTGCTCACCGTGCTGCTGCTGGCCATCAGCGTCGTCTACGTCCGCACGCTGTTCAAGGAGGAAAAGTGAAAGCACCGTCGGCACCCTCGACGCCGGACGCCGTGCGCATCCCGGCCCGCCGGCCACGCAGCCGCCGGGCACGGTGGCTGCTCGCCTGGAAGGCGGCCGCCGTCGCTGCACTGCTGCTGTTCACCCTCTTCCCGACCTACTGGATGATCAGCAGCGCCTTCGACGGGCGCGCCACGGGCGGGGCCCAGTCGCTGTTCCCGGCCGAGCCGACGCTTGAGAACTTCAGCTACGTTCTCTCCGAGGCGGGCTTTGGCACCTTCCTGCGCAACTCCGCCATCGTGGCGGTGTCAACGGTGGTGCTCTCCGGGATCCTCGCCCTCTTCGCCGCCGTCGCCGTCGCCCGGTTCCGGTTCCGGTTCCGCACCGGCATCCTCATGCTGATCCTGATCATCCAGATGGTGCCGCTGGAGGCCCTGGTCATCCCCCTGTTCATCCAGGTACGGGACCTGCAGCTGCTCAACTCCTTCCTGGGCCTGATCATCGTCTACGTGGCGTTCTCCCTCCCCTTCGCCATCTGGATGCTCCGCGGCTTCGTGGCGGCGGTGCCCGTTGAGCTCGAGGAGGCCGCGTACATCGACGGCGCCAGTTGGGGGCGCATGTTCTGGTCGGTGCTGCTGCCCCTGGTCGCGCCCGGGCTCGTGGCCACCAGCGTGTTCGCCTTCATCATCGCGTGGAACGAGTTCATCTTCGCCCTGACCTTCATGGACAGCCCCTCCACCTACACGGTCGCCGTGGGCCTCCAGCAGTTCTTCGGGGAGAACTCCAACGAGTGGGGCTACGTGATGGCCGGCTCGACCCTGATCACCCTGCCGGTGATGATCTTCTTCATCCTCGTGCAGCGCCGGCTCAGCGGCGGACTGGTGTCCGGGGCGGTGAAGGGGTGAACGCCGCCGACCGCCTCCGCCTGGTCAACAGCGTCATCCTTCCCGGGTTCTTGGGCACTGCCCTGCCCGCCTGGCTGGAGGAGGCGCTGCGGAACGGGCTGGGCGGCGTCGTGTACTTCAGCCAGAACATCGACCCGGGTTCACCGGGCGCGGTGGGCCGGCTCTCGGAGGCGGTCCTGGCCGCCAACCCGGACGCGGTCATCGGCATCGACGAGGAGGGCGGCAATGTGACCCGCCTTCAGTCCGCCGCCGGCTCCGGCATCCCCGGCGCCGCCGTCCTCGGTGTCCTGGACGACACCGGGCTGACCGAGGACGCCGGCCGCGACATCGGCGTCCTCGCGCGCGCCGCCGGGGTGAACCTGGTGCTGGCTCCGGTAGCGGATGTGAACACCAATCCGCTCAACCCCATCATCGGGGTGCGGTCCTTCGGGGCCGACACCGCCCGCGTCTCCGCGCACACGGCGGCGTTGGTCCGCGGCCTGCAGTCAGCCGGCGTCGGGGCCTGCGCCAAGCACTTCCCCGGCCACGGCGACACCAGCACCGACTCCCACCTCGAACTGCCGCGGGTGGAGCTGAGCCTCGAGGAGATGCGCCGGGACCACCTTCCGCCCTTCGCCGCCGCGGTGGAGCAGGGTGTGGCTGCGGTGATGAGCGCCCACATCGTGATCCCGGAGCTCGGCGAACTGCCTGCGACCCTCAACCCCGCCGCCGTCGCCCTGCTTAGGGAACTCGGCCACGACGGGCTCCTGGTCACCGACGCCCTCGACATGGCGGCGGTCCGGGCCGGTGTCGGCTCCGGCCCCGGCGCGGTGCTGGCGCTGAAGGCCGGGGCCGACCTGCTGTGCGTCGGCAATCCGTCGAACCTCGGCCCCAAGGCCGGCAGCACCTCGGACGAGGACGACTACCTCGAGGTGCGTGACGCGCTCCTGGCCGCCCTCGACGACGGCACCCTGACACCCGCCTCCATCGAGGCGGCCTCCCGGCGCATCCGGCGCTTCGCGGAGGCGGCGCGGCGAGCCCGCGCCGGGGCACCGGATTCGACCGGCGCTCCCACGCCCTCCGGGCGGGACTGGGTGGAGGCCGCAGGGCGCGCTCTCACCGGCGTCTTGCCGTCCTGGTCGCGGAACGGTAAGACGGCGGACCCGGTCCAGCTCCTGGACGGGCGAGGCCGAGCCAATATCGCCGCGGGCCCGCTCAGCGACGTGTTTTCCGCGGCCCTCGCCCGGCGCACCGCCGTCCGGCGGTCTGCCCTTCCGGACCCGGCCGGGACAGCGGACCTCATCGGCTCGCTCGGCCTGACGCCAGAGAGCCGGGTGGTGGTGCTGACCGACGATCTCTCCCCCGGCGGCGTGCAACTCGCGGCTGCCCGGGCGGTTCACTCCCTGCTGCCCGGGGCGGCCTGGGTCCACACCGGAACCGTGCCGGCCGGCGGACAGGACCTCCCGGCCGTTTACACCCACGGCACCTCGCGGGCCAGCGCCGAGGCGCTCGCGGCCCGGCTGCTCGGCTGAGGGCGGGCGCCCACCTCCCACGGGGATCCCACCGCCGAAACTGCAGCTCACCACGCTTCCCCGCGTCGAAAGGGTGGTGAGCTGCCAACTCGCTAGGGATCGGTAGCCCCGCGCATCCGCCGAAACTGCAGCTCACCACGCTTCCATCCGCCCGAAGCGGGGTGTGCCGCACACTCGACGTCTAGTCTTCGGCCGGCTCCAGGGGCACGTGCACGGCGTCGGCGGCCGGATCACCCGCGCTTTGACCTTCTGCTTCCTGACCTTCTGCTTCCTGACCTTCTGCTTCCGGGCCATCTGCTTCCGGGCCATCTGCTTCCGGGCCACCCGCACCCGGACCGCCGGCGTCCTGAGCACCCGCGTCGGCGCCGGGCAGGCCCGCGGGACCCTCGGCCAGCAGCCGGTCGAAGCCCTCCTCGTCCAGCACCGGAACGCCCAGCTGTTCGGCCTTGTCCAGCTTGGTGCCGGCGTTCTCCCCGGCGACCACATAGCTCGTGTTCTTCGACACCGACCCCGAGGCCTTGCCGCCGCGCGTGATGATCGCCTCCTTCGCCTCGTCCCGGTTGTACCGCTCCAGGGAACCGGTGACGACGACGGTGAGGCCCTCGAGGGTGCGCGGCACCGACTCGTCCTGCTCGTCCTCCATGCGCACCCCCGCCGCGGCCCAGGAATCGACGATCTCGCGGTGCCAGTCCTCCTCGAACCACTCCTTCAGCGCGGCCGCGATGGTCGGGCCGACGCCGTCGACGTGGGCCAGCTCCTCCTCGCTCGCGGCGCGGATGCGGTCCATCGACCCGAAGGCCGTGGCGAGCGCCCGCGAGGCGGTGGGCCCGACGTGCCGGATGGACAGGGCCACGAGGACCCGCCACAGCGGCTGCTTCTTCGCCTTTTCGAGCTCCACGAACAGCTTGCGGGTGGTGACGCTGGGCTCGGAGGGTTTCTTCGCCGTTCCCTTGGAGTAGAAGTAGGGAACGAGTTCGCGTCCCACCACCTCCCCCTTGACCTTCTTGTCCCTCTCGATCTTCACATCGGCGAGCATCTCCGGGGTCAGGTCGAAGATCTGTGCCTCGGTGGTGATCGGCGGCACCGCCGGCTCGGCGGGCCGGGTCAGGGCGATGGCCGCCTCCCAGCCGAGGGCCTCGATGTCGAACGCTCCACGGCCGGCGAGGTGGAAGACGCGCTCGCGCAGCTGCGAGGGGCAGGACCGGGCGTTGGGGCAGCGGATGTCGACGTCGCCCTCCTTCGCCGGCTGCAGGGGCGTGCCGCAGGAGGGGCACTCCGTGGGCATGACAAAGTCCCGGACCGGCGGGTCTTGGCTGTCGCGCAGCGCGATGACCGGCCCGACGATCTCGGGGATGACGTCACCGGCCTTGCGCAGGACCACGATGTCGCCGATCTTCACGCCCTTGGCCTTGACCACCTCCTGGTTGTGGAGGGTGGCCATGCTGACCGTCGAGCCGGCCACCTTGACCGGTTCCATCAGCCCGAAGGGCGTCACCCGCCCGGTCCGGCCGACGTTGACGAGAATGTCGAGCAGCTTGGTGTTGACCTCCTCGGGCGGGTACTTGTAGGCGACGCACCACCGGGGCACCCGCGAGGTGTGCCCGAGGGCCCGCTGCAGGGCGAAGCTGTCGACCTTCACCACGATCCCGTCGATCTCGTGGCGCAGCGAGTGCCGCTTGTCGCCGTAGCGTTCGATGAACCCGACGATCGCTTCCTCGTCGTCGAGCACCTCGGAATAGGGCGAGACCGGCAGGCCCCAGCGGCGCAGCAGCTCGTAGGTCTCGGACTGGGCTTCGGCGGCGAGGCCGGTGCGCGCACCGATGCCGTGCATGTAGGCGTCGAGGGGGCGCTCGGCCGTCAGGGCCGGGTCCTTCTGCCGCAGGGATCCGGCGGCGGCGTTCCGCGGGTTGGCGAAGGGTGCCTTGCCGGCGGCGACCATGCGCTCGTTGAGCGCGGCGAAGTCCTTGGAGGGGATGAACACCTCGCCGCGGACCTCGACCTCTTCGGGGACGTCGTCCCCGGTGAGCTGCCGCGGGATGGAGGCGATGGTGAGCACGTTGTGGGTGATGTCCTCACCGGTGACGCCGTCCCCGCGGGTGGCCGCACGCACCAGTTCCCCGTTGCGGTAGAGCAGGTTAACGGCCAGGCCGTCGATCTTCAGCTCGGTAAGCCAGCGGACGCTGCTGCCCGGGCTGCGCTGCTCGGTGCCGGCCAGGGCGCGCCGGAGCCAGACGGTGAGCTCCTCGAGCGAGAAGACGTCCTCGATGCTGTACATGCGCTGGAGGTGCTCGACGGGCGCGAAGGCCGAGGAGACGTCCCCGCCGACCTCCTGGGTCGGGGAGTCGTTGGCGACCAGCTCGGGGTGCAGGGCCTCGATGGTTTCGAGCCGGCGGAACAGTTCGTCGAACTCGGCGTCGGAGACGGTCGGGGCGTTCTCCTGGTAGTACGCGTACCGGTGAGCCCGGATGGTGTCGGCAAGGTTCCGGTATTCCTCGCGGAGGTCCTCGCTGGGAGTGCCGTCCGCGGGGCCGGAGGTGCTGAGAGCGTGTTCTGTTCCTGAGGTCACCGTCCCATCTTGCCCTAAGGCCGCCGGGCGTTCTAGCACGCCTCAGGGCGCCGCCGGGACTCCCGTGGCGTCGATGACGATGACCGAGACGTTATCCCGCGCACCGGAGCGCAGGGTGGCCTCGATGAGGGTGTCGGCCGCCTCCTGGGGGTCCGCGACGGTGGCGAGGATCCCATAGATCTCCTCGTCGGTCAGTTCACCGCTGAGCCCGTCGGAGCACACGAGGATCCGGTCCCCCTCCTCCACCGGCAGCAGCCAGAAGTCAGGCTCGGCGTCGTCGCCCGTGCCCAGGGCGCGGGTGACCACATGCCGGCGCGGGTGGGTGCGGGCCTGTTCCTCGGTGATCTGCCCGGTGTCGACCAGCTCCTGGACCTCGGAGTGGTCGACGGTGATCTGGCCGAACTGTCCCTGGCTCAGGCGGTAGGTGCGCGAGTCTCCAACATTGAAGAACAGCCAGTGGGGGGTGCCGGCCGCCTCGACGAGCACCACGCCGCTGAGGGTGGTGCCGGCGCGCCCGCTGGTCTCCTGCCGGATGCGGGCGTCGGCCTCCTGCACCAGCTCGTCAAGGTCCTCCGCCGTGAGCCGGGGCAGCCGGGTGCCGGCGACCGCGCTCATGCCGAGGGTCTGCACGCACAGGCCGCTGGCCACCTCCCCCGCCTCGTGGCCGCCCATTCCATCGGCGACGGCGAAGATCGGGTCCGCCGCGATCAGCGAATCCTCGTTGTTGTCACGGCGCAGCCCGGTGTGCGTGGCGTACCCGCACACTACCCGCAGGCCCTGGCCGGCGTCCGCAGGAACCTCGATCGAACCGCTCATCGAGCCGCCCCGGCCAGGATCCGACCGGTGCGGGGAGCGGGGAGCGGGTTCCTGCCTGCGGGGATGTTCAGCTGGTCGGTCATCTGTCCATTCTGCACTGGAGTGCGGTAGGCCACCAGCGGCGGCTGTGCCGGGCGCCGTCGTGCGGTCGGGCGGGGGCTCAGTCGAGCACCAGCCCGCTGCCGGTCCCCCGCGCCAGGGTCACCGGGTGGACCTCCCCGAAACCGCGCACGGTGCGTGCCTGCTGCGGAATCAGGACGAACTTCTCATTGCCGCTGAGCGTGGCGGCGGTGGTGGCGTCGATCAGCACCGTGCCGGGCTCGGCCAGGGCGGTCAGGCGCGCGGCGAGGTTCACCGTCGGGCCGTAGATATCCCCAAGCCGGGACAGGATCCTCCCCCAGACCATCGAGACCCGGGCCGAGGGCAGCAGGTCGTCCTCGGTGAAGGCCTTGGCTAGGGCCAGGGAGATCTCGGCGCCGGCCTCGGGCGATTCGGCGATGTAAAGGACTTCATCGCCGATGGTCTTCACCAGCCGCCCGCCGCCGACCGAGATGATCTCGGCGCACTTGTTCTCAAACCGCTGCACCAGCTGGGCGAGGGTGCGCTCGTTCATCTGCCGGGACAGGCTGGTGTAGGACACCAGGTCCGCGAAGCCAACGGCGCGCGCCAGCGGCAGGGGTGCGTCGTCCTCGTGGCCGTCCCGGCCCTCCTCGCTCGCCCGCAGGCCCGACTCGGCCCGCAGTGCCAGGCGCTGGACGGCGGCGTTCATCTGGCGCCGCCACGCGTACACCAGCATCTTCTCGAGGGGCTCGATCAGGTCGGGGAGCTCCGAGACGAGCGCCTTGCGGGCGACGGCGTCGGGGATGCCGCGCTGGACGACCATCTCCTCGACGATGGCCTCGATCTGCCACACCACCATGCGGTCGGTCATCTGGCCGACCGCCCGGGTGATAGAGATGGCGGCGTCCTCGGTGAGCTGTTCCTGCCGGACCAGCTCGATGATGGTCGTCAGCGCTTCCTTGTCCTTCTCGGTGAACGCGACATCCTCGTCCCCGATGTTGGGGAAGCCCATGGCCCGCCAGAGCTTGCGGGCCGACAGGAGGGAGACCCCGGCGCGGGCGGCCACCTCGCGCCGGCGCAGGGTGCGTTCCGCCCCGAGGAGTTCAATCTCCAGCGCCCGGATCGCTTCGCGGTGCGGGTCGGCGGTGGCGGGCGCGGGGGCAGGCACGGGCGCGCGTGCGGGAACAGGGTCCGGGCGTTCGCCGGGGTGCCCGTTTGATCCCGGCAGTTCCTGCGGCTGCCACACGGCCTTGGGCGGCGGGGGCACGGCGGCGTCGGGACGGCTTGCGGTGGTCATACCGTCCCCCTCCAGGCCCCGCCGGGGCCCTCCTGCCGCGCTTCCGGGGGCGCGGGCTGACCCTGGTCCGGCCACTGGTCCGGCCACTGGTCCGGGCCGGGCTGACCCATCATGGCACGGCCATTGAAGAGTGCCGACTGCGGGAGCTGTCCGATCGCTTCGGCGACGTGGTCCCGGAACACGGTGGCGCAGGGCACGTCGCGGTAGCTGACCGAGCGGCCGAGACCCAGGTCAAGGGTGAGCGTTCCGCTGCCGAAAGGCCGCTGCACCAGGGACTGTGTCACGCCCACCTGGTGGACGGCGGCCAGCGGCACTTCGTACAGGCTGCGCCGGGTCATCCCGCGGCGGTGGATGAGCCGCTGGGTGGTGAGGATATAGCGGCCGGCCAGCCAGCGCAGCAGCGGACGGAGGAACATCCTCAGCAGCAGCAGGGCGCCGCCGACGGCCGCCACCGTGACGAGCAGGGGCTGCCACTGCTGCAGGTCCGGCGGCAGCGCGGCGCGGCTGAGCCAGCCCAGGGCGTAGCCGCCGGCGGTGAGTACGGCCAGGGCGCCAATCGACGGCCAGACAAGGCTCCGCGGCGTCGCCCTAGTCCGGGTGAGGACCTGCTCGCCGGGGGCGAGTTTCACCTTCATCGCAACGGCCCCGGGGCGGTGCGCCCGCCGGGGGCCTGCGCGGCGGCCGGGACGTTCCCGCCCGGGCCGCGCGGCGGCCGTCCGGCTCTGGCTGCCGCCGTCATCCGGCGTCCTGACCCGCGGGCCGCAGGTGCACAATGTCGCCGACGGAGACGGTGTGCCGCCCGCCGTCGTCGTCGCGCATCACGAGACCGCCTCGCTCATCGAGCATCAGCGCGTGGCCGGTCAGTTCGCGGCCGCCGGGAAGCTCCGCCCGGACGGCCCGGCCCAGGGTGTGCATGCGCCCGGAGACCGCGCCGGCGAGGGTGCTCCCGTCGGCGAAGGGAGCGGAGGCGTCGCCGTCGACGGCGCAGAAGGCCGCGTAGCGGGCGGCGAAAGTGCGCAGGAAGGACTTCAGGAGGATATTGCGGTCCGTGGTGCCCGCATACTCAAGGAGCAGGGAGGTGGCGGTGGGCACCGGCAGTTCCGAATCGGTGAGGCTGACATTGAGCCCGACCCCCACCACCAGGGCCGGCGGCGAGCCGTTGGCTCCGGGAACGAACCGTGCGAGCACCCCGGCCAGCTTGCGGGAATCGACGATGACATCGTTGGGCCACTTCAGCTGCGGGCTCACCTTGGTGCGGTCCTCGACGCTCTCGGCCAGGGCCAGGGCGGCGAGCAGCGAGAGCCAGGAGTAGCTCTCCGTTGGGAGGGGCCGGCCGCCGGCGTTGACGGGCCGCAGCAGCAGGCTCACAATCAGGGAGGACCGCTCGGGGGCCACCCAGCTGCGGCCGAGCCGCCCGCGCCCGGCGCGCTGCATCTCCGCCGTCAGCACCGAAAGGTCCGGCCACTGCGCGGGTTCCAGTTCGGCCAGCCCGGCCAGATCGTCGTTGGTGGAGCCGGTCTCCTGCACCAGCTCCAAGCGCGCATACGGTCCGGCCGGCGCGCACAGGGCCACCGACAGCGCCGCCGCGTCCAAACCGGGTCGCTCCAGGTTTGAGTAGCGGTTGGTCATGCCTCCGATTCTACCCAGCCGGGCAGCCCCCACCGGCTCACAGGAAAATGTCCTGGACGAGCCGGTCCTCCGGTGCGCCCAGGCTGTAGGGGGTGAAATCGCTCACTCCCTCCTCCCGGAGCACCTCCTCGTCGGTGAAAAAGTTGCCGGTGCAGCTGCGTGAGCTGCGCGAAAGCACCGCGTGCGCCGCGTCGGCGACGATCTCCGGGCGGCGGGCGGCCTGCACCAGGGTGCCGCCGCCTGGCATATTGCGGATCGCCGCGGTGTCGATCAGGGTCTTCGGCCACAGGGAGTTCACGGCGATGCCCTCCCCGCGCAGTTCCTCCGCCAGGCCGAGCGTGGTCAGGCTCATCCCGTACTTGGCCAGAGTGTAGGCGAGGTGGGCGCCGGCCCACTTCGGGTCAAGGTTCAGCGGCGGCGAGAGGGTCAGGATGTGCGGGTTGTCGGAGCGGCGCAGCGCGTCGAGCGAAAACTTGCTGAGCATAAAGGTGCCGCGGACGTTGACGTCGGCCATCAGGTCGTAGCGCTTCATGTCGACCTCGGGGGTGCGCGAGAGGTCGATGGCCGAAGCGTTGTTGATGACGGCGTCGATCCGGCCGAAGCGCTCGAGCGCGGCGTCGACAGCGCCGCGCACGTCCTCGTCGCGGCGGACGTCACCGACGAGGGGCAGGGCCGTTCCCCCGGCCTCCTCGATAAGGCGCGCGGCGCTGGAGACGGTTCCCTCAAGCTTCGGGTGCGGCTCGCCGGTCTTGGCCAGGAGCACGATATTCGCTCCGTCCCCGGCGGCGCGCAGGGCGATTGCCAGGCCGATGCCCCGGCTCCCGCCCGACATCAAAAGGGTGCGCCCGCGCAGGGGGGCCTCCGGCGGGTCTGCGGCCGTCGTCGGGACTGGATTCTCTGCTGCGTTGCTGGCGGTCATGCGGCAAGAATACGCAGGCGGGAGCGCCGCAACGCCTTCGACGCACCGAATGTTACCGACCGGTAACCCAAGGGGTCGGACTAACTGTTCGCGCCGGAACCTGTAGGAGTCCTACAGTCGGAGGGGCCCCTTGGCTCACTAGACTGGGACGGTCGCTCGTTTTTTTGGAGGATTCCTCACAAGGAGCCCTCCGGAGGCGGCAGCGCCAGACGCCCGCCCTACCCCCTGCACTCGGAGATTCAATGAAGCAAGACGTGGAACCCGACCTCAAGACGACCGCCGGCAAGCTCGCCGATTTCCGTCGCCGGCAGAGCCAGTCGCTGCTGCCTTCCGGCCCCGAGGCCGTCGAACGCCAGCACGCCCGCGGCAAGAACACCGCCCGCGAGCGCATCGACCTCCTCGTCGATCCCGGGTCCTTCGTCGAGTTCGACGCCCTGGCCGTCCACCGCTCGAACGCGTTCGGCATGGACAAGAAGCGGCCCCTCGGGGACGGCGTGGTCTCCGGCTACGCCACCGTCGACGGGCGCCTCATCGGGATCTACAGCCAGGACTTCACCGTTTTCGGCGGCTCCCTCAGCCAGGTCAACGGCGAAAAGATCGTCAAGGTCCAGGAGTTCGCGCTGCGCAACGGCTGCCCGGTGGTGGGCATCAACGACGGCGGCGGGGCCCGCATCCAGGAGGGCGTCGCCTCCCTGGCCATGTTCGCCGACATCTTCCGCAACAACGTCCATGCGTCCGGCGTCGTGCCGCAGATCTCCCTGATCCTCGGACCGTGCGCGGGCGGGGCCGCCTACTCGCCGGCCCTGACCGACTACGTGGTGATGGTGGACAAGACCTCCCACATGTTCATCACCGGCCCGGACGTCATCAAGACCGTGACCGGCGAGGACGTCGATATGGAGACCCTCGGCGGCGCACGCCAGCACAACACCACCACCGGCACCTCGACCTACCTCGCGGCCGACGAACAGGACGCCGTCGGCTTCGTGCGGGAACTGCTCGACTACCTCCCCTCGAACAACCTCGCCGAGGCCCCGCTCGGGGAATTCACCGAGATGCTCGAGACGACGCTCGAGGACGAGGCGCTCGACACGCTGATCCCGGACTCCGCGAACCAGCCCTACGACATGCACGCCGTCATCGCCGCGATCGTCGACGACGGCCACTTCCTGGAGATGCAGGCGCTCTACGCGCCGAACGTGCTCATCGGGTACGCCCGGGTGGAGGGCCACACCATCGGCATCGTCGCCAACCAGCCGATGCAGTTCGCCGGGACCCTCGACATCAACGCCTCAGAGAAGGCCGCCCGCTTCGTGCGCCACTGCGACGCCTTCAACATCCCCATCCTGACCCTCGTCGACGTGCCGGGGTTCCTGCCCGGCAAGGACCAGGAGTTCAACGGCATCATCCGCCGCGGCGCGAAGCTGCTCTACGCCTACGCCGAGGCGACCGTGCCCAAGGTAACGGTGATCACGCGCAAGGCCTACGGCGGGGCATACATCGTGATGGGATCCAAGAAGCTCGGCGCGGACCTCAACCTGGCCTGGCCGACGGCGCAGATCGGCGTCATGGGCGCCCAGGGCGCCGTGAACATCCTCTACCGCGGCCACCTGAAGTCCGTCGCGGAGGCCGGCGGCGACGTCGAGGCGGCACGCGCCGAGGTCGTCGCACAGTACGAGGAGGAGCTGCTCAACCCCTACCAGGCGGCACAGCTTGGCTATGTCGACGCCGTCATCGCCCCCTCCGACACCCGGGTACAGGTGGTGCGGGCGCTGCGGGCGCTGCGTGACAAGCGGGCCACCCTGCCCGCCAAGAAGCACGGGAACATCCCGCTGTGAGCACCGGCGCCCCGGAGGAGGAACCCCTGCTGCGCGTGGTGGCGGGGAACCCCACGGACGAGGAAGTGGCCGCGCTGACCGCCGTCGTCCTGGCCATGGCGGACTCAGCGGAGTTCAACGACCGGCGCCACCCGGGCCGGGCGTGGCTGCGCCGGACCCTGCTGCGCCTGCACCCGCTGCCCGGGCCAGGCTCCTGGCGGCGCAGCGGCAGGTAGGCCTGGGGCACGCCGCTGCGTACCTGCCCACTGTCCGCCGCGGGTCGCTCCCGCCGGGTCGCTCCCACCTCCGGCGGTGCCCGTCGCCAGGCCCGGGTCGCCGCGCCGGTCGCAGCCGCGGTCCGGTGCCCGCCGGCCGGCGCGGGCCGGTCAGCGCGGGTCGGTGACGGTTCCGAGAAACAGGGGCAGGCCGGTGGCTTCGTGGAGCACGGCGTAGAGGAACGGCCGATCGATCTCGAGCACCAGTTCCGGATCAACCGGTGCCGAGGTGACCATCAGGTCGAACTGGGTCACCGCCGCGGCGACCGTCCCCTTCTCCCCCACGGTGATCGAGGCGGCCTGCGCCGCCGCCGCGACGGCCGCGTCGGGCTGGATTGCGGAAAGGTCAGGTGCGCTGCCAAGGGTTTCCCGCAGGCCGAGCCTGCGCAGCAGCGGCAGCAGGTCGAAGGCGCTGTCGGACTCCCAGCGCGGCAGGCCAAGCCCCAGGAAGACCTCACCGGCCTCCTCCATCACCCCTGAGACCTCAAGCAGCGCCTCCTCCGAGCACGCAGGCAGCGCGGGCCCGGCGCCGGCGCCGGACCCCGCGTCGCCGTCGGCGAGCACGATCCGCAGCACGAAACCCTCGGTGTAGGGGACGTCGACCGCCACCCACCGGGGCCCGGCGGCGTACCGGGCCGGGGTGCGGGTGTGCATTCGATCAACCGCCACGGTGGTGCCGTCGGGCAGCCGGAAGTCCTCGGGGCAGGTGCCGGACGGGTCGAAGGGCTCCGCCCAGGCGGCCGCGAAGTACGCGGTGTTGAGCAGCGACAGGGTCGTATCCGGATTGTACTCAAGGGGCGCCTCCGTCATGCGCCCGCCGGTGGCCTCCGACACCCAGCGGTTCAGCACCGCCTCCGTTGCGGGATCGGCGAAGTCAACGGGATACACGCCGGCGCCGGAATGGCGGGCCAGCGTCGCCAGGAAGGCGTCCCCGGTGGGCGTCCGCCGGTCCACGAATACGCCGTTGGCCAGGTGCAGCACCGGGACGGCCGGCGGCTCCTGGGCGTTCACCGCCCCGGGATCGCCGTCGTACGGCGCGAGCCGGGCCAGCAGGGCCTCGAGGGCCGTGTCGCCGCCCTCCGCCGGCAGACCGAGGACGCCGTCGAGTTCGGCGGCCGTAGTGGAGCCGGCCCCGGCCCGCAGCATCAGCAGGGCGCACAGGGCACTGACCGGGCTCGTGACGGGGTTCTTTCCGGGCGCTCCGGCCAGCAGCGCCGCGCCGAGCCGGTAGGCACTCCGGCGCAGGGCCTCGGAAACCGGCTCCGGCCGGTCATCCCATCCAGGGCGCCGGTCCTGAGCCAGGTCCTGTCTCTGTCCCGGGTCCTGTCTCCGTCTCTGTCCCGGGTCCTGTCTCTGTCTCTGTCCCGGGTCCGGGTCCTGGTCCTGGTCCTGGTCCTGGTCCTGAAAATTCCTCCGCGGGTCCCCCGCCGCCGTATTCATGCCCTCACCCTAGGTGCCCGGCGGAAGGGAAGGGGCTTTTCGCGCGCCGCCGCGCTGGGGCGCCGGACCTGCCGCGGATATTTCGGCCGAACCGTAGCCCGGGGCAACGGACGGCGCTAGGCTCGGGCTGTGACCAACGAGACTCCCCCTGCCTCCACCCCTTCCACCCCGTCCTCCGGCTCCGGCGCCGACGGTGCCGCCCGGCAGCCAACGGCCATTGACGCCGTCGCGGAGACCTACACCGCCACCCTGACCCGGTTAGACCCCGGATTCGCCACGGTCCTCGGCGTGCCCGGCCGGGAGACCGAGTTCCGGGACTACTCCCCCGCCGGCATCGAAGCCTTCGCCGAAGCGGCCCGCTCCGCCCTGGCCGACCTCTCCGGACTCGAGCCGGTCGACGACGTCGACGCCGTCACCCTCGACGCGATGCGCGAACGCCTCGGGCTTGAACTTGAGATCCATGAGACCGGGGCGAACCTCTCCGAGCTCAACAACCTCGAAAGCCCCGCCCAGAGCATCCGGGCCATCTTCGACCTCATGCCGACGGCCACGGAAGAGCACTGGACGCACATCGCCGGCCGCCTGTCGAACGTCACCGCCGCCCTCTCGGGCTACATCACCTCCCTGCGCCGCGGACGGGAGCTGGGCCTGGTCGCCGCCGCCCGCCAGATCGGCATCGTCATCGAGCAGGTCACCCGGTACGCCGAGGACGGCGGCTTCTTCGACAGCTTCGCCGCCGGCGCGGCGACGGACGACGGGCCGGTGACCGGGCCGCTCGCCGCCGAGCTGCGCAACGGAGCCGAGGCCGCCCGCCGGGCCTACCGCGGGCTCGCCGCGTTCCTTCAGGAGGAGCTGCTGCCCGGCGCCCCCACCAAGGACGCCGTCGGCCGTGAACGCTACGCCCTGATGTCGCGCCTGTTCCTCGGGTCAGCCGTAGACCTCGAGGAGACGTACCGGTGGGGCGTCGAGGAACTCGACCGCATCATCGCCGAGCAGGAGGCGGTCGCCTCGGAGATCCAGCCCGGCGCCTCCATCGCGGAGGCCATCGCGGTCCTCGACGCCGATCCGGCCCGCCAGCTCCACGGCACCGACGCGCTGCGCGAGTGGATGCAGGAACTGTCCGACGGCGCGGTGCAGGCCCTCGCCGGCGTGCACTTCGACATCCCCGAGATCATGCGCACCCTCGAATGCCGGATCGCCCCCACCCACGAGGGCGGCATCTACTACACCGGCCCGAGCGACGATTTCTCCCGGCCCGGACGCATGTGGTGGTCCGTGCCCGAAGGCGAGGACTCCTTCACCACCTGGAAGGAGACGACGACCGTCTACCACGAAGGCGTCCCGGGCCACCACCTCCAGGTCGCCACCGCCGTCTACCAGCGGCGGCTGCTGAACTCCTGGCGGCGCAACGCCGTCTGGGTCTCCGGGCAGGGCGAGGGATGGGCGCTGTACGCCGAACGCCTGATGCAGGAGCTCGGCTTCCTCGACGATCCGGGTGACCGCCTCGGGATGCTCGACGCCCAGCGGATGCGTGCCGCCCGGGTGGTCTTCGACATCGGCGTCCACCTCGAACTCGAGGTGCCGCAGCGGTGGGGCTCGGGCACCTGGACCCCGGAGAAGGGCTACGAGTTCCTCCGCAGCAACATCGCCATCAGCGAGGGGCAGCTGAACTTCGAGTTCAACCGGTACCTCGGCTGGCCCGGACAGGCCCCCTCCTACAAGGTGGGGCAGCGGCTCTGGGAGCAGATCCGCGACGAGGTCAAGGAACGCGAGGGCGCGGCCTTCGACCTGCGGGCCTTCCACACCCGCGCGCTCAACCTCGGCTCGGTGGGGCTGGACACGCTCCGCCGGGCGCTGCTGAGCTAATACTCCGGGGCGGGCCTCCGCCCGCCCCGGTTCCCGGCCGGCCCGCCGCCTGCATAGGGTAGGGAGATGACTCCGCACCTCATCCTCGCCTCGGCCTCCCCCGCCCGCACCAAGCTCCTTCGGGAGGCCGGCATCCGGCACACCCCCCTCGTCTCGGACGTCGACGAGGCCGCCGTCGCGGCCGGGTACGGTGAGCTCGACGCCTACGACACCTCCCTGCTGCTCGCGCGGGCCAAGGCCGAAGCGGTCGCCTCCCTGCCCGAGGCCGGGGACGCCCTCGTGGTGGGGTGCGACTCCATCTTCGAATTCGACGGTGAGGCGCACGGAAAGCCGTACGAGCCCGACGTCGCCCGCGCCCGGATCCGGCGCATGAGCGGGTCCTCCGGGGTGCTTCACACCGGGCACTGGCTGGTCGACAACCGGGAGGACGGTTCCGGTGCGACCATCGGCGGAGTCAACTCCGCCACCGTCCACTTCGGGGTGATGTCCGAGCAGGAGGTGGACGCCTACGTCGCCAGCGGAGAGCCCCTTCACTGCGCCGGGTCCTTCACCATCGACGGGCTGGGCGGGGCCTTCATCGAACGGATCGAGGGCGATCCGCACACCGTGGTCGGGCTGAGCATCTCCACGCTCCGCGCCCTGCTGGCCTCGGCGGGCGTCCCGGTGACCGACCTGTGGGAATCTTCGGACCCCGCCTGAGCGATTTGTAGGACCCCTACAAAGGAAGGGCCGGCAACACGCAACGACGGCACCGTTTATGGGCGGAATCAACAATTAGACGCTAGGCTCCGATCAGACCCGAAGGAGCATTCCACCCCATGAGCACACCACCGCCAGGCGCTGTCCCCGCGCCCCTGCCGCCCGCCGCCACCCCCGACGCCGTGTCCACCTCGGT
Source organism: Arthrobacter zhaoguopingii (assembly GCF_009828595.1). GTDB lineage: Bacteria > Actinomycetota > Actinomycetes > Actinomycetales > Micrococcaceae > Arthrobacter_D > Arthrobacter_D zhaoguopingii. The sequence goes on from NZ_WPNY01000004.1 coordinate 199,184, forward strand.
GACGAAGGTGCTCGTCGCGAACCGCGGCGAAATCGCCGTCCGCGTCATCCGGGCCGCACGCGATGAGGGCATCGCCTCGGTCGCTGTGTACGCGGATTCGGACCGGGAAGCCCTCCACGTGCGCCTCGCCGATGAGGCCTTCGCCCTGGGCGGCACCACCGCCGCCGAGTCCTACCTGGTGATGGACCGCATCCTCGATGCCGCCCGGCGCAGCGGCGCCGACGCCATCCACCCCGGCTACGGTTTCCTCTCCGAGAACGCCGACTTCGCCCGGCGCGTGCAGGAGGCCGGACTGACCTGGATCGGCCCGTCCCCGGACGCCATCTCCAAGCTCGGCGACAAGGTGCAGGCCCGCCACATCGCGGACAGGGTCGGCGCCCCGCTGGTCCCCGGCACGAAGGACCCCGTCGCCTCCGTCCAGGAGGTACTCGACTTCGCCGACGAGTTCGGCCTGCCCATCGCCATCAAGGCCGCCTTCGGCGGCGGTGGCCGCGGCATTAAGGTGGTGCGCGAACGGGAGGAGATCCCCGAGCTGTACGATTCGGCGGTCCGCGAGGCGACGGCCGCCTTCGGGCGCGGCGAGTGCTTCGTCGAGCGCTTCCTCGACGCCCCGCGCCACGTCGAGACCCAGTGCCTGGCCGATGCGCACGGCAACGTCGTCGTCGTGTCCACCCGCGACTGCTCGCTGCAGCGCCGCAACCAGAAGCTGGTCGAGGAGGCGCCGGCGCCGTTCCTGACGCCGGACCAGAACGAGCGCCTCTACGAGGCCTCCAAGGCGATCCTGCGCGAGGCAAGCTACCAGGGCGCCGGCACCTGCGAGTTCCTCGTCGGCAAGGACGGCACCATCTCCTTCCTCGAGGTCAACACCCGGCTCCAGGTTGAGCACCCGGTCTCCGAGGAGGTCACCGGCATCGACCTGGTGCGCGAACAGTTCCGCATCGCCCGCGGTGAAGCCCTCGGCTACGGCGACCCCGAGGTGCGCGGCCACTCGTTCGAGTTCCGCATCAACGGTGAGGACGCCGGCCGGGGCTTCCTTCCCTCCCCCGGCACGGTCGAGACGCTGAAGCTGCCCACCGGCCCCGGCGTCCGCGTCGACTCCGGCGTGGAGCAGGGCGAGGTGATCGGAGGAAACTTCGACTCGATGCTGGCCAAGCTCATCGTCACCGGCGCAACCCGGGAACAGGCCCTGCAGCGGGCCCGGCGGGCCATTGCCGAAATGGAGGTCGGCGGGATGCCCACCGTGCTTCCCTTCCACGCCGCGGTGGTCGCCGACCCGGCCTTCGCCCCGGCGGAGGGGACCTTCGCGATCCATACCCGGTGGATCGAGACCGAGTTCGACAACCGGATCGAGCCGTGGGTGCCCACCGGCGCCGACCCGGCTCCCGAGGAATCCCGGCAGCGGGTCACCGTCGAGGTGGGCGGACGCCGCCTCGAGGTCGTGCTCCCGGCCGGGCTCGGCGCGGGCAACGGCCGGCCGCCCGCAGCAGGCAAGCCCAAGAAGTCCCAGCGCCCCCGGGCGGGTACGGCCGTTGCCAACGGTGACGACCTGACCTCGCCCATGCAGGGCACCATCGTGAAGGTCGCCGTCTCCGACGGGGACAAGGTGGCCGAGGGCGACCTCATCGTGGTCCTCGAGGCGATGAAGATGGAACAGCCGCTCACCGCCCACAAGTCGGGCACCCTGTCTGGCCTCTCCGCCGCTCCGGGGGACACCGTGTCGGCCGGATCGGTCATCGCAGCCATCCGCTCCTGAGCGGCGGGGTCAGCCGTCCTTCTGTGACCCCTCCGACTTCCCCTTACCGGGGTCGTCGTTGCCCTTGCCGGGGTCGTCGTCCTTGTCGTCCTTGTCGTCGTCTTCCTTGTCATTGCCCTTGCCCGGATCCTCGGGGTCCTTCGGCGCCTCGGACGCTGGTTCCTCCGGCTTCGGCTCCTCGGGGGCGGGCTCCGCGGGTGCCTCCGTCTCCGGTTCCGGCGCGGCCGGTGCGGGTTCAACCGGTGCGGGCTCGACCGGCGCGGGCTCGACCGGTGCGGGCTCGACCGGAGCCGGAACCACCGGCGCGGGCGGAGCGGCGGAGGTCGCCGGCGCGGGGGCCGTTCCGGCCGGGGGCGTCGTCGACGCCGAAGGGGTCGGCTCCTCCCCGGCCTCCTGGAGGGAGTCAACGACGGCGTCGATCCTCGCCGAGATCAGCGCCGCGCGGTCCTCGGACATCGCGCCGTCGGCGGCCGCCGCCTCAACCTCCTGCCGCAGGGCCCCAGCGCGGTCCAGGGCCGCCTGTGTGTTCCCCGCGGCGGTGAGACTTGCGATTTCGCGCACCGAGGCCGAAAGCTCCCGGGCGGCCTCCGCGTCCAGCGCGCCGGGCGCTCCGCAGCCGGCCAGGGCCAGCGACCCGACGACGGCGGCCACCAGGACCGGGCGGGATACGGCCCGCCGCAGACTCAGCATCATGGGTTCACGCTTTCGTAGAGTTCCTCAAGCCGTTCGCCGGTGGTTCCCCCCACCGACGGGAGGGGTTCAGGGTCGACACCCGATCCTGCGGGCCGGTTCAGCAGCACCGCGGCCAGCACCGCCAGCGCCGCCAGGACCACCGCTCCAACGATCAGCCAGCCCGGAACGCGCCTGCGCCGCGTTCCGCGGTTGCCGCCGGGCAGAGGAGGCCGGTCCGGATCGACGACCGGGGAGGCGCCCACCGGTCCGGGAACCTCTGCGGGCTCCGGGTCCCGGCCGGGACCCCCGGTGGTGGGCGGGGCCGCCGGGGCGGCACCGGCGGGGATGGCCCTCGTCGGGGCGGCTGCCGCGGTCGATACCGCCGCAGGTGTCGCCGTCGTGGAGGCTGTCGCCGCCGTGGCTGCTGCCGCAGGCAGGGCCACCGTGTGTGCCGCCGCTACCGGCACGGCAGCCGTGGGCGCATCCACCCGCGGCACCGGCGCCGTCGGGCTCTCCGCCGCAGCATCGGGCGCCGCGCCCGGGCCCGAAACCGGGCCTTCTGCGGTGGGCACTGCCTGCGTGGGTTCGAGGGGCGCCGGGGCGGCGTTCACAGCGGCACCCGGCGCGCCGCCGTCGAGCTCGGCCAGCGCCGTCGCGACGGCACGGGCGTCGGGGCGGGCACCGGGATCGTCGAGGGTCATGGCGGCCAGGAGTTCGCCCATTCGGGCGCCGGCGCGTGCCGGGATGGAGGGGCTGCGGTGCAGCCGGGCCAGGGCGCTTTCGACCCCGGTCCCGGGGAAGGCCCGTTCACCGGTCAGGCACTCGATCAGGACCAGGCCCAGGGAGTAAATGTCGGTGGGCGTTCCCACCATTTCGCCGCGGGCCTGCTCGGGGCTGAAGTAGGCGGCGCTGCCGATGACCTGCCCGGTGGCCGTCATGCCGCCGCCGTCGAAGAACCGGGCAATGCCGAAGTCGGTCAGCAGGTAGGTGAACACACCGCTTCCGGGCTCGGCGTCGCGGGTGAGGATGTTCGAGGGTTTGATGTCGCGGTGGATGACGCCGCGGTGGTGGATATGGTGGAGCGCACGCGAGAGGTCGAGGCCCGCGTGGCGGGCACCGGCGGGAGTGAGCGGGCCGGTGCGGAGCACAGCTCCCAGGTCGGGCCCCGGGATGTACTCCATCACGAGGTAGGCGCCGTCGCCGGAGGCGTGTTCGGTGTCCATGTCGAGCACCCGGACCAGCCCGGGGTGGTCGAGCCCTGCGAGGAGCCGCGCCTCGACGGATCCGCGTTCGATGCCGTCGGCGGTGCCCGGCCGGAATACCTTAATGGCGACGTCGCGCTCGAGCCGGGTATCCCGGCTCAGATACACCTCGGCCATGCCGCCGGCGCCCACGCGCCGGCCCAGCGCGTAGCGCCCGCCCGCAAGTGTAGAAACCGCCATCGCTCCGCATCCAGTAATCGTAAGTACGCTTCGTTTAGTCGATTGTACGGGCAACCCGGCGCCGGCGCGGCACCTGCGGGAACGCTGATACCACCCGGAGAACGGCCCGCCGGGGATTAAACGACGCCGGCGCGGCCCCCGAGGGGAACCGCGCCGGCGTCGTTGGCTGGGCAGGAATCAGGCGGTGTGGTTTTCGTAGTCCCGGTCGCGGGTCTCGCGCGAGATCCACAGTGCGACGAAGGTCAGGACCGCCGCAATGCTGAGGTAGAGCCCCACCAGGAAGGTGCTTCCGTCGGCGACCTTCCACAGCGCAATGGCCACGAAGGACGCCGGCGCCGCACCGATCACGCTTGAAAGGTTGTAGGCCACGGCGGACCCGGTGTACCGGACGTTTGCCGGAAAGAGTTCAGGCAGGACGGCGGCCATCGGCCCGAAGGTCAGGCCCATGAGGATGAACCCGATGATCAGCAGCGCCATGGCACCGGTGCCGCCGGCACCGAACAGCGGAACCCAGGTGAAGCCGAAGACGGCGATACCCGCCGTCACTGCCAGGAGCATCTTGCGGCGGCCGAACCGTTCGGCCAGCGGACCCGAAACCAGGGTGAAGATCCCGAAGAACACGACGCCCAGGATAAGCATCCAGAGGAAGTCGCCGCGGGCAATGCCGAGTCCCGGCACGAATCCTTCCGCGCTGAACGGCTTGCCCGCCGTCTCGGCGGCGGCCTGGGCCTGCTCAACCGTCGCAGGGCTGGTCCCGAACGTGAGGGTGAAGGAGGTCATCAGGTAGAACAGCACGTAGGTGGCGAACATGATGAAGGTGCCCAGCAACAGCGGGCGCCAGTGCCGGCGGACGACCTCGCCGAGGGGAAGCTTGACGACCTTGCCCTCCTCCTGGACCTTCTGGAAGGACGAGCTCTCGATGAGCTTCAGGCGCACGTACAGCCCGACGATCACCAGGACGGCGCTGAGCAGGAACGGCACGCGCCAGCCCCAGCTCAGGAACTGCTCATCGGTCAGCGTGGTGTTGAGGACGACGAACAGGAGGTTGGCGAGGATGAAACCGATGGGTGCGCCAAGCTGCGGGAAGGTCCCGAAGACGGCACGCTTGCCCTCGGGGGCGTTCTCGGTGGCCAGCAGAGCAGCACCGCTCCACTCGCCGCCAAGTGCGAGGCCCTGGAAGAAGCGCAGCACGACGAGGAGCAGCGGGGCGAGGATGATCCAGCCGGCGTTTTCCGCCGTCGGGAGCAGCCCGATCAGGAAGGTGGCGATGCCCATGGTGAGCAGGGAGGCCACCAGGGTGGCCTTGCGGCCGATCTTGTCGCCGTAGTGGCCGAAGATGATCGAGCCGAGCGGGCGGGCGACGAAGGCGACGCCGAAGACGGCGAAGGAGCTCAGGAGCTGGTTCGCCGGGGTGGCGTTGGGGAAGAACAGGGCCGGGAACACCAGCACCGACGCCGTGGCGTAGATATAGAAGTCGTAGAACTCGATGGTGGTGCCGATGAGGCTTGCGAAGATGACGCGGCCGCGCGGATTCAGCGGCTTGGTGGCCCCGCCCAGTGCTGCGGGTGACGAAGAGGACATGAGATCGGCTTTCTCTTGCGGGGCTTCAGGAACGGCCGGGGCTCCTAAACGATCCCGGCGGCCGATCCGTTCGGTGAATCCACATATTGGACCACTTGCGTCCACCCCGTGGAGAGCCGTGTCCAATCCGTGGACACGGTATCCGGTGCCGATCTCCCGCCAACCCGCTGCTGTGTCCTCCTCCGCGGCCCCGACCGCCGCCGTTACAGCCGCACGTGGAGCCGGCGGGCCGCCTCGGAGATCGATCCGGTCAGCGAGGGGTACACGGTGAAAGTGTTGGCGACGTCGTCGACGTGGAGTTTCTTGGTCACCGCGATCGCCAGCGGGAAAATCAGCTCGGAGGCGCGTGGACCGACGACCACCCCGCCGATCACCGTGCCCGAGCCGGCGCGGGAGATGACCTTCACGAAGCCGTCCTTGACGTTCATCATCTTCGCCCGCGCGTTGGTGTGGAGGGAAAGCTTGATGACGTCGCCCTGGTACTTGCCCGAGGCGATGTCGGCCTCGGTGACACCGACCGTGGCGATCTCCGGCGTGGTGAAGATGTTCGAGGCGACCTGCTTGAGCTTGAGCGGGGTGACGGTGTCCCCCAGCAGGTGCGCGATGGCGATCCGGCCCTGCATGGCGGCGACCGAGGCGAGGGCGAACACCCCGGTGCAGTCGCCCGCCGCGTAAACGTTCGGTGCCGTCGTGCGGGAGACCCCGTCCACGACGATGTGGCCCGACTCGGTGACGGCCACCCCGGCCTCTTCAAGTCCAATGTCGGCGGTGTTCGGCACCGCGCCGACGGCCATGAGGCAGTGGCTGCCCTCGATGACCTTACCGTCGGAGAGGTGGACCTCGACGCCGGTCGAGGTGCGCTTGACCTTGTCGGCGCGGGTCTTCGAGAGGACCGTCATGCCCCGGTTGAGGAAGACGTCCTCGAGGACGGCGGCGGCGTCGGCGTCCTCACCGGGAAGCACCTGGTCGCGGCTGGAGACGAGCGTGACCTTGGCACCCAGGCCGTTGTAGGCGGAGGCGAACTCGGCGCCGGTGACGCCGGAGCCCACGACGATCAGGTGCTCGGGGACCTCCGTGAGGTTGTAGACCTGGGTCCAGTTGAAAATCCGCTCCCCGTCCGGCACTGCGGTGGAGAGCTCGCGGGGGTGGGATCCGACGGCGATCAGCAGGGCGTCGGCCTCGATCACTGAGGTTTCCCCCTCGGACACGACCTCGATGCGGCGGTTGTCCAGGAGCTTGCCGGTGCCGATGATGATCTGCACGCCGTTGCGCTCAAGGGTGGCGCGGATGTCGGCCGACTGCTCGACCGCGAGGTTCAGGAGCCGCTGGTTGACCTTGTGCAGGTCGGCCGCGACGGAGGTGTCCGTGAAGTTGACGCCGAGGCTGTGGGCGTCGGTGAAGCGGGTCATGGTGTCCGCGGTGGCGATGAGGGTCTTTGATGGCACCACATCTGTCAGCACCGCCGAGCCGCCCAGCCCCTGCCGTTCGACGATCGTGACGTTGGCGCCGAGGGAGGAAGCGACCATCGCCGCCTCGTATCCGCCCGGGCCGCCGCCGAGGATGGCAATACGCAGGGAGCTGAAATCAAGTTGATTGGTCACAGCACCTTATTGTCCCCCATCCCGGGCGGCGGCCCAAACGATTTGGCGGGCTTCAGCCGGCGCGCGTCGGACGGCAGGATCTCCACCCAACACCGCGGTGCAGCCCGGCGTCGGCGGCACACTATGCGACCCGCGGACCACAAAACGACGTGCGGACCGGATAAAGCGGGTACATCCGTCGCTTTCGGGTCCACAGGACGCCTTCGGGTCCGGCGCAGCCATCCCCGCACGCCGGGACGGCCGCACACCACAAGCGGCACGGACGCCCGCGACCAGCACACCAGACGCCGACGGCGGCACCACAACACGACGAGCGGGCCACAAAACGACGGGCGGACCGGATAAAGCGGGCAAACCAGTCGCTTTCGGTTCCACAGGACGCCTTCGGGCCCGGCGCCGCCCTTCACCGCCCCGCACACCGGGACTCCCCGCGGTGCTCGGCCCGCAGAGGGCTGCCCGCTGGAACGGCCCCAATCCACGCGGTAGGTTTGTGCGGTGACGAATGATCCTTTTGACCTTGCCCGCAGTGCCGCCGACTACATCGCCGAAAAGACCGGGGTGGAGCGGCATGACACCGCCCTCGTCCTGGGCTCCGGGTGGGGCGGCGCCGCCGGCCTGATCGGGGAAACGACAGCCTCCGTCGACGCCTCCGACATCCCCGGCTTCTCGGCACCCGCCGTCGTCGGACACGTGGGCACAATCACTTCGGTGCTGACCCCGGCGGGGAAGCGTGCCCTGGTCCTTGGCGCGCGCACCCACTTCTACGAGGGCAAGGGCGTCCGCGCCGTCGTCCACGGGGTCCGCACCGCGGCGGCCACCGGCGCGAAGACCCTGGTGCTGACCAACGGCTGCGGCGGGCTGCAGGAGCGGTGGACCCCGGGCACCCCGGTGCTCATCAGCGACCACATCAACCTCACCGCCACCTCCCCCCTCGAGGGGGCGACCTTCGTCGACCTCACCGACCTGTACTCGGCCCGGATCCGCAAGATCGCCCTTGAGGTCGACCCGACCCTGGATGAGGGCGTCTACGCCCAGTTCACCGGCCCGCACTACGAGACCCCCGCCGAGGTGCAGTACGCCAAGCGGATCGGCGCCGACCTCGTGGGCATGTCCACCGCACTTGAGGCGATCGCCGGCCGCCACGCCGGCATGGAGGTCTTCGGGCTGTCCCTGGTGACCAACCTCGCCGCCGGCATCAGCCCGGTCCCGCTGAGCCACACCGAAGTCCTTGAGGCCGGACAGGCGGCCGGACCGCGCATCTCCCGCCTGCTTGCCGACATCGTCGCGAAGCTCTAAACACACCCCTCCCGACTCACCCAGGCAGGTTCTCCCCATGACTTCCCCCGAACAGCAGCTCCTTCTGTCCTCGGCCGCGGCCTGGGCGCAGGCCGACCCGGATCCTCAGACCGCCGCCGAACTTGAGGCCCTTCTCGACGCCGTGCGGCAGGGCGATGCCGCGGCCGAAGCGGAGCTGCGCGACCGGTTCTCCGGGCCGCTGCTGTTCGGCACCGCCGGGCTGAGGGCCGCACTCGGCGCCGGGCCGAACCGCATGAACCGGGTCGTGGTCCGGCGCGCCGCCGCCGGCGTCGCGGCGCACGCCCTCGACCTGGCCGCGGCAGGGGCCGGCGGCGCTTATGTGCCGCGCGCCGTCATCGGCTACGACGCACGCCACAACTCGCGGGTCTTCGCCGAGGAAACCGCCGCCATCTTCGCCGCGGCGGGCCTTCAAACCTTCCTGATGCCCTCGGAGCTTCCCACCCCGGTCCTCGCCTACGCCGTGCGCGCCCTCGAGTGTGAGGTGGGCATCATGGTGACCGCCAGCCACAATCCGCCGCAGGACAACGGGTACAAGGTCTACCTCGGCGGCCGCGCGGTCGCCCCGGAGGCCCGCGGGGTGCAGATCGTCGCACCCCACGACGCCGGGATCGCCGCGCACATCGCGGCGGTGGGCAGCGTCGATTCAATCCAGCTGGCCGCGGAGGGATGGACTGTCCTGCCCGAAAGCATCGAAAAGGACTACGTCACCGCCGTGGCGGCCCTCGCCGACCCCGCGTTCACGGACCGGGACCTAAACATCGTCCTCACCCCGATGCACGGGGTGGGCGGGCGCACCGCGCGGGCGGTGCTGGAGGCGGCCGGTTTCGGCAGCGTCACGATGGTGGAGCGCCAGGCCGAACCGGACCCCGACTTTCCAACCGTCGCCTTCCCCAACCCGGAGGAGCCGGGAGCCCTTGACCTCGCCCTGGAAACGGCGCAGGAGACCGACGCGGACCTGGTGATCGCCAACGACCCCGACGCCGACCGCGTCGCGCTGGCTGCCAAGGACCCCGCCACCGGCGCCTGGCGGATGCTGCGCGGCGACGAGGTGGGAACCCTCCTCGGAGCCCACCTTGCCGCCCGTGCCGCGGCCGGAGGGTCGACGGGCGGCGCGGTATTCGCCAACTCGATCGTTTCCTCCCGCCTGCTGGGCCGGGTGGCGGCCGCGGCGGGCATTGCCCACGTGCAGACCCTCACCGGGTTCAAGTGGATCGCCCGGGTGCCCGGCCTCAGCTACGGTTACGAGGAAGCCCTCGGCTACTGCGTCGCACCCGCGGCGGTCCGCGACAAGGACGGCATCTCCGCCGGGCTCCTGCTCGCCGAGCTCGCCGCGGCTACCAAAGCCGCGGGCCGCACGCTGTTCGACCTGCTCGATGACGCCTTCCTCGCCCACGGGCTGCACGCCGCGGACCAGCTTTCCGTCCGGGTCGCCAGCCTCCCGCTGCTGGGCGAGATGATGGCCCGGCTGCGCTCGAACCCGCCGCAGGCGTTCGCCGGGTCGCCGGTGGCCACCGCCGTCGACCTCTCCCAGGGCTCCGAGAACCTGCCGCCGACCGACGGCCTGCTCTACCTCACCGCGGACTCGACCCGGGTGATCATCCGTCCGAGCGGCACCGAGCCCAAGCTCAAGTGCTACCTCGAGGTGATCGAGCCGGTCGCCTCCGCCGAGGGACTCCCCGGCGCGAAGGCCACGGCCCGTGTCCGCCTCCAGGCGGTCCGGGCCGACGTCGGCGCCGCCCTCGGGCTCTGAAAGCCCCTCCCCGGCCCCGGCCGCGCCGCCCGTTCCCCATCTCGTGAAAAGATAGCCCTATGCCTAGCGACGTCTCCCTTGCCTCCTATATCGACCACACCCTCCTGAAGCCCGAAGCCAGCCGCGAGCAGATCCTCGCGGTCTGCGCCGAGGCCGTCGAACACTCCTTCAAGTCGGTCTGCGTGAACCCGATCTGGGTCAGCACCGTCCACACCGCCGTCAAGGACAGCGGCGTGCTGACCTGCTCCGTCGTCGGCTTCCCCTTCGGCGCCACCCCCACCGAGGTGAAGGTCTTCGAGGCCCGGGGCGCCGTGGCCGACGGCGCCGACGAGGTTGACATGGTCATCGACCTCGCCGCGGCCCGTGCCGGGAACTACGAGGCGCTGGTGCTCGACATCCGCGCGGTGGCCGAGGCCGTCCACGAGGGCGGGGCGATCCTGAAGGTCATCCTGGAGACCTCCCAGCTGAACGACGACCAGAAGGTCCTCGCCTGCAGGGCCTCGGTCGAGGCCGGCGCCGACTTCGTGAAGACCTCGACCGGGTTCAACGGAGGCGGCGCCACCGTCGAGGACATCGCCCTGATGCGCCGCACCGTCGGCCCGGACATCGGTGTGAAGGCCTCCGGCGGGGTGCGCACCCTGGCCGATGCCCGCGCCATGATCGACGCCGGCGCAACCCGGATCGGTGCCAGCTCCGGAGTCGCTATCCTTAAGGGTGAACAGGGCGCCTCAGGGTACTGACGGACAGCGCGACACCCACGATTTCCCTCTCGAAGGAGTACTAATGTCACATCCGGTAGATCCGGGCAGCCTCCCGTCCGACCGTGAGCAGGCGCAGCACGAGCAGGCGGACAGCGACCGCGCGCACCGCCCCGCCGGCAAGCAGCCGGCCCACGCCGGCGTCGGCCACCTCGGCGAGAACATCCTGGTCTTCACGATCATGTTCGTGCTGTTCCTCCTCGGCCTGTGGGCCATCAGCTTCTCCAATGGAGACAACGTCTGGCCCTTCGCCGTGTGCATCGGCCTGGCCTTCATTGCGTTCTTCATCCCGCAGGGAGTGATCGGCCGTTCGGATACCGGCGCCGACCTCGCCGCCGGCAACCGCACCAAGGCGAAGAAGCGCTCGGCGGCCGTCGACTCCTAAGGTCCGCCCGTGACCGGGCCTCCGGTCACCCGCAGTATCCTCAGAGGCCGCCCCCGGATCGGGGCGGCCTCTGCTGCGTCCGGGGTGCGCTCGACGCTACCTACCGCCCCAGCGCAGTCCGCCGAGCTTCCCCGCGCCACTTCACGACCGACGCACCCGGAAACGACAAACGCGCAGCATTTCCGGGGTCCATTCGTCGTTTTGTGGCCGGCTGGTCGCTGTGAGGCGCGCTGGTCGCTGTGAGGCGCGCTGGTCGCTGTGAGGCGCGCTGGCCGCCCCGGAGCGCGCTCCCCCTAGGCCGCGAACACCGCGTCGACGACGTTCTGGGCCCACTCGAGGATCTCGGCGTCGACGAGGTCCCGTCCGCCGATCCGGGCGGTCTTCGGCTTCGGCACGAGCACCGCGTTCAGCGCCGGCTTGACCGAGGCGCCCGGGTACATGCGGTTCAGGCGCATCTGCTTCGACTCCGGCAGCTCGGCCGGCGCGAACTTGATGAAGTTGCCCTGCAGCGCGACGTCGGTCAGTCCGGCCGCCCGGGCCGAGACGCGGAAGCGGGCGACGGCAATGAGGTTCGCCACCGGCGGCGGCAGCTCCCCGTAGCGGTCGGTGAGCTCCTCGACGACGCCGTCGATGGCCTCGGTCGTCGCCGCTCCGGCGAGCTTGCGGTACGCCTCGAGGCGCAGCCGCTCCCCCGGCACGTAGTCGTGCGGCAGGTGCGCATTGACCGGCAGCTCGATCTTCATTTCGGCGGCCTTCTCCTCGGCCTCGCCCCTGAAGCTGGCCACCGCCTCGCCGACCAGCCGGATGTACAGGTCGAAGCCGACGCCCTGGATGTGGCCCGACTGCTCCCCGCCGAGCATGTTGCCCGCCCCGCGGATCTCGAGGTCCTTCAGGGCCAGCTGCATGCCCGCGCCGAGCTCGTTGTGTGAGGCCACGGCCTTGAGGCGTTCCAGGGCCACCTCGCCCAGCGGCTTTTCCGTGGGGTAGAGGAAGTAGGCGTAGGCCCGTTCCCGGCCGCGGCCGACCCGCCCGCGCAGCTGGTGCAGCTGCGAGAGCCCGTAGTTGTCGGCGCGGTCCACGATGAGGGTGTTGGCGTTGGAGATGTCCAGACCGGTCTCGATGATCGTGGTGCACACCAGCACGTCGAAGCGCTTCTCCCAGAAGTCGACGATGATCTGCTCCAGGCGGGACTCGCTCATCTGCCCGTGCGCGACGGCGACCCGCGCCTCCGGCACCAGTTCGCGCAGCTGCGCGGCGGTGCGGTCGATGGAGGAGACCCGGTTGTGCACGAAGAACACCTGGCCCTCGCGCATGAGCTCCCGCCGGATCGCCGCGGAGGCCTGCTTGTCCGTGTACGGGCCGACGTAGGTGAGCACCGGGTGGCGCTCCTCCGGCGGGGTCGCCAGCGTGGAGGTTTCCCGGATGCCCGTCAGTGACATCTCGAGGGTCCGCGGGATCGGGGTGGCGCTCATGGCGAGCACGTCGACATTGGTGCGCATCTTCTTGAGCGCCTCCTTGTGCTCGACGCCGAAGCGCTGCTCCTCGTCGACGATCACCAGCCCGAGGTCCCGGAACGCGATCTCCTTGGAGAGCAGCCGGTGCGTGCCGATGACGACGTCGACGGCGCCGGAGGCAAGCCCCTCCGCCGTCTCCCGGGTCTCCTTGGCGGTCTGGAACCGGGACATCGGCCGGACCGTGACCGGGAAGCCGGAGAAGCGCTCGGAGAAGGTCTCGAAGTGCTGCTGCACCAGCAGCGTCGTCGGCACCAGCACGGCGACCTGTTTGCCGTCCTGGACCGCCTTGAAGGCGGCGCGGACGGCGATCTCGGTCTTGCCGTAGCCGACGTCGCCGGAGACGAGGCGGTCCATCGGGACCTCGCGCTCCATATCGGCCTTGACCTCGTTGATAGTGGTGAGCTGGTCGGGGGTCTCCACGTAAGGGAAGGCCTCCTCGAGCTCGCGCTGCCAGGGCGTATCCGGGGCGAAGGAGTGCCCGCGCGATGCCATCCGCGCCGAGTACAGCCGGATCAGTTCCCCGGCGATCTCCTTGACGGCCTTCCGGGCGGAGTTCTTGGTCTTGGCCCAGTCCGAGCCGCCCATCTTGCTCAGCGCCGGGGTGTCCCCGCCGACATAGCGCGTCACCTGGTCGAGCTGGTCGGTGGGCACGAAGAGCCGGTCCCCGGGGGCGCCGCGCTTGGAGGGGGCGTACTCGAGGACAAGGTATTCCCGGGTGGTCCGGGTGGGCCCGGCACCGGTGGAGCGCTGCATCAGTTCGACGAAGCGGGCCACGCCGTGCTGCTCGTGCACCACGAAGTCGCCCTCTTTGAGCTGCAGGGGGTCCACGGCGTTGCGCCGGCGGGAGGGCATCTTGCGCATGTCCCGGGTGCCCTGGGCGCTGGTGCGCCCCAGCAGGTCCGCCTCGGTGAGCAGCCCCAGCTTCAGGCCGTCGAGGACGAACCCGCGCCCGGCCCGGGCCGTGGTGATCTCGATGATGCCCGGCTGCGGCTCGGACTCCAGGGAGTCGACCCGCCGGGCCGGGATGTTCGAGTCGGAAAACAGTTCTGCAAGGCGCTTGGCCGGGCCGGGGCCCTCGGTGGCGACGACGACGCGCCAGGAGTCGCGCACCCGCCCGCCGATGAAGTCCATCATCTCCGCGACGTCGCCCTGGTAGCCGCGCGGTTCGCGGGCGTGCAGGGAGAAGCTGTCGACGTCGGCGAGGAGGTCCTCCCCGGCGCCGAGGGAGGTGATGCCCCACCAGGCGACGTCGTGCCCCAGGGCCGTGGCACGGGTGTCGGTGAGGGAGCGGAAGCTCGCGGCCTGCAGGTCCGTGCCGAGGCCACCGCTGAGGTCAAGAGGCGCGGCTCCGCCGTCGGAGGCCGTGGACCAGGCCGCGGCGAGGAACTCCTCGTTGGTGGCGGCCAGGTCGTGGGCGCGGGTGCGGACCTTCTCGGGTTCGATCACGACGGCGATCGAACCGGCCGGAAGCTCACCGGCGAAGGGCACCATGGCGTCAACGAGCACCGGAGCCAGCGACTCCATTCCCTCGACGGCGATCCCGCCGGCGATCTTCTCGAGCATCCCGGCCGCGGCCGGCAGCTCGGGCAGCAGCTTCGCCGCACGGGACATCACCGAGGGGGTGATGAGGATCTCCCGGCACGGCGGCGCGTACAGCACCGTGGGGTGCTCATCGGCGTTCAGGGAGCGCTGGTCGGCCACGGCGAACCAGCGCATCGAGTCGATCTCGTCGCCGAAGAACTCGACGCGCACCGGGTGGTCCTCCGTGGGCGGGAACACGTCGATGATGCCGCCGCGCACCGCGAACTCCCCGCGGTGGGTGACCATGTCCACCCGGGCGTAGGCGGCGTCGGCCAGGGACTTCACCACCTCGGTGAAGGCCACCTCGTCGCCGACCTTGACCGAGACCGGCTGCAGCTCCCCCAGGCCCGCCACGAGCGGCTGCACGACGGCGCGGATCGGCGCCGCGATGACGCGCACCGGGGAGCCTTCGGGGTGGGCGAGGCGGCGCAGGACGGAGAGCCGGCGCCCCACGGTGTCGGAGCGCGGGGAGAGGCGTTCGTGCGGGAGGGTCTCCCAGCTGGGGAACTCCTCGACCTCGGCCGCCGGAAGGTAGCTGCGCAGCGCGGCCGCAAGATCCTCGGTTTCCCTGCCGGTGGCGGTGACCGCGAGGACCACCGGCACGGCCGAACCGGATCCGGCGTCGCCGTCCCGGCGCAGGCCGTCGACCATTTCGGCAAGCAGCGCCGCCCGCATTCCGGCCGGGGCGCCGATCTGCAGGTCGGTGCTGCGCTGGCCCACCGGGCGCGCGGCGTTTGCCCGCACCCGCGCGTAGGACGGGTCCTCGGCCAGTGCGGCCCGCAGTCCATTGAGGCTCATGGGTATCTGGTTCCTCACATCGGTGACGCGTTGGATGATGACCGTCCGGCGCTGGACGTCCTCTGGTGCCGCGGCCGCCGCTGGGGATCCGGCGTCGGCTGCGGCCGGTTGGAGCCGCAGGACAGCACAAAAGGCCGGAATCCGCTGCGGATCCCGGTGACAGTTCCCCAGTTTACCGGCTTCCCCGGCCGGGCCCGGCGCTTCCCGGGACGGGTTGGACCGGCCGCGGGCACGTAGGATGGCACAAGCGACCCACGACCCCCGATCTGCAACCCCGACCTACAACACCCGGAGGAACTATGGCACTGAACGCCTCGACCACTCTGCCCTACGACGCCGCGGCGGTGACCCGCGTGTTCACCGACGAAGGCTTCCTTCAGCACATGAGCCGCCACGTCGGGGGAGCGCTCGAATCGCTCACCGTCGACGGCGAGATCACCGGGCCCTTCACCCTCACCGCTGTGCGGACAATGCCCACGACGCGGCTGCCGGAGATGGCCCGCAAGTTCGTTGGGGAGACGCTGACGGTCACCCAGACCGAGCGCTGGGCCGCTCCGGCGGCCGACGGTTCGCGTGAGGCGCGGGTCGAGATGGCCGTGGCAGGAGTTCCGCTGAGCGTCACCGCCATCCAGCGCCTGGTCGTTGACGGCGAGAAGACCCGGGTCGACCTCCAGGGGTCCGTCAGTTCATCGATTCCCTTCCTCGGCGGAAAGATCGCCGGCGCAGCCGAACCCATGATCGGCAAGGCGCTGAACATCCAGGCCGCCGAAGCCCAGCGCTGGCTGGAAACCCACTAAGCCCCCGCACCCCCACCCCGAAAGACTTCTCCGTGTCACTGCCTGCACCACTTGCCCTCGTCCTGATCCTCGCCGGCGTCTGGACCCTCATCGTCTGGCCGCCGTTCCTGCGCCGCATCCTCAAGGATCCGCGCGCCCGGGATGAGAAGGGAGCGCCGACCCGCTTCCTGACGGTTCACTTCATGCTCATTTCCACCTCGATGATCCTCGGCCTGGCCACCGCGATCATCGGGGTCCGGGCGCTGGCCGGCTAAGCCCGCCGGTCCCGTTGCGCCGGCCCGGTCCGGGCCGGCGCCCAACCTTTCAGCCTTCGACTCCGATTGTCCGGACAGCGGAGAACCGCATCCCGGCAGCGTCAACGCCAGAGGAGCAGCACATGAGCAGCGAACGCAGCGGAAGCACTGCGGCGAACCGGGTGCTGCAGCGCTCAAGCTATCCCGAGTGGCTGCGCATCCACGAAATCCTGCGCAAAGAGACTGTCGGCGGAATCATCCTCCTCGTCGTCACCGTCGCCGCCCTCATCTGGGCCAACTCACCCTTCGCCGGCAGCTACTTCGCGCTGCGCGACTTCGAGTTCGGCTATGAACCCTGGCACCTGAAGCTGACCGTCGGTGAGTGGGCCGCCGACGGGCTCCTCGCCATCTTCTTCTTCCTCACCGGCCTCGAACTCAAACGGGAGTTTGTCGCCGGCGACCTGCGCCGGCCCAGCAGGGCCATCGTCCCGGTCGCCGCAGCCGCCGGCGGCGTCGTCGTTCCGGCCCTGGTCTACACGGCGATCAACCTCTCCTCGCCCGAGACCCTGCGCGGCTGGGCCATCCCGACGGCGACAGACATCGCGTTCGCCCTTGCCGTGCTCGCGGTGATCAGTTCCCATCTTCCCGGCGCCCTGCGGATCTTCCTGCTCACCCTCGCCGTGGTGGACGACCTCATCGCGATCGCCATCATCGCCTTCTTCTACTCCACCGACGTGCACGTTGAGTACCTGCTGTGGATGCTGCTGCCGCTTGGCCTCTTCGGCTTCCTCGCCCAGCGCAACCCGAAATTCTTCGGCCGGCGCGTTACAGCGGCCTGGCTGATCCTGCTGCCCCTGGGCATCGCCGCCTGGGCCCTGATGCACGCCTCCGGCGTCCATGCCACGGTGGCCGGCGTCCTGCTGGGCTTCCTCGTTCCGGTCCTGCGACGCCGCAGGGATGGCTCCGTGAAGCCTCCCCGGCCGGGGAAGCCGGGCCTTGCCGAGATCTTCGAGCACCGGTTCCGGCCGCTGTCCACCGGGGTGGCGATCCCCCTGTTCGCCTTCTTCTCGGCAGGCGTTGCGGTCGGCGGCGCCGAGGGGTTCGTCTCGGCGCTGGGCGACCCGGTGACTCTCGGCATCCTCGCAGCCCTCGTGCTGGGAAAGCCTGCGGGGATCCTGCTCACCACCTGGGCGGTCACGAAAACCACGAAGGCGAGCCTCGATCCCGGGCTCAGCTGGTGGGACGTCCTGGGGGTCGGAATCCTCGCCGGGGTGGGCTTCACTGTCTCCCTGCTGGTGAACGACCTCAGCTTCGACGCCGGCAGCCCGTCCAATGACCATGCCAAGGTGGCGATCCTTACGGCGTCCCTCACCTCGGCGCTGCTGGCCACGGTGGTGCTGCGGCTGCGCAATCGACGCTACCGGGCCATCGAGGCGGAGGAGAAGCTCGATCGGGACCGGGACGGAATTCCCGACGTGTTCGAGGACCGGAACCACTAGCGTCAATGACAAACATGGGGGCAGGCATGGCAACGGGCACAGCTGCCGAAACGGCAGGGACAGCGGCGGGTGCGGCGGCAGGCACAGGCACGGCGGGCAGGACGGCGGGCACCGGACCGCGCGGACCCGAGGTCCCGCTGCTGCGCCGCGGTGACCGGCGGCGGAAGGTCATACTCAGCCAGGGCGCCCTGTCGATCGTCGTCGTGCTTGTCGTGGCGGTCCTGTGGCTGCTCGACCCGAATTCCCTCTTCGCCAATCCCCTCTTCCCGGCGGGCATCCTCCTTGAGGCGGGCCTGCTCCTGCTGTGCTTTGTCGTGCCGTGGCAGCGCCTGCCAGCCTCGGCGGCGCTCGCGGTTCCGCTGCTGAATTTCGCCGCACTGGGGCTACTGCGGGCCGGGGCCGGTGACTACCTCTCCGGGGTAGGGTTGCTCGCCGCCTTTCCGGCCGCCTGGATTGCCGCCTCCCGCATCCCGACGGCCGCGGCGGCGGCCCTGACCGCCGGCGGATCCCTGTGCATCGTCTGGGGGCCCCTGCTGTTCGCCGAGGGCAGGCCCGGCCCGGCCGAATTCCTCGGGCCGTTCCTGCTGCCGGTGGTGCTGACGGGACTTGCGGCATTCATTTCGATCCTCACCACGGAGCGCCGCGCCCAGCAGGAGGCGGTCAGCCGGTCCCAGGCCGCCCTGCGCAGGGCGGCGGCAGAGGGGGTCGAACGCGAACGGCTCCTGGCCACCGTCCTCGACACGGCGGGGGTCGGCCTGGTGGTGGTGGACCGGGACGGGCACGACGTGCTGATGAACGCCCGCCAGCGGATCTCCCACGGGTTGGCCGCCCCGCCCGGCAATGACGACCCCAACGAAGGGCAGCTGCTGATTTTCGGCCCCGACCGGGAAACCCCGATCCCGGCCGAGGATCGCCCGGTGCGGCGTGCGGTGCAGGGCGAGAGCTTTGACGACGTCCAGATCTGGCTGGGCAGCGGCCGTGCGCAGCAGGCGGTGTCGGTGTCGGCGCGCGCCATGACCGACGACGACGGCGCGTTCGCCGGAACGGTCGTGTCCTTCACGGACATCACCTCGCTGCTGAGGGCGCTGCATGCGAAGGATGACTTCCTTTCGAACGTCTCCCATGAATTCCGCACACCGCTGACCTCGGTCCTGGGATTCCTCGACCTGATCCTTGACCGCAGGGACTCCCTTGAGCCCGATGTGGTGCGCTACCTCTCGGTGGCGCGGCGCAACGCGCTGCAGCTCGAGGCCCTGGTGGACGACCTCCTCGCCATCAACGCGGGCACCTTCCGGGTGAGGCCGGTGCCGTGCGATGTCGGCGAGCTGATCGGTGCGTGCATCGCCTCGGCGCAGCCGGCGGCCAACGCCGCGGGGGTCCGGCTGATCAACACCGCCCCTGCCGCCCTGCCCGCCGTCGCCGACCCCGTCCGGCTGGGTCAGGCGCTCGACAACCTTGTGTCGAACGCCGTGAAGTACAACCGCCGGGGCGGCACGATCACCGTGGGCGCCGAACTTACCGATGGGCTGCTCCGGCTGGGGGTCGAGGACACCGGCATCGGCATCGAGGCCGAAGAGCTCAGCCAGGTGTTCGACCGGTTCTTCCGGTCCCCCGCAGTGCGCGTCTCGACCGTGCAGGGCGTAGGCCTCGGCCTGCTGATCACCAAGAGCATCGTCACCGAACACGGCGGCACGATCAGCGCGGTCAGCGAGCCCGGCCAGGGCAGCACCTTCACCATGGCCCTGCCGCAGCCCAGCTGAGCGGCCGACCCGGGCTCCGCAGGGGCGTCGGGCCGCTAGCTGTTGGCCGCCAGGAGCGATTCCTCGAGTGCGACCCAAGCGAGCATCGCGCACTTCACCCGGGCCGGATAGCGGGAGACGCCCGAGAAGGCCGCGGCATCGCCGAGTACCTCCTCGTCGGCCGGGATGGTCCCGCGCGAGCGCATCACCTCCCGGAAGGCGTCGATGAGCCGGACCGCTTCATCCCGCTCGAGCCCCTCCATCAGGTCGGTCAGCACCGAGGCGGAGGCCATGGAGATGGCGCAGCCGGCGCCGTCCCAGCTGAGGGAGGCCACCGTGCCGCCGTCGACGACGGTGCGCAGGGTGATCTCGTCCCCGCACACGGGGTTGAGCTGGTGCGACTCCCCGACCGACCCGGGGCCGGTCTTCTCGAGCAGCCCCGAACCGTGACGCTCGCGGGCGTGGTCGAGGATGATCTGCTGGTAAAGCTGTTCGAGGTTGGTTGCCATGTCAGCGCGCTCCAAAGAAGGGACGGACGCCGGCGACGGCCTCCAGGAAGAAGTCAACCTCGTCCGTGGTGTTGTAAAGGTAGGTGCTGGCGCGGGTGGTGGCCGTCAGCCCCAGGCGCCGGTGCAGGGGCTGGGCGCAGTGGTGGCCCACCCGGACGGCGATGCCCTGCTCGTCAAGGAACTGCCCGACGTCGTGGGCGTGGACACCGGCGACGTCGAATGCGGCCAGGCCGATCCGGGGCTGGCCGGCCTGCGGTCCGAGGACGCGGATCCCCTCGATGGCAGACAGCCCCTCCACCAGGCGCGCCCCGAGCTCGCTTTCCCACGCGTCGATGCGGTGCATGCCGGTCTCGGAGAGGTAGTTCGCCGCGGCGCCGAGGGCGATGGCCTGCGAGATGCGCTGGGTTCCGGCCTCGAAGCGGTTCGGGGCCGGGAGGTACTCGGCCCGCTCCATCGTCACGGTGGTGATCATCGAGCCGCCGGTGAGGAAGGGCGGCATCGCATTGAGCAGTTCCGAGCGGCCGTAGAGCGCTCCGATGCCGGTGGGGCCGAGCATCTTGTGCCCGGAGAGCACAAGGAAGTCCACGTCGAGTGCCTTCACGTCGACGGGAAGGTGGGGTACGGACTGGCACGCGTCGAGCAGCGTCAGCGCCCCGGCCTCCCGGGCCAGCCGCACCAGGTCCGCCACGGGGTTGATGGTGCCGAGCACGTTCGAGGCGTGGGTGAAGGCGAGGATCTTCGTCGCCGGAGTGATCACGCCGGCGGCGTCCTCGAGCCGGAGGGCGCCGTCGTCGTCCACGGGGAGGAACCGGAGTTCGGCGCCGGTGCGGGCCGCCAGTTCCTGCCAGGGGATGAGGTTGGCGTGGTGTTCCATTTCGGTGACGACGATGGTGTCGCCCGGTCCCACGCGGAAGCGTTCGGCCTCCGCTCCCCCGCGCCCTGCGGTGGCGTTGGACATGGCGTAGGCGACAAGGTTGATCGCCTCGGTGGCGTTCGACGTCCAGACCAGTTTGTCCGGGCGCGCGTTGATCAGTCCGGCGACGGCGGCACGTGCCGCCTCGTAGGAGTCGGTCGCCTCCACGGCGAGGGTGTGCGCCCCGCGGTGCACTGCGGCGTTGCGCTGTTCGTAGAACTCCTGTTCCGCCTCGAGCACGGAGACGGGGTTCTGGGAGGTCGCTCCCGAGTCGAGGTAGACCAGGGGCCGGCCGTTGACCTCGGTGCCGAGGATCGGGAAGTCATTGCGGATGCGCAGCACTTCGGCGTTGGCGAGCGGCGCCTCGGCGGGCAGCAGGGTGACGGGCGGGGAAACCACGGCCAAAGCGGAAGCTCCTTAGGAACGGCAGGCGCCGGCCCGGCATGGGCCAGTTAGATCACACGGATCTATCCTAATTCTCGCACGGCGCCACCGCCGGCGCTGCGCGGGGCCTCAGAGCCACCCATCGTCCCCGGCAGGGTTGGAGGGCCGGGTGAAGATGTGGACCGCCCAGATCATCATCAGCGTCATCGCTCCCAGCTCCCCGGCGATCTCCAGTTGGTTCATTGCGCTCAGCGCCAGGCTGGGCAGGAGGTCACCCAGGATGAAGTGAAGCATGTCCATCCCGACGGCGAAGAGGGCGAGGAGGACGGCCAGGCCGATGAAGACGTAGGAGTCCCGGCGGGGCCGTCCGCGGCTGATCAGGTGGGCGATGAGCAGCGGGGCGCCCAGCGCCGCGGCGACTCCCGCCCAGACCAGGAGCTCTCCGAGGTCCTGCGAGCGCAGCCCGAACAGCGCGGGAAGCTCGAGCCGGGTGTCGATGGCGCGGCCGACCTCCTCGTGGATGCGGAAGAAGTCATCGGCGCTCATGGCAAGCAGCACCAGCGCCCACGCCCCGTACACGGCCGTGTCCCGGAACTGTTCCGCCTTGCGCGCCGGAGCCGCAGCGATGCACAGCAGCAGGACGGAGGCGAAGAGGAGTTGGAGATCGCCGAAGAGCTCAGCCAGGGTCCGGTCCTTGTTGCCGTCGAAGAGCTCAAGGTGGAGGAACCCAAAGGCTCCGCCGGCGTCGACGTAGTTGCGGAGGACGCTCGCCGCGACCAGCAGCAGGTCCGCTGCGAGGACGGCGCTGCCGGCGACCAAAGCGATGGGAGTCAGGTGACGGACCGTGCGCCCTCGCGTCGGGCGTAGTCGTGAGAGCATGCACTTTCCCTTCCCCAGGCAAAGGGTTCCCGGTGGCCGGGAATCGGACTCCATTATGTAGTTGCCTTCTCCGCCTTTGTCCACAGCTGGAGCGCTCCGATCTGTCCGGTCTCCGGCCCGGACGCGGCCGCCGGGAAGGGGCGCGCACTGCCCACCGGACCTTCGGAGCAGTGAAGCTCCCGCATCTTTTCCGCGGATCCCCCCGCTCGGCTTAAACTTCCGGCACAATGGCACTACCGGAGCACCGGCTGCCGACATCGGCAGGAAACCCAACGCAGAGGGGACTTATGGGGAAGGGCGCCAGCGGCCGCATCATCACCGGGCGGGGGGACTCCCCTCTCGACTCCCTCGTGGAGCAGCTGTGGCGGGAGCCCGTCGCCACCGGATCCGTCCGGATTGTCCTCGATCCCGAACCGGACAGCGGATGGGAGGACGCCGAGGACTACTGGGTGGTCCCCTCGGCCGCACGGCCTACGATCCTGATCCCCCGCGGACACCCCGCCGTTACCGCCGCGGCGCTCCTTTCCTACCGGGGTCTGCGGCCCGTCCGGGTGCGGGCGGCCCGCACCCTCCTGGGCGTGCCGTCCCGGTTCGGGCTGCCGCCCGCGCCGCACCGGCTTGTCGTCCAACGGCGCACCGGCGCCGCCGCCGGCGGGGCCCTCCCGCTCCCCCTCGAGGAACTGATGGCGTGCCTGGACCAGGAGCGCCTATACGCCGCCGTCGGCATCCGGCTCGGTGACAACCGCAAGCCCACGCTCCAGCTCTTCTCACCGGCCGGGGCGCCCGCGGGGTACGCCAAGCTGGCCTGGGACGATGCGAGCCAGGAAGCCATTTCCACCGAGGCCGCCGCCCTTGCCGAGGTCGGCGGCGGTACAGGCCCGATGCGCGCTCCGCGCCTTCTCGGAACCGGCAGCTGGCAGGGACGTCCCTACCTCATCACCGAGCCCCTCCCCGGCAAGGTTCGGGGTGTCCGGGGCCGCATCCCGATGCCGACCCCGCAGGAGATGTTCGCGCTCTGCCCGGTTGAACGCGTCGATACCCTTTCCTCGACCCTCCACTACACCGCCCTCACCAAGCGGGTGGAGGTGCTCGGCACCACCGGTGACGGGGAGGTCGCCCGCGCCGCGGGCGCGCTGGCCTCCCTGCTCTCCGAGCGGAACGCGCGCGTGCCCGTCACGGCACGCTGGCACGGCGACCTGGTGCCGTGGAATACGGCCCGGGAGCCGGACGGCCAGCTCTGGTGCTGGGACTGGGAGTCCTCCGATGCCGACGCCGCGGCGGGCCTTGACGCGCTTCACTGGACGATGAGCGTACGCCGGGAGTCCGCGGGAATCCCGGCGGCCGACAGCCTTGACGCGGCCCTGGCCGAGGCCGTGCCCTTCCTGCGGGCGGCCGGTGCGCCGCCGTCGAGCTGGGCCGACATCGCCGCTGTCTATGCCCTCGTTGTGGCCGAAAGGGCCTGGTCTCTCGCACTCCGCAACGGTGGCTGGTCCGCTTCGCGGATCAGCCGCAGCCAGAGCCTTGACCTGCTGGCCAAGGCGGCGGGACTGCTGTCCGGGCCCGGGGCCCACGCCCTGCGGTAGGCGTCCGCCCTCCGACGTTCACCGCGGACGCCACCGCACCGCCACGGCGGGCACAACCGGTCCGGCTGCGTGCCACCGGCGATTCCCCGCCCGGAGCCCGGCCGCCACCGGCCCCGGGCTAGGAAGCCGCCGAGCTGGAAGCCACAGGCTCCGGTGCGCGGCGCCGGGCCTTCTGCTCGGCGCTGCGCGGCTTGCGCGGCATCCTCCGCCCTCCCCGCACGAGGAGGGTCCCGAGCAGCTCCGCGTGGACTCCCGTAAGTTCCGTAGCGGTCAACTCCACCTCCTCCCTCCGGGTCCTGCCCCCTTCCACCGTCAGTACGGCCGCTCCGGCAAGCCGGGCCGCCGCCATCCTGCTGGCGCTTGGAGCGTCCGCGGGCAGGGCCAGGACCACCACGGGCGATGAGTCCTTCCGGTTCCGGGCGAGGAAACGCCGCCGGACGGCATCTGTCACGTAATCGTCGGCATCGAGGTCGGTCCCACGTACGGTCTGAACCACTTTCAGCCCGGGGATTGACTCGGAGGTGAGGACCTCGGCGCCGCCATCGTTCGCGCCGAAACGGAGCTGGAGGGCTTCGGTCATCAGCTCCATTTCCTCCGGCGGAGTGCCCATGAGGACAAGCTCGACCTCGAACCCTGCCTGCGCCAGGACCACCGAAAGATTCGGTGCGACCGGGTAGAAGGCGCGGCCGCTCGTCGCGTCGATGACCGCGAGAGCGGTCACCGGGCCCCGGCCGGCGAAAAGCCGCTCGCGGACCGCCCGGTAGGCGTCGAGTTCCGCCCCCCGCGCGGGCAGGGTCGGTTCGGGTGACACAAGCTCCGCGAGCACGGGGCCGGTTCCCGCCTGCTCGACGTCGTAGCCGTCGTTGACCCTGCGCCTGACCGCGTGGGAGAGGAACGCCAGCAGGACGCCCGCCACCAGCCCCCCGGCGAGCCCCGACCCGAGCACGCGGGTGTAGTTGGTTGACACAGGGCTTTCGGCGGCGGGGGTGATCACGGTGCCGCCCGTTGTGTCGATGGCGTTGAGTTCGTTAATTTCGGATTCGATGTTCGAAATCCGGTTGGTGAGGGTGACCCGGTCTGCACCCGGGGCGGCCAGGGCGGTGTTCAGCGCCGCCAGCTGCTGCTCGAGCTGGTTGCGCATCGCGGTCCGCCGGGCATCGGCCTGGTCCTGCCGGTACGCGAGGTAGGAGTTGGCCATCGCGTCGGCGCCGTCGACGGCACGGGCCTCCGTGCGCGAGGAATAGGAAATCAGGGCCGTTGTCCCGTCGCTCCCGGTCTTGACATCGACGTTGTTCCGAAGGTCCGCCGTGCTGTCTCCGCCGGGCACCTCCTTGGAGGCCTCGCTCGCCACGACGTAGGAACTGGCGATCTCCCCCTCGGTCGCAGTGTCGAGAAGCCCCGACGCGGGCCGGGACGGATTGAACGGATCCGAGACGATGACGTTGACATTCACCAGTGCGCTGGCGGTGACGCGTGCACCCCCGGTCAGCAAATAGGCGAGGGCCAGCAGAAGCCCGATGAGCATGGCCGCTACGACGGTTTTCCAGTGCCTTCTGAGAACGGCGAGGTAATGTCCCATTCCCAGCGATGATTTCTCGTCCATTTTCGTCTCATTCTGTTGCTGTATCGGCCGGTTTGCGTCCTAGATTCCATGTCCATGTCGTTGCAGGCGGTCAACGATCCGCCGGTCGGAGACCACCCCTCCGGCCACCCCCAGCGCGAGAACTGCCCGGGGTTCCCGCCAGTTGGCCCGCAGGGATCGCCCGGCCCACCGGAAGGCTTCCCTGCGGTTCCCGAGGGCCGCATGTCCGAAGGCAAGCTGCCCGAAGACGCGGCTCTTCCCTACGGGGCTGGAAAGGATGTCCGGGTGGTGCTCCAGCATCCACAGGTGGGCGCGGTTCTTGACCTCCCACTGCTCGTAGAAGTACGACGATCCACCCCAGAACACCCGCACCAGCGGTGAATCGACGTGAAGGATCGGTTTCCGCCGGGCGGCCCGCAGCAGCAGGTCCCAGTCCTCGCACATGCTGTTCGGAATCTCCTCATCGACGAGTCCGATGGTGGAGAGGAGTGCGTCGCGGCGGATGACGAAGGAGGAGGAGTGGACCATGGCCATCCGCGACCGCAGCAGATCCTCGTAGGTCACCTCCGCTTTGCCTGCGAGGCGGACCGAGGCCGTGCCGGAGTAGTCGACACTCATCGCCGTCGAACAGAATTCTGCCTCCGGGTTGTCCTGGAGGGCGGCGATCTGGCGGGTCAGCTTTTCGGGGAACCAGGTGTCATCGTCGTCGCAGAAGGCGACGAAGTCCGTCGCCAGGCCCAGGATTCCCGTATTCCGGGCTCCCGCCAGGCCCGGCGTCCTCGAGTTCGCCACGGGCATGACCTGCCGCCGGTCCCCCTCCAGCGCAAGGGATTCGTCGGGGTCGCACTTGTCGTGGACCACCAGGACGGTGATGGCGCCCGGATAGTCCTGTTCGAGGATTGACTCAAGGGCCCGGCGCATGAGCTGCGGCCGGCGGTGGGTGGCGAGCACGACGCCCACGTGCGGGGCGGGCAGCACCAGCGTCGGGGCATCAAGAGATTGAGGTTCCCGCCCCAACGGTCTCCTCGTGGCTCTATCTGTCACGTTCCGCCGTCCCTCTGCAGTGCGTTTGATGGGTCACTGTACCAGCGACGGCGCCACCCGCAAGAGGTTCTTTTCCTCGGGACACCGTCGACGCGATTCGACTTCCCCAAATAGTTCACGGCTCCCCCTACCAAAAAGAGCAGGGTCCTTTACCATCGAGGGAACGCCCACGATGGGAGGCACGGTGCGTGTGAGCAACAGTGTGGAAGGCCGGAAGGCACAGCCTGGCTCTGCCCCCGGCACCGCGGCGGCCTCCCGTCCCGGGTCCGACGTCGGCCGCCTGCCCGCCTGGCCGATCGTCGCCGCCTTCGCGGGTTTCCCGCTGTGGTGGGCGCTGGGGCTCGGAGATATGGCCTGGCCGGTCTTCGGCGCGGCAATGGTGCTCATCCTTGCACGGGCAAGAAAGGTCCGGGCTCCGCGGGGCTTTGGAATCCTGCTGCTCTTCCTGCTCTGGGTGCTCTGTTCGCTGATTCAGATCGACGAGCCGCTGCGCATCCTCGGCTTCTTCTACCGGTTCTTCCTCTACGCCGCGGCAACCGTCGTCTTCGTCTACGTCTACAACGCCCGGCAGACGCTCACCGACCGCCGGATCTTCGGGGTCCTGACCGTCTTTTGGCTCGTCGTCGTCGCCGGCGGGTTCGCCGGTCTTGCCTTTCCCCTCTTCGAGCTCAAGACGCCTTTGGCCTACATCCTCCCGCAGGCTCTGCTCGACAATTCCTACGTCGATGAAATGACCACCCGGGACCTCACCCAGTACAACCCGGACCCGAACGCCACCGTCATCTCCGCGCCGCGGCCAAGTGCGCCGTTCCTCTACGCCAATGGATGGGGAAACGGCTACTCGCTCCTCACCCCCGCGGTGGTTGCCTACCTCTCCATGGTGCGCGGCGAGAGAAGGTTCTGGTGGCTCGTAGCGGCCCTTCCCATCTCCTTCATCCCCGCCTTCCTCACCCTGAACCGGGGCATGTTCCTGGGCCTGGGAATCGCACTTCTCTACCTGGGGTTCCGGGCGGCGCTGCTGGGCCGCACCCGGGTTATAGGCTCGATCCTCGCACTCTCCGTCGTCGCCGGGGTGGCCCTGGTGCAGCTTCCCGTCATCGAGCGGCTCGAGCAGCGCACCTCCCGTGTCTCAAGCATCGACGACCGCGGGGAGCTCTACCAGGAGACCTTCCGGCGCACACTCGAATCCCCGGTGTTCGGCTACGGCGCGCCCCGGCCGTCCGAGCGGTCGGGGCAGCCCTCCGCCGGCACGCAGGGGCACGTGTGGCTCGTCCTCTTCTCCCATGGGTTCGTCGGGCTCGGGCTGTTCCTGGCCTGGCTGGTCCATGCCTTCCTCTCGACCCTCCGCCGCACCGACCTCGTCGGCCTGGTCTGCAACACGCTCCTGCTCGTGGGGCTGGTGGAGATCTTCTACTACGGCATCCTCGGTTCGGGCCTGGTCATCCTCATGGTGATCGCCGCCGTCGGACTGCGGGGACGCCCGCAGCTGCCCCGGCGGGAGACCCGCAGCAGTCAGGTAGGCGGCTAAAAAGTAGGGTATCGGTCCGGCCTTTACAGGTACCGAAGTCGTCCTCGTTTGGGTTCTGCCCGCGCGCTCCCCACAGCTACTCTTTGTGCACTCTGCGGGATTCCGAAGGAATTGCCGCCCCGGGGGACACCGGGGAAAACCGTGCTTGCGCAAGTGCTAGGGGCGAACGTGAGAACACACGCGAACGTGGGAATCCAACGGCCATTACTCAAGGTCCTCGGCTCGGCGGTCGCGTCGCTCATGGTACTGACCAGTCTGGCCGTGCTGTCGGCTCCGGCATCGGGCGCCGTCGCCCGGACGGGAGCCGACGCGGCAACGGCGGCCGCCTCCTGCTGGGAGATCAAGCAGAACAACGCCGCGGTGCCCTCGGGCACCTACTGGCTGTTGACGCCGAAAATGGCAGCGCCCGCCCAGTTCTACTGCGACATGGTCACCGGCGGCGGCGGCTGGGTCCTCATCGGTAAGGGCCGGGAGAAATGGATGCCCGGCTACGAGGGCACCGGGAACCCGACCGCCCTCCAGACCGCCGGCGTCAGCCCCATGTCGGGAGCCACTACCCAGTATTCATCGACAGTGGTGGACGCCCTGCTGGGCGGCGGGCGGGTCGACGGGCTCGCCGACGGCATCCGGCTCAAGCGGGCGAAGAACACCACCGGCACGGCCTGGCATGAAACCCGCATCGCCCTCGCCAAACGCGACCGGTGGGTGTGGACCTTCAGTGCCCTGCACCCTATCGGGTGGTATTCCTTCGACGGAGTGCGGGCACCCAGCGGAGGAGTGACCGCCAGTTTCGGTGTCGACGACGCGTACCGGAAGGTCAAGTCGGATGCGCGGTCCGACTCCGGGCAGAACTACACCATGGGATTCGCCTACGGCAGCGGGGTCAAGGGGTCCAACAGCGCAAGCACCTACCTGTGGTCGGCCACTGAGGGCCTGGGCGGAGCCCGGCCCTACACCGAGGTCTTCATCCGGCCCAGGATCGTCTCGACCACCGGCTTCACCGCGATCGGCGATGCCGGAACGCCGGAGAAAACCAACCTTCCCGTGGCCGAGTCGGTCGCCCTCGACAGCCCGTGGGGTGTCGCCGGTTTCACCACGCGCCGGCGTGAGGGGGACGTGGAGGTCCAGGCCTTCGCGCAGAGCGGGAACCGGATGTTCGTCGGCGGGAACTTCACCGCCGTCCAGCGCACCTCGACCGGTACCGACAAGGTCCCACGGAGCTTCCTTGCGGCCTTCGACGTCACGACGGGCGAACTGCTCACCGATTTCGCGCCGAAGCTCAACGCCCCGGTGATGTCCCTCGCCGTGCTCCCCAACGGAAACCTGGTCGCGGGTGGCTACTTCACCACCGCCAACGGAGCCGCCGCGACGTCAATAGTGGCACTGAACCCGACCACCGGCGCAACTGTTCCCGGCTGGACGGTGAAGGTCGAAGACCGGACAACCTCGGGCATCCTGCGCGTCAGCGACCTCGCCGTCAAGGGCAACTGGCTCTACCTCGGCGGGGCCTTCACCCACGTGGCAGGTGGCAGCAATCCCACCACGTTCAAGTACTCGCGGAACGCCGGGCGGGTCGCAATCACGAACGGCACCCCCGCTGCGAACTGGAACCCGGCTTTCAACGGCACGGTGGTCTCCATTGACCCCAGCGACGACGGGACCCGCCTCTACGCGGCCGGCTACTTCACGGCGAAGGGCTCCACGCGGGCGAGCAAGGCAGCCGCGGTGCAGACGGTCGACGGCGCACCCCTTGCCACCCCGGCCTGGAACCCCACCTGGAGCAGCAACTCGAACTACCAGCAGACGATCGGCCAGGTCGGAAACCGGGTCTGGGTCGGAGGCTCCGAGCACAGCTTCTTCAGCTTCTCGACGAGCACCTTCGCGCGCCTCTCGGGGAACATCGGCCAAAAGAACGGCGATTTCCAGGCCATTGCCGAGAGCCCGCGCGGCATCGTCTACGGCGGGTCCCACGGCCACCACTTCAACTACTCGAACGCCTTCTTCTGGCCAAACATGGGCACCGGCTGGACCCAGGCCGACGCCTACGAGTGGACGGGGGCGTGGAACGCGGCGACGGGAGACTACATCCCCAGCTTTACGCCCGCCATGAAGTTCCGGTCCGGATCGGGTATCTGGGCACAGATCGTTGACAGCAATGGAACCCTCTGGGCCGGCGGCGACATGACCACTGCCCGCACCCGCACCTCCGGCAGCAAATGGGCCGGCGGATTCGCCCGGTTCCCGCAGCGGGATGCAGTGGCCCCCACCCGGCCCGGGACACCCACACTCTCCGAGAACACGGCATCGACCGTTCGGCTGACCTGGGCCGAGTCCTCGGATGCCAGCGGCAGGGTGACCTATCAGATCCTGCGCGATGACCGCGTTGTCGCCACCACCACCGGAACTACTGCTGTGGTTCCCAAAGACGGCAACAACCGCTTCTTCGTCCGCGCGGCGGATGCGGCGGGGAACCTCTCGGCCAGCACACCGGTGGTGACGGCCACAGGAGGCCTCACGTCCGCGAATTCCGCGCCGGCTGCGGCCTTCACCTCCAAGACGACAGGGCTGGCCGCCACCTTCGACGGCAGCGGTTCCACCGATCCTGACGGCACCATCGCCTCCTACGCCTGGGACTTCGGCGACGGAAGCACGGGCACCGGAGCCACCGCGGCGCGCACCTACGCGGCGGCCGGAACCTACACGGTGAAACTGACGGTCACCGATGACAAGGGTGCCACCGGCGTCACGTCCGCCCCGGTCACCGTCAGTGCGGCGGCTGCGAATTCCGCCCCGGCTGCGGCCTTCACCTCCAAGACGACAGGGCTGACCGCCACCTTCGACGGCAGCGGTTCCACCGATCCTGACGGCACCATCGCCTCCTACGCCTGGGACTTCGGCGACGGAAGCACGGGCACCGGAGCCACCGCGGCGCGCACCTACGCGGCGGCCGGAACCTACACGGTGAAACTGACGGTCACCGATGACAAGGGTGCCACCGGCGTCACGTCCGCCCCGGTCACCGTCAGTGCGGCGGCGGGCCAGGAATCGGTGCTGATCGCGGCGAAGTCGCCCTGGAGCTGGCGCTATGAGGCAACAGCTCCGCCGACGTCCTGGAAGGCCAAAGGATTCGACGCCGCCGCCTGGAAGTCAGGGCCCGCGGTGCTGGGCTTCGGGTCGACGGGGCTGGGGACCGACGTCGACTTCACCCCCGAAACAACAACCGACAGGCCATTGACGGCCTACTTCCTGCAGCAGTTCTCCGTTCCCTCAGCGGCCTCGGTGACGAAACTTACCCTGCAGACTGTCGCCGACGACGGTGTGGTGGTCTACGTCAACGGGACCGAGGTCGGCCGGAAGAACCTGCCCACCGGCACCATCTCCCACGGCACCTATGCGTCGAGCGCTGTCAGCAGCTCGACGGCCAACACGACACCGTTCGTCATCGACGTCCCGGTATCCCTGCTGGTCGACGGCGTGAACTCGGTCGCGGTCGAAACCCACATCAACTACCGCGCCACCCGGGACATGAGCATGGACCTGACGGCGAAGGCGACGATCACGAACTAGGGCCGCGAGACAGTGGCCCAACGCCTTTCCCCGTGGCCAAGGCCCTGCGGGGTGGCGTGGCTGACCCGGCCGGGGGCGGCATCCCGGATTTCACCGGCCCGGCGCCGGCTGCCCCGCCGGCCCGGGCGGGTGGGCGGATCAGCAGCTGGGGTCGTCCGGGAAGCTGATCTCTTCGACCAGCCATGTGCCGCCGTCACCGCGCACCAGGGACAGAATGTTCAGCGACCGGTTGCCGTCCGAGCTCTCCCTCAGCACCACTCCTTCGTCCGTCACGACTCGGACCTTCGAGGAATCGATACAGGCGTTCACTGTCATCCTCGCCGGGGTGGCCGCTCCGTCGTAGGCGACGATCTCGAGCCCGGCGATGGTCGGCACGCCCTCCTGGCGCCAGTTGTTGCTCTCGAACTCGGCCGCCTGGGCGAGGATCGCTCCCTGCGCAGGGCCTACGGCGAGCGCCTTGAGCTCATCGGCGGTCGGAGTCTTGGCGGCCGCGAGGACCGACGCCGTCTTACCGACGTAGTCCCTCGACACTGTCGACGCTTTCTCCTTTTCGGCCGCCGGCACCGGAACCCGGGCGGAGGCCGCCGGTGCGGGCACTGCGTCGGCGGCGCCGCCACCGGTTTCGGCGTCCGGGGCAGCCGGCGCTGCGGTGGTCGGCGGTTTGGTGGCCGGCTTCGGCCCGGCCGGGGCTGTCTTCGCCGGAGCTGCCTCTTCCGATGCCTTCCCTCCGGTGGCCCGGGTGGCCTCCGGGGCCGTCCCGGGTGCTTCACTTTCGGTTCCACCGGGGGCGGTGCGCGCAGTATCGAGGCTGCCACCCGGAGGGGAGATGATCAGGAAGGCGCACAGCGCAACACCGGCAACCGGGAGCAGGACCCGAAGCGGACGGAAGCGACCCGATGGTTTCTGCGATGACGCCATGGCCAGCCTCCTTGGCGAAGAGAAAAAACGATACAGTGCGAGGGATTCACCCAATATCTTGTCCTAGGGCATCCATCTATGCTCAAGTATCGTACAAAACAGCGCCGCCTGGGTTGGATTCGCCTAGCGATGTGGTAGAGCATTGTCCGGTCGGTCTGAAGGGGGACGGGGTGGCGAAGTTGCCGGGACTGGGGGCGGCGTGAAGGCGGAGCATGCCTCGGAGGCCCGGCGCGCGGCCCGCGGCGGACTCGTCAGCGGGTTGGGCGCCGGCACCAGCGCTGTCATGGGCCTGCTGCTCATCCTCGTGCTCGGCCGGTCGTTCGGTGAGTATGGGGCCGGCATCGTCCTTCAATCCATTGCGGTGTTCTCCATCGCCCTGGGCATCGCCAGGACGGGCATGGACACGACGAGTGTGTGGATCCTCCCCCGGCTTGCCTCCTCGGCGCCTGGAAGGATCCGCGGGGCGGTCCTGGCGCTGCTCCTGCCGGCCCTCGCCGTCAGCATCGCCTTGACGCTGATGCTTTACTTTTTCCTTCCGCCGCTGACCGAGAACCTCGTGCCACTGCCGCCGGAGGTCGTTGAAGCCGTCCGGACCATAGCCCTGTTACTGCCGTTCGCGGCGGTGATGATGGTTGCCCTGGCCGCCACCCGGGGGCTGGGGAGCATCCTCCCGTACACGGTGATCGGGGCCGTGGCCGTTCCGGCGGCGCGGCCGCTGGCCGTCCTGGCGGTGGTCCTGCTGGGTGGTTCCGCCGCGATGGGAGCCCTGGCCTGGGCGCTTCCGCTGCCGGTGGCCATGGCCATTGCGCTGCTGGTGCTCGCCGGGCGGGTGCGCGAGCATGAACTGCGCGCGGGGGTAAGCGGCCGCTGGCGCCCCTCGCCAACGGTCTCCGCGGGCGTGCGGCGGTTCGCCCTGCCCCGCTGGTATTCCTCCGGCGTCGAACAGGCGATCGTGTGGTTCGACGTGATCCTCGTCGGCGCCATCGCCGGTGCCGGAGCCGCGGGCATCTACGGAACAGTCAGCAGATTCGTCACGGCCGGGCTGATCGTCTCGACGGCAATGCGGATGGTGATCTCGCCCCGCTTCAGCGCCCTCCTCGAGGAGCGCAAGGTCGACGCTGTCCAGACCCTTTACTCAACGACCCTGACCTGGATCGTGCTTTTCGGAACGCCCATCTACGGGCTGTTCATGTTCTTCGCCCCCACGGTGCTGAGCTGGTTCGGACCGGGGTTCTCGGAGGGCGCCACGGCCCTGATCATCCTCTGCGCCGGGGCTGTCTGCTTCCTCTTCGGCGGGAACATCGACTCGGTGCTCACCATGAGCGGCCGAAGCGGCTGGATGGCCTTCAACAAGTCCGTGGTGCTCGCCGTCAACATCGCGGCGAACCTCGTCCTCGTGCCCCGGTGGGGCATTCTCGGCGCGGCCTCCGCGTGGGCGTTCAGCATGTTCCTCGATGCGCTGCTCGCCTCGGTTGAGACCCGCATCTTCGTCGGCATCCGGTTCGACGCCGGCCGGGTGGCCTACGCGCTGATGGTGGCGGCGGTGAGCGTGGTTCCCGGAAGCCTGCTGGTGCTCTCGCTTCTGGGCAGCTCAACGGCCTCCCTGGCGGTGGCAGGACTCATTACGGTGACAATTCTCGCTCTCTGGTGCTGGTTCGACCGGTACAGGCTCAGACTGGATGGACTGCGCCGTGCCGCCCGGAAACCGGCAGTGGCCGGGTCGCGGACGGCCGAGTCGAAAGGAGTTTGAGTGGTCACGCTGACGGACATCAAGGACGCTTCCCCCCGATGGCTGAAGGACGTGGGCGACACCCTCACCCGGTCCTACGGCCGGGGGACCGCTGCGGCGCGGCCGGTTCCCGATTTCCTGATTATTGGCACCAAACGCGGCGGGACCACCTCCCTCTTCAATTACCTCCTGATGCATCCCGGCGTCCTCGGGCTTTTTCCCCAGATCCGGGGCAGGAAGAGCACCGACTATTTCTTCAAGGAGTTCCACCGGGGCGAGCGCTGGTACCGCTCGCATTTCCACACCGACTCCTACCGCAGGCTGGTGGCCCGGTCGGCGGGTCACCGGCCGGTGAGCGGTGAAGCCTCGCCCTACTACCAGTGGGATCCCCGAATCGCCGAACGGGTCCGTGCGGTGGCCCCCGACGTCCGGGCCATCGCGTTGCTCCGCGACCCCGTCGACCGCGCCTGGTCCCACCATCAGGAACGGGTCGCCAACGGCGTGGAACCGCTCGGCTTCGAAGCGGCACTGGCCGCCGAGGAGGACCGGCTCGCCGGTGAGCTCGACGCCATGCTGGAGGACCCCGCCTACTACAGCGCGGCCTACGATTTCTACTCCTACCGCAGCCGCGGCCTCTACCTTCCCCAGATCCAGAACTGGCACGCGTCCTTTCCCGGGGGCCAGCTGCTGGTCCTGCGCAGCGAGGACATGTACTCGGATGTCCAGGGAACCTTCGACACCGTGTGTGGTTTCCTCGGCCTTCCGCGCTTCGCCCTTCCCTCGACCAAGCCGTTCAATGCGATCACCCGCTCCCGCATTCCGCTCAACGCCCGGAAGGAGCTCGAGGATTTCTACTTGCGCCCCAATCAGGAGCTCGCCGACTATCTCGGCCGGCCCCTCCTCTGGACCTGAGGGGTCCCCGGTGCCCCAGGGATGCCCCGCTCCCGGCCGGAGACGGCGTCCATGACCGCCTGGCAGGAGGTGCTCCACCACCCGGTGCTCCAGTTGCGCGGGAGCAGCCTTGACCTGCTTGAGCTTCTGCTCGGCGGGCTGTACGCCCCGGCCGACGGGTACTGTCTTCCCGGCGGGAAACCGGCATCCTGGCCGGTGGAACCGACGCTGGGGGTTGCTGCCGCGACGGCGCGGGCAGCGCTCGCCCGGGGCGGGCTGCTGCTGGCCGATCCGGACGGCACTCCCCTGGCCCACCTGGCCGTCGACGGAACCGCCGGGGGCACCGGCGAGGATGAGGTCTATGTCTCCGGGGTGCTCGGGCCGCTCCAGCCGGCCGAGCACGGCCCCTTCCGCAGGCTGCGGCTGACAGCGCCCCTTGCGGCGCAGGAGGTCCGCGGCGCAGACCGGGCGCCGCTCGTGGTGGCTGCCTTCGCTGGGACCCCTTCGCTGGAGCAGCTGACCCGGACACTTGTCGGCGCCCGCGGAGGGAACCTGATCCTCCTCGCCGTCGCGGACAGCGACACCGCCCGTCAGGAGGGAACAGCCCGGCTGATTGAATCGCTGGAGGCGGTTGCCGCGCACGTGCCCGGCGGCCGCGTCCGGCTCCTCGTTGTTCCCGCCGGCAGTGGTCCTGCCGGCAGCGGTCCCGCCGGCAGTGGTCCCGCCGGGGACGCCGCGCCGCTGCTGGCCCGCCTCGGTGCCGACACGCTCCTCGACTTCACCGCCGAGGCGGAGGGAGGGTCCCCCGCGGCGGCGGGGACGGGACCCACTGACGGACGCTGGAGCCCCGCCGGTGCCACCCGCCCGAGGGGCCTTGTCGTCCTCTTCACCGGCCTCTCAGGCTCCGGCAAGTCGACCCTGGCGCGGGAGACCGCCGAACGCCTGCAGCGGGCGGACGGACGGCGCACGGAGCTCCTCGACGGTGACGACGTGCGGACCCTGCTCTCCTCAGGGCTGGGTTTCTCGCGTGCGGACCGGGAACTGAATGTGCGGCGCATCGGGTGGGTGGCCGCCCGCGTTGCCGAGGCGGGCGGCATCGCGCTGTGCGCCCCCATCGCCCCGTTCGAGTCCTCGCGCCGGGAGGTCCGGGCAATGGCCTCGGCCTCAGGCGACTTCCTGCTCGTCCACGTGTCAACGCCGCTTGCGGTGTGCGAGGAGCGTGACCGGAAGGGCCTCTACGCCAAGGCCCGCGCAGGACTGATCCCCGAGTTCACGGGCATCTCATCCCCCTACGAGGAGCCCGGCGACGCCGACGTCGTCGTCGACCTGGCACACGTGGGTGTCGCCGAGGGTGCCGCCCGGATCCTTGACGCCATGCGGCGCCTTGGTGGAGGGGAGGAACGCGGCTGACGCGGGCTGAGCCTACTCCGCTCCGACGATCATGCCGGCACCGACCGTTGCGTTCGTTGCCTCGTCGATGAGGACGAAACCGCCGGTCGCGCGGTTCCTGCGGTACTCGTCGGCCATCAGCGGAGCGGTCGTCCGGAGGCGCACCCTGCCGATCTCATTGAGCCGCAGATCAACTGCCTCAAGGTTGCGGTGCAGCGTATTGATATTGAGCTCGTACTGCAGCTCCTTGACCAGGGTGCGGGCGGTGCGCGTGGTGTGCTTGATCGCGAGTTTCCGGCCCGGGACCAGAGGGGCGTCGCCCATCCAGCACACCATCGCATCGATGTCCTGGGACACGGAGGGACGGTTGTTGGGCCTACAGATCATGTCCCCGCGGGAGACGTCGAGGTCATCCTCGAGCCGGAGCACAACGGACATGGGCGCGAAGGCCTCCTCGACGGGGCCATCCGCCGTCTCAATCCCCGCGATGCGCGTGCCCAGTCCGCTGGGCAGGACAACCACCTCATCCCCTGCCTTGAGGACCCCTCCGGCGACCTGCCCCGCATACCCGCGGTAGTCCTGGTTGCGGTTCTGGTGGGGGCGGATGACGTACTGCACGGGGAACCGGACGTCCACGAGGTTCCGGTCGCTGGCGATATGGACGTTCTCGAGATGGTGGAGCAGGGGCGCGCCCTGGTACCAGGGCATGTTCGCGGACCGCTCGACGACATTGTCGCCTTTCAGCGCCGACATCGGGATGACTGTCAGGTCGCTGATCTGCAGCTTTGAGGCGAACTCGACGAACTCGGCGCGGATCGATTCGTACACCTCCTCGGACCAGTCGACCAGGTCCATCTTGTTCACGGCCAGCACGAGGTGGGGTACCTGGAGCAGGGAGACGAGGAAGGCATGCCGCCGGCTCTGCTCAATCAGCCCCTTGCGGGCGTCGGCGAGCACGATGCCGACGTCAGCCGTCGAGGCCCCCGTGACCATGTTGCGGGTGTACTGGATGTGCCCGGGGGTGTCCGCGACGATGAATTTGCGCTTCGGCGTGGAGAAATACCGGTACGCGACGTCGATGGTGATGCCCTGCTCCCGCTCGGCCCTCAGCCCGTCGGTGAGCAGTGCGAGGTCGGTGTAGTCGTCCCCCCGGTCCCGGCTGGTCCGCTCGATCGCTTCAAGCTGGTCGGTGAAGATGGACTTGGAGTCGTAGAGCATGCGCCCGATCAGCGTGCTCTTTCCATCGTCGACCGACCCTGCCGTGGCAAGGCGCAGGAGATCCATCAGAAGTACCCCTCTTTCTTTCGGTCCTCCATGGCCGCTTCGCTGACCTGGTCATCCCCCCGGGTCGCTCCCCGTTCGGTGAGGCGCGTGCCGGCGACCTCCTCGCGTACCTGCGCCGGCGTCGCGGCATCCGAGAGGACGGCGGCAGTGAGTGTGGCGTCCCCCATGGTGCGGTACCGGACGTCGGCCTCGAACACCTCTTCGGAGGGGCGCGGCTGGCAGAAGCGGTGGACGGCGAAGAGCATGCCGTTGCGCTTGAACACCGGCCGCCGGAGCGAGTAGTAGAGGGAGGGCACCTCGATGTTTTCCTGCTCGATGTAGCTCCAGATATCGAGTTCCGTCCAGTTGGAGATGGGGAACACCCGGATGCTCTCCCCGACGTGGACGCGCGTGTTGTAGAGGCCCCACACCTCCGGCCGCTGGCTCTTGGGGTCCCACTGCCCGAACTCGTCCCGGAAGGAAAAGACGCGTTCCTTGGCCCGCGCCTTCTCCTCATCGCGCCGCGCGCCGCCGAGCAGTGCCGTGAAGCCGTGTTTCTCGGCGGTCTCCAGGAGCACCGCCGTCTGGATCCGGTTCCGCGACCCGTTCGGTTCCTCCCGAACCACCCCCCGGTCGATGGCTTCCTGCACCGATCCGACGACGAGCGTCAGTCCGAGGCGCTTCACCACCCGGTCCCGGTGCTCGAGCACCTCGTCGAAGTTGTGACCGGTATCGATGTGCAGCACGGGGAATGGGATCCGGGCCGGCGCGAACGCCCTGCGGGCGAGCTCGAGCATCACGATCGAGTCCTTTCCCCCGGAGAACATCAGGGCGGGCCGCTCAAGTTCGGCGGCCACCTCCCGGATGATGAAGATCGCCTCCGCCTCGAGCGTCTTCAGGTGGCTCAGGCCGTACCGCGGAGAGCGTGCCGTGCGGGCCGTTGAATCCTTCTCTCCTGCCGCCGGGTTCATGGCAGTCCTCCTGTTTCGACGCTCAATTGCCTCAGGGCGGTAAGGAGCGTCCCGGCGAGCTCCGGCCGGCACAGGAGGAGGTCCGGCAGGTAGGGGTCGGCGCGGTTGTAGGTCACGGGCGACCCGTCGATCCGGCTCGCGTGCAGGCCGATGCCGGTGGCGACGGCGACGGGCGCCGCGGAGTCCCACTCGTACTGGCCCCCGGCGTGGACGTACGCGTCCGCCTCGCCCCGGATCACGGCGGCGGCCTTGTAGCCTGCGGAGCCCAGGGGAACGAGCTCGCCCCCGACCTCGCGGGCGAGCGCCGCGGCGAAGGACGGCGCGCGGGTCCGGGACACTGCGATCCGCACTGGATGCCCGGGGCGCGGGGGAACGGGCCGGGCTCCGGTGGCAAGCACCACGCCTTCGGCCGGCAGGGCGAGCGCACCGGCGGTGAGGCCGCCCCCGCCGGGCCCGGACTCCCACAGGGCAACGTGCACGGCCCAGTCGGGCCGCCCCTCGGAGTATTCGCGGGTCCCGTCCAGCGGATCGAGGATCCAGACTCGGCGGGCTCCGCGCCGGGAGGGGTTGTCCACGGATTCCTCGGAGAGCACGGCATCCCCAGGGCGGGAGCGCCCCAGCGCGGCCAGCAGGTATTCGTGGGAGCGCCGGTCCCCGAGGGTTCCGAGCCGTCTTCGCTCCGTGCCCTTCCGGCGCTCCGACACCCGGAGTTCAACGAGCATGCGGCCGGCCGCCGCTGCGAGATCCGCCGCAAGCGCCGAGTCGCTCTGTGCCGAGTCGCTCTGTGCCGAGTCGCTCTGTGCCGAGTCGCTCTGTGCCGGCGTCGGTTCACTCATCTGGTCCATCGTCGTCCCTCTGCCCCTCGAATGCTGAATACGCCTGTCAATCGGTGAATTGCCTCCTGTTTTCCCGTGCCGGGCCGGACAGGCGATCAATAGGCTCCTACGGGCCGGAAGACCACCTTGAAGGTGCGCCACATCACGAGCAGATCGCCGGTGACGGACCAGTTCTCGACGTAGTAGAGGTCAAGGCGGATGCTTTCGTCCCAGTCGAGGTCGGACCGTCCGCTGATCTGCCACAGCCCGGTCAGGCCCGGCTTGATGAAGAGGCGGCGGTGGGCGTGCCCGTGGTAGCTCGACACCTCACTGAGAAGCGGAGGCCTCGGGCCGACCAGGGACATGTCCCCCTTGAGCACGTTGTAAAGCTGCGGCAGCTCATCGAGCGAGTACTTCCGGATCCACCGCCCCACGTCCGTGACCCGCGGGTCGTCCTTCATCTTGAACAGGACGCCGTTGCCCTCGTTGTACTGCCTCAGGTTTTCAAGATCGGATTCGGCGGAGGTCACCATCGAACGGAATTTGTACATCCGGAACAGCTCCGAGCCGCGGCCGGCGCGGTCCTGTGCGAAGAACACCGGCCCGGGTGAATCAAGCCGGATGAGGACCGCCAGGAGCAGGAACAACGGGGCCAGGGCGAGAAGCGAGGCGGCCGAGAGGGAAATGTCCATCGCCCGCTTGATGACGTGGCGGCCGCCGGTGAACTGCGGCAGCTCCACGTGCATCAGGGGAAGTCCCTCAACCGGACGCATCCGGATCCGCGGGCCGGCGACGTTGGTCAGCGAGGAGGCGAGCACCAGCTCAGTCGAGGTGCGTTCAAGGCGCCACCCGAGCTCCCGGATGTACCTCGTGCCCTTGCGCAGGTGCCCGGCGACAATGACCGCGTCGGCCCCGGTGTGGAGCACGAAGTCCTCGACGTTGCCGAGCCCGCACACGGCCGGCACGAGCTTGTCCCCGACCCGGAGGGTGGAGTGGTTCCCCTTGCACTCGAGGACCGCTCCCACGACGTCGTACACGGGCCCCGACTTGCGCGCCAGCTGCCCGGCGACGTAGTCCACGTCGTGGCGCCGGCCGACAACGACCACTTTGGAGAGGAAGTGGCCGTAGCGCCGCTGCTCGTTGAGCCACAGCCGCCACAGCCACCGGCTGGCCACCAGCAGTGCCACCCCAGCCGCGAAGGTGAGCACCAGGAACCGCCGGAAGTGTTCGATATCGAGGACGACGACCGAGACGGCGAGCGCCCCGAAAGTGGCCGTGCCGGCGTGGAGGACCTTCTTGTACTCGGCGGCACCGACGCCGATCAAACGTGGATCCCTGGTGCGGAAGAGGTACATCGCGCTCAGCCAGCCCCCGGCACAGCCGAGGAGCAGCCCGAAGGTGATCTTCAGGCCTTCATCCTCAAGCGCAGTCCCGGTGAAGAGACGTCCACAGACCAGGACGACCAGGAGGATCAGGAGCGTATCGGTGACCCGCAGCGACTGCTGGTACCGGCGCCGCCAGGCGATTCCCGAAAGGACCCGGCGCGTGCTGCCCACCGCGGTCCGCGCGGGAAGCGCGCTGATCCTCCCCGGCGACAGGGCGGGGTTCGCCCCCGTCATGCCGCCGCCCCCCGACGGCCGGCCGCCCGAGGGGCGGCAAAGTGGGGAGCCGACGGCGACTGGGGACGAACCTCGGTCTCGGGAGGTTCTGACACCGCCGGCTCCGCTGAAGGGTGCCCCACCGACGCCGGGGCGGGCCCGGATCCGGTGGTGCAGATGACCGACTGGGGCGCCGCAGCGCCGCTTCCAAGCATCGGCCGGAAAGGATGAACTCCTGGTAAAACAGCCTTCGATGTGCGGTGAAAGCCGCAGCAACCACGTCCGCCCATCATGAGACCCTGTTCCTCTGAAGTTCACCCCAAGCTTGCTGTTCTTCTTGGATTGAGCCTAGGAACAGGCCGCTGCCGCTGCACGAGTAGGGGTTACGCTACTTCGACGGGCGCGGGGCACCGCGGTACTCGGTGGCGGTGGTGAACTACGTGGGCTCGTTGCCCCGAGTACCCACAGGGTGCCGTGCTCCACTCACCTACGGCCGGGGTGCAGGGATTCCGGGGGTCGGAGACGGGCGGGAGGAAGCCCTCACCGGTCCTGACTGTGCTGGAGTTCCTCGCGCCGGCTGATTCCGAGTTTCGCGAAGATCCGGTAGAGGTGCCCCTCGACGGTGCGCACCGAAACGTTCTGGCGCTCGGCGATGTCCCGGTTCGAGTAGCCTTCGGCGACGAGGGAGACGATGTCCTGCTCCCGCCGGGTCAGGCGGGCGCCGGGGGCGGAGCCGGCCGTCCCGACCGCGGGCTGGTCCGTGCGGGAGAGCACCGCCGTCAGACGGGTCTGCGCGCTTCGGGCTTTCTGACCGGCGCCCCGCGAGGTCCACAGCTCCGCCGCGAGCCGGAGGCAGGCTCCGGCCAGGGGGAGGTATCCCGCGTCCTCGGCCGTTGTGGCTGCCTCGGCCAGCCGCACGGGATCCGAGTCCCGCGCCGCCGCAGCGAAGGCGTTCAGGACTGCTCCCTCCCGGCCCTCAAAGTGCCCGGTCAGGGCGGCAAGGGGCGCGAAAGCCCCTGAATCTCCGAGCCGCGCTGCCTGTTCCAGCGCTGTCGCGGCCACTTCGAGCATGCCGTCGGCCGCGGCGCTGTCCGCGATCTGCCTCAGCTCGGCCGCCACCCCGTGGGGCTCGCCGAGCAGCGCGCCGGTAACGAGGGCGTAGATCCGTCCGGTGAGCCGCATCTGTCTGCTCCCCCGGTTGGGAACCGTCGTGTATTCGTCGATGAGCGCCCTGGCCCGCGCGGTGTCCGACGCCGCGGCGCAGGCGAAGGCGGCGAGCCCGGTGGCCATGGTGAGCACCTGGGTGACGTCCGATTCGCGGAGCCCCTCCACGGCGAGCAGGAGCCGGTCGCGGGCCGCGCCGGTTCGCCCGCTCCTCAGCGCGGCGATGCCCTCGAAGAGATCGGACCACCCGGCGAAATAGGAGGGGTTCCGTGAGGAGTGCCGTGCGTAGTTCTCGAAGACCGCGCGGGCGGAGCTCCACTCCCCCGCATGCACGAGGGACAGGATGTGCCGGGAGGCAACGAACTCCCGATAGGTCAGCAGCTGGTGATCCTCGGCGTCGATCAGGGCCAGGGCCTCGGCGGTGCAGGCCGCGCCCGACACCGGCCGTCCCGTAGAGGCGAGCAGTTCGCCGAGCAGTGCCAGGGCTCCGGTCCGGGTTTCGGCACTTCCATGCGCGCTCGCCACTGCCTCCCGCAGTGGCCTCTCGAGGCCGTGGAGCTTCCCCTCGAGCAGCAGGACGTAGCAGCGGAGCAGCCGCGCTCCGAGGTGGGAGGTTCCGGCGGCGGCCGTGAGCGCCCGGCTCCTGCCCGTCGACTCGATCGCCTGGATCAGGAAATCCCACTGGTCGATGTCCCTGCGCAGGTCCTCGGATGACTCTCCCAGACGGAGCCGGATATCGAAGGAAAGGAGGGTTGCTTCCTTCGCGACGAGCAGGTTGGTGCACCGGAGACGGGCTTCGTCGACGAGCTCCCTGGCATAGCCGAGGTTGCCGCGGGCGATCTGGGCGCGGGCGATTTCGACAAGTGCCCTGCCGCGGAGCCCGGGCGCCGAGACGGCCCGTGCCGCCCTCAGGGCGAAGCCGGGGTCATTGAGCCGGTTGGCGACAACGGCGGCCCGGAGCAGGCTCGGGTCGTCAGGGGGCACGCCGCAGTCGAGGCCCCAGGCCACACTGCGCAGGAATCCTTCGAGCGATTCGGTCCGGGGATCGAGGACCTCGAGGACGGCGCGGCGGATGGCCATGCTGCGGGCGGTCGGGACGGAGGTACGGAGGACTTCGCTGTAGAGCGGGTGGCTGAGGGAGACGAGGCGCTCGGGTGCCGGGCCCACAGTGATCAGCTGGTCGTCCTGGAGGTTCCGGACGCTGTCGGGATCGGCGCAGCGCGAAAGCGCCTTCAGGGCGATGGGCTCGGCCAGGGCGACCACTTCAAGGGCCGCCAGATCGGGAGCACTGCGTTGGCGCAGCTGGCTTTGGATCAGGTCCACGAGACGCAGGTCGACCGAGGGCTGGCCGACCATACGCCAGACGCCGTTGCGTTCGACGAGGTATCCCTGCCCGCGGCCCTGCGTCAGCAGCGTGAGCAGGAACAGGGGGTTTCCGCCCGTGGCGCCCGCGAGCAGGTTGCTTGTGCCTGTCAACACATTGCCGCCGAGGACCTGCCGGCACAGCTCGTCCACCGCCGAATCGTCAAGCGGTTCGAGATCGAACCGCATCAGGAGGCCGTCGCGGCTCAGGGCGAGGAATTCCGCGGGCGGGTGGGGTGCAGCCCTCGACAGGATGAGCAGCCGGGCCCGGCGGGCGCTGACGAGCTGCGCCAGCAGGGCGCAGGTGCTCTCGTCGAGCTCGTGCGCATCGTCGACGACGAAGAGTGGGAGGTGCGGGGACCGGCCCCTGGGCGCGGGGAGGTGTTTCATCAGGCTGCGCAGGATGGCCACGGGTGAACCCACCTCTTCGACCGACAGGCCCTGGAGGTACGGGGAGAGGGCGCCGAAGGGGATACGGCGCAGGGACGAGCCGCCGGTGATCGGGAAAACCTCGGCCGCCCCTCCGAGCTGCTGCACCACCGCGCGGGCGAGCGCGGTCTTGCCGACACCGGGTTCACCCACCACCATCGCGCCGAAGCCTGCCGGGTCGTGGAGCGCGGTGAGAATCCCGTCGATGATTTTCGACCGTCCGACGAGGGGGACGCCCTCCTGGATTCTCATCATGAATATCGGCTGTCCGTCTACTTGAAAATCAGGGCAAGCTGCTTGCGGCTTGAGAGACCGAGCTTCGTCAGGATCT
Source organism: Arthrobacter zhaoguopingii (assembly GCF_009828595.1). GTDB lineage: Bacteria > Actinomycetota > Actinomycetes > Actinomycetales > Micrococcaceae > Arthrobacter_D > Arthrobacter_D zhaoguopingii. The sequence goes on from NZ_WPNY01000004.1 coordinate 243,453, forward strand.
GGTGAACGTGGCCTTCGACGGTCCGCACCGAGACGTGTTCGGCCTCGGCGATGACCTTATTGGACGCACCGCGGGCCACGAACCGTGCGATCTTCCTTTCCCTCTCGCTGAGGATCGTCCTGCTGCGCGCCGGCCTCCGGCCCGGTGCGGCGGCCCGGCGGAGGATCTGGTCCGCGTAGATGCCGATCATCGCGTCGCCGTCCTCGAGGAACTCGATGGCGCGCTCCGCCGCGTGGGCCGCGAGCCCATCATGCCCCGAATAGAGGGCGGCGCTGGCAGCGTCGAGAAGGACCTCGGAATTCCGTGCGGCGATCCCCTTGCCCAGCAGCTCCAGGACCCGGGCGAGGGGCCCCTCGCAGGTGGCCGCAGCGGCACACAGCCGCTCCACGAGCTCATCGGAGCCAAGCTGCACCGCCTGGGAGAGGAAAAGGAGTTCCTGACCCTTGTTGCCGGCGGCCGCGTTTGCCTCCGCCCGGGACCGCAGCAACTCCTGCGCCGCGCCGGGCCCGTCCAGCGCGGCCCCGGCGAGGATCCGGAAGTACTCGGCGCTGTCCCGGTAATGCCAGGAACGGCGTTCCGACTCCAGGTCGACAGCGTCCACGTGCTCCCGGGCCGCGGGCAGGTCCCCCCGGAGCGCGAGGACGTAGGCACCGGCGGCCTCCGCGAGGGGCAGCAGTCCGTGCCTGTCGCTGGCCCGCAGCTGGCTGATGGCCGGAACGAGCCGGTCCAGCGCGTCCTGGCTGCGGCCGGCGAAGGCGTGGAGCAGACCTTCGGTGAACTCCGAGGCCGAACCGTCGTAGACGCTTGCATCGGCGTCGCGTTCGGGGGCCTCCGCCATCGCCAGTGCCTCGTTCCAATACCCGGCAGCCAGCAGCGCGGTGAAGAGGTGCGTTCCGGCCCGCTCGATCTCGAGCGGGTCCCGCTCCGCCCCGACGAGCCGGGTGACAAGGGAACGGGCGGTTTCCACGGCGGCCTCCTGGCGGCCGGCCATGGCCAGTGCCGAGGCGAGCAGTCCCTGGAGTCGAGAGGTGGGCCGGCCGTGCGCCGACCGCGCCTCGATCCGTCCGGGGAGGGACTCGGTGAGCCCGGCCGAGCGGCCCTCGAACAGTTCACGCTCCGCGGCGAAGTCCTCAAGCTGTTCCAGGAGGTCCTGCACCTCTTCTGCAGGGGCGGAGGACAGCCTCGCACCGGCCGCGTCGAGCAGCGGAGCCGTCTCGGTGTGCCGCTGGTGGCTTCGCATCGTCAGCTCCGCCTTCGTGAGCATCAGCTCCACCTCCAGCCGCAGTCCGACCGGTGGAGCGTCGTCGCCGAGCAGGGGGTCGATGGTCGCCAGGGCGGCATCGACCCGGCGCTCCAGGGCCAGCGCGCGCGCCGTCGCAAGGACGGTCGCCGGGCCGCGCTCGGCGTCTGGCACCGCTGCGAGGAAGCTCAGTGCCGCCGACGGCTCGGACCGCAGGTTGGCCTCCCGCGCCGCCTCGACCAGCGCCGGGGCGTCGACCTGGATCCCGTTGTCGAGGCTCCACCGGATCAGGGACGCACGGCTCGGCCCGGGCATGGAGCTGTCGGTGCGCATGCCGTTGAGCGCTGCGAGCGCGGCGCGTCCCGGTACGGACACGAACTGGGAGCGCAGCGACTCGGCCAGCCCCTCGTCGGACACGCGCACCAGGGGAGGACCGCCCTGTTCCGCCCAGAGGATGCCCTGCTCCTGCAGGGCATTGACCGGCTCCGGCGGGAACACCTTGAGCAGCAGGTCCAGGGGAACCACGCCGACGACGGCGACGGTTTCAAGCAGCGGACGCTGGTCCGGGAGGATCCGCTCGAGCTGGCCGGTGACGCACTCGGCCATCGGCTTGCCCGCACGGGCTCCGCCGCCGCCGCCGGAGACCCAGACCCCGTCGCTCAGGGCGAGGTGCCCCGATTCCACGTCGGCGAGGGTGATCGCCTGAAGGTACCGGGGGTTACCGCCGCTTGCCTGCCACAGCCCGAGGGCCACCGAGCGGGAGACGGGGCTGCCGAGCGCGGCGGTGAGCAGTTCGGTTGTCTCCTCGAGGTCGAGTGGCTGGACGTCGAGCCGGCGCACGACGTCGTCCTTCCACAGGTTGAAAAGCTCGAGCGGTGCACGCTGCATGTCCCCGCAGATACCCAGGACCCGGACCGATCCCGCGCGGACGAGGTGGGCGATGACCATCGCCGAAAAGTCGTCGAAGTCCTCGATATTGTCGAGGACCATCAGGGTGCGGGCGCCCTCGGTGCCGGGATGGAAGCGGCTCTGGAGTGAGCTCAGGAGCATGAGCGGGTTGGCCGAGGTTTCCTCGTCAAGCTGGGCAAGGACCATGCTGAGCACTCCGTAGGGGGTGTCCGCTATGGCCGTCGAGCCGCGCAGGTAGAGCACCTCGAAGTCCCGGGCAAGCTCACTGCTGACCCGGCGGGCAATGAGTGTCTTCCCCACCCCGGCCTGTCCGACGAGGACCACTCCGCCACCCGGGCCCTGCACGAGGGCATTCCGGGCATAGTCGATCTCCTCGGAACGCCCCACGAGGGGCCAACTGCTGTCCAGCCCCATCATGTGCAGCGCCCCATCGCGCTTTCCCCGGCCCCAACCGGCAGCCCCGGTTCGAAACCGGGACTGGTACCACAAGTCACCATTGAGTCCGCCCCGCAACGATTGTCTTGGAGCCTCACACTACCTCGCCGTGTGAGGAAAGCCACTGAAGCGGCGACCAAGGTTTAATGCTGTAGTGTTCGCCCCCGCGCCGCCGGGCCCCGTCCCGCGGGGCCCGGGGCCGGCGGCGGCGGGAACGGTGCTCATCCGGCAGGAGCGTGGAATTTCTGCTGCGCGGCAACGAGTCCGGTGCGGATCACGGCCTCGACGGCGTCTGCTGCATCCTCAAGGAGGAAGGGCAGTTCCTTCTTTTCCGCGGTGCCGAAGTCTTTGAGGACGAAGTCTGCGGTGTCCTGCCGGCCGGGAGGGCGCCCGACGCCGACCCGGACCCGGAGGTAGTCCTTCGTGCCCAGGGCCCTGCTGATGTCCCGGAGGCCGTTGTGCCCGCCCTCGCCTCCGCCTGCCTTGAGCCGGACCGTGTTAAAGGGAATGTCGATCTCGTCGTGCACCGCGAGCACCCGCTCGGCGGGGATTCCGTAGAATTTTGCCAGCGCGGAGACGGGTCCGCCGGAGAGGTTCATATAGGTCAGCGGTTTCATCAGGACCACGCGCGGGCCGCCGGGTCCAAGCCGTCCCTCGAGGGCCACTGCCTGCGTCCGGGTTGACCGGAACCGCCCGTTGAGGCGTGCTGCCAGGAGGTCAAGGACCATCGAACCCACATTGTGGCGGTTGCCGCTGTAGCCGGGCCCGGGGTTTCCGAGCCCGGCTACGAGCCATGCGTCAGTTGGCACAGCCGGGAAGGGCTAGCTGTCGTCTGAGGACGTTGCGCCTTCGGCGGAAGCCTCGGTGTCGGCAGAGGGGGTTTCGCTCTCGCCGAGGTCCTGGACCGTCGGCGCAGCGAGGTTGACGATGAGCGTCTCGGGGTCGACGAGCAGGCGGACGCCGGAAGGCAGCTGGATGTCGGAGGCGTGGATGTGCTCGCCGACCTGGCGGCCCTCGATGTTGACGGTGAGGCTTTCGGGCAGGTGGGTGGCCTCGGCCTCGACGAGCACGGTGTTGCTTTCGAGGTTGACGACGACCTCGGCGGCCGGCTCGCCCTCGATGTGGATAGTGACGTCGACTTCGACCTTCTCACCGCGGCGGACCGTCAGCAGGTCGATGTGCTCGATGATCTGCTTCAGCGGGTTGCGCTGGATGTCCTTTGCGAGGGCCAGGTGCTCGGTGCCGTCGACCTCGAGGGTCAGCAGGGCGTTGGGGGTGCGCACGGCGAGGGTAGTGGCCTTCGCGGGGAGCAGGACGTGGAGCGGATCCCCGCCGTGCCCGTAGATCACTGCGGGGATCTTGTTGGCGCGGCGGGCCTGGCGGGCCGCGCCCTTGCCGAATTCGCTGCGTACTTCTGCTGGGAGCTTCTGCTCTGACATGGGGTTCTCCTCATGGAACGCTGGATAGCTGGTGCGCCGGAGGCGGGGCCAGCCTGTGGACGTTGCCGGGGCGTTGAGGAGCGCGTCTAGAAACCGCTCACTGCTGGTGGAAGCACCAGCCGCTGAAAGTCGCTAGCCACCGTCGATCACGGAGTCCGCCCGATTTCTCGGGCCGCTCCCTCGCCTAGGCATCGCAGACTATCCTACAGCACCCCCAGAGCTCCCCTGACCCTCCCCGGGCGGAGGCCTGGACTGCCTCAGGTGCTGAGAATCCGCCGGGACGCCGCGGCCTCAAGGACACCGCGGTCGGGCCGCGCCAGGTCCAGCACCCCCACCACCCCGCGCGCCACTGCGGCCGACGCGATTTCGTTCTGATGGCCGTCGACGTGCTCCCGGTGGGCCGGGTCCCGCACCGCAAGGACGGGCATCTTGCCCAGGCTCATCAACTGGAGGATCGTTCCCACCCCGGCGTGGGTGATGACGACGTCGGCCGCTGCGGCGCACCGGCCCAGGTCGCCGAAACCCATCTCCTGATGCACGGTCCCCGGAAGGCCGGAACGCCGGGTGGAACCAAGCTGCCAGGTCAGCTCATCCCCGGGCTGGAGGATCGACAGCACCGCATCGACCGCCCGGTCGAACGAGTACGGCCGGATCGTCCCGAGGGTGACGAGGATTTTCCGCACCCGGGCAGGCTCCGTCCCGGAGGAGCAGGAGAAGGAATCCCAGATGGTGCCGGCGTAGGGCCAGCGGCGGGACCAGCCCTCGTACTGGGCATAGGTCCGTACCCGCGGCGCACGCTCGAGGATTCTGCCGGTGAAGGATGGAGCGGAGACCCGGGCGAGGCTTTCAACGTAGTAGGTGGGAATTCCGAACAGTGCCGCCAGGGGAAGCCCCGACACCGCCACGGCCGCCCCGGTGCTGATGCAGGCGTCGAAGGACTCACGGCGCAGGATCGACAGGATCCGGCGCGCCGCCCTGAGGGTGGCCGGCCCATCACGGGGCGCGACGTAGTCGACGAACTGGCTCCGCCGCGCACTCAGCATCGAGACCGTCTGCTGGGTTTCGAAGGTTACCCACAGCGAATCGTCCGACGCCTGAACGGTGCCGTCGATTCTCAGGAGTTCCGAGAGGTGCCCGCCGGCAGAGGACACCCACAGCACTTTGGCACCCCGCGGCAACATGTCGAATTCGATTGGCGCTCCCAGCCTCGTGCCCGGCATTTTCAGCCCATTGTGCCATTCGACACGGTATTGCGGCACTGCCGGTTCGGGTCACGCCGCTCCCGGGGCGTCAGCCCGCAAAGAAAGCCGGGCCGGAACGTCAAGGTTCCGGCCCGGCCACCTGCAGGTACTCCTGCCGAGGTTAAGGGTCGGCGGCGGCTGGGGATGAAGTCCTGGTCTCAAGAAGACTTCGACACCGCCGACCCGGTTCGGTGAAGCCGGCTCCTTCTCTGGGTTCCGACTTGTCAAAACTCTATGTCCCCCGGGAGGACGGCAACACAAGTAATCGCGCCCGAATTCCCCCGTTCTGCTACCTGTTCCCGGGCAGGGCACTACCTCATCGCCGAGGCTCCTACTCGGCAGGCCCTACTCCGGCCGGACGATCGATTCATACTCCGCCGTCAGCTCCTCGCGCCGGGTGATTCCGAGCTTCGCGTAGATGCGGTAGAGGTGACCCTCGACGGTCCGGGGAGAGACCGTCAGCGCGGCGGCGATCGCACGGTTCGATGCGCCGTCCAGGGCGAGGGAGGCGATCTCCCGCTCACGGGCGGTCAGCTTCGTCGGCTCCTCGGCGTCGCCCAGGAGCGCGAGTGAGCTGCCCTCGAGGCGCTGGCGCCGGCGCCGGGCCACCTGGAGCAGTTCGCGCTGGGTCCGGCGGTCCCCCGCGCCCGACAGCAGGCGCATGGCGCGGTAGGCGGCGTCGGCCGCCACCAGGTGCTTCTGGGAGAGTTCCGCCTTGTCCCCCGCCGCGGCCAGCCGCTCCGGCTCCCCGGAGACCACAGCGGCGGCGTATGCGTTGAGCACCGCCGCCTCACGGCCGTCCATCGTGCCGGTGAGCACCTCGAGCCGGACGGCCGACTTTTCGTCGCCCAGCGCCACGAGGATTTCGAGGATGTCCTTTTCGACGGCGGAGAGGCCGTTTCCGGCCGCCGCGGCGGCCAGCCCCTTCAGCCGGTCGAGGTGGTGCTCCCGGTTGGAGGAGGGCAGCAGGGCCGCGTGGGTGAAAGCCTGTCCCAGCAGCGCGAGAGGGCGGCTGCCCCGGTGGGCCTGTGTGGCGAATTCGGCCGTCAGCGCCTCGGCATGGCCCGTCCGGCCCAGCGCGCTGCAGGCGAGGGCGGCGACGGCGAGGGTGTACGGGAGCAGTAGTTCCTTGTCGGACCGGCGGAGCGCTTCGAGCGCAGGGCCCAGCTTTTCCATCCCCAGCCGGAACCTGCCCCGGCGCACCTCGAGCAGAGCATCAAGGGCGGCGAGCGCCCCGCCGGTGAAGGCGTAGTCGCGGGCCGGCCGGCGGGCATAGTCCTGGAGGGCCGCCTCGGCTTCGGCGAACTCCCCGGAGTGGATCAGCACCAGGAGGTGGCGGGTGAGGGTGAAGGCGTGGAAATCGTTGAACAGGCCGGGATCGGTGCGCACCAGGGCCAGTGCGGAGGCCGTCAGCGCCTTGGCCTCGGTTGCCCGGCCCGTCGCCCCGAGGGCCTCACCGAGCAGGGACTGGGCGAGGGCGAAGTTGAGTTCACCGGCGGCCTCATCCTGTCCGATCGCCCGGAGCCGCGTCTCGGCGTCGGCGTAGCGGCCCTCGAGGTTGTAGACAAAGCAGCGCAGCAGGTCGACCTCCGGGGGGTCCGCCGGAAAATCGTGCTTCGACTGAAGCACGGCGCTCCACCGGTCGGCCAGGGTATGGATGTCCTTCAGCGGCCTGCCCTGGAACAGCCGCAGGCGCACGGTGAGAACCGCCGCGGCGGCAAGCACCTCGACCTGCCCGGCGGCCTCCAGGGTTCCGCGCAGCAGGTCTTCGGCTTCGGGAAGGTGCATGCGGGCCAGTTCGACCCGCGCCCGCTCCACCCGAGCCGCGGTGGCGTGTTCCGGACCTGCCACCGCCGAGGCGAACCGGACCGAGGAGGACAGGTCGAAGTAGCGGTGGGCGAGACGGGCTCTCTCGATGAGCTCGGCGTCCGAAACCGTTTCCCCGCAGTCCAGGGCCCAGTTGAGGTGCCGGATCCTGCCAGGACCTACCGTGGGGATCGGGGTGGAACCGGCGGCCAGTTCGGCCCTGAGCACGGCGCTCCGTCCTGCCGGGACGAGTCCGCGCACGATCCTTCCGTAGAGCCGGTGGGTGGGAACCGCGAAGGCCGGATGGCCGGGCATGCTCATGATGAGCCCGGCCTCGAGGAGGTTTGGCACGGCTGTGGCATCGGTGATGCCGGAGAGTGCCGAGAAGGGCACAGGTTCTGCGAGGGCGAGCGCTTCGAAGGCCTTCCGTTCCTGCGGCGGCAGCCGCAGGCAGATGCCCCGCACGAGGTCGGCGAGGGAGGCGGGCACCCTCAGCTCCTCCCCTGACAGCTGCCATACCCCCGCGGTTTCGGTGAGCGCCCCATCGGCGAGGGACTGGTCGAGCAGGGTCCGCAGGAACAGCGGATTTCCGCCCGATTCCTCCCAGAGGCGCTCCCCGGTGCCGCGCACGAGTTCGCCGCCGAGCACTTTCGTGCACACCTCCGCCACCTCGGCCGCGTCGAGGGGCCCCACCTCGAAACGGGCGAGCAGTCCTTCCCTGCAGAGGGACACGAGTTCCTCGGAGACCGGTTCCTGCGGCCGCGAGAACGCGACAAGGCGCACGGTGCGGGAGGAGACGAGCTGGGAGAGCACGTGGCTGCTGTCGTCGTCGACCTCGTGGGCGTCGTCGACGACAAGCAGCACCGGGCGGCCCTTCGACTCCTCGCGGAAGAACGAGATCAGGATCCGCAGCACGGAGAGCGAGGACTCGATGTCGCGGGCTGTTGCCCGTCCCAGGAACGGGGCCAGCGCCGCGTAGGGTGCGTTGCTCAGGGCCGGACCCGGGTGGATCAGGAAGGAGGCCGCCGAGTGCAGGGTCCGCTCCACGAGGTGCCGGGCGAGCGCCGTCTTGCCCATCCCCGCTTCACCGAAGACGAACGCCCCGTGCAGGTCCGAGCGGGTCACTGCGTGCTCGAGGGCTTCGAGCAGGGGGTTCCGGCCGACGAGGTCCCCGTCCACCAGCGAAGCGGTGGTCCTCATGAGCGGGTTTCGGTGGGGATGAGCTCTCCAAGCTCGCTCCGGGTCGAGACGTTCAGTTTCGAGTACACCTGGTAGAGGTGGCCCTCGACCGTGCGCACCGAGACGAACATCTGTGCGGCGATCGCCTTGTTGCTCGCCCCCGCCGCCGCAAGCCGGGTCACCTCGCGTTCCCTGGCGGTGAGTCGTTCGAGGCCCGACCCGGCCGAGCTCCAGGCTGCGGCCTCGGGAAGGATCTCCCGGACCCGGCGCTGCAGCTGGCGGAGGGTGTTCTTCTCCCGCGTTCCGGCGGCGCTGCGGAGGGCGGCCTGGGCGGCGTCGGAGGCGAAGCGGCGGTCCCCCTGCGCGGAGGCGAGTTCGGCGGCCTGCACCAGCAGTTCGGCATCTCCGTTGCCCAGCCCCTTGGCGTAGAGCTCGCAGGTCCGGGCGAACGCCCCCTGGAGCGACGCGGACACCGCGGTCAGCGGATCGAGCGCCGTCCTGTCGCCGAGGCGCACGGCCCTGGACAGGGACAGGAGCGCCCACGCGCCGGTGCCGGCCCGGCGGTCAACCTCCCCGAGGGCGTGAAGGCCGCGGGCTGCCTCGGCCTTCACCTCAAGGAGCGAGGACACCAGGAGCTGAATGTGCCGGGACGCGCGCCGGACCTTCCACGGGCTTGCGGGGCCGGCCTCCGTCACCGGAAGGTGGGCGATTGCCTGTTCGAGGTTGCGCTCCTGGGCGTGGCAGTAGGTGATGCCGGCCGCGGCCAGGGGCAGGAGGCCCTGCGGGTCGCGGACGCGCAGCTGGTTGAGCGCGGGAGCGAGCAGTTCCAGGGCGGGACCGACCCTGCCCTGGAGTGCCTCGGCAACACCTTCGGCGACGGCGCCCCATGATCCGCGCCCGGCCTCCGGGCCTCCCCTCGGCAGTCCGGCGGCGGCCAGCATCCGTTCGCCCTCGGCGCCCGAGCCGGCGAGCCGGTACACCTCCCCGATCTGCTGGACGGCGAAGGTCCGGGTGGTCCTGCTGATGCCCGGTCCTCCGAGGCGGCGGGCGAGGTCGGCGGCCAGTTCCATTGCCTCGAGCTGCCGGGCGGTCATCGCCCAGGCTTCGCACAGCCAGCCCTCGACGCGCGCCCGGAACTCGGCGTCGAGTCCGTCGTCGGAGGCGAGGACCGCCGGAAGCTCCGCCGCGTTGCGCAGGAACCTGCCGTCCCAGGAGGCCTGCTCGGCGCGGGCCAGCAGCGCCTCCTTGCGCAGTTCCGCGGCCTCCGGCAGGGGCTGCTCCCCGGTGAGTTCGTCGTCGGCCCGGTCGAGGAGGGCCGCGCTGCCGGGCTGGCCGAGGTGACGGAGGATGCGCGCCTGCAGCAGGCGCAGCCGGAAGAGGTCGGCACCGGCGGGGCTCTCCGGGCGGCCCGTCAGGGCTGCCGCGGTCGAGGCGGCCTGTTCGAAATCCCCCTGCCCGAGGTCGGCGATGACCGACTCGAGCACCAGGGCGGCGGGTGCGGAGCGGCCTTTTCCGCTTGCCGCAATCTCCGCGGCCGCCGCGAAGTCGCCGGCGCGGTTGGCCGAGCGGGCGCCGGCCAGGGCGACCTCCGGAGGCAGCGGGATTCCGGCGTGGAGCAGCCACAGGGCATGCCGGGTCGGTTCGGCCTCGAGGACCGCCTCGAAGCCCGGCAGAGAGGCGAAATCGGCGTAGAGCGCCCCGGCCTCCTCCGCGGGAACACTTTCGGCGACGGCGTCGGCCAGGGCGGGTGCGGTGCAGCGTGCGGCCGGCGCCGGCCCGTGGTCGACGCTGATCACGCGCGCCTCCTGCACGGTGTCGAGGTCTTCCGGGCTGAACCGCTGGAGCGCCATCGGCCAGGGCAGGTGGCCGGCCAGGGCGGTCAGGCGTACGATCCTGCGCTGTTCGCGGCTCAGCTCGGGCAGGGCCGATCCGGCTTCCGCGAGTTCCTCGCCCAGGACCAGCCGGCCGGGCAGCAGCACCCAGGAGGCGTTGCTCCGGGCGAGGAGGTTGCGCCGGGCCATCCCCCGCAGCGCCGTGCGGAGGACCCTCGGGTTGCCGGCGCTGAACTCCCACAGCGCCTGCAGGCATTCCTGGGATGCCGGCGCCCCCAGTTCGGCCTCGACGAAGCGGGTCGATTCGTCGAAGGTCAGCGGCGGAACGTCGAAACGCTGGAGCGAACCGTCGCACCACATGGCCATGAAGGCGGCGTCGGCGAGGGCGAAATCCTTGACGGCCAGCAGGACGCGCGCGTCGCCGTTCTGGACGAGCTGGCTGATGACCCCGGAGGAGGCGGCGTCGAGCTGCTCGGCATTGTCGACCGCGATGATGACCGACTCGCCACGGGCATGACGCCGCAGCGCCGCGCTCAGCGCCTGGAGGACCATCACCGGATTGCCGAGCACCTCCCGTTCCACCTCGGAGAGCAGGAAGCTCAGGGCTCGGTAGGGGATGCGCCGGGAGGCGGCCGATCCCCGCACGTTGACGATATGGACCCCGGACCCCGACTGGAGGACCTGCTGCAGGAGCGCCGTCTTGCCGACCCCCGTCCCGCCGACGAGGACGGCTCCCGAGGATCCCTGCCGGCGGAGGGCCGTGTTGATCCCGGCGAGCAGTTCGGTGCGCCCGATGAAGAAGCTGCCGGGCAGCAGCGGGGTCATTTCGGGCCGCCCTGGCTGATCGGCGCGCGGACCGGCGTGTCATGACGCGAATAAATCACTCTGTGAGACCGCATTGAGACCAACTTCTTCCCCGGGCTGTGAGTTCTCCTGATACACAGCCTAGAAACGAGTGGGCCCGCGGACACGAGTGGTCACTACGGATTTCTCCGCGAAGCTACCTGTTTTGGTGCGGCAGATGCGTGCACGCCTACTCAGTTGGCCGTCGCTCACTACCTAGCATCGGGGCCTCCGGGCCCTTTACCCTACTGGGGTGGAGCCGGTCCGCCCCACCTAGGTTGAGGGAATCCTACCGTCCCGCAGCAGACTCAGGCGATCCCGTCGAAGAGGCTCGTAACGGATCCGTCGTCGAACACCTCCCGGATCGCACGGGCGATCAGCGGCGCAATGGAAAGCACCGTCAGCTGCGGGAAGCGTTTCTCGGCGGGAATCGGCAGGGTGTTGGTGACAACCACTTCCCGCGCGCCCGACTCGGCGAGCCGGCGCGATGCCGGTTCGGAGAAGACAGCGTGCGTGGCGGCGATGATAACATCCTTGGCGCCGGCATTCTTCAGCACCTGCACGGCTCCGGAGATCGTTCCTCCGGTGTCGATCATGTCGTCGATGAGCACGCAGGTGCGTCCCTCGATCTGGCCGACGACCTGCTTGGACACGGCCTGGTTGGGCACCGTGAGGTCCCGGCTCTTGTGGACGAACGCCAGCGGTGCTCCGCCGAGCCGTTCGGCCCACTGCTCGGCCACCCGCACCCGCCCGGTGTCCGGCGAGACCACCGTGACATTGTCTGCATCGACGCGGGAGCGGATGTATTCGGCAAGCAGCGGAATCGCCATCAGGTGGTCCACCGGACCGTCGAAGAACCCCTGGATCTGTGAGGTGTGAAGGTCGACCGACATCAGCCGGTTGGCTCCGGCCGTCTTGTAGAGGTCGGCAACCAGGCGCGCCGAGATGGGCTCGCGGCCCCGGCCCTTCTTGTCCTGGCGGGCATAGGGATAGAACGGGGATACAACGGTGATCCGCTTGGCGGAGGCCCGCTTCAGCGAATCGACCATGATCAGCTGCTCCATCAGCCAGTTGTTCAGCGGGGCCGGATGCGCCTGGATCACGAAGACGTCGGTGCCGCGCACGCTCTCCCCCGACCGGACATAGATCTCCCCGTTGGCGAAGTCGTAGGCGGAGACGGGCAGGAGTTCGGTGCCAAGCTCCGCGGCGATCTCCTCCGCGAGTTCGGGGTGGGCGCGCCCGGAGGCCAGGACCAGCTTCTTCTCGCCGTGTGCCGTGATTTCGCTCATGCCTGGCTGCTCTCTTCTGTTGGTGTCGCCACTGTGCCGGGGGTGGTGCTGGTGGAGGAAGGGCCGGTGGCCGCGGCGTCGGAAGCAGGGACACCGGCCGATGCCGAGGCGGCACGTGCGGAGGCGGTGCCCGGCCGCTTCGCGCCGACCCACCCTTCGGCGTTGCGCTGCGGGGCGATGCTCAGGGCCAGGGCACCGGCGGGGACGTCCTTGCGGATCACCGCCCCGGCTCCCGTGTAGGCGCCGTCACCGACGGTGACGGGCGCGACGAAGACGGTGTTCGAGCTCGTGCGCACATGGGAGCCGATGACGGTGCGGTGCTTGTTCACGCCGTCGTAATTGGCCGTGATGTTTCCGCAGCCGATGTTCGTGTAGTCGCCGATCTCGGCGTCGCCGGCGTAGCCCAGGTGGGACAGCTTCGAGCCGCGCCCGATGGTGACATTCTTGGTCTCGTAGAAGGCCCCGATCTTGCCTTCCTCACCGAGCACCGTGCCGGGGCGCAGGTAGGTGAAGGGGCCGACGGAGGCGCCGGCACCGATCCGGGCGCCGCTTCCATGGGTGCGCACCACCGAGGCGTCCTCACCGACGAGAACGTCGGTGAGGGTGGTGTCGGGACCCACCACCGCACCGCGTTCGAGCCGGGTTGACCCGTGGAGCTGGGTGCCCGGCAGGATGGTGGTGTCCTCGCTGAGCACGGCCGTGGCGTCGATCCAGGTCGTTGCCGGGTCGATGATGCTCACTCCGGCCCGCATCCACGCGGTGACGATCCGCCGGTTCAGCTCGGCGCCCAGGCTCGCCAGCTGCACGCGGTCATTGACCCCCTCGACCTGCCAGCGGTCCTCCGAGACGACCGCGGCGACCCGGCCCCCCGCGGCACGGCAGAGGCCGAGGACATCGGTCAGGTACATCTCGCCCTGGGCGTTGTCGGCACCGACCTGCCCCAGGGCGGTGCGGAGGAGCCCGGCGTCGAAGGCGTAGATTCCGGAGTTGATCTCGCGGATCGCGCGCTCGACGTCGGTGGCGTCCTTGTGCTCGACAATGGCCGTGACCGTGCCGTCGGCTCCGCGCAGGATCCTGCCGTAGCCGTCAGCGTTGTCGAGGACCGCCGTCAGGACGGTCACCGCGTTCGCTCCTGTCCGGTGCTCGGCCAGGAGGTTTTTCAGCGTTGCGGGGGTGAGCAGCGGCACGTCACCGTAGGTGACGACGACTGTGCCCTCGAGGGGGGCTCCCTGGCGGGCGTCGAGCGCCTCGAGGGCGACCTGGACGGCCCTGCCGGTGCCCGGGATCTCGTCCTGGTCCACGAGCAGCGCGTCGGGGTCCAGGGCGGCGATGTGGCCGGCGACGAGGTCGCGTTCGTGGCGGACCACCACGGCCAGCGCCTCCGGTCCGAGTGCACGGGCCGCGGCGAGGGCATGGCCCACGAGGGAGAGACCGCCCAGCGGGTGCAGGACCTTCGGGGTCCTCGACTTCATCCGGGTGCCTGCTCCGGCAGCGAGGACGATCACTGCGGCCGGTGGGGAGGATTCCAATGGTGCCGTCGCAGCAGCGGCGTCCTGATGGCTCACGAAGAAGCGCTCCTACCTGTTGGGGGTGTGACCGGCGGGTGGCCACCCGGTCATAGTACCGGGCCGTTTCCACCGTTCCGCCCATAGGATTCGAACCTATACTCCGCAGCTCCAAAGGCTGGGGTGCTGCCATTACACCAGGGCGGACCATGCGCGCCCTGCCGTACGGCAGCACGTGCACACGGTTATCAAGTCTGCCACGAACGGAATCCATCGGCGACCCGGCCCGGTCCGTAGGATGGAGGGGTGAGCCAGCCTTCAGCACCCGGCGACGGGGCCGTCCGACCCCGCATGACGGGCGCCCAGCGGCGCGCCCAGCTCATCGACGTCGGCCGGGCGCTGTTCGCACTTCGGGGCCTCGACGGGACCACGATCGAGGAGATCGCCGCGGCGGCAGGGGTGTCCAAACCGGTGATTTATGAGCACTTCGGCAGCAAGGAAGGCCTTTACACCCAGGTGGTCGACGTCGAGTTCCACATCCTGCTGCGCAGCGTTACCACCGCACTCGCCGGCGATGCCGGGTCGCGGGAGCTGCTTGAGCGCGCCGCACTTGCGCTCCTCGACTACATCGAGAACAGCACCGACGGTTTCCGCATTCTCATGCGCGACGCCGCCCCGTCCCAGCCCGAGGGCGCCTTTTCGACCCTGCTGTCCCGGATCGCCGCACGGGTCGAGCACATCATGGCGGCCGAGTTTGAGAAGCGCGGATATCTGCCCCAGGACGGTGCCATCTATGCTCAGATGCTTGTCGGGATGGTGGCGATGACCGGCCAGTGGTGGCTCGACGCGCGCCAGCCGGACAAGCGGACCGTGGCGGCGCACCTTGTAAACCTCGCGTGGAACGGGCTCAGCGGGCTGTCGATCGATCCGCAGCTGCGCAGCGCCTGAGGTTCCCGCCCGGGTACCTCCGCGGGACGTGGAATCTGATGGGCACTCCTGATCGAACCGGGCACCCGACCTGGCCGGGGCGCATGATCGAACCGGGGCGCATGATCGAACCGGGACTCCTGATCGAACCGGGACTCCTGATCGAACCGGGACTCCTGATCGAACCGGGACACCTGATCGAACCGGCGGCCCCGGAACCGACCGGCACAGGCCGGTGGCGGCCCTGCCCGCCGGCACGCGGGGCCGGGTGTCAGAAGAGGATGATCAGCAGGACGAGGACCACGATGACGGCAAGGCCCGTACCGAGGCCCACCCGGCGGCCGGTTGCCGGCCGCGTGTCCTGCTTCCTGCGCCGGCCATGGACTGCGTTTCCACTGTTGCTGCTCATGGCTCCTACGGTAGGACCGGCTTCTCCCACCAACCACAGTAGTAACTACTCGTTCCACTCCGGGAGGTACTCGGAGAAGGCATCTCCTGCGGCCGCCGGGGACCGGTGCTAAGTTACCCCCATGTCCAACGAACCTGCCGAGGAAGGTCCCGGGCGCAGGCCGGGGACCCCGGACGATCGGCGGCGGGAGCCGGCGCTCCACCCCGCTCCGCCGCGGCCGGGACTCGCCCGGAGCACTCCCGCGCCGATAGTTGCCACGGTGCCGGCGCCGGGCCCGGTAGGGGCCGCCCGGTCCCTCTGGCTCGCGAGCTTCGCCGCCGGGATCGTGGCGGCCCTTCTTGCGTTCCTCAACCGCCGGTCCCAGCTGGACCGGCTGCGCGAGGCGGCGGCCGGAATCGGGACCGAACGTGATCCGATGACCCTTGACACTGTTGCCTCGGTGGCGTGGTGGGGCGGGCTGGGCGTGTTCCTCGTGCTCATCGGCATCGAGGCGCTCCTGCTCGCCGTCCTGCTGCACCGGCGCGGCTGGCCGCGGTGGGTACTGCTGGCGCTCCTGCCCGTGCACCTCGCGGTGCTGGCCGCAGGCGGCTCGATACTTGCCCCTCCGGGCACGGAGACCTACTTCATCCTGCTCCTGGTGGCGCAGGCTCTGCTCGGCGCTGCGGCGCTGGCCGCAAGCCTGCTCCCCCGCGCCAACGCGTGGTTCCGTCACGGCTGAAACCGGTCAGTTACGGCCCGCGGGCCCTGCTCCGCGGGCCGGGACGCAGGGGCTCAGAGAGGGGCTGCCGGCTCCTGGGTAGTGTCGGCAAGCAACGCCTCGCAGCTGCGGATCACCGTCTGGCAGAGATCCATGGCACTCCTGTCGGTCAGCGGGTTTTCGGCCACCGCGCGCCAGCGGCGCAGCTGGAGCACCGCCTCGGACCGCACCTGATCCGCCGGCGTATCCCGCCGCAGTCCCAGCCTGCGCGCAGGTGTCACCCCGCTGCCGCCGATGAGCCGCTCCGCGTCGGCCGCCAGGTCCGGCGCGAGGGGCACCCCGGCGGTGTGGAGCACCCCGAGGAGGCGCAGCTCCCGGTACTCATGGGCACCGGCAAGGATCCGCTCAATCGACGCGGCCAGCGCGGCGGTGCCGGGCCGGGGCCGGGCACGCACGAGCGCGTCGACGCCGATCAGGACGTTTCGAGCCTTGAGCTGGGCCGCCCGGGCCTGGAACTGGCCCGAGAGCGCACGGAGGACGTCGTCGAGGCCGCTCCGCCGGGCGAGTTCGCGGGCCAGGACCGTCGGCTCGCCGATGCCCCCGCCGAGCAGCACACACGCGAGCCGGACCCCGAACAGGCCGAACCGTTCAAGCAGCGCGGCACGCTCCCCCACGGGAACGCCTCCCGGTGCGTCCGCCCGGACGAACCGGTCGGCCGAGAGGAGGAGTCGCTCGCGGTCCCCGCGCTCGAGCCGTGCAAGCGCCGCGAGGGCGGCGAACTCGCTCTGGCGCAGGGTCCGCGCGCTCTGGGCGAGGAGGCCGGCAACGGGGACGACACCCAGGGCCAGGCGCCGCAGGCCGGCGTCGTTCCGGTAGCGGGCGGCCACCTCGCGGGCAGCCAGCAGCGCATCGATCCGGCCCGCTCCGACCTCATCGGCGCGCGAGAGGACCGCCAGCGCGTTGACCGTGCCTGACTGTCCCGCCGCGGTGTCCTGAAAGGACTCAAGGAAGCCGAGGTCACTCGCATGGAGGTGGCGCATCAGGTAGATCAGGGCGTCGGCCTCCGACGGCGCGTCGCCCGGGGTGAGGAACCGCACCGAGCGCGCGGAAACCTCCCGCGACAGCGACGCGATCCCGGGGGTGTCGATGAGCGTGAGCTCCCGCAGGGCCCGGGCCGGCCATTCCACCACGAGCCGGTCCACCTCGTCGGCTGGGGTCCCGCCGAGGTCGAGCTGCAGCCGGCCCTCCACCCGGCGCACGGGCAGTGACCGCGGGGGACCGTTCAGCGGGTGCAGGGTCACCCGGGGGGTGTCCCCGTGGCGGTACCAGGTGATGACCCGGGTGCATTCCCCAGTGTCGGTGGGGGCGATCTCTTCGCCGATCACCGCATTGAGGAGGGTTGATTTGCCCGCCTTGACCATCCCGGCGACGGCGACGCGGAGCGGTTCGCGCAGCCGCCGGTCATAGCCGGAGAGCACGGCCAGCGCCGCAGGGTCAGCCCCGTACACCTCCTGGGCGTCCCGGACGAGCGCAGCCACCGCGGCGCCCACGCCGTCGGTCACGGCCGGGCCGCCGCGGGGTCACCTTCCAGTGCGCGGGCCTGGGCGTGCAGGGCGTCGACGCGCTTCAGTTCGGCCCGGATCTGCTGTATCCGCTGCTCCCGTTCGAGGGCGTAGGTGGCTGCGGCCTTCTGCGCCGCCGCCACCGAATCGCCCAGCGAACGGTGATGCTCTTCGGCGATCTCGGAGAAGTGGTCGCGGGTGGCGCGCTGGATCAGGCGCAGCCGGTCCTTGAGTTCCTTCCCCACCTGGAAGACGACGTCGTCGATCTGCCGCCGCACGAGCGCCTTCGCCTCGCCCTGCCGGCGCTTGAGCCGCGCCTCCTTGTCCTCCCGGTAGGCCTTGCGTCCCAGCAGGAGCCCGGCTCCCACCGAGAAGGGGTTGATCAGGGACATGCCCACGATGCCGGTGAGCAGCCCGAACATCAGGACGCCGCCGTAGGATCCGCGCATGCCGATCAGGACCTTCTGCAGGGGGCCCACCCTGCCCGGGTCGAGAGTCGGCACCTTCTCGACGGGACTCAGGACGTCTTGGGTGTCGGAGACCGAAAGCACCGGCAGCCGCACCTCGTCCTGCTGGAAATGCTCGGCGACCTGCTCGGCCAGCCACGCGGAGCGTTCACTGGTCCAGACGAAGGTATCGGACACCGCCGAGGCGACCCGCTGCTCGAGCCACTGGGCGAACTGGTCCCAGGTCGGCCCCGGGTCCCCTTCGTCGATCGCCTGCTCCGCTTCGCGCTGGATCCTGCGCAGCCGGTCGCGCAGGTCGTACTCCATGTCGGCGATGAGGTCGCTGATGCCGTCGTTGAGGGTGACCTGCCACCGGGCCGACCGCCGGCGCTGCTCATCGGCGCGCTCCTTGGCGGCCTCAAGCCCGGCGATCATCAGCGGGCTCCGTTCGGGGTCCTCGAGCGCGCCGAGTTCCGACGTCAGCGACAGACGCAGGTGCTCGGTGATTGAGAGCAGATCCTGGGCGACGGAGCGGCGTTGGAGCCTTTCGGCGGAGCCGAGGATGTCCTGGCGCAGGTAGGCCACCAGCGCAGGGAAACCCGACTCCGCATTCAGTTCGTTGTCCTTGAGCCGGGCCGCGTGCAGGCGAAGGTCGGAGGACACCGGGATCAGCGGGATCCCGGGGCGCACCCGGTCGAGGTGGGCCCGGTCGAGTTCGGCGACCCGCCGCCACTGCGGGTAGAGGTCGGTCTTGGTCAGGACGCAGCCGATATTTGGGGAAACCCGCAGGGCCTGGCGCAGGAAGCGGATTTCCGGTTCGGTGTATTCCTGGGAGGCGTCGGAGACCAGCAGCATCGCATCGGCCGTCGGCAGCGCGGTGAGCGTCGTCAGCGAGTGGGCCGAATCGAGGCCGCCGACCCCGGGCGAATCGACGAGGGAAAGCCCACCGGTCAGGACCTTGCGCGGAAGGGCAACCTCGGCAGCCGCCAGCCGGCGCTCGTTGCCGGGGTTGCCCTTCTCCGAGACGTAGGAGGCGATGTCGGCAAGGTCGACCGGCTGCCGCTCCAGCGCCGGCCCGCCGTCAGCCGCCGGGTCGGCGTCCCGGGGCACCACGAGGACGGCCGAGGGCTGCTCGCCGTAGCGCACCACGGTCGGCACCGAGGTGGCGATGTCATCATCCACCGGACACACGGGCGCATTCACCAAAGCGTTGATGAGCTGGCTCTTGCCCTGTTTGAACTCTCCGACGACGATCACTCGAATGTTTGCGTCGAGGAGGCGGCCGCGGGTCGATTCGAGACGGCGGCGCAGATCCGCCCTGTCTCCGGCCTGCACCAGTTCGATGCCGCGCTCCACAAGTTGAACCAGCTCGGCCACAGGTGCACCTCCCGGGAAAGACGATGACTCGAGACTACAGAGCGGCCCGGCGGGAAGCACGCTTCCTGCCGGGCCGGGCCGTTCTTCTTGAGACAAACTTGCGGGAGGCTGCTATGAATCGGCCTCCAGGTCCACCTCGCCGCCCTCGTCGGCGGTGACCACGGTGTCGGTCAGGACGACCGACTCGTCGATCGAGGTGAACTCGGTGGTGATGTCGTCCACGACAACCTCGGTGGAGGTGTCGTTGAAGGACTCGTCGAACTCCGCGTCGACGGCGACGGAGTTGTCGGTGTTGAAGGATTCGTCAACGGTGACAGACTTGTCGGTGTTGAACGATTCGTCGATGACGACCTCGGTCTCGGTGGTCGTCGTGGTCTCGTTGTAGGAATCCGTGACGTCGACCTCGTTGAACGAGTCCTCGATCTCGACGTCCAGGTCCGTGTTGACCGTGGTGTCGGTGACGGACTTGTCGACCTCATTGAAGGAGTCGTCGATCTCGACGGTCGTCGACTCGTCGTTGTACGAATCCTCATTCTTCGTCGTCGACTGGTCCGAGTTGTCGTTGAAGGAGTCCTCGAACTCGACGTCAACGTCAGTGTTGTACGAATCGTTGATGTCGTTGTCTTCGTCGTTGTCCTCGTTGTAGGAGTCGTTGATCGACTCGTCCTCGTTGTACGAGTCGTTGACCGAGTTGTCCTTGTTGTAGGAATCCTCGGTGACGTCGTTGTCCTCGTTGAAGGAGTCATCGATCTCGACGTCGACGTCAGTGTTGCCGATGCCGATGTGCGCGTCATCCCCGGCATGGACCGTGGTGGAGTTGTCAGTGGATTCGTCGACGGAGTTGTCGACCTCGACGTCGCCTTCGGCCGCGATCGCGTCGTCGCCCGAGGCGACGATGGCGTCATTGTCGAAGAACTGGGTGACATCGCCGTCGGCCCAGATGTTCTGGTTCACCGACTGGTCGGTGATGGTGTCCCGGTCATCGATGGTCGACGTGTAGGAGTAGTTGTTCATCACGTGGGTCAGGGTCTGGACCGCGTGGCCGTGATCGTTGTAGTCATCGTGGCCATTGTCGTCATCATCATCGTCGTCATCACGGCCGCGGCCGCCGCCGTGGCCGTGGTCGTGGTCGTCGTCATCGTCATGGCTGTGGCCCGGGCCGGTGATCGGGCCGACGTTGACCGAGCCGGCGTTGCCGCTCATCGGCGCCTCGATGGTGGAATCGTTGCCGCCGGTGTTGTACTCGCGGTCGAAGGAGGAGGTCACGGCGACGGGAGCGTAGTCGAGGATGACCGGCAGGACCGCATCGACGTCTTCCATGCAGACACCTCCGAGCCCGGCATCGGCGAGGGCCCCCTCGGGGTCCGCCTTGAAGGCTGCCGCAGCCTCGGGGTCCTTGAACAGATTCATCAGGAATTCGAGAAGAGTCGTTGCGAGAGTTGGCATTTTGGGTTCCCCTGCTTTGGTGGTGATGATCGGTTGTTCTGAGAGCGCCGATGCTTTGGATCGCCTGAATTCAATCTAGGACCGGCGCCGTCCGCTGCCATCGGGGATTCCTCCCCTGCCGGGGGCTCCCCCGTTAGGGGTTTGAGCATCGCCGGACGGTAGGGGTACGGGGTATTCGGGCACGCCGCGTACCGGAGGAGGGGGATCGTGCGAGCACCGGGACGGGCGCCGGCCGGAAGACTGCAGCTTGGCGCGACCTGCTCGCCCGGAAACGACCTGCTCGCCCGAAAACGACCTGCGCACCCGTTATATCCGGCGCCGGAGTCGCAATCGGGTGCGATTTTGCCCCTACGCCCGCCGGAGCCCCTATGCCCCGCCCGGTCCCTTCTCGGACCGGGCCAGGGCGACGCGCAGCTGGTCGAGCAGATCGGCACGGGTGGTGACACCGAGGCGGCGCCGGATGCGTGCGATGTGGTGCTCGGCGGTGCGCGGAGAAATGAAGATCGCCTGACCGATCTCCCGGTAGGTCCTGCCCTCGAGCACGAGCCGGGCGACCTCGCGCTCGCGGGCACTCAGCCCGGACCCGTCGGATCCCGCGGCCGCACCGGGCCGCGGCGCCGGCGGACCGGTGGTACCGGCTGCGGGCCGGGATGACGGCATGGCCGCGGTGTCGGTGACCGGGTGCAGGTCCCGGGCACAGGCCATCAGGCGGGCCATGTCTTTCCGGTCGTCGGCCCGGGACGCGGCCTGGCCCGCCAGCCGCGAACCGTCCCAGGTGTAGCCGGCCGCCGCCAGCCCGCGCGCCGCGTTCTCAACGGCGGAGACCTCGAAGCGGCCGGCCAGCACCGAAATCCATACCCGGCCCCCGGTGGCGAGCACCGAGGCCAGGGGATAACGTCCGGCGCTGCGCACCAGGGCCGCCGCATGCGGGGCAAGGTCCTGGGGCCGGTCCGAGAGGAGCGCGGCCTGGACCGCCGCCCAGTGCAGCGGGACCGACCACAGCGGCGGGTTGCCCAGCCGCTCCAGCAGCGCCCAGGCGTCGGCGAGCTGGAATTCGAGGCGGCCCGCGTCGCGCAGGCGGGCGCCGGCGACAAGGAGTTCGCCAAGGGGCAGGAGGAGGTAAAGGTCGATCGAAACGCGCAGGATGCCCTCGCGGGCCCGCTGCCAGGCGCCCACGAGGGCCGGGACATCGCCGGTCCGCCGCGCCAGCGCCACCTCGAGCGCGGTGAGGAAGAACTCGTCGCGAGGTACGAGCGGGCCGGGGCCGGCGACCGCCTCGGCGGCGAAGGACCGGGCCTCGCCGGGCAGGTCCCGCTGCAGTGCGGTCCAGGCCCGCAGCAGCAGCAGCCGTGGGCGGGCCGCCGGTCCGCCCTGCCCGCCGGCGAGCGCCGCGTCGAGGACCGATTCGGCGAGCTCGAGCTCGCCGCTGCTGAGTGCAGCGAGGGCGGCGAGGGCGGCCGGCAGGTCTGGCAGGGGAAGCGTCTGGCCCGAGGCGGTCATCATGTCGGAGGCGCGGATCAGTCCGGGCAGGGCCTGCCCCGGAGCGGGCCCCAGCGAGGTGTGCACGCCCCGCCCCATCAGGGCGACCGAGACGGCGCGCACCGTTGGGGAGCCGTCCTGCGCGGTTTCCCCGAGCATCTTCTCCGCTCCGTCCCGGTCCCCGCTGCCGATCATTGCGACGGCGGCCAGGGCGGCGGAACTCCCGGCACGCCCCTCCCCCAGCCATCGGTACACGTCGGCGCCGCGGGCGAGCATGCCGCGCTGGGCCCACACGGACGCGGCCACGTCGGCGGCGCGGGCGATGTCCGGCGCCTCCTCCTGGGCGAGCAGATGGTCAAGGATCCGGCACGCGCCGTCGAGGTCCCCCATCGCTGCGGCGGCCTGAGCCCGGCGCGCCGCCGTGGAGAGCCCGTCGTCGCCGGCGGCGCCCGCCTCCTCGTACAGCGCCGCCGCGGCCTCCGGTGCGTCGGGCAGCTCCGCATCGGCCGCGGCCACGAGCGCAGCCGCCACCCGGGGGTGCTGCAGCCCGTCGCGGGCCAAGCCGCGGGCAACCTCCCCGAACCGCAGGTCCGCGTCCGTCAAGAGGTCCACGAGGGAGTGCTGCAGCTCCCGGACGCGGTAGGCGGGAGTGGCTGCGAGCAGGGCGCGGCCGATCAGGGGGGCGAGACGTCCATCGGGAAGCAGCATCCCAGCGGCCCGGCCCCGGGCGAGCAGGGTATCGACGGACGTACCGGCCGCGGCCAGCCCGGGCGGGACCTGCCGCGGCGGGACGAAGCCGACGGCCATCGCCAGCAGCAGCTCGCGCAGCGCGGCGTCGACGCCGTCGAGGTCGTAGCCGAGCTGGTCCATGACGCCGCGGGGAACCTCCGGGGCGGAACCCGTTCCGCCGGGCTCCTGCTGCAGGCCAGCGGTGACCCGCTGCACGAGCCACGGCATCCCGCCCGTGAGGTCCGCCACCAGTCCAAGGGTCGCCGCCGGCACCGGGTTGCCCAGGGCGGCACCGAGATAGCGGGCGAGATCGTCCCCGCCCAGCGGACCCAGCACCACCGGCGGATGGCGCTGTTCAAGGACGGCGGCCAGGCGCTCGAGAGCCGGGCTCCGGGGCCAGCCCCGGTAGGAGACGATCACATCGTCGGAGCGGTCCTCAAGAATCGAGATGATCCGGGCCAGCGCGTCGTCGTCGAGGAGGTGGGCGTCATCGACGAGGACCGCCCGGCGGGCGCCGTCCGGTTCGGTTTCACCGAAACCGGTGTCGAGGGCGGCGGGACCGCGCACCACGTCGATTCCGGCGTCCCGGTAGCGCTCCTCGGCAAGGTCGAGAAGGGCGCTCTTGCCTGATCCGCCGGCGCCGGAGATCCCCGCAACGAGGCGTCGCTGCGGATCGGCTGCGGACCGGCCCGCGGCCTCGAGGAAGGACGCGGCAACCGTTCTCCTCAGCGGACACGGCAGTGAGACCCCCAGACTTCCTCCCTGCACCTCCGGTCAGCCTTCCGGGGCTGCCGGCGGTGGGGCCGGGGCCGTCTCGATGGCCGCGCTGGGCTCCGGGCTGGGATCAACCGGGGCGGACTGCGAGGGCACCGGACCGGCCGGCGGCGGCGGCGCCGGCTCGGTCGTCGGCGACGGAGGCGGCTGGGTCACCGGCGGCGGCGCCGGCTCGGTCGTCGGCGACGGAGGCGGCTGGGTCACCGGCGGCGGCGCCGGCTCGGTCGTCGGCGACGGAGGCGGCTGGGTCACCGGCGGCGGCGCCGGCTCGGTCGTCGGGGACGGAGGCGGCTGGGTCACCGGCGGGGGTGTCACCGGCGGCGGTGTCGGCTCCGGCACCGGGGACGGCGAATTGGGCGGGGTGACCGCATCCGGACCGGGGGTTTCGGGGGCCGGCCCGGTGGACGGTTCCCCGCTGCCGTCCGTGCCCGCCGTCCCGGGGTCAGCGGAGGTGGTGCCGGCGGATCCCTTCCCTTCGGTGGGAAGGGAATCCTCATCGCCCGCCCCGGAATCCTTCCCCTGCGTCGTGCCTGCATCGGATCCGCCGGGTCCGAGCGCGGCAATACCTGCCGGGACCGCCTTGACGGGGGCTGGGGGCGCCGCCGGATCCGTCAGCTGAGAGAACCAGTTCCTCTCCGGTGTGTCGGGATTCCCGCCGCCGCCCGTCGGCTCTCCGGTCGGGGAACTGGGCGTGCCCGTGCGCGAATCGGCCTCCGCGGCGGCGCTCAGGCCCCCGAAGAACCGCGGGCTCTGTGCCGCCGTCGCCGTAAGACCGGTGAGCAGCGCGACGGACACGGCCACCGCCCCGATCCGAACGCCCGTCCGGGAGCGCGCCGTTCCGGCGCCGGCCGGTGCGAGGGCCGGCGGCGCACCGGAGGCCAGAACGGGCCGCTCGGGACTCCCCGGCGCGCCGGCCGGCGCTCCGCCGTCGTCCCCGTCGAGGTCCTCCTCCACGAGCCCGGCGGCGGCGAACGCGGCTCCCAGGGAGATCGATGCCTTGGGGTCGGCGTCGATGGCGATCGGCCGCTCGAGCTCCTCCGAAAGCAGTTCGGCAACCAGGGGAATCCTTGAGGAGCCGCCGATCAGCAGGATCGCGTCGAGGTCGGCGGCCTCAACACCGGCGGCCTCAAGGACCCCGGCGAGCACCTCGACGGTCGAGCGCACCGGATCCTCGATCATCGACTCGAACTCGGACCG
The DNA here is from genome assembly GCF_009828595.1 of Arthrobacter zhaoguopingii. GTDB lineage: Bacteria > Actinomycetota > Actinomycetes > Actinomycetales > Micrococcaceae > Arthrobacter_D > Arthrobacter_D zhaoguopingii. The sequence goes on from NZ_WPNY01000004.1 coordinate 268,214, forward strand.
GACGAGCCGCACGGAGGTGTGCGCCCCAGGCAGCAGCACCGGGATGGTCGCCTCGGAATCGGCGGACAGGGCCTCTTTTGCCTCGGTGCATTCCCGGCGGACCCGTGCGAGGGCCGAAAGGACCCCGGGGTCGGAGACGTCGAGGTCCGCGAAGGCCGGTCCGGCCCCGGCGGCCACATGGGCGAAGACGGCCTGGTCGAAATCGGCTCCGCCGAGCCGCTCGATGCCGCCCGGCCGCCCGAGCACCGTGAAGGTTTCGGTATCATTCTTGCGCAGCACCGCGGCATCGAAGGTTCCGCCGCCGAGGTCGTAGACGGCAATCGTGCTGCCCGGCTCGATCCGCTCCTGAGAGGCATAGTGGAGGGCAGCCGCCTCCGGTTCGCTCAGGAGCACCACATCGGCAAGCCCCACGCCGGCCAGCGCGGCCCGGACCAGGCCCGTCCGGTGGTCGCCCCAGCCCGCCGGGTGGGAAATGGTCACCGCCACGGGAGGCTCGCCTTCGCGCTCCCCGGCACGGTCCACCACCCAGCGCGCCATCGTGGCGAACAGGTCCTCGGCGGCGACGCTCACCCCGCCGACCACGAAGGGAACCGGGTCGCCGATCCGGCGCTTGAATTCACGCACCATGCGCTCGGGGCACTCAAGCCCGCGCCGCTCCGCGGCCTCCCCCACGAGCATCCGTCCGTCCTCGCCGAGGAACACCACCGTGGGCACCGCGCCTCCGCGCAGCCCCAGGCCAAGGGCCGACGGCGTCGCTACCGAGTCACCGCCAAGGCGGGTGATCGCGGCGGCCGTGAAACTCGTTCCGATATCAACGCCTAGGACGTACGGCATACAGAATTCCTAAATAAATGAGCGTATTCGGTCACCACGGGGTTCCATCAAGCTAACACCGGGCTTCCGCGGGTTACGACGGAAATTCCGCGTAACCGCTACTCATATTTAGGCGCGTGCTACTCGCCCAGGACCTCCGCGGCGAGCAGCCACTGCTCTTCCAATCCCTCGGTCTCTTCCTGGAGTGCCTTGAGCTTCGCATTGAGGTCCGCGAGGTACTCGAAATCGGCGTCGGCCTTCGCGCCCGCCTCCTCCATCTGCTGGTGAAGCCTGCCCTTCTGGGCATCGATCTTCGTGATCTGCCGCTCGATCCGGGCGAGATCCTTGCGGGCCTGGCGCAGATCGGCCTCCGACGATCCGTTTCCCGCACCGCTGTCCTTTGACACCGCGGGGGACGCCGAGGAGCCGGTCACCGCCAGGGACGGCGCGGCCCGCCTCAGCTCGAGGTACTGGTCCACCCCGCCGGGAAGGTCCCGCAGGCGCCCGTCGCCGAGCAGCGCCATCTGGGTGTCGGTGACCCGTTCCAGGAGGTACCGGTCGTGGGAGACCACAATGAGGGTGCCGGGCCAGCCGTCGAGGACGTCCTCGATGGCCGAGAGGGTGTCGGTGTCCAGGTCGTTCGTCGGTTCGTCGAGCATGAGGACGTTCGGTTCACCCACGAGCAGGCGCAGCAGCTGAAGCCGCCGGCGTTCCCCGCCGGAGAGTTCGCTGACGCGGGTCCACTGCTTCTCGTTGGTGAAGCCGAGCTGCTCGACGAGCTGGCTGGCCGAGACCTCCTTGCCGCCGACGCTGAAGACGCGCTTTTCGGCCTCGATCACCTCGATCACCCGGCTGTCCCCCAGCTCGTCGAGCTCGCGGACCTCCTGGGACAGCACGGCGGTCTGCACCGTCTTGCCGCGCTTCAGCCGCCCCTTCGTCGGTGCCACCTCGCCGTTGAGCATGCGCAGCAGCGTCGTCTTACCCGATCCGTTCACCCCGACCAGGCCGAGGCGCTGCCCCGGTGCCAGGCGCAGGGTCACGTTGGAGAACAGCTGGCGTTCCTGCCCGCCGGCATCGATGGTGAGGCTGATGTCCTCGAGGTCGAGCACGTCCCTGCCGAGACGGGACATCGCCATCTTGTTGAGGGCGAGCGTATCGCGGGGCTCCGGGACGTCGGCGATCAGCTCGTTGGCCGCCTCGATGCGGAACTTGGGCTTCGCGGTCCGGGCGGGCGCGCCGCGGCGCAGCCAGGCGAGCTCCTTCTTGACGAGCTGGACGCGCTTGCTCTCGATGACCGAGTTCATCCGGTCCCGCTCGGCGCGGGCGAGGACGTACGCGGCGTAGCCGCCGTCGAATCCGTCGACGATGGCGTCGTGGACCTCCCAGGTGCGGGTGCTGATCTCATCGAGGAACCAGCGGTCGTGGGTGACGACGAGGAGCCCGCCTTCGGTGGGGCGCCAGCGCTGCTTCAAGTGCCCGGCGAGCCACGCCACCCCCTCGACGTCGAGGTGGTTGGTGGGCTCGTCGAGCATGATCACGTCGTGGTCGCCGATCAGCAGCTTCGCCAGGGCCACCCGCCGCTTCTGGCCGCCCGACAGCGAGGAGACCGGCGCGTGCCAGTCCACCTCGGAGACCAGCCCGCCCATGACGTCGCGGATCTTGGGGCTTGAGGCCCATTCGTGGTCGTCCTGGGTCCCGACGATCGCCTCGCCCACGGAGAGGGAGCCGTCGAGCACGTCGGTCTGGTCCAGGTAGCCGACGCTCACGTCGCGCCGGCGGGTGACCCGGCCCGAGTCGGGGGTGGTGCGCTGTGCGAGCAGGCGCATGAGCGTTGACTTGCCGTCGCCGTTGCGCCCCACCATTCCGATGCGGTCGCCGTCCTCGAGGCCGAGGGACACCCCGTCGAGGATGGTGCGGGTAACGAAGGCGACGCCGAGGTTTTCAGCGCCGAGAAGGTGTGCCAATGCGAACTGCTTTCGGTAAGGGGTGTCGGCCGGCTGGCTCAGCCGGCGGTGTCGGTGGCGATCCGCGCGCCGTGCGCCGGGCCGTGGACCGCGGTGGCGGCCATTCCCGCGGCCTCGAGCCGGGACTCGAGCTCGACGGCATGCCCCGCGCTGCGGGCCAGGAACGCGACGGTCGGTCCGGAGCCGGAGACGATCCCCGCTAGGGCGCCGGCCTTTGTTCCTGCTTCAAGGATATCGCCCAGGCCCGGCGCGAGTTCCAATGCCGGCTCCTGGAGGTCGTTGGAGAGCAGCGGCGCCAGGGCCGGGGCGTTTCCGGCCCGCATCGCGCCGAGGATGGCCGGGTCGATTTCGGGCTGGAGCGGCGCGTGGGCCCCCGTGCGCAGCCGGATCTCATCGAGCAGCCGGTACACCTGGGGGGTGGACAGGCCGTAGTCCGCGGGCACCAGCACCCAGTGCAGCGGTGTCTTGGAGATCGCAGGGGTCAGCTGCTCGCCGACGCCCAGGCCGACGGCGGTGCCGCCGAGCAGCGCGAAGGGGACGTCGGCGCCAAGGCTCACGGCGATCTTCGCGAGTTCGTCCCGGGAGAAGCCGCTGCCCCAGAGGGCGTCGCAGGCGAGCAGCGCCGCGGCCGCGTCGGCCGAGCCGCCGCCCATCCCGCCGGACACGGGCACGCGCTTGGTGATGTCGAGGTGCACGCCGGTCGAGCCCGGGCTCACCTCGGCGAGCAGCTGCGCGGCGCGGACGGCGAGGTTGGTGGCATCGAGGGGAACCGCGCCGAGAGGCAGGTTGAGGGTGCCCTGCCCGTTGACGCTGACGGTGACGCCGTCGCCGTCCACCCGGGTCGCCGTGACCTCCTCGTACAGGGAGACGGCGAGGAACACGCTGGCGATCCCGTGGTAGCCATCCTCGCGGGGAGGGCCCACCCGCAGGGAGACGTTGATCTTGCCCGGAGCCCGGACCCGGACCCTGCGCGGGCCACCCCGCAACTGTCCAGCTCTTCCCGACTCCATAGGGTCCAACTTAGATCACCGGCTTCCGTGCGGAAAATCGCGGGCGTCAGGCGGTTGGGGCCTTCCCCTCGGCGATCCGCGCGTAGGCTGCGATATCGAGCACCTCGCCGCGGGCCGTCGGGTCGACGCCGGCCCGCACGAGGGCCTGCTCCGCGAGGACGGGGCTGCCGGCCCAGCCGGACAGGGCCGCCCGCAGTGTCTTGCGGCGCTGGGCGAAGGCGGCGTCGATGACGGCGAAGACTTCCTCGCGGGACGCCGTCGTGGCCGGCGGGTCGTGCCGGGTGAAGCGCACCAGCCCGGAGGCGATCTTGGGCGCGGGCCAGAAGACGTTCATGCCGATCACCCCGGCCTTGGTCATCCGCGCGTACCAGGCCGCCTTGACGGAGGGGACGCCGTAGACCTTCGATCCGGGGCCCGCCGCGAGCCGGTCGGCCACCTCGTCCTGCACCATGACCAGGCCCGAACGCAGCGACGGGAAGCGGGCGAGCAGGTTCAGCACCACGGGCACCGCGACGTTGTACGGGAGGTTCGCCACGAGGGCGGTGGGCGGGTGCGGCAGCTCGGTGACGCGCAGGGCGTCGGCCAGCACGACGTCGAGGGCGTCCGCCCGCTCCGGGCGCCACTGCCGTACCGTCGCCGGAAGCCGGCCGGCCAGGACGGGATCGATCTCCACGGCCACGACGCGTTCGGCGGCGTCGAGCAGGCCGAGGGTCAACGAGCCCAGCCCGGGGCCCACCTCGAGCACAGTCTCGCCCTCGCCCAGCTGGGCCGCGGCGACGATCCGGCGGATGGTGTTGCCGTCGATCACGAAGTTCTGGCCGAGCGTCTTGGTGGGCCGGATGTCGAGCTCCGCAGCCAGCCGGCGGATGTCGGCTGCACCGAGCAGCGGTGCGGGCGGCGGCGTTATCGAAGGCGTTGTCACCTAGTTATGGTAGCCGCCGGGCGGCCTCCGCCGGTCCAGCAGGGCCCGGCAGCGCCGGGGCCCCCGCGCCCTGAAGGGCGCGTCCCGGGCTCAGCGCAGGCCGAGCTTCGAGGCGCAGGAAGGCCAATGACCCCAGCCGCCGCTGCCCTTGAGCACCTCGGCCGTGGCGATCTGCTCCGCCGGCGAGGCAAGGTGCGGCAGCGGCGCGTACTTGCCGCCGCCGGCACCCAGCCAGCTCGACCTGCTGAACTGCAGCCCGCCGTAGTAGCCGTTGCCGGAATTGATCGACCAGTTTCCCCCGGACTCGCACTCGGCCAGCGCGGCCCACACGTTCCCCTGCGGAGCCGGTTCCCCGGCGGGCCGGCCGGCCTCCTTCGCCGGGGCGGCCTCCGGCCGGGGTTTGGCGGCGGGGCGGGTTCCGACGCTGATCTCCTCCGGAACCGGTTCCCGGCTGACCTTCCGGCTGAGCAGGCGGCGCGAGACCTCCCTGCCGTCCTCGAGGCGGACGGCGTAGACGCTGGTGCGCTCCCCGTCGACGCCCGCGACGGTGATTTTGCGCTCACCGCGGGCAAGCCCGGGGTCCTCGGTCTCGACCCTTTCAAAAGCGATGGGTTCGGTGAGCGTGCGCGTGGCCCTGCTCGTAATGCGGGTGATCTTCACGCCGAGGCCGTCGATGACGGCGGTGGAGGCCGGGATGGAGACGCGGTCCTCCGCCCCGAGGGTGATTCCCGCTTCGGCGAGCAGTTCCGGGAGCCAGACGGCCGAGGTGGTGTGCACGGAGGAGGCTCCGCCCACGGTGAGGGTCACCCTTTTCTGGGTCCGGACGGTGATGGCCGAATCGACGGTGGAGAGTTCGGTGGCCCGAGGCAGCGACACCGCCGCGGTGCGGGCCAGTCCCAGCTCGGCCAGCAGGTCGTCGACAGTCCGCACCGTCGTGGGGTGCGTTGAGCGCACGCCGTCGAGGATCAGGTCGATCTCCTGCGCCCTGTGAACCTCGATGGCGGCGCCGTCGGGCACCTCCGCCGTGCGGGCGGGGACGACGTCATCGTGCGGGCCCAGGGGCACCTCGGCCTTGGCCAGGATCTCCTCGACCGTGCCGCCGTAGGTCTGCACCGTCGAGGTGCGGCCCTCGACGGTGAGTTCGACCTGTTTGCCGTTGCCGACGAAGGCGACGAGCCCCGAGACGAGGCTCATCATCACCACCGTCTGGCCCGTCCGCTTCAGCCAATGCCTGCGCACCCTTTTCCCCACCGAGTCCCCCATGTACGAAGTCTCCGGGCACGGGGAATCGCAGCGCGGGATTCGGAGCCTGCTGACAGCGCGGGGCGCACGGATCACCACCGGGCACGCGGTCGGCCCGGAGCTGCTGGAGGCGCCTGCGGGGGCAGCGGCGGAGCACGGGTGCCCCGCCGGTGCAATGCTGCAGGCGGCGTTAGTCCGAATGCCTTCCCCGACCCCGGCTAACAGCTGCTAACCGTAACCGTGCCGTGACCTTAACTTCAAACCCTTCCGTTCCACCCGTCCCACCGGTTCCGGCAAGCGTCAGGCGGGACGGCCGCGGTCGGCTCAGGTAGCGGTCGGTACCAGGAGCCGGTCAGTCCCAGGAACCGATCAGTCCCACGAACCGTAGACGGCGGTCGTGTTCGCCAGGATCCGCCCGCACAGCTGCTCAAGGTCGGCGCTGAGCACCTCCGCCATCGCCCGCACGGTGTACGGCACCACGTAGGACGCGTTCGGCTGGCCCCGGTACGGGTGCGGGGTGAGGAACGGGGAGTCCGTCTCGGCGAGGATCAGCGAGGGGTCGGCGATGGCCAAAGCCTCCCGGAGGTTGCCGGCGTTCTTGAACGTGACGGTGCCGGCGAATGACATGTACCAGCCGTTCTCGTTGCAGGTCCGGGCCAGGGCCGCATCGCCGGAGAAGCAGTGGAGCACCACGCGCTCCGGCGCCCCCTCCTCGAGGACGGTGGCCACGACGTCGTCGTGGGCGTCCCGGTCGTGGATCTGCAGGGCGAGGCCGAGGCGCTTGGCGATGTCGAGGTGACGCCGGAAGGAGTAGCGCTGGCGCTCGATGCCCTCCTGGGGGGTGCGGAAATAGTCGAGGCCGGTCTCGCCGATGGCCCGGATGCGCGGGTGCGCCGCGAGCTGCTCGATCTCCTCAAGCGCCTCCTCGAGCGAACCCTCGGCCGCGAGTTTCGGGGCGTCGTTGGGGTGCAGGGCCACGGCGCCGAGGATCCGCGGATCGGCATCGACGGCCTTCACGGTGAAACGGGAGGACTCGAGGTCCGAGCCCACCTGGACCACCCCGGCCACCCCCGCAGCCTCCGCCGCGTCGAGGGCGGCGCGCAGGCTCACCTCGACCAGCCCGTCGCGGAAGTCGAGGTGGGTGTGGTTGTCGATCACCGGAACCGGCAGCGGTTCGGGCAGCGGCGGGTAGTCGAGTTTCCGCCGCTGGCCCCCATCGCCCTCCGACTTCCGTGCCCTCACCGGGGCCGGACCGGCACCGGTGGCGTCATCGGGAGTGTCATCGGGAGTGTCATCTGGAGTGTCATCGGGTCCGTCTGCCGGCCGGTAGGGCCCGGGGATGGAGCCTGCTGAGTACGCGGAACTGTTGCTCATGGCCCCAGCCTATCCAGCCCGGGAACTTTCCACCCGCGCGGGAGGTTGACCTAGTAATCTAAGTATCTAGTCAGCCAAAGCACGCCCACCGCGGCGGTCGCCGAGGTCATCGCCTGCGCGTCGTATTCTCCGGCCGCTCTCCGCCGGACTCCGACCCGTAGCTGCCCTGCGCGGAAGGCACCCATGGACGTCCAGAACACGACCGTCGAGGATTCCCACCTGCCGGGCGCGGCGGGACCAGACCCGGCGGTTGAGTCCTTTGCCGCGGTGGCGTCGGGGATCCTCGGCTCGATCAACACGGTGATCGACGGCAAGCCTGATGCGGCGCGGCTGGCCCTGACGGTGCTGCTGGCGCAGGGTCACCTGCTGCTTGAGGACGTGCCGGGGGTCGGCAAGACGATGCTGGCCAAGACCCTCGCGCGCACCATCGACTGCACCGTGAACCGCATCCAGTTCACCCCGGATCTGCTGCCCTCGGACGTCACCGGGGTGTCGATCTACAACCAGGATTCGCGCCGCTTCGAGTTCCGTCCCGGCCCGGTGTTCGCGAACATCGTGATCGGCGACGAGATCAACCGGGCCTCGGCCAAGACCCAGTCGGCCCTGCTTGAGTGCATGGAGGAACACCAGGTCACCGTCGACGGGCGCACCCACGCCCTGGGGGATCCGTTCATGGTCGTCGCCACCCAGAACCCCATCGAGATGGAGGGGACGTATCCGCTGCCGGAGGCCCAGCGGGACCGCTTCATGGCCCGGATCTCCATGGGCTATCCCGACGCCCGCTCCGAGATCGAAATGCTCGAAACCCACCAGTCCCTCTCGCCACTGGCGGAGGTCCGGCCCTCCACCACGGCCGCGGGCATCGCGGCTCTGATGGCTCAGGTGCGCTCCGTCTTCGTCTCCCCCGCGGTGAAGGAGTACACCGTGGCCCTGGGCGCTGCGACCCGCACCCACCAGCGGCTGCGCCTGGGCGCCAGCCCGAGGGCCCTGCTTCAGCTGCTCCGCGCGGCCAAGGCCACCGCGGCCCTCGAGGGCCGGGACTTCGTCCTTCCCGACGACATCACGGCCATGGCCGGACCCGTGCTCGCCCACCGCCTGATGCTCGACCGGCGGGCCGCGAGCGCCGGGGAAACCACCGCCTCCGTCGTCGAGAACGTGCTCTCCAAGGTGCCGGTTCCGCGTGATGCGCGCGGGGCCGGGACCCGGGGCCGCTGACGGGTTCCGGCCGGCCATGGCGCTGCTCGACCGACTCCCCACGAACGTCCTGACCCAGCGCGGGTGGGGCTTCGTGATTGCGGGCGGCACGGCGCTGCTGGCCGCGCAGATCCTGGGCCGCCGCGACCTGCTCTACGTTGGGGTCTTCCTGGCCTGCCTGCCGGCCCTGTCGGTGCTGATGCTGCGGCTGATCAAGCCGCGGTTCACCATCGAACGCAGCTTCGCCCCCTCGACCATGGAGACCGGCTCCACGACCACCGTCTCCCTGGCCGTGGCCTCCAACGGCCCGCCGGGGCCGCCGGTCACCATGGAGGAGCACGTGCCGCCGCGCTTCGGGCGCGCCCCGCAGTTCACCTTTCCCTCCCGCAATCCGACGCGCGACGGGGTGAGCCTCTATGAGTACCGCCTCCGGTCCTCAACCCGCGGCCTCTTCGAGATCGGCCCGGTGACCGCGCAGTTCACCGACCCCTTCGGGCTGGGCACCTCCAGGCACCTCCTGGGCCACCCCGACCCCCTGGTGGTGACCCCGGCGCCGCTGGATCTCGTGGCGGCCCCGCTGTCGGGATCGCGCGGCACCGACGGCACGGCCGCCACCCGCCGCCAGGCGAACCCCAGCGACGATGACGTGATGACGCGCGAGTACCGGCACGGGGATTCGATGCGCCGCGTGCACTGGGCCGCCACGGCCCGGCACAACGAGCTGATGGTGCGGCAGGAGGAGTCTGTGACCACGCCCGAGGCCACGCTCCTGATGGACCAGCGGCAGTCGAGCTTCAGCTACGGCTTCAACGCCGTGTTCGGCGCCGATTCCGGCCACGGCGGGGCGGGCATCAACACGATCCCAACCTTTGAGTGGGCCGTGACGGCGGCGGTGTCGATCAGCGCGCATCTCCTGGAGCGCAGCTACGCGCTGCGGTTCCTTGACCATCACGGGGCCCCCGCCCTGCTGCGGTCCCCCTCCGCGCCCTTCCCCGGGGATGAGGAATTCCAGGGTCCCGGCGCGCTGGCTGCCATCGCCGAGGGGCTCGCGGCGCTCGGCCCCGCGCACGACGGCGGCCGGCGCAGCGGGAGCACCGCCGCCGGGGCCGGCCCCGCCCGCCGGCCGGTGCAGCGGCGCAGCGGGAGCAGCCCGGCAGGATCCGCGGTGCCGCCGGGCCGCGGTTCCCGCCGGGAGGATCCCCACCAGCACGACCCCGGCTCCCCTTTCGGCGACGACCTGCTCGACCGGCTCGCGTCCACCCGGCACCGGGGCCCGCTGATCGCCGTCCTCGGACTGCTCACGCCCGAGGAAGCGCGGAGCCTCGCCACCGCCTCCGGCTATGGATCGGCGGCCCTGGCGCTCGTGGTTGTCGACCGGCCGGCAGAGGCCGCCGCCCAGATCGACATCCTGCGCACCGCCGGCTGGTATGCGGCCGCCGCTTCCCCGCGCGCCGACATGCCGGCTGTCTGGGCGGGCCTCGGGCACTCCGCACCGCCCGCACCGGCAGGCCCGCGCACCTCCATTCCCCAGGAAGGTCTCCGGTGACAGCGACGCTCGAACGCCCCGTGGCCGACTCGCGGCAGACCCCCGGCACAGCCGCCGAGGGCCCGTCCCGTCCCGATTATGCGCACTGGGCGGTCAGTGCGGCCGTGGGCGCCGGCGTTCTCGCCGCATCCACCAGCCTCAACGGCGTCATCGAGCCCTGGACCTGGTTCGGGCCGGTGTTCAACACCGTGCTTCCCGTGATGATCGCCATGTCGCTGGCGCGTACGCTGCGGCTGCCCGGGCTGGTCACCCTGCTCGCGGGCCTGCTGACTCTGGGCGGCTGCCTGACGTCGCGGTTCGTCCCCGACCAAAGCATCCTCGGGGTGATCCCCGGGCCAGGAACCGGCGTCCAGCTGCAGATTCTGCTCAACCATGCCGAGGACACCGTCACGTCGCAGGCGGCACCGGTCCTCCCCGGGGCGGGCATCTTCCTGGTGACCTGCGCGGCCATCGGACTGATCGCCATCGCCGTCGACACCCTTGCCACCACCCTGCGGATGCCCGCCGTCAGCGGCATCGGGCTGCTGGCCCTGATGGTGGTTCCGGCGGTGGTCAAGCCGCTGGGCGTCGGGATGGTGCCGTTCCTCCTGACGGTGGCCGCCTACCTGCTGCTCCTGGGCTGCGCGCAGTGGCGTGAAGGCCTCCTGGCAGCCTCGGCGGCTTCGGGTTCCACCGGGTACCTCGGGCGCGGCCTGGCGGTGGGCGCGGCGGCGGTCGCGGTCACGGTGCTCCTGCCCCTGGCCATTCCCGGGTTCAACAGCGGGGCCTTCCCGCAGGGTGCCCGGCTGAACGTGTGGGGCAGCTCCTCCGGGCTCAATCCGGCGGTGACCCTGGGCAATGACCTGCGCAACCCGGCCGGCTTCGGTCGGGTCACCTATGCCACGAACTCCCCCGAGCCGGTGTACCTGAGGGCCGTGACGCTTGAGGACTTCGCCGGGCAGCGGTGGGAACCCGATCAGCGCCGGGATGAACGCGAGCCCGGGCTCCAGGGCATGGGCTCCGAGTCGGTGCGTTCGGCCGGGGAGTTCGGCGCTACGGCGTTCACCCGGATCAACACCGACAGCTACACCAGCCCGTGGCTGCTGGCCCCCTACGCGCCGGTCAGTGTCGCGAGCCTCAACGGGCGCTGGACCTGGGACCCGAAGAACCTCAGCATCCTCTCCTACGACGGCGGCACCTCGGTGCGCCAGGAGTACGAGGTGATCAGCACGCTGCCCGACCTCACCGAGGAGCGCCTGAGTGCCATCCGGCCGGCACCGAAGGGGGCGGTGGCCCCGGTCTTCACGGAGCTGCCCGAGGATACCCCCGACATTGTGCTCGAGACCACCGAAGCGGTCACCGGGCGGCTGCGCAACCCCTACGACCAGGCGATCGCCATCCAGAACTTCCTGAGGAGCCGGGACTTCACCTACTCGGTGGATGCGCCGGTCGAGGGCGGCTACGACGGAAGCAGCATGGGCGTGATGGCCCGGTTCCTGGAGACGCGCGCCGGCTACTGCGTCCATTACGCCGGCACGATGGCGGTGATGGCGCGGGCCGCGGGCATCCCCAGCCGGGTCGCCGTCGGCTATACCCCGGGCACCACGACGGGCGATCTGGCGGCCGGGCCCGACGGCATGGAGCTGCGCGAGTTCGCCGTGGATTCCCGCAACGCGCACGCCTGGCCCGAACTGTACTTCAACGGGGTCGGCTGGGTGCGGTTCGAACCCACTCCCTCACGCGGCGTCGTTCCGGACTACGCGCAGACCATCACCTCGCCGTTTAATGTCCGCGTCGACGACTATGACAACCTCAACCCCGGCGCGGCGGACGTGCCGCCGGGAACGGCCGCCGACCCGGAGGAGACCCCCGCCGGCGCCGCCGATCCTGCCGCTGCACAGTCCCGCGCCGCCGCCGCCGGAACCGCAGCGGCCGCTGGGATGCTGCTCGCGCTCCTGCCCCTGCTGATCCGCTCGGCACGCACGGCGGCACGGCGGCGCCGGGTGCTCTCAGGAGAGGGACCCGGTACTGCGGCCGCCGCCTGGGCCCAGACGACCGAGGTCGCCGGGGACTACGGACACCCGGCCCTGCCAACCGACACCCCACGCGGGTTCTCGCAGCGGCTGCAGGCCGAGGCCGGCCTGCGCGGGCCCGCAGCGGACTCGCTGCAGCGGCTCCAGCGGGCCTTCGAACGCGAGGAATACGCCGGCCCTGCGGCGGCCCCGGCCGCCGGGGCAGGTGTTGCCCTCCTGGCTGCTCCGGCCGCCAGCTGGGACGACGTCACAGCGGTGACCGCTGCGCTGCGGGAGCAGAGCCGCCTGCCGGCCCGGCTGCGGGCTCGATTCCTTCCCCGGTCCCTGCTGCGCCCGACCCGGCAGCGGCCCGGTCAGGAAGCGGTGGACTAGGAGGCGGTGGGTTACGAGGCGGTGGGCTAGGAGGCCGCGGGTTATGAGGCGGTGGGGTCGGCGATGCCGATGTACTGGGTGTAGAGGTACTCCTCGATCCCCTCGGAGCCGCCCTCCCGGCCGAGCCCTGACTGCTTGATCCCGCCGAACGGAGCCGCCGCATTGGAGATGACCCCGGCGTTGAGGCCAAGCATCCCCGTGTCGAGGCGTTCGCCCATGCGAAGGCCCCGGTTCAGGTCGCGGGTGAAGACGTAGGCCACCAGCCCGTACTCGGTGTCGTTGGCGAGCTGTACGGCCTGGTCCTCGGTGGAGAAGGTGACGATCGGGGCGACCGGGCCGAAGATCTCCTCCCTCAGGATGCGGGAGGACCGGTCCACGCCCTTGAGGACCGTGGGCTGGTAGAAGTAGCCGGGGCCCTCGACCGGCGCGCCGCCGGTCATGGCCTCGGCCCCGTCGGCGAGCGCGTCGGTGACCAGGCTGTGGACCTTGTCCCGGCTCTTGCGGTCGATCAGCGGGCCGAGCTTCGATTCGTCCTCGGTGCCGCGGGCGGTCCGCATGCCGGCCATCCGCTCGGCCAGCCGGGCGGCGAACTCGTCGGCGACCGATTCGTGAACGAGGAAGCGGTTCGCAGCGGTGCACGCCTCGCCCATATTGCGCAGCTTCGCCGCCAGCGCGCCGGTGACGGCGGCGTCGAGGTCGGCGTCCTCGAACACGAGGAACGGCGCGTTGCCGCCGAGTTCCATCGAGGTGCGCAGGACGTTTTTGGAGGCGGCGGCCAGCAGGCTGCGCCCCACCGGGGTGGAGCCGGTGAAGGAGAGCTTGCGCAGGCGCGGATCCTCGACCAGCGGACCGGTGACGCCCTGTGCGTCGGTGGTGTGGATGACGTTCAGCACGCCGGCCGGCAGCCCGGCCTCCTCCATCACCTGGGCAAACAGGGAGGAGGTCAGCGGCGTGAGGTTTGCCGGCTTGAGCACCATGGTGCAGCCGGCGGCGACCGCGGGGGCGATCTTGCGGGTGGCCATGGCCAGCGGGAAGTTCCACGGCGTGATCAGCAGGCACGGGCCCACGGGCTTCTTGGTGACGAGCAGCCGGGACTTGCCGTCCGGGGCCATGGAGTACCGCCCGGAGGCCCGCACCGCCTCCTCGGAGAACCAGCGGAGGAACTCGGCGCCGTAGGTGACCTCCCCGCGGGCCTCGGCCAGGGGCTTGCCCATCTCGAGGGTCATCAGCAGCGCGAAGTCATCGGCGCGCGCCGTCACGAGTTCGAACGCCCGGCGGAGGATCTCGCCGCGCTCGCGCGGGGCCGTCCGGGCCCAGTCCTCCTGCGCGGCGACGGCGGCGTCCAGCGCGGCCGCGCCGTCGGCCGGGGTGGCGTCAGCGATCGTGATCAGGGTCTTGCCCGTCGCGGGGTCCTCGATGTCGAAGGAGGCGCCGGTGGAGGAATCGCGCCACTGCCCGCCGATCAGCAATCCGGTGGGAACCCGCGCCAGCAGGTCCTGTTCGCGCTCGACGGTGACAGTCATGATGAACTCCTCGACGGTAAGGGGCGGTGGAAGCGGCACTGGAGCTGCGGCGGACGCGGCCCGGATTCCCGCTCACGGTAGCGCCGCGCGCCCGGGCCTGTCCATACTCCGCTGCACCACCGCATACCGGAGGTGTTGTTCAGATGCACAACCCGCCGATCCGGGCGGCGCGGGCCCCCGAAGCTACCGGGAGGCGACGACAGCGGCGTAGAGCTCGCGCTTGCTGACGCGGGCGTCCTCGGCGACGGCAGCCACTGCCTCCTTGAGGCGCAGTCCGTTCCCCACCAGTTCGTGCACTGCCGCCACGTGATCCTCCGGGCGGGAGGGCGGCGCGGCGGGGGCCCCGCCGACGACGACGGCGATCTCCCCGCGGACCTCGCCGTCCTGCGCCCATTCGAGGAGCTCCAGCAGGGAACCGCGGAGGACCTGCTCGTGCACCTTTGTCAGTTCGCGGGCCACCGCGGCCGGCCGGTCACCACCGAAGGCCGAGCGCAGGGACCGCAGCATCGCCTCAAGGCGGTGCGGCGCCTCGAAGAAGACCATGGTGCGGCGCTCGGCGGCCAGCTCGGCGAGCCGGGTCGACCGTTCGCCGGCCTTGCGCGGAAGGAAACCCTCGAAGCAGAACCGGTCGGTGGGAAGCCCGGAGAGCGCCAGTGCCGTGAGCACGGCCGAGGGCCCCGGAGCTGCGGTGACCGCGATCCCTTCGGCCACGGCGGCCTCCACCAGGCGGTAGCCGGGGTCGGACACCGACGGCATGCCGGCGTCGGTGACCATCAGGAGGGTCGCCCCGGAGCGCACGTCCTCGAGCAGTTCGGCGGTGCGGGTGGCCTCGTTGTGCTCGTGGTAGCTCACGATCTTCCCGCCCACCGTGACCTCGAGCGCCTGCACCAGCCGGTGGAGCCGGCGAGTGTCTTCGGCGGCAACCACATCGGCGCTGGCCAGCAGCCCGACGAGCCGTTCGGTCGCATCACCCATATTGCCGATCGGGGTTCCCGCCAGCACCACGCGGCCGTGGGTTCCGCCGTCGCCCGTGGTTCCCCGGTAGGCGGCGAAGGCCGGGCGGGCGGTGTCCGCCCCCGGCCCTGCGGCGTCGTCGGGGCCGGGTGCCGGGGCATTTCCTGCGGGATTATTCACTACTCAAGGGTAGCCCCTGCGCTGCAGCCCGGCCCCGCCGCCGAGGTGACCGGAGCTCAGGTGGTGCTGACGTCCTTCGTGGCATGGTCGTAGCGGAAGGTGACCTGACCACCGGGGTGGTGCAGTTCGTGGTCGGAACCGTCCCGGACGCCGAAGGCCCCGTAGTTCTCCACCCAGGAGCGGTCGATGGCCACCTTGTAGGAGTACGCACCCGCCGGAAGGTCGGTGGTGATCTTCCAGACCGACTCTTCCTGATCGAACACCATCTGCACCTCATCGAAGTGCGGGGCCCAGTCCTCGGCGGCACCGAGGTGGGAGCCGAAGTTACCGGCGATGGCGACGGCCGCCGGCTGCCCGGCATGCTGCTCCGCCGCGGAGGTGTGCCCTCCGCTTTCAGCCTCCGCCGGGGCGCCCTCGCCGGCATCCTTCGCTGCGCCGTCCGCGCCGTCTGCAGTTGCAGAGGCCGCGGGAAGCGGGGTGTCCGCGGGCACGGGCGTGCCGGCGGCCAGTGCCGAGGCGAAGGATTCCTCGTCGGGGAAGGCAACCGTCGCCCGGAGCCCCTCCTCAGTGATGGTCCAGCCGCTGCGGCCCTTGACCATCCAGCCCGCCTTGACGAGCTTCGCCGAGGCCGTCGTCAGGGTCTTGAATCCCCGCGGGACGCCGCCGCTGAGCAGTTCGCTTTCACGCTCGTTCAGGGGCACGCGGGCGATGGCCTCGGCCAGCACGGCGGAGCCGGGGCCCCCGGCGGCACCCTGCGCCCGGTCGGCAAGGACATCGAGTACGGCCTTCAGCCTCTGGGTCGTGCCGTCCTGCGCCTTCGTCTTCACAATCGCCCTCCATGGGTTCGTCTTTACACCCGGCAACGCGGAGCCGGTGCCGCATTCCGTCAGTGTCAACGCTAAGTGACGTCCGCGGCATCGGTCCAATAGGTAAGCAGGCGGCCGACTTTCCCCGTCGCGGGTTCCTCGGCCGCGTGCTGGGCACGGTACCCTTGGCGCATGGGGAACCACCACCACGGACACGACTCCACGCACCGCGGGCCGCTCGCCGCCGCGCTGGCAATCACGGTGGCAGTCTTTATTCTCCAGGTCATCGGCGCCGCCCTGACGGGCAGCCTCGCCCTGCTCTTCGACTCGGCCCACGTCTTCACCGACGCCGCCGGGCTCTCCCTCGCACTGGCGGCGGCCACCCTGGCCCTGCGGCCGGCCACCGCACGGCGCACCTGGGGCTTCCGCCGGGCGGAGGTTGTCGCGGCCATGGCCCAGGCCGGCCTGCTCCTCGCCGTCGGGCTCTACGTGCTCATCGAGGGCGTACGCCGGCTCATCGAGCCGACCCCCGTCGCCGGGCCCGAACTGATCGTCTTCGGCGTCATCGGTCTGGCGGGCAATATCGCGGCGCTGGCCGTGCTGGCACGCCACCGCTCTGCGAACTTCAACCTCCGTGCCGCCTTCCTCGAGGTGCTCAACGACGCGCTGGGGTCGGTGGCCGTGATCATTGCCGCCGTCATCATCACCCTGACCGGCTGGGTGCGCGCCGATGCGCTGGTGGCCCTGCTGATCGGGGCCCTGATCGTTCCCCGCACCATCCGTCTGCTGCGCCAGACGGTCAGCGTGTTGCTCGAATCGACGCCTGCGGGCATCGACCCGGACGCCGTACGCTCCCATATTTCGAACCTTGCCTTCGTCACCGACGTCCACGACCTCCACATCACGCAGATCGCCACGGGCCTGCCCGTCCTGACCGCCCACGTGGTGGTGGAAGACGAGTGCTATACCAGCGGCAACGCGCACAAGGTGCTCGACCAGCTGCAGGTGTGCGTCGGGCAGCACTTCGATCTCAGCATCGAGCACAGCACCTTCCAGATCGAACCCGCGAGCCACCGCCTCCACGAAGAGGGTCTCGCCCACTAGGAGAGCGCCCGGCGGAAACGATGCGCCCCGGTAGCATGACAGGGTGAGCCACGCCGCCGTCCTGGAACCCGGGAAGTCCCTGCCGGGATCGCGCAGGTGGGTGGCCTCCGCCCGGGCGGCCTTCACCGAGCAGGCGCTGCTGGCCCGGCTCCTCGGTGCGCAGGCGCCTGGCGGTGTGCTGGCCTGGCTGCTGCCGGTGGTCATCGCCGTCCTGGGCGGAGTGCTGCGCTTCGTCCGCCTCGGCGAGCCGGGCAGCCTGGTCTTCGACGAGACCTACTACGTCAAGGACGCCTACTCGCTGCTGCGTTCCGGCTATGAACGGGAGTGGCCCGAGGAGGCCAACGATTCCTTCAATGCCGGCGATCCGTCGGTAATCCTTCCGACCGCCGACTATGTGGTGCACCCGCCGCTGGGAAAGTGGATGATCGCCGGAGGCCTGCTGCTCTTCGGCCCCGGCAATCCCTTCGGATGGCGTTTCTCGGCGGCGCTGGTCGGAACCCTCTCGATCCTCCTGCTGGCCTTCGTCGCCGGGCGTCTCCTGGGCTCTCCTGTCCTGGGGGCGGCGGCCGGGCTGCTCCTCGCCGTCGACGGCCACCACCTGGTGCACTCGCGCACATCACTCCTTGACATCTTCCTGATGTTCTGGCTGCTGCTGGCCTTCGCCGCGCTGCTGCTGGACCGGGAGCAGGGCCGGAGGCGCCTGGCTCGACGGCTGGCGGCCGCGGCCGGCGGCACCGGCAGCCCGCCGTCCGCCGCCCACCTGCGGTTTGGCCCGTGGCTCGGCCTCCGCCCCTGGCGCATCGCGGCCGGGATCTGCCTGGGGCTGGCCCTCGGGACGAAGTGGTCGGCCCTTCCCTACATCGCCGCGTTCGGCCTCCTCACCGTGGCGTGGGACCTCGGTGCCCGGCGCGTCGCCGGGATCCGGCGGTGGGCCAGCGGGGCCGTGCTGAAGGACGGCCTGCAGGCGTTTGCCTCGATCGTGCCGCTGGCCGCGCTGACCTACCTCGTCACCTGGTCCGGGTGGTTCGCCTCCCGGGACGCCTACGACCGCCAGTGGGCCGCAGCCAACCCGTCCGCGCAGTGGGACTGGGTGCCCCCTGCCCTGAGATCGCTGGCCGAATACCACCGCAGCGCCTACACCTTCCACCAGGGCCTGGCCACGGACCACCCGTATGAGGCCCATGCGGGACTGTGGCTGATCCTCGCCCGCCCCACCTCCTTCTTCTATGAAAAGCCGGCCGGCTGCGGCGCGGAGGCGTGCTCGCAGGCGGTCACGGTGCTGGGCAATCCGCTGATCTGGTGGAGTTCGGCGCTCGCCCTGCTCATCCTGCTGGCGGTGTGGATCCGCAGCAGGGACTGGCGGGCCGCAGCGGTTCTTGTGGGCGCCGCCGCGGGCTACCTGCCGTGGTTCCTCTACCCCGAGCGCACCATGTTCTACTTCTACGCCGTCGCCTTCGAACCCTTCCTCATCCTCGCCCTGGTCTATTGCCTGGGCCTGGTGCTGGGCGGCCCGTCGGACACCCTGCGGCGCCGGCGCGTCGGCGTCCTGCTCGTCGGCGCGTTCCTTGCTGCCGCGGTCCTGGTCTCCGCCTACTTCCTGCCGATCTGGACCGCCGACGTTATTCCCTACGAGCAGTGGCGGCAGCGCATGTGGTTTCCGCGCTGGATCTGAGCCCGCACTCCCCGGGCGGCGCGCGCCGGCGGATACTGTAAGGGCCGGCAGCGGTGCGGCACACCGGCACACCGGCACAAGAACCGGGCCGGGCAGGGGGACGACGGGCGGGGGTGGGACGAATGCTCTTTCGGGACCGGATCGATGCGGGACGGCAGCTCGCCGGGCGGCTGGCCGATCTTTCGGGCCCGGTGGTGGTCCTCGGCCTGCCCCGGGGCGGGGTGCCCGTGGCGGCGGAGGTCGCAGCGGCCCTGCGGGTGCCGCTGGATGTGGTGGTGGTGCGCAAGCTGGGAGTGCCCTCCCAGCCCGAACTGGCGATGGGCGCGATCGGCGAAGACGGCACCCGCGTCCTTGAGGAACGCGTGATCCAGCGCGCCCGCGTGAGCGACGAGCAGCTGCGGGCCGTCGAGGAAAGGGAACGATCCGTCCTCCAGGCACGCACGGCCCTGCTGCGGCGGGGACGCGCGCGCATCGACCTCACCGGCCGCACGGCCGTGGTGGTCGACGACGGCGTCGCCACGGGCGCCACCGCCCGGGTGGCGTGCAGGGTGGTGCGGGGCCTCAACGCCGCCCGGGTCATCCTCGCGGCGCCGGTCGCGCCGTTCGATGCGGCCGCCCGCATCCCCGAGGCCGACGCCCACGTGTTCCTCGCCGTCCCCCACCGCTTCCGGTCCGTGGGCGAGCACTACGGCGATTTCTCCCCCGTGGAGGAGGCCGAGGTCATCTCCCTGCTCAACGCCGCGGCCGCCGGCCGGCCGGACTGAGCCCCCCGAAGACGTCCCATTGCGACAAACCGGCCCGCTTTTTCTGCCGCGCCGGTCGCATTCGGGTGTGCTAGTCGCTTTCGGATGCACGCGTCGTCCCGGTCCGCCCGTCGTCGGGTGCGCCGGCCGCGCCGGTTGACGCTGACACGGAAGGGACTTGTTCTTTCCATTGCCCCAGCGAAGTGATAGAACGGGCCACGAGGCGCAACCCCTACCGCTCGGCGACGCGTTCAGGGCTCCCCGAGGGGCAGGCCTGTCCGTTCCGACGGCAGGGCTCCGCATCCGATTGGAGGAACACATGGGCATCATCTCATCAGGGTTTCGGGGGCGCAGGAACAAGGACCAGCCCGGCCTGCCGCCCGGGCAGTACCTGACCGAAAGCTTCCCTGTCCTCTCCGCCGGCCCGACGCCGAGGATCGACACCGCGGAGTGGGAGTTCCAGCTCACAACCGAGACCGGGCAGGCGCACTCCTGGTCCTGGGACGAGTTCCAGAACCTGCCGCAGGAGGAATTCACCGTCGACATCCACTGCGTGACCAGCTGGTCGAAGTTCGGCACGCGCTGGAAGGGAGTGTCCCTCGACACCTTCTTCCAGGATGTTGACACCTCCCACCCCTACACGATGTTCTCCAGCTACGGCGGCTACACCACGAACCTGCCGATGGAGGACATCCTCAACGGCAAGGCGTGGATCGTCCACCAGTTCGACGGCGAGGATCTCGCGCCCGCCCACGGCGGCCCCGCACGGCTGCTCGTCCCCCACCTCTACTTCTGGAAGAGCGCGAAGTGGGTCCGGGGACTGAGGATGATGGAGCGCAACGACCCGGGCTTCTGGGAGACCAACGGCTACAACCTCCACGGCGATCCCTGGCTCGAGGAACGGTACTGGTGAGCCGCACCTGGAGGACCGCCGACGTCGCCGAGGCCCGGTTCGAGACGGCCACCGCGCGGACCATCGCCCTCCAGTTCCCCGAACCGGTCAGCAGCATCGGGGGCCAGCACGTCGATATCCGGCTCACGGCCCCCGACGGGTACACCGCCGTGCGGTCGTACTCGGTGGCCGGGACGCTGCCGCCGACCGGCCTTGAAATCACCGTTGAGGAGTTGGAGGACGGCGAGGTCTCCCCATACCTCGTGCGTGACCTGACGGTGGGCGACCAGGTGGAGATGCGGGGGCCAGTCGGCGGCTGGTTCGTGTGGCAGCCCTCGGACACCTCCCCGGTGCAGCTCATCGGCGGAGGTTCCGGGGTGGTGCCCCTGATGGCCATGGTGCGCTCCCACCGCGCTGCAGCCAGTACTGTGCCGATGCAGCTCCTCTATTCGGTCCGTGGGCCCTCGAGCATTATCTACCGCGGGGAACTCGAAAAGCTCGAGGCCTCCTCACCGCCCCTGCCGGTTGAGTACATCTATACCCGGGAGGCGCCCGCCGGGGAGCCCGTGGGGCGGCTCTCCTCCGCCACGCTGATGTCACGGATCCTGCCGCCCGCGGCAGACCCGGCCGTGTTCATCTGCGGCGCCACGGGCTTCGTGGAAACGGTGGCGGCCTGGCTCGTGGAGGCCGGGTACCCGGAAGGCCGCATCAAGACGGAACGCTACGGCGGAACAGGAGACGGATCATGAGCCTTGGACTCGATGATGGGTTGGCCGGCGGCACCGGAGCGGAAGCCGACGGGCAGGACTGCCTCGATGGAAACGCCCTGGCGGGACCGCTCTCCGAATTCTCCGCAGGGGATCTCACCCTGGCCGAGGGCCGGTGCGAGAACTGCGGGATGACGGGCGTGCTGGCCACCACCCGCGTCTATGCGCACGCTCCGGGGATGACCGCCCGGTGCAGGGGGTGCGGATCGGTTCTGCTGCGGCTGACCGAGGCGGGGGGCCGGACAGTCCTTGATCTGCGGGGGTTGAGCTACCTGAGCATCCAGCGGGACTGACCGGCGGAGACCTGACCGGCGGGACCCGCTGCGGGGACCGGGCCGGAGCGCCGGGAGTTTCGAAGACGGCCGGCGCGCGGCCCGGCATGACGAATGGTCCCGCGGGCCCGCCGCCCGTGCCCGAGGGCGGCGGGTCCGTACCGGGTCTACTCTCCGCCGGGTCCGGACAGGACGCAGAACTCGTTCCCCTCCGGATCGGCAAGGACCGTCCAGGACGCGTCTGCCGGCTGGCCGATGTCGATCCGGCGCGCGCCCAGCCCGAGGAGCCGCTCCACCTCCGCAGCCGGGGAGCCATCGGCCCGCAGGTCCAAGTGGAGGCGGTTCTTTCCGGTCTTCGGCTCGGGCACCGCAACGACGTCGATGCCCGGCTCCCGGCCGTCCGCGGAGGCGATGCTGATGATGCCCTCGTCCTCCCCGGTCACCTGCCAGCCGAGAGCCGCCGTCCAGAAGGCGGCGACGGCCCGCGGATCGGCGGCGTCAATAGCGACGACGGCGATGCGGCTTGCCATCCTCAGGATTCCGGCGCGCCGATATTGACCAGCCAGCTCACCCCGAACCTGTCGCTACACATGCCGAAGCTGTCGCCCCAGGGTGCCCGTTCGAGCGGCAGCGTCACCGTGCCGCCGTCGATGAGCTTGTCCCAGTACCCGCGCAGTTCGGCCTCGTCGGCGCCGCTCAGCGAGACCGAGTAATTGGTGCCCACGGTGTAATCCATGCTGTTCGGAGTGTCGGCCCCCATCAGCACCAAGCCGCCCTCGGTCTCAAGCATTCCGTGCATGATCTTGTCCTGCTCCGCCGGGTCCTCGCTGGCCTGGAAGTCGCCGAAGGTGCTCAGGGTGAGCTCACCGCCGAAGACCGAATGGTAGAACTCCATCGCCTCCCTGGCCGTATCGCGGAACCCAAGATATGGGTTAAGGCGTGTGGTCATCGCGCTTCCTCCTCAAGGTCGGTGCTGCTCGGCGGTGCTGCTTGGCGGTTCGAAGCGGTGTGCTGCTCCGTGGTACAGCACCGATTATGGGCCCCGGGACGGCGGTGCGGTAGGTCGGAAGGAGATTTCCGCGGGCCCCTGCCTGGCGGCGGGACCCGGCGGACGCGGGTGCCTAGGAGCCGGACAGTGCGGCGCGGTGCCGGGCCTGCAGCTCGTCCTGGGCGGCCTGCGACCGCTCCCGGCGCCTCCGGGTGGGCCAGGTGAGCACCAGGGTCAGCAGCGTCGCCGCGAGCACGAGGAAGCCCACGGTGGCGGCCGCGTCGGTCCAGAACTGCTCGGGGAAGAGCCGGATCAGGGTGTCGTCCACCCGGAAGGTCCAGGTACCGTCGGCGAAGAACACCGCGTGGACCGAGGTGAAGAAGACCTCCCAGGCCAGTACCGCCGACACGGCAAGGACCACGATGAGGACCAGGGTCAGCACGGCGCCCGAGAACAGCGCCCTGCGGATTCCACCCTTGTACCGGCGGGCAAGGTAGGCACAGGCCGCGATTGCGATCAGCAGCAGCACGAACGCGGCGGCGAAGGACAGCTGGAGTACGGCTTTCACGTCCGCCATGTGGCTGACCTCGCTGTCGAGGAACAACTGCTGGCCGCCGGGGTTGACCAGCCCGCCCAGGTAGCGGGCAGGAGCGAAGTTGAGGACGTAGTCGAGCGCGTAGGACCCATAGGTCAGGCGGTCCTGGGTGGAGAACCCGAACTCGTCGGCGGGAAAGCCCGGGCGGTGGTATTCGACCCAGAGGAAGAAGGAGGAGGTGACGGCCCGGACCGCGCCGGCCAGCACCACGATCGGGAAGATCACGGCGACAACCACCTGCAGGAACCGTGCGAGGGCTGGCTTGGCGGCCACGGCGTGTTCCCGTTCGAGGGCGCGCCGCCGGACTTCCTGCTCGGACGGGCGCAGCAGCAGTGCCCCGGTGTCGGAATCCGGTTCGTTCTCCGGCTCCCGGCGCGCATCATTCCCCCCACGCGGGGTCCGTGCCCCTCCGGCCTCCCCCGCGGAGGCACCGGCGGCGGAGGCACCGACGGCGGAGGCCCCGACGGCGGAGGAACCGGCGGCGGTGGCCCCAACGGCGGAGGCGGTGGCAGCGGAGGCCTCGGCTGAGGTCCCGGTGGTGGGGGTGCCGGCTGACGTGTCCGCGCCGGTCCATCCCAACGCCGTTTCCTGCCGCGGGGCATCGCTGACCGGCAGCGCGGCGGTGGCTGGTTCAGGGTCCGTCGCTGGTTCAGTGTCCCTGACTGGTTCAGTGTCCCTGACTGGTTCAGTGTCCCTGACTGGTTCAGTGTCCCTGACTGGTTCAGTGTCCCTGACTGGTTCAGTGTCCCTGACTGGTTCAGTGTCCCTGACTGGTTCAGACCCTTCGAGGCCGGACTCCGGTGCCGGCGGCGCCGGTTCACGCACCGACGTCGACCCCGTAGGCTCCGATGCGTGCCCGGGCGTTCCGGCTCCCCCGGTCGACGCCGCCGGGGAGCCGTGCCACTCGCTGTCGGATGCCCCCGCGGGGACATACCTGGACACATCGGGCATGGTGCTTGCCCTGCGCATGGGCAGCGAGTTGCGCTGGGCGATGGGAGCCGGGGCGGACTCCGGGGCGCGCCCCTGGTGGTCCTGCTCGGTGCCGGTTCCGTCGGTCTCAGCCACTGGGATGTCTCCTTGTTTTGCCTCACTCCGCCGCGTCGCGGCTTTCCCCTTCGAGACTACCGGGCCGCACCCCCGTGCACCCGGAAGGGAAGCCCCGCACGGCGTTCCTTACGCCGTGCGCGCCGCCCCTCCCCGGTCAAGGGCTGCAAGATCTCCGCTGGCCCCGGCCCGGACGGCGCGCCGGCCGAGGATCAGGGCGTACGCCCAGTACGCGGCGAGGACGAGGAGACCGATCCCCAGCCGCGCCCAGTGCGGCAGCCCGCTGGGAGTGACGAAGCCTTCGACGAGGCCCGAGACGAACAGGACGAGGACGAGTCCGAGGGCGACCGTGATCAGGGACCGCCCCTCCTCGGACAGCGCGGCCACCCGGGTCCGCCGTCCCGGCGACACCCAGGCCCAGAAGATCCTCAGGCCCGCAGCCGTGGCGATGAAGATGGCCGTCACCTCCATGAGCCCGTGGGGAAGGATGTAGAGGAAGAACACGTCGAGCTTGTCGAAGGCGGCCATCATCCCGCCGACCAGACCGACGGACTGAGCGTTCTGGTACAGGATGATCGGTGGCCAGATCCCGGTGACCCCGAAGGCGACCGCCTGGAGGGCGATCCAGGCGTTGTTGGTCCACACCAGGCCGGCGAAGGACGCCGCCGGGTTCTCCGAGTAGTAGTCGATGAAGTCCTCCTCGACGAACCGGCGCAGGTCCTCGTCCGTACCGAGGGCCGCGATCACCCCCGGCGTGTTCACCACCCACGCCCCGTACGCCCAGGCGACGGCGGTGAACAGCACCCCCACGACGACGGTGAGCCAGCGCACCCGGTAGAACGCGGCGGGGAGCGAGACGACGAAGAACAGCGCGACATCTTCGAGGAAGTGGGAGCGGGCGCCGCTGAAGCGGGTCCGCGCCCGCGACAGGCGCATCGACAGGG
Organism: Arthrobacter zhaoguopingii; assembly: GCF_009828595.1. GTDB lineage: Bacteria > Actinomycetota > Actinomycetes > Actinomycetales > Micrococcaceae > Arthrobacter_D > Arthrobacter_D zhaoguopingii. Next base: position 293,147 of record NZ_WPNY01000004.1, read on the forward strand.
CGCCCGACAGTTCACCTTCGGGGGCGATGGAACGGATCATCGACAGGTGGGTCGACACGCGCTGATACAGCACCAGCAGCTCGTCCGCCTCCGCGCCGGTGAGGCGGCGGCGCCGCACCAGTTCATCGAGCCGCTCCCAGTCGGGGCGGTGCACTGCACTGAAGGCGTCGACGTCCATGCAGCCCACCATATAGCGCGGGGTGGAGGATAGGGTGGAGCCCGGACAGCCGGGAACGCGAAGGGGGAACGTCAGTGGATTCAGTGGTGACCGGCGAGGCCGTGGTCCTCGAACTGCGCTCGGCCGGGTTCGCGGCCCGCGCCCTCAGCTCGATCATCGACTTCGTCGCCCAGATCGTGGTGTTCCTCGGAATTATCTTCCTGGTGGGGAGCACCCTCGACGGGATCCTGGATCCGGCACTGACCCGGGCCCTGACGCTGGTGCTGGTCATCCTGGTGTTCCTGATCCTGCCGGTCACTATCGAGACCCTCACCCGCGGCAAGTCCCTGGGCCGGGTGATGCTCGGGCTGCGGATCGTTCGCGACGACGGCGGCGCCATCCGGTTCCGGCACGCGTTCATCCGCGGCATGCTCGCGGTGCTTGAGATCTACCTGCTGGTCGGCTCGCTCGCCTTCGTCGTGGCGCTGTTCAACGAACGCTCGAAGCGGCTCGGGGACCTGCTGGCCGGGACGTACGCTCTGCGTGAGCGGGTGGTCGTGAAGCCCCGAGCTGTCCCGGAGGTGCCGCACCACCTCCAGGTCTGGGCGTCGACCGCGGATATCGGGCGGCTTCCCGATCCGCTGGCCCGCCGGGTCTCCCAGTTCCTGGCGCAGGCACCTCGCCTCACCCCGCAGTCAAGGGCGGCCCTCGCCGTCGAGCTGGCCCGTGAGGTCGGCGCCGCCGTCGCGCCGGCCCCGCCGCGGGGCACCCATCCGGAGGACTTCCTGGCCGCGGTGGCCGCCACCCGCCGCGGGCGGGACTATTCCCGCATGCTCCGGCAGAAGGAGGCCGTCGGTTCGACGGCTGAACGGCTGCACCGGCTTCCCTTCAGCCGGTAGCCGACCGGCGCGGCGGGCCGGAGGGGCGGACAGGCGCTACTGCCGGGTCCCGTTCACGTAGTCCTCCCAGGACAGGTTCCAGTCACCGAAACCGTCGTGGACGTACATCGGGCCGTAGTTGGTGTTGAGGATCTGCACCACGTCGCCGGGGCCGAAGTTGTCGTAGAAGTACTTCGCCCCTTCCGGGGACATTCCAACGCAGCCATGGGAGACGTTGAGCGAGCCGAGGGCCACCTGAGCGGCGGGCAGCGCCTCGTGGACGAAGGCCCCGCCGTTGCTCAGCCGGCTGGCGTGCTTGACCACCGTCGGCGGGTAGTAGGCTTCGTCGCCGGGCTTGAGCCCGATGGACTCCGCCGTGAACTTCGTCGACTCGTACTTCTCCATCACCACGTGGTAGCCCACGGTGGAGGGCCATTCCGGGGTGCCGAGGGTGACCGGGAAGGTGCGCTGCAGCTTGCCGCCGATATAGATGTTCATGGTCTTGGTCTTGTCATCGACGACCGCGAGGCGGGTGTCGTGGGTCTTCACGGTGAACGTCCGGTCGAAGTTTCCGATCATGGCGTTGCCGAAGTCGACACCGAACAGTTTCATGTCCACCGTGATGGTGCTGTTGGGTGCCCAGAACTCCTGGGGCCGGTAGCGCACCTTGGTGTCGGTAAGCCAGTAGAACGCGCCGGGCTGCCCGCTGGTGCTCGTGACCTTGATGGCCTTCTCGACGGCGTCCTTGTTGACCACCGGCTCGCTGAAGTTGATCTCCAGGGGCTGGCCGGTGCCCACGGTAGTCCCGTCGAGTGGGTACAGGGCGGCGTCGGCCTCGTTGGCCGGTTCGACGGTGGAGAACCGCTGCTCGCGCGTCGTCGTGCCTCCGGAGGCGTCGCTCACCGTGTAGGTGAACGCGTACTGGGTGTTGAACGCCAGCCGCTCCCCCGCGGTCCACTTCGTGCCGTCCGCCGAGAGGGTCCCGCTGACCGGGGCACCGCCGGTGACCGGTTCCAGGGTGACGTCGGAGATTCTGCCGTTTTGTGCGCGGACCTCAGCCACGGTCACCGGATTGACGGCAGCGGCGCCGTCGGCCGGAACCGCGTTCACCGTGACGTCCCGCGCCGGGGGCGCGGTGGTCGGTGCGGGCGCGGCCGGGGTGGAGCTCGGTCCGGCCGGCGCGGACGGGCCAGGACCGGCCTCGCTGGGGGAACCGTCCCAGGGCGAGGCGACCGCCAGTCCGATCCCCCCGCCGGCGACGAGGAGGCCGGCGACGGCGATCGCCACGGCCTTCCCTGCGCGCCGGCCCGATCCGCCCTGCCCAGCTGACTGCGTCATACGCCCAACCCGTTCCTTAAAGAATGCTGCCGAAGTGCGATTTTACGTGCCGGGACCCACCGCGCCGCGCAGGAACGGTTACGAACCGCCAACGATCGGCGTGCCGGCAGCCTCAGTACCGGTACTGGTCGGTCTTGTACGGGCCCGCTGCGTCGAGGTCGAGGTATTCGGCCTGGGCCTTCGTCAGCTCGGTCAGTTCGACGCCGAGCGCGCCAAGGTGCAGCCGGGCGACCTTCTCGTCGAGGATCTTCGGCAGCACGTAGACCTGCTTGTCGTAGGCTGGCACGCCCGCGGCGTCCTCGCGCCCCACCTTGGTGAACAGTTCGATCTGCGCGATGGTCTGGTTGGCGAAGGAGTTGCTCATGACGAACGACGGATGGCCGGTGGCGTTGCCGAGGTTCAGCAGGCGCCCCTCGGAGAGCATAATGATCGAGTGCGCCCCGGTGCCCGCGGCGGCGTCCTCCGGGAAGACCCACTCGTGGACCTGGGGCTTGATCTCGATCCGGGTGATCCCGGGAACCTTCGCGAGTCCGGCGATGTCGATCTCGTTGTCGAAGTGGCCGATGTTCCCGACGATGGCCTGGTGCTTCATGCCCGCCATGTGGGAGGCCATGATGACATCCTTATTGCCGGTGGTGGTGATGAAGATGTCACCGGAGGCCAGCACCGATTCGAGCCGGGCCACCTGGTAGCCGTCCATGGCGGCCTGCAGCGCGCAGATCGGGTCGATCTCGGTGACGATCACGCGCGCACCCTGGCCGCGCAGGGCCTCGGCCGCGCCCTTGCCGACGTCGCCGTATCCGCACACGACGGCGACCTTGCCGCCGATGAGCACGTCGGTGGCGCGGTTGAGGCCGTCGGGCAGCGAGTGCCGGATGCCGTACTTGTTGTCGAACTTCGACTTCGTCACCGAGTCGTTGACGTTGATCGCCGGGAACAGCAGCTTGCCCTGCGCCGCCAGCTGGTACAGGCGGTGCACTCCGGTCGTCGTCTCTTCGGTGACGCCCTGAATGCCGGCGGCGATCGCCGTCCACTTACCGGGCTCGGTGTCGATGGTGCTGCGCAGCACGTCGAGGAACACGGTGTACTCGTGGGAGTAGTCGACGTCGTTTTCGGCCGGGTTCGCCGGGACGGCCCCGGCAGCCTCGAACTCGGCGCCCTTGTGCACGAGCATGGTGGCGTCGCCGCCGTCATCGAGGATCATGTTGGGCCCGAGGCCCTCGGCCGAGCCGGGCCAGGTGAGGATCTGGGCCGCGGTCCACCAGTATTCCTCGAGCGTCTCGTTCTTCCAGGCGAACACGGGCACGCCGGCCGGCTCGTTCACGCTTCCGGACCCCACGACGACGGCGGCCGCCGCCTCGTCCTGGGTGGAGAAGATGTTGCAGGAGGCCCAGCGCACCTCGGCGCCGAGCGCCGTGAGGGTCTCGATGAGGACGGCGGTCTGCACGGTCATGTGCAGGGATCCGGCGATGCGGGCGCCCTTCAGCGGCTGCGAATCGGCGTACTCGCGGCGCAGCGCCATCAGCCCGGGCATCTCGTGTTCGGCCAGGCGGATCTGGTGCCGGCCGGCCTCGGCGAGGGAGATGTCGGCGATCTTGTAATCGAAGGTCATGGGATTCCTCATCGTGTGCCGGGATGGGCGGCATCGGATGCCGCTGAATGTGCTTCGGAGGCAAGGAGCACCGGGATGCCCTCCTCAAGGCGGTAGGTGCGCCGGAGCCCGTCGGGGCCGGACCCAGCGGAGACCAGGACGCCGTCCTGCTCCACCAGGGCGGCTCCGGTGACCGGGCAGCGCAGCACCTCGAGCAGCTGCTTGGACAGATGTGCCATGGGATGGAGCTTTCTGGAGAGGGGGTGGAGGCCTTCCTCCAGCCTACCGCCGGGCCGGTGGAGGCGGGAAACCCGGGGGTGCGCCTATTCCTTGAGGATGCGCAGGTGCCCGCGGCGCGGTCCGGCGCCTTCGGCGGGCGGCTCGATGGGGGTCCTGCTCGAGCGCTGGGAGACCTGCCCGGACTCAGGGGCGCGGTCGACGCCGGCCTCGCGGACAGCATCGGCCAGGGCGAGCAGGTCGTCGGGGTTCGGCCCGGGGGGCGTCGAGGGAAGCATCAGGTGGACCACTTCCCAGCCGCGGGGCACCGTCAGGGTTTCGGCGTGCTGGGCGCACAGGTCGTAGCAGTGCGGCTCCGCGTAGGTCGCCAGCGGCCCGAGCACGGCCGTCGAGTCGGCATAGACGTAGGTGAGCGTGGCGAAGGCAGGGCGCTGGCACGCGGAACGAGAGCATGAACGGAGGGATCCCACGATCGGCAAGCCTACCCGCTGCCCGGTACAAACTCCGGGAGCACCGCCGCGGCGGGCAGCCCGATGGATGCATCGAGAGTGCGATGGGCATACAGTTCTACCATGCGGGATGCTTCAACATTTTCGGTTAACCTCTCCGGCGCCGAGGCGGCGGGGCCCCGTGGGGGCCGTTCCTATTTCGAGCGCCGCAGGAACCGGCGGGGCAGGGGCCTTCGGGGTGACCTGATCGGGTCGCATCTCCCGGGCTTCCGGACGCGGGCGGAGCGGTTCGACGACTGGGTGATGGAATCGGCCCAGCGCCTTGAGCGGCTCTGGGGCGAGCGGATCCAGGACCTTCAGATCATCGTCCAGGAGATCCCCGACGGGCTCGAGGACCTGACCCGGGAGAAGATACGGGACCTGCTCGGCTCCGCGACCCCGGCCGCCCCCGGTCGTCCGGCGGCAATCACCGTGTACCGCCACCCGGTGGAGATGGCGGCCAAGGGCGTGATGCCGGTCAACGAACTGGTGCACGATGTCGTCGTCGAGCAGGCCGCTGAGCTGCTCGGCATGGCGCCGGAGGCCGTTGACCCGGCCTACGGGCGCTCCCAGGCCTGACCGGCCGCACTTTCCCGCGCCGGCTGCCGGCTGCCGCTGCGTCGGGGCTCAGTAGCCGAGGATGACCGGGATGCTCTCGCGTCCCGTGGCTCCGGGTGGCACGGCACTCACCGCGATGCCGGCGGCACCGGAGAGGGTGTTGACCTGCGCGCCGTACACGGGATCCCCCGTGGCGCTGATGACCGCCGCGGCGGCGCCCACCATCAGTTCCGAGGCAGGCACGGCCACCGAGGTGCCGCCGGCGAGGTTGAAGATTTTCGGGGTGCCCAGGGTCCCGTCGGCCCGGATACCGGTCACGCTCACCTCCGAGCGGCCGGACGGCGAACCGAAGACCAGCGAGGCGTCAGTGCCGTCGGCGAAGACGACACTCGAATCTCCGCCGATCCGCGCCGCGGCAACGGCAAGGCCCTGATCGACGGGTTTGCCCGGGCCTGTCCCCCTGCTGACCCGCACGGCCGCCGAGACCGGAACATCGGCGCTGACGGCGACGGTGTAGTTCCCCTCGGGCAGCTCATCGAGCGGCAGCGTCGTCAACGCTCCCGCCCGGGCCGTGACGACGCCGCCGTCGTCGAGGGCCCGCTCTCCGTCGGGGCCGAGGACCACCACATCGAGGACGGCGTCGCTGGTTCCCGGCACCAGCACCTGCAGGGCCGGGGCGGCCCCCTCGTACCCCTCCTGCTCCCGGATGCGCCGGGCGGTGGCGGCGTCCTGGATGAACACACCGGGAAGGACCTGGGTGTCCGCGGGACCGGCGGTCGGTGTCAGCAGTTCCACCCCGCCGGGGGTGAGCCCCCGCAGCTCGCTCTGCTGGATATAGGCGGTGATCCGGCCGCCTGTACTGCGCACCCGCACCGCGAGCTGCTCCTGGTCGGCCGCGAGCCCGCCGAGGACAAGCTGGCGGGTCTGGCCGGGCGGCACGAGCAGCCCGGTGCCGCCGGCGGCCTTCAACGGCCCCTCGGCGCCGGTCAGTTCGAGGTCGACGGTCGCCGGGGTCGAGGTGGGGTTGGACAGGAGGAGCACCGAGGTTGAGCCGACGGTGGTGTCGGCCCCGAGGATCCACAGGTCATTCGAGGGCGCCTGGCAGGGGGCGGCGGCGAGCCCGCGCAGGTCGCCGTCCCTGGCGGTGTAGCTGAACATGGCGCCGGCCACCGGAGTCTGCGCGCCGAGCGGTTCGGCCCGGAACACCGAGGTATCCTGGACGGCCGTACCGCCGGCCACTCCGGCGGTACGGCTGGTCAGCCCGGTGGAGTCGCTGCTCGCCGGAGGGGCGGCCTCCGCACCCTCCGAGGGTCCCTTCGAGAGCACCGCCAGCGGGTCCCCGCCGCCGAGGGGGGAAAGGGCGCTGCCCGGAAGAGCTCCCGAGAGGTCTCCCAGGACCATGGCACTGACGGAGGTCTTGGCCGACTTTGAGACGGGGCTGAATTCCGGGTCGATGCCTCCGGCATCGGCGCCGAGCAGCCGGGGCGGTCCTGCGCAGACCGCCGTGTAGTCTCCGGCGGGCACGGCCGTCTCTGCCAGGTCATAGCCGAGGGCGTCCGCCGCCGGCCGTGGAATCAGGGTTCCGGTGGCCAGCGCCGCCGTGGCTCCGAGCACCAGCACCGCGGCCGCGGCACCCCGCGGCCCGTGCAGGCCATGGCGGCGGGGGCTCACGGCTACCGGCGTGGCCGCCGCTGCAGAGGACGCCGGATCGGGGGCGGGATCCTGCACTGCAGCAGCGTCGGTGCCGGCCGGTTCCGATGCGCGCTGGGCGGTGCCCTCCTGGGGCACGTCCTCCCGCTTTCCTCCCGCCTGGGGGGTTTCCTCCTGCGGAAGTCCCTCCTGGAGGGCGGGCTGTCCGGGGCTCCCGCCCTCGGTGCGTCCGTTCCCGGTTCCCCTGTCGGTGGCGCCGCTCATGCTTCCGTCTTTCCAGAGTTCGATCCCACGAGACCGGGACCGGTCCCGTGCTGGCCCCTTCCGCCGTCCGCCTTCAGGGACCCCGACCCGTGCCGCATGGGCTCCTCCGGTGTGTGCCCGCTTCGGGGTGCCGTCGGAGCTGCGGGCCGCCCCCGCTCCGGACGCACCGCCGCGGGCACGCGCGCCAGCTTCAGACCGGTCGGGAGTGGAAGCGCGAGCAGCAGCGTGATGAGCAGGACCGCGCCCTGGCCGGCCTCGATCCACGGCTGCCAGGGGCTGAGGAACCTCACCTCGAGCTCACCGCCGGCAGCGGGCAGCGCGAAGGCCTGGGCCCATCCGGTCGACTGGCTGTCCAGGGCCCGCCCGTTGAGGGTGGCCTTCCAGCCCGGATCCGCCCGTTCCGCGAGCACCAGGGTGCGGCCCTCGGACCCGGACGGGATATCGGCGTCGACGCTGAGCGGGCCGGAGGGAACGAGTGCCTCGGCGCTGCCGGAGGCATCGAGGATGCGCACCCGCGCGGTCTGCGCTCCGGCGTCCTCGACGCCGGCCGATGTTGCCGGCGGCACCACCCGCCAGAGCCAGCCGGAGGGTGTATTGCCGACTGCGGCCAGCCCCGGGACGGAGTTCAGCTGCCCGGCCAGCAGTTCCGCCGCCGTTCCGCTCTGCTGGAGCACGACATAGCCGACGCCGAGGGCGCGAAGGTCCTCCCGCGGGTCGATGCCGGTTCCTCCGGTGATCACCGCGACGGTGGTCCGAAGTGCTGCCGTCGCATCGTCGTCGCCGCGCACGGCCGCCCGGCCCGGAGGCCCCTGGACGGCGCGGGCAGCGTACAGCGGGGACAGCGCATCGAGGGTGGTGCCGCCCCCGCGGACCAGGGCGGCATCGATGGCGCCCTCCTCCGTTCGTTGGAGCACCAGGGTGCGGGTGCGGTCCGGTCCGTTGCCGCGGTCGGCGGCGGTCGCCGGCAGGGTCCGGGCCGGGCTGGGTGAGACCTGAAGGTCGGCTCCGAACCGGGTGCCGGGGGCTGCCGTGCCGTCTGGAACGGTGTCCGCAGTCCTATTCCCCTCAGTCCCGTTCCCTGCAGGGGACTGCCCCCCGGAAGCGGGTGCCGCCATGCCGGAGGCCGGCGCCGCAAGCACCTGGGGAAGGGTCCACAGTCCAAGGCTGACTGCCGGACCGAGGGCCAGCATGACCGCACCCCCCGCAAGCAGCGGCCGGACCCCGCGCCGGACCGCTCCGGCGGACGACGTCCGGGCGGCGAAGCGGTCGGCGCCCAGAAGCGCGGCGGCGAGCACGGCCAGGCTGAAGGCCGAGACCAGGGGGCCGGGGAACGGCGGGATGAGGGAGGTCGGGCCCACCGCGACCGGCAGGTAGGCCGAGGCCGCGCTGCAGGCCAGCACCAGGAGGGCGACGGCCCACGCGGACAGCGCCACCGGCCGGATGCGCCCGGAGACCAGCGCACCGGCGGCGAGCAGCACGACCGGCGCTCCTACGACGAGGGCGGCGGCCAGTGCCCACGGTCCGGCGGCCGGGATGCCGGCCGGGGCGGCGAGGGCGTCAAAGGACACCGGGTAGCCGAGCACCTGCTGCCAGGGCGCGGCAGCGGAGAACTGAAGCGGCACTCCCGGGTCGCCGAGGATGCCTCGGGGCTCGAGCCCCGCGGAGATGGCGACCGGGAGGGCCAGGACGAGGGGAGGAAGCAACGACCACCAAAGGGTCCGGGCCCTCCGGCGCAGGATCAGGCATGCTGCGGCGAGGCCGAGGACGGCGGCGGGCAGCAGTGATGGCGCCGCAGAAGTGGCTGCGGCCAGGGCGAGGCCGGCCGCTGCTGCGGCGGTCCAGCTGGGCACCCCGTTCGTGCCGGGCCGCAACCGGACCTCACCCGTTGCGGACGGGACGGAGGCGGCGGCGCCGACGGCACGGACCAGGCCCAGGAGCACGAGCGGCAGCAGGAGGTGGGCAAGCAGGGCGCCGAGCCTGCCGCTGCCGAGCGCGACCTGCAGGGCCGGCACCGCAGCCCAGAAGAACGCCGCCCACAGGCGCAGCCCTGGCGAGCGGGTGAGCGCGCCCGCGGCAAACCAGGCGGCGAGCCCGGCCAGCGGCAGGGCGAGCAGGTGGAGAGTGACGAGCGCCGCATTAGGGTTTCCCAGCCCGAGCGCCGAGAGCGCCCAGAGCAGGTAGGAGAAGGGGCTGCCGTGCCCGGGCGCCCCGGAGCCCAGTGGCACCCACCAGGCCGAGGCTTTCTCCCAGATCTCCCCCGGCGTGGTCGCAAGGGGCAGCAGCGCTCCCCCAGCCAAGGACGGGGCACCGATCCAGCCGCGCAGGGCCACCAGCGAAACACCGATCAGCACGGCCGCGGCGGCAAGTGCCCCCGCCCCGACCCAGGCCCGGCCCGGCGCCGCCAGCGCCGCGAAATCGTCGTTGCTGTCACCGGCCGGGACGTCCTGCTCGGGAACGGCCCCCATGCCGCCTCCCCCGGCAACCGCCCCACGGGCGGTGAACGCCTCAAGGACGGACCGGCGGTGCGCCCAGACCTCGCGGCGCGGAGTGAGCAGCGGCCGCACGACGCCCCGTGGCAGCCGCCGGGTCCGTCGTGCGCTGCGCCGGGACCTGGCCAGGACCACCGGACGAAGCGCCGCAGCGAGGCTTGCCAGGAGCTGCCCCGTCCCGTGGGCGGGATCCTTGGCGAGCAGTCCAAGCAGCAGCCGACCGAAGCCACCGAGCACCGCGCCGACGGCGAGGAAGGGCACCTGCCACAGCGGGGCGTGCTTGAGCCGAAGGAAAACCTCAGCCCGGCGGGCGGCCCGGCTGCCGACCGGCCCGGTCCCGCGGGAGGAGGCATGGTACACCACGGCGGCCGGCACCACGACCACGCGGTGTCCGGCGAGGCGGTTGCGCCAGCAGAAGTCGATGTCGTCGCCCACGCCTGGCAGTGCCGGATCGAACCCGCCCAGGGCGTCCCAGACGTCCCTGCGGATCAGCATCCCGGCGGAGTTCACCGCGAAAATGTCGCTGCGGGCGTCGTACTGGCCCTGGTCGTGCTCGTCGACGTCGATGAGGGTGAGCCGCTCTGCCCACCGGCTGATGGAGAGCCCGACGTCGAGGAGTTCCCGCGGATTGTCCCAGTGAACCTGCTTGGTCCCGGCGACCGTCACCGAGGGTGCGCGCTCGACGGCCAGGAGCAGCTCCTCGAGCGCTGTGGGCCCGGGTGCCGAGTCGTCATGCAGCAACCAGAGCCAGTCCTGGTTCTCCGAGCCCTCGGCGGCGGCCTTCCGCGGGGAAATCTGCGCAACGGCCGTCCGGACGGCGGCACCGAATCCGGCCCGCGCCGGGGAACCCACCACCGGCGCGCCGACGGGAAGGCCGAGCTGGAGGGTCGACGCCGAGTCGTCGGTGGAACCGGTGTCAACGCCGACACAGAAGTCGACCGGGCGGGTTTGCCCGGCGAGGGCCTCGAGGGTGGTGGAAAGATAGCGGGCGCCGTTGTGGGCTACAACGACGGCCGTAACGCGGAGGTCAAGCAGAATCAGACTGCTCGCTTCCGCAACCGGCGCCGCTCGCGCTCCGAGAGTCCGCCCCAGATGCCGAAGCGCTCGTCGTTCTCAAGCGCGTACTCGAGGCATTCCGAGCGGACCATGCAGGCACCGCAGACCTTCTTGGCGTCCCGGGTGGAGCCGCCCTTCTCGGGGAAAAAGGCCTCGGGGTCGGTCTGGGCGCACAGTGCATCCGACTGCCAGCCGAGTTCGCCGTCGTCGTAACCGCCGGCCGGCGGCAGGCCGGGCCACTCGGGTGGGGCCTTCCGCTCGCCCTGGGCCGGAGCCTGCGCGCTCCAGGCCTCGTCGGAGCGGCCGGGCAGGACGAGGAGGCTGCTCGGGCCCTGCTCCACTTCCGGCAGGCCGGTCAGTGCTTCATGAGCCGCCAGGAAGGCGGTGGCCTGGTCCTCGAGGGAACTGCGCGTATCCTCGCGGTACCGCTCGGCCGCACCGGGGTCGGCGGGGTCAAGGAACCAGTCGTCGGGCACCCCCCGCGAACCGTAGCGCGCCGAAGCATGCGCTGCGATGTGGCGTTGGTCCTCGACGCGTTCTGGATTCCCCATAGTCAGCCCTTCCGGTGTCCCCGTCCCAGCCTCATCCCGGTCGACGCTCGCGCCGGGGTGCTGGAAAAAATCCGATACCTAATTACAAGGGTGTAATACACAGGAGTCAAGCGGGGGCGGCAATTTTACAGAGCAAAATTCCATTCGCGGGCGAACGCCACGCGGGAAAACCTACTCGAATTACCCGCCGCACTACTTGGAAGAGACCCGGGATGCCGGAGCTGACCTCCCCGGGATGCGCACGTCCTATCAATTCTATGCTGGGAAGCGCACATGCCTCTAATCGCGGCGTCCCCCGTCCCCACCCTCGGAGAAATACCCATGGACCAGCACCCCCTTCCCACGGCCGTCCTCTCCCGCCTGCGGGAAGCGACCTCTCCGCGCCTCGTCTGGTACGGCCCCGACGGCCGCATCGAACTGTCGGGCAGGGTGTTCGACAACTGGGTCGCAAAAACGGCGAACCTCCTCGTTGAGGAACTCGACGCCGAGGCCGGCATGCGCGTTGAGCTCGACCTGCCGGTTCACTGGAAGTCCCTGGTGTGGGCGTTGGCCTGCTGGCAGGTGGGGGCGGTCCTGGTCCCCGCATCCGCTCCGCCGGGAACCGACCCCGGCCCGGGGTCGGGCGCGGACCTTGTGGTGACCTCGGCCGAGCGGGAGGTGGCCCCGCCGGCCGTACAGGTTGCCGTCGCCCTTGGCGCGCTGGCCCTGCGCTGGCCCGCCCCGCTGCCCGCGGGGGCGGTCGACTACGCCGCCGAGGTGCGTTCCTACGGCGATTATTTCGCGGACGCCGTGGCGCAGGACTCCTCCACCGTCCTGTTCGATGGTGCCGGAGCGGACAGCGCCGGGCCGGCATATCCCCTGACCGTCGCCGGCCTGAGCCGGCTCTATGCGGCGGTGCCTGAGCCCTCCGGCGTCGTGCTCCTGGGAGCGGACACCTCCCTGCCCCGGGCCCTGGCTGCGGCCCTCGCGGCCTGGAGCGTCGACGGGACCCTCGTCGTCGTCCATCCGGAGGTTCCGCTCACGCAGAGCCTGCTCGACGGCGAACGCGTGGGCGCCCGGGCGGCCTTCGCCGCGGACGCCGGCTGAGACCGGAGGGGAGCGCCGGGAACGGGCTACTTCGGGTCCGGATCTCCGGTGCCGACGCGAACGTTTCCGGCGGCCCCGGCCTCGGGCAGGGTCCCGGTGTGGATGTGTAGGAGTTCGTGGTCCTGGCTGAAGTTCGGGTCCGCATCGAGTTCGGCGTTGAAGACCCAGAACCGGTAGGCCACGAAACGCACCGCGGTCGCGAGCACCGTGCCCGCAACGCCGGCAAGGAACAGCACGTTGGGATCGAGAATTCCGAAGGGGTACTTGGCGAGCCAGACGCAGCCGGCGGCGATGCCCATTCCGATCACGTTGATCAGGACGAACATCGAGAATTCGCGGAGCGCGTTGGGCTGCCTGCGGTGGCGGAACGTCCAGTAGCGGTTGGCGACCCAGGCGAAGAGAGTCGCAACGGAGGCGGACACCAGGCGGGCCTTGACCTCGCTGCCGGCCATCGGGCCGTGGATCAGCCACCAGAACAGCCCGTTGTCTATGACAAACGCCACGCCACCGACGGCCCCGAATTTGGCGAGTTCCCGCCAGAAGAGGGAGACGAGGCCCCGGATGCGTTCCGTAACTGCTGACATGTGACCTCCGCGGTCCAAGGGTAATTACCGTCCACCGCAGAGCGTCGGGCCCGCCACTGCGTGCGGCCCGGCGGAACACCGGGCGGTGTCCCGCTCCGCGCCGGCGCGTGGCGTACGAGCCATCATCTTACGGGCCGAACCTGTGCGTTTCCTACCTCTTCGGCTCCGTCCGGCCCCCCGCATCCCCGCGATGGCTGCGCTGGTAGGTACCCTGAGATAGTGACTTTTCCCGTAATTGGCGTAGTGGGCGGTGGCCAGCTGGCCCGCATGATGGCAGGGCCGGCGATTGAGCTCGGCCTCGAATTGAGGGTCCTGGCGGAGGGGCCGGGCGTGTCGGCCGTGGCCGCCGTCGCCTCGTCAACCGTTGGCGACTACACCGATCTCCAGGCGCTGCGCGCGTTCGCCGCAGGGGTCGACGTGCTGACCTTCGACCACGAGCATGTGCCCGGGGAGCTGCTGGAGCAGCTCACCGCCGAAGGCATCAATGTGCAGCCGCGCCCCTCGGCCCTCGCCCATGCCCAGGACAAGCTGCGGATGCGCCGCGCAGTCGAGGACCTTGGCCTGCCCAACCCGCGCTGGGCCCCCGTCGCCGACCTCGGCGCCCTTGAGGCCTTCGGCCGCACCGCCGGCTGGCCCGTGGTCCTGAAAACCCCCCGCGGCGGCTACGACGGCAAGGGCGTCCTCGTCCTGGACACGCCCGCGGACCTCCACCGGGCCGCCGACTGGTTCGGGGCGGGCGACCTCCTCGCGGAGCAGTTCGTGCCGTTCGAGCGCGAACTGTCGGTCCTCGTGGCCCGCACGCCGTCGGGCCGGACCCGGGCCTGGCCCGTCGTGCACTCGATCCAGGTCGCCAGCGTCTGCGACGAGGTCATCGCACCGGCGCAGGGGCTCGACCCGTCGGTGGCGGCCGCCGCCACCGAGGCGGCGCTGCGGCTCGCCGAGGCGCTGGAGGTGACCGGCGTGATGGCCGTTGAACTCTTCGAAACGCCCGCTTCCCCTTCTGGCTTCCTGATCAATGAACTGGCGATGCGCCCCCATAACTCCGGGCACTGGACAATGGACGGCTCGGTCACCGGGCAGTTCGAACAGCACCTGCGCGCCGTCCTCGACCTTCCGCTCGGGGACACCTCCCCGACCGGACCGGTCGTGGTCATGAAGAACTACCTGGGCGGGGCCAACACCGACATTTTCGGTGCCTACGCCGAGGCCCTCGCCGCGGAGCCGTCGGCTAAAGTGCACTTCTACGGCAAAGAGGTGCGCCCCGGCCGCAAGATCGGCCACGTGAACGTCGTTGCCGCGGCGGGTGAGGACCTCCAGACGGTCCGGGCCCGGGCCGGCAGGACCGCTGCGACCCTGCGCGACGGCACCGATTCCTGGAAGGAAAAATAGTGATCAACCCATTGGTGGGACTGGTGATGGGTTCGGATTCGGACTGGCCCGTCATGGAGCAGGCGGCCGCGGCCCTCGACGAGTTCGGGATCGCGTACGAGGCCGACGTCGTCTCGGCGCACCGGATGCCCGTGGAGATGATCGAGTACGGCCGGCAGGCGCACGAACGCGGGCTGCGCGTCCTGATTGCCGGTGCCGGCGGAGCCGCACACCTGCCCGGGATGCTCGCCGCCGTGACCCCGCTGCCGGTGATCGGTGTGCCCGTCCCGCTGAAGTACCTCGACGGCATCGACTCGCTGCTCTCCATCGTCCAGATGCCAGCGGGTGTGCCCGTGGCCACCGTCTCGATCGGCGGAGCCCGCAACGCGGGACTGCTCGCTGCCCGCATCCTCGCCGCCGGTGAGGGCGAAACCGCCGAAAGGCTGAGGGCCCGGCTCGTCTCCTTCGCAGCGGACCTGAAGGAGACGGCCACAGCGAAGGGCGCCGCCCTGCGCGGGCGCGCCGGACGCCGGGCGACGGAGGCCCCATGATCGACAACCCAAGCGCCTCCACCCCCGCGCGGGGCGTCCGCGGGCAGCTCACCGATCCGGTGCGCTATCCCCAGTCGGCCCCGCCCGAGGTGCGGACCAAGCGTGCCTTCTTCCTGCTCGTCCTGACGCTGTTCCTGCCCGGTTCGGCCCAGATCGTCGCCGGCGACCGGAGCCTCGGCCGCCGGGCGCTGCGGGTCACCCTCACCGTCTGGGTCCTGGCCATCGCCGGTGCCGTCCTGGCTGCCTCGAAGCGGCAGATCCTCGTGACCATGGTGACCCACCAGCTGTGGTCGCTGCTGCTGATCGCCGTACTGCTGGCGCTGGCCGCCGGGTGGGCGTTCCTGTTCATCAACACCTTACGGATTATCTGCCTGCCGCTGCTCGAGCGCGGGGTGCGGCCCCTGGTGGCCGCCGCCCTCGCCGTCGTCATGTTCGCCACCAGCGGCTCGCTCGCCTACGGCGCCTACCTCCTGGGCCTCGGCCGCTCCACCGTCGGCTCGATCTTTCAGGCCGGGCCGGCCTTCGACCCCGTTGACGGCCGCTACAACTTCCTGCTGATGGGAGGCGACGCCGGGGAGGACCGCACCGGGCGCCGCCCCGACAGCATCTCCGTCATCAGCGTCGACGCCAAGACCGGGGCGACGATCACCTTCAGCATCCCGCGCAACTTCCAGAACGCTCCGTTCCCGGAGGATTCGCCCATGCGCGAGGTGTACCCCGACGGCTACAACTGCGGCGACGAGTGCATCATCAACAGCCTCTACACGACGGTGTCCCAGAACTACGCCGACCTCTACCCGGGGAGCAAGGACCCGGGGGCCGAGGCCATGATGGACGCCGCGTCCGGAGTGCTCGGCCTCGAGGTGCAGGGCTACCTCCTCGTCGACCTCAACGGCTTCGAGGAGCTCATTGACGCAATGGGAGGCATCCGCATCAACGCCGGCGGCTGGGTTCCCATTTCGGGCCCCGACATCCCCGGAACCGACCCGGTGCGCCACTACCCGCCCGAGGGCTGGATCCCGCCGGGAGTCCAGACCCTCGACGGCTTCCACGCCCTCTGGTATGCCCGCTCGCGCGAGTTCGTCACCGACTACGACCGCATCTCCCGGCAGCAATGCGTACAGCAGGCCATGATCGCCCAGCTCGACCCGGCGACGCTGCTCACCCATTTCCAGGCGATCGCCGCCGCCGGAACCCAGGTCGTCGAGACCGACATCCCCTCCGACCAGCTCGGAAGCTTCGTGGACCTGGCGCTGAAGGCCAAGGAGCACGAGACGCGCCGCCTGACCATCGGCCCGCCGGACTTCGGCACCCCGGCCGACAACTTCGTCACCTACCCCAACTTCGACGACATCCACTCCCGCGTCCAGCAGGAGTTCGCCGCGGCCGCCGAAACCGATGCCGGGGCCGCCGGGGAGCTGCCCGGTCTCGAGCGCGCGGGCCTCACCACCGTGCTGCCTGCACAGACCACGGATCCGGGCATCACCCAGGAGTACCTCGACCAGCTCGCCGCCATCGGTGACGACGCCACCCTGAGCACCCTGCTGGCCGACAACGGGGAATGCTCCCCGGCCTGATCCCGACGAAGAGGAGCGCCATGTACCTGCTCGAGAACACCATCCGGCCCTACGCGTGGGGCTCCCGGACCGCGATCGCCGAGCTCCTGGGCAGGGCCCCCTCCGGCGGGCCGGAGGCCGAACTGTGGATCGGCGCCCACCCCGGGGCGCCGTCCATGGCCCAGCTGCCGGATGGACGCTCCCCGCTCGACGACGTCATCGACGCCGACCCCGACGGAACCCTGGGCGGGGAGGTGGCGGCGCGGTTCGGGCGCCGGCTCCCCTACCTGATGAAGGTGCTCGCCGCCGGGTCGGCGCTCTCGCTGCAGGTGCACCCCAGCACCGGGCAGGCGGAGGCGGGCTTCGACGCCGAGGAACGCGCCGGCGTCGCACCGGACGCGCCCGAGCGCAACTATAAGGACCGCAGCGCCAAGCCCGAAATGGTGTTCGCCCTCTCCCCCTTCGAGGCGCTGTGCGGGTTCCGGCCGCTGGCCGACGCCGCCGCCGTCCTCAGCCACCTCGAGACCCTGGTGGAGCCGGGCTCGGAGGAGGCCGAGGTACTCGGGGCGGTGGCTGCGGAGCTCGGATCCGGCGCCGCCGGACTGCGGTCGGGCTTCGAGATGCTCCTTGCCGCCCGTCCGGAGATCGTCTCGGCGGTCGAAGCGGCCGTGTCTGCCCCGCCGGAAGGATCCGGGGACGCCGGCGACCCCCGCTTCACCCGGGACCTGGCCACCGTGGCCGAACTCGGTTCGCAGTACCCCGGCGACCCCGGCGTCCTGATCGCCCTGCTGCTCAACCGCGTCTCGCTGCAGCCCGGGGAGGTGCTCTACCTCCCCGCCGGGAACATCCACGCCTACCTCAGCGGGCTCGGCATCGAGGTGATGGCCTCCTCGGACAATGTGCTCCGCGGCGGGCTGACCCCCAAGCACGTCGACACGCGCGAGCTCCTGAAGACCGTCGTGTTCGAGCCGCTCGCACCCCCGGCGCTGCAGCCCGAGCGCACAATGCTCGGGCAGGAACTGTACCGTCCGCCGTTCGAGGAGTTCCAGCTCCAGCGCATCGCCCTCGGCCCGGTCTCCGGGCCCGGGCAGGAGGGAAGCATGGCTCCCTCGCACCTGCCGCTGGCGCAGCACGGGCCCACGGTGGTCCTCGCCGTCTCCGGCTCAATCCTGCTCGACTCACCCGTCTCGGACCTGCTGCTGACCCGGGGCCAGTGCGCCTTCATCCCCGCCGGGGAAGCACCGGTCCTGGTGCGGCCGGCCGGTGAAAGCACCGACGAGGGCGTCCTCGCCTTCGCCGTCACCGTCGGTGGGGACGCGGACGGGGTCGACGGCGCCTGAGTCCGGCGCCCGGCGGCGGCCGGGTCAGCGGCGGAGTTTGGCCGCGGCCGCTCCGACCAGCACCCGGCCGCCCCGCACCGCCGTCTTGGCCAGCGGCAGGGCCGACGCGAACACCGGGTACAGGGGGGAGAGCGCTTTGTCCCAGGTGCCCATCAGCTGGTCCTCGTGGCCGGCCCAGCCCATCTTGAACTTTGAGACGCCGTCGTTGAGGAGCCCGTTGAAGTCGTAGCGGGTGATCCCCCGCCGCTTCATCTCCTCGATGGCGAACCACTTCAGGGCGTAGTTCGCGCGGAGCCGCTCGCCCTCCTCGGTCATCCCGCCGTACAGCTCGAAGGACGTGGCGTCGCTGGCGGAGAGCCACAGGAAGGCCACCACCTCGGTGCCGCTGTAGGCCGCGTACACCGGGGAGGCCTCGCCCAGGTTGTCGAAAATGTCGAAGTAGTACGAGTCCTCGTGGATTCCAAAGCCGGCCCGCTCCGCGGTCTGGCGGTAGACGGCCAGGCAGGCCGGCAGCTCCCCGCGGACGACCCGCCGGTAATCGAGGGCCTCCCGGCCCGACTTGCGGATGTACTGGCGGTGCTTCTTGCTCATCCCCGCCAGCAGGTCTTCGGTGGACTGCGTGAGGTCCAGGATCAGGGTGCGCCCGATGAGGATTGTATTGGTGCTGCGCTTCCAGCCGGCGGAGGCCAGACGCGCCTCGACCGCGCTGCCGGCCTCCCAGTCCGGTTCGATCGAGAGCGCGACGGAGCCATGGGCCGAGGAGACGTGCGCCGCCAGGGCGTCGAGGACCTCCACCTCGCGGCCTTTCACGGCCTGCGGTCCCCGCGGGATGTAGGCGAGGCTGCGCAGGGGGAACGGGAGCTTCCGCAGCAGCACCTGCGCCGAGCCGACCGTTGCGGCGCCGTCGCGCACCTCGACGCGCTCCACCGACCACCCGTGGTCCGCCTTCGTCTGGCCCCACCCCCACAGCTGCTGGGGATGACCGGACAGGGCGTTCACACCGGCATCCCAGAGGGCGCGGTCAAGGCAGGGCGTTACGGAGAGGCTCATGAGCCAACTCTATCCGGGGGTTCCGTCCGGGGGCGGCACCCCCAACCCGCCCGGCACCGCCCGGGGCCACCCCTCTCGGGAGCGCAGCACCGACCGTTCAACCGCCCGCGGCACCGTTCCTACGGCAGTCCGGGTGGAAGCGGCACCCGCCGGCCGCAGGAGTTCCGGGCGCTCGATCCGTGTGACAAGAGACACCCTGAGGCGTCTCCGGGCAGGCCCGTGGCGTACCCGCGCGTAGGGTGGAAAGTATGCCTAGAACCGCCGCACGATCTGACGGACCACCCGGACAGCACGACACACCGGCTCCCGACCTCCCCGAATCCAGCCTTGATTCCGGCCCGGCTCCCGCCCTGCCGGACCCGGATCCCACCCCCGCCCCCGGCTCCGCCAGGCTTGACCGGCCGGTATTCTTCACCGCCCTCGGCGTCGTCACCGCACTGGTGCTGGCCGCGGCCATCTTCCCGTCGGAATTCACCGACGTCACCGCCGCCGTCCTCGCCGGCCTCGTCACCAACTTCGGCTGGGCCTTCGTTGCGACCGCCACCGGCTTTGTCGCCTTCGCCCTCTTCCTCGTCTTCAGCAGGTACGGCAGGATCCGGCTCGGCCGCGACGACGAAAAACCCCGGTACTCGACGCCGTCCTGGATCGCCATGATGTTCAGCGCCGGCATGGGCATCGGCCTGATGTTCTACGGCGTCACCGAGCCCATCTCCCACTACCTGACGCCGCCCGTGGAGGGCATCGAACCGGGCAGCCCGGCCGCCGCGCGCCAGGCCATGAACTACACGCTGTTCCACTGGGCCATCCACCCGTGGGCCATCTACGCGGTCGTCGGCCTGGCCCTCGCCTACTCCGCCTACCGCAAGGGCCGCGGAGCCGGCTTCAGCGGCGCGTTCCTCCCCCTGTTCCGCGGCAGGCCGGCCCCCGGTGCGCTGCGCGCCATCGACGTCTTCGCCATCTTCGCAACCCTCTTCGGATCGGCGACCTCCCTGGGCCTCGGCGTCCTCCAGATCAACGGCGGCCTCACCGAGGTCTTCGGCACCGGAAGCAGCCTCGGCCTGCAGATCGGCATCATCGCCCTGCTGACGATCTGCTTCGTCATCTCCGCCGTCAGCGGCATCAGCCGCGGCATCAAGTGGCTCTCCAACGGCAACATGATCCTCGCCCTGGCCCTGCTGTTCTTCCTCTTCGTCGTCGGACCCACGGTGTTCATCCTCGAGCTGATCCCGGCCTCCGCCGGCAGCTACCTCGTCAGCCTGCCGCAGATGGCCTCGCGCACCGGCGCGTTCGGCGGCCACGAGTGGCTCTCCACCTGGACCATCTTCTACTGGGCCTGGTGGATTTCCTGGACGCCCTTCGTCGGCTCGTTCCTGGCCAAGATCTCCCGCGGGCGCACCATCCGGGAGTTCGTGATCGGCGTCGTCGCCGTGCCCAGCGCGATCAGCGTGCTCTGGTTCAGCGTCTGGGGCGGAACCGCGATCACCGCGCAGGACTCCGGCACCGACATCGCCGCCGCGAATGCCGAAAGCCAGGAGTCGGCGATGTTCGCCCTGCTGGCCGACTACCCGCTGGCCGCCATCACCTCGGTCATCGTGGTGCTCCTCGTGGCCGTGTTCTTCATCTCCGGCGCCGATGCCTCATCCATCGTCCTCGGCTCGCTGTCCTCCTTCGGCGCGGCCGTGCCGCCGAAGTGGATCACCGTGCTGTGGGGGCTGCTCACGGGAGCGGTGGCGGCAACCCTGCTCTGGGTGGGAAGCCTTTCCGCCCTGCAGACGCTGACCATCATCGCCGCCGCGCCGTTTCTGCTCATCATGATCGGCCTGTGCACGGCGCTGATGATGGACCTGGTCCGGGACCCGGCCGTCACCGGCCCCCGCCCGGCGTCGCTTCGCGAGGCCCGGCAGCGGCGCGCCCGGCTCCTCCGCGGCCGCCGGCGGAAGCTGCAGTAAGCGCGTCAGGGCACCTTCACGATCGCACTGCCCGACGCCGCGCTCTCGGCGACCGCGGCGAGCACCCGCTGGAGCTGCAGCCCGTCCTCGAAGGACGGGCTCGGCTCCACGCCGGCCGCCACGGCCACCAGGAAGTCGCGGATCTCGTGCGTGAAGGAGTGCTCCCAGCCGAGCAGGTGGCCCTGCGGCCACCACGCCTCGAGGTAGGGGTGTTCGGGTTCGGTGACCAGGACGCGGGTGAACCCCTGCCCGGCGGCGGCGACCGTGCCGTCGAACACGGAGAGCTCGTTGAGCGACTCGGAGTCGAAGGAAAGGGACCCGCGGGTGCCGAAGACCTCGATCCGCAGGGCGTTCTTCCGGCCCAGCGCCATCCGTGACACCTCGACGCTCGCCACCGCCCCCGAGGTCAGCGACAGGCTCGCCCAGACCGCGTCGTCGACCGTGACCTCCTGCGGGCCGTCGGGTCCGCGGCGGGACCCGACGAAGGTGCGCATCCGGCCGGTCACATCGGCGACGGTGTCCCCCAGCAGGAACTGCACCTGGTCGATGGCGTGGGAGGCGATGTCCCCCAGCGCCCCGGAGCCGGCCTTCTCCTTCTGAAGCCGCCACACCATGGGCGCCTCGGCGTCGGCCAGCCAGTCCTGGAGGTACGCCGTGCGGACCTGGCGGATCTCCCCTAGCCGGCCCTCGGCGATGAGCGTGCGGGCCAGGGCGAGCGCGGGGACCCGCCGGAAGTTGAACCCGACCATCGACTGGATGCCGCGCGCCCGGGCCGCGCGGGCGGCAGCGACCATGGTTTCGGCCTCCGCGACGGTATTGGCCAGCGGTTTCTCCACCAGGACATGCTTTCCGGCCTCAAGGGCGGCGACGGCGATCTCGGCGTGCAGCCACCCCGGAGTGCAGATGTCGACGATGTCGATGTCAGGCCGGTCCAGGACCTTCCGCCAGTCGGTCTCGGATTCCTGCCACCCGTACCGCCGGGCCGCGTCGGCCACCGAGTCGGCGTCCCGCCCGACGAGGACCTTCTGTTCGAAGGCCGGCACCTCGAAGTACCCGGCGACATTGCGCCAGGCATGGGAGTGCGCCTTGCCCATGAAGGCGTAGCCGATCACGGCCACGCCCAGCGGGCGGGTCGAATCTCGCTGCGGAGACATCGACATCACCGGTCCTTTCCCCGGCGGAGGCCGGCGCCGTGCCTGCTTGATTTGCCTGCTTGATCTGCCTACTTGATGCGGGCGTAGCTTTCCCATTTGTGGGCCTGGTGCTCGCCGTCGACCACCCGGATCGTCCCGGACTTCGAGCGCATGACGATCGACTGGGTGAGGACCTTGTCCTTGTTGTACCGCACCCCGCGCAGCAGGTCGCCGTCGGTGATGCCCGTCGCGGCGAAGTAGCAGTTGTCGCTGGTGACCAGGTCGTCCGTGGAGAGGACCCGGTCGAGGTCGTGCCCGGCGTCGATGGCCTTCTGCTTCTCCTCGTCGCTGGTGGGCCACAGCCGGCCCTGGATGACACCGCCGAGGGTCTTGATGGCGCAGGCGGCCACGATCCCCTCGGGTGTTCCGCCGATGCCCATCAGGGCGTCGACGTCGGTGCCTTCTCGGGCAGCGGCGATCGCGCCGGCGACGTCGCCGTCCATGATGAACTTCGTGCGGGCCCCGGCGGCACGGATCTCCTCGATCAGCGGCTTGTGCCGGTCCCGGTCGAGCACCATGACGTTGAGCTGGCTGACCTTCTTGCCCTTGGACTTCGCGATCAGGTGGAGGTTCTGCTTGACCGGCAGGCGCAGGTCGACCATGTCCGCGGCCTCCGGGCCGGTGACCAGCTTTTCCATGTAGAACACCGCCGACGGGTCGAACATGGTGCCGCGTTCGGCGACGGCGAGCACGGCGAGCGCGTTGTTGATGCCCAGGGCGGTCAGCCGGGTGCCGTCGATGGGGTCGACCGCGACGTCGCACAGCGGCCCGCTGCCGTCGCCGACCCGCTCGCCGTTGTAGAGCATCGGGGCTTCGTCCTTCTCGCCCTCGCCGATGACGACGATGCCGTTGAAGTGGACCGTGGAGAGCAGTGAGCGCATGGCGTCGACCGCGGCGCCGTCCGCGAGGTTCTTGTCACCGAAGCCCACCCAGTGCCCGCCTGCGATGGCGGCGGCCTCGGTGACGCGCACCAGTTCCAGCGCGAGGTTGCGGTCCGGTTCCTGGTCACCGACGGCAAGGGCCGGCGACAGGGTGGAGTACTGGGCGTTCTGGGCGGTGGGGTTTGCGGCGTTCTCGCTCACGTGGGTCCTCATCGTTGAAGGCAGTGTTGGCGCAGGTCCGGTTCCGCCGGCGGGGCCGGCACAGTCCCTGAAGCCATCATAGTGGGGCAGGTCCGCCAGTGGAGCCCGGGCTTGCGGTCATCCGTTTAGGCCGGGGGCCTTCGGTGGGGGAAAATGGGAAGGTGAGCGATGCACAGCAGGAGACCGCAGGGCCCGACGGCGCCCGGCCCGGTGCCGACAATCCGGCGCCCAAGCCGGTCCTGACCCCCGCGCAGGCCAAGCGCGCCAACTCGACGGTGGTGGGCATGGTGATGGCGGTGGCCGCGACCGTCGCGATCGTCGTCCCGGTCGTCCTGATCAATCCCACGCACACCGCCGAGACCTACCAGCGCGACATCGACGTCGATCGGGTCGCCGGCCAGGCCGCGGGCGACGCCGGCTACGAGCCGGCCGCCCCGGAGCTGCCCGAGGACTGGAACTCGAACTTCGCGCGCTGGACCTCGGGCACCAGCGACGGGGTCGACTACTGGGAGGTCGGCTACCTCACCCCGGACAAGGGCTTCATCCAGTTCACCCAGACCGTCGAGGGCAACCCGTCCTGGACGGCCCAGCAGGCCGGTGAGGCGCAGGTCTCCGGCGGACGCACCATCGGCGGCGTCGAGTGGGAGCTGCTCGATGCCTCGAACGGCGATACGGTGCTCACCTCCGAGGTGGACGGATCGACGCTCATCCTCAGCGGCGAGGCCGACCTCACCGAATTCGACGTGCTGGCCGAGGCTGTCCTGGCCGACGTCGAGCCCGCGCCGCCGACTGCCGAGTCCCCCTGACCCACCGGTAGAGTGGGCAGCGTGACCGAGCAACTGACCCCCGCCCAGGCCTGGCTCCGACTTCAGGAAGGCAACGCGCGCTTCGTCGCAGCGGATTCCTCCCACCCCAACCAGGACGCCTCGCGCAGAACCTCCCTGGTGCACAACCAGAACCCCTTCGCCGTGATCTTCGGGTGCTCCGACTCCCGGCTGGCCGCCGAGATCATCTTCGACCTCGGCCTCGGCGACGTGTTCGTCGTCCGTACCGCGGGCCAGGTGATCGACGACGCCGTCCTCGGTTCCCTCGAATACAGCGTGAGCGTGCTGGGCGTGCCGCTGATCGTCATCCTCGGGCACGACAACTGCGGGGCGGTCACTGCGACGATGGACGCCATCGACACCGGAAACATGCCCACCGGGTTCCTGCGGGACCTCGTGGAGCGCATCACCCCCTCCGTGTTGACCGCCCGGCGCGACGGAACGACGGAGGTCAACGGCACCGCCGTCGAGCACGTGCGGCAGACCTCCAAGCGCCTGGTGGACAGCTCCCGGGTGATCGCCGACGCCGTGGAGTCCGGCTCGACCGCCGTCGTCGGGGTATCGTACCGGCTGGCGGAGGGCAAGGTTGTGCGGGTCTCCGGATTTGGCGCACTGTAAGCGCTGAGGCGAGAATTGGCCCATGACGCCAACCCCGAATACCACTTCCCAGGACGCCGGATTCCGGATCGAGCACGACACCATGGGCGAGGTCCGCGTTCCGGCGAACGCCCTGTACCGCGCGCAGACCCAGCGCGCCGTTGAAAACTTCCCGATCTCCGGCACCACCCTTGAGCGGGCGCACATCGAAGCGCTGGCCCGCATCAAGAAGGCAGCCGCGACGGCCAACGCCGAACTGGGGGTGCTCGACGGCGAGCGCGCCCGGGCCATCGAAGCCGCGGCCGAGGAGGTGGCGGCGGGAAAGTACGACGGCGACTTCCCCGTCGACATCTACCAGACCGGCTCGGGGACCTCCTCGAACATGAACGCGAACGAGGTCATCGCCACCCTGGCCACCCGCGCCCTTGAGGCCGCCGGCAGCGCGGTGACGGTCCACCCGAACGACCACGTCAACGCCTCCCAGTCCTCCAACGACGTCTTCCCGACCTCCGTGCACGTCGCGGCGACCTCGGCGCTGACCAACGACCTCATCCCGGCCCTTGAGCACCTCGCCGCGGCGCTGGAGCGCAAGGCCGCGGAGTTCAGCACCGTGGTGAAGTCCGGGCGCACCCACCTGATGGACGCCACCCCGGTCACCCTCGGGCAGGAGTTCGGCGGCTACGCCGCGCAGGTCCGCTACGGCATCGAGCGGATTCAGGCATCCCTGCCCCGCGTCGCCGAGGTTCCCCTGGGCGGCACCGCCGTCGGCACCGGCATCAACACTCCGGCCGGCTTCTCGGCGCGCGTGATCGAGCTGCTCGCCGCCGACACCGCCCTTCCGCTGACCGAAGCCCGCGACCACTTCGAGGCCCAGGCGAACCGCGACGGCCTCGTTGAGGTCTCCGGGATGCTGCGCACCATCGCCGTGTCCCTGACGAAGATCCACAACGACCTGCGCTGGCTCGGCTCCGGCCCCAACACGGGCCTCGGCGAGATCGCCCTGCCCGACCTGCAGCCCGGCTCCTCGATCATGCCGGGCAAGGTCAACCCGGTCATCCCGGAGGCCGTGCTCATGGTCTGCGCGCAGGTTATCGGCAATGACGCCACCGTGGCCTGGGCCGGCACCAACGGCGCGTTCGAGCTCAATGTCGGCATCCCGGTGATCGCCCGCAACGTGCTCGAGTCGATCCGCCTGCTCAGCAACTCCTGCCGCGTCTCGGCCGACCGCATGGTCGACGGGATCACCGCGAACGTGGACCGGGCGCGCTTCCTCGCCGAGGCCTCGCCGTCGATCGTCACCCCGCTGAACAAGTTCATCGGCTACGAGAACGCCGCGAAGATCGCCAAGAAGGCCGTCGCCGAGGGACTCACCGTGCGTGAGGCCGTTCTCGCCCTGGGCTTCGTGGAACGCGGCGACCTGACGGAGGAGCAGCTCGATACGGCACTCGACGTCCTTTCGATGACCCGGCCGCCGCAGGCCTGACGCCTCCCGCGCGGCCGCCCGCGGCCAGCGCACCCGAAAACGACAAACGCACCGGTTTTATCCGGTGCGTTCGTCGTTAACGGGTGCGTGCGTCGCTATGGGGCACCGGGTCAGCGCTGGAAGGTGGGCACGCCGTCGGCGGCGGCGGCCGTGAGAACCAGCTCGCGGTGGCGCGCGTTGAGCTCCGGCAGGGCATCCAGGGCGAACCAGCCCACCTCGAGGGACTCGTCGTCGTTCACGCGGGCCTCCCCGCCGAGGTAGCGGCAGCGGAAGTCGAGGTTCAGGAACGTGCAGACATCGCCGTTGGGGAAGGTGATCGGGCCGACGACGCTAACGTTGAGGAGCACCTCGACCTCCACGTCCACGCCGGTCTCCTCGTACACCTCCCGGCGCATCGCCTGGGCCGGTTCCTCCCCCGGATCCACCATGCCGGTGATGATCGTCCACCGGCCGTTGTCCGCGCGCCGGCCCAGCAGCACCTCCCCCGCCGCGTTGTAGACCACCGCACCAACCCCGGGCAGCCAGAGCGGGGCGTGGCCGATCTTTTCCCTCAGTTCAAGGACGAAGTCGGGTGTAGGCATGCAAAACACCCTACGTCACCGCCGCACCCCAGGCCGTCCGCGCCCAGGCCGTACGCCCTCACGGCCGGGGTGCCGCCCGAAGTGCGCCCCTAGATCTCAGCGCCTTCGAGCAGGTCGGTGACCAGTGCCGCGATGGGCGAGCGCTCCGAGCGGGTCAGGGTGATGTGCCCGAACAGGGGGTGGCCCTTGAGGGTCTCGACGACGGCGGCGATGCCGTCGTGCCGGCCCACCCGGAGGTTGTCGCGCTGGGCGATGTCGTGGGTGAGCACGATCCGCGAGTTCTGCCCGATCCGGCTCATCACCGTGAGGAGCACGTTCTTCTCGAGGGACTGCGCCTCGTCGACGATGACGAAGGAGTCGTGGAGGCTGCGCCCGCGGATGTGGGTCAGCGGGAGCACCTCGAGCATGCCGCGGTCGAGCACCTCCTCGACGACCTCCTGCGAGACCAGCGCGCCAAGGGTGTCGAAGACCGCCTGCGCCCACGGGTTCATCTTGTCGTTCTCGCTGCCGGGAAGGTACCCGAGCTCCTGCCCGCCCACCGCGTACAGGGGCCGGAACACCACGACCTTGCGGTGCTCCCGCCGCTCCAGGACGGCCTCCAGCCCGGCGCACAGGGCCAGCGCCGACTTGCCGGTGCCGGCCCGCCCGCCCAGGGACACGATGCCAACCTCCTTGTCCAGCAGCAGGTCGATGGCCAGGCGCTGCTCGGCGGAGCGGCCGGAGAGCCCGAAAACGTCCCGGTCGGCCCGCACCACGCGGAGCTGTTTGTCCGCACCGACCCGCGCCAGCCCCGAGCCGCGGGGCGAATGGAGGATCGCACCGGTGTTGACGGGCAGCTCCGCGCCGGCATCCGAGTGCACCGGCCGGTGGTCGTAGAGGGCGTTGAGGTCCTCCACCGACACATCGAGCTCGGCCACCCCGGTCCAGCCGGAGTCCTTGACGAGTTCGTTGCGGTACTCGTCGGCCAGCAGCCCCATGGCGGAGGCCTTCACCCGCATGGGCAGGTCCTTCGAGACCACGGTGACGTCCCGGCCCTCGAGGGACAGGTGCTTGGCCACGGCCAGGATCCGCGCGTCGTTTCCGGCGCTGCGGAACCCAACCGGAAGGACCTCCGGCGAGACGTGGTTGAGCTCGACCTTCAGCGTTCCGCCCTCTTCCCCGAGAGGGACCGCCGTGTCCAGCCCGCCGTGCTTGACCCGCAGGTCATCGAGCAGCCGCAGCGCCTTCCGCGCGAAGTAGCCAAGCTCCGGGTCGTGGCGCTTGCCTTCGAGCTCGGAGATGACGACGACGGGAAGGATCACCTCGTGCTCGGCGAACCGCAGCACCGCCCGCGGGTCCGACAGCAGGACCGAGGTGTCGATGACGTAGCTGCGCCGGCCGTCAGCGGCCGGAGATGAGGTGGTGTTGGATGGCGCCACGTGGACTCCGCTCCGGGGTGCGGGCACCCCGAGTTCGAGGTGGGGCGAGGCGGCCCGGGCGGAGGCCGGGTCCGGCCTCCCCGGGCTGAGCGGAACGGGTGTGCGTTCCGGCGTCATGGGCGGCCTCTCCGTCCGCCGGCGGAGGCGCCGGTGGATGGAGAAAGACTACGCCGACAGCGGCCGGGACGAGCAGCAGAATTACCGTGTCGAAAATGAATTGCCGATGAACCGTTATGAACCGAAGCGGCGCTGCCGACGCCCGAAGTCGCGCAGCGCGCGGAGGAAGTCGACGCGGCGGAAGTCCGGCCAGAGCGCCTCGCAGAAGTAGAACTCGCTGTAGGCGCTCTGCCACATCAGGAACCCGGAGAGCCGCTGCTCCCCCGAGGTGCGGATCACCAGGTCGGGATCCTGCTGTCCGCGCGTGTAGAGGAACGACGAGATGTGCTCATCGGTGAGCTCCGCCGCGAGCTGCTCAAGGGATTTACCCTTGTCCGCGGAGTCAAGGAGAAGTTCCTTGACGGCGTCGACGATCTCCCGCCGTCCGCCGTAGCCGACGGCGACGTTGACGTGGACTCCGTCGATGTCCGCGGTCTGGGCCGCGAGGTCCGCCAGCTTCCCGGCGAGGTCTTCGGGGAGCAGTTCGAGTGCGCCCACGGGCTGGACGCGGACCCGGTGGCTCTCGCCGAGCCGGTCGAGGGTGTTGGCGATGATGTCGAGGAGCTGCTCGATCTCCTCCTGCGGACGGCCCATATTGTCGGTGGAGAGCATGTAGAGGGTGACGACGTCCACGCCGATTTCCTCGCACCAGCCGAGGAACTCGTGGATCTTGTCGGCCCCGGCCTGGTGCCCCTGGCTTGTCGGGGCACCGGCGAGTTTTGCCCACCGCCGGTTGCCGTCGACCATGACGCCGATGTGGTGCGGAATGCGCTCCGGGCTCAGCCCCCGCTGGAGCCGCCGTTCATAAAAGCTGTAGGCGAATTCTGGGATCTTCAGGAACACGCCCGGGTCGCCCTTCCTTTCGGTCCAATGTCCGCGCGCCTTGCGGAGCGCTACCCCTACGGTACCGGCCCGGCGGGGAATCACCCGGAACCTGGCCCTCCCACATCGCTACCCGTCGGTAACTTACGTCACCGTAGGTTACTCTCTTTGCATGACTTCGCCTTCTCAGCGCCGGAAGAAGCCAGCCCCCGCGGACCGGCCGGGACCGGTGGAGGCTGCCCTCGACGACGTGGCCGAAGCCCTGGCGGCGAAGCCGTCCTGGCGGGGCTGGATCCATGCGGTCGCCACTCCCCTGGCCCTCGCGGCGGGCATCGTGCTCGTCCTCGCCGCCCCCACCGGCGGGCTCCGGGCGGCCTCAGCGGTGTATGCCGCCACCGGCGTCCTGCTCTTTGGGGTCAGCGCCGTCTACCACCGCGGGAACTGGAGTGCGCGGACGCGCCTGGTGCTCAAGCGGCTCGACCACACCAACATCATGCTGGTCATCGCCGGGTCCTATACGCCGCTGGCCTGGGCGATGCTCGAGCGCGGCACCGCGGTGACCCTGCTGTGGATCATCTGGGCGGGCGCGCTCGTCGGGGTCCTGTTCCGGATCCTGTGGCTCAACGCGCCGCGCTGGCTCTACGTGCCGGTCTATGTGGCCCTAGGCATGGGCGCTCTGTTCTATCTCCCCGCCTTCTGGGCGGCCGACCCCCTGGTCACGGTGCTCATCCTGGCCGGCGGCGCGCTCTACATCGCGGGGGCGGTGTTCTACGCGCTGCGCCGCCCGAACTTCAGCGTCGAACGCTTCGGCTTCCACGAGCTTTTCCACGCCTTCACCGTGGCCGCGTTCGCCGCCCATTTCACGGCGATCCTGCTCGCCGTGCTCGACCCGGCCACCGCCTGACCTGGCGGCCGCGCTCAGGGCGCTCGAAGGAGCTCCACGAGTTCCGCCGGGGTCTCAACCGGGCGCTGGCAGACCATTTCCCGGCACAGATAGGCCCGGGGCGCCCCGGCCTCCCCCGGCGTCCTGCCCGCGAGCAGCGGCACGGCACCGTCCGCCGCGCCGTCCGGACCCGCCGGGGCGAGGACGAGACCGGCCCGCCCGAACCGCCGCCCCGCGTCGGCGAGCGCCGCCGCGGCCTCCGGTGAGCCCCCGACGACGGCGAGTTCCTGCGGACCGGCGGCGAAGGCCTGGGCCGCCGCGAGTGCCCAGCCGACGGCGGACGGGGCACGGTCGGCCAGGTGGGCCGCGTAGCGCAGGATTTCGGCGGACAGCGCCCGGTGCCGGGCGGACCCGCTGTAGGCGGAGTAGGTGAGCAGGGCGGAGGCGAACAGCGCCGTGCCGCTCGGGGTGGGGCCGTCGAGGGGTTCGGAGCCTTCCTCGGACCCCTGGGCGGCGAGCAGCGGCCCGTCCGGGGCGGCGGAGTCGGTCAGGCGTCCGCCGCGCAGGAACCGCCGTTCGGCGGTGAGGAGGAGCCGCTCCGCGGCGGTGTACCAGGTGGTGTCCCCGGTCGCGGCGAACAGGGCGAAGAAACCCTCAGCGCACCCGGCGTAGTCCTCGAGCAGTCCCTCGATGCCGATGGCGCGCCCCTCGTGGGAGACCCGGCGCAGCACCGCGCCGTCCCAGTGAACCTCGAGCAGGTAGGACGCCGCGGCGGCGGCAGCGTCGATCAGCGGCCGCTCGCCAAGGGCCGCCCCGGAGTCGGCCAGCGCCGCGATAGCCAGGCCGTTCCACCCCGCCACGACCTTGCTGTCCCGGCCCGGCTGCGGGCGCGCGGCCCGGGCCGCACGGAGCCGGGGTGCCGCCCGGCCCCAGAGCCGGCGTTCGGCGGCGGTAAAGGCCCTGCCGGCGTGGAGGGTGAAGGCGCCGTCCTCGACCGCGCCGGCGGCGGTGTCGAACAGGTCCGCGACAGCCTGCGCCTCGGCACCGAGCACCGCCTCCAGCTCCCCGCGGGTCCATACGTAGGTCCCGCCCTCGACGGAGTGCCCGTCGACGAGGGTGTCGGCGTCGAGCGATGAGGCGAACGCGCCGCCGGCGACCACCATCTCCCCGAGCAGCCACTGCGCCGTGCCGCGCACGACGTCGGCGGCGAGCGCCCGGTGGGCATCGGTGCGCGCGGTCAGCGTGGAGTCGGCGTAGAGGCGCAGCAGCTGGGCATTGTCGTAGAGCATCTTCTCGAAGTGCGGCACCGCCCAGGCCCGGTCGACGGCGTAGCGGGCAAAGCCGCCGCCGAGACGGTCGTAGATGCCGGAGACGGCCATGGCCTCGAGGGTCCTGCCCGCGAGCCCGGCGGCCTCTTCCGCCATGGCCGAGGTGCCCCGGGCGTGGGCGAGCAGGAAGCGGAGCGCGGTGGAGGGCGGGAACTTGGGTGCGCCGCCGAAGCCGGCATACACCCGGTCCTCCCCTTCGGCCAGGGCGCGCACCGCCGCCTCAAGCAGCGCATCCTCCACGGGCGCGCCGGACCCGGCGGAGACCCGCACCGCATCCGGTTCCCAGTCCAGGCCGAGGGCTCCGACGAGGGCGCTTTTCTGCCGCTGCGCCGCGCCCAGGCCCTCGGCGAGCGCCGCGGCGCTGCGCTGCACCTCCTCCCGGCGCTGGTCCCACGCCTCGGAGACCGCTTCGAGGACCTGGCGGAAGGACGGGCGCCCGGCGATGGGCGAGGGCGGGAAGTAGGTGCCGGCGAAGAAGGCACGGCCGTCGGGGAGGGCGAAGACGCTCATCGGCCACCCGCCCTGGCCGGTCATGGCCTGGGTTGCCCCCATGTAGACGGCGTCGACGTCGGGGCGCTCCTCGCGGTCCACCTTGATGCTGACGAACCGCTGGTTGAGGTACTGCGCCACAACGTCGTCTTCGAAGGACTCATGGGCCATGACGTGGCACCAGTGGCAGGCGGCGTAGCCGACGGAGAGGAATACCGGAACGTCCCGGGCGCGGGCCTCGGCGAACGCCTCGTCCCCGAACGGCCACCAGTCGACCGGGTTGTCCGCGTGCTGGCGGAGGTAGGCCGATGCCTGGGCCTTCAGCCGCCCGCCCACGGGTCAGTCCCGTCCGGCCGTTCCGGGAGCCGTGCCGGTACCTGCGCCCGGCCCGGACTCCGAACGGTTCGTGGCCTCAGGACGGTCCGCGGACTCCGGACGGTCCTGGGCTTCCGGACGGTCTGTCGCTGTCGGCCGGGCAGCATCGGGTCCGGCCCCGTTCTCGTCAAGCATGGAGTTGTACCGGACACGGCGGATCCGCTTGCTCATATCCCGGATGAGGAAGATGACGGCGACGACGATCACCACCGTGAAGATGAAGCCCAGGGTTCCCGGCGTCACGGACTCCGGGTCGAGACCCGGCCGAAGGTTATCCCCGGTTGAGGAAGCCACGGCGGCGGCCAGGTTGAGCGGGAGGTTCACTTTGCACCACTTTCAAATCCGGCGGCAGAGGGCCCGCCACCTTCCAATTCTACGTGGCCCGGGGTCAGCGCGGCTCCGGCATTCCGGCGAACAGGTCATCCTCCGGAAGGGTGGACCCCACGTGGGAGTGGATGAGCGAATAGTCCTCCCAGGGCCACACCTTCCGTTGCATGTCGGCGGAGACGGCGAAGAAGAACCCCTCGGGGTCGACCTGCGTGCGATGCGACATCAGCGCCTGATCCCGCAGCCCGAAGTAGTCACCGGCATCGATCTGCGTGGTGGTCGCGTGCGTGGGTGCCGGCGGCTGGTGCCCCTCGGCGTCCGCCTCGAGCCACTGGGCGATGCGCTCGGAGTAGGGCGACTGGATCCCGGCTTCCTCGAGGGCAAAGTGCAGGGCCCGAAAACGCTCGGGGTTGAAGGCGCGGTCGTAGTAGAGCTTGTCGACGCGCCAGGGATCTCCTGTGCCGGGGTAGCGGGAGGGGTCCGCCGCCGCCTCGAAGGCTTCAACGGCGACCCGGTGGGCCATGATGTGGTCCGGGTGCGGATACCCGCCGTTCTCGTCATAGCTGAGGATCACGTGCGGGCGGAACTCACGCACGAGCCGGACCAGCGGCGCGGCGGCGCGTTCCAGCGGCTGCAGGGCGAAGCAGCCCGCCGGCAGGTCCGGCAGCGGATCCCCTTCGGGCAGCCCCGAGTCGGCGAAGCCCAGCCAGCGCTGCTTCACCGAGAGGATCTCCGCGGCGCGGGCCATCTCCAGGCGCCGCAAGCCGGCCAGATCGCGGCGGGCATGAGGGTCGCCCTCCATCGCCGCGTTCAGGATGGATCCGCGTTCGCCTCCCGTGCAGGTGGCAACGAGCACGTCGACGCCGGCGGCCGCGTACTTCGCCATGGTCGCCGCGCCCTTGCTCGACTCGTCGTCGGGGTGGGCATGGACCGCCAGGAGGCGGAATCCATGACGGGACGCGGCGGGGTTATCCGTGCTGAACAAGCGGGCTCCTGGTGAGGGTCGGGTGAGGCAGGGGCGCGGTCGGCGGCGTCGGCGAACCGCCCCGCGAATCGACGGTAAAATACGGAGGTGAGCTCCGGAAATGCGCCTACCCCAAGAGTAGCCAATCGTTACGGTGCCCCCAAGCCGGTCCGTGCGGCCGGACGGCGCCGCTGGTGGGTCATCGGCGCCCTCGCCGCGGCCGTCATCGCCATCGGAATTTTCGCCTTTTCCACTGGAGCCCCGCGGGTTTCCTTCAAGGACGTCGGGTTCTCCTTCTCCTCCGGCCAGCAGGCACGGGTGGACTTCGAGGTGACCAAGCCCACCGACGCCACCGCCCGCTGCGCGGTGCAGGTGCTGAGCGAAAACTACGCCGTCGTCGGGTGGAAGGTTGTGACCATCGGGCCGGGCGCCGCCTCCGAGGGTGCCGCCGGGCGCACGACGGCGCAGCAGGTCGAACTGCGCACCGACTCCCCGGGCGTTTCCGGCGGCGTGGACAGCTGCTGGATCGCTGGAACGCGCGACTGACGGGTTTCCGCCCGCCGAAACTGCACGTTCGCCCGCTTTGCCGCCGGCAGTCTCTAGTTTTTAGCGCAACACCTTGAGGAACGGGGTGTGGTGTGGGTAAGAAGATTGGGTGGGAGACGCGGGCGGCGGCGTATCGGGCGCTGATCCGAGGCGTTTCGACGGTCCGGG
>NZ_WPNY01000005.1 GCF_009828595.1 Arthrobacter zhaoguopingii
GGTGGTCTTCCCGGCGCCGTTGGGCCCGAGCAGGCCCGTGATCCGGCCGGCGCCGACGCTGAAGCTCACATCCTCGACCCGGCGGACACCCCGGAAGGACTTCGAAAGGCGCTCAACCAGGAGGGGTACATTCTCTTGCGTGGTCATACTTCCAAGATGCCAGCTGCGCGCCCCCAGCACCCCAGCCCCAGGGACAGTCCTTCACTAGCCCCAGGGACAGTCGTTCACTAGCCAAAAGGACAGTCCGCCGCCGTCCGAGCCACGCACCCGCTGTGGTGCCCCCCCGATGCCCTACTTCGTTGACTTCGCCCAGGAATATAGGACAACAGTGCCGTCACCATGATGGGATACTTCGCGGCATCTCATGTTGATACCGATGAAAGACTTCCGCTAGCCGGCCCGGCGGTCTCTTCAGTCGTGAGCAGTGGAAACCTGCTCACGGGTTCGAGCATCTGCTCCCTGGCGTACTGGAATGCAATCATCACTACGGCGATAGTGGGTGTGGCGAGGAAGGCCCCTTCGATCCCGAACAGGGATGCGCCGGCTGCTACGCCCGTGAGAACCACTGCAGGATGAAGCTTCAAAGATCGTCCGACCAGCAGTGGTTGAAGTACGTTGCTCTCAAGCTGCTGCACAAGCAGGACCAGGCCCAGCACGATCAAGGCTGTGATCCATCCTTCCGTAAGGAGTGCCACGATGGAAGCGAGGAGCCCGGTGGCTACTGCCCCAATAATCGGAAGGAATCCGCCGAAGAAGATTAACACCGCAAGGGGTAGAGCGAGCGGAATGCCGAGTAGCCAAAGACCGATCCCGATGAAGACGGCGTCAACAAGTGCTACTGCTGCCTGTGAGGATATGTAGGTCGATAATGTCCGCCAACTCCTGGATGTTACTTCCGCGGTATGAAGGAGAGCCGTACCTGTTGTCCACCGCAGAAGCCACCCCGAAAACCGGTCTCCGTCCTTCAAGCAGAAGAAAGTGAGAATCAACGTCAGCGAGAAGGTCACGGTGAGGGAACCGACTGTTCCCAAGCCGAGGGAGACCTGTGTCAGGACCTGACCCGCGTTCTCCTGCAGCCAGGTGACCGCTGGCTTCAGGACTTCGTTGAGGTCCGCTTTCGAGAAGGACAAAGACTCAGCGAAAGCCCCAAGGTTCTGGAGGTTTCCGGCCATCTGCATTGACAGCTCCCGCACCCCGTTCATGGACAACGCCGCGGTAGCCCAACCGATCCCGACCGCAGCACCCGCCAACGCGACAATGGTGATGGCCGCCGCTGCGGCCGCTGGCATAGCGCGACGTAAGAACCGCGTGACCGGCCAGAGGACCGAGGTCAGCAGCAACGCGAGAATGAGTGGAAGAACCACCACCCACACCTTCGATAGCAAGTAACAGACCCCAATGACCGCGGTTGCGAGGATGAGTGCTCTGCCCAAAATTGGCGCTATAGCTGTCAGTGCGGACAGTAACGCTCCGCTGCGGATCCGTCGTATTGGCAGCGATCTCGTGGACGCAGCTGGCGTCACATCCTTGTCGTACTCCACCGCCTGATTTTGCTGCTTAGACATGCTTTTCCTTTTTCAATGCCAAATGAATCTTCCCTTGGCCGGTGCAGGTTCGCGATGAACGAATCTGAGTTGTCGGGTTGGTTTGCAGGGATGCTGAGGGCGTCGAGGAGGTTCCAGTACTGCGAATCGGTCGCCAGCAGTTCCTGATGTGTACCGAATGCGCGGACCCTCCCTCGATCCATAAGGTAGATGCGGCCGTTAGAGGCTGCGGCGTTTCAGTGTGAACGCGGCGCCGGTCAGAAGAAGCGCGGTCAGGACGGTGAGGGCTCCGGTAGCGGCTGCGCCGACGGTGAAGCTAACATCCTCGACCCGGCGGACACCGCGGAAGGACTTCGAAAGGTGCTCTACGAGGAGGGGTTCACTCTCTTGCTTGTTCATACTTCCAAGATGCCAGCTGCGCACCCTCCGCACCCCAGCCCCAGGACCAGTCCTTCACTAGCCAAAAGGACCAGTCCTGCACTAGCCAAGCGGACAGTCCTTCACTAGCCAAAAGGACAGTCCGCCGCCGTCCGGTTGTCGGGTCCTTCCCCGGCCTTGACGGTGCGTCCGGGTATGCCGGTGCGTTCGTGGTTGACTTATCCCGTGAAGTCCATGCGAACCCGGCGAACGGCCCAACCCGGCGCGGCCGACACAACGCCGGGGCCCGGCCATCCACGCTCACTTCAACGCGTTGTCGTCCTCCCCGCCGTTGTCCTCGCGGTCGCGGTCGCCTCCCTCTTCGCCGCAAGAATCGATCCCCTGCTGCCGCCTCAGCCACTGCTTCTGACGGTGCTGCAGGCGGCTCTCGTAGCCGGGCAGGCCGCTGCACTTCTCTTTCGGTACCGTGCCCCAATGCCGGTGTTCGCGATTGTCGTGATGCTGCAGACGGTTCTCCTCGTTACCGGCGGGGTGGACCTGGGGCAAGGGAGCCTGGCGGTCGTGATTTCCGCCTTCTACCTCATTCGGTGGGTACCACGGCCCCGGGCGTGGTACGTCCTGGCGGCAGTTGCGCTCACGAGCAGCGTCGTCGTCCTTGGGGTGGCACTGGGCGGAGCCCAACCCCCGCTGCTCGCCTTCGCCCTGGTCGCCGGGCGTCTGGCCGTCGAGTACGCGGCACCGGCTGTGGTCGCTGAACTCGTCCGCAACCGCGCTTACCTCGCCACTGCAGCGCGTGAGCGGGACGAGATGATCCGCCGTGAACAGGTACGGGATGAGGCTCAGCGCCGGCGGGCCGAGCAGACCGCCCTCGCCAGGGAGCTGCACGACATCTCCGGACACCACCTCTCCGGCATTATCGTGACCGCGCAGGCGGCAGGAACACTGATCGAGAAGGATCCGCTGCGCACACGGGCCATGCTCCGTGAGCTCGAAGGAGAAGCCCGGGCGATGATGATCGATCTGCGCAGGACTGTCGGCCTACTCCGCCCGGACCCGGAAACCGAAGGCGCCACCGGTGATATCCGGGTGTCCATCGGCACCCCGGGCCTGGGTGATCTGCCGGAGCTGATCGATGCCGCCGTGCGCCGCGGTCAAAGCGTTACTTTCGAATCGACAGGGGATGCAACCCATCTCGGGCCGGTCGCCCAGGCGACCATCTATCGCGTGGTGCAGGAATCGCTGGCCAACGCCGCACGCCACGCTCCAGGCGCTAAATGCATGGTGACGATCGAGTACCTACCCGAGGCCACTGTCCTGACCGTGGAAAACACGTCGAGCCTCCATTACCGGGATATCATCTACGCCCAGCCGACACCGGTTCACGACCGGGCAAACCATGGATACGGGCTCGTCGGCATGCACGAGCGGGCGAAGCTCATCGGAGCCGAACTCACCACCGGGCGTACGGAAACCGGCGGCTGGAGCAACCGGTTACGAATCCCGAACCTCGTCCAAGGAGCACCACAATGATCCGTGTCCTGATCGCCGACGACCAGGTCATCGTTCGGGCCGGACTATCGATCCTGCTCGACTCAGCCGCCGACATCACCGTCGTCGGGGAAGCCGAAAACGGTCGGGAAGCTATCCGGCTGACCAAGGAGCTTCGCCCCGACGTCGTGTGTATGGACATCCGGATGCCCGTCATGGACGGCGTCGCCGCGACACGCATCATCTCCGCCGACGCCACCCTGGACAGCGAGATCCTGATCCTCACCACCTTCGACATCGACGATGACACCTTCGCCGCTCTCGAAGCAGGGGCCGCGGGCTTCCTCCTCAAAGGCGCCGACGAGGACACGCTGCTCAATGCCATCCGCTCGGTCGCCCAGGGCGACGGAACCCTCGACCAGCGGCTGACACGGCGGATTCTGCAGGAGTTCGTGCAGCGCCGCCCACCGACACCACCAGCCGGGGTTCACAAGCCGCTTCCTTCGCCGCTCACCGACCGTGAAATCGACGTCCTGCAACTCCTTGCGCAGGGCCTCTCAAACGCCGAAATCGCTAAACAACTCTTCGTGGAACAATCCACCGTCAAATACCATCTCACCCATCTGCTCGAGAAAACCGGGTCCCGCGACCGCCTCCAGATTGTCCTCTGGGGCATCCGCACAGGAACCGTGACCGTCGAGTAGCAGGCGAGCCGGCCTCCACTGTCGTCCCCAACATGTGGGCGTGCTGGGGGTCGACGCGCGCCGATACGCTGTTCGACCCGGCCCCCCAATACGAAGATGCACCCCCACAAACTAGGCGATTCAGCAGACCGGATCGGACACTAGGCCCTGTCTAAGGAGCGCGTGACTCGCGGGCAGCCATTTCTTCGGCCAATTCGATGCAACGCAGGCGGGCCGGGGAGAAGTCGAAGGGCATCTTTCCAACTGCTTCGACTACGCTCATGGTCTCCTGCCCGCTACCAAAGCTTTGGCTGGCCTCGGCCTCCGGGTTCTCCGAGGTCGGTGGGTGCAGAGCCTCCCAGGAGTCGAAGAGCGCTTCATCGCTCTGCGCCAGGCCGGAATCCTCGATGACGGCGTGCAGCGCCAGTTCGAAGGCATGTCGTTCGGCGGCCACCTGTGCCACCCGGGGGTCATCGACAGCGACCGTGTCATCGAGTGCCTCCTCGGCGGCCTCGACGCGCTCGGATTCCTGCCGCAGACCCGGGTGGGTGGCCAGGGCGATTAGACGGGAGGCGTTGACGGCCGCACCAAGCGGGCCCGAGATCCGCTCCATGACCAGCAGGCTGTCCAGGTCCGTCTGGCGCAGGGAGCCCTCGGGCAGGCTCTCAAGGCGGCTGGTGACAAAGTCGGAGAGCAGACCCATCCTGCTGCCGCGGGTGCGCATGCGCCGAACAGCAGTCCGCTGCCGCTGCAGTTCTGCTTCCCGGGCGACGAGAGTTCTCTCCAGCCGGTCCAGGATGCCCGCAACGTCGTGGTCGCTGTCGGCACCAGCAGGAGCCGTGTCAGCAAAGGCGTCCCGGATGTCGTCCAGGGCGATCCCGGCGTCGGTCATCTTGCGGATCCACAGCAGCCAGATCATCTCGTCGTAGCCGTAGCGGCGGCGGCCGTCACTGCCCCGCTCGGGCTCGGGCAGCAGGCCGATCTGGTGGTAGTGACGGATCGCCCGCGGTGTGGTGCCGACGAACGATGCCGCGTCACCAATCTTGACCTGACGGGGCGGAATAAAGGACGAAAAAATGAGCGGAGCCTTCCTCAGTGAGGCGATACGTGAGTCCACCGAACCACATAACGCTACGGAAGGTGCAACTCCAAGCACTCCGCACGGCACCTATGCCGAGGGATGCGTGCCGATGCTCCACGAACCGGGACCCGCCATGACATTGGGTTGAGGGTCACCAATAAAGAGCTGCGAGGGGTTTCGGCGAACGCGTTCTCGGTGACTTGTGGACTCCTCCGATTGCTCGAGCAAACCGATCGGATGAAAGTCCGGCCCACGCCCGAACGCGGGATGACTGTGCAAAAGTCATCCCGCGTGCCGAGAGCTGAACGCAGCGATACGGACTCGGAGCTGGGAGCAGGCGCCTGCGAGATGAAGAGCAGGTTCAGGTTAGTTGCCGCTCTCCGTGCGGGGCCTTCTCAGATTTGGTTCGTGCCGCCGTCGACGTAGATGTTTGAGCCGACGACGTAGCTGCTCTGTTCCGAGGCCAGGAATGAAAGGACGGCGGCGGCCTCCTCCGGCTGACCCATGCGGCCCTTGGGGACCGTGGCGGCGACGTGCTCCTTCATGGCCCGAGCGGTATCCTCATCACCGAATGCTGCGGTACCCCCGGGAGTCTCTATCCACGCCGGTGACACCACGTTGACCCGGATGCCACGGTCCTTGAGCTCAGTGGACCACGTCCGTGCGAAAGACCGGACAGCAGCCTTCGACGCCGAGTAGGCACCGAACGCTTCCATGCCGCGGTCGGCGGCGGTCGATCCGACCAGGATGATCGAGGCATGGTCGTTCAGGAGCGGTAACGCTTTCTGGACGGTGAACAGCATGCCTCGAACATTGACCGCGAAGGTTGAATCGAAGTGTTCCTCGGTGGTCTGCTCCAGTGACATGAACGAAGCGATCCCCGCGTTCGCCACCAGCACGTCCAGGCCCTTTCCTCGCGCCTGGACCGCTTCGTAGAGCCGGTCCAGATCCTCGGGTTTTGCCACGTCGCCGACAACGGCGGTGGCCCGGTCCGCCCCGATGGTCTTTACGGCGGCTTCCAACTCGGTCTCGCGGCGGCCGGTGATGAAAACGAACGAACCCTCGTCTGCCAGTTTCACGGCGGTGGCCAGACCGATGCCGCTGCTTCCTCCGGTAATTACCGCTGTCTTGCCGTCAAGCTGTTCCATGTATGTGTCCTTCGTTGAGGCTCGTGTCGGATTGAACATGATCAATACTTCAGGAGCGTGAGGTACGATTCAACATAAATAGTCCGCACTTGTTTACATATCGTCCGAAAGGGGATGCCATGCTCGGGTTTGGAGATCCGGTAGCCGATGCGATCGGTCTGTTGCGGCCTCGCACGGTCCTCGAGCCCAGCCTGCGGGCCGCGGGGGAGTGGGCCCTGCGCTTTGACGCCTTTCCCCACGTCAAGGTGGGCGGCGTCGTCCGCGGCAGGTGCTGGTTGACCATCGACGGACACGAACCGGTGCTCCTCGAGGAAGGTGACACCTACCTTCTCGGCAACCCGCCACCCTACGTCATGGCGAGCTCGCTGGAGGCACGTCCGCGCCCTGCGAAGCCGCTGTGGGAGGGCCCCACGGCCGGCGTCGTAAGCATCGGCCCTGACGTCGAACAACACACCTATCTTTGCGGCGGTCATCTCGCGTTCGATGAGAGGAATGTATCCGTCCTGACGGATTTCCTGCCGCCGCTTGTGGTTGTCCGAGCGGCCGATCCTCGCGGAAGGCATCTGGCATATCTGATCGAAATGTTGGCCAGTGAGGTCGAGGCCTCGGCCCCCGGTGGATCGCTGGCGATGAATCACCTGGCCCAGATCCTGCTCGTCCACATGTTGCGCGCTCATGCCAGTCAGGCGGACCGGCCCACAGGCTGGCTGCGTGCCTTGGACGAGGACGGTGTCGGTGCCGCCCTTCGCGCCATGCATGCGGACGTGGCGCATCCGTGGACCCTCACCGAACTGGCTCAGGTCAGCCATATGTCGCGGTCCGTTTTCGCTCAGGCCTTCAAGAACCAGGTTGGGGTTCCGCCGTTGGAGTACTTGATTCGATGGCGGATTAGTCTTGCCAGTGACGCCCTTGCCCATGACAGCTCCTCCATCTCGGAACTCGCTCAAGCCACTGGGTACTTGTCGGAAAGCGCGTTCAGCACTGCCTTCCGCCGCGTGGTTGGATCATCACCCGCCCAATTTCGGAATCAGGCACGGCAGACACTGCGCTCAACCGCGAACGGAGGCTAACAAGGGTATCCACTAGGAGCTACCCCCTCGCGAAAACGGAATCAATGGGGTCATGTGCCCTCTGCAGGGGGTTCTGCGCTGCGCAGAAGGCCGTTGGCGATGATGCTGGCGCGGACGATAACGTCCCGCTGTGCGGGATTGTAGAGTGCCTGGATTGCCTCGACGACGGTGTGCTGGGTCACTTCAGCGCTTTTGGTCACATGGTCTTTCTGATCGCTCAGCCAGGCATAGTCCTTGAGTGTCTTGGCGAGCAGGGGTGCGTAGCGTTCGGCGAGTTCCTGGCGCTGGCTTTCCTCCGCGTCGGGTGGCAGCGCGTCGAGTTCCGCGCTTGCCTTATCGGTGTCCGCTTCGACCATGTGGCGCAGGTCATTCATCGCATCGTTGTCGTAGAGCTGGGAGTAGATCAGCACCAGGGACCGGTCCGCCTCCGACATTTGAGCGGCAACGTCCTCGAATCCCGGGGGAACGTCGGTGACGGTCGAGCCGCGGAGGATGGCCTGGATTTCGGCCCGGGCGCGTTGGAGTCGTTCGATGCTCACCCGCAGGTCGCCGTCGATGGCCCGCAGGGCCTCGGTCGACGAGTCACCGTCGACGGCGACCTGATCGATCTGGTCCAGGGGGACGCCGAGGTCGCGCAGGCGCCGGATTTTCAGGAGGCGGACGAGGTGTCTGACCTGGTATTGCTTATAGCCGTTGGACATCCGGTCGGGCTGCTCGAGAAGGCCGATCTGGTGATAGTGACGGACCGTGTTCACGGTGGTCCCGGCGAGATCCGCGATTTCCCGTGTGCTCCAAACCATCCTTATCCCTCCTTCCTAGATCATCTTCGCCAGCGCGGGTTCGTCATCCAGCCTCCGATCGATTGAACCCAATGTTCCCACCACACGCTCAAGGAAGGAGTTCCCCCGACGTTGACCGGTTCGGGATGATCGATCGGACTGCATCGGTGATCGGCGTTCGGCCGCTGGTGACTTCGAGAATCTGCCGGGTCACCTTCGGCTGAAGGAGGAGTTCGGTCAGAACCTCCGCCACATCCTCGCGCGAAATATCCTCGTGTACGGCCGCGGGGCCAAGGAAGACCGTCCCCTGGCCCGGGCGGTCCTGCAGGAGGGATGGCCGGAGGATCAGCCAGTCAAGGCTGCTTTGGCTGACTTTGATGTCCATGAGCTTCTTGACCGCGAAGTAGTATTCTTCGTCGTCGCTGAGGTCCCGTTCACGCCAGGCTTCCGGAAATACCGAAACGAGCGCGAATCGTCGAACGCCGGCACGTTCTGCCGCGGCGAGAG
This sequence comes from Arthrobacter zhaoguopingii, assembly GCF_009828595.1. Classification (GTDB taxonomy): domain Bacteria; phylum Actinomycetota; class Actinomycetes; order Actinomycetales; family Micrococcaceae; genus Arthrobacter_D; species Arthrobacter_D zhaoguopingii. The sequence continues at coordinate 8,679 of NZ_WPNY01000005.1, forward strand.
CGTTGTCGACCGCGACCCTGTCGATAGCGTCCGTCTCTTCCTTCGCGCCGCCATTGGAACCCGCTGCAAACACAACCGCATCAACACCGCTCAAGAGGGGTGCCAGGGCTGCCGCATCCATGTCAGCCAGGTTGCCGACACGGGTGGAGACGCCCTGCACTTCCAACCGGCGTTGCTGATCCTGAGTGCGCACCAGTCCGGACACCTGACTGCCTCTCTCGATCAGACGTTCTGCAAGGAGCCCACCCACGGCACCACTGATACCCATAATGAAAACTTTCACAGGCTCACTCCCTGAAGTTGATATCGACTGTCGCCGTCGGAACGCCTTACCAGCCGAGCAGGCCCAGGACTCCGGTCGCGGCCGCGGCGACGGCGGCGGTCCATAGGATGATGGCGATGGCCTGCCACACAAGCACCCGCTGCCTGCCGACCCCTGAGGCGATGAAGAACGCTGCGGTGAGCTGGGTGGGAAGGGCCAGCGGCGCCAGCAGGCTTGCCCCCGGCACGCCGAACCTGGTCAGCCATCCCCGCAGGCGGGTTTGGCCCTTGGCCTGCCGGGCCGACCGCGGGGCCGATCCCGGGGCCTCGAGCGTCTGGACGGTGCCGCCTAGTCCGTTGCCGTCGGGTCCGCTGGCGCCTGCCCGCCGCGCGACGACCATCTGGCGGGCACGCGAGCTCAGCAGCACCACCACGAGGACGCTGAGGAAATTGCCCACGGCGCCGGCGATCCCTGCCACGATCGGGTTGACTCCCGCGATGATGCCCAGGGCCGCCGAGCCCTCGCCCTCGACATAGGGGATCATCCCGACAAGGCCCACACCCAGCGGCTGCAGCACCTCCGGGACCTGATTCACGAAGTCCTGAAGGCCTTCAGATAAAGCAGACATGCTATTCTCCTTGATGTTTCCCGGCCGGGAGTTCCCTCGCCGGCCTGGTCGGGCCCTCATGTGAGGGCCCTGAATGTGTTGATGTCGTCATTGAAGACCCTGTGCCAACAACAGGGTCAAGGGCATGTGACCAAACCCACGTCACAGGAGCGGCGGCCGGCGGCGGACTACGCGATCCCGTGCGCTACATTCGCCCCGCGCAGCGGAGATTGACGGATCGACGATGGAGTGGAACGGCTCAGCGGAGCCCGCCACAGCATGTCGCCGCACGCTTCAACCGAGACGCCTCAGTGATTCGCACCAGGCGGCGTGATCTGTCACCACGGGCCGATTGGCGTCCGAAGGCCTGCCGGCGTCGCTAGAATTGAGCGCGCCAGTCGCGGATGAGCTGCGCGACCTCGTCGAGGTTCGATTCCAGCAGGAAGTGCCCTCCGTCAAGCAACTGAACCTGGGCGTGCGAGGCGTCCTTGAGGAAGGCCTTGGCACCGTCCGGGCCGAAGATCTCGTCGTTCCTGCCCCAGACTGCCAGGACGGGCACCTGCGATTCACGCAGCCACTGATGAACTGCCGGGTACAGCGTACGGTTCGTGTGATAATCACCGAACAGAGCCAGCTGCACCCGGTCCATCCCTGGCCGGTCCAAAAGGGCGAGGTCATGTTCCCATGCGTCGGGATCAATCGTGGTCACATCGGGAACCCCGTGCTTGTACTGCCATTCCACGGCTTCCCGTTCGAGCGCCGGCCGCAGCGCGAGCTCATTCGCGGGGGACGGGTCGGCGCCATACGCCCAGATGGGAGCCCAAAAGTCCGGCACGAAGCCTTCCTCATAGGCGTTGCCGTTCTGGGAGATGACACCTTCAATCGACCCCGGGTCGGCCAACGCGAGCCGCCATGCGATCGGCGCTCCGTAGTCCTGGGTGTACACGGTGTACTTTGTGACGCCAAGGCCCGCCAACAGCCCGGCCGTCATTTCCGCCAGCGAGTCGAAGGTGTAGTCAAACTCATCCACCGACGGCGCCGAAGAGCGTCCAAAACCGATGTGGTCGGGCGCGATGACGTGATACTCGTCCGCCAGGGCGGGGATGAGGTGCCGGAACATGTGGGAACTGGTCGGGTATCCATGCAGGAGAAGCAGCACGGGTGCACCCACCGGCCCGGCTTCCCGGTAGAACATGCTGAGACCGTTGACCGTGGCGACGCGGTGATGGACTGTAGCCAAAACTAACTCCTAAAAGGTATATAGTGGTTAGTGGAAATGTAGCACAAACGTTGACACCCTTCGCAGGTGAGCAACGCGAAAGGGTGAGGATGGTTTCACAGAGCGCGGGCCCGGACGAAGACCTTCTCCTGGCGCTGCTGAACAGCGCCCCCGCCGTCGGCGGCCGGATCACCGAGGAGCTCCATGCGCGAGCAGCCGGAGAATTTGCGGTGAGGTTCGGCGGCACCGGTTCCGATGCCGAGCTGCAGCAGCTGCGGCTCATGAGGCAGGTGCTTCAAGACGTCATCCGGGCGGCCGAAGGAGCGACCGAGCGCCTGACCGAGTTGCTCTCCGATATCTCTCTCGTGCCGGAGCCGTCTCCGGCAGGTATCCAGTGGCGGCTGGAAGCGGATCCGCCGAAACGACTCGCAGCACGTGCGGCCCTGGCGTGGGCCCGCTTCGCTGAGTCGACACCGGGTCGGCTCAAGGCGTGCGCGAACAGCGACTGCAACCTGTTCTTCATCGATCGCAGTCGACCGGGGACTGGTAGGTGGTGCTCGATGACCACGTGTGGGAACCGTATGAAAGCCCGCGCGCATGCCAGCCGCCAGCGGACCAGCCGCGCCACGGACGCCCACTGACGCCGGGTCCGGATGGAGGCACGCGGTTCGAGCAGTCCCACGACCACTGACTCCAATAGGACTTAATCATCTAGGGGCGCCAAGGTTTCAGCAGACGGACGTCTTGAAGTTCGACGATTTCAAGGTGTCGAGGCCGGTGGACGAGGTGTAAGAACGGCCGACTTGGGTCTGCACGACGGCGCCATCACTGGTGCGGATGACCGCGCTGTAGCTCAAGCGGTCCGGCCGCTGGGTCGCAGCCACCACCCCGCCTGCTGCGATCCCCATCGCCACGCGGTCATGGTCAGTTCCCCGCGCTTGCCGCACGGCCTCGGCCTCTTCCTGTCGAAGGACATGATGGCCTGGACCGACTCGTGCGCGGAGGACGTCGTCGCCGAATTTCCCTTCGTGCCCGAAGGCAGCTAGTCGGTCATCGAGGGCGAGACGACTGACGTCCACGAGCTCCACACCACGACGATGTACACGACCGGCGACCCCGACGTCGTTGTCATGGAGTGGAGCGTTGCAGGAACGGTCGTGAGGACCGGCAGCACCTACGCCATGCGCTACGCGGCCTTCGTGACGTTCCGCAGCGGTGAGATCGCGACCTACCGCGAGTACTGGAACCCGCAGGTCTTCCTCACGGCTCTGGACGGCCAGGGCTTCTGATGGGTGGCGGTTGACGCGGAGGCTGCCTCTAGGAAACTCAAGCGGAAAGCAGCGAAGGAGTCCACGCCCGAACATGCGGCATTGCCCGCACCGCCTCCTGTAACCATGCCCGGCAGGCCGGCCGCGAAGGCTCCGGCAAGGCGACGGCACGACACGCGCTAGCGGCTGCACCGTATGTGAGAAGTTTGACCGGCACGCACCGCAGGACTGTCACTGCGACCATCGCCGAAGGTAACGGCATTCGCGAAGTCAGTCCAGTCATTGAGCGGCCTGGTGGTTCTGACCTCCACTGGGTGGGTGTCGCGGGCTCGGTGAGGGTTCCGCAGCGTTCGCTCTGTGGTTCCCTCACCGAGGGTTTGTGGCTCCGGCCGTGGGCCAGGGTGCGGGTGGTTCCTTAGACGTCGCGTTTCTTGGTGACGATGAGGGCGGCGGCGAGGAATGCCAGTGCCCAGGCGCCCATGACGAGTCCGCCCTGGAGCTGGGTCAGGGCGTCATCGGCCGCGGTGACGGCGACCATTTTGTTGCCTGCCTCCCCGGGCAGAAAACGTGCGGCGTCGGTGACCCACTCGGCGAGACCTGACAGGAGCTGCATGATGACGGGCAGGACGAAGAAGATGCCGACGGCGGTGACCACCCCGCCGGCGGTGTTGCGCAGCAGGATGCCCAGGGAGATGGAGATGACCGCTACGAGGGCGAGGTAGGTTCCGGTGTTGATGATGCTCGCCAGGACGCCGTCCTGGGTGAGGGCGAAGTCAAGGTCCTGGCTTCCAAGGATGGGCTGGGCGATCAGGTAGGACACCAGGGCGCTGAGCAGGCCGACGAGGAAGGCGACGGCGGCAATGACGGCAGTCTTTGCCAGCAGAGCCGGGGTGCGCCCGGGGACCGCGACCATGGTGGAGCGGATCATTCCCGTAGCCCACTCGGAGGCGATCAGGACCACAGCCAGGGAGGCGATGAGCAGTTGCCCGAAGATCAATCCCGACGACGGTGTGGTGAGCGCATCAACGGCAGGGTCGCCGGGGCCCTGCGCCTGGAAGTTGGCGGGCATGCCGCCGTCATTCATGGTCTGTGCGATCTGGGCGTATCCCCAGGCGCCCAGTAGAGCCAGACCGACCATGACCAAAACGGTCGAGGCGATCAGGATCACCGTCGAGCGGACCGTGGTGACCTTGATCCACTCGGATCGAAGCACCCGGGTGAAGGTGATGCCGGAGCCGGGCCGGGGCCGAGGGGCGTTCTTGGTTGGTGAGGGCGATGTGGTTGTGTGTGCGCTCATGGTCGGCGTCCTTCCACGGGAATGGTGAGCTGGGTGGTGTCCTCGGTGGTGGCCGGGGCGGTGGGGGAGAGGCTGTGGGACTGGTATTCGACCTCGGCCTGGGTCAGCTGCATGTAGGCGTCCTCCAGGGACAGCTGCAGGGGGGTCAGTTCGTAGACCAGGACGCCGGTGCGCTGGGCGGTCTCGGCGATCCGGCGTGGGTCGACGCCGGTGATCTCGATCAGTTCCGGTTCCAGCAGCTGCGAGCCGACGCCGTCGCCGGCGAGGGCACCGAGCAGGTCCTGCGGCCGGTCCGCGCGGACCCGGACCCGGGCCTTGCTTTGACCGTCGATGATGTCCTGGATCGGGGCGTCGGCGATGATCCGTCCGCGCCCGATCACGATCAGGTGATCGGCCGTCAGGGCCATCTCGGACATCAGGTGCGAGGACAGGAACACCGTCCGGCCCTCGGCGGCGAGGTCCCGGGCGAGGTGGCGGACCCACTGGACGCCCTCGGGATCGAGGCCGTTGACGGGCTCGTCAAGGATCACCGTCTGGGGATCCCCCAGCAGGGCCACCGCGATGCCCAGGCGCTGGCCCATGCCCAGGGAGAACCCGCCCACGCGCTTTTTCGCGACAGCGCCCAGCCCGGTGAGCTCGATGACCTCGTTGACCCGGGAGTTCGGGATGCCATGGGTGGCCGCCATCGCCCGCAGGTGGTTATACGCCGAGCGCTTGGTGTGGACCGCCTTGGCATCGAGCAGCGCCCCGACCTCATGCAGCGGAGCCTTGTGCTTTGCGTAGGGCCGGCCGTTGACGATCACCTGCCCACCGCTGGGATTATCCAGTCCCATGATCATGCGCATCGTGGTGGACTTCCCCGCACCGTTCGGGCCCAGGAATCCGGTCACCCTCCCCGGCTGAACGGTGAACGACACGGAATCCACCGCCGTCTTCGCGCCATAGCGCTTCGTAAGGGTCTGAGCTTCAATCATGGGCCAATCCTTCTCATCAATGTAGGAGTGAATGTCTTTGTCTGCACATCTGGACACCGCGTGTTCCAACATGAAGGTCGGTTCGTCAAATCGTCCTCCTCGGAGACGTGGGCCAGCTGGGTCGATAAGTTTGCGGAGACCGAAACGGATCATGGCGTTTCAGTCCCGCCAAGTATTAGAAACTGTGTTCACACAACAGGGTCAAATTCGAATGCCCGATACGGGCAGGTTCCACCCCGGGAGTAGGGGACGATGCCAGGTGCTCACTGATACTGCACCGGGCCCTGGAGCATACCTTGGCGACGCGGGGCTAAATCTCGACCCACTCTATCACAGCGTACTAGTACGCCGTATCGGTAGATCACGAAACACCCGCCCGCCCCTGCGGCATTGTGGTGGGCGACGGCGAGCTACTCGATAAGCGGGACCCGTGCGGCGGATCGACCGGTTTCGGGTGGGCCTTCCGGCGGACGAATCAGGTTCCACCGAGTTCTTTGCGCTGGTCATAGGCGATCTGATTGCGGCGGATCGACGGGGCGTTGGTCACAGTCCAGTCGTAGAGATGCCCGAATGGTTCCCGCAGCGATTCACCGAGCGGGGTGATGGCATATTCGACGCCCACGGGTGAGGTCGGCAGCACCCGTCGTTCGATGAGACCGTCACGCTCCAACTTGCGGAGCGTCTGCGTCAGCACGCGCTGCGTGACGCCTCCGAGCCGTCGCTTGATCTCGTTGTATCTCCTGGGTTCGTCGAGTACCGCCATGCACATCATCGACCACTTGTTGGCTATCTGATCGAGGATGGGGCGACTCTCACAGTCAGGGCTGAAGACCTCCGTGGTTGTGTCCACGATGTTGCTGAACCGCTGCATTCGGTGTGTTCCTGTATCCCTAGGATGCCTAAAGTGCCTTCTTGACGAGCCTCGAACAAACTCCAAGACTAGGTATGCATTGTAAACCGAGATGCCTATCGAATACCTAGGAGAAACACGTGAGCGAATCGAGGCTGTCGGTGGACGCCACCGAGTTCGAGACTTTCCAGACAGAGCAGGACGGTCGAGTCTTGTCCGTCACCCTGAACAACCCGCCCGTGAACGCGCTCAGCGTTGTCATGATGAGTGAACTCCGGGATCTGATGCTGGCACTTCGGCAGGATGACTCGGTCGCGGTGATTGTCTTCGACAGCGCGAACCCGGAGTTTTTCATCGCGCACGTCGACATGAACATCGGCGATCAGATGGACATCCTGGGGCAGCTTGCCTCAGAGGCGCCGGAGGGAGTCAACGTCTTTCAGGCTGTCGGTGAGCTCCTCCGACAGCAACCACAGGTCACGGTGGTCAAGCTAAGGGGCATCGCCCGTGGAGGCGGTGCCGAATTCATCGCCGCAGCCGACATGACTTTCGCAGCCCGCGAAACGGCCCGCATCGGGCAGATCGAAGCACTGATGGGAATCATCCCCTCAGGAGGCGGCACCCAGTACCTCCTTGAACGAGTCGGCCGGAACCGCGCCCTGGAGCTCGTTCTGACCGGAGATGCTGTCGAGGCGGATGTCGCTGCCTCCTATGGGTGGATCAACCGCGCTATCCCTGCCAATGATCTTGATGCGTTCGTAGACCGGCTCGCCCACAATATCGCCGCTCTGCCGGACGGCGTACTCGCCGCAGCCAAGCGGATATTCACCCCCATCACACCGCTCACGGGCTACCAGCAGGAAGAAACAGAATGGGGTACCTTGTTCGGGCTTCCAGCAGCCCGGCACCTCATTGGCGACAGCCTCCAGCGCGGCGCCCAGACAATCGAAGGGGAACGTGATCTCGAGGGCCTTCTCCGACAGATGAGCAAAGATTCAAAGCCTCGTGACTGAGTAGTCGTTGAAGCCCATTCCATTGACCCTGTCCAGCACCATCCTTTCATCCCCCGAATCCAGCGATCTGTTCGTCCTCCGCCGACCTCAACTTCCCGAGCGGGTCGACCTTCTGTGATGTTTCAGGACGAGGATGCCGGCGCAAACTATGAAGGTTGACCCGAAGATGGCGGTCAACACTGTGCCGGATGGCTCCTTTATGAAAAGCCAGGACAAAACTGTGAGCACACCAAGAAGAAGCACCAGGAAAAGGGAGTTTGTACGTCCAGTCGAAGTCTTCATAGTTACACCGTACTAGTCGATGCGTCACCATACTGAATGACCCTTCCGGCCCCGGCTGAAACCTGCACCCTCCATCCCACGCTCCACACTTCCGCGACTCCGAAGGGACAAGTACAGGCCCGAACGCCATCCCTGAGAGCGTGGAGCATCGGAGAGGAGTATGGGCTGCGAGGCCTCGTCTTCTCCACCAGCGTGGCCGACCAGGCTTGTTGTGGCGATCCTGGGATGGGCGATGAGGGTTCGGAATAGAACGCCCACCGTTGTGGTTGACGCGTCAAGTAGTTAGCAGTTGGGTCAGCACATCAACAATCTAGTGATGGGTAGCAAATCATGAGTGAGCAGAAAATCATTGCAGTGGCCGGAGCGACCGGGTCTCAGGGCGGTGGCGTCGTCCGCGCTCTTCTGGCCGATCCGCAGAAGCGCTTCGCGGTTCGTGCCCTGACCCGTGACACCGGTTCTGCATCGGCCGAGGCCCTGCGCCAACTTGGCGCGGATGTTGTCCGCGCGGACTTCGAGGATGAGGGGAGCGTCGTTGCAGCGCTCACGGGCTCATACGGGGCGTTCCTGGTAACGAACTTCTGGGCGCATGGTTCCGCCCGCCGGGAGCTTGACGAGACCGCCGTCCTCGCCCGTGCAGCGGCAGCGGCCGATGTGGCGCATGTCGTCTGGTCAACCCTCGAGGACACCCGCAGCTTGCTTCCCCTCGATGACCCGCGCATGCCGGTGCTGCAGGATCACTACAACGTGCCGCACTTCGATGCCAAGGGCGAGGGCAACGCTCTTTTCGCCGACGCCGGAGTGCCGACAACGTACCTGAACACAACCTTCTACTTCCAGAACTTCATCGAGGCCCTGGCTCCCCGCCGGGGAGACGATGGGGTCCTGACGCTGTCGCTTCCCTTCGAGGAAGGCCGGCTTCTCTCCGGGGTTGACGTTGCGGACATCGGGCGCACTGTGTTCTCCATCTTCGCCGCCGGCGGGGAGTACATCGGGAAGACCCTCAGCCTCGCAGGGGATCACCTCACCGGCGCCGAGTACGCCAGCCAGCTCGGCGATGCCCTCGGCGAGCCCGTTCGTTTCCAATCGGTGCCCTACGACACGTTCCGAGGGTTCGGCTTCCCCGGCGCGGAGGAAATGGGCAACATGTTCCAGTACTACGGGGACTTCGATACCGAGTTCACCGGCGCCCGGGAACTGGAATGGCTTCGCCGGTTCGTTCCTGGCCTGAACGACTTCCGCACCTGGGCGGCCGAAAACGCGCAGGCGCTGAAGGTGGCATAACCAGCTGGCGCAGACAGCGACGAGTGGGGGGGGATCACCCAGGATGGGTGATGCCCCCCCTCACGGTGCTGGGAGTTCCTAGCTCCTCAGTGACTCAAGATGCGCTGCGAGGCTGCGCATCGCGTCTTCGAGGACGTTCAACTGCACAGCACTAAGGGGGGCGGCGAATATGTCGCGTATTGCGTGGAGGTGCGGGGACGACGCCCTTCTATAGGAATGCGCACCCTCTGCCGTCAACCGAATCTCGGCCCCACGTTTATCACCGGCGGCGGTATGCCTACTGACGAGGCCGCGCCGCTCCATGCGGGCGAGATGATGAGAGAGTCGGCTTCTTTCCCAGCTGATGGCTTCAGCAAGCTGCGACGAACGCATGCTGTGCTCGGGCTGGTCGTACAGCGCGACCATGACCGCGTAATCACCTGTCGACAGACCCGACTCCGCCTGAAGGCGCAGGGCGACCGACTGCTTTGCGGCCTCCGATGTCTCAATGAACGCGCGCCAAGCACGCAGTTCATTCGCCGTCGGTGAGCGACGCCCGCTCGCAGCGGCTGGGCCATCGAGTGCGCGATCTGAAGATACTTCTGACATGTCAAGAATCCTATTGCCTGGGTCGACGTGGTGGCCGTCCTGAGACCGGATCGATCCTCCCGGGTGTCACTTCACATGGCAAAGACAGGAGCCCTGCAGTGGGTGTGCAGGGCTCCTGTCTTTGCGTGATGGGTCCGGGTTGGCCTGGTGCGCGAGCCCTTTACTTGCTCATGCCCGCTGTCAGCCCGGCCACGATCTGTCGGGTGGCAACCAGAAAGAGGATGACGAGCGGGAGCGTGGCGATGACCAGGCCGGCGAAGAGGGTTGGCCAGTCGGTCTGGTATTCGCCGAAGAAGGTCGTCAGGCCCACGGGGAGGGTGTAGTTCTCCCTCGAGCGCAGGAGCACCAGGGGGTAAAAGAAGTCGTTCCAGATGGGGACGAAGCGGAAAACGATCACCGTGGCGATCGCCGGGCGCACCAGCGGCAGCATGATGTTCCAGAACATTCTGATGCTTCCTGCGCCGTCGATACGGGCCGCCTCCTCGAGCTCTTCAGGTAGTTGGCGGAAGAAGCTGGTAAGTACGAACACGGAGAACGGGACGCTAAGGGCCGCGTAGACGAGGATCAGGCCGATCTTGCTGTCCACGAGTCCCATGCCGTCAAGAAGGTAGAAGACGGGCAGGATCGCCAGATAGACCGGAAGCATCAGACCGGAGAGGAATACCGCCTCGATCACGCTGGTGATGCGGGAACGGCTCCGGGCCAGGGCGTACGCGGCCAGCAGTGAGACGGTCGTCGAGAGCACCACCGAGGAGACCGTAACCAGAAGTGAGTTCGTGAAGAAGGTGCCAAACGACGCCTGCACCCAGGCTTTGGAATAGCTGGCGAAGTTGGGATCTGCTGGCAGCCCCAGCGGATCAGCGGCCATCTCCCGCGTGGTGCGCAGTGAGTTGACCACCATGACCAGCAGGGGGAGCACTGCGATCGCCGCGTATCCCCAGAGGAACAACGAGGTCGCCGCAGCAGAGGCACTCCGCTTCCTCGGAACGCGGGCAGGGGGTGCCTCGTGCTGTGCCGGTGGTGTACGGCTGATTGCTGGAGCGCTCACGACAGAGTCCTTTCCTTGCGTCGGATCATGGTGGTGAACACCATCGCGATGCCGAAGATGAACAGGAAAAGCAGGGTTGCAAGGGCTGAGGACAATCCGATGCCGTTCGTCGCGCCCGATTCAAACGCCGTCCGGTAGAAGATGAGCGAGAGGACATCCGTTGCGCCGGCCGGTGAACCGGATGACCCTCCCATCGCATACGGCAGCGCCAAGGCTTCCATCGCACCGATGAAGGTCAGGATGGTGACGATGCCGATGGAGGATGTGAGCAGCGGCAGGGTGATGGTGCGGAACCGCTGCCACCCGGAGGCTCCGTCGAGTGACGCCGCCTCATTCAGCTCCTCGGGGATGCCGCCCAGGGCAGCCCCGTACAGGAGGATCGGAAAGCCGAGCCACTGCCATGCCGTGACCAGGACGATCGCCCACAGAGCGGTAGACGGTTGGCCGAGCCAGGGCTGGGCCAGGCTATCCAACCCGACGAGGCGCAGGAGTTCGTTGATCGGGCCGAACAGCGGTGAAAGCAGGAGCGACCACAGGTAGCCGATCACCAGGGGGCTGACCAGATAGGGGAGGGTGTACAGCGTCTGGAAGAGCTTCTTGAACCGCTTCCTCCGGTAGAGGAAGGACGCGATGGTGAGGCCGATGGTGTTCTGGAACACCATCGCTCCGGCGAACAGCAACAGGTTGTGGCCGAGTGCCCGCGGCAGGTCCGTCTTGAACGGAGCCTCGGTGAACAGGGTAGTGAAGTTCGCGAACCAGGCCCATCCTGCCCTCGTGGTGCCCTGCCAGCTGAAGAACGAATAACTGAACGCGGTCAGCATCGGATACAGCACGAACACCGAGAACAGGAGGACCGCCGGCAGGAGGAACAGTGCCGTCGTCATCGGGGAGAGCCTGGCACTGGACCTCCTTCGGCGCTTCACCTGCGGGCGCCCGGAGATTAGCTGCTCGGGGTGAACCACTGCGACACTCCCTCTTGAATATCGCCGCCGACTTCATTGGCCTCCTTGTCACCGAGGAACAGTTCCTGCACGCCGGTCCCCATCAGCTCCGTGCCGAGCGGCTGGCCATACCGGAAGTCGACCAGCATGAGGTAGGGGGCCGGGTTTTCCTGGTAAAGGCTCCAGATGTCGCTCATCACCGGATCGTCGAAGGTGACCCCGGGGACGGGGGAGAACTGCTTCAACTCGTCAGCGACCAGCTGACCGAATTCCCGGGACGCCATCCACTGGACCAGCTCCAACGATGCCTCCTGCTTGTCCGACGCCGCGTTGATGCCCCAGCTGCCATCGGCATAGGCCGGCGAGACAGGAGTGTCCAGAACAGATCCTTCCTTCACCGGGACCTGGAAGACGCCGAGGTCGAGATCGGGGTTCTGCTTCTGGAAGAAGCCCAGCTCGAACGACCCGCCGGGGAACATGGCGGCCTGCTCGTTGACGAAGAGAATCTGGGAGTCGGCGTAGCTCACGCCGACCACGTCTTGGGGCATGTAGCCCTGAAGGTCCTTGAGTGTCTGGATGGATTCGACATACGTGGCGTCGGTGAAGTCCTTGGTGCCCTCCTGGACGTCCTGCCGGAAGGATTCGCCGCCGTAGTGGGCCGAACCGAAAATGTCCTGGATGAACGGCATCATCCAGGCGTCCTTGCCGCCGACGGAGAGCGGGGTGATACCGGCCTTCTGCAGTTTGTCATTCGCAGCCATGAAGTCGTCCCATGTCTCGGGGACCTCGATGCCTTGTTCTTTGAAGATGGCTTTGTTGTAGAAGACCTGCATCACCTGGGTCGCGAACGGCACGCCGTAGACCTTGCCGTCCTCTTTGCCTTTCGCACCTTCGAGGACCGTCGGATCGAATTCCTCGAGACCCGGAACGTTGCCCGAGAGATCCGTGAGGTTCCCTCCCGCGATCAGCGGCTGCAGCTGGCCGTACGCTCGAAGCTGCGCGACATCGGGTCCGTCGGACCCGGTCAGGCCGGTGGAGAGGATCTGGTTGTACTCCGTGCTCTTGAAAGCCTGGAAGTCCACCTGCACGCAGGGGTTCTTTTCTTCATACACGTCGAAAATCTTCGCGTAGGCCTCGGCGTCCTCAGGGCGCCAGGACCACACGCTCAACGTCTCGGGGCTGGCGCAGTCGGCGGCTGCCGACCCGTCTGCGGACTCCGGGGTGGAGCCGGAACCGGGTGCACACGCGCTCAGCGGCAACAGGGTGAGTGCCAGGGCCGTTACCGCTACCTTGGATCGGATATTCATTGTCCAGTTACTCCTCATGCTGTGGTGGTGGAGTTGGAGCCCTGAGTGTTCAGGAACTCTGTCGCGGCACGAACGCTGCCGCGGGTAGAGGCGAGCGCGGCGCGTGCGTCCTCAGGTGATACGTCATTGAACATGCAGAGCAGGGCGACGCGGAGGTCGCCGTCACTGAGTTCGAGGGAGGACCTGCACAGGTCCTCCTCCTGCCCGGTCGCTTCCATCAGGATGCGAACGGTCCGCGCCCGGAGCTTCTCGTTGGTCGCAACCATCGAGACCATGAGATTCGACCAGGTCTTCCCGAGGCGGATCATCAGGGCCGTGGAGAAACCATTGAGGATCAGTTTCTGCGCACTGCCCGCTTTCAACCTGGTGGAACCCGCGAGGATTTCGGCCCCGGTGTCGGCGATGAGGACAAAGTCCGCCAAGGAGCCAAGCTCCGGCTCCCGGGCACAGGTGATGAGGGCGGTGGAAGCACCTCGTCGGCGGGCCGTTTCAAGTGCCCCGCCGACGTACGGGGTCCGGCCGGAGGCCGCAATACCGACACAGACATCGCCCGGAGCGACATCAGCCGCATCGGAGGCCCCCGATTCCCAAGAATCTTCGACGTTTTCCAGGGCCCTGACGAGGGCCGCGTCGCCGCCGGCGTGATGGGCGACCACCACACCTTCTTCAAGGTTGAATGTCGGCAACAGTTCTGCGGCATCCAGTACGCCGAGCCGCCCTGAGGTGCCGGCGCCGAAGTAGTGCACCCGGCGTCCGCCTTGAACTGCCTCGACCGCGCGGTCGACGAGTTGGGAGAGTGGCGGCAGAACGGCGCGGACAGCGCCGGGGACAACTGCGTCCTCGTTATTCATCGCCTCGAGAATAGCGGTCGTGGAACGAGTGTCGAGATCCACGGTCGCCGGGTTTCTGCGCTCGGTGCTGATCTCCAGCCAGGCCCCACCTGGCCGTGAGTCTGCGATGGACTGATGGTTCACAAGATTCTCCGTTTCGAGTGCATGAAGCCCTGCTCGGTGATCGCCATCACATAAAGCTAGGGTTCGGGTCGATCGATGTCAAGGATGTACAGAATCGGTTTCATGTTAGAAACTTCTTAACACGCCCCGGTTCCTGGAACCTTGGTACCTTGTGAACCGGGGGCGCACTGCTCTAGCTGAAGGAGGAGCGTTGGAAGACATCGACACCGCTGCAATGTCACGTGCCGTGCTGGCCCGGATCAGGGCGCTGCTGCCTTCGCTTCGCCCCTCGGAGCAGGCGGTTGCCGCCGTCGTGCTCGCCGACCCCGAACGCGCCTCGTCGCTGTCCATTGGCAACCTGGCCGATGTCTGCGTGACATCGACGGCCTCAGTGGTGCGGTTCTACCGGAAGGTGGGATATGCGCGCTACCAGGATTTCCGGCTCGACCTTGCCCGCGAGGCGACGCGCGAGCGAACGGTGAACGATGTCCCGGACGGGGTCTACGAAGACATCAGCAAGACAGACACGCTGCACGACGTCGTCGCGAAGATCGCGGCGGCCGAGGCGATGTCCATCGCGGACACGGCGGAACTCCTAAATGTGGATCGCCTCTCGCAGGCGGTTGGCGCCGTCCGCAAGGCGCGCCGTATCGACATCTCCAGTGTCGGCGCCGGCGCATGGGTGGGGCAGGATCTCCAGCAGAAACTCCACCGCATCGGGCTGGTGGCCCACAGTTGGTCGGACGCGCACTCGTCGTGGACCTCCGCAGCGTTGCTGAGTTCCGACTGCGTCGCAATCGCCATCTCCCACTCTGGCGAGACCATGGATACCGTCGAGGCGCTGCGGATCGCCCACGACGCCGGAGCCACCACGATCGCGATCACGAACCATGGGGACTCTTCGCTCGGCAAGCACGCCGACATCACGCTCACCACCGCCGCCCGGGAGACGCCGTTCCGCTCGGGCGCCATGGGCAGCCGCATCGCCCAGATGATGGTCGTGGACTGCCTCTTCATGGGGGTGGCGCAGAAGGCCTACGACCAGGCCGTCGATGCCCTGGGTAAAACATACGCGGCAGTCCATCCCCGCAGGACCTGACCAACGCCCGGCCGGGCCGTCACCGCAGACAAACTACGCACATTTCCACGGAGGACTGATGCCCGGAAAGACGAAGCGCGCTTCCGTCAGTATGGCAGCGACGGGCCGGCCGGAGGCCGACGGGCAGAGGTTTCCCCGAGTCGGGGCCACGACGCGGCTTGTCCTTCGCTACTATTCGGTGAGCCAGATGGCTCACCGATTCCAGGTCAGTTCTCTGGGCGGCGCCGAAGCGCAGCTCCGGTCATCATCCCGTGAGGGGTGTTGGACCACGGCGAAGTTCCACATCCCGGAGTGCGGCGCGGACGGCTACCTCGGGTTCACCGTCACCGGTGACAGCGCCTACGGCACAGACCGCCGGTACGTGCGCGCAGCGGATGGTGTGGCAGAAGCATGGCTTATCGATGGAGACCCCCGAGTCTTCGAACAGCCCATCCCGCTGCCGCTGAACGCCGTCCTCCGACGAGGCCTCAAGGCGTACCTGCCGGTTACGGCGCTCCCGGGCACGCTGGGCGTCGAGCTGTCGGAGGGCAGGAACGCCTACGCGTTCGACGGAGCGCCGCCGGGCACCCTCGAGATCCTGACGATTCGCCGCGGACGGGACTGTGTGGATCTGTCCACGGCAACGGACCGTGCCGGGTGCAATACCTCAGGCACCATGCCGGCCGAGCACGCCGACACAGCGTTCAGGGACATCGACGGCTTCGCAGCGCACGGCACCTACTACTTCTCCTTCGACGCGGTGGAAGCGCTTTTTCACGTGGGAACTCTCCTGACCGATGCCGAAGCGTTCGTGCTGCCCCGGGCACGCGCCGCCTACGACGCCGTAGGGGCGGCGGCATCGCCCGAATCTGTCGGCTTCTCGAGCGGGCGGCTGGCGGACCTCGACGGGTTCATCACCAGCCAGGTCGAGGCGGGCGCGTGCACGGTGTCGCTCAGTATCGTCAAGGACGGCAAGCTGGTGAAGGAGAGTGCGTACGGGTATTCGAAAAAGTACGACACCCCCTTCATCGATGGCGCCTACCGGCCGGCGCGGCCGCTGCCGCCGGAGGAATGGGAGGCGACGCACACCGATACGCTGTTCGACCTGGCCTCCAACACGAAGATGTATTCCACCAATTACGCGGTTCAGCAGCTCGTCTCCCGGGGCGCGCTGGACCTCGACCGCACCCTCCAGTCCTTTCCCGGGTGGGAGAACTTCACCGACGCCTACAGCGTGTACAGCGGCAAATGGACAATCGGCGGTACCGGCGGCATCACGGCCCGCCAGGTGGGCAAGGACGCCGTGACCATCCGCGACATCCTCCACCACGAGGCCGGCCTGATCCCCGACCCGGAATACCCCAACCGGCTCGCGGCAGGGGAGTTGTACCACCAGAACGCCGACCCCGCGGACCGGTCCGGAATCATCGACGCGATCTCGAAAACACCGCTGATGTACGCCCCGCGGACCACCTTCGCCTACAGCGACGTCGACTATCTGATTCTCGGCCTCCTCGTGGAACAGCTCTCCGGGCAGCGGATCGACAGCTACTTCGCCGACCAGATCGCCGGGCCACTCCAGCTCCGGAGGACCACCTATGCGCCGTTGGACCACGGGTTCTCCAGGACTTCCATCGCGGCGACGGAACTCAACGGCAACACGCGCGACGGCAACGTCACGTTCGGCACCCTGCCCGACGGCGCTCCGGTCCCGCTGCGCTGCCACACCCTCCAGGGTGAGGTTCATGACGAAAAAGCCTTCCACACCATGGGGCAGATCGCCGGCCACGCGGGACTGTTCTCAACCGCCGGGGACATGGCCGTTCTCACTCAGCTCATGCTTAACGACGGAATCTACAACGGACAGCAGCTGTTCACCGCGGAGGTTGTGGACGCCTTCACGCGGCCGCACGCCGTCGACCCCGCAGCCCCCGGGTCTGCAACGGCAGGCCTCGGCTGGCGCGTCAACTCAACGACCGAGTCCTTCTACCACTTCACCGGCGGGCCCAGCCGCAGCACCTACGGCCACCAGGGCTGGACGGGCACCCTCACGGTGATCGACCCGGTCGCCAACATGACGATCTCGCTCCTGGGCAGCGTGCGGCACTCACCGGTCGTATCACCGCCCAACGGCTTCGCCGGGACCGCGTTCCCCCTCGCCGACTTGGTGTCCCTCACCGCCCGCATTTACGGGGCACTTGGGAAAAGCAGCAACCAATACTCTCCGCTCGCAGTGGTGGCTCCCGTGCAGCCGGTATCGATTCCATCTGGACGTTCGATCAAGGATGCCCTGGGCGCCCTGCCGATCTCGACCACAGTCACGACCAGCACCGGTCAGCGCCACACGGCGCAGCTCGTTTGGTCGGTCGATTCCTACCAGGGTGGGCGGCCCGGCACGTTTGCAGCCACCGCACGCGTCTCGCTCCCCGCACCGGTCATTCAACCCGCAGAGCCGGTCGAGCTGGCCTTGTCCACAACCCTGACCGTTTACCCGGAAGTGCCCGGCGCCGGATCCTGATATTCCTGGGCAGGTGACTTCGGAGCTTCGATGGCGGCAAGGTAGGGGTTCCCCCTAGGCCCGCCCTCGGTTGAGGGCCCTGCTGCGTCCTCGCTGCTGGGTTGGGCTCTTCATGAACCGGTGTGGGCTCGCCTATATGGATGACTCCTCCAGCGTCTCCAATCTTCATGAGCTATGGCCGCTGGAGAATGGCCGTCCTTGATTGCCAGGCGTTCCGGGTTATTCAGGAGGGCCAATTGGATAGGACCACCTTCCCGGTGATGGTCGAGCTCTCGAGGAGCTCGTGAGCGCGCCGAAGGCCCTCGGCGTTGATTGGTTCGATGTGGGTTGTCAGCGTTGAGCGGATGCGTCCGGCGTCGATCATCCCGGAGAACTCGTTGAGGAGCTGATGCTGGTAGTAGTCGTGAGGTTCGAACAGAGGACGGGTGAACATGAGCTCCCAGTGCCAGGTGATGCTCTTGCTTTTCAGTGCATCGATGCTGCCGCCGGACTGATCGATAGATACGACCTGCCCTCGGGGTTTGATCACATCAGCAATGGCCTCCAGGTTCGCTGGAGTGAAGGAGGTGAAGACGTAGTCCACTCCGTTGGGCGCCAGCCGCTTGACGTCGCTGGCGAAGTCACGCGGAACTACCTCGTCCGCCCCCATAAATTGAACCCATTCCGAAGACTCGGGTCTCGAAGCGACAGCGATGACCTTCAGGTCTGTGAGGGCTTTGGCCAGTTGGATGATCAGCGATCCGACACCCCCCGCGGCGCCGATTACAAGGAGCGTCCCTGAGTCCGACGGGGCGAGTTTCAGCTTATCGAACAGTGCTTCCCAGGCAGTGATGGCAGTCAACGGCAGTGCTGCTGCAGCAGCGTCGCTGAGTGACTGGGGTTTGTGGCCGACGATGTTTTCCCGCACCAGGTGGTACTGGGCATTTGTTCCGGACCGGCCGATGGATCCTGCGTAGTAGACCTTGTCGCCGACAGCGAACCTGGTGACGTCAGGGCCGACAGCGACGACGGTTCCCACAGCGTCGTAACCAATCACCCGGGGAGTCTCAAGAGACGGCGAGCCGGCCCGGACCTTCGTGTCCACGGGATTCACCGACACGGCACGGACCTCTACGAGCAGGTCAAAACCGGTAGCTTCCGGCACGGGCAACTCGAGATCCCGAAGGCTGTTGGGTGAGGAAATGGGCAGCCCCGCGTCGAAGCCGACGGCTTTCATAGTCTTCATGCGTCCACCGTACTGATTCGACCACGCACACGTGCAAGGCCCCCCGGTACATATTTCGCCTTATATTCGGTTCGGACGCTCGAATGAAGGCCAGACTCGTGTTCCTCGGGCCAGCCAGCACCGGTACCCCTGCGGTGCTCTCCAAATGTTCACCGGTTCCTCCGGGCCGATGCGCGACCCGACGCATGACGGGTATGCGGTTATCGGACCGGGAGCAGCGCTGGGGGTCAGGCTGGGAGGACTGTGCGGTCGAATGTCTTCCCAAGCCAGGTGAGAATGACCCCCAAGCTGTCGGGGTCGAGTTGCGATCCGTCCGTGTTGTAGCCGCTCAATGGTGAGGCGGTGATGTCGGCCGGGTCGCGGGTGTCTCTTTTGAATACGTGATTCGCAGTCGGCGGGAAGGCGAAGGTCACCTTCAGATTGGAGGCGGCGGCTTCCTGGAGCGGTTCACCGTCTGCATGGACATCGACCTGGATGTCGCGCCCGCCGATGAGCACCAGCGTGGGAATCCGCACCCTGCTCAAGTAATCACTTGCTGACTCGACCCACAGTTCGCGCGCGAACGGCAGGTTCATCGGGGCCTCGAAGCCGGCGAGGAGCGTCTTGATGCTGTCCGGTAAAGCGGGGTCGGGATTCATCGGCTCTCCGGACGCGTAGCGCGCGGCTGCTTCCTCGATCATCGGAAGGAACTCGGCGCCGCCGGGGATCTGGGCGAGTTGATGAGCCAGTTGAGATAGCAGGACCTGCTGTATCGGACGGCCCGGGGGCGCCGCGAGCATCAGCCCCGCGAAGGGGACTTCCTGAGTGCTGGTCGCGTAACGGAGGACATGAAGGGCCCCCTCGCTATGGCCGAGCCCGACGATGCGTGAGGAGTCAATCATGTCCAGCCCGGTGAGCACCTGAACGGCCGCGACCAGTTCATCCAGGTGAGACTGCATGCTGATCTTCCCGAGGAGTTTCGTGGCACTGTCCATTGCGTGGGGGCCGGAGGCCCGCTTGTCAAAGCGCAGAGACGCAATGCCTGCCTGGGCGAGTGCCTCCGCGATGAGCCGCCCACTGCCATGCCTTCCGGGGACCACCGGTGAACACCAATCCCGGTCAGTAGGCCCGGATCCTGCAACCAGGATCACCGCCGGAAACGGCCCGTCACCGTCGGGCCGGACGACTGTCCCCTCCATGGTGATGCCATCGAGCTGCCACGACACGTCAAAAGAATCCGTCACCCGCTCAGTCCCACCACCAATCACCGGGCCACCGCCGCGTTGATGGAGTCCACAACGGCCCGCGGATTCTCAACGCTGAGGTAGAGGCGCTGAAAGCGAGGAGATGTTGTCTGGATCACGATGGCGGTCCTCCCGCCGGCGACGTTCCAATAATGTCGCTCGCCGTCCTTACGCCAGGTGCCAACCCATTTGTGGCCGGGTATACCCAAGCCAGGGCTACGCACTCCCTTGTATTCCTCCGTGATTCCCGGGTCATGCGTCGCTCCCCGCACCTGATCGATGGGTACTTCGATGCGTCGGACGAAGCCCCAGACCTTGTCGAGTCCCCGTGGTTCTACCACAAGGACCTTGCGGGTGTCGTCGATTGAGACCTTATTCATGAGGTTCCTCCGTTCAGGCCGGCTCGCGCCAGCAATCGCGTTCCAAGCTCCAGGGCCGCGTCGTCGCCCCACACCCCGGTGGTCTGGGCGCAGAGAGCACGTACTTCTTCGTCCCGTGCCGCCAGTTCCACCAGTGCCACCAACAGGAGTCCGTACTGGTCCTCGACATCAGCCATGGACGTTCGCAGGCACTCGACAAAAAGGCCGCGCTTGCTGCCAAAGGCAGCGTACAAACTCGCTCGATGCACACCAGTGGCCTGCACCAGCCGATCCATCGAACAGCCCTCATATCCCTCGGCGGCGAACAACCTCGCCGCCGCGGCAACGGCGGACCCGATATCAAACTCCCGCGGACGTCCCATGGTTAAAGAATACTCATTCAAGAACGACCGGTCAAGAAACTACCGCCCGAGAACGACTGAAACGGGAAGGGTGTTGCTGAAACGCACATCTTGGGTCTCCAAGCACACTCCGGGGCTCCGCCATCGCTCACACCCATGCTTCTGCTATCACAAACCATGTAGCACCGAGGACGCCTGGGGCGCGGGGGCGCATTCAAATGGGCACCGATCGGACCGGATGCACCACAGTCAGGCCGCCATTGATGCACTCGGTCTCCACGCCGTGCCAGCGGTTGTGCACAACCCGGACGTTGAAGCGACTATCGATGGGTCCGGTGGGACTAGCGGTATTCAGGGTTGGGATGCGGCTCGGAACGATCGCGATCTTTCCATTCCCCGGGGAGATTCCCCCAGGCAGGAAGACCGTTATTGCGCCGCAGCATGTCCGCCATATGAAGCAGATTCCAGGTCATGAAGGTCGTATTGCGGTTCGTGAAGTTGTTCTCCGGTCCGCCCGAGCCTGCGTCGAGGTAACTCGGTCCGGGTCCGGCTTCCCCAATCCATCCCGCATCGGCGGCGGGCGGGATGGAGAAGCCGATGTGCTGGAGGCTGTAAAGGATGTTCATGGCACAGTGCTTGACGCCGTCCTCGTTCCCGGTCAGCAGTGCCCCGGCCGTTTTTCCGTAGTACAGAAACTGACCGTTGGCCTGGGTCATACCCGACATCGAGTAGAGGCGTTCGATGGTCCGCTTGGTGATCGAGCTGTTGTCGCCGAGCCAGATGGGCCCGGCAAGGACGAGAATGTCGGCCCGCTTCACTTCAGCTGCGACGATCGGCCAGTCGTCATGGTTCCACCCCCGTTCCGTCATGTCGGGGTAGACACCGGTCGCTATGTCGAGGTCAACCGGTCTAATGATGCTCACCTCCACCCCATTCGCCCGCATGATGTCGGCACTCTTATCAATGAGACCCGAGGTGTGACTCAGCTCGGGACTGCGTTTCAGCGTGCAATTGAGGAAGAGAGCACGCAGACCCTCCGGGTTCGTCTGACGGTGCGGGGGCTGCTGAGGATCTGGCATCAATCGAGTATCCTTCGAGGCTGTTCGGTACGGACGTTCCGGCGCGGATACCGCGGATCCAGTATCAGGTCGTCCCATCGCTGGTCCCGATGATTCAATCATGTCCTTTCGGCGCAGCGGACCGTTTCCGAGACTGGAGCGCGCCTTCGAGAAATTTGAGGAGCGGTTCCGTCGGCTCCAAAACGTCGGGCACATACTCGGGATGACCGGCGAGGTAACTTTTGATGTACGGACACACAGGAACGATGATTCTCGCCTCAGCGACCGTTCTGCTGAGTGCGTACTCAGCCAACGTCCCCGCAATCCCCTGCCCCGCATACTCATCGATCACGGCCGTATGGAAGAAAATACGATGATCGCGGTCGTCATCCACGTAAGCGGCCTGACCAACGTAATGACCGCCTGCCCGTACCTCGAATCGACTGCGCGGAATGTTCTGAAATACGTTCAACTCATTCACTGACCCTCCCAGAAAAAGAGTACCAAGCACGCTCAATCTCCTCGCTCCGCGACCCAGCATCCGTTGCTGCCCACGCAGCCAGGGCGGGCGTCGGTGCGGGAGTCCGGGACGTCGTCGACCCGCCGATAACGGCGGGATGGAGGATCCTGTGACCTGCGCGAATCTCGTCTGCCGGCGCGGGTGATGCCCCCGTGTCACGATGCGCCAGCCAGACCGGGCGGCTGGTTAGAATCTCCCCATGCACCCTTCAGCGGCCGACGCTGGACCGGTGCGTCCTCGCACGTTCATCGACAAACGACGGGACCAACAATGCACACGGGTATGACGCGACCAGAGCCGCAGGCTGATATGGCGGGCGCAGGCGGGACAACTACGGCGGGGAACGGGTGGCCTGCGCTGCGCGTCTCGGAGTGGCAGGACACCCGGTCCACGCTGCACATGTGGCTGCAGGTTGTCGGCAAGATCCGGATGGCGCATGCGCCGCTGGTCAATCACTGGTGGCAGGTGCCGCTGTACGTGACGCCGCGGGGCCTTGGTACCTCGTCGATACCGTACGGCAACGGCATGTTCGACCTCGAGTTCGACGTCGTCGCGCACCGCCTGCTGGTCCGCAGCAGCTCCGGGGAGGACCGCAGCGTGCCGCTGGAGCCGCAGTCGGTGGCGCAGTTCCACGAGCGGACCATGGCGGCGCTGTCGGAGCTGGGGATCGAGGCGCCGATCCGGCCCGTCCCCACGGAGGTGGATCCCGCCGTCCCGTTCGCCGAGGACCACGCCAACACCTCCTATGACGCCGAAGCCGTCACCGCCTACTGGGGCCAGCTGATCCAGGCCGAGCGCGTCATCACCCGGTTCAGGGCCGAGTTCCTCGGGAAGGTCAGCCCGGTGCATTACTTCTGGGGCGCGATGGATATGGCCTGCACGCGCTTCTCGGGCAGGCCCGCGCCTACGCACCCGGGCGGTGCCCCGAACTGCGCCGACTGGGTGATGGTGGAGGGGTACTCCCACGAACTCTCCAGCTGCGGCTTCTGGGCCGGCGGCGGTGAGGAAGGAGCGTTCTACTCCTACGCCTATCCCGAGCCGGAGGGTTACCGGGAGATACCCATCGGCGTTGAGGGGGCGTTCTACAGCGAGGAATTCCGCCAGTTCCTGCTGCCCTACGAGGCCGTGCGGACCGCGGCGGACCCCGACGCCACCCTGCTCGAGTTCCTGCGTGCCACCTACCGTGCCGCGGCGACCACCGGATCCTGGGACGAGGAACTCCTCGTCAATCCCGACCGACTCACCAAGCACACCCGATAGGACAGGACTCTCGGTGCTATCCACTTCAAAAGTGGATAGCACCGAGAGGACGGTGCTTGGCACGAGGCGACGGGGAGGCGATTCGCTGAACCTCGGCCGGCGTAAAGATCAGCGCCAAGCGATTCGGCGACGGTATCCGGGTCCAGACAGTGGGATGCCCACTGTGCTCCGGGTTCCTGTGGGTCCAACCCGCGTTGGTGCCCGGAGGCGCCCAGATGGACGGCCGAAACCCGACAGACCGTTGATACCGTCAGGCCTGGTGGTTTGTCCCGCCAATAGAGGAACCGGATCGTTCCGGGAAACGTTTCGCGCGTTCCATCAGCCATACCATGATCACCACGGCGACGTTCATGAGCATCAGAATGATCATGGCCGGCCCGGGACCGGAATCGACGCCCCGGTCGAGCGCGCTCGTGCCGTTGCCGGAGAACACGGCGTTGACGATGCCCGCGACGACGTTATTGGCGACATGGAACGCGATCGCCGCTTCGAGCCCTCCACTGATGAGCCCCACGATCACTGTGCAGGCGGAAAAGACAAAAAGATAACTGACAAACCACGGCTCCACTGACACGTGAACCAGGGCGAACAACACCCCCGAGACGATAATGCCGAAGGCAATTGCGGGGCGCACGCCACGGAACCAGGCCCCGGCTGCCGGGACGACCGCTCCCCGGAACAGCACCTCTTCGCCTGCGGACTGCAACGGTGTCGCTACCAGGGTCACGAGAATGAGGAGGAGGGTGGTGGTTCCAATTTCGACGGCACCCGTGCCGGTGGACTCAGGTGCGATCAGCCTGGTGACAGTGCCTCCGATCGCGACCAGCACGGCTGCACCGAGAAGATAAACGCGCAGGCGGCGCCAATCGAAGGACCGGTTATGGCGGAAAAGGCTCCGCCACGGGATGTTTGCCAACCGGGCCATGAGCGCTGTCGTGATCAGCCCGGCAAGGGCGGTGCTGATCCCGACCGCAAGGATCGTCAGCGGAGTAAGCACGGGTTTCAGCGGATCAGCAGGACCTTCGATCAGCGTCACAAACTGAAAAATCGCGATCTGCATAACGAGCAAGATCACAGGCACCGCGATGAGGACGATCAGGGACTTCCACCGCTGCATTCGGATATGCACGCCGAAGGGCCGGTCGGAGATCGGAGCCGAATCCTTCCTGCCGTCCTGCTCCTGCACGGAGTGTGGCCGGTCCTGAGGGACTGCGCCGCTGCTCACAGGACCACCCACCCTGCCGCACCTGCGCGCGGCGCCGCGGGGAGGCGTCCCCCCAGGTGACTTAGCGACCTCCGGCCCGAAGCAGAGCCGGGATCCCCGACGAAAAGATCGTCTATCCGTAGAACCATCATGTGTTCCTCTCAAAATAGTGTCGGCCAACATCACCGAACCGCATGACAAAGGTGTTCAACCGAACACCGAGTCCTCAGTGAACAAGACCGATAGGACACACTATCACAGCGTACTAGTACGGTGTGATAAGCGAGGATCATGCATCTACCCGGTAGGTCTTGTCGAGTTCATCCTTCGATGCGTGCGTCGGCAGCGCTGGCCAGCACGATGTATCGATAACATGGAGCGGGAGGCATAGATGGAGAAACGCGACGGCGGTGATGTCAGTTCGCGCGAGAAGGTCCTTGCTGCGGCGGCGGCGATGATGGCCGAGAACCCCGCGGCGAATCTCAGCGTGCGCGCGGTCGCGGGGCGCGCCGGGGTCAGTGTCGGGTCGCTGAGGTTCCACTTCCCCACCCAGGACGCCCTGCAGGACGCCCTGCTGGCGCGGATTTACGACCACTTCTTCCCCGAGGATCCGATCCGCGATTCCGCATTGTCCGCCCGGGATCGTCTGGTGGCGTGCCTGCGGCAGATCCTCGCTCCCAACGGAGTGGGAGCCGATGCCCGCAAAGCCTGGGCTGGGGTGTACACGGCCTTCATCGAGCCCGAACAGACCCCGGACCTCCGCTCGACCTACGCGGGGATCGAGCGTCAGTCCCTGCGGCGGGTCACCTACTGGCTTTCAGTCCTCGCCGAAGATGGCGCCCTCCAACGGGCCGATCACACACCGCAGGCGCGGTTTCTTCTCACCGTCCTCAACGGACTCGCGTACGAGCGGGCCCTGCCCTCGAGTGGACCGCTCCTGCAGTCCGAAACCACCACCCTCTACCTCGCCGTTGACGCGGTGCTCGGAACACACTAGCCGGCGACTCGCCGCGACCGGGGCAGGTGCCACAGGCGCGGTGCAGCCTTCGCGGTTACCCGTGGGCGGTGCGGGTGAGTTCGCGCCAGCGGGGGTGGTCGGTGAGGGTCACGAGAAGACACAGCGCAGTCACCGCGGCGGCGATCCACCCGGGCCAGAGTATCCAGGCGGTTATCGTTGCTGCCACGAGCTGGATCAGCAGTATGAGGATGGTGACGATGCCATGGACGGCGACCGGTCCATCCCCGCCGGGGCGGTCGCCCGGGGTGCTGAACACGGCGGGAAGCCCGATCAGCAGCACCACGGCTCCGATGGCGAGTGGAATCGAGTGCGGCCACAGCGCCCAGGCGGAGCCGACCCAGGCAATGAGTTCGGCTGTGAAGCGCAGCCCTCCGCGGAGGAGGTCGTGGCCGGGCGCCCTGGTTCCGGGTCCTGTGGATTGTCGTGCGGTTTTCATCCTGCCGGCCGATTGTCGATCACAGCGGTGGGCCCTGGCGCGGGCACCTCATGCCCATGCCCGGCATTGCCCGCTGCCGCCCGCAGGCCCTGGTCGATGAAGTCGAGCATCCAGGTAAAGCTGCTGTTGACGTCTGTGCGCAGCTGGAAGCCGTCGGAGATCTCGAGCGCCGCGAAACCGTGCAGCATGCTGCGCAGCATCCGCACCGCGTGGACCTCGTCCGCAGGATCCAGGCGGTAGCCGAGCAGCACGGCGGAAAGGGGGATGAGCGCACGTTCCAGTGCCGCGGCGAGGGGATCGTCCGGGCCAGTGGGCCGGACCCCGACGGTCGCGGCGTAGCGGCCGGGATGTTGCTTCACATAGCCGCGCAGCGCCTGGGCCGCCCCTTCGAGGGCATCCCTGCGTGCCCTGCCCTGCGTTGCATCACGCACTGCCTCGCCCAGTTCGGTGACCGCGAGGACGCAGATGCGGCGGGCGAGGTCGGCAAGCCCATCGACGTGCTTGTACAGCGAGGGGGTCTTCACTCCGAGACGTTCGGCGACGAGGCTCATGCTGAGCTCGGCGAAGCCGATCTCGTCAGCGAGGACGGCGCCGGCTTCGGTGACGGCCGCGGCATCCAATCCGGCCCTAGGCATTGTCCACTTTGGTCGTAAATGGCAGCGTCCTGCCCAGGAACGGCAGCAGCAGGGCGAGCAGCTCGCCCGGGGTCTGGGTGTGCGGGTAATGCCCGGCCCCTTCGATGACGGCAAGTTCACCGACGCCGTCGGGAAGGTCGGCGATAATACGTTCACCTTCGGCGCGGGGGTCGGTCCAGTCGGGGTCGGCACTGCCCTCGACAATCAGGACCGGCCGCCGGACCTTGGGCAACTGGGCGCCGGCATCGGCCGGAGACGTCTTCATCATGGCGCGCAGGTCCGCCATCCGCTCGGGCCGGCTCACGGTGTCCCGGATGCGCCCGGACTCGCGCTCCCAGTCGGCGGGTTTGGCCGGGACCGCCAGGTCCAGATAGGCCAGCCACGCCTTCACACTGCCGGTCATCAAGACCTTCGCGAGCCGGATCGTGCCGGCCCGGTAGTCCTTGTGCCGGAGCAGGCCGCCGAGGTCGGCTGTCTGCCTGCGGGTGAAGGGGGCCAGTTCCGCGACCCCGGCGACCAGGTCGGGCGCTGTCGCGGCGGCGATGGTGGCCGCGCCGCCGCTGATCGAGTGGCCCACAATTACTGCCGGGCCGCCGAGTGAACGCACCAGGGCGACAAGGTCACCGGCGATGTCGGTGCGGCTGTAGCCGTTCCAGCCGGTGCTGGATTCGCCGCAGCCGCGGATATCCATGTTGGCGACCCGGTAGCCGGCGGCCACCAGGGCCGGGGCGATGAAGCGGTAAGAGTGCCGGCTGTCGCCTATGCCATGGGCGAGGATCACGAGGGGTCCCTCACCGCTCAGTTCGTAGGCGATGGTCCCCTCAGGGGTGCTCATGTGCTCGGTCATGACAGCCTCCAAATGGCTAATAGTAATAGCTTAAAGCTAAAGCGTTTAGCCGAATCTGTCAAAGCCCCACAGCGCCACCATGTGGTGGTTGGAAAAGTGGTGTCGTTTCGGGGGAGCGGGGAATCAGCTTCGCCGACGCAGTGACGAATCGAGCAGGGCCGGCGGGGCGTCGTTCTTCTCCTGCGGTGCGAGATCGGTGCCGGGTGGCACGATGGCATCGATCGCGTCAAGGATCTCTGCGGACAGGACGGTGTCGGCGGCGGCGATCTGGGAGTGCAGGTGATCCATGGTGCGCGGTCCGATCAGTGCGCTGGTGACCGCCGGATGCGCTGTGACGAAGCCGAGCGCGAGCTGAATCATGGTGAGGCCGGCGCCGTCGGCCACCCTGGCCAGCTGTTCAACGGCGTCAAGCTTCGCCCGGTTGACGGGAATGGAGACGTCGAATCTGTGCTGCATGAAGCCCGAGCGGTTCGTGCCGATCTCCTGGCCCTCGCGGATGGCGCCTGAGAGCCATCCGGAGGCGAGGGGGCTCCACGCCAGGACACCCATGCCATACTCCTGGGCGGCGGGAAGTACGTGGGTTTCGATGCCGCGCTGCAGGATTGAGTAGCTGGGCTGCTCCGTGACATAACGGCTCAGGTGGTGCGAGCTGGCGGCCCACTGGGCCTGGACAATGCGGTACGCCGGGAAGGTTGAGGAGCCGAAGTGGCGGATCTTGCCGGCGCGCTGCAGGTCGGTCAGAGCGGAGAGGGTTTCTTCATCGCTGGTCCTCGGGTCCCAACGGTGGATCTGGTAGAGGTCGATGTGCTCGACGTTGAGCCGGCGCAGGCTCGCCTCCAGTTCCGTGATCAGCCAGCGCCGGGAGCTGCCCTGGCGGTTGCGCTCGTCGCCCATGGGCAGGCCCGCTTTGGTGGCGAGGACGACATCGTCGCGGCGGCCGGCGACCGCCTTGCCGACCATTTCCTCGGACTGGCCGCCGCTGTACACGTCGGCGGTGTCGATCAGGTTGATCCCGGCCTCGAGGGCGGCGTCCACCAGCGCGGTTGCTTCGTCTTGTGTGGTCCGGCCGATCTTCCCAAAGTTCATGGCGCCCAGCGCGAGCGAGCTGATCTGCAGGCCGGTGCGGCCGAGGGTGTTGTACTGCATGAGGGTGTCCCTTTCGATGTGGGTGGGGTTGGGTTGTGAGGAGCTATTTGCTGTCGATGCGGCCGAGCGGAGCCGGGTTCTCGTCAAGCGCGGTGACGCTCTCGCGCCAGCTCGGATCGGTGGGAGACAGCGCGCTGCGCAGGTAGGAGGAGATGGCGTGCTGGATGAAGGCGACCCGGGTCGGGTTCTCGTCGGTGGTCTCCGCAGCTCCGTAGCCGGGAATTCCTCCCAGCGAGTGTTCTGCCCCGAAGACGGTCAGCAGGCTCTTTTTGCCCGGACTGAGATGGTAGGGATCCGCGCACCAGTCCGCGCCCCGGACGCTGAGGGGGGTGCGGTCCCTATCTCCCGCGATGACGAGAGCGGGGGCGGTCATGTCGGTGAAGCTTTGGTTCAGGAAGGGGTAATTCGCTGCGGCGAACTCCGTCAGATCAGCGCCGCCCCTCCCGGGGGCGGCCAGCAGCACGCCAGCCGTGATCCGAGGGTCGGACAGGTCCGCTCCCGGCCCGCCGTCCGGCCCCATGACCCGCGCACCGAGCAGCTGGCCGACTGTGTGGCCGCCCCAGGAGTGGCCGGCCGCGGCGATCCGGCGGTGGTCCAGGCGCCCGGCCAGGCCCGGCACGGCAGCTTCGATGGAGTCGAGCTGGTCAAGGATCTGTTGGAGGTCGTTCACGCGCAAGCGCCATCTCTCGGAGAACCGTGGGTCCTGAGGGTGGAGGTTCAGCATCCGCGAGTCGAGGTGGGTTGGCTGGATGACGGTGAAGCCGTGCGCTGCCCAATGATCGACCAGAGGGCCGTAGTCCCTCATAGACGAACCATTGCCGTGGGAGAAGACGATCACGGGCAGCCCGCGCCCGGTCACCGGAGCGGAGACCCGCACCCGGAGGTCGTCACCGCGGCCGCGGACCGGCAGCACCACCGGGCTGACAGACATGACCGGAACCGGAGCACCGTCGGCCGGGTCTGCATGCGAGGAGAGAAGATCTGTCATGCCACGGGCTTTCCGTCGGGAGGGATGATGTGTCGCCCGGACGCCGCCTGTAGGTGAGCTATCCGGTCTGACATACTTACTAAAAGGAACGTTGCTCCGTTTGACTATACGGAACGCTGTTCCGTTTAGCAACGTGGACAAAAGAGGATCAGGGATATGAGTCTGGACGCCGGGCAGGCAGGGCAGGGGATTCAGCGGAAACGTGCGGATTCCTTACGCAATGAACAGGTGCTCCTTGCCGCTGCCGCTGCTGTCTTTGTCGCCTCCGGCGTTGACGCGCCGGTACGCGAAATAGCAGGCAAGGCCGGGGTGGGGGTCGGCACGATCTATCGTCACTTCCCGACCCGCGCGGACCTCATCATCGCCGTGTACCGGCACCAGGTGGAGGCGTGTGCCGAGGCCGGTCCGGCCCTGCTGGCCGCTACCGAATCCCCTCATTCGGCGCTCGGCCGGTGGATTGACCTTTTCGTCGAATTCCTCGTCACCAAGCACGGCCTGGCCGCAGCTCTGCAAAACGACAGGGATGGCTTTGACGCCCTGCACACCTACTTCGTCGACCGGCTGGTGCCGGTGTGCGCGCATCTGCTCCGAGCCGCCGTGGCAGCAGGGGAGATCGACCCGGACATAAGCGCCTATGAACTTATGCGCGGGGTCGGCAATCTATGTGCCGGCGCCGGCAAGGATCCGCGGTACGACGCCGACCGGCTGGTCAAACTGCTCATTAGGGGGCTGGGTCGACCCGCTCTGCCGCAGACCGACGATTAAAGGGAACCGGAAGGCAGGACCCCGCCGGCTCGTAGGCGCCCAGCGCAGGCCCAGGAGGAGGACAGACGAGGAGGCATTCACCTCTCCGCACTGCGGGCCCGGGCCCGCCTATCCTTAGGCCATGAACTCCGGCCCGCGTCTGCGCCTCGTCCTGCCGCACCAGCTCTTCGACCAGCACCTTGAAGCTGCAGATGGCACGGTGTTTGTGCTCATCGAGCATGATCTTCTCTTCCGTCAGTACGCGTTCCATTCCCACAAGCTGGTGCTGCACCGTGCGTCGATGGCCCGCTTTGCCCGCCGCCTGAGCGGGCGCGGCTACGAGGTCGTCGTCCTTGCAAGCGATGCCGGCCATAGCTCCTCCGATCAGCTCGCCGGGCTGGTCCGGAAGCGGAACCCGGTGCAGGTGACCTGGTTCGACGTGGTCGATGACTGGCTCGAGCGGGACCTGTTCGCAGCGCTCGCCGACGGCGGCTACCGGATGCGCCGGGACGACGTGTTCGAGACACCGAACTTCCTCACCGACCGGAAGCAGATCGATGACTGGTTCGCACACAATGACTCCCGGATGCAGGACTTCTATGTGTGGCAGCGCCGTCGACTCGGCATTCTGCTCGACGACGGGGAACCCCTCGGCGGGAGGTGGTCCTTCGATGCCGAAAACCGAAAGAAGCTTCCGCGCGGTTATAGCCCTCACGTGGTGGGCCGTTTTGCGCGCCATCCCGTCCTCCGGTCAGAAGGGACCCTCGATATTGAGGCGCTGATGGGGGACGGGGCTGGTGACCGGATGCATCCCGCGGTGGACCTCGCGATCGCCTGGGTGAGTGCCGAGTTCCCGAACGCTCCGGGGGACCCCCACCTGTTCGCCTGGCCCACCAGCGGCGACGAAGCGCGCCGGCACCTGCAGGAGTTCGTCAGCGAACGATTGAAGGAGTTCGGACCCTACGAGGATGCGATCTCCACTGCGCATCCGTTCATCGCCCACGGTCTGCTGACGGCAGCGCTGAACGTCGGACTGCTGGACCCGCGGGACGTCGTGCGGGCGGTACTCGAGGGAGCCGATGCCGATACCCCCCTCGCCTCACTGGAGGGGTTCGTGCGGCAGGTGATCGGGTGGCGTGAATACATGCGGGCCACTTACCGGACCAGCGGCCGGCAGATGCGTACTTCGAACCACCTCGGGCACCAGAACGCACTCGGGGACGGGTGGTGGGATGCGCGCACCGGGCTGGCGCCCGTGGACATGGTCATTTCCCGGGTACTCGCCACCGGGTACGCGCACCACATCGAGCGGCTGATGGTGCTCGGCAACGCAATGTCCCTGCTGCGGATCCACCCCGATCAGGTATACGAGTGGTTCATGGAGCTGTTCATCGACGCGTACGACTGGGTGATGGTCCCCAATGTCTATGCCATGAGCCAGTTCGCTGCGGGCGAGGAAATCACGACAAAACCCTATGTCTCCGGCAGCAATTACCTGCGGAAGATGTCAGACCTCCCCACGGGGCAGTGGACGGCCGACTGGGATGGCTTGTATTGGACGTTCATCGAGGATCACCACGCAGTTCTGAAAGGGAACCCGCGCATGCGGATGATCGTCTCCCTGCTTGAGAACATGGACCCGGATACCTTGAACGACCACCGACGCCGCGCCCGGGTGTTCCTCGACGGGGCACACGAGACAGCACTGCTGAAAACGACGCCGGCGCGCGATACGGCTCGTGAACCGTGAATGTGGTGTGTTCCCCGCGAATTCGTGCAGCGCAGCTCCTCAAAGCGTTGCACGACCGTAATGAAATGCTGGCAGCGCACGGCATTCCCCGGTTGTAGAGTCCATCTCACCGTCCGGACTGTGGGGGCAGCCGGGGGTGGCCACGCACGCAGAAACAGGGGCCCGAAGCACCCCCTGTCCCGGTTTCCACTGAGTCGAATCCCCTGCGGCCCACTGCGGTGCTTCGAGGGCCTCAACTTAGAGGAGCCACCCTTCAAGACGAAAGCACCTCAGTGAAAAAGCGACCAATCCTCGCCCTGTCCATCACAGCCCTTCTGCTCGCCGGGTGTGCAACTCCCGAATCGACTACGTCCGGTCAAGCGCAGGGCCCGTCAGCGAGCTCCTCGCCGGAGGTCACCAGCCAGGAGACGACTCCGACTCCCACTCCGACGCCCACCCCGGCGCCGACTCCCACCCCAGCGCCGACGCCCGCCGCGGTGCCCGCGCCCACCGTGGAACCACCCGCTCCGTCTCCTGAGGCGCCGCAGCCGGCCCCAGCGTCCTATCCTGACCTGACGCCCGTTCCGGAATGGGACGCCGTCAGGGTCGAACGGGAAGCGGGAACGACTTGGAACATCGTTGGTGACGGTTACACCCCCGGAGCAGAGATCTTCGTGGGTTTCGGTCCGATGCATACGGATGCCAATCTTCTGGATGAGCCGGTGGTTTATGCGGATGCAAACGGCCACTACTCGATGCCAATCACCCTCGGGGCCGACCTCGCCCCGGGCACCTACGGATTCATGGTCGTCGCGATGCCATTCAGCGAAGCCGGCAAGAGATTCGCAACGGTCGAGGTTGTTGCCCCCACTGGCGAGTAACAGTGACAAGCCGTAGGGCGAATTGACTAGTGCGGCAGAAGAAGGGAAGCTAGCTGATGGCTAGGTTGTCGACAGAATATCCCCCACGATTCCGGTCGGCACCTGCCTGAGGCGGCAATCAACTGCTGCGAAGCCCCTGGCCAAGCGAGACTGGCTGGGGGCTTTCTCATGTCCGGAGGGGTGCTGCGCCATAGGCGGGTCATCGGGGGAACCGCTCGCGGCGTCGCTTCAGCCGGGGGCAGCGGTTGTGGGCCCGTCCGGTACCCCTACCGGACGGGCCTTAACACCACCGCCATGAGCGTTGCGAGACCTATATGGCGGCCGCAGACCACACTAGCCTCCACATCCCGGATGGACAATGCGGGCTGGCGGCCAGGGGAATTGATATGACAATCCGGCCTAGCGTGCCGTACGACGCCGCGAGGCCGGCTTTGATTGCATCTCGGTAACAACCTATTCCTGCTGAGGGATTCGAGACCGTCTGGTAACACTCCGCCACTAGGCTTCTGGACATGTGAGGCGCGCCACCTTTAGGGCTCGCGGGTCGTCATGCAACATCAGATGGGGCTGATTCCACACCAAGAAATAGGAGGCGGAATGCGTTTCGGACGTACTTCCAAAGCTGTGGGGGTCGCGGCGGCAGCTGCGCTCGCACTTAGCGCCTGCGCCGCCAACACCGGTACTGAAACCGATGAGGGCGCCGAGGGCGAAGCAACCGGCGGCGAGATCCGGGTAGTTGAGGTCAATGCTTTCAGTTCGTTCAACTCCGGCACCGCCGAGGGGAACGTGGACATCAACGGCACCGTCGCCTACCTCACCCATTCCGGCTTCAACTACATCAACAACGACCTTGAGGTGGTCCCCAACGAGGACTTCGGCACCTACGAAGTGGTCTCCGAGGACCCGCTCAGCGTCAAGTACACGGTGAACGAAGAGGTGGCCTGGTCCGACGGGGAGCCCGTCGACGCCGGCGACATGTTGCTGGCCTGGGCTGTCCAGTCGGGGCACTTCAACGACGCCACCACCGACGAGGCCGGCGAGGTGACCTCCGGCTCGAGCTACTTCGACTACGCCGGCGACACCAGCGGACTCGGGCTGACCGACGTTCCGGAGATCAGCGACGACGGACGCTCCATCACCCTCAACTACTCCGAGCCCTACTCCGACTACGAGACGGCGTTCGGCACCATGACCGAGGGCGGCATCGGCATGCCGGCCCACGTCGTTGCGGAGAAGGCGGGCCTCGCCGACGAGGACGCGCTCATCGAGCTCATCCAGACCGCCCCCGAGGGCGATCCCGAGAAGCCAGTGGAGCGCCCTGAGCTGCAGGCCGTTGCCGACTTCTGGAACACCGGCTTCGACACCAAGTCCCTGCCCACCGACACTTCGCTCTTCCTTTCGAACGGCCCCTTCATCGTCTCGGACATGACCCCGGACCAGAGCATGACCCTGGTGCGCAACGAGGACTACAACTGGGGCCCCGAGCCGAAGATCGACGAGGTCACCATCCGCTACATCGGTGAGGCTCCGGCCCAGGTGCAGGCGCTGCAGAACGGCGAGGTCGACATCATCGCGCCGCAGGCATCCGCCGACACCGCAGAGCAGCTCGAGGGTCTCGAGGGCATAGAGGTCCTCCGCGGCAACGAGCTGTCCTACGACCACCTCGACCTCAACTTCTCCGGCGTCTTCGCCGAGGAGAACGTGCGCGAGGCCTTCATGAAGACGGTGCCGCGCCAGCAGATCGTCGACACGATCATCAAGAAGCTGAACCCCGAGGCCGCTCCGCTGGATTCCCAGCTGTACCTCGCCGACCAGGAGCGCTACGAGGAAGCACGCGAGAACAACGGGTCCGAGGAGTACGCGGAAGCCGACATCGAGGGTGCACGCGAGCTTCTTGCCGGTGCAACCCCCGAGGTGCGCATCATGTACAACCGTGACAACCCCAACCGTCTCGACGCCTACACCCTGATCGCGGAGTCCGCCTCGCAGGCAGGGTTCAAGATCGTCGACGGCGGCCTGGGCGCCTCCGACTGGGGCGCCGCCCTGGGCAACGGAACCTACGACGCGACCATCTTCGGCTGGATCAACTCGGGCGTCGGCGTTGCCGGTGTGCCGCAGATCTTCAAGAGCGATGCAGGCTCGAACTTCAACGGTTTCTCGGACCCTGAGGCTGACAAGCTGATGGACGAGCTGATCCGCGAGACGGATCCGGCCGCCCAGGAGGACCTGCAGGTCCAGATCGACAAGCTGATCTGGGACTCCAAGTACGGGCTGCCGCTGTTCCAGCTGCCCGGCTTGAACGCCCACACCGACCAGGTCGCGGGCATGGAATACATGCCGAACCAGACCGGTATCTGGTGGAACTTCTGGGACTGGGAAGTCGTCCAGTAGCACCACCAGTGCAGTTCTAACCGCACCACGGGAGGTGCCGGGACCCTGTCCATCTAGGTTCCGGCACCTTCCTGCGTTCCGCGGCGGTGTCCGCCGTGTCACGTGCGGGCTGCCCCGGAGGGGGTGGATTAGAATGCGACCAGAGTCACAGCAAACCCGCAACCAGACATGAGGCCTCGCAAGCATGGTGACCTACATCGTTCGGCGACTAGCAACAGCGGTCCTAATCCTGTTTGGCGCCTCGTTCATCGTCTATCTGCTGACGGCGGCCTCCGGCGATCCCCTCGAGGACCTGCGCGCCAGCAATGCCCCCAACCGGGAACAGCTCATCCAGGCCCGCTCTGAACTGCTTGACCTGAACACCCCGGCTCCGCTTCGCTACTTCGGCTGGCTGTCCGGCGCGGTGCAGTGCGTGGTGCCCTTCGTAGGCAACTGCGACCTCGGGCGCAGCATCCAGGGTGAAGCCGTCACCGATGCGCTCACCCGGGCCGTGGGCAACACGATCATGCTTGTGACGGCAGCCACCGTGCTAGCCATCATCATCGGGATTTCCCTCGGCATCATCTCCGCCCTGCGCCAGTACAGCGGGCTCGACTACGGCGTGACCTTCATGTCCTTCCTCTTCTTCTCACTGCCGATCTTCTGGCTGGCGGTGCTGCTCAAGGAATTCGGCGCGATCGGATTCAATAACTTTCTGACCGACCCGGACATACCCCTGTCGAACCTCCTGGTCGTGGCCCTGATCAGCGGGGTGATCTTCACGATCCTCGCCGGCGGCACCCTCAAACGAAAGGCGGTCGCGTTCCTGATCGGTGCGGTGGCCGCGGGAGGGCTCCTCTACCTCCTCAGCCTCATCGACTGGTTCACGCGCCCCGGCCTGGGTCCGATCGTCATCCTCGTGTTCGGGGTGGCGGCGGCCTACGGCATCACCCTGCTGACCGCCGGGCTAAAGAACCGCAAGGCCCTCTACTCAGCCCTGATCATGGTGGCCCTCGGCCTGGTGGCGTACTACGTCGTCAACCCTTTCCTGGGCGGGGCAACGATCTGGCTGTTGCTGCTCCTTGCCGTGGTCACGATCGGCGTGGGCATGGGCGTGGGGTTCCTGTTCGGCGGTTACGACCGGGCCCAGAGCATGCGCACCGCCGCACTGACCGGGCTCCTCATGGCGGGACTGATCGTCCTCGACCGGTTCATGGTGACCTGGCCGTCCTACGTCTCGAACTCCCGGGTGCGCGGCAGGCCGATCGCCACGATCGGTGCTTCGACTCCGGGCCTTGAAGGGGACTTCTGGATCCAGGGAATCGATAACTTCACCCACCTCCTCCTTCCCACCCTGGCACTGCTGCTCGCCTCCCTCGCAAGCTACAGCCGGTACTCACGGGCTTCGATGCTCGAGATCATGAACATGGACTACATCCGGACGGCCCGGGCCAAGGGCCTGTCCGAGCGGACCGTCGTCATGCGCCACGCCTTCCGGAACGCACTGATCCCCCTGGCCACCCTTGTCGCCTTCGACATCGGCGCACTGATCGGCGGCGCCGTCATCACCGAGCAGGTGTTTGCCTTCTCCGGAATGGGCCAACTGTTCGTGCAGGCCCTGCACCGGACGGACCCGAACCCCATCATGGGCTTCTTCCTCGTGGTCGGGATTCTGGCACTCGTCTTCAACCTCATAGCCGACCTTGTCTATTCGGTCCTTGATCCACGCGTAAGGGTGAAAGCATGACCATCCAGGATTCCTCGGAGACACCCCGGGGAGAAGTAGGCCCCTCTCCGCGTGAAGTGGGGCCCGTTGCCGACCCCGAGACGAAGGGGATGTCGCAGGGCCAGATCGTCCGTCGGCGCTTCTTCGACAACTCGGCCGCCATCATCAGCCTCGTGGTCTTCGCAATCATCTTCCTCCTGGCCTTCACCTCGCTGGGCTTCGCCGGTATCCCCGGCTGGTGGAAGTACAACCACACGCAGTTCCTGCCGGTGATCGACGGGGGAGCGCCCACGGTCACCGGGCCCTTCAGTTGGGGCGACCACCCCTTTGGCCAGGACTCGATCGGGCGCGACTACTTCGCCCTGACCATGCGCGGAGCGCAGAATTCGATCATCATCATGCTCCTCATCGGAGCGATCTCGGGCATCGTCGGCGTCGTGGTCGGTGCCTGCTCCGGCTACTTCCGCGGCATGACCGAGGCCGTCCTGATGCGCATCACGGACATCGTCATCATCATTCCGCTGATCGTCCTCGCCGCGGTCCTCGGCCGGACCGTGGGGCAGGCCCTCGGCCCCGGCTCGGCCGTCTTCTTCCTCGGCGTGGTCCTCGGACTGCTCGCCTGGACCGGCATGGCCCGGCTGGTCCGCGGCGAGTTCCTCTCCCTGCGCGAGCGGGAGTTCGTCGATGCCGCCAAGATCGCCGGCGCCTCCAACGCCCGCATCATCTTCAAACACATCCTGCCCAACGCGGTCGGCGTCATCATCGTCAACACCACGCTGCTGATGTCGGCGGCCATCCTGCTCGAGACCGGCCTGAGCTTCATCGGCTTCGGCGTGCAGGCACCGGACGTCTCCCTGGGCCTGATCATCAGCCAGAACCAGGAGGCCTTCCAGACCCGCCCGTGGCTCTTCTGGTTCCCGGGCATCTTCATTGTGCTCATCTGCCTGACGATCAACTTCATCGGTGACGGCCTCCGCGACGCCTTCGACCCGCGCCAGAAGAAGTTCAACGCGCGCAAGGCGAAGGAAGCGGATCGACCGGTGCGCGCGTGAGGGGCAGTGGCTCAGGCCAGGGCGAAAGAAGCAATGGACGCCGCCACGAGCGCCGCTGCCACGCCGATCGGCAGCCAGTTCACACTCCTGGCCACCACCGCCGAGTCGGTGAGGTCGACGTCGAGGGAACCGCTGTCGATGAATTTCTCCCACCGGCTGCGGACAAGGAACGCGGCGTAGCCGGAGTCGGTGTGCGTGAGGTCGCCCGGGCGCACGGAACGCCCCGGCCCGTAACTGTTTCCCGGAAGGTTGGCCAGATGCTCGGGCTTTCCGGCGTGGGTGCCCCAGACTCCGGGGGCGGGCGCGGCCCAGGCCGTGTAGGAGCCGCGGGGCGTGACGAGCTTCAGCGCGAACTTGGTATCGACGTGCACCAGCGCGGCCCACGGCACCGAGACGGTGGTCAGCGGGTTCCGCAGGGTCACGGCGTCCGGATCCACCTCGACGGATGGGTACCAGAACAGCCACCACGCCGCGAAGGCGAAGACGGCGAGCGGCCAGCCCGCCAGCAGTCCGGAGACCCCCTCCGACACCACCACGGACACCAGGCCCACCGCGGTCAGCGCGAAGGCCACCGCCGTGAAGGCCTTGCTGGTGCGCGGTCGGAACACTGTGGTGACGGGACCGCCCGTGGCGCTGCTCATCGCTCTATGATTCCAGCATTTTCCTCTGGTGGGTCAACCGGAGATTCCACGGCGGATATACCACTCCCGGGTGCCGGGCGGAAGGACAGCGCATCATGACAAGCGACGTTATTGGCAGTCCCGATGGAAACGACCCACGGGACCCGCGCGGGCCGGTGCTGGAGGTGCGCAACCTCAGCGTCGACTTCGGCGTCGACAAGAAATGGGTGCCGGCCGCGATCGACCTGAACTACTACGTCAACGCAGGCGAGGTCCTGGCAATCGTGGGCGAGTCCGGTTCGGGAAAAAGCGCAAGCTCTATGTCCCTCCTCGGACTGCTGCCCTCGAACAGCCGGGTCACCGGCGAGGTGCTGCTCAACGGCAAGTCGGTCCTCACCATGTCGCCGGCGCAGCTGCGCGAGGTGCGCGGGAGCGAGGTGGCCGTGATCTTCCAGGAGCCGATGACGGCACTCAACCCCGTGTACACCGTGGGCTTCCAGATCGTCGAAACCCTCCGCCTCCACAACGAGATGTCCCCGGACGCGGCGAAGCAGCGGGCCCTGGCCCTGCTGGACATGGTCGAGCTTCCCGACCCGGACAAGGCGTTCCGGTCCTACCCGCACCAGCTCTCCGGCGGGCAGCGCCAGCGTGCCATGATTGCCCAGTCCCTCTCCTGCGATCCGAAGCTGCTGATCGCCGACGAGCCCACGACGGCGCTCGACGTGACGGTGCAGGCGGAAATCCTCGACCTGATGCGTAATCTGCGCACCAAACTGGACAGCGCCATTGTCCTTATCACCCACGACATGGGCGTCGTGGCCGACCTTGCCGACCGCATCGCGGTCATGCGCAAGGGCGAGATTGTCGAGACGGGGACAGCTGATCAGATCTTCGGCAGCCCGCAGCACGAGTACACGCAGGCACTGCTGGCGGCGGTGCCGCACCTCGGCCAGGGGGCAGGGCAGGACGACGTCGACATCACGGCGGCACTGGCCGCCGCGACCCACTCGGAGCTGGTCGGCGTCGACCACGAAGAACTGGAACGGCGCGAGCGGGAGGTCCTGGCCGGCCTTCACGAGGAGTCGGCACCCCAGGCGGACCCGGTCCTCGAACTCAAGAACGTCGCGATCGAATACCCCAAGCAGGGCAGGGTGCCTGCGTTCCGTGCCGTGGAGGGGGCGAACCTCGTTGTTTATCCCGGCCAGGTCATCGGCCTGGTGGGGGAGTCGGGCTCGGGCAAGACCACCATCGGCCGGGCGGCGGTCGGCCTGCTTCCGGTGGCCGAGGGGACGCTATCCGTCGTGGGGACCGATATCTCCGGCTTCCGGCCCGCCTCCAAGGAGCTGGCCGCGGTCCGCCGCCACGTCGGCATGGTCTTCCAGGACCCGTCGTCGTCCTTGAACCCGCGGCTGCCGATCGGCGAGAGCATCGGCGAACCGATGTACCTGGCCGGCGAGGCCAAGGGTGCGGAACTGCAGAAACGCATCGAGGCACTCCTCGACCAGGTCGAGCTGCCGCGGAGCTACCGTAACCGCTACCCGCATGAGCTCTCCGGCGGGCAGAAGCAGCGGGTCGGCATCGCGCGGGCGCTCTCGCTGCGCCCGAAGCTCATGGTCGCTGACGAGCCGACCTCGGCCCTGGATGTCTCGGTCCAGGCCCGGGTGCTCGAACTGTTCCAGAACCTGCAGCGCGAACTCGGCTTCGCCTGCCTGTTTGTCACCCATGACCTCGCGGTGGTCGACGTCCTCGCGGACCACATCTGCGTGATGCAGCGCGGCCGGATCGTGGAACAGGGGACCCGCGATCAGATCCTGCGCAGCCCCCAAAATCCCTACACCCAGCGGCTGCTTGCCGCCGTCCCCCTTCCGGACCCGCAGAAGCAGCGCGAGCGGCGCGAACTGCGCGCCCAGCTGCTGGCAGCGGAGTAGGCAAACCGACCGCTCGGCGGTGCTCCGCCGTCAGCCGGCGGAGTGCCGTCCCGGCTGTGGCGGCGGATACACCGTTGTACCGAAAAGCCGCTGCGGGCCGATCGAGGCGTGGGCGTTACCAAATCGTGACTTTCTCGGCCGCTGTCCCCCTCACCTGCGGCAGCGCCCGTTCACCGCCCGTTTCCTGAGTATTCGCTGAAAGTTTTCGCCCGCTGCCGCCGTGCCCGCGTTTCTTGGGGCAAACCCGTGGGGCATATGATTTCCCGGTGTGAGTTGGCTCATGCGTACCATTCGAGTCCAACAGCCCCGGCCGTAACAGCGCCGGGGGAAACCTAACAACTAGGAGGCGGAATGCGTTTCACGCGCAATTCCAGAATTCTCAGCGTGGCAGCGGTTGCTGTCTTCGCGCTGAGCGCATGCGGCGGCGGCGGCGGAAGCACCGACGAAGCAGCTACCAGCGGCAACACCGATGCCGTCATCGTGGTCGACGGCTCTGAACCCCAGAACCCGCTGATCCCGACCAGCACCAACGAAGTCGGCGGCGGAGCAGTCCTCGACCTCATCTTTGCCGGGCTCGTCAGCTACGACGCCGATGGCAAGGTGCAGAACGAGGTCGCCGAGTCCATCGAGACCGAGGATGCCCAGAACTACACGATCACCCTGAAGGAGGGCATGACCTTTACCAATGGCGATCCGGTCACGGCCAGCTCCTTCGTTGACGCGTGGAACTACGGCGCCGCAGCAAAGAACGCCCAGCTGAGCAGCTACTTCTTCGAGAGCATCGAAGGATACGCGGAGGCCAGCGCCGAAGGCTCCACCGTCACTGAGATGAGCGGCCTGAAGGTTGTCGACGATAAGACCTTCACCGTCGCCCTGTCGCAGCCCGAATCGGACTGGCCCCAGCGCCTCGGCTACAGCGCGTTCTACCCGCTGCCCGCCGACGCCCTGAAGGACCCCAAGGCGTTCGGCGAGAACCCGGTCGGCAACGGCCCGTACAAGTTCGCCGCCGAAGGTGCCTGGAAGCACAACGAACAGATCGAGCTCGTGCCGAACGAGGATTACGAAGGTCCGCAGGAGCCCAAGAACGGCGGCATCACCTTCAAGATCTACCAGAACGACACGACGGCCTACCAGGACCTGATCTCGGACAACCTGGATGTGCTGAAGACCATTCCGACGTCGGACATCAAGAACTTCAAGAACGATCTTGGTGAGCG
Source organism: Arthrobacter zhaoguopingii (assembly GCF_009828595.1). Taxonomy (GTDB): domain Bacteria; phylum Actinomycetota; class Actinomycetes; order Actinomycetales; family Micrococcaceae; genus Arthrobacter_D; species Arthrobacter_D zhaoguopingii. The sequence goes on from NZ_WPNY01000005.1 coordinate 50,713, forward strand.
CTCGATCGAGTCCCCGTACGCCGGCAACCAGACCATCGCCGTCCCGTACTACCTGAAGAACTGGGACGGCGAGGCAGGCAAGCTGCGCCGCCAGGCCCTGTCGATGGCCATCAACCGTGACGAGATCACCGAGGTGATCTTCAACGGCGGCCGCGAGCCCGCCAAGGAATTCACCGCTCCGGTCCTCCCCGGCTTCGAGGAAGACCTGCCCGGCAGCGAAAACCTTGAGTACAACCCGGAAAAGGCCAAGGAACTGTGGGCCGAGGCCGAGAAGCTTGAGCCTTACGACGCCTCCGAGCCCCTGACCATCGGTTACAACGCCGACAAGGGCGATCACAAGACCTGGGTTGAGGCTCTGGTGAACAGCGTCAAGAACACCCTGGGTATCGAGATCACCGGCAAGCCGTACGCCACCTTCAAGGAAGCCCGCACCGAGGCGACCGAGCAGACGCTCACCGGCGCCATCCGGTCGGGCTGGCAGGCCGACTACCCCTCGCTGTACAACTTCCTCGGACCGATCTACGCCACCGGCGCCGGATCCAACGACTCCGTGTACACCAATGAGGAGTTCGACAAGGCCCTGAAGGAAGGGCTTGCTGCGGAGTCCGTCGAAGAGGGCAACAAGGCAATGAACGAGGCACAGGAGACCCTCCTCGAGGACCTTCCGGCCATCCCGCTGTGGTACCAGGTCGCCCAGGGCGGCTGGAGCAACAACGTGGACAATGTTGAATTCGGCTGGAACGGCGTACCTCTGTACCACGCCATCACCGGCAAGTAATCCGACACGGAATGGGGGCCTGCCTCTGGCGGGCCCCCATTTTCCGTGATCCAACGAAAAGGTTCCAACCCAAAATGAGCAACCCCCAAGAGCGTTCCGTCCGAACGCCTGACGCGCCGGGAGGTGCGCACTAATGACCTGGTATGTTTCCCGGCGCTTCCTGCAGCTGATTCCGGTCTTCCTCGGAGCTACGCTCCTCGTCTATTTCCTGGTCTTCAGCCTTCCCGGTGACGCAACCGCGGCCATCTGTGGTGAGCGCGGATGTACCCCCGCCGTCGTCACCGCGCTGCGCGAGCAGTACAACCTGGACGAGCCGTTCTGGATCCAGTACCTGCTCTACCTCAAGGGCGTCCTGACCTTCGATCTGGGCACCAACTTCTCCGGCCGCCCCATCGCCGTCATCATCGCCGAGGTCTTCCCGACCACCGCCAAGCTCGCCGTCATGGCCCTCATCTTCGAGGCCATCTTCGGCATCGTTTTCGGCCTCATCGCGGGCCTGCGCAAGGGCAAGCTGTTCGACTCCACCGTCCTGGTGCTCTCCCTCGTCGTCATCGCCGTGCCGATCTTCGTCCTCGGCTTCCTGATGCAGTTCCTGATCGGCGTCAAGCTTGGGTGGACCAACCCGACCGTCAGCGGCGACGCCACCGTCTCCGAGCTGATCCTGCCGGCCGTCGTGCTGGGCCTCGTGTCCTTCGCCTACGTGCTGCGCCTGACGCGCACCAGCATCCTTGAGAACGTCAAGGCCGACTACGTCCGCACCGCCACCGCCAAGGGGCTCAGCCGCAAGCGTGTGGTCGTCGTGCACATCCTGCGCAACTCGATGATCCCCGTTGTCACCTTCCTGGGCGCCGACCTCGGGACCCTCATGGGTGGGGCCATCGTCACCGAAGGAATCTTCAACGTCAACGGTGTCGGCCTCACGCTGTACCGCGCCGTCCTGAACGGGGACGGGCCGACTGTCGTTTCGATCGTCACCTTCCTGATCCTCATCTTCTGCCTCGCGAACCTGCTGGTGGACCTCCTGTACGCGTGGCTTGACCCAAGGATTCGATATGCCTGAGCTTGAGAACAACCTGAAGACGGCGGGAAGGGTGAAGACCTCCGCCTACCCGATCGAGCACTATGTCGCCGATATTGAGGAAACCCCTGTCCGGGCGACCGACAGTGCCACCGCCGAGGGCGCTCCCTCGAGCCTGTGGCGTGAGGCCTGGCGCAGCCTGCGCCGGCAGCCGCTGTTCCTGATCAGCGCGGTCCTCATCCTGGCGATCCTCGTCGTGGCGCTGTTCCCCGGACTGTTCACGAACGAGCCGCCGAACTCGAATTGCCTGCTGGCCAACTCCGACGGCGGCCCCGCACCGGGGCACCCGCTCGGCTTCACCCAGCAGGGCTGCGACATCCTCTCGCGCGTCGTGCACGGCACCCAGTCCTCCCTCACCGTTGGGCTGTTCGCCACTCTCGGCGTGCTGGTCATCGGCGGCCTGATCGGCGCCCTCGCCGGATTCTTCGGCGGCTGGGTCGACGCGATCCTGGCCCGCGTCGGCGACATCTTCTTCGCCCTGCCGCTGATCCTCGGCGCCATCGTCGTCGTGCAGCTTCCCTTCTTCCAGCAGAACCGCAACGTCTGGACGCTCGTGGTGATCCTGGTTTCCTTCGGGTGGCCGCAGATCGCGCGCATCACCCGCGCCGCAGTCATCGAGGTCCGCAACGCGGACTTCGTCATGGCGGCCCGCTCCCTGGGCGTTTCCCCGATGTCGGCGCTGGTCAAGCACGTCATCCCCAACGCCCTGGCCCCGGTCATCGTCATTGCGACCATCTCCCTGGGCACGTTCATCGTGGCCGAGTCCACCCTGTCCTTCCTGGGCATCGGGCTGCCGCCGGACGTCATGTCCTGGGGCAATGACATCTTCTCCGCGAAGTCGTCACTGAGGTCCAACCCCAGTGCCATCTTCTGGCCGGGCCTGGCCCTGTCCTTGACCGTTCTGAGCTTCATCATGCTGGGCGATGCCCTGCGTGACGCTCTCGATCCGAAGGCGCGCAAGCGATGAGCTCAACTCTTGGAAACGACGGCATCACCGAGGTCCGGACCGCACCGTCCGAGGTGCGGCCCCTGCTCGAACTGAGGGACCTTGCGATCACGTTCGACACCGCGAACGGGGAGGTCCCGGCGGTGCGCAACGCGCACCTGACCGTGATGCCCGGCGAGACCGTGGCCATCGTGGGAGAGTCCGGTTCCGGCAAGTCCACCACGGCCCTCGCCGCGATCGGGCTGCTGCCCGGCAACGGCAGGGTCTCGGGCGGATCGATTCTTTTCGACGGCGAGGACATCACCAACGCCAGCGAAAAGCGCATCGTCGAACTCCGCGGCTCCTCGATCGGCATGGTCCCCCAGGACCCGATGTCGAACCTGAACCCGGTCTGGAAGATCGGTTTCCAGGTCAAGGAGACCCTGCGGGCCAACGGCCTGCCGTACTCCACGCAGGATGTGGCGAAGGTACTGTCCGAAGCCGGCCTTCCCGACGCTGAGTCGCGCGCCAACCAGTACCCGCACGAATTCTCCGGCGGCATGCGCCAGCGCGCGCTCATCGCCATCGGGCTCTCGTGCCGGCCGCGCCTGCTGATCGCCGACGAGCCCACGTCAGCCCTGGACGTGACGGTGCAGCGCCAGATCCTCGATCATCTCGACCGGATGACCGATGAACTGGGCACTGCGGTGCTGCTGATCACCCACGACCTCGGCCTCGCAGCCGAGCGCGCGCACAAAGTCATCGTCATGTACAAGGGCCAGGTCGTCGAGGCCGGTCCCGCTCTTGAGCTGCTGACCAACCCGCGCCATCCGTACACCCAGAAGCTGGTTGCCTCGGCACCCTCGATCGCCTCCCGGCGCATCGAATCGGCCAAGAAGCTCGGCGTTGCAACGGACGACGTGCTCGCGCCGTCGGCCGAGAAGGCCGACTCCAAGGACAAGGTGATCGAGGTCAAGGACCTCACCAAGGTCTTCAAGATCCGCGGCAGCTGGGGCAAGTCGACCGACTTCACGGCGGTCGACAATGTGTCGTTCTCGATCGCCCGCGGCACCACCACCGCGGTGGTGGGGGAGTCCGGCTCCGGCAAGTCAACGGTCGCCCGCATGGTGCTGGGCCTGGAGACGGCGACGGCGGGGGACATCCGGTTCGACGGGGTGGACATCACCACCCTGGGCCGGAAGGAACTGTTCAACTTCCGCCGCCGGGTTCAGCCGATCTTCCAGGACCCCTACGGTTCGCTCGACCCGATGTACAACATCTACCGCACCATCGAGGAACCCCTTCGGGTGCACGGGATCGGCAACGCCAAGAGCCGCGAGAAGAAGGTGCGCGAGCTCCTCGACCAGGTGGCACTGCCGTCCTCGATGATGCAGCGCTTCCCCAATGAGCTCTCGGGCGGGCAGCGCCAGCGCGTGGCCATCGCCCGGGCCCTGGCCCTCGATCCCGAGGTCGTCATCTGCGACGAGGCCGTCTCGGCGCTCGACGTGCTGGTGCAGGCGCAGATCCTGAATCTGCTCGCCGACCTTCAGGCCGAGCTGGGCCTGAGCTACCTCTTCATCACCCACGACCTCGCGGTCGTGCGGCAGATCGCGGACCACGTGGCCGTGATGGAGAAGGGCAAGCTGGTTGAGCAGGGCTCCACCGACGAGGTCTTCGACAGCCCGAAGACCGCCTACACCCAGTCGCTGCTCGCGGCGATCCCGGGTGCTGGCCTGGTGCTTCCCCCGGAAGCAGCGTGACGGTGCTGATCTGACGGCGCTTCGCTCAGGGCCGAAACGACGCCGGTGCTCCCCGAATGCGGGGCAGCGCCGGCGTCGTTCGTCGTTGGAGGGCCCCCGCGGAGGCCCGCGCATTAGGTCTGGTTTTGTCAAACCCGTAGACTTGACGCAGGGCGCGCATTGCTGCCGCCGACATTTCCCCGCTTTAGATACTGAATTGAGTCATTAAGCATGTCTGAAACCACAGGCAACACCGCTGTCCGCAGCGATCTCCGCAACGTAGCCATCGTGGCCCACGTTGACCACGGAAAAACCACGCTGGTCGATGCCATGCTGAAGCAGACCAACTCCTTCGCCGCCCACGGCGACGTCGCCGACCGCGTCATGGACTCCGGCGACCTCGAGCGCGAAAAGGGGATCACCATCCTCGCGAAGAACACCACAGTGTTCTACGACGGCCCGTCCGCCAAGGGCGAGACGATCACCATCAACGTCATCGACACCCCCGGCCACGCCGACTTCGGCGGCGAGGTCGAGCGCGGCCTCTCAATGGTCGACGGCGTCGTCCTGCTCGTCGACGCGTCCGAGGGCCCGCTGCCCCAGACCCGCTTCGTGCTGCGCAAGGCCCTCGCGGCCAAGCTCCCCGTGATCCTGCTGGTCAACAAGACCGACCGCCCCGACTCCCGCATCGAGGAGGTCGTCAGCGAGTCGATGGACCTGCTGCTGGGCCTGGCCTCCGACCTCGCCGACGAGGTCCCCGACCTCGACCTCGACTCGATCCTCAACGTGCCCGTCGTCTACGCCGCTGCGCGCGCCGGAGCCGCCTCGCTCGAGCAGCCCGCCGACGGCACCACCCCCTCGAACGACAACCTGGAGCCGCTGTTCCAGACGATCATCGAGCACATCCCCGCCCCCCGGTACAACCCGGACGGCGTCCTCCAGGCTCACGTCACCAACCTTGACGCCTCGCCCTTCCTGGGCCGCCTCGCCCTGCTGCGCATCTTCAACGGAACCCTCCGCAAGGGCCAGCAGGTCGCCTGGGCCCGCCAGAACGGCGAGCTGAAGACCGTCAAGATCACCGAGCTCCTGGCCACCAAGGCGCTGGACCGCGTGCCGACCGACTCCGCAGGACCCGGCGAGATCGTCGCCGTCGCCGGCATCGAGGGCATCACCATCGGCGAGACCCTCACCGATGTCGACAACCCGCAGCCGCTGCCGCTGATCACCGTCGACGACCCCGCCATCTCCGTGACCATCGGTATCAACACCTCGCCGCTGGCCGGCAAGGTCAAGGGCGCCAAGGTCACCGCCCGCCAGGTCAAGGACCGCCTCGACAAGGAGCTCATCGGCAACGTGTCCCTGCGTGTCCTGCCCACCGCGCGCCCCGACGCGTGGGAGGTCCAGGGCCGCGGCGAGCTCGCCCTGGCCATCCTGGTCGAGCAGATGCGCCGCGAGGGCTTCGAGCTCACCGTCGGCAAGCCGCAGGTTGTCACCAAGACCATTGACGGCAAGATCCACGAGCCGATGGAGCACATGACCATCGACGTGCCCGAGGAATACCTCGGCGGCGTCACCCAGCTCATGGCCGCCCGCAAGGGGCGCATGACCAACATGGCCAACCACGGCACCGGCTGGGTCCGGATGGAATTCATCGTTCCGGCCCGCGGCCTCATCGGCTTCCGCACCCGCTTCCTGACCGACACCCGCGGTGCCGGCATCGCGGCGTCGATCTCCGAGGGCTACGAGCCCTGGGCCGGCGACATCGAGTACCGCACCAACGGTTCGATGATCGCCGACCGCGCCGGCGTCGTTACCCCCTTCGCCATGATCAACCTGCAGGAGCGCGGCTCGTTCTTCGTGCAGCCCACCTCCGAGGTCTACGAGGGCATGATCGTCGGCGAGAACTCCCGCGCCGACGACATGGAGGTCAACATCACTAAGGAGAAGAAGCTCACCAACATGCGTGCGGCTTCCTCGGACACCTTCGAGAACCTCACCCCGCCGCGCAACCTCACCCTTGAGGAGTCCCTCGAGTTCGCCCGCGAGGACGAGTGCGTCGAGGTGACCCCCGAGGCCATCCGCATCCGCAAGGTGATCCTCGATGCCAACGAGCGCATGCGTGCCTCCCGCTCGCGTGCCCGCGCCTAGGTAAGGGTCCTTCCGGATCATGCCCTACGACGTCGACGCCGGTCCTTCCGTTCCGCGGAGGGGCCGGCGTCCGGCGTTTAACCCCGCCGGACCCTCCGGCCCGGCGCCGGCGCGGTGGCGGGCAGTGGCCGGCGCGCTGCTTGGGGGGATGCTGGCGGCGCTGCTCGGGACCGCGCTCCACGCGCAGGTGCTGAGGGTCGGTGAGCTGGCGCTGCCCTTGGGGGCGGCCGCCGCCCTGGTCCTGGCCGGAAGCGTCATCACCTGGTGCGGGCTGTGGGCCCGAAGCATCCTCATCGCAGCGCTCAGCGGCGGAACGGCGTATCTACTCGTCGCGCTGGTCTCACTGAGTGCTGAAACCCTGATCCTGACCGGGATCGAGGGACCGGGCCCGAAACCGGCCGCTGTCCTGGCGGGGAACATCTGGATGTTCGGACTGGCGGCGGCCACTATCGCCGGGATCGCGGCGTGCGGCGCGGCGCTGCGCGGGCACCGCCCCGGTGGAAGCGGTCCGACCGGGAACTAGTCCGCTGCGCGGTCCAGGTGGTGGGCGAGCAGGATCGAGGTCGCCGTACCGTCGGGATCGGCTCCGCGGGCGGCGTACTCTTCGAAGATCTCACGCAGGCGGCCCATCATCTCCGCCCGGTTCTCCGGGTTCAGGCGGATTCCGAGCCGCCACACATCGATCTCCGACGGGGCAAGTCCCTCGATCTCCTGGAGGAAGGTCTCAACCAGCACCGGCGCCGCATTGGGCAGCTGGGTCCCCCAGGACAAGCCCGTCGCCCGGTACGGGATCTCACGTGCGCCCCGGTTGCCGGTCCGGGGTTCCTCGGCGCGCAGGAATCCCGTGGCCAGGAGCGTGCGCACATGGTGCAGCGCGGTGGCCGGGTTCACCTTGAGGATGCCCGCGATCTCCTTATTCGTCCGGGCCTTGTGCAGGCAGAGGCGCAGGATCCGCAGGCGGAGGGGCGAACTCAGGGCGCGGGCCCGCGCCTGAATATCCTCGTCAGTGTGCATGAGGGAAATCATACGGTAGCGCGGGCCAGCCATTGGTGAATACCAATGCGGCCCCTCTTCCCCTCTACATCTCGATCAGATCACAGGGCATCCGCGGGATGCCGTTGCCCTAGCAATCAGCACCATCGTCTGGTTCACTGGCCGCATTGCCGTCCACGGTGGACTGCATCAGAGGGGGAACCGAAGTGAATCTCACAAACATTATGGCCGGAGGCGCGCTGGCAGCAGTTGTACTCGTAGGTGCGTCAACGAGTGCGCTGGCCGCGCCGGAACCGGTGGATTTCGTTCCATTCGATCAGGCGACCGTCGTCGACCCCGCCGCCGTCGTTTTCGCTGATGGCGGCCTGCTGAGCGCTGATGGAACGAATCTCTGCGCTACGAAACCAGAAAGCATCGTCTTTCCCAACGGGACCTACCCTTGTTTCATCGGTTGGGAAGCCACCCCAGGTGCGAGATATCCGATCAACTCGCCGAGCTTGGTTCCCTTTGACCAGGCCACCATGGTCGACCCGAATGCTGTAACCATCGTTCCGGGCGGTGTGATCACAGCGGAGGGGATCGATCTGTGCGCGGAGAATCCCGGAAGTATTGTTTTCCCCGATGGCCGTTACCCCTGCTTCATCAACTACGTCCAGAGATTCGGCATTTTCCCGGGCCCGCAGATCGAGCAGGTACCGGTGGGAGGCGCCGATACCGGGGTGCCGGCCAGCGGCGGCACGGACCCGGCCACCGGTCGCGGCGTGGGCGTGCTGGGTGCGGGCGTGCTCGGGGCCGGCGCGGTGGTTGGCCTGCTTGCCCGCCGCCGCCATCGCGGACAGGCCTGACCGGCGCCCGCGCCCGCAATCTTCACCTAATCCAGGGCCGCCGTGGGATGGTCAGCGCGGACGGGCTGCCCTCCGGGGAGGCGCAGGCGGAACAGGTTTCGCGGCGGTGACGTCGCTCAGGGGCACGACGGCGTCGCCGCGCCGGGTGCGGACGGTGCACGAATAGTCGTCGAGCGCGATCAGATCACCCAGGGCGTCGGTCAGCTGCGCGCCGATCCGGTACCGGACAACCACCCGGGTTCCCTGCGGGAGGGACTGGAGCAGGCGGGCCGGAGCTGTCATTCCTTCAGCGTATCCGGACCGGCCGGCTCCGGGGGCCGCAGCAGGGGAGGCGAACAAGGAGGAGCGGGGAGCCGCAGGTGAAGGAGCGCAGGCGGCGGGCACTCCGGGGGAGCGGTCCGCCTGCCGGAGCCGGGCACTCCCGGTCGCCCCGGACTGGGTAAGCTGGAGGGAGCACCAAGGGTGTGCCCGCAGTAAACAGTCTCGAGGAAAGGCGTGGGAAGTGACCTACGTAATCGCGCAGCCATGCGTGGATGTCAAGGACAAGGCCTGCATTGAAGAATGCCCGGTGGACTGTATTTACGAAGGTGAACGCTCCCTCTACATCCACCCGGACGAGTGCGTCGACTGCGGCGCGTGCGAGCCGGTGTGCCCGGTCGAGGCCATCTACTACGAGGACGACACCCCGGAGCAGTGGGCCGAGTACTACAAGGCCAATGTCGAGTTCTTCGACGACCTCGGTTCCCCGGGCGGTGCCGCCAAGGTCGGGAACACCGGCACGGACCACCCGATCATCGCCGCGCTCCCTCCGCAGAACCAGCCCGCATGACCGCTGGGGGGCAGACGCGCGCCTTTGGGCTGAGCCTTCCCGACTACCCGTGGGAGGCCCTGGCCCCCTATATCCAGACGGCGTCGACGCATCCCGGAGGTGTGGTTAACCTCTCCATCGGCACCCCGGTCGATCCGACGCCCGAGCTGATCCGCACCGCCCTCGCCGGTGCTGCGGATGCCCCGGGATACCCCACCACCCACGGAACGGCGGCGCTGCGGGAGGCGATCAGCGCCTGGTTCAAACGGCGGCGCGGTGTTCCCGGCCTGGACCCGGCTGACATTATGCCGACCGTCGGTTCGAAGGAGCTCGTCGCGTGGCTGCCGACCCTGCTTGGGCTGGGCCCGGGCGACGTCGTCGTGCGGCCTACGGTGGCGTACCCGACCTATGACGTCGGGGCGCTGCTCGCCGGAGCCACGCCTGTGGCCGCGGATTCGCTCGCCGCTCTGCCTGCGGAGGTCCGCCGCCGGGTCCGGCTGGTCTGGGTGAACAGCCCGGGCAATCCCACCGGATCGGTGCTGCCCGTCGAGGGGCTGAAGGACATTGTCGACGACGCCCGCTCCCTGGGCGCCGTCACCGCCTCCGATGAGTGCTACGCCGAGCTTGGCTGGGGCGACTGGGACAGCGCCCGGGGCGGGCAGCCCGTGCCGAGCGTCCTTGACCCGCGTGTCTCCGGGGGCAGCAATGACCTGCTGCTCGCCGTGTACTCGCTGTCCAAGCAGTCGAACCTCGCCGGTTACCGGGCGGCCTTCGTGGCCGGTGACGGCAAGATTTTGGCCAACCTCATCAACTCGCGCAAGCACGCCGGCATGATCGTCCCGTTCCCGGTGCAGGAGGCGATGCGGACCGCACTGGCCGACGACGCGCACGTCCAGCAGCAGAAGGACCTCTACCGCTCCCGCCGGGCCCGGCTCCTGCCGGCGCTCGAATCCTTCGGCTTCACAGTGTCCGGCTCAGAGGCAGGCCTGTACCTGTGGGCCAGCGACGGAACAGACACCTGGGAGGCGCTCACCCGGTTCGCCGAGCGGGGTATCGTCGTCGGCCCGGGCACCTTCTACGGGGAGGCGGGCCATGGATTCGTGCGGGTGGCGCTCACCGGCACGGACGAGCGGATCGACGCCGCCGTGGAAAGGCTCCACGGCGCATTGTAAAGCCGGCCCCTGTTGCCACCGTCACACCACGCGATGGAGGATTAGTGCAGAGGGCGGTCATACCGGTACCGTTTCAGACTGAATAAGCCAACGCGGTGTGGATTTTTCCCTCCTTCGTTGTGATGGTTCCACCCCAGCTCCTGAAGGAGAGTCAATGACCGAGCAGAACGGTGCCTCGCTGCACTTCAACGGCAGTGAACTCAGCCTGCCCACGATGGCTGCGGCTGAGGGCAACCACGGCTTCGACATTTCGAAGCTGCTGAAGCAGACCGGGCACGTCACCTTCGACCCGGGCTTCATGAACACCGCCGCGACCGCGTCGGCGATCACCTACATCGACGGCGATGCAGGCATCCTGCGCTACCGCGGATACCCGATCGAGCAGCTGGCCGAGAACTCGAGCTTCCTCGAAGTCTCCTACCTGCTGATCTACGGCAACCTGCCCACCCCGGAGGAGCTCTCGGCGTTCGACGGCCGGATCCGCCGCCACACGCTGCTGCACGAGGAGCTCAAGGGCTTCTTCGGCGGCTTCCCCCGCGACGCCCACCCCATGCCGGTGCTCTCCTCGGCCGTGTCGGCGCTCTCGACCTTCTACCAGGACTCGCTTGACCCGTTCGACGACGAGCAGGTGGAGCTCTCGACCTTCCGCCTGATGGCGAAGCTCCCGGTGATCGCCGCCTACGCCCACAAGAAGTCAATCGGCCAGCCCATGCTGTACCCGGACAACTCGATGAACCTCGTCGAGAACTTCCTGCGCCTGTCCTTCGGGCTGCCGGCCGAGCCGTACGACGTCGATCCGATGGTGGCCAAGGCCCTCGACCTTCTCCTGATCCTGCACGCGGACCACGAGCAGAACTGCTCGACCTCCACGGTGCGCCTGGTGGGAAGCTCCAACGCCAACATGTTCGCTTCGGTGTCCGCCGGGATCAACGCCCTGTTCGGTCCGCTGCACGGCGGCGCGAACGAGGCCGTGCTGAATATGCTCCGCGACATCAAGGCCAAGGGCATGCAGCCCGAGGACTTTATGGAGAAGGTCAAGAACAAGGAAGACGGTGTGAAGCTCATGGGCTTCGGGCACCGCGTCTACAAGAACTACGACCCCCGCGCGAAGATCGTCAAGGCCACCGCCCACGATATCCTCTCCAAGCTCGGCGGCAACGACGAGCTGCTCGATATCGCGATGCGCCTCGAGGAGAAGGCCCTGGCGGATGACTACTTCATCGAGCGCAAGCTCTATCCGAACGTGGACTTCTACACCGGCCTGATCTACAAGGCGATGGGCTTCCCGGAGAAGATGTTCACTGTGCTCTTCGCCATCGGACGCCTCCCGGGCTGGATCGCCCAGTGGCGCGAAATGATGCAGGACCCGCAGACGAAGATCGGCCGGCCCCGCCAGCTGTACACGGGCTCCCCGGAGCGCAACTACCCCGTGCGCTAGCCGCGCGGCCGGCACGGCCGGACCGTTTATAACGAAGGCGGCCACCCACCTGTCGGTGGGTGGCCGCCTTCGTCGGTTCCCGAGTCGGTCCAGAAAAGGCTGGTCAGCCGTTGTAACCCTGAGGGTTGTTCTTCTGCCAGCGCCAGTGGTCCTCGCACATGGTGTCGAGGTTCCGGTGCGCCGACCAGCCGAGGTCGGCCATCGCGGCCGACGGGTCCGCGTAGCTCACCGCGGCGTCTCCGGGCCGGCGCGGAGCGAACTCGTAGGGGATTTCGCGCCCCGAGGCCTTCGAGAAGGCCTCGAGCACCTCGAGGACCGAGGAGCCCTTCCCGGTGCCCAGGTTCCACCGGTACACCCCGCGGTGATCGGTCAGGTACTTCAGAGCGGCAAGGTGCCCTGCCGCGAGGTCGACGACGTGGATGTAATCGCGCACCCCGGTGCCGTCGGGCGTGGGGTAGTCGTTGCCGAACACCCGCACCTTCTCCCGCCGGCCCACCGCCACCTGCGCCACGAACGGCAGCAGGTTGTTGGGGATCCCGGTGGGGTCCTCGCCGATCTGCCCCGACTCGTGCGCGCCCACCGGGTTGAAGTAGCGGAGCAGGGCGATGTTCCAGCGGCCGTCGGCGGCGCCGAGGTCGGAGAGGATGTCTTCGATCTGCTCCTTGGTCCGCCCGTACGGGTTCACCGCGTCCAGCGGCATCTTTTCAATCAGCGGGACCTGCTCGGATGCGCCGTAGACGGTGGCCGAGGAACTGAAGACCAGCGTCCGGACGTCGTAGGAGTCCATGACCCGCAGGAGGTTCAGGGTGCCGCCCACATTGTTGTGATAGTAAGTCAGCGGCTTCTCCACCGACTCTCCGACGGCCTTCAGCCCGGCGAAGTGGATGACCGCCTCGACCGCTTCCTCCGCGAAAACCGCCCGCAGGGCCGGCTCGTCGAGCAGGTCCACTTTGTGGAACCGCAGGGGGCGCCCGGCCAGCTTCTGGACGCGCTGCAGGGACGTCTCCGTCGAGTTCGAGAGGTTGTCGATCACGACAACCTCATGGCCGGCCTCGAGCAGGGCAAGGACGGTGTGCGAGCCGATATAACCGCTTCCACCGGTAACGAGAATCTTCATGCCTCCACTCTAGTTTGCCCGCGGGCCGAAGCAGGAAAGCGGGGCACCGGGTGCACCCTCAGGCTCTGGAGCGGCGGGGAAGTCAGGTCTACTCTTGGAGCAGCACATCGGTCGAAGGAGGCCTATGACGCACCAGCCGTCCCGGCACGGCGGACGCTTCAGCGTCGATACCTCGGAGGTCCTGCTCGTTGCACTGTACCTCCGTGACTGCTCAGGACTGCGCGGGATCGGCCAGCCCTGCCTCCCGGCGGTCCGCCCCGCCGTCCGTGCATCAATGCTGGGCCGGCCGGTCGAGGAGGCCGGTGGAACCGAGACGCTGCGGGTCGAGTGGGAGGCCTGGTGGCACCGGCTGGTCAGCGGGGACCTTGCCGGGGCGTCGCTGCCGATCCCGCCCGAGTTTGACGAGCTCGACGGCATGGCGGCCCTGCAGCGGGTGGCGGAGGCGCACTTCGGTTCCGCGATCGAGTGGGCGGAGGAACGCCGTGCGGAGTACGCCCTTCACGCCGGCGCCCGGGGAGAGCGGCTCGAAGCGCTGCTGGACGTCCTCGTGCAGGAGCGCGAACTCGAGCTGGGGCGCAGCGCCCGGGGCTTCACCCTCGACGTCGTCGAGCTCCCGCTGGGCGCGCGGCGGGCGTGGTGGGTGGAGCCGGACCGGCTGCTGATGTGCCAGGACCTGGGCGAGGACGAGGGGGCCCTGCGCAGCTATGTCGAGCCGGTCATCAAGATGCTCGCCTAGGGCTAGGGCTAGGGCTAGGGCTAGGGCCAGGGGCAGGTTCAAGGCCGGGGCGCGGGTTCGAGGCGCCGGTCCGGGAGTCCTCCTCAGGAGGCCGGATCACCGGCGACGGTGATGGTGAGGTTTTCCGCGTCGGTAGGGGAGGGGCTCCACTCGCCCGACGCGCGGGTCCACACCTGGCCGGCGAAGGAGACCTCCGTGATGGACAGGGCATCGGCCGAGGCCACGGCCCAGGATGCGGTGGTCCAGCCCCCGGGCTCGGTGGCCGGAACCACCAGAGCGTTGCCGTCGGCCACACCGCCGAGGGGGCCGAAGATCCGCTCGGCGGCCGCGGCCACGGCGGCGGGATCGCCCGGGGCGGAGGCCTTGCGCAGCACGCACGTCAGGGCGGCCGGGGACTGTCCGGTCAGCGCGGAGGCGAAGGCCCGTCCCTCCGGTTCGTGGTCGGCATAGGCGGTGGGGTAGGCGCTGCGCTGGACGCGCTGGGCGGCGTCGGTGATGGGCAGCGTCTCGTAGCCCGGGATGCGCACCAGCGCGTCGTAGAACGCGCCCGCCGCATACAGGGGATCCATCACCTGCGCCTCGGTGCCCCAGCCCTGGGAGGGCCGCTGCTGGAACAGCCCTCGCGAATCGGGTCCGGCTTCGTCGCCGTAGTCGATGTTCTCGAGCCGGGACTCCTGCACTGCGGTGGCAATCGCGATCGAGGCCGCCCGCGCGGGCAGGCCGCGGACCACGGCGACCCCGGCGATCAGGGCGGCGTTCTGCGCCTGCACCGGTGTGAGGTCATAGCTGTCGGAGCCTACAGTGGCGGTGCACCGTTCGGTGCGGAGGACCTCCGGGGGCTCAAACTGAGCGGCCGCCGCCCACACGCCTCCGCCGACGACGGCGAGCAGCGCGGCGGCTCCGATCCTCCTGCGCCTGAGGACTGCCCGCGAGGGGCCGGTGGCAGGCATGCTCTGCTAGTTGGCGTGCAGGGCGGCGTTGAGGGCGATGCCCTCGCCGCGGCGGGGGCGGGCCTCGACGACGCCGGTGGTTGAGTTGCGGAGGTAGAGGATGCCCGGTTCCCCGGACAGGGCTGCGGCCTTCGTGGTGCTGCCGTCGGGCAGGGTGACCTTCGTGCCGGCCGTCAGGTAGAGCCCGGCCTCCACCACGCAGTCGTCGCCCAGCGAAATGCCCACCCCGGCCTGGGCGCCGAGCAGGCAGCGCTCGCCGATGGTGATTTTCTGGGTGCCGCCGCCGGAGAGCGTCCCCATGATCGAGGCTCCGCCGCCGATGTCGGAGCCGTTGCCGACGACAACGCCGGCGGAGATGCGTCCCTCGACCATCGAGGTGCCGAGGGTGCCTGCATTGAAGTTCACAAAGCCCTCGTGCATGACCGTCGTGCCTTCTGCAAGGTACGCTCCCAGCCGCACCCGGTCGGCGTCGGCGATGCGTACGCCTGTGGGCACCACGTAGTCGACCATGCGCGGGAACTTGTCGACGGACAGGACGCTCACCGGGCCGCGGGCCCGCAGGGCAAGGCGCACGCCCTCGAAGTCCGCGGCGGCGCAGGGCCCGTGGTTCGTCCAGACGACGTTGGCCAGGAGACCGAAGATGCCGTCGAGGTTGATGCTGTTCGGGGTGGCCAGCCGGTGCGAGAGCAGGTGCAGGCGCAGGTACGCGTCGACGGCGTCGGCGGGCGGGGCGCCGAGGTCGATCGAGGGGGAGACCAGCGCGCTCGTTGTCCGGCGCACCGGATCGGCGCCCGCCCCGGCGAGGGCCTCCAGTTCGCTCCGCAGGGCCCGGTCGGATTCCTGATCCTCGGCCTCCCCGAGCCGGGGGGCCGGGAACCACACCTCAAGCACGCTGCCGTCGGCGGCGAGGGTGGCGAGGCCGAGGCCAAAAGCGGTCCGTGCGCCGGGCGCGGGCGTGGGGGAATGATCTGCGCTCTGGGTCATGGGCAGAAGTCTACCGAGGGATAGGGTGGGAAAATGACTCAGCCCAGCCTGCGGCGCCTCGATCTCGGCGTCGATGTTGCCCAATTGACAGCAGATCTCGTTGACATCTACAGCGTCTCCGGCGAGGAGCGCGCCATCGCCGACGCGGTGGAGGAAGCCCTGCGGGGCCTTGCGCACCTCGAGGTGGTACGGGACGGCGACGCGCTGATCGCGCGCACCTCCCTGGGCCGCAGCGAGCGAGTGATCCTGGCAGGCCACCTTGATACGGTGCCCCTGCCCACCGCGGCGGGCGCGCGGGCGACGGTCCCGGGCAGGTGGGACGGCGAGGTGCTGTTCGGCCGGGGGACGACCGACATGAAGGGCGGCGTCGCGGTCCAGCTGGCGCTCGCCGCCACGCTGACGGACCCGGTCCGCGACGTCACCTATGTCTTCTACGACCACGAGGAGGTCGAGGCCTCGCTCAGCGGCCTGGGCCGGCTGGCCGAGCGCTACCCTGAGTGGCTGAGTGCCGATTTCGCCGTGCTCCTCGAACCCACCGCGGGCACCGTCGAGGGCGGATGCAACGGCACGGCCCGCTTCAATGTCACCACCACCGGCAAGGCCGCCCACTCGGCCCGCGCCTGGCGCGGGGAGAACGCCATCCACAAGGCCGCAGAGGTACTCGTGCGGCTGCGGGAGCACCAGCCGGCGACCGTGCCGGTGGACGGGCTTGACTACCGCGAGAGCCTCAACGCGGTGCTGATCAGCGGCGGCACTGCAGGCAACGTCATCCCCGACCGCACCGTCATCGAGGTGAACTACCGCTTCGCCCCGGATAAGAGCCCCGACGAGGCCGAAGAGTATGTGCGGGGGGTGCTTGAGGGGTTCGAGATCGAGCGGACCGACGCCGCCGCCGGCGCGCGGCCGGGACTGCAGCATCCGGCCGCGGCGAGCTTCGTGGCCGCTGTCGGTGCCGAGCCGAAGCCCAAGTACGGGTGGACGGACGTTGCGCGCTTCAGCGAACTGGGCATCCCCGCGGTCAACTTCGGGCCCGGCGACGCCCTGCTGGCCCACAGCGACGACGAGCACGTGTACGCCGGCGAGGTGCGCGAGTGCCTGCGCGTGCTGACCACCTGGCTCTCCCGCTGATCCGCGGCGGAACGTCAACGGCAGCGGACCGCCCGGGGCGGTGCTCCCGCTTTCGGGTTTCCCATCGGAAAGGGCCCCGGTCAGCCGAGCTGACCGGGGCCCTTTTTCCTGCGTAATCATCGTCGTCCGGGCAGAAGCCCGGTAGGACTCAGCGGGAGAGGGTGCCCTCGGGCTCCGCGGCGATCACCCCGTCCTGCTTGTCATCACGTGCCGTGCCCTTGCTGCGGAAGCTCAGCAGCGTGGAGAGCCTCGTCGCGAGGGACGACAGTGCGAAGTTGATGATGATGAAAATCACGGCGGCAATGAGGAGGGACTGCAGGAGGTTGCCCTCACCGACCCCGAGCCGTCGAGCGTTCTGCAGCAGCTCCGGGAAGCCGATGATGTAACCCAGCGCCGAATCCTTCAGGATGACGACGAACTGGCTCACCAGCGCGGGCAGCATGGCGATGAGCGCCTGGGGCACCTCGATGGTGCGCAAAGACTGCATCTGGGTCATGCCGATCGCCAGGCCCGCCTCGCGCTGGCCCTTGGGCAGGCCCTGCACCCCGGAGCGGATCAGCTCCGCGATGACCGAGCCGTTGTAGAGGGTCAGGGCGATCACGACGGCCCAGAAGGGGGCGTTCTCGACGAGGTTGGAGCGCCCGAGGGCCAGCCACAGGAAGATCATCATCAGCAGGACGGGCACGGCCCGGAAGAACTCGACGACGAGCCCGGCAAACCAGCGGATGGGCTTCACGTGGCTGAGCCGGCCGAGGCCGAAGATCAGCCCGAACAGGACCGAGGTGACGACGGCGATGGCCGCCGCCCTCAGCGTGCTCAGCAGGCCGGGCAGCAGGAAGAACTCCCAGGTGCGTCCCTCGAGGAAGGGCGTCCACTTGCCGGCCGCGAGCTGTCCCTTCCCGCCGAGCAGGAACACCACGTAGGCGAGGAGCCCTGCGATGAGCAGCGCCCCGATGATGTTGCCGATGAAGATATTGCGCCGCGATTTGGGGCCGGGGGCGTCGAAGAGGACGTTCTGGGCGCTCATCGGGCCACCGCCAATCTCCTGGAGGCCCAGGTTGTGAGGAGTCCGACCGGGATCACGAGGATCACGAAGCCGATGGCGAACGTGAAGAAGATCGGGATGACCAGGTCGCCGCGGAACTCGATCATCGTCTTCATCAGGCTCGAAGCCTCGGCCGCGACCGAGCCGGCCGCCGCCACCGTCGAGTTCTTGATCAGCGCGATCAGGACGTTGCCCAGGGGGGCGATGGCTCCCCGGAAGGCCTGCGGGAGGATGATCAGGCGGGCCGCCGGGAGGAAGCTGAGCCCGATCGCCCGGGCGGCTTCGGCCTGCCCGAGCGGGACGGTGTTGACGCCGCTGCGGATCGCCTCGCAGACGAAGGCGGCGTGGTAGACCGTGAGCCCGAGGATGGCCAGGCGGAAGAAGTTCAGGTTGAAGTCGTCCGTCAGGGACACCTGGAGCTGCCCGAAGAGACCGAGCACCCCGAAGGCGATGATGATCGTCAGGGGAGTGTTGCGGAAGATGTTGACGTACGCAGCGCCCAGCCACTGGAGGCTGGGGATCGGGGAAATTCTCATGAGCGCCAGCAGGGTGCCGAGCACCAGGGACCACACAGCGGCCCAGAAGGTCAGCTGGATGTTCACCCAGAAGGCCGCCGGGACGTTGTAGGTCTCGAAGAGCGTCAGGAAATTATCCACGGTTCACCTCATTCGTTGGGGGACATGCATTGGTGGGACGGCCGGGATCGGCCGCCCCACCAATAGAGGGAGGTGATCAGGCGCAGTCTTCCGGCTCCGGCGGGTTCAGTTCCTCGTTGTAACTGTAATCCGCACCTTCGGTGTTGGCCTCAATGGCTTCTTCCCAGGCACCTTCCTCGATCATCTTGGTGATCGCGGCGTTGATGTCCTCGCACATGTCGCTGCCCTTGGGCAGGCCGACGCCGTAGCGCTCTTCGGAGAAGGGGTTGCCGACGACCTTGAACTGGCCGGCGTTGGTTTCCTGGGCGGCCAGGCCGGCCAGGATGATGTCATCGGTGGTGACGGCGTCGATCTGGCCGCCGCCCATCACGCTGACGCACTCGGCGTAGCCGGGCTGCTCCACCAGGTTGACTCCGGGGTACTGATCCTTGATCTTCTGCGCCGACGTGGAACCGGTGACCGAGCAGAGGTTCTTGCCCTCGAGGTCCTCGGGCCCGGCGATGTCGCTGTCCACCGGCACCAGGAGGTCCTGGCCGGCAATGAAGTACGGTCCGGCGAAGTCGACCGTCTCCTTGCGCTCATCGGTGATGGAGTAGGTCGCGAAGATCATGTCGACCTGGTTGTTCGAGAGCAGGTTTTCGCGGTTGGCCGAGGGGGCCTCGACGAACTCGATCTGGTCCTCGGCGTAGCCGAGTTCCCCGGCGACGTACTTGGCGACATCGACGTCGAAGCCCGAGTACGAGCCGCCTTCGTCGAAGCCCAGGCCGGGCTGATCGTACTTGATGCCGATCTTGACGGTCTCGCCGCCGCCCTCGCCGGCACCGCCGGTTTCGCCGCCGCCGCCTCCTTCATTGCCGCCGCCACCTCCACAGGCCGAGAGGGTGAGTGCTGCTGCCGCTGCCATAGCGGCTGCATAACGGGTCTTTCGCATGATTTCTCCTTGCGTTGCGGCCCTTGTGAGGCCTTGACGATGCGGTATGGGTAAGTCGTGGAACTCTAGTGGGCGAGGATCTTGCCAAGGAAGTCCTTGGCCCGTTCGCTCTTGGGGTTGGTGAAGAACTCTTCGGGGGTTGCCTGCTCGACGATCTGCCCGTCGGCCATGAACACCACCCGGTCGGCGGCCTTCCGGGCGAAGCCCATCTCATGGGTGACGACGATCATCGTCATGCCCTCCTTGGCGAGGGAAACCATGGCGTCGAGGACCTCGTTGATCATCTCGGGGTCCAGCGCCGAGGTCGGCTCGTCGAACAGCATCACCTTGGGCTTCATCGCCAGCGCCCGGGCGATCGCCACCCGCTGCTGCTGGCCGCCGGAGAGCTGGGCGGGCAGCTTGTCGGCCTGGTTGTCGACGCCCACACGCTTGAGCAGCGACAGGGCAAGCTCCTTCGCTTCGCCGCCCTTCATGCCCTTGACCTTGACCGGCCCGAGGGTCACATTTTCAAGGATGGACTTGTGCGCGAAGAGGTTGAAGGACTGGAAGACCATTCCCACGTCGGCGCGGAGCCGTGCCAGCGCTTTGCCCTCCGCGGGCAGCACCTTGCCATCGACCTGGATCTCGCCGTCGTCGATGGTCTCCAGGCGGTTGATGGCCCGGCACAGGGTCGACTTTCCGGAACCGGACGGGCCGATCACGACGACGACCTCGCCGCGGGCAACCTCAAGGTCGATGTCCTTGAGGACGTGCAGGGGACCGTAGTGCTTGTTGACCTTCTTCAGAGAGACGAGAGGGTGCGCAGAAGACGCGGACGTGGACGGCTGCGGTTCGCTTGTCATGCAGAAGAATCTAGCGAACGAATGCCCTCTGGCAATACAAGCGCGCCCAAAAGGAGGAATTGTGATTCAAGAGCAACCAAAGCCCGAACGGCGGGCCGGGCGGTTAGCCTAGGAGGATGCCTCACCTGAACCGCGACTCCGACGCCGACGCCAGCACCCCCTCCCGCCAGGTGCCTTCACGGGCTCCCGGGGGAGAGCCCCGACGACGCGGCTCGGTCGAACTGCGCCGGGGGCAGGCGGCCGAGCCGCAGTCGGACAGCTTCCTCCTGGACGCCGAGGAAGAGCCGATGTTCACCAAGACCGATCCGTGGCGGGTGCTGCGGATCCAGAGCGAATTCGTCGAAGGTTTCGGCACCCTCTCCGAACTCGGCCCCGCGATCAGCGTCTTCGGGTCGGCGCGGACGCCGCGGGACTCCCGGTTCTACGCCGTGGGCGAGGAGGTGGGCCGGCGGCTCGTCGGTGCCGGCTACGCGGTGATCACCGGTGGGGGCCCGGGCGCTATGGAGGCCGCGAACAAGGGCGCCTGCGAGGCCGGCGGCATGTCGGTCGGGCTGGGGATCGAGCTTCCCTTCGAACAGGGAATGAACGAGTGGGTCGACCTCGGCATCAACTTCCGGTACTTCTTCGCCCGCAAGACGATGTTCGTGAAGTACGCGCGGGGGTTCGTGGTGCTGCCCGGCGGTTTCGGCACCCTCGATGAGCTCTTCGAGGCCATGACCCTCGTGCAGACCCGCAAGGTCACCTCGTTCCCCATCGTGCTGATCGGCATCGACTACTGGACCCCGCTGTGGGACTGGGTGAAGAACACCCTGCTCGCCGAGGGCATGATCGCCGAAGCGGACCTGGGCCTGGTGCACCTCGTCGACACCGCCGAGGAAGCCGTCAATTTCGTCATTGCCGACACCAAGACCCACACCGCGCCGTAAGGCCGGGCGAGAACCGCTGCCGGTGCCGGAGGGCTTTCTGGCACGATGGCACTGTGAGTATCTTCCTCGTCCTCGTCGCTGTGGCCCTGCTGGCCGGTACGGCCGCCGCGGCCTGGCGGCTCCCGCAGGGGCGCACCGCGCTGCGCCGGTCCGCCCGCCCCGGCTGGGTGCTTCCGGGCCTTGCCGGGCAGCTTCCGGTGCTGCCGCCGATCCTGCTGCCGGACACCCCGGCCGCCGAGGACGTCACCGCGATCCGGTTCGGGAGGGCCCTGCGGGGCTACCGCACCGACCAGGTGCATGAGGTCCTGAACTCCCTCGCCGGGGCGCTCGCGGATCGGGACGCCCAGATCGAGGCTCTGCGCCGGAGCTCCCAGGGTCCCGCCGGCCACGGCGGGGCACAGCCGTGACACCGGCCGCCGCGGGCTCCGACGGGAAGCTGCGCTGCGGGTGGTCGGTCTCCAGCGCCGAGTACGAGCGATACCACGACGAGGAGTGGGGCCGGCCGGTCCACGGCGAGGCCGCCCTGTTTGAACGCCTCAGCCTCGAGGCCTTCCAGTCCGGGCTGAGCTGGATCACCATCCTGCGCAAGCGCCCCGCCTTCCGTGAGGCCTTCGCCGGGTTCGAGCCGTCCCGGGTCGCGGCCTTCGACGATGAGGACGTCGCCCGGCTGCTCGCCGACGCCGGGATCGTCCGCAACCGGGCCAAGATCCTGGCCACCATCGCGAACGCCCGGGCGCTGGCGGCCCTGCCCCCGGAGGTGAGCCTCGCCGGTCTGCTCGAGGCCCACCGGCCCGCCCCGCGCCCGGCGCCGGTGGAACTGCAGGAGGTCCCCGCGATCACCGCCGAGTCGACGGCGCTCGCGAAGGCACTCCGCGGCCACGGCTTCCGGTTCGTCGGGCCCACGACGGCCTACGCCATGATGCAGGCCACCGGCTATGTGAACGACCATCTCGCCTCCTGCTGGGTGCGCGCGGAGACCGCCGCCGGTGGGCCGGACGGCGCGGCGGCGCCGGTGCCGTGACGCGCCCGGGACTGCAGGGCGGCAGGCGCGGAGCACTGCTCCGGTGGCCCTGGCCGGTGCAGGTCCTTCTCGTCTTCGGCGCAGCCCGTGCCGTCTCCGCTGCCCTGCTCACCGCTGCGGCCTCCCGCCAGTCGGCCAGCCCCTGGGGGCCGGCCTCCCCGAACTACCTGTCCTTCGTCGAATTCTGGGACAGCGGCTGGTACCGGCGGATCTACGACGAGGGATATCCCGAGGTTCTGCCGCGCGCCGAGGACGGGTCCGTGCTCCAGAACCAGTGGGCGTTCTATCCCCTTTTCCCGGCACTGGTCCGGTTGCTCACTGTCCTGACCGGAGGCGGCTGGAATGTCCTGGCCCCGGCCGTGGCCACCGCCTGCGGCTTCGCCGCCGCCCTGATGCTCTACCGCCTCTTCCGCCTGGCCGCCGCCCATCGGGAAGCGCTGTGGGGCGTGGCGTTCGTGGCGTTCCTGCCGGTGGCGCCGGTCCTCCAGGTTCCGTATGCGGAGTCGCTCCACCTGCTACTGCTGGTGCTGGCGCTCTATCTGGTGGCGACGGGCCGCTACCTCGGCGCGGTCCCGGTGGTCCTGGTGATGGGCCTGGCCCGGCCGGCGGGTGTTCCGTTCGCGGTGCTCGTCTTTGCCCTGCTGGTCCGGGCGGCGGTGCGGTATTGGCGGAGGCCCGCCGGCCCGTCCCGGGAGGAGCCCCCCGGTCCGGCCGTGGCCCGGCTCGCGGTGCTGACGCTGGCCGCGGGTGCCGCGGCGCTTTGCTGGCCCGCCACGGCATGGGCGGTGACCGGGCGGTTCGACGCCTACGTGGAGACCGAGACGGCCTGGCGGGGATCGCACCTGGCGCCCTTCCTGCCATGGCTGCAGGCCGGGACGAACCTGCTCGGGCCCGTCGGTGGGCCGGTGGCGGTGCTGGCCGCCGCGGCCGCGTGCGTCCTGCTCCTGCGGCTGGAGCCGGTGCGGCGCCTCGGGCGGGTGCCCGTCTGGTGGTGCGCTTCCTACCTGCTGTACCTTGCCGCGTTCTGGAACCCGCAGACCAGCACCTACCGCATCCTGCTGCCGCTGTTTCCCCTCGCGCTGGCCGCCGTCTTCGCCGTTCGGTCCACGCCGGCCCGGTGCGCGGTCCTCGGGGTGTCGGTGCTGCTGCAGGCCGTCTGGATCGCCCTGTTGTGGATGTGGAACCCCTCAGGGGGTACCAGCGACTTCCCCCCCTGAGGGCGCGACACTGTGATCCGCACCGCACTGAATTAGTCCCTGCGCGCGATTGTGCTGGATAATGTTTGGTGATGACGTGTATCGGCGCGCTTCTCTCTCAGGGGGTGCGTTCCGCGCACACCGCTTACCGACGCGCGGCCCTCATCCGGCAGCGCACTGTTGAAAGGGACACTCCTTATGGCTGCCATGAAACCGCGAACCGGCGACGGACCGATGGAAGTCACCAAGGAGGGGCGCAGCCTCATCATGCGGGTCCCGATCGACGGTGGGGGACGGCTCGTTGTCGAGCTCAACGCGGAGGAAGCCGGAAAGCTTAAGGACTGCCTGCTCACCGTCACCGGCTGAGTCCGCCGCGTCGGGTCGGGCCGCCCGGCCGGCCGGGTCAGGCCTGGCGTTTCACGGCGAGCAGCAGGCCCGATCCCGTCGGCAGCAGCGCCGACAGGAGCCTCTCGTGCTCCCGGACGGTCCTGCCGACCTGGCGCAGCGTATTGGTCGAGGCCTCGCGTACGGCCGGTTCGGCCACGCGGTCCGCATCGAGCGCGTCATTGACGATGAGCATTCCGCCGGGCTTCAGCAGCCGGATGGCCTGATCCACGTACAGGGGAAGATTCGGCTTGTCGGCGTCGATGAACACAAGGTCGTAGGCGGCGTCGGTCAGCCGGGGGAGCACATCGGCGGCGCGCCCGGAGATGGTGCGCGTGCGGTTGGCGGGGATCCCCGCCTCCGCGTAGGCCTCCCGGGCGGTGCGCAGATGGTCGACGTCGGAGTCGATGGTGGTCAGCACGGCGCTGCGGCCAAGCCCGCGCAGCAGGCACACGCCCGAGACCCCGGCGCCCGCGCCGACCTCGACGGCGGTCTGCGCCTTGGACCCCGCGGCAAGCACCGTCAGCGCTGCTCCCACACCCGGTGACACGGGGGTCACTCCGAGCTCGTGGGATCGGTCCCGGGCGCGCAGGAGGACGTCGTCCTCCTCCGGAAGCCCTTCGGTGTAGGACCAGCTGCTCTGCTTATCCGCGGCCATCGGTGTCCGTTCTGTCGGTGATTTCTGGTTCGGGCCCCCACCCCGCTTCAACCCTACTGTTAATGCCCCTCGGGGCGCGCACCGGTGTCCATCCAACGCACCTGCTTTTATCAGCGTGCTCCCAGCTTGATGCGAAAGTATTTTCTTTCCGGGACATCCAACGCACGTACGGCGTCGAACTCCTTCTGGCTGCATTTTCAGCTCGCAGCAGCCCGGAGCGGGAACAGTTCGACGGCGGGAAGAGGAAACTGATGTCTACAGTACGGGCGGCAGCGGCCGCGGGGCCGGCGATCCCTCCGGCCGAAGCCGGCACGGGCGACAGTGAGTGGGTTGCGCCGTCCTGGGAGGAAGTCGTCACCAACTACTCACCGAAGGTGTACCGGCTCGCGTACCGGCTCACCGGCAACAAATTCGACGCCGAGGACCTCACACAGGAGGTGTTCGTCAGGGTCTTCCGCTCGCTGGCCAACTTCAAGCCGGGCACCCTCGACGGCTGGCTGCACCGCATCACCACGAACCTCTTCCTCGACCAGGCGCGGCGCAAGACCCGCATCCGGTTCGACGGGCTCACCGAGGAGGCCGAAAGCAGGCTCCCCAGCGGCCATCCCGGCCCCGAGCGCAGCTACGAGTTCAACAACCTCGACATCGATGTCCAGTCCGCGCTCGAGGAACTGCCCCCGGACTTCCGGGCCGCCGTCGTGCTCTGCGACCTTGAGGGGCTGGCCTACGACGAGGTGGCCGCGGTGCTCGGGGTGAAACTCGGAACCGTACGCTCGCGCATCCACCGGGGGCGCACCATGCTCCGGGAGAAGCTTGCCCACCGGGCTCCACGGAGGCCGGCCCTGTCGATCCCGCGCATCGCCGGCGTCGGCTAGGCCCTGCGTCGGACCAAATGGTCCGGGTGCGGCCCAGGAAGGTAGTCTTTTCTCGTGTTGGGAATCAACGGTCTCGAGTTTGTCGTTCTGGCGCTGCTTGCCGTTGTGATCCTCGGCCCGGAGCGCCTCCCCGAGTACGCCTCCCAGCTCGCCCGGCTCGTCAAGGGACTCCGGAGGATGGCCACCGGCGCCCGTGAGCAGCTGCGTGAGGAAGTGGGCCCCGAGCTGGACGAGGTCGACTGGCGCAAGCTCGACCCCCGCCAGTACGATCCCCGGCGGATCATCCGCGAAGCGCTCCTCGAAGATTTCGACGACGTCCTCAAGCCCGTCAGCAGCGGCGCGCCCGCACCCGTCGCCCCTGCAGAACTCCGCAGCGCGCCTCAGGCGGCCCGGCTGTCCGCCGGGCAGGCGGCCCCCTATGACGCCGAGGCGACCTAGATCGAGCAAGCTGGACCGAGCAACCTGAACCAAGCGACCTGGACCGTCAGTCCCGCCGGGGGTCTGGTGAGGACCGGGCTCAGCGCGGGGAGAGCGTCAGCTTGGTTCCCGAGAGCCCGCGTGGGCGGTGCGCTAGTCCGTCCGCAACCTTCCTCAGTTCAGCGGCCGCGGGGGAGTCCTCCCCGGTCAGGACGATGGGCAGGCCCGCGTCGCCGCCCTCCCGTAGGGCCACCTCGACGGGCACCGAGCCCAGCAGTCCGATGTCGGTGCCAAGGGTGTCGGTGAGCCGGGAGGCGAGGGTAGCGCCGCCGCCGGCGCCGAACAGCTCGAGCCGCCCGCCGCCGGGCAGTTCGAGCCAGGACATGTTCTCGATCACCCCGGCCACCTTCTGGCCCGTCTGTGCGGCCATCGCCCCGGCTCGTTCCGCCACATCCGCCGCCGCACTCTGTGGGGTGGTGACCACGAGCAGCTCGGAGCGCGGCAGCAGCTGCGCCACCGAGATCGCGATGTCCCCGGTGCCCGGGGGCAGGTCGAGGAAGAGCGCATCGAGGTCGCCAAAGTAGACGTCGGTCAGGAACTGCTCGAGGGCACGGTGGAGCATCGGTCCGCGCCAGGCCACGGGCTGGTTGCCGCTGACGAACATGCCGATCGAGATCACCTTCACCCCGTGGGCCACGGGAGGCAGGATCATTTCATCGACCTTCGTCGGCTGCTGGGTGATTCCCATCAGCGCCGGCACTGAGAATCCGTAGACGTCCGCGTCGATGATGCCCACCCGCAGTCCCTGCGCGGCCATGGCGGCTGCGAGGTTGACGGTGACGGTCGACTTGCCGACCCCGCCCTTGCCGCTGGCGACGGCGTAGACGCGGGTCAGGGACCCTTCCTCATTGAAGGGGATGCCCCGGGCCCCGCCCGGACCGCGGAGCCTGGCCTTCAGCTCATCGCGCTGGTCCTGGTTCATCACACCGAGTTCGACGCGCACGCGCTCGACGCCGGACAGTCCCGCCAGGGCCGCCTCGACGTCCGAGGTGATGGTGGTGGAAAGGGGGCACCCGGCGATGGTCAGCAGGACACGAACGGTCACGGTGCCGTCGCCGGGGGCCTCGACGCCCTCGACCATCCCGAGGTCGGTGATGGGCCGGCGGAGTTCGGGGTCGAGCACCGAGCCGAGTGCCGTGAGCACTGCTGCCTCAGTGATCACTGGCTGTCGCTTCCGATTGGCGGGGCGACCCGGGGCAGGCTCATGGTGTTATCCGACGGTTTCCTCCGCGGTTTCTTCGAAAGGGTCGGCTCCTGGCCGTCCGCCGCCTCAAGCAGTTCCTCGAGTGCCGAGCGGAGCTCCGAACGCACATAGTCGCGGGTGGCGACCTCGCGGATGGCGATGCGCAGCTCGGCGATCTCACGGGTCAGGTATTCGGTGTCGGACAGGTTCCGTTCGGCCCGGTGCCGGTCCTCACGCAGCGACACCCGGTCGCGGTCGTCCTGCCGGTTCTGCGCCAGCAGCAGCAGGGGGGCCGCGTAGGAGGCCTGCAGGGACAGCATCAGCGTCAGGGCGGTGAAGCCCAGCGCCGCGCTGTCCCACCGGGCGTTCTCGGGTCCCCAGGTGTTCCAGACCAGCCAGAGCACGCAGAACACCGTCATATAGAAGAGGAACTGGGGGGTTCCCATGAAGCGTGCGAAGTTCTCGGTGGCGCTGCCGAACCGGTCCGGGTTGGGACGCAGCCGGGGGAACACCCGTTTGCGGCTCTCCCGTGGGGTGTCAAGACCGGTCGAGGTCGAGCGGATTCTCTCAGCCATTTGTTCCTCCCCGACGTAGCGCGCGTGCGTCGTCCTGGGCCCGCCAGTCGTCCGGCAGCAGGTGATCGAGCACGTCGTCCACCGTCACCGCACCTACCAGGCGGCCCTCCTTGTTGATAATCGGCAGCGAGTTGAGGTTGTAGGTCGCGAGGATGCGGGAGACCTCGCTGACATTGGCCTGGTCGCTGACCGGCTCGAGGTCCGCATCGAGGATGTTGCCCAACTGCTCGGGCGGAGGGAAACGCAGCAGCTGCTGGATGTGCACCACGCCGAGGTAACGCCCGGTCGGGGTCTCCAGCGGCGGGCGGCACACGAAGATCGACGAGGCGAGCGCCGGGGTGAGTTCCTCGCGCCGGACGTGCGCCAGCGCCTCGGCCACCGTGGCTTCGGGCGGGAGGATGACCGGCACCGTGGTCATGAGCGAGCCGGCGGTGTCCTCCTCGTACTCGAGCAGGCGGCGCACGTCGTCGGCGTCCTCCGGCTCCATCAGCTGGAGCAGTTCCTCCTTCTGGGCCTCCGGGAGCTCATTGAGCAGGTCCGCGGCGTCGTCGGGGTCCATCTCCTCGAGGATGTCGGCGGCCCGTTCGCGATTGAGCGATGAGAGGATCTGGACCTGGTCGTCGTCGGGCAGCTCCTGGAGGATGTCGGCAAGCCGGTCATCCTGAAGCTCGCCGGCCACCTCGAGGCGGCGCTTGTTGCTCATCTCGTGGAGGGCCTCGGCGAAGTCGGCGGCCTTGAGGTCCTCGTGCTGGGCGACGAACTGCGAGGCCCCCTGCGGTTCGTTCGTGGCCCCGTGGTAGGCGTCGAGCCAGTTGATGATCAGGCGCTCGCCGCTCCTGCGCAGGCTCCGCAGGGCCGAGGTCGGCCCGCCGCGCCGGATGAACAGCTGGGAGACGTGCCAGTCCCCGGCCCTGTTCTTCTCCATGGCGATGTCTTCGATGACGGCGTCCCCGGAGCCGTCCTGCAGGGTGACCCTCCGGTCGAACAGCTCGCCGACCACCAGCAGTTCCGCCCCCCGCTGCTCGAAGCGGCGCAGGTTGACCAGGCCCGTGCAGATGATCTGCGAGGTATCCATCGAGGTGACCCGGGTCATGGGCACGAAGATGCG
This sequence comes from Arthrobacter zhaoguopingii, assembly GCF_009828595.1. Lineage (GTDB taxonomy): Bacteria > Actinomycetota > Actinomycetes > Actinomycetales > Micrococcaceae > Arthrobacter_D > Arthrobacter_D zhaoguopingii. The sequence continues at coordinate 79,429 of NZ_WPNY01000005.1, forward strand.
TTTCTTGCCCAGAACCTCGATGACGATGCCCACGACCTGCGGCTCCTTCAGGGCGCCGCGGTCGAGCACCACGACATCACGCAGCCGGCCCAGACGATCGCCCAGGGGGTCGAAAACGTCGAGGCCAAGGAGGCGGGCCACAAAGACGCGGGTTGGATTGGTACTCACAAGGCAAGGCTACTTCGCGGAGCGGGATCCGGTGTATTCGGTGACGGTTTCACCGGTGCCGGGGCTGTTCAGCCGGGGTCAGTTCCCACTGTCGAGAAGCGCTGGAGGCCGGTGACGCGCAGGAGTCTGAGTTTGTCGTCATCGGTGCTGCCGGGCGTCGTTGTGTAGACGACGATCCTTAGGTCACTGCCTGGTGCGCTCAGGACGTCGCAGTCGACGGTGATCGGGCCCACGGGAGTATTCGCGATCGTCTTGCGGCTGGACCGGTGCTCCGCGACGCGGGCTTCGGCCCAGCGGCGTCGAAACTCCGGTGACGTGGCGGACAGCCGTGACACGAGTTGGGTGAGTGCGGCGTCCTGGGGGTACCGGCCTACCGCTGCGCGCAGGTCGGACGTGAGATCGCCTGCAAAATCCGCTTCGTGCTGGGTGTCGAAGGTTACTCCAGGGTGGCCCGAGGTGAAGTGCCGCCAGACCAGATTGCGATCGGCTTTCGAGAGTGTGGACGGATCTCCGATCAGCGCCGCCCAGAGGGGATTCCACAGGAGGATGTCGTGAGCAGCAGTAAAGACAGCGACCGGCACATCATTGAGGCGGTCGACGATGCGCTGCACGCCGGGGGTTATATGGCGCGGCACCACCTGGGCAGAAGGGGCTGCGGCGCCGGCTGCCCGGTAAAGGTGGTCCCGTTCGCTCACTGTCAGCCGGAGTGCGACCGCCAGCGCCGCCAGGACGTGCGGGGACGGGTTCTTCGCTCTGCCCTGCTCAAGCCGCACCAGGTAGTCCACGCTCACGTTCGCCAGGATGGCCAGTTCCTCCCGGCGCAACCCCGTGCTTCGGCGGCCCAATCCCGGGGGCAGCCCGACCTCTGCGGGAGTGGTTCGGTCCCGCCAGGACCTCAGGACAGTCGCAAATTCGCTCACGTTACCTATCCTGCTCCTACCGTGGAGATTGTGGGTGGTACTGCCGGTCCTACCGTCGAGCGGTACCTTGGGGCCCGGCCCGGCGGGGCCCACGATGGATGCATGACAACCACACTGATCACAGGGGCCAATAAGAGCCTCGGACTTGAAACCGCCCGCCGCCTCATCGAGGCCGGCCACACCGTGTATGCCGGCATGCGCGACACCGCCAACGGCGGCGCCGCGCGGGCCCTCGGCGCCCACCTCGTGCAGCTTGACGTCACCGACCAGGCCAGCATCGACACCGCCATGGACTCACTGCCGGCGCTGGACGTGCTCGTCAATAATGCCGGGATCCTCGGGGCTTCTTTTGGCGTCGATGACCTCACCACGGACACCATGTTCGATGTCCTCAATACCAACGTGCTGGGCATTGTCCGCACCACTCAGGCCGTGCTGCCGCTGCTGCGCCGCTCGGGACACCCGGTCATCGTGAACGTTGCCTCGGGAGTGGGCTGGCCCAAATACCTGACCACCGGGGGAACCGATGAGCACGCCGTACCGGCGATCCCCTACGCGGCATCGAAAGCCGCGGTCATCACGCTGACCGTGCAGTACGCCAAAAACCTGCCCGGGTTCCGCATCAACGCCAGCGACCCCGGATACACCGCAACCGACTTCAACGGACACGGCGGCCGCCAGACGGTGACCGAGGGCACCGATGCGACCGTCGCACTCGCCCTCATCGGCCCCGAAGGACCCACCGGGGAATTTCACAACCGCCACGGACGTATTAACTACTGACGGCCCAACGTGCGGTGCGGTCCCGTCGACGGGGAGGGCCCTGCGTCAGCCCACCGGCACGGGTGAGAGCACCGCCGGCGGGGCGACGGAAAACAGGGTGAAGAACTCGGCAGCCAGCCCGGCGTCGCCCGCCACGGCGATCCGTTCGGACTCGAGCGCGTCGGGCACGGTCTCGCCGCTGAAAATCAGGTCCCAGAGGGCCAGGACATCCCCGGTCACCTCCACGTCGACGGTTCCCGCGCCGGACCGGCTGACGTCGATGGCCTGGGGGGTCACCACCACGGTGAACTGGTCCCCGTTGACCCGGATCCGGATCCTCGCGTCGAAGCGGGCTCCTTCGGGCGGAAAGTAGAGGGCCTTGAGCATCAGCATGAAAGCGTCGGTGCTCATGCCCTTCTCCGGCCGGTGCGAGATCCTCGATCCCCATCGCGAGAGCTCAAGGAGGATCGGTTCGAGTTGGTGCCCGCTGTCGGTGAGTTCATAGGCCGAGACGCTTGCCGGGGGCCCGAGCTTCACACGCCGAAGCAGGCCCGAGGCCTCAAGTTCCTTGAGCCGCTGGCTCAGGACATTCGGGCTGGCGTTCGGCAGGCCGGCGCGCAGGTCGCTGAAGCGCTTGGGTCCGAGCAGGAGCTCACGGACCACCAGCATCGACCAACGCTCGCCGACCGCATCCATCGCGAGGGCCGCTCCGCACGAGTCGTCATAAGTTCGCTGTGCCATGAAGGAATTATATCGCAGCTGCACGGGTTGGTATGGAAATGAAATTCTGTGATCCTGCAACAGGATCAACGTTGCACGGAAGGCGAATTATGGAGAAGTCAGCTGCACCGCTGGACCGGATCTTCGGAATCGAGTGGACGCCGGAGCGTCTTCAGGCCGCGGCCGCAAGCTATGAGGTGGTCCAGTCCCACACCTCGTTCCACAGCACGGTGGTGCGGCTTGCCTCCCGGACGGACCGTGTCGACATGCCGTCGTTGCGGGCACTGGTCACCCGCACCATGGGACGGGTCGAGGGGACCTACTGGATGGTTGCCGCCCTCGCGGTGGCCCACCTCGCGCTCAGCTGTCCTGAGCTGCTCACCGAGGAGCAGGCCTCACTCCTGCTGACTCCGCTCGCTGCCGGCGAAAACGCCGTCCCCTCCGACCGGGCGTTCGCGCACGCCGCCTAGGCTGAACCGCCGTCCCGGCCCGCCGGAACCTCCCACCATCGCCTGCGGCCCTTCGGCGGCCGCGGCGCGAGTTCACTGCAAGCGATACTCCATCCCGGGCGTCCGGATGTGGTGAACAATGGGCCCATGGCGAATGTACTTGGACGCACCCCTTCCCGTGACGAAGGCCGCGCTCTGCCGCGCGGTGAAACGGTGGGCCGCTACACGGCCTACCTCGAGGCGCAGAAAGCGGTGGACTACCTCGCCGACAACAAGTTCCCGGTGGAACGCGTCTCCATCATCGGCAACGACCTGAAGACGGTGGAGCGGGTCACCGGACGCCTCAGCTACCCGCGGGTGGCCCTGGCCAGTGCGGCCACCGGCGCCTGGTTCGGCTTCTTCGTCGGGCTCATCCTCACCCTCTTCGGCGGCAGCGAACCCTTCACCAGTGTCCTGTCCTCCATGGCGCTCGGTGCGATGTTCTGGCTTCTCTTCGGAGTCATCACCTACGCGTTCCAGCGGGGGAAGCGGGACTTCACCTCCACGAACCAGGTCATCGCCACTAGTTACGACGTGATTGTCGACCCCTCGGTCGCGGGGGAGGCGCGCCGCCGGCTCCAGCAGCTTCCCATGAACGGCCAGGCGCTGCATCCCGGAGGTCCGGCGGGCGGCTGGGACCAGCCCGCGGGAGGCTATCAGCCTCCCGCCCCGCAGGGCGGCATCCCCTCGGGCGGTCCCGAGGAGACCCCCGGCCCGGCCCGGCCCGACGCGGGCACACCGGCTGCGGACGGTCCTGGCAGTGCGCCTGGAGATCCGGCGGGACCCCGGCGCGGCAAGTATCCCGATCTTCCCGATGGCAGGCCCCAGTACGGAATCCGGGTCGACGCCCCCGTCCAGGAGGACGTCCCCCGCGCCGAGGGTCCGGGAGGCGGGCAGCCTCCGGCCGCGGAGCCGGAGGGAGCGGCTGCGGACGGGCCGGAGGGGAACGCGGGCCAGCATGGCTCGACGAGGGTCGAGCCTCCCCGCGACGGCCGGTAGACACCAGGCACGAGCAGCTCCGGCACGCGAAGAGCCCGGCACCCCAGGGGTGCCGGGCTCTTTCGCGTGCCCGGGCGGTTCGCCGCCGGCGCGCCTACTCGCCGGTCGGGCTGTAGATGCCGGCCATCCAGGCCTCCACGTCGTCGGGATCGCGGGGCAGGGCGGAGCTGAGGTTCACCGGACCGTCCTGGGTCATGAGGATGTCGTCCTCGATCCGGACGCCGATGCCGCGGTATTCCTCGGGCACCGACAGGTCCTCGTTCTTGAAGTACAGCCCGGGCTCGATGGTGAACACCATTCCCTCGGTGAGCACACCGTCGAGGTAGAGTTCCCGGCGCGCCTGGGCGCAGTCGTGAACGTCCATCCCGAGGTGGTGGCTGGTGCCGTGGGGCATCCACCGGCGGTGCTGCTGGCCCTCGGGGGCGAGAACCTCCTCGAGCGGCACCGGGAGCAGGCCCCAGTCGTTGAGGCGCTCGGCGAGGACGGTGACGGCCGCGGTGTGGATATCACGGAACTTCCGACCGGGCCGGGCGGCGGCGAAGGCGGCGTCGGCGGCCTCGAGGACCGCCGAGTAGATCCGGCGCTGCACCTCGGAGTAGGTGCCGTTCACCGGCAGGGTACGGGTGACGTCGGCGGTGTAAAGACTTTCGGCCTCAACGCCGGCGTCGAGCAGGAGCAGGTCCCCGGCGGAGACGCGGCCGTTGTTCCTGATCCAGTGAAGCACCGTCGCATTGTTCCCCGAGGCGGCGATGGTGTCGTATCCGAGGTCGTTGCCTTCTTCCCGGGCCCGGGTGAAGAACGCCCCTTCCACCACGCGCTCGCCGCGGGGGTGGGAGATGGCCCGGGGGAGCTGCCGGACCACTTCATGGAAGCCGTTGACGGTGGCATCCACGGCGGACTGCAGCTGCTCGATCTCCCAGGAGTCCTTGATCAGGCGCAGCTCCGAGAGGGCCTCGGCGAGCTTCGCGTCGAGGGCGTCGGCCTTCTCCAGGTCCACTCCGGTGTTGATGCGGGAGGTATCGACGAGCGCGTCGGCGTTGAGGTCGACCTCGCGGAGGAGCCGGATGCTGATGCCGCCGATCTGCGGCACGCCGGCGCCCTTGGTCACCGCCGTCTCGAGGCCGTCGAGGTCGGCCGTCTCAAGTGCCAGCAGGGATGACACCTGGGCGCGGGACAGGCGCGGGCCGATCCAGAACTCGCCGTAGCGCGCGTTGGCATAGAACTCCGAGCTGTCCCTGCCGGCCAGCTCGCGGAAGTACAGGGTGGCGGTGTGGTGGCCGCCGTCGTCGCCGGTTCCTTCGCCGACCGGTTCCATCACGAGCACAGCGTCGGGCTCGTGGTCCAGGCCGAGGCCGGTCAGATGGGCGAAGCCGGAGTGCGGGCGGAAGCGGTAGTCCGTGTCATTGGAGCGGACCTTCAGCGGGCCGGCCGGAATGACGAGCCGCTCGCCGGGGAACTGCTCCGAAACTGCGCGCCGGCGCTGCGCGGCGAAGTCCGCCACGGGCGCCTTCTCCGGCAGGGCGGTATCGGTGGGTGCCCAGCTGCCGGCCATGAAGGCCTTGAACGCCTCGGAGTCCGGACGCTGGGACCGGTTTTCGTTGCGGCTCGACAGCGGCTGGTCTTCGGGGGTGACCGGGGTGGCCCCGGGCTCGGGCTGGAACGCTTGAGGATTCTCTGCTGTACTCACTGGTCCATGGTCCCACCGGTCCCGCGGGCGGCCAAACATACCGCCGCGGCGTGCGCGTGTTGAAGCGCGGGCCGCCCCTTCAAGGAACGAGGAATCCGCGTCCGCTGGCGTAGATTGGGTTGGTGAGAATCGACCTGCACACGCACTCCAACATCTCCGACGGCACGGAAAGCCCCGGGGCGCTGATTCGTTCGGCGCGGCGGGCCGGGCTCGATGCCGTCGCGCTGACCGACCACGATTCCACGGCGGGCTGGGCGGAGGCGGCGGAGGCGGCTTCAGCGGAAGGCATCCGCTTCATCCCGGGGATGGAGGTGTCGTGCCAGAGCGACACCGGCATCAGCGTGCACGTCCTGTCCTACCTGCACGACCCCGCCCACGCCGGCCTGCTCGCGGAGATCGAGAAATCGCGCGCGGCGCGCCTGAGCCGCGCGCGGCGTATGGTCGAGCGGCTCTCCGAGGATTTCCCGATCAGCTGGGACGTGGTCGAGGACCATGTGGCCGACGGGGCCACCGTGGGACGCCCCCACATCGCCGACGCGCTCGTCGCCCTGAAGATCGTCGCCGACCGCTCCGAGGCATTCGAGCGGATCCTCACCGTGCGCTCCAAGTACTGGGTGGGGCACTACGCTCCGCATCCGGCGCTGGCGGTCGAACTGATCCGCAGCGCCGGGGGTGTGCCGGTGTTCGCCCACCCGTCGGCCTTCGCCCGGGGGCGGGTGATCGGCAGCGCGGTGCTGAACGAGATGATCGATGCGGGGCTGCTCGGCCTGGAGGTCGACCACCGCGACAACCCCGAAGATGCGCGGGACGCGCTCCGGCGCACAGCGGCCCAGTACGACCTGCTGATCACCGGCTCGAGCGATTACCACGGCGCGGGCAAGCCGAACCTGCTCGGGGAGAACGTGACGGCGCCCGAAACCCTCGACCGCATTATTGAGCACGCCGGCGGCCACCGCGTCCGCTAGGGCAGGCGCCGACTGCTACGCGCTGCTACGTCCGGCCGGTTCGCAGTAGGGGGCCAGGCGCCTGCGCATGATCTCGACGGCCTGCGGGTTCTGGTCGACGCACACGAACCGGCGACCCAGCTTCCCGGCGACGGCGCCCAGGGTTCCGGACCCGGCGAAGAAATCGAGGACCCAGTCGCCCTCGCGGCTGCTCGCGGCGACCGCCCGGCGCAGCAGGCCCTCCGGCTTCTGCGTCGGATAACCGGTCTTCTCGCGCCCGGTGGGCGAGACGATGGTGTGCCACCAGACATCGGTGGGCAGCTTGCCGAGTGCGGCCTTCTCCGCGGTCACCAGCCCCGGCGCCATGTAGGGTTCGCGGTCCACCTCGGCGCTGTCGAAGTGGTACCGGGCCGGGTCCTTGACGTAGACGAGGATGTTGTCGTGCTTCGCCGGCCACTTCCGCTTGGCGCGGGCCCCGTAGTCGTAGGCCCAGATGATTTCGTTGAGGAAGCACTCGCGGCCGAACAGCGAATCGAGCATCACCTTGGCGTAGTGCACCTCGCGGTAGTCAAGGTGAAGGTACAGCGTGCCGTCCTCGGCGAGGAGGCGCCATGCCTCGGCCAGCCGCGGCGCGAGGAAGTTCCAGTAGTCCTCGAACGCGTCGTCGTAGCTGGCGAGCATGCCCTTCACCGTGGAGTAGCTCATCCCCTTGAACCCGACCCGGTCCCCGGTACCGTCGGCATTGCGGACCATGCTCAGCTGCTGACGCCGCTGGGCCCGCCCCGTGTTGAAGGGCGGGTCGACGTAGATCATGGTGAAGGCGCCGTCGGGCAGGGTCGGGAGATAGGCGGCGTTGTCTGCGTGGACCACGAGGTTGCTGCCGCCCGGGGTCCAGGCAGGTTCTGTCATCGGGAGCTACTCCTCCGAGCCGCTGGTGGGCTGGGCGACGACCTCGCCGTTGCGCCTGCGGGTGCGGGTGCGGCGGGGACGCTCGGGGGAGGCGGCCGACGGGGCGGCCGTGTCGGCGGCGCCCTCCGCGGCCGGTGAACGGCGCCGGCGGGAGCCCTGCGCGTCGCTGCCCTCGTCGGCGGAACCGGAACCCCGGCCGCCGGAGCGGGAGCGCGAACGGCTCCGCCCGCCCTCGCCGCGCCCGCCCTCGCTGCGCTGGCCGTCGCTGCGGGCGCTGTCCCGGCGCTGACCGTCTCCGCGGCCGGTCGGCGTTCCGGTGCGGCCCTTCTTGCCGGTCTCGCCGAGGTCCTCAAGCACCTCGGCGTCGATACCGGCCAGCTTGCGGGCGCCGCGCGGCAGCCGCCCCTTCGTCCCCTCCGGAATGTCGAGGTCGGTGAAAAGGTGGGGCGAGGAGGAGTACGTTTCGATCGGCTCGGGCGAGTCCAGCCCGAGCGCCTTGTTGATCAGGCCCCAGCGGGGCACGTCGTCCCAGTCGACGAACGTGACGGCCGTGCCCTTCTTTCCGGCGCGGCCGGTGCGGCCCACGCGGTGCAGGTACGCCTTTTCGTCCTCGGGGCACTGGTAGTTGATCACGTGCGTGATGTCTTCGACGTCGATCCCGCGGGCCGCGACCTCGGTGGCGACCAGCACGTCGATCTTGTCACCGCGGAAGGCGCGTAGCGCCTGCTCGCGCGCGCCCTGGCCGAGGTCGCCGTGGATCGCGCCGGCGGCGAAGCCGCGGTCGATGAGTTCCTCGGAGAGCTTCGCGGCGGTGCGCTTGGTCTTGGTGAAGATGATGGTGCGGCCGCGGCCGCGCGCCTGCAGGATCCGTGCGACGACCTCGGCCTTGTCGAGGTTGTGGGCACGGTAGATGACCTGGCGGATATCCTTCTTGGTGATGCCCTCGTCCTCGGGGTCCGCGGCGCGGATGTGCGTGGGCTGGGTCATGTACCGGCGGGCCATGGCGACGACGGGGCCGGGCATGGTGGCGGAGAACAGCAGCGTCTGGCGCACCGGGGGCGTGGCGGCGATCAGCGTCTCGACGTCGGGCAGGAAGCCGAGGTCGAGCATCTCGTCGGCCTCGTCGAGCACCACAATCTTGACGTTCTTGAGCACCAGGAGCTTCTGGCGGTGCAGGTCGATCAGCCGGCCCGGGGTGCCGACGACGACCTCGACGCCGCGCTGCAGCGCCTCGATCTGCGGCTCGTAGGCCCGGCCGCCGTAGATGGTGACGATGCGCGCATTGCGCTTCTTCGCCGCGGTGGTGAGGTCGCCGGCGACCTGCACGGCGAGTTCGCGGGTCGGCACGACGACGAGGGCCTGGGGTGCGCCCGGGACCGGCAGCTTGTCATAGCCGGCGTCGTCGGGGCCGACGACGCGCTGCAGGGCGGGAATGCCGAAACCGAGGGTCTTGCCGGTTCCGGTCTTGGCCTGGCCGATGATGTCGTGGCCGCCCAGGGCGATCGACAGGGTCATCGCCTGGATGGGGAAGGGGTGGAGGATGCCGGCGTCGGCCAGCGACTCCACGATGTCGGGGCGGACGTTGAAGTCGGCGAAGGTCTCGGGGACCTCCTTATGGGGTTCCTCGGTGGTGACGAGCGTGTCCTCGACGTCGATGGCGTCGTCGCTGTTATCGGCAAGGAGGTGGTGCGAATCCGCAACCGGGCTGTTCTGAGTGTTCAATTACGTACCGTTCATTAAGGCCAAGCGGCCACCGAGGCTCGACGGGTAGCTGGGATTGGCATCCAGCTCGGAGCGTATCGGAGGCGCAGGGCGTCCAGTGGAAGCCGATCGCGGGCTTGCAACTGCGTGCCGGCTGGCGGTTTGAGCGCCAGCGCCGGCTGGGAAAAACTCGGGACCGAGTAGGTACTGCGGGTCATCGGGGTATGTCGATAACGACCGGGCATCCATTACTACGACGTCAGTCTACCCCGAGGGCGCAGCGGATACGGGCAGGCCGCCCGTGGCGGCCGGTGCAGCCAGTTCGAAACGCACGACGCGGCGGGCGGTATCGGCCTCGACGAGCCGCACCGTGACCAGGGAACCCGCGGTCAGCTCTCCGTAGCACTTGGCCTCGATCGCCGGATCGATCAACTGCACCGTCCCCGAGGGGCGGCTGCGGGGCCCCGCGTCCCCGTTGCTGGGCTTCGAACCGGCCAGCACCACGGCGGTGAAGTCCTTGCCCACGTCGTCGCTCAGCAGCGCCGCCGCCAGGGCGTCCATGGCCCCGGATTCCATCCGGGCCGAGGCCTGGTTCGCCGCGGCCATCAGGGAATTCAGGTCGGGCAGGGCATCCCGGGCCCACTGTGGCACCGGCCGCCCCGCGCACAGGGCCTCGCAGATCACCAGCACGAACCGGTCGACCAGGCGGCGCAGCGGTGCGGTGGTGTGCGCGTAGGGCGCGGCGATCGCGGCCTGCACCACTGCGTCGGGCACCTCGCCGTCGAAGGCGGTGTACCCGGCGCCGCGGAACAGCGACGCGGCGGCGTGCATCAGGGCGAGCTGCTCGGGCCGGTCGGTGTCAAGGCTCCGCAGGAAGCCGCCGTAGGCCATCCCCTCAGGCCACGCCCTGCCGCAGGCCTCCGCCTGACGGCGGAACTTCGCCAGCGCCGCCTCGTCCGGTGCCGGCATGGTGCGCAGGATGCCGATGCCTCCCTCGATCATGATCCGGGCGGCCTCCATCCCGGTCATCAGGGAAATCTGGGCGTTCCAGTCCTCCGAGGGCAGTGCGGGGGCGGTCATCAGGAAGTAGCGGCCCCGCTCGAAGCCGATCTCCTGGGCGGGAAGGTTCAGGCTGGCTCCGCCGCGCCGGAGCTCGAGTTCGATGCGCTTGAGGCCGATCTCGCGCAGCAGCACCAGGTTCTCCGGCGCTCCGCCCGAGCGCAGGTGTTCCTCAACCTCGGCGTAGGTCAGCTGGGTCCGGCTGCGGACGGAGGCGCGGCGCACTGACGCTGTGGCCACCGCGGCGGAGGAATCGAGGTCGAACTCCCAGACGTAGGCGCCGCGGACCACCCCGGGCAGGAGGCTGGCCGCGTCCTCGGCGATCACCTCGGGGTGGAGGGAGATCCGCCCGTCGGGGGCGTATACGGTCTGGCCGCGCAACCGGGCCTCCGTATCGACGGCCCCGTCCGGCCGGACGAAGCCCGGGACGTCGGCGATCGCGTACCAGACGCGGTAGCCGGCACCCCGGCGCTGCAGGTGCACGGCCTGGTCGAGGTCAACCGAGCCGGGGGGATCGATGGTGATGAAGTCCAGTCCGGTGAGGTCCTCGGCCGGGAACTCGTAGGCCGCCACCGCGGCCTCCGCCTCCGCAAGGACCTCCGGAGGGAAGACGGTCCGCAGCTCAAGTTCGTCACGCAGCGCCTTCAGGGCAACGGCGAGGTGCTGCTGTGAGGCGCTGTCCCCGAGACCCGGATGCAAATACGGCACACGCTCACCGTAATACACGCACCGCGCCGCCGGGAGGGGACGGCCCGGAGGGCGCGGTGCCGCTTCGTCGGGCGGCGCGGGGAGGAAGGCCCGGCACGGCCTAGCCTTCTGTAGTGTTAGGTGAATGAACAACCGCACGAACGAAGGCGTTCAGCCCGGCCCCGACGGAGCTGAAACCTCCTTCGCCGCAGCCGACCCGGACCGGGTCCAGAACCCCCGCTACGCCCGCTTCATCGCGGATCTGCTGGGGGTCATCGCCTATGGGGAGCTTTCCGGATTCGAACGGCTTTCCTCGGATGCGAGATTCTCCCCGACCCTCGCAGACCGGGCCGGCATCGGACGCCTGGCGGTGCAGGAGTTCTCGCACTTCGAGCTGGTCAGCAGCCATCTGGCAGCCCGGGGGATCGACGTGGAGCAGGCGATGGCGCCGTTCGTGGCCTCCGTTGATGCCTTCCACGAGCGGACCCGGCCCGCCGACTGGTTCGAGTCCCTGATGAAGGCGTACGTGATCGATGCGATGTCGGGGGATTTCTACCGGGCCCTGGCTGGCCGGCTGGATACCGAGACCCGGGGGCTGATCGGCCGGATCGACGCCGACGCCGACACCGCGCTGCTCGGGCGGCGCCTCAAGGAGGCGCTCGCCGACGATCCCCGGCTCGCCTCGCGGCTGGCCCTGTGGGGGCGCCGGCTGGTGGGGGAGGCCCTGACCCAGGCCCAGCGGATCGGCATTGAGCGCGAATTCCTCGGCGGGCTGCTGTTCGCCGACACGACCGACCCTGCCGCCGATACAACAGCGCTGTTCGCCGAGCTCACGCGCAACCATTCGCGCAGGATGAGCGCCCTGGGCCTGACGGCCTGAGGGCCCGGCCCGCCGGAGGCGGGCCGGGAGGTGGACTCTAGAGAGCCCCGAAGCCGACGCGGCGCTGCTCCTCGGCGCCGATCTCGACGTACCCCAGGACCGTCGACGGGACGATCACCGTGCGGCCCTTGGAATCGGTGAGCCGGAGTTCGGAGCCGCCGTTCATCGCCGAGGCGACGACCTCCGCAATCGCATCGGCGGTTTCGGAGGACTCCAGAACAATCTCCCTGTTGACGTTCTGAATACCGATCTTAATTTCCACGGCGGGTGCCTCCTGTGTAGTGAACCTTTAGCCCTTGGAAACCTACTCTAGATCTCCTTGGGGAACCGACTAATTCCGCGCCAAGCTAAACGGTAGATCAGCTCACTGGCCGTTTCGATATCGAGGGTCCCGTCGGTTTCAAGCCAGAACCGAGCGCTGATCTGCGCCATGCCGGCCAGGCCGCGCCCGAGCAGGGTGGCCTCCACCAGCGACAGCTGGGTGTCCTCGGCAATGACCTCGGCGATGGCGTTGGCGAAGTGGGCGTTGAACGCCTCAAGGCGGGCGCTGACCTCGGGGTCGTTGCTGACATCGGACTCGAACACCAGCCGGTGGGCCTTGCTGTCACGGGCGATGAAGGAGAAATAGGCGCGCATCGTGGCCTGCACCCGGACCTTGTTGTCCCCGGTGGAGCGGAGCGCCTCCATGAGCAGGCTGGTGAGTTCGGCGAGGTGGTTCTCCAGCAGCGCCAGGTAGAGCTCCCGCTTGCCGGGAAAGTGCTGGTACAGCACCGGCTTGCTGACCTTCGCGGCCTCGGCGATGTCGTCCATCGCCGCGCCGTGGAAACCGTGGGCCACGAAGACCTCGTGCGCGGCATTCAGGAGCTGGCGGCGGCGCTCGTCGCGCGGCAGCCGCAGCGCTTTTCCATTCGGTGAAGCCTCTGCGCTCACAACCTGCAACCTCTGTTCTGGAGTTCCGTTCGGTTCAGTTTACCCACGGTGCTTCAAGGGACCGATTCGGCTGGCAGCGCGGGCGGTGCGGGCATACATTGAATGCATGAGCGCACACCACCGGGCCGCCGGCATGCCCGAGCGTCCTCCGCTGCCGCCGCTGGTCGATCCGCACCCCGAACTCACCGCCGAGGAGATGGTCCGCTACTCGCGCCACCTGCTGATCCCCGAGTTCGGCCTGGAGGCGCAACGGCGGCTCAAGAACGCCCGGGTGCTGGTGATCGGGGCCGGGGGGCTCGGCTCGCCCGTCCTGCAGTACCTGGCCGCCGCCGGCGTGGGCACCCTGGGCATCGTCGACGACGACACCGTCGAAATCTCAAACCTGCAGCGCCAGGTGATCCACGGGGTGGGCGACCTGGGCGACCTGAAGGCGGCCTCCGCGCAGCGCAGCCTGGCCGAGATCAACCCGCTCGTCGAGGTGGTCCTGCACCCCGAACGCCTGACCTCCGACAACGCCCTGGAGCTGCTGGGCGGGTACGACCTCGCGGTGGACGGCACCGACAATTTCGCCACCCGCTACCTCGTCAACGACGCCGCCGCGCTGCTCGGCAAACCCTATGTGTGGGGCTCCATCCTGCGCTTCGACGGGCAGGTGAGCGTGTTCTGGGAGAAGCACGGCCCCGGCTACCGGGACCTCTACCCGGAGGCCCCGCCGCCCGGGTCCGTTCCCTCCTGCGCCGAGGGCGGGGTCCTCGGCGTCCTGTGCGCGTCGATCGGCTCTCTCATGGGCACCGAGGCCGTCAAGCTCATCACCGGTGTGGGCAGGACCCTGCTGGGCCGGGTGCTGATCTTCAACGCGCTCGAGATGTCCTGGCAGGAAATCACGGTGCGCAGGGACCCCACGGCCGTGCCGGTGACGGCCCTGATGGATTACGAGGCGTTCTGCGGACTGGCGCCGACGGCGGAGGAGGAGGTGCCGTCGATCGGGGTGCGGGAACTCGCCGAGCTGCTGAGCGGCAGGGAGCGCGGCGAGGCGGCGTTCGACCTGATCGATGTCCGGGAGCCCGGGGAGTACGGCATCGTCCGGATCGAGGGTGCGCAGCTGATTCCGAAGGACCGGGTGCTGGCCGGCGGCTATACCCCGGAACCGTCCCGGCCGGTCTACGTGCACTGCAAGTCCGGCAAGCGCTCGGCCGAGGTGGTGCGCCACCTGCGCAGCCAGGGGCACCGGCAGGTCTTCAACGTCGACGGCGGCATCCTGGCCTGGGTCTCTGCGATCGAACCGGGCCAGCCGGTCTACTGAGCGGGGTGGCCGGCCTGTACGCGGTGCCGGCCGGGCGGTCTCCTCCGCGGTTCACGCGCCAAGGTTCACAAGCCAGAGTCCACGCGCCAGGGTTTCCGCTTCACGGGTCGGCCTAGGCGGCTCACACAGGGATGCGGGCCGCGTGGCGCGCCCCGGAGGATCGCCCCGCGTGGTCAGGCGGAGGCGGCAGCGGGCGGTTCGTGGCTGACCGGGCACTGGGCGGGGTCCCCGCTGCCGGCCGGGTGCGGAACGCCGGCCGGGTGCAGCGCGGGGCGGGACGGCGCTGCGGGGGCCTCAGGGACCTCAGTGGCGTCCGTGGGGCGCAGATCGATGCCGTAGAGGGCCTCGAGCGCCGCGGTGTAGTCGTCCTGGCGTCCCTCCGCGGCGAGTTCGCGGGCGCGCACGGTCGGAGTGTGAAGCAGCTGGCGCACCATCCGGCGCAGCGCAAGTTCGACCTCCTCGGCCGCCGCGGTGCACCCGTGCTGTGAGCGCACCCGCTTCATCTCCGCGTCGAGCACCTGCTGGGTGTGCTTGCGCAGGGCGACAATCGCCGCGTCCATGGCCCTCGTGTTCTGCTGCTCCTCGAAGGCATCGGCCGCCTCCTGTACCAGCTCACCGGCCTGGCGCAGGGTCTCTGCCTGCTCCTCGGGGGCGGCGAGCCGGACGGACTCCAGGGTGATCAGCTCGACATTGTCCAGATTGGCGACGGCCGGATCGAAATCATGGCTCAGCGCCAGGTCGATGATCACCAGGGGGCTGGACGAGCCCTCCCGGATCGATGCGAGGTCCGAGGCCTCGATGCGGGCGTCGCTGCCGCTGCAGCCGATGATCACATCGGCCTCCCGGATCGCCCCGGCGAGGCTGTCCGCGTCGAGGGCGCGGCCGCCGCGGGAGGCGACGAATGCCTCGGCGCGTCCGGAGGAGGAGAACACGGCGACCCCGCCGGCCTCCTTCTCATTGAGCAGGGCCATGGTCGCGCCGGCGTAGGCGCCGGTCCCGAAGAGGACGACCGATTTCTGCGACCAGTCGGCGCTGCCGGAGATGTCCCCGGCCAGTTCGAGCGCCACGGAAACAATGGAGCGTCCGTCGCTGCCGAGCACGGTACGGGCCCCAACGTCCTTGGCTGTGCGGGAGGCGGCCTGGAAGAGGCGCACGAGGCCCTTGCTTGCCGCACCCGAGGCCTGCGCCTCGATCAGCGCGCGGCGGACCTGGCCGGCGATTTCGCGCTCACCGACGACGGCGGAATCGAGGCCGGCCCCCACCGCGAAGAGATGCTTGGCGACCGAGCCGCCCTTCTTGGTGACGAAGGCGGAGGACACCGAGGGCTCGGGGATGCCGGAGTAGCTGCTGATGGTGGATATGATCGCGGAGCGGGCGGCCTCGACGTCCTCTTCGGACGGGGCCTCGAAGTAGATTTCGAAGCGGTTGCAGGTGGAGAGCACCACCGCGCCGGACACGGGGCGGTCGTCCGCGAGCACGGCTGAAGGGACCTGGGGCGCCCCCACGCTCAGGCGGGCAACGGTTTCCAGGTCCACATTCGAGTGAGTCGCAACGAGAGAAAGTAGAACCACAGCTCTCCAAGCATAGCGAGCCGATGGTTGCGGATGGTAATAGGAAACCCTAAGTGCGGGCATCGTTTCATGGGACTTCCGCGGAATTCCACGTGCCGGGGTGCACGTGATTTTCACCACCCGGGTGCCCGCCGGAGCGCCCGCCGGTTAACCATCGCCCGGGATCTTGGGCAGAATCAGGGTATGACCCTTGGAGCATCCCACCCGCTGGTGGACGGCCGCACCGTAGATTCCCCGCTGATTGCGGCCTACCGCGGGCGGAAACCGTCCCGCCGTCCCGTCTGGTTCATGCGCCAGGCGGGAAGGTCCCTGCCGGAGTACCGGGCGCTGCGTGAGGGAACCGCGATGCTCGACGCCTGCCTCGACCCCGGGATGGCCGCCGAGATCACCCTCCAGCCGGTCCGCCGCCACGACGTGGACGCCGCGATCTTCTTCTCCGACATCGTGATCCCGCTCAAGCTCGCCGGGGTCGATGTCGACATCGTCCCGGGGGTGGGCCCGGTCCTTGGCTCCCCGGTCCGCACGGCCGCCGACGTCGCTGCCCTTCCCGTCCTCACCGACGAGGCCCTCGATCCGATCCGCGCCGCTGTCGCCCTGACGGTCGCCGAACTGGGCAGCACCCCCCTGATCGGTTTCGCCGGGGCGCCCTTCACCCTGGCCGCCTACATGGTCGAGGGCAAGCCCTCCCGCGACCATCTGGGCCCGCGCACGATGATGCATTCCGACCCCGAGACCTGGCAGGCGCTGGCCGAGTGGGCGGCGGATGCCTCCGGGCGGTTTCTGCGGGCCCAGCTCGAGGCCGGCGCGAGCGCTGCCCAGCTCTTCGATTCGTGGGCCGGTTCCCTCGGACTGGCCGACTACCGGAAGTACGCCGCGCCCGCGTCGGCCCGGGCCCTCGATGCCGTCCGCGGGCTCGGGGCCCCGCTGATCCACTTCGGCACCGGAACCTCCGAGCTGCTCGGAGCCATGCACGACGTCGGCGTCGACGTGATCGGCGTCGACTACCGGCTGGACCTGGCGGAGGCCAGCCGGAGGCTGGGCGGCACCGTCCCGCTTCAGGGCAACATCGACCCGGCGTTGCTCGGCGCCCCCTGGCCGGTGCTCGAACAGCACGTCCTGGCCGTGCTCGAGGCCGGGGCGGCCGCGCCAGGGCACGTGGTGAACCTCGGCCACGGCGTGCCGCCGGAGACCGACCCGGACGTACTGACGCGCGTGGTGAAGCTGATCCACTCGGTGGAGCCCTGAGCATGGCCGGGGGCAGCGCACGTCCGGCAGTCGTCGTCGTCGGCGGTGGCGTCGCCGGCCTGGTCGCGGCGCGGGTCCTGATGCTGCGCGGGGCGCAGGTCACCGTGCTTGAGCGTGCGGACGGGTTCGGGGGCAACCTCGGCGGCCGCGAACTCGGCGGATTCGTCCTCGACAGCGGCGCCGAGTCCTTCTCCACCCGCTCCGACACGGTGCCCGCCCTCGCGGCCGAGCTCGGCCTCGAGGGCCTCATCGTCACCCCGGACGCCCCCGGGGCGTGGGTGCAGCTGCCGGCGCGGGATCTCCCGGCCGGCGCCCACCCCCTGCCCGCCTCCGGCGTCCTGGGCATCCCCGCGGATCCCACCGAGCCGGGCACCGCCGCGCTCATCGGGAGGGCCGGAGCGCTGCGCGCTGCCCTCGACAAGGTGCTGCCGCCCGGAGCCCTGGCCACCCGCCCGGGCGTGAGCCTCGGCGAACTCGTGCGGGCCCGGATGGGCGAAGAGGTCCTGAACCGGCTGGTGGCCCCCGTCGCCGGGGGAGTCTTCTCCGCCGACCCCGACACGCTCGACGTCGACTCCGTCGCCCCCGGACTGCGGCCGGCTCTGGCGCGGCTCGGCTCCCTGGGCGCGGCCGCCGGCGCCCTGCGGCAGGCGGCGCCCGCCGGCTCCGCGGTCGCCGGGCTGCGCGGCGGCATGGTCCAGCTGCGCGATGCCCTCGTCGCCTCCCTGCGGGACGGCGGAGTCGACCTGCGCACCTCCGAAACCGTCCGGGCCCTCCGGCGCGCACCCGGAGGCGGGTGGACCGTCTCCACCGAACATTCGACCCTCCAGCACAGCGTCAGCGCCTCCGCGGTGGTGCTGGCCGCCGACGGCCCCGGCGCCGTCGATCTGCTCGCCGGGGTACTGCCGCAGGCCGCGGCGGAACGCCCCGACCCGGTGCCCGGCGTCGCACTGGTCACCCTGATCGTCGACCAGCCCGAACTCGACGCCAGCCCCCGGGGCACCGGTGTCCTGGTGGCGCGCGGCGTGGCAGGGGTCCAGGCCAAGGCACTGACCCACTCGACCGCCAAATGGAAATGGCTGCGGGAGCAGGCGGGCCCAGGTTCGCACATCCTGCGGGTCTCCTATGGCCGGGCCGGGGACTCCCCAGCGGATTCCGGTGCCTCAACAGGGGATGAGGACCTGTTCCGGCAGGCCCTCGCCGACGCCTCGGCGCTGCTCGGGGTCCGCCTCGAGGCCGCCGACGTACTCGACTGGGACGTCGTGCGCTGGGCGGGAGCCCTCCCGCACGCCGCCGTCGGGCACCGGGACCGCGTGGCCCGGCTCCGGGAGGCGGTTCGCCCCCTCGCGGCACTCGAGGTCACCGGCGGCTGGCTCGCAGGCACCGGACTGGTGTCGGTCATCGACGATGCCACCGCCCGGGCGCGGGCGCTCGCCGTCGAACTGGGCCTTTCCGGGGGGCCGCAGGACGATCTCCTGTGATCTTCATTACTTTCTACGTCTTGTAGAACACCGAGATTTTCTTTGCTCCAGTGCAGGGGGCAGACTAGTAGCATGAGCGAGCTAACCGGCGACAGGGTCTCCCCAACCACCTCCTCCGAAGCCCCAGGAAGCGCCGGTGACGAGCCGCAGACGGCGCAGTTCTTCACCCTGTGGACGGTCTTCCGGCGGGCCGGCTCGGGCTCCGGCGCCACGGGCCTGCCGCTCACGGAGGTCCTGGGTACCCTCGGCAGCGGGGTGACCGTGCGCGGTTTCTACGATGTCTCGGCCATGCGCGAGGACGCTGACGTGATGGTGTGGCTGCACGGTCCGCGCCCCGAGGACCTGCAGGCCGCAGTCCGGCGGATCCGCCGGTCGGAACCCTTTGCCGGCACCACCATCGCCTGGTCGGCCATGGGCGTCCACCGGGACGCCGAGTTTTCCAAGAGCCATGTGCCGGCGTTCGCCCGGGGCGTCGAGCCGGCGGAGTGGGTCTGCGTCTACCCCTTCGTCCGCTCCTACGACTGGTACATCCTGCCCACCGAGGAACGCCGCGAAATGCTCTACGACCACGGTATGAAGGGCCGGCAGTACCCCCAGGTCATCTCCAACACCGTCTCCTCCTTCGCGCTGGGGGACTGGGAGTGGATCCTCGCCCTCGAGGCCCCCGAACTGGTCGACCTGGTCGACCTCATGCGCCACCTGCGCGAAACCGAAGCGCGCCGCCACGTGCGGGAGGAAGTCCCGTTCTACACCGGCCGGCGCATCACCCCCGAAGAGATCGCAGAGGTTCTCCAGTGACCCAGACCTTCAACCCGCTCGACGGCGTCGACGACTCCGGCCGGATGGCCCCGAAAAACTACGACGCGATCGTCCTCGCCTCCTTCGGCGGGCCGGAGGGCCAGGACGACGTGCTCCCCTTCCTGCGCAACGTCACCCGCGGGCGCGGCATCCCCGACGAGCGCCTCGAAGAGGTCTCCCACCACTACCGCGCGTTCGGCGGGATCAGCCCGATCAACGGGCAGAACCGCGCGCTGCGGGCGGCCATGGAGGCCGAACTCCGCCGGCGCGGCATCGATCTCCCCGTTTACTGGGGCAACCGCAACTGGGCACCGTTCATCGCCGACACGCTGCGCGAGGCCTACGACGCCGGCCACCGGCGCATCCTGGCGGTCACCACCAGCGCCTACTCCTCCTACTCGAGCTGCCGCCAGTACCGCGAGGACCTCGGCATGGCCCTCGTGGAGACCGGGCTCGAAGGCCTGCTCGAGGTGGACAAGACCCGGCAGTACTTCGACCACCCCGGCTTCGTCGAACCCTTCGTCGAAGGGGTGGCCGGCGGACTCGCGAAGGTCCGCGCCTCACTGGCCGAGCGCGGCGAGGCGGATGCGCCCGTGCACATCATGTTCGCCACCCACTCGATCCCCACCGGCGACGCCGAGGCCTCCGGCCCCCGCGCCGCCGACGGCGGCCCGGCCTACGAGGATGGCGCGTACGTCGCCCAGCACCTCGCCACCGCCCAGGCGGTCCTCGACCGCATCCCCGAGGCCGAAGGGGTGGACTGGTCCCTGGTCTACCAGTCCCGTTCCGGCGCCCCGCACATCCCGTGGCTCGAACCCGACGTGAACGACGCGCTGCGCGAACGCGCCGACGCCGGCTTCCGCGGGGTCGTGATCGTGCCGCTTGGCTTCGTCAGCGACCACATGGAAGTGGCCTGGGACCTCGACACGGAGGCGCTGGAGACCTGCCGGGAGCTGGACCTCGTCGCGGACCGGGTGCCGACCCCGGCCACCCACGAAAAATTTGTCGCCGGGCTGATCGACCTCGTCTCCGAACGCACCATCGAGAACAACATCGCCGACCGGCCCGCGGCCACCGCGCTGGGCCCCTGGTTCGATGTCTGCCGGCCGAACTGCTGCGCCAACCGGCGGGGCGAGAAGCCGACGATCGCCGCAGTGGATTCGACCGTGGGAACGCCCCTTCCCAATCCCGGATCCTGATGTCTTCCGGCATCCGGGTCGGGACGCGGGGCAGCGCCCTGGCCCTCACTCAGACCACCACCGTCGCCGAGCGGGTCGCCGAACTGGCGGGGCGGGACTATGAACTGGTGCGGATCCGCACCGAGGGCGACGTCCTGAAGGGGCCGCTGTCCCAGATGGGCGGCACCGGGGTCTTCGTCGTGGCCCTGCGCGAGGCGCTGCTCGACGGCCGGTGCGACCTCGCCGTGCACTCGCTGAAGGACCTGCCCACCACCCCGGCCCCGGGGCTGCGGGTCGCTGCCGTCCCCGAGCGCGCCGATACCCGCGACGCCCTGTGCGCGCGCGACGGCCTGACCCTTGCCACCCTGCCCGATGGTGCCCGTGTGGGCACCGGCTCGCCGCGCCGGGCCGCCCAGCTCCGGGCCGCCCGTCCGGGCCTCGAGGTCGTCGACATCCGCGGCAACGTCGACACCCGGCTGGGCCGCGTGGCCGGCGCCGTCGACGGCGGCGTGGGCGACCTGGACGCCGTGGTCCTCGCCGCCGCGGGCCTGCACCGGCTGGGCCGGGAGGCCGCCATCACCGAGTACATCGACCCGGCGGTCATGCTTCCCGCTCCCGGGCAGGGCGCCCTGGCCGTGGAGTTCCGGACCGACGGCGAGGAAGACGGCCTCGGCGCAGCCCTGGCCGCCTACGACCATGCCGAGACCCGGGCCGCCGTCACGGCCGAGCGCGCGGTGCTGCTGCGGCTCGAGGCCGGATGTTCCGCGCCGATCGGGGCGCTCGGCACGGTGCAGGGCGACACGCTGACCCTTGAGGCGGTGGTGGCCAGCCTCGACGGGCGCCATCTGCTCCGGCGCAGCCGCTCCGCGCCCAACGAGGGGCCCGAGGCCGCGGCCCGGCTCGGGGTGTCCCTCGCGGAGGAACTCCTTGAGGCGGGGGCCGCCCGGATCGCGCCCCTCAGCGTCTGAGGACCATGCAGTTGCCCGACAGCCAGCGCCTCAACGGCCTCCGGGTGGTCCTGCTGCGCACCCCGGGCCGGTCGGTGGACTTCGGCAGGGAACTCGCCCGGCGCGGGGCGCTCCCGCTGTGCCTGCCGTTGATCGACTTCGAGCGGCCCGACGATCCCGCTCCGCTGGAACGGGCCCTGGAGCGGCTCGCCGCGGGCGGGTACGACTGGCTCGTGGTCACCAGCGCCACCACGGTCACGGCCCTCGAAGGCTGGGCCCTGCGCACCGGCTCAACGCTGGCCGGAGCCGTACCAGCCGGCACCCGGACCGCCGCGGTCGGGGAGGCCACCGCGGCCGCCCTCTCCCGCGCCGGGGTTCCGGTGGCGCTGACCGCCCGGAACAGCTCCGCTCAGGGCCTGCTCGCCGAACTTCCCCCCGGACCCGGGGCGCTGCTGCTGCCGCAGGCGTCCCTCGCCGACGACGCGCTCGACGCGGGCCTCACCGGCAGGGCGTGGCGGGTGGACCGGGTCGAGGCGTACCGCACCGTGAACTACCCCGCCGATCCCGCGCTGCGGCTGGCCGCAGCCGAAACGCCGCCGCCCTCCGCGCCGGCCGTGCTCGACGCCGCCGGGTACCGGCAGCTGGCGGCCGCCGGCGTCCACGCCGTGGTGCTCACCTCCCCCAGCACGGCACGCCGGTTCTCCACCCTGCTGAACGGCACACCCCCCGCCGGCCTCGCCGCCGTCGCCATCGGACCCAGCACGGCGGCCGAAGCCGCCCGCCTGGGGCTGCGGCTCGCCGCCACCGCCGACGCACCGACCCCCCGCGGCGTCGCCGACGCCGTCGCCGGTGCCGTCAGCCCGCCACCACCATCGCCGACGAACGGAGTCACCCCATGAGCTTCCCCCAGCACCGGCCGCGCCGGCTGCGCACCACCCCGGCGATGCGCCGGCTCACCGCCGAGCACCGGCTCAGCCCCGCCGACCTCATCCTCCCGGCCTTCATCCGCGAGGGCCTGACCGAGCCCGCGTCCATCTCCTCGATGCCCGGCGTCGTCCAGCACACCACCGACACGCTCCGGCGGGCCGCCGCCGAGGCCGTCAGCCTCGGCGTCGGCGGCATCATGCTCTTCGGCATCCCGGCCCGCCGCGACGCCACCGGCAGCGCGGGTATCGACCCCGACGGCGTCCTCAACCGCGCCATCGCCGACGTGCGCGCCGAGGTGGGCGACGACCTCGTGGTGATGAGCGACGTGTGCCTCGACGAGTTCACCGACCACGGCCACTGCGGCGTCCTCGCCCCGGACGGGTCGGTCGACAACGACGCCACCCTGGCCGTGTACGCGCAGATGGCCGTGGAGCAGGCCAACGCCGGGGCGCACGTGCTCGGCCCCTCGGGCATGATGGACGGGCAGGTGGCGGTCATCCGGCAGGCCCTCGACGCCGCCGGACACTCAAACACCGGCGTGCTGGCGTACTCGGCGAAGTACGCCTCGGCCTTCTACGGGCCCTTCCGGGAGGCCGTCGACTCCCAGCTCAAGGGCGACCGCCGCACCTACCAGATGGACGCCGCAAACCGGCGCGAGGCGCTGCTCGAGGTCGAACTGGACCTCGAGGAAGGCGCCGACATGGTCATGGTCAAGCCCGCCATGAGCTACCTCGACATCCTGGCCGACGTCGCCGCGACGTCCCCGGTCCCGGTCGCCGCCTACCAGGTCTCGGGGGAGTACGCCATGATCGAAGCGGCCGCCGCCAACGGCTGGATCGACCGGCGCCGGGCCATCGAGGAGTCCGTCCTCGGCATCCGCCGGGCCGGCGCCGACATGATCCTGACCTACTGGGCCTCGGAGCTGGCGCTCTGGCTCAACGAAACCCGCAGCTGAAGGAAGAGACAATGAGCACCTCGGAAGAACTGTACGACCGCGCCCGTGCCCTCATGCCCGGCGGCGTCAACTCGCCCGTGCGGGCCTTCGGCTCGGTCGGCGGCACCCCGCGCTTCCTCGTCGACGCCCACGGCGCCCGCGTCACCGACGCCGACGGGAAGACCTACGTCGACCTCGTCGGCTCCTGGGGCCCGGCGCTGCTCGGACACTCCCACCCGGCGGTGATCGAGGCGGTGCACCGCGCCGTCGACCACGGACTCACCTTCGGGGCCTCCACCCCGGCCGAGGCCGACCTCGCCGAGCTCGTGCAGGAGCGCGTCCCCGCCGTCGAACTGCTGCGCATGGTCTCCACCGGCACCGAGGCCACCATGACGGCGGTCCGCCTTGCGCGCGGCTTCACAGGCCGCAGCCTGATCGTCAAGTTCGCCGGCTGCTACCACGGGCACGTCGACAGCCTGCTCGCCGCGGCCGGTTCCGGGGTGGCCACCCTCGCGCTGCCAGGCTCGGCCGGGGTGACCGAGGCGACGACCGCCGAGACCCTGGTGCTTCCCTACAACGACACCGCCGCCGTCGAGGAGGCGTTCCGCGAACACGGGGACCGCATCGCCGCCGTGATCACCGAGGCGGCGCCGGCGAACATGGGCGTGGTGACCCCGGGGGAGGGGTTCAACGCGTTCCTGTCCCGCATCACCACCGAACACGGCGCCCTGTTCATCGTCGACGAGGTGATGACCGGGTTCCGGACCCACCCCGGCGGGTACTGGAAGCTGACCGGCGGAGCCCCCGACGCCGCCGAACCGTGGACGCCGGACCTGCTGACCTTCGGCAAGGTGATCGGCGGCGGCATCCCCGCGGCGGCACTGGGCGGCCGCGCCGACGTGATGAACCACCTCGCCCCGATCGGGCCGGTCTATCAGGCCGGGACGCTCTCCGGGAACCCGCTGGCCATGGCCGCCGGCGTCGCCACGCTGACGGCCGCGACCGACGAGGTCTACCGCCACGTCGACGCCCGGTCCCTCGAACTGTCGACCGCGCTCTCGGAGGAGTTGAACCGCGCCGGGGTGGACCACTCGATCCAGCGCGCCGGAAACCTCTTCAGCGTCGCCTTCGGCACCTCGGAGCGCGGCGTGAGCAACTACGCCGACGCCCAGGCGCAGGAGTCCTTCCGGTACGGGCCGTTCTTCCACTCGATGCTCGACTCCGGGGTGTACCTGCCACCGTCGGTGTTCGAGGCGTGGTTCCTTTCCGCGGCGCACGACGACGCCGCCATGGAGGAGATCTTCGCGGCGCTTCCGGCGGCGGCCAAGGCCGCGGCGGCTGCCCAGCCGGCCTAGGGAGCCTTAAACGCATCCACTGCGCAGTAATGACCGGAAAACCCCTCGGGGTCCGGCATTACTGCGCAGTGGATGTTTAAGCGGTGTGGAGGTCCCTCCTAGAAGGCGGGGGTGACGTCTCCGCTGGGCCACTGCTCCTTGATGAAGGCACGGACCTCGTCGGAGTGGAGCAGTTCGTCGAGCTTCTCGATCCGGGCATCACCCTCGGAAGAGGTGTTCCAGGCCAGGAAGTTCGCGTACGGGTTCTCCTCCGTCGACTCTACGATCAGGGCGTCCTCGGTGTTGAGCCCGGCGTCGAGGATGTAATTGCCGTTGATGATCGCCAGGTCCACCGACGGGTCCTTGACGTCGTTGAGCAGCAGTTCCGGCTGGTTCTCAACGAACTCGTAGCCGCTCGGGTTCTGCGCCTCGGTGAGCGCGAGGACCGAGGCGTCCTCTTCGATCCCCGTCAGCAGCCCGGCTTCCTGCAGCAGGGTCAGCGCGCGGGCCTGATTCGAGGGGTCATTGGTGATGGCGATCCGGGCGCCCTCGGGAAGCTCTGAGACGTCGTCGTGCTTCTCCGAGAAGGCGGCGTACGGCTCGATGTGGACGCCCTCCCCATGGGAGAACTCGTAGCCCTGGCCCTCCACCTGCTGCTCAAAGTAGGGCAGGTGCTGGAAGTAGTTGGCGTCGAGGTCCCCGTCGTTCAGGGCGATGTTCGGGGTGGTGTAGTCGTCGAACTCGACGATGTCGAGGTCGATGCCGCTTTCCTCGGCGAGGTTCTCGTCAACAAATTCGAGGATGCGGGCGTGCGGCAGCGGGCTGGCCCCGACGGTCACGGTGACGGGGTTGGCCGGATCCAGAGATTCGACGGTCTCATTCTCGGCAGCGGAGGCGCCGCAGGCGGAGAGCGTGAGGGTGGCTGCAAGGCCGGTGGCGGCAAGGGAGAGCAGTTTACGCACGGGTGCGTTTCCTTTCGGAAGTCCGGCGCCCAGGGGCCGGGAACGGGGCAGCTAGCGGCTACTGGCTGCCGAACCGCAGCGGCCGGATGGTGGTCCGGCATGCGGAAACCTGCATCGGTCGACCTGTGGAGGTCGAAATCTGGTGGAGTGCGGGACCCGCCTAGGCGGAGACCTCGACGGCCGGGGTGCGCCGGCGGCGCCGTCCCGCCCCCGCGGTGGCGGCGTTGCGGTGGTCCACCCGGGCCATCGCCCGGTCCCCGGCCAGCTGGATCAGCTGGACGATCGCGACGATGATCACGATGATCACCACCATCACGGTGGTATCGAAGCGCTGGAGCCCGTAGTTGTAGGCGAGCCGGCCCAGGCCGCCGCCGCCGATGATGCCGGCCATCGCCGAGTATCCGACGAGGGCGACGAGGGTGGAGGTGAAACCGGCGATGAGCCCGGGCAGCGCCTCGGGAAGGAGCACCTTGCGGATCACCTGCATGCGGGTGGATCCCATCACCAGGGCCGCATCGACCTTGCCGGCGGCCACGTCGCGCAGGCTCGTCTCAACGATCCGGGCGAAGAAGGGGATGCTGCCGATGCTCAGCGACACCGAGGCCGCGACCGGGCCGATCGAGGTGCCGGTGATCAGGCGTGCCAGCGGAATGAGGGACACCATGAGGATCGCGAACGGGACCGAGCGCGTGATGTTCACGACCACATCCGAGAGGATGCGGTGGGTCACCGGCATCGGGCGGAGCCCACCCGGGGCACTGGCGATGAGGAAGACCCCGAGGGGGAGTCCGATGAGCACCGTGAAGAAACCGGAGATGGTGATCATCTGAAGCGTTGCGCCGAACTCCTTGGGCAGCGCCTCGGTCAGCCCGGGATTGTTTGCAATCTCCTCAAGAAAGTTCATGCCGCCACCTCCACCGTGACTCCGCGGGCCCGGAGATGGGACACCACCTCGTTCAGTTCAAAGGGCCCGGCCGGAGCGTTGTCCTCCAGAGCCGGTGCCAGCCCTACGCGCATCCGTGAGAACTGCTCGCCGGCGAGGGTTTCAACGCTTCCGGCAAGGAGCGTCACGTCGAGGGAGAAGCGCCGGGAGAGTTCAGAGAGCACCGGGCCCGAGCCGGGGCCGCCCGCGGTGAGCAAGTCGAGGACAGGGCCGGTGCCGGAAGGGCTGTGGGGCGGCAGCGGGAGCAGCGCCTGGACCAGCCTGCCGTTGAGGGAGCCGGCCACCTCGCGCAGGAGGCCCTGTTCCACAACGCGGCCCTTCTCCAGCAGCGAGACGGAGTCGCAGATCCGCTTCACAACGTTCATTTCATGGGTGATGATCAGGACGGTCAGGTCGAGGGTGTCCGCCAGCTCACGGATCAGATCGAGGATCTCGTTGGTTGTGGCCGGGTCGAGTGCCGAGGTCGGTTCGTCGCACAGCAGCACCGTCGGATCCGCGGCGAGCGCCCTGGCGATGCCCACCCGCTGCCGCTGGCCGCCGGAGAGCTGGGAAGGATAGGCGTCCGCGAATTCCGCAAGGCCCACGAGGCCGAGCAGGCGGGCGACCTTCGCGTCCTTTTCGCTCTTGGGGAGCCGCACGAGTTCCAGGGGAAGGGCGACGTTGCCCGCGGCGGTGCGGGAGTCAAGGAGGTTGGCGTGCTGGAAGACCATGCCGATCCGGCGGCGCGCCGAACGCACCTCGGAGTCCCGAACGGAGGTGAGGTCCCGGCCGTCGATGGAGACCGACCCGGAGGTGGGGCGGTCGAGCAGGGTCAGGCAGCGCACCAGTGTCGATTTGCCGGCTCCGGAATGGCCGATGACACCGTGGATCGTCCCGCGCGGAACCTCAAGGCTGACGCCGTCGAGGGCATCAATGGTGCGTCCGCCCTGGCGGTAGGATTTGCGCAGCTCAGTAACCGTAATCATGTGTCCTCATGGCTTGACTGGGGATGGATTCGGCGCGGCGCTGCGGCAGGAAGATATCTCTTCGATAGTCGCACGGACGCAGGACGCGGGGAAATCGTGTGCTGGAGATCACGCCGACACGCGTCATGTGTCGTAAGAAATTTGGAGTCCGGGCCGCAGCCTTGCCCGCTTCCGTCTATTCCAGGCGCCCTCCGGAACCTCTCCGGGCCGTTCGGTGCCTAGGGCCGGCTCAGCCGGCGACGAGCAGGGTCTCCTCCGCCGGGGCTGGAATCACGGGCCAGGCCCGCTCCACGACCACGTCGGGATCGGCGCGGCGCAGGTACTCCTCGAGGCTCGCGGCCTGGCGGTCGGCCCACACCACCTGCGCTTCGTGCAGGTCTCCGGCGGGGCGGGCAAGGCTCGGATAGCGGGCCGCGAGCGTTTCGGCCACGCGCAGGGTGGCCAGCACGTCGGCGGCTGAGGTGTGGGCGTTCTCGAATTCGATGCCGTAGTGCTCGCACAGAGCAGTCAGGGTCCGCTTGCCTCGCCGGTAGCGGTCCACCTGCTTGTCCATCACATACGGGTCAAGCACAGGCGACGGAGTGGGCGCGTCGATCCCGTACCGGACGCTCTCGCGCGCAAGGACCGTGAAGTCGTACCGGGCATTGAACGCCAGCACGGGAACGCCGGCGGAGAACAGCCGACGCAGGACCGCCGCCGCCTCCGCCACCACGGTGCCGGCCGGCTGGCCGTGGGCCCGCGCGTAGGCGGTGCTGATGCCGTGGATCGCCGCCGCTTCCTCCGGGATGTCCACCGCCGGATCCGCAAGCCACTCGTGCTGCTCAACGACGGATCCGCCGCCGTCCACAACCAGGATGGAGGCCGTGACGATGCGGGCGTCCAACGGATCGCGCCCGGTGGTTTCGAGGTCGAACCCTGCCCGGGGGAGGGAGTGCCAGCTGGTCATGGATTCCACGCTAACGGCAGCCACCGACGTTTCCGGCGGCGACGCTCCGGCTAGGCTTGAAACCATGAGGAGTGCTGCCGACTACCAGGAGTCGGTGCTCGACGTGGCCCGGCTCATCCCGCCGGCGTTCGTTCTGACCTATGGGGATATCGCCGAACTGCTCGAGAGCGGCGGGCCGCGGCAGGTCGGAGCGGCGATGAGCCGCAGCGGATCGGCTGTGCCCTGGTGGCGGGTGATCAGGGCGGGCGGATTCCCTCCCCGCGGGCTCGCCGGGGAAGCCCACCCCCACTACACCGCCGAGGGCACCCCGCTGCGCGCCGCCCGGGGCGGCCCGGGTCAGGACGGCGACTACGCCGTCGACCTCCGCTCCGCCCGGTGGACGCCCTCGGCGGAGGAACTGGGGGAGCTGACGCGGATCCGGGAGCGGCTGCGCAGGCAGTCCGAGACCGACACAGCGCCGACCCTCGCCTGAATTGTCGGTACCTCGTGATGGGCTTAAGGCATGACCACCACCCTTTCCGGCCCCGGGACCGACGCCGAAACCTCCGGTGCGTTCACCGACACGGCGAAGCCCGGCCGCCCGCGCGGCTTCGCGGACGCGGCGTCGGTGGTGACCGCTCCGCCGGCCCCCGGGGGAACGCTCGTGCTCGGCGGCCCGGGGGCGGGGAAGTCCAGGCTGCTCGTCGACCTGGCGGTCCACCGCATCAACTCGGGCCTGCTCGAGCCCTCGGGGCTCCTGCTCCTGGCCCCCACCCGCGCCGCGGCGGCACGGCTGCGCGATCAGCTCACCAGCAGCCTTGACCGAAGCCTCAGCACGGCCCCGGCCCGCACCTGGGGCTCCTACGCCTTCGACCTGATCCGCCGCGCGAAGATCGAGGGCCGGATGCCCCACCTGAGCCGGCCTCCCCGGCTGCTCTCGGGCGCCGAGCAGGACCTCATCATCAAGGAGCTCCTTGCGGGCCACGGAGGCGAGGGCGCTCCGGCCCCTGCCTGGCCGGCCAGCCTGGCGCTGGCCCTGGGCACGCGCGGCTTCCGGCAGGAGATCCGCGAGCTCTTCGACCGGGTCAGCGAGTACGGAGCGTCCGCCGAGGAACTCCACGCGTGGGGCCTGCGCTTCGACCGGCCCGACTGGAGCGCGGCCGCCGCCCTGTACCAGGAGTACCGCGACGTCCTCGACCTGAGGATGCCCGAGGCCTTCGACCCGGCCGGTATCCTCACCGGGGCGCGCCAGCTGCTGGAGCAGGACCCGGAGTTCCTCGACGAGGAACGGGCGCGGCTGAAACTGATCCTCGTCGACGACTACCAGGAGGCGAACCCGGCAATCCACGCCCTGCTTGGCCTCCTGGCGCGGGGGAGCGAGGCGGTCATCACCTCCTGCCCGGACACCGCCGTCCAGGGCTTCCGCGGAGCCCGACCTGAACTCACCGGGCGGCTCGAGGAACTCCTCGACGCCGGGCAGGGCCTGCGCACCGTGGTGCTTCCCACCTCCTTCACCCTGCACGAGCACCTTTTGGGGGCGTGGCGGAATGTCGCCTCCCGCATCGCCACGGCCGGCGCCGGCAGTGCCTACCGCCAACTGGCGGGGCGGCC
This sequence comes from Arthrobacter zhaoguopingii, assembly GCF_009828595.1. Taxonomy (GTDB): domain Bacteria; phylum Actinomycetota; class Actinomycetes; order Actinomycetales; family Micrococcaceae; genus Arthrobacter_D; species Arthrobacter_D zhaoguopingii. Next base: position 109,404 of record NZ_WPNY01000005.1, read on the forward strand.
GGCACCCGAGCAGGCCGGGCGGGGCTCGATCGCCGGGACCTCCCCCACCCCGCCGGACGCCGGATCCGTCCCGGCCGGCGGAACGCCCGGGGTCGAGGTCCACCTCGTCGACTCCGTGTTCCACGAACAGCGCTACCTCACCCAGCGGATCCTCGAGGCGCACCTGTATGACGGCCGCAGCTTCGATGACATCGCCGTGATCGTCCGCAACGGCGGGCAGGTCCAGGCGGTCCAGCGGTTCCTGACCGCCCAGGGGCTCCCGGTCAATGTGCCGGCCGCCGAGACGGCGATCCGCGACGAACCGGCCGTCCGCCCCCTCCTGGACATCTTCTCGGTGGTCGTGGGCGCCACCGAGATCACCCCCGAACTGTGCGTGTCGCTGCTCACCTCGCGCATCGGCGGCGCCAGCCCGCTTGAGCTGCGGCGCCTGCGCCAGGTGCTGCGCCGCGAAGAGCTCACCGAGGGCGGTGGGCGCACCAGCGATGAACTCCTCGTGGAACTGCTGTCGGCGCCCGTGCCGGCAGGCACCCTGCCGCGGGAAGCCCGCCCGGTGCAGCGCATCGCCCGGATGATCGAGGCGGGCCGGAACGCGCTCGCCGCGGCCGGCGATCCGGAGTCGGTGGTGTGGGCCCTCTGGTCGGCCTCGGGGCTCTCCGCCACCTGGTCCGCCGCTGCCGTTGCCGAAGGCTCGTCCTCCGCCCGCGCCGACCGCGACCTCGACGCCGTCCTTGCCCTGTTCCAGGCCGCCGAGCGGTTCGTCGACCAGATGCCGGGGGCACCGGCGGGGCTCTTCCTCGAATACCTCCTGAGCCAGGAACTCCCGATGGACACCCTCGCTCCCCGGGCCCACCGGCGGGCGTCGGTGTCCGTGCTGACCCCGGCCAGCGCCGCCGGGCGGCACTGGCCCCTGGTGATTGTCGCCGGGCTGCAGGAAGGGGTGTGGCCCAACCTGAGGCTGCGCGGGGAGCTGCTCGGATCGGGCGAGCTGCGCGCCCTGCTCGACCACGGTGCCTCCTTCCGCCAGCACCGGGACCCGCTGAGCCTGCTTCAGGACATCCGGTTCGACGAGCTGAGGACCTTCTCCACCGCCGTGTCGCGCGCCACGGATCAGCTGCTGTGCATCGGGGTGTCCTCCCCGGATGAGCAGCCCTCGCAGTTCCTCGACCTCGTGGACCCGCTGCCACCGGGAGTGGACGAGCGGGCCCGCACCGAGGTCCAGCGTCCCCTCACGCTGCGCGCCCTCGTGGCCGAACTGCGCAAGTTCGTGCAGGAACCGGTGCGGAGTCCGGCCCTGGCCGCGGAAGCCGTCCTGCACCTGGGCCGCATGGCCGGGGTCTCACCGCCGGTGCCCGGTGCGCACCCCTCCCAATGGTGGGGCCTGCTGCCGCTGAGTTCCGACGGCCCGGTGGTCCCGCCCGACGAGGCCATCCCGGTCTCGCCCTCCAAGGTGGAGTCGGTGCTCCGCTCCCCGCTGAACTGGTTCGTCTCGGCCGCCGGCGGGGAACCGGCCACCGACTTCGCCCGCTCGCTGGGGACCCTGGTGCACCAGATCGCCCAGGACCTCCCGCATGCCAGCGGCGGGGAGTACGTCGCGGAGCTGCAGCGCCGCTGGCCCACGCTGGGCATGAAGGAAAACTGGGAGGGCAAGCTCGACTATCGGCGGGCGGAAACCATGGTGCGCAAGCTCGCCTCCTACATTGTCGACGCCCGCCAGGCCGGCAGGTCCCTCGTCGCCACCGAGGTCGACTTCACCGTCGACATTCCCGTGCAGGCCGGTGACGCCGAGCGCACGGCCCGGCTCAAAGGCCAGATCGACCGGCTCGAAATCGACACCGCTGGACGCCTCGTAGTGGTGGACCTGAAGACCGGAAAGTCCGCGCCGGCCAAGAATGAGCTGGGCCAGCACCCGCAGCTGGCCGCCTACCAGGCGGCGGTGGGCGAAGGCGGCCTGCTCGAGGCCGCCGGGTCGGACACCCCGGGCGGCGCCGCCCTGGTGCAGCTCGGGACGACGGCGAAGGGCGCCTCGGTGCAGGAACAGCCCCCCCTTGAGCCGGGGGACACCTGGGCGAAGGACATGATCGGCCAGGCGGCGCTGCTGATGGCCGCCGCCGAATTCGATTCGGTGCACGACCCGGGCCGGTCCGGATTCGGCGGCAGCGGGTGCCGGCTTCCGGAGATCTGCCCGCTGTGCGCCGAGGGAAAGCAGGTCACCGAGTGACCCGGGACGTCCAGGAGCGGCCCGCCGGCGGGCCCGGCGGCACCGGCGGGCCCGCCGGGGCGGCAGGCATGCGCTTCTCGGCCCGGGCGCTGGCCGAGCTGCTCCACACCGACCCGGCCTCGCCGGTTCAGTACCCCACCGCCGACCAGGCGCGTGTCATCGAGGCACCCCTGGAGCCGCTGCTGGTGGTCGCCGGGGCAGGCTCGGGCAAGACCAAGACCATGGCGGACCGGGTGGTGTGGCTTGTCGCCAACGAACTGGTCCGCCCCGAGCAGATCCTCGGGGTGACCTTCACCCGCAAGGCCGCCGGCGAGCTCGGAACCCGGATCCGGCAGCGCCTGGCGGCCCTGTACCGCGCCCTCGACGGCGAGGAGGCCCCGGGGCAGGACCGGCTGGACCCGACAGTGTCGACCTACCATTCCTTCGCCAATGGAATCGTCCAGGACTACGGACTCCGCATCGGGGTGGAACGCGATTCGGTGATGCTCGGAACCGCTCAGGCCTGGCAGCTCGCGGTGTCCGTCGTCGAGGCCTACAGCGGGGAGTGGAGCCACTTCACCGCCGCCAAGTCGACCCTCGTGAACGCCGTGCTGGGCATGGCCGGGGAATGCGCCGAGCACCTGACGCCCCCCTCGGTTGTGCGGGCCGTTCTGCGGGAGCACATCGAGGCCGTCGAAGGGCTTCAGTATTCGCTGACCTCGGCGCGCAAACCGACCCAGGCGGTCGCGAACCTGCTGGACAAGCTGAGGACACGGGTGAGCGTCACCGAGCTGGTCGACCAGTATGCGGCGGCGAAACTGGCCCGGCGGCAGCTCGACTTCGGCGACCTGGTGGCCCTCGCGGCCCGGATCGCCCAGGAGATTCCCGAGGCGACCGCAATGGAACGGCAGAAGTACGAGGTCGTCCTGCTCGATGAGTTCCAGGACACCTCCCACGCCCAGATGGTCCTGTTCTCCCGCCTGTTCGCCGACGGCAGGGCCGTCACAGCTGTCGGTGATCCGCACCAGTCAATCTACGGATTCCGGGGAGCCTCGGCAGGCCAGCTCGGCACCTTCCGCACGGCCTTCCCGGTCGGGGCGCCGGGCGGGGCCCTGGCGCCGTCGCCGGTTTCGAACCTCTCGGTCGCCTGGCGGAACTCAACGGCGATCCTGGCCGCCGCCAACACCGTCTCCGCCGCGCTCAACATGCCCGCCCCCTGGCTCCGCTCCGCCCCGTCGCTGACGGTTCCCGGCCTGAGCCCCCGGCCCGGCGCACCGCTGGGGGAGGTCCGGATCGGAAGGTTCCTCGCGGATGCCCCGGCCGGCGACCGGGCGGCGGAGGCCTCAGGGTCGGCCGGTCCCGGCGCGCGCCGCACGGTCACCGAGGCGGAGGCCGTGGCGGCCGAGGTGATGTTCCACTCCCGGCGCACCTTCGAGCGCGACGATTCGGGTGACCGGCTGCGCCCAACCATCGCCGTGCTGTGCCGTGGCCGGAAACAGTTCGAGCCGATCCGCCGTGAGCTTGAGCGCAACGGCATCCCGGTGCAGATCGTCGGCCTCGGCGGGCTGCTGCGGACCCCCGAGATCGTGGAGATGCTCGCCGTGCTGCGGGTCCTTGGCGACCCTGACCGCTCCGACTCGATGCTCCGGCTCCTGGCCGGAGCCCGCTGGCGCATCGGGCCCGCTGACCTGATGGCGCTCGGCGACTGGTCCCGGCAGCTGGCCCGGGCACGGGAAGCGGCGGCCGGGCGTTCCGCACGTGCCGGGGAAGTGCAGGGCGATGACGACGACGCCGTCATCGCCCCCGACGCGGCCGAGAGCGGCAGCCTGGTCGAGGCCGTTGACCACCTCCCGCCCGAAGGCTGGGAGTCCGGGGCAGGCCGCAGCCTGACAAGTGAGGGAAGGGATCGGCTCGGGCGCCTGCGTGATGAGCTGAGGCGGCTCCGCGATTACGTGGGGGACGACCTCGGCACGATCATCGGCGAGGTGGAGCGGAGCATCCTGCTCGATATCGAGGTGGCGGCCAAGCCCGGCGTCGGCATCCACGACGCCCGCCGGAACCTCGATGCCTTCTCCGAGGCGGTGGCCGGATTCACCTCGACGGCCGAAAGGGTCGACCTTCCGGCCTTCCTCGCGTGGCTTGAGGCGGCCGACGCCGAGGAGGACGGCCTCCCGGTCACCCAGCTTGAAGCAAGCCGCGAGGCGGTCCAGCTGCTCACCGTTCACGCCTCCAAGGGCCTTGAATGGGATGTGGTTCTCGTTCCGGGGCTGAATGAGGGATCCTTCCCCAGCGGGACGGCGTCCCGATGGAGCAGCGGCGATTCGGCCATTCCCTGGACCCTGCGTGGCGACGCTCCCGAACTGCCCCAGTGGGACTGGGAGCAGCCCGATTCGAAGGAGTGGCTGGAAAGCGAGAAGCGGTATGCCGACGAGGCACGGGCCCATGCCGAACGGGAGGAACGCCGGCTCGCCTATGTGGCCTTCACCCGGGCCAAGCACGTCCTGGTCTGCACCTCCTCGGCCTGGGGCGGCGGACGCACGCGGCCTACGCCCGCCTCTGGCTACCTGCTCGACCTGCTCACCCTGGCCGAACAGGGGGAGGACGGTTTCGCCGTCCTGCACTGGCTGGCCGCAAAGGACGAGGGCGACGAGAACCCTGCCGCTGCCGTACCGCAGCGCGCAACGTGGCCCATCGATCCGCTCGGTCCCCGGCGTCCGGCCCTGAGTGAGGCGGCCGGTGCCGTCGCGGGAGCGGCGCAGGCCTTCGCCGCCGCCGGGCCGGCCGCGCGGGACGCGTGGGCCCCCCCGGCCGGCCGGTGGAGCCGGGAGGTCGAGCTCGCCCTCGCCCGGCGCGCCCAGGACGAGGAGAAACTCCCGGTGACCCTGCCGGCCCACATCTCCGCGTCGACGCTCGTCGAACTGGGCGAAGACCCCGCCGCCGTGTTGGCGCAGCTGCGCCGGCCGGTGCCGCGCCAGCCCGGTTCCGCCGCCCGCAAGGGAACGGCCTTCCATGCCTGGATCGAGGAGTACTACGGCACCAGCGGCATGCTCGACCTGGGGGAGTACCCGGGAGCCGCCGACGCTCATGTCGATGAGGCACTCGGCCTTGACGAGATGGCCGAGACCTTTCGAAACTCGTCCTGGGCCGCCCGCACCCCGGCTGGGATCGAGGTCCCTATTGAGACGAAGGTCGGCGGAGTCATTGTGCGTGGGCGCATCGATGCGGTGTTCCAGGACGCCGACGGTGGGTGGGACCTCATCGACTGGAAGACCGGCCGGCCGCCCAGCGAGGCGAAACGGGCCGCAAAATCGGTCCAGCTCGCCCTCTACCGGCTGGCCTGGGCCCGCCTCAAGGAGGTGCCGCTGGAATCGGTCCGGGCAGCCTTCTTCTATGTGGCGGACAACGCCCTGATCCGCCCGCACGACCTCGCCGGGGAAGCCGAACTCGAAAGGATCATCGCCGCCGCTGTCGAGCTCGGCGGGTAGGGCCGCCTGCGGGGCGCGGCTGTCGGAGCGCTCACCGGAGCGCTCACCGGAGCGCTCACCGGTCCGGTCGATCACCCGGGGCTGCTTACACCGGGCTGATGACGCCGGGTTGATGACCCCGGGCTGATGACCCCGGGCTGATTACGCCGGGCTGATTACACCGGGCTGATTACGCCGGGGGTGGGGCAGCCACGAGGGTTGCCTTCCGGCGCGTGGCTCCTAGCGGTTGGAGGAGATGATCGGCATTGCCGAGGTGGCAAGGTGGTCGGTCGACCCGACGGCCGGTGGTGAGGGCGTGCCCGCGGGGCGGAGCAGCGTCACCGCTGGGAGGTTTTCCTTCGCGCCATCGGCCTGCACCCGGTGGGTAGCGGCACCGGCCCGGCTGTCGGCCCGCTGGACCACAGGCAGGGTCGAAGGGGCGGGGACAGACGGTGCCGCAGGACCGGCGGCAGGCTCGGCCGGCTCTTCCGGCGAGGGCTGTGCGGCACCCTGGGCGGAAGTCTTTCCCTGCTGTCCGAGCTCTGGAGCCGGGAGGTCCGGTGACGGCATCGGGTCCACCGACGGAACCGCCAGGGGCGCGATGACTGAGGGGGCGATCATTGTCGGGGCGATCACCGGTGGCGTCACCACGGTCGGGGTCGCCACCGCCGGCTTCGGTCCTCCGGCGGTACCGGCCGAGGCCTCCGGGCGTTGACCACCCGCCGTCGTGCGGGTTGCCTGGGTGCTGCCCGCCGCCGTGCCGATCGACGTGGTGCCGGTCGTCGTGCTGCCGGCAACCGACGTGCTGCCCGCCGTCGTGGGTCCGGCTGTGGCGGTGACCACCGTCGCTGCTCCCGTGATGTCGGTGCCTGCGGTGCCTGCGGTGCCGGGGCCCGTGGTCCCCGGGGTGTTGGAGGGGTCACCATCGCGTCCGGGACTGTGGCCGTCGCCCGGGGAGGCGAGGTCGAAGGCCACAACATCGGTCTCGAGGGAGGCCATCATGTCGTGCGCCTCGGCGATCATCTGGGGGTCCTCCATTGCCAGGCCGCGCACCATCCACTGGGCCAGGGCGAACTCGGCGGCCAGCGCCGCGCGCCGGGCGAGGTGCTGGTCGGCTGCGCCGCGTGCCTTGGCGTAGGCGGCGTAGACCGAATCCACGAACGCCGCATCCGCGACGGCCGCGAGCCAGGCGAAATCGTCAGCAGGATCACCGATCCGCAGGTCGGTCCACCCGGTCACGGCCGAGATCCGGCTGCCCGAAATCAGGAGGTGGTCCTCGTGCAGGTCCCCGTGGACCACCGTGGGGCTGAAGCGCCACAGGGTCACGTCTTCGAGTGCGTGCTCCCACCGGCGCAGCAGGACCGAGGGGATCCGGCCCGTCGTCGCCGCCTGGTCGAGCTCGTTGAGCTTGCGTGTTCGAAACTCGTTCGCTTCATAGCTTGGAAGGTTGGCCTGCTGCACGAGCGCCTTGGGCAGTTCGTGGATGGCTGCCAGCGCCCGGCCGATCTCGGCTGCCATGCCGCGGCCGCCGGCCGCGAGGGTCTCGAGGTCCCTGGTGCTGCCCTCAAGGTGTGAATAGACGAAGGTGCTCAGGTTGCCCTGGCGGACGCTCCCGGCGATGTGCGGGATGAGGAAGGGAAGCTCGGCCCGGACGGCCGGCGTGAACGCCCTCAGGGCCTGTAGCTCGGTTTCGAGGCGCATGCTGGCCTCCGGGTGACGGGGGGAACGGACCCTCCACTGCTTGCCGGCGGCGTCCACGAGCAGGGCGGCGTCAAAATCCGCGCTGTCGTCCGGGGCGCCGGTGACACCGGTGGGTGCGAGCCCAGGCACAGCGGCGCTGGCGATGGCAGCTAGTTCCATGGGAGTCCGTTTCACACTGTCAACGGTAGGTGCATCGATGCACCTCGGGACAATTCAGCGGCGGCGAGTCGTCGAATGCCTCGAAATTCCGCGACTTCTCCTCCACCGCCCCGGCCCCCAAATGTCTTTTGGGGGACCGAGTTAGTACCGTAGAAGGATGAGCGAACCCCTGCGCACTCTCCTCCAGCCGCCGCTCGTTACCCTTCCGCTTTCCCGCTCCCACGCCGACCGCGGAGCAGATTTTCGGCTCACCCCCAACCTGTTCGCCGGGCTGTGGGCGTCCGCCGACACCCAGGTGCTGGTCCTGGCCCAGGGCCGCACCCCGCTGGCCGGCGGTGCGCTGCGGCTGTTCGGGACGGACGAGGTGCCGCGCCCGGAGAACCCGGTTTATCTGGGCCGGGTCCTGCCCGGGGCGCGGGCCGCCGGCGCCCACGTGGTGCTGGTGATGCTCGATGACCTCGACGAAGCGCTCGCCCCGGGCGCGGAGTGGCACGGGCTGCGCGAGGTTGCCGCCTTCCTCGACGCCCGCGACGTCGGCCTGTTCGTCGAGGCCGCGGCACTGGCGCACTGGCATGCCACCCACACCCACTGTCCGCGCTGCGGCAGCCCCACCGTGCCCGAGTACGGCGGCTGGGTGCGCCGCTGCCCGGTTGATGAGTCGCTTCACTATCCGCGCACCGATCCCGCCATCATCGTTTCGGTGATCGACGCCGAGGACCGGATCCTGCTTGGCTCGGCGGTGGCCTGGCCTGCCAACCGGTTTTCCACCCTCGCCGGCTTCGTCGAGCCCGGCGAGTCGCTTGAGGCGGCTGTTCTCCGCGAGGTGGCCGAGGAGTCCGGGGTTGAGGTGCATTCCCCGCAGTACCTTGGCTCCCAGCCGTGGCCGTTTCCCGCCTCCCTCATGCTCGGCTACACCGCTGTGGCGGCAGGAACGGACCTGCGGCCGGACGGCGTTGAAATCGAGACGCTCAGGTGGTTCACCCGCCGCGAACTGCACGACGAACTCCGCGACGGCCGAATCACCGTGGCGGGGGAGATTTCCATCGCCCGCGCCCTGATCGAGCGCTGGTACGGCGGACCGCTCGAGGCCGAACCGGACGGAGCCCTCCTCCAGTGAGCGATCAGCCGATTGAAGAACGCATTCTCGAGGGCCTCGACGACGAACAGCGCGCCGTGGCCACGACGCTGGCGGGCCCCCTGTGCGTCCTGGCCGGCGCCGGAACGGGCAAGACCCGCGCCATCACGCACCGCATCGCGTACGGCGTCCACACCGGGGTGTACAAGCCCCAGCAGGTCCTCGCCGTCACCTTCACCGCCCGGGCCGCTGCCGAGATGCGCACCCGGCTGCGCGACCTCGGAGCAGGCGGCGTACAGGCGCGCACCTTCCACGCCGCCGCGCTGAGGCAGCTCCAGTACTTCTGGCCCTCGGCGGTCGGCGGACCCCTGCCCGCGCTTGTCGATCACAAAGCCCAGCTCATCGCCGAGGCCGCCCGGCGCCTGCGCCTCTCCACCGACCGTGCGGCCATCAGGGATGTCGCCGCAGAGATCGAGTGGGCGAAGGTGTCGATGCTGATGCCCGACAGCTACGTCGCGGCCGCCGCCGGCCGGGCGGAACCCGCGGGCATGGACCTCACGACCGTCGCCCGGATCTTTTCGGCCTACGAGGACCTCAAGATCGACCGGAACCTGATCGACTTCGAGGACGTCCTGCTGACCACGGTGGGGATCCTGCAGGAGGACGAGAAGGTGGCGGCGACCGTCCGCAGCCAGTACCGGCACTTCGTCGTCGACGAGTACCAGGATGTCTCGCCCCTGCAGCAGCGCCTCCTCGACCTGTGGCTCGGAGACCGGCGGGAGCTGTGCGTGGTCGGCGACGCCAGCCAGACCATCTACTCCTTCACCGGGGCGACCTCGCGGCACCTGCTGGACTTCACCAGCCGCTACGAGGGAGCCCAGGTGGTGCGGCTCGTCCGGGACTACAGGTCCACCCCCCAGGTCGTCCGGCTGGCCAACACGCTCCTCGCTGCGCGCAGCAGCGAGGTGGACCGGCGGGCCGGGGCCACCTCCTGGTCGGCTCCGCTCGAACTGGTCGCGCAGCGCCCGGCAGGGCCCGAAGCGGCCTTCACCGAGTGCACCGACGACGAGGCCGAGGCCGCCGAGGTGGCACGGCGCATCGGCGAACTGCTGGCCTCGGGCGTCCCGGCGAGCGAGATCGCCATTCTCTTCCGGACCAACGGGCAGTCCGAGGCGTACGAGCAGGCGCTCGCCAGCGCCGGCATCGGCTACCAGCTGCGCGGCGGGGAACGCTTCTTCGCCCGCCGCGAGGTCCGGGATGCACTGCTTCAGCTCCGGGCGGCGGCCCGCGCCGAGGGCGAGGACGACGTCCCGCAGCAGGTGCGCGACGTCCTTTCCTCCCTCGGGTACACCTCCACGGCCCCGCAGACCTCCGGTGCCGTGCGGGAGAAGTGGGAATCCCTGGCCGCGCTCGTGGGCCTGGCCGACGAGCTGTCCCGGACCCGCGAGTCGTTCTCCCTTCGGATGTTCGTTGCGGAACTTGAGGAACGGGCGGCCGCCCAGCACGCCCCGACCGTGCAGGGCGTCACCCTCGCGTCCCTCCACTCCGCCAAGGGCCTTGAGTGGGATGCGGTGTTCCTCGTGGGCCTGAGCGAGGGACTGATGCCGATCTCCTTCGCCGACACCCAGGAGGCGATCGACGAGGAACGCCGGCTGCTCTACGTGGGCATCACCCGCGCGCGGGCCCACCTCGCGCTGTCCTGGTCGACCTCCCGCTCGCCGGGGGGCCGGGCCACCCGCAAGCCGTCGAGGTTCCTCGACGCCCTGCGACCGGCCGGGACCGGCGGGCGTCCGTTCCGTCAGCCGGCGGCGCGCAAGGTGCGCAAGGCCGCCGCACCCGCGGTGTGCCGCGTCTGCGGGAAGGCGCTCGGCACGGGCTCCGAGCGGAAGATGGGCCGCTGCGGAGACTGTCCGGCCACCTATCGTGAGGAGACGTTCGAGGCGCTGCGGGGGTGGCGGCTGGAGGAGGCACGCGATAAGGACGTCCCGGCGTTCGTCGTATTCACCGACGCCACCCTCATCGCGATCGCCGAGGCCAAGCCGCAGACCCTCGAGGAGCTCGGCGAGCTGGCCGGGGTCGGCTCCGCCAAGCTCGAGCGCTACGGCGAAGCGGTCATCGACATCATCAGCCGAAATGACTGAGCCCTCCCCGCAGGCCGGCGGACCTGCCGCGGGGGATCCAATGCCGGTCGTGGTGCGCCGATCGGCGCGGCGGCGGCGCACCGTGAGCGCGGATGTGCGCAACGGGACGATGATCGTCTCGATTCCCGCCACCTTCACCCAGGCGCAGGAAAAAGAATGGGTGGCCCGGATGGTCCGAAAGCTCCAGGGTCGGAGCGCTGGACAGGCCTCCGACCCCGCGGCCGCCGACCGCGCCCTGGCACAGCGCGCAGCCGACCTCGCCGGGCGCTACCTCGGAGGCCGGGGTATCCCCGGAACCATCGGATGGGTCACCAACCAGAACTCGCGCTGGGGCTCGGCCACCCCGGCGCACCGGTCCATCCGGCTCTCGCACAAGCTTCGGGGCATGCCCGACTGGGTCATCGACTACGTCATCCTCCACGAGATGGCGCACCTGATCGAGCCGTCCCACAACCGCGTCTTCTGGAGCCTGCTCGAGTCCTACCCGGACACCGAGAAGGCCAAGGCCTTCCTCGCCGGGGCGGCCTTCGCCGCCGACCACGGGCTGGCCGGCCGCTAGCAGGCGCTCCGCAGGAAACCCCCGCCAGAGGCCACTTAACGACAAACGCACCGGACTTTACCGGCGCGTTTGTCGTTATCGGGTGCTTCCGTCGTTATCGGGTGCGTGGGTCGTTACGGAGTGCGTCCGTCCGGGCCGCGGTCCTCAACCCCGGGCTCGCCCCCGCCGTCGGCCCCGTCCTGCGGGCCGTCCCCGCCGTCGGCCCCGTCCTCCGGGGCGTCCCCGCCATCGGGACCGTCCTGCGGGCCGACCCCGCCGTCGGCCCCGTCCTCCGGGCCGTCCGGCTTTTCGAAGTCGCCGGCAAGCAGGCGCTCCAGGGCGGCGTCGACGTCGGACCCGGCCGACTCGATGAGCTGGCGGCGGGCGGTGAAGCCCGTCGGATCATCGAGGTCCTCGGCGGTGGGCAGCAGGTCGGGGTGCTCCCAGATGGCATCGCGGCCCTCAAGCCCGCGCTCCTCGGTGAGGTGGGCCCACAGTGCGGCGGCGTCGCGCAGCCGGCGCGGGCGCAGTTCGAGTCCGACCAGGGAGGCGAAGGCGTGCTCGGCCGGGCCGCCGCTGGCACGGCGCCGCCGCACGGTCTCCCGCAGCGCGGCCGCCGAAGGCAGGTTGACCGCGGCCGCGGCGGTGATCTCGTCGACCCACCCCTCGACCAGGGCCAGCACCGTCTCGAGCCGGGACAGCGCAGCCTCCTGCTCCGCCGTCCGCTCGGGCATGAACACGCCCTGGGACAGGGCCGCCTGCATCGATTCCGGATTCGTGGGGTCGATCTCGCGGGCGGCATCCTCGATCTTGGTCATGTCGATGTGTATTCCGCGGGCATACCGCTCGATGGTGCCCATGAGGTGGCCCGCCAGCCACGGCACCTGCGTGAAGAGGCGCACATGGGCGGCCTCCCGGACCGCCAGGAAGAGGGTGACCTCCTGTTCGGGAATGTCCAGGCCCTCACCGAAAGAGCGCACATTGGCGGGAAGCAGGGCCATCTGGCCGTCGGCGAGGGGGATGCCGATGTCGGTCGAGCCCAGCACCTCCTTGGAGAGAGCGCCGACGGCCTGGCCGAGCTGCATCCCGAACATCGCCCCGCCCATGTTCTGGAACATCGAGGCACCGCCGCCTGCCATGCCGAGGATCGACTTCATCTCATCGGGCAGCTGCTCCGAGAGCGTGTCCGAGAGCGCCTTGGCGATACTAACCGCCACCGGCTCGGTCAACCTGCGCCACGTGCCCATCGTCGCTTCGATCCACTCGGCCTTCGACCACGCCCGGCCGAGCTGACCGGTGGGCGGGAATGCAGTGAAGGGGTCGATCCACATTTCGGCCACGCGCAGGGCCTCATCGACGGCACGGCGCTGCAGGGAGGTGACCGACGGGTCGTTGTCAGCAGCGGCCACCCGCCGGGCATGCTCGTGCGCGAGCTGCCAGTTCACCGGACCGCTGCTGGGGGCCGAGAACATGGCCTGAACCTGCTGCATCATCATCGCCATCGCCTGGGGGTCCGACGGCAGGCCCGCCGCCTTGGCAATCTCCCGGGGATCGAACCCCTCGGCGTCGCCGCCGAGCAGCCTTGCGATCATTTCCGACAGCGGATCCTTGGGGGAGTCGTCGCCGTTGGAGGGGTTGGATGGGTTGGTCACTAATACCACCGGTCCTGGAAGTCGCTGAAAAGGCCTGCCGGTCCTGCGTGCCGAGGCACCGGTCCGCGCAGCTGTTGAGCCAACGTTACCGGCAGGGGAGCGGGCTTGTCCTAGAACCCCTGCGGGAGTTCGCTGAGGGCAAAGACCCGGCCCGGGACGGTGCCGGCACACGAACCGTTTAGGGTTGTAGAGCAGATCACTTCGTACTCGCGTGCCCCGCTGGCCGGGCCGAACGGCCCGCGCCAGGGAAAAGGAAACCCCATCGTGTCACAGCCCGTCCGCGCCGGAACCTACGAACCCGTGGAGCCGGATCGCCCCCGTGACCCCCGCATCCGGGCCATGGTGACCTCCGGTGCGCTCGCCCTGGGGCTCGGCGCCGCGGCGGTGCTGCTGCCTGCGCCGTACGTCCTCGAGGCGCCCGGGCCGACGTTCAACACCATCGGGGAAGCCCGGTCCCAGCCGCTCATCGAAATCTCCGGCCGGGAGACCTTCGACCCTGAGGGGGAGCTTGACCTCACGACGGTGTACGTCAGCGGCGGACCCAACGGTGACGTCAGCATCTTCGATGCCTTCCGGGCGTGGATCGACCCGGACCAGACCGTGCGCCCGGAGGAACTCGTCTATGCTCCGGGCACCACCCGGTCGGATATCGAGGAACGCAACTCCGTGTCCATGATCTCCTCCCAGGAGTCCGCCATCGCGGCGGCGCTGGGGCACCTGGAGATCCCCTACGAGGAGTCACTGACCGTGGTGGACCTGGCAGAGGGGTCGGCCTCCGCGGGAGTCCTCGAGCCCGGGGACACCATCACGTCCATCGACGGCGCCCCGGTGCGGAACATCGACACCCTCCGCAGCGCCCTGACGGACGCCGCGGGTGCAGGCGTCGACCTCGAAGTGCTCCGTGCCGGATCGGCGGAGGAGGTGTCGGTGACCCCGAAGCAGTCTCCCGAAGGGGACTACCAGCTGGGGGTCCTGCTGACCTCGGAGTTCGACTTCCCCTTCGACGTCACCATCGCCCTCGACAATGTCGGAGGCCCCTCCGCCGGCTCCATGTTCGCCCTCGGCATCATCGACATGCTCACCGAGGGTGACCTCACCGGCGGGCGCCACTTCGCGGGCACAGGGACCATCGACTCAACCGGGGCGATCGGCAAAATCGGCGGCATCCAGCAGAAACTGGTCGGCGCGCACGAGAGCGGCGCGGAGTTCTTCCTCGCCCCTGCCGAGAACTGCGCGGAGGTCGTCGGCCACGTCCCGGACGGGCTGAAGGTGGTCAAGGTCAGCACCCTGGAAGAGGCCGTCAACGCCGTCGAGGTGCTGGGTTCGGGCGGGGACGGCGCCGGCCTGCCGGCCTGCAGCTGACCGGATTCCCGGGCACCCCGGGGGCCTCTGCCAGGACACGATTGCGGAACGATTCCCGGCGAAGCGGCGTAATCGGGCCCTGAGTTGTACCGCCCGTGCGCGAACAGGGCAGAATGGAACCACGAAGGCAGAGACTGCGCCATGTTTCCGGCCCGCGGGCCCGCAGCAGACCGTTTTGTGCTCGTCGTCGTGACCCACAGCCGCCAACGATGAGGTAAATGTGACATCCGGACCAGACCGGCCCTTCGGCAGCAGACCGAGCCCTTCGAGTTCAACCGCGACAGCACCCGCCCGACGACGCAGCCCCCTGATTCCCACGGTCATCGTGCTCGCGATCATCGTCATCGCCTTCGTGTACCTCTCGCAGGTCTACGCCGACATCCTCTGGTACAACCAGCTGGGCTACCTCGGCGTGTTCCTCACCGAAAACGTATCCCGGATCGCCCTGTTCGTCGCCGCCTTCGTCATCATGGCCGGCGCCGTCTATGCGAGTCTGCGCATCGCCTACGGCAGCCGGCCCATCTACGCGCCGGACAGCGTGATGCAGGACAACCTCAACCGGTATCAGGCGCAGCTTGAGCCGATCCGCAAGCTGCTAATGCTCGGCATCCCGGTCGTGCTGGGCGCCTTTGCCGGAACGGCCGCCGCCTCCCAGTGGCAGCAGGTCCTGCTGTTCATCAACCAGGTGCCCTTCGGTGAGACCGACCCGGAATTCGGCCTGGACTTCTCCTTCTACATGTTCTCCCTGCCGTTCTTCGGCTTCCTCATCGGTTTCCTCACCAGCGTCGCCATCATCAGCGCGATCGCCGCGGTGCTCACCCACTACCTCTACGGCGGGATCCGGCTCGAGGAGAAGGGCCTGTTCACCACGAAGGCGGCCCGGGTCCAGATCGCCGTTATCGCGGCCCTGTTCCTCCTCCTGCAGGGAGTGAACTACTGGCTCGACCGGTACGCCACCCTGCAGAACACCGGCGGACGCTGGACCGGCGCCCTGTACACCGACGTCAATGCGGTGATCCCCACCAAGGCCATCCTCGCCGTCGCCGCCATCCTGGTGGCGGTCCTGTTCATCGTCGCCGCGGTCATCGGCCGCTGGCGGCTGCCCATCATCGGAACGGCGATGCTCATCATCACCGCGATCCTCGCCGGCGGCGTCTACCCCTGGGTGGTCCAGCGGTTCCAGGTCACCCCGTCGGAGCTGACCCTCGAACGGGAGTACATCCAACGCAACATCGACCTGACCCGGGTTGCCTACGGGCTCGACAAGGTCGAGGCCATTCCCTACAACGCCACCACGACCGCCGAGCCCGGGGCACTGCGCGAGGACGCGGAGACGACGGCGAACATCCGCCTGCTCGACCCGAACCTCGTGTCCGACGCCTTCAGCCAGCTTGAGCAGTTCCGGCAGTACTACCAGTTCCCGCCCACCCTGAACGTTGACCGCTACACGGTCGACGGCGAGGTCCAGGACACGGTGATCGCCGCCCGCGAGCTCAACCCCGAGGGCGTCCCGGCCGGCTGGGTCAACGAGCACGTGCTCTACACCCACGGCTACGGCGTCGTCGCTGCCCGCGGCTCGGTCGTCGAAGCCGACGGCAAGCCCTCCTTCACGCTCTCCGGCATCCCCTCCGCCGGGGTGCTCGGCAGCGATGAAACCTATGAACCGCGGATCTACTTCGGCGAGGCGTCCCCGGAATACTCGATCGTCGGTGCCCCCGAAGGCGCCGAGCCGCGCGAGATCGACCGCCCGCAGAGCGATGATTCCGACGAGGAGTCCAAGAACACGTTCGCGGGCGAGGGCGGCCCGAGCGTGGGCAACTTCTTCAACAAGCTCGTGTACGCGATCAAGTTCCAGTCGACCGACCTGATGCTCTCGGATGCGGTCAACAGCGAATCGCAGATCCTCTACGACCGCACCCCGCGGGAGCGGGTCGAGAAGCTCGCGCCGTACCTCACCGTCGACGGCAACTCCTACCCGGCCATCGTCGATGGACGGGTCAAGTGGATCGTCGACGGGTACACCACGAACGAGTTCTTCCCGTACTCCACGCAGCAGGAGCTCGAATCGGCGACGATCGACTCCCAGACGGCGGACAACCTGTCCACCCCGCTGCCGGCCGACCAGGTCAACTACATCCGCAACGCCGTGAAGGCGACCGTCGACGCGTACGACGGCTCGGTGGAGCTGTACGCCTGGGACGATCAGGACCCCGTCCTGAAGGCCTGGAGCAAGATCTTCCCCACCACGATCAAGCCCTACACCGAGATGTCGGCCGAGCTGATGTCCCACGTCCGCTACCCCGAGGACCAGTTCAAGGTGCAGCGTGAACTGCTGGCCCGCTACCACGTCACCAATGTCGATGTGTTCTTCGCCAACAGCGACGCGTGGAGCGTTCCCGACGATCCGACCGAGGGTGAGAGCGCCGACGTGAAGCAGCCTCCGTTCTACCTCTCCCTGAAGGTGCCGGGCCAGGATGAAGCGGCCTTCTCCCTCACCACCCCGTTCATTCCCTTCGTCGAGCCTGGCGGGGAAGCGCGCAACGTGCTCTACGGGTTCCTCTCGGCCGTCGGTGACGCTGGCAGCGAGGCCGGGGTGAAGTCGGAGGACTACGGCAAGCTGCGGCTGCTCGAGCTGCCGCGCTCCACCTCGGTGCCCGGCCCCGGGCAGGCGCAGAACCGCTTCAACTCCGACCCGACGGTCTCCAACGCCTTGAACCTGCTGCGGCAGGGCGCCTCCGAGGTGATCAACGGGAACCTGCTGAGCCTGCCCGTGGGCGGTGGCCTGCTGTACGTGCAGCCGGTCTACGTGCAGTCCTCGGGGGCATCGTCCTATCCGACGCTCCAGCGGGTGCTGGCCAGCTTCGGTGAGAAGGTCGGCTTCGCCCCGACCCTCGATGAGGCCCTCGACCAGGTGTTCGGCGGTGATTCCGGCGCAAGCGCAGGGGACTCCGAGAACGCGGGGGAGACGCCCACGACCCCCGGGACGCCGTCGGCTCCCACCGAGGACCCGACCGCCCAGCAGGCCCTTCGCGATGCGCTTGCTGAGGCAAACGAGGCCATTGAGGAAGGCCGGACTGCGCTGGCCGAGGGCGACTTCGCCGCCTACGGAGCAGCCCAGGACAAGCTGAACGCGGCGCTGCAGCGCGCGCTGGACGCCGAAGGCGAGATCACCGGCACGGTCGTCCCGCCGGCCGACGGCGAAGCGCCCGCTGAGGGCGAGGCTCCGGCCGAGGGCGAGGCATCCGAGGCGCCTGCCGAAGGGGACAACGGCTAGGCGGGCGGCAGCCCGATTTGCCTCCCCATCCCGCGGCCGGTAGAGTTGAGACCGCGCCGCGGGGTGGAGCAGTTCGGTAGCTCGCTGGGCTCATAACCCAGAGGTCACAGGTTCAAATCCTGTCCCCGCAACGAAGAGAAGGTCCCTGTCAGGTTTCTGACAGGGACCTTCCGCGTTAACCGGACCCGCGGAATCGGACCGGCCGAATTGGGTCGGCCGAATTGGGTCGGCCGAATCGGGCCGGCCGAATCGGGCCGGAGTAGGGGATTCGGGCCTGTCTGAGTCCTGGGGCCCGGCATAGCATGGGTATCCGGCCCTGCTGAGCCTGCCCCGTGGGCAGGAGGACGGGGGAGCCCCGGGTGGGAGGAGCAGACCATGCCAGTTGACCGACGGAGACCGACGGTGTTTCCCTGGGAGCGCCGGAGGTTCCTGGCGCTCCTCGCCGCGGCGGTTCCGTCCGCCGCCGCTGCCGGCTTCCAGGCTCCGGTCCAGGCCCCGGGCGGCACTCCTGCCCGTGACCTCGCCGCCCGTGACCTTTCTGCCCGTGATCTCGCCGCCCGGGTGGCCGAGCTCGAACGGGCCGTCCGGCCTGCGGGACGGTTCGCGGCAAGCCTCCTCGTGGCGGCCGACGATGCGCCGCCAGCGGTGAAGGACGCGGCGGACTACGTCTGCGACGGCGTCGACGACCAGGAGGAGATCAACGCAGCCCTCGAGGCGCTCTCCAACGACCGGTCGCCCGCCTTCGGCAGCCAGGGCGGCTCGGTGGGCCTGGTAGGGCGTTCGTTCAGCATCAGCGCGCCGATCCGCCTCCGCGCCCACTGCGAGGTCCAGGGCCAGGGCCGCATGGTCACCACCCTGCAGGCGACGGCGGACCTGGACGGCGGCGAGGAGCAGGGCGTGTTCGAACTCAACTCGCCGGACACCCAGTACACGGGTGTGCGCGGGCTGGGCATCCACGGCGGGTCCGACAGCTCCTGCTCGGGCATCTTCTACGAGCAGGGCAGGGGAACGGAATGGGACGCCTCCCACCTGCTATCGAACCTCTACATCTACCGGACGGGCCATCACGGGGTGTACCTGGTCAACGGGCCCGGCGACAGCCGGCTGCGCGCCGGCGTACTCGATACGATCCGGGTGATTGAGGCGGGACGCCGGGTGACCAGGGGTGCCTCCGGGTACGTCATCGACAGTCCGGACGCCTGCATCGCGAACTGCGAGAGCGGCCTGGCGGCGGGACACGGTTTCCAGCTGCCGAACGCAAACACCCAGCTGGCCAATTGCAAGAGCTGGTTCAGCGGGCGGAGTGCCGACGGGTTCGGCCAGGGCAACGGCTTCCACCTCGACGGCCACCGCATTTCCCTGGTCGGATGCACGGCCCAGGACAACTACGGGCACGGGTACTTCATCGCCGGCGGCGATCACAGCATCAGCGGGGCGGTGGCGGACAGCAACGGCTACAACGGCGGCGGCGGCAGCGGCCGGGGAACCGGCTACACCGGGTCGGGGTTCTACCTGCGGGGCCGGAAAGGCCACCCCTCCACCGTGCAGGGGACCTCGTTCGACCGGAAGTACGACGGCGCCAACGTCTACCAGCAGTACGGCGTCCAGTTCGCCGAGGGCGCCGCCCGGGTAAACCTGGTCCTCAGCGTGGGACGCGTCGCGGTCCAGCCGGTGGGAGGCGAGGTTCCCCCGGGCTCGCGGGTTTCCCTCGTCTCCTGAGCCGGTTCAGCCCGCGCCGAGGGCCTTGAAGGCTGCCAGGGCGCGCTGCCGGGATTCGGCCAGGTCGACCACGGGCGCCGGATACCCCGGCGCGGCGCCCTTCCAGGGTTCATGGAGGTTCTCGGCGTCGGCCAGCTCGGGTACGTAGCGCAGCACGTAGCCGCCGTCGGGGTCGAACTTCTTCGCCTGGGTGACGGGGTTGAAGATCCGGAAGTAGGGGCTAGCGTCAGCACCCGACCCGGCCACCCACTGCCAGTTCGCGGCGTTGCTCGCAGCGTCGGCGTCGACGAGCGCGTCCCAAAAGAACTGTTCGCCGACCCGCCAGTCGATCATGAGGTTCTTGATCAGGAAGGAACCCGTCGCCATCCGCACCCGGTTGTGCATCCAGCCGATCTGCCACATCTGCCGCATTCCGGCGTCGATCATGGGGTAGCCGGTGCGCCCGCGCTGCCAGGCGTTCAGCTCGGCGCCGGTATCGCTCTCCCAGGCGAAAGCGTTGAACTCCGGCCGGTAGTTCACCGTCGCGAGCTCCGGGTTGAAGTAGAGGAGCTGCCAGCAGAACTCGCGCCAGCCGATCTCCGAGAGGTAGGAGCGGATGTCCTCGGCGAGCGGGCCGGAACGGCGTGCCTGGGCCGCATGCCAGACGGTGAAGGGGCTGATTTCGCCATGGCGCAGGTACGGCGAGAGCCGGCTGGTGCCGTCGACGGCCGGCAGGTCCCGGTTGGTGGCGTAGCCCTCGACGAGGGAGTCGAAGAAGTCCGCCAGCCGGGCGGTGGCCCCTGCCTCCCCGGGCACCCAGGTCTCGCGCAGGCCCTGCGCCCAGTCCGGGGTGGGAAGAAGCCCCCACTCCCCGAGGGCGTCAGAGCGCACCGCAGGGCCGGTGAGGCGCTCAGGCGCGGGCAGCGGCTGCCGCGGCTCGGGCTCCCGCAGGCAGGCGCGCCAGAAGGGGGAGAACACCCGGAAGGGCTCTCCCGCGCCGGTGCGCACCTGCCAGGGCTCGAAGAGCAGGTTGGCCTGGAAGCTCTCGGCGAGAAGGCCCGACGCCGTGCACTCCGCCTTCAGGGAGGCGTCAAGTTCACGTTCGGCGAGCCCGTAACGCCGGTTCCACAGCACCGCTTCGGCGCCGGTTTCCCCGATCAGGGCCGGCAGGACGGTTCCGGCGGGACCGCGGCGGAGCACCAGGGGGACCCCGACGGATTCGAGGGATTCGGCGAGCGCGGTCAGGGAGTGGTGCAGCCACCACCGTGAGGCACCGCCCAGAGGGCGGATGCCGGGGGTCTCCTCATCGAGGATGTACACGACGACGACCTCCCCGCCGCGGGACGCCGCCTCGTGGAGCGCGGGATTGTCGGCGAGTCGGAGGTCATCGCGGAGCCACACCAGGGTAACGGCCATGGTCCCCAATGTACCTGCCCGACGAGTCCCGCAGGCAGCGGATCCGGCCAGGGGAGCCACGCGGCCGGGCCGGGCAGGCCGACGCCGGCACACCGGGCCCCACCCAGGCAGGCCCGCCGCGCCTGCCCTGCACGCGGGCGTCTTAACGCAGGGAGAGCCGCAGCGCTGACGCTGCGGCTCTCTCTGTATGCGGGTTCGGCGCTTCCGCCTAGCGGCTACGGGGCGGTCGTCTCGGTGCCCTGGCTGATGGCCGACTGCGGCTGGGCCGGGGCTCCCGACTTCAGCGCCGCGAGCCGTGCCTCGATCTCCGACTGCTCCCCGAGATCCTCGAGGCTCTCGAACTGCGAATCGAGGCTCGAACTGGCAAGCTCCTGCTGTCCACGGACCTTGGCCTCCTCGCGCCGGATCTTCTCCTCGAAACGCCCCACCTCGCTCGTGGGGTCGAGGAAGTCGATGCTCTTGACGGCGTCGTGGACCTGCTGCTGTGCCTGGGCGGTCCGGGCGCGGGCGATGAGCTGGTCCCGCTTGGACGTGAGTTCGCCCAGCTTGCCCTTCATCTGATTCAGGCCGGTCTTCAGCTTGTCGACGATTTCCGTCTGGGAGGCGATCGTCGGCTCTGCACCCTTGGCCTCGTTCTCCGCGGCGATCTGCCGCTGGATGGCGACCTTGGCGAGGTTGTCGAACTTCTCGGCGTCGACCGCGTCACCGGAGCTGCGGTACTCGTCCGCCCGCTTTGACGCCGCCAGCGCCTTGTTGCCCCAGCTTCGGGCATTCTCCATGTCTTCGTTGTAGTCGTCCTGGATCATCCGGAGGTTCCCGATGGTCTGGGCGACGGCGCTTTCGGCCTCGGCGATGCTGTTGGTGTAGTCGCGGACCATCTGGTCCAGCATCTTCTGCGGATCCTCCGCCTGGTCGAGCACGGAGTTGATGTTTGCCTTTGCCAGCTGAGCGATCCGGCCGAAAATTGACTGCTTTACCATGAGGTTTCCTCTCGATCTGTGAATGTTTCTCGTGAGTACTGGTGCGGCGGCGCCGGAGCTGCCGCCGCGGGATTAGAAGTCGCCTCCACCTCCGTCGAAGCCGCCGAAGCCTCCGCCTCCGCCGTCGAAACCGCCGAACCCGCCGCCGCCGAAGACATCGCCTCCGCCGTCGCCTCCGCCGCCGAAGAATCCACCGCCGCCGTTGAGGAGACCGCCGAGCAGGATGCCGCCGAGCAGGGCTCCGCCCATCCCGTCGCCTCCGCCGCGGCGGGCCCCGTACCCGCCGTAGCCGCCGTATCCGCGCCCCCCAAAGCCCGAGACGTCCTGTTCGGCGAGCTGCGCGGCCTGTTCGGCGAGCATCACGGCCTGCTCGGCATGGGACAGGGCGGTGACAGGATCGGAGTTTTGAATGCTGACGGCGTAGTCGAGGTTGCGTCCGGCTTCGGCGAGCCGCGTGCGGGCCTCGCTGCCGACACCGCCGCGGCGTGCCCGGATGTAGTCCTCGGTCCCCGAGATGCGCGAGTGCGCCGCCAGGAGGGTGTGCTGCAGGGATTCGCGGGCCCGCCGGGCCTGCTCGCTCTGGTCACGCACTCCGCCGATCGCCCCGTCGAGCTGGCGGTGGGCGCCCTCGACCCGTTCCAGCAGGGCGATGGGGTCGATCGGACCGGCCTGGCGCTGCGAGCGTACGGTCTGGAGCGCCGATTCGGCCGCAGCGACCGGCCCGACGAGGTCGTCGTGTCGCCCGGTGCGGACCATGGCGGTCGCCTGGGCGAGGTCCTGCACGGTGTCTGTGACGGCCCGGTCGAGTTCCTCCTGGGCCGCTTCGAGTTCGGCGGCCCGCTTGTCGATGGCGTCGAGCAGCAGGTTGGCCTGGCTGACGGACTCTTCGGCGGCACGCACGGCGACGACGGCGGGGCCGGTTTCGCCGGCGTCCATCCGGGTCCGGGCCTCGGCGGCGGCACTCTCCACGAAGGCGAGCCGCTCGCGGGCCTGGTCGACGTTGTCCTGCACCTGGGAGGTGGCCGTGCCGGCATACCGGCGCCGCAGGGCGGTCAGGCGCTCCTCCGCGGCGACGAAGCGGGTGCCGGCCGCGTTGGCGGCCTGGCGCGCCGCGTCGAGGGCCTGTGGGGCGTTCCGCTCGAGCTCGCGCAGCGAGTCGAAGTCGGTCTTGTGCGCCTGCAGGGACTCATTGACCGCCTCGCAGCGGCGGATGATGTCTCCCAGCCAGGCGCGCTGCTGCTCCTCGGTGTCGGGGATGTGATCATCGAGCTGCTGCTGCAGCTTGAACGACTCGCTCATGTGCACCTTGGCGGCGGCGATGTCGGCGGCGAAGGGCTTGACCGCAGCCTCGCCGTAGGAGGCCTCGGCGAAGCCGAGTTCCTGTTCGCTCGACTTGATGGCGTCGTCGGCGGCGACGAGCAGGCTTCCGGCGCGTTTGCGCAGGTCCTCGACGCTGAGGGAGGCCAGCGGGTCGACGACGGCGCCGTCGGGCGCCTGCCCGGGACCGTAGGTGATCTCCTTGGGCGCGGCCTGCTGCCGCCGGCGCGAACGCATAAAGAAGTAGCTGCCGGCACCGGCCAGTGCCAGGAGTCCGATGAGGAACCCCGCGCCGCCCCCGCCGCCGTCGCCTGCCGCCCCTGGCCCGGGGCCGCCCGTGTCAGTCAGGACCGCTTCGGTCCCCTCAACGGCGGCGATGCCCGCCTCGGCGTAGTTCTGCCCGTCGAGCTGCGGGTCGATCTGCTGGTTGAAGATCTCCCCGGTCCGGGCCTCGACCTCCGTGCCGTTGCTGGCGATGAAGCGTCCCTCGCCCGAATCGACGGCGACCGCGAGCAGCGCGTCGTCCGCCCCGAGGTTGCTGGCCTGCGCGGTCTCGACGGCCCAGGCCAGGGAGTCGGAGGGGCTGGTGAAGGTGTCGACGTACACGACCTGGACGGTGTAGCCGTATTCGTCCTGGAGGCCCGTGATCGCGGCCTCGACGTCGCTGATGTCGGCCGGGGTGAGGACTCCTGCCTGGTCGACCACCGTCTCCCCGTCCGGAATGTCGATGGGGTCGGCTGCGTAGGCCGCACCCGGCGCCAGTGTCAGCGCGATCAGGGCGCTGAGTCCCGCGGCGGCGCCGGTCCGCCTGGTCATCCGTTGCATTAAGTACCCTTCAGCATGTTCCCCGGCCACGCCCGTCGGGAAGAAAGGCGACGGACGCCGGGGCTCCCTGAATTTTGATTCTATGGCCGGTGGTAGGGGCCGTCCACCGGCACGGCGGGCGCGGACCTAAGCCCCAAGCGAAACTCGGCGCACCGATCACGGTTCCCGGGGGAGGTCCGGGCCCGCGCCCGGCCGCGGAGATGAAGCAGCCGCCCGGAGGGGGAATAATAGGCAGTGGGACCCTTCGCTTTCCGGCTGCTTCCCAGCAGACGTCCAGCAAACGTTCCCTCAAGGTTCAGTCTTCCTTGCCATAGTGGAGACAACCGCGATGAAAGGAATTCGAATGGCTGACCAGTTTGGGGGACCTGCCGGTCCTGACCGCCCGATCCCGCCCCGACCGGCCAACCCCCCAACGGCAGAGCAGGCACAGATCGCGGACTCCGGTCGAGCCCCCGGGGGCCGCACCGGCGGCGACACGGCGGACCTTCCCACCGGCGGGCCGGCGCCCTACCGCCAGGGTGCCTCCGAGACTTCCCCCCAGAGTTCCTACGGACAGGACTCCTTCGGGCAGAACTCCTACGGACAAAACTCTTACGGGCAGAACTCCTACGGACAGAACTCCTTCCGGCAGGGAGCCTTCGGCCAGCCGGTGCCTCCTACCCAGCCGCCGTCCCAGCCGTGGCTCCAGGCCTCGGACCAGCACGCGTCCGTGCGGGTCCGGGAGAAGAAGCGCATCGGCGTTCCCGCCTTCCTCGCCGGTGTCCTGGCGGCAGGCCTGCTCGGCGGCGGCATCGCGGCAGGGGCCGACGGGCTGTTCGACGGCGGGGGCACCGCCGGGTCGGGCTCGGGCGGCGGGCGCAGCGAGTCCGTGATCGTCAATAACTCCGACAGCGTCAACGAAATCACCGCCGCCGCCGTGAAGGCATCGCCCAGCGTCGTCACCATCGCCGTCAGCGGAAACGGTTCGGGCGGATCGGGCTCGGGGATCATCCTCGACGAGGAGGGGCACATCCTCACGAACACCCACGTAGTCACCCTCGGAGGGCAGGTCGCCGACGCCGCCGTCGAGGTCAAGACCAACGACGGCCAGGTCTTCCGGGCCGAAATCGTCGGAACCGACCCGCTGTCCGACCTCGCCGTCATCAAGATCGATGCACCCGACCTGACACCCGCGGCGCTCGGAAACTCGGCGGAGCTGAACGTCGGCGACACCGCGATCGCCATCGGCGCGCCCCTGGGCCTCAGCGGCACGGTCACCGACGGGATCATCTCGACGCTCAACCGCACCATCAGCGTGGCGTCCTCGGCGGTACCGGAGGAGCAGTCGGATGCCCCCGAGCAGCAGGAGGGCGACGGCTTCAACTTCCTGCCGCCCGACGGGTCGCAGGAGCCCCAGCCGCAGTCCCAGGGCTCCATCTACCTCAACGTCATCCAGACCGACGCCGCCATCAACCAGGGCAACTCCGGCGGCGCCCTCGTCGATGCGCAGGGGCGGGTGATCGGCGTCAACGTCGCCATCGCCTCAAGCGGAAGCGACGAAAGCGCCGGGAACATCGGCGTCGGTTTCTCCATCCCGATCTCCTACGCCGAGCGGGTGGCCAACGACATCATCGAGACCGGCAAAGCCACCCACGGGTTCCTCGGCGTGACCGTTGAGCCTGCGGCCGGGGAGAACGCCTCCTCCGGGTCGACCTTCTCCGTCGGCGCCCAGGTTGCCGGGGTGGAAGCCGGATCGCCGGCCGACGACGCCGAGATCCGCGAGGGCGACATCATCACCAAGGTGGGGGATTCACCCATCGGCGACCCCCAGTCGCTCACGGCAGCGGTGCGCATGCAGCCGGTCGGGGAGACCGTTCCCGTCGAGGTGCGGCGCGGCGGTGACACCGTCACCATCGACGTGACCCTCGCCGAGGCCCCCGCGGCCTGATGGCCGGGGCGCCCCGGCAGGGGCGCCCCGCCGGAGAAGGTGCCGACAACTTTATGGTTAGCTAGAGCGCGGGACAGACTGCCACCTCAGGAAGGTTTCTCATGGACGAGGCCCCGACTCCGGGACTGAATATCGCCGTACTGGTCAAGCACGTGCCCGACGCGCAGTTCGACCGCCACCTCAACGGCCCCCGCAACACCACCGAACGCTCCGAGAGCATCCTCTCCGAACTCGACGAGTACGCCATCGAAGCGGCCCTCCAGCTCGTGGAGCAGCACGGCGGGGATGCGGCCGGGCACCGCGTCACGGCCGTCACGATGGGCCCGGGTCCGGCCGTCAGCGCTGTGAAGAAGGCCCTGCAGATGGGTGCGGCCGAGGGGGTCCACCTCACCGACGACGCACTGGCCGGATCGGACGCCTCTGCAACGTCCCGCGCGCTTGCCGCCCTGCTCTCCCACCTCGGCCCCTTCGACCTTGTCCTCACGGGCATGGCCTCCACGGACGGGGAGACCTCCCTGGTCCCGGCCCAGCTGGCCGAACGCCTCGACCTGCCCCAGGTGACCTTCGCCGCGGCCCTGGAGCTTGAGGCCGCGGAAGCGGGGTGGACGCTCACGGCCCGCCGCGACGGCGACGCCTATTCCGAGACCATCGCCTCTCAGCTGCCCGCCCTGGTGTCGGTCACGGACCAGATCAATGAGCCGCGCTACCCCAATTTCAAGGGCATCATGGCGGCGAAGAAGAAGCCGCTGCGCACGATGTCCCTCTCCGACATCGGCCTGGCCGCCGACCAGGTCGGGTTCGCCGGCTCCTGGACGGCCGTTGAGGCCGCGGAGCCGCGGCCTCCCCGCAGCCAGGGCGTCGTGATCACGGACGACGGCGACGCGGGCCTGCGGCTCGTCGACTTCCTTGCGGGACAAAAGCTCCTCTAGCCCGCCGCCCACTCCATCCTTCGAAAAGGAGACCGCAGCATGCCTACGGTACTTGTCTTCCTCCACGACCCCGGCGCGGTGCTCGCCAAAAATGACCGGGAACTACTCACCCTGGCACGGACCCTCGGCGATCCCGTCGCAGCGGTGGCCGGCGACGCCGGTGACCCCCTGCTCGACGGACTGGGTTCCTACGGGGTGTCCAGCTGCTACCTTCCCGCCGATCCGTCGGTGGGGAAGTCCCTCGTCGCGGGCAAGGCCGGCTTCCTGGCCGAGGCGGTGCGGGCCTCCGGTGCGTCGGTGGTGCTGCTGGGCAACGCCTACGAGGCGAAGGAAATCGCCGCCCGCGCAGGAGTCCGGCTGGAATCCGGGGTCATCACCGATGTCGTCGCGGTGGCCGATGACCTGACCGCGACGAAATCCGTCTTCGCCGGGTCCTACACCTCACAGTGCCGGGTCACCACCGGCATCCCGATCCTCGCGGTGAAGCCCAACAGCATCGAAGCCGCCGAGGCCGGGCAGCCGGCCCGCCCGGAAACCGTCCCGGTCGAGGTTCCGGTCCCGGCCGCCGCCGCGGTCATCACCGGCCGGGTCGACAAGCCCGCCACCGGCCGGCCGGACCTTGTTGAGGCCCGCGTCATCGTCGCCGGAGGACGCGGCGTGGACGGCAACTTCGCCCCGATCGAGGAACTCGCCGACCTCCTCGGCGGTGCCGTCGGGGCCTCCCGGGCGGCGACCGACGCCGGTTGGATCGAGCACTCGGCGCAGATCGGCCAGACCGGCAAGACGGTGTCCCCCCAGCTCTACATCTCGGCGGGCATCTCCGGGGCCGTGCAGCAGAAGGCCGGGATGCAGACCTCCCAGGTGATCGTGGCGATCAACAAGGATCCCGATTCACCCGTCTTCGAGATCGCCGACTTCGGCGTGGTGGGCGACCTGTTCACTGTCCTGCCGCAGGCGGCCGAGGAGATCCGGAAGCGCAGGGCCTGAGGTGGAGCCCGAACGCAACACCATCCGCCGCGTCCTGTGCTTCGCCGCCCACCCCGACGACCTCGACTTCGGCGCTGCCGGAACCGTGGCCGCCTGGACTGCGGCCGGGATCGAGGTGAGCTACTGCATCCTGACCGACGGTGACGCCGGAGGCTTCTCCGAGGAGCACCGGAACACCATTGTCGAAACCCGGCACGATGAACAGCGACGGGCGGCGCGCATCGTCGGCGTCGAGGATGTGAGCTTCCTCGGTGAACGGGACGGCTACCTGAGCCCCACCGAGGCCGTGATCCGCGGCATCGTGGCCCGCATCCGTGAGGTGCGCCCCGATATCGTTGTCTCCTCCCACCCGGAACGGAACTGGGACCGGCTGCAGAAAAGCCACCCCGACCACCTTGCCTGCGGAGAGGCCGTCACGCGGGCGGTGTACCCGGCGGTGGAGAACCCGTTCGCCTTCCCCGAGCTGGCGGCGGCCGGCCTTGAGGCCTACCGGGTGCCCTGGCTGTGGTTCTACGGCGGGCCCGAGGAGAGGGAGAACCACTTCGTTGACATCACCGGCTTCGAGGATGTGAAACTTTCCGCCATCCGCACCCACATCAGCCAGCATCCCGATGTCGAGAAGATGGACGCCGCGGTGCGCAGCATGCTCCTGGGAAATGGCGTCCGCGGGGGCCTGCCCGGCGGGCGCAGCGCCGAGGGGTTCCACGTCGTGGGCGTGAACACCGAGCAGACCATCGCCGGCTTCTAGCCCGGCACAGGCAAAACGACACAGGCAGAACAGCACAGGCAGAACAGCACAGGCAGAGGGGCCCGGTGTCCACCGGGCCCCTCTGTTTGCTCTGTCAGGGTCGGCCGCCCCGGCCCGCCGCTCAGGTGCGGAAGGGGATCTCCGCGATGACGGGCGTGGTGGGAACCGGTGACCCGCCGTCGGGCTCGACGGTGATGGCGATGCCCCTGAAGGAACTGATCCCCTCGACCTCGGTGACCTTCGTGCCGGCGACATCCTCGGCGTCCATCGTGCTGACCGAGACGGGTGCCGACCCGTCCGCGGGCAGCCGCCACATCTGGTAGACGGAGCCTTCGGGCGGCGCCGGGACGCCCTTCAGCGTCACCACCGCGGCGTCCTCCTCCTCGGACAGGGCCAGGCCCGCGGTGCCACCGGCGGGAATCACGTAGGAGCCGGTGACGACGTCGGAGGCCTGGAGGACCTCCTGCTCAATGGAGGTCTGCCCGAGGTTCTGCGCAACGGTGACACCCCCGACAGCGACCAGCACCGCTGCAGCCGCTGCGGTCAGCCAGCGGGTGGCGGGGGAGGCCCACATCCCCTTCGTCCGGCGCCTGCGGGCGAGCTCGTCGCCGGCCGCTGACGCGCCGCCCAGAGCGGTGGCGGCCGTGCCCGCAGCAGCAGCGCCGGCCGGGCCACCCGCCGGTGCCTCCGTGCCGCCGCTGACGCCGTCAGTGCCGGCCGGTGCGGAGACGGGAATCTGGCTCAGGATTTTCTCGAGCAGCCCGGCCGGAGGCTCCTCCTCCTGGATGGCATACGCCGTGGTGATCGTCTCGCGGTTCGAGCGGACCCGATCGGTGAAGGCCTGCCGGAGGCCGTCGTCGTGGGCCAGGAACTCCTCGATCGCGGCGCGCTCGTCGTCGCTCACGGCGTCCAGGGCATACATCTCGGCCCACTCGAGCACATGCCCGCGATGGAGGTCCTGCTGAAGGTCTTCTGCGAATTGTTTGTTCATGTCCTTGTCCTGCAATCAGCTCACCCCCAGGCATGCCTTGAGGCGCAGCAAGCCGTCCCGGATCCTCGACTTGATGGTGGGTACCGCAACCCCGAGCTTCTCTGCGACTTCGCGGTATGTCAGTCCACCGTAGTAGGCGAGCCTGACAGATTCCTGTTGGGTGTCTGTAAGGGTGTCGAGGCACTTCACCACGGTCTCGGCCTCGAGCCGCTGGGTCACCGTGTCAACGACGTCGTCGTGGTCGATGGTCTGGGTGGCCGCGCCATACCGTGCTTCCCGGTCGGTCGAACTCTGCTCGGACCGGACCTTGTCGACGGCCCGCCGGTGGGCCAGGGTCATCAGCCAGGCCATCGGACTGCCGGCGGCCGGATCGAACCGGCCGGCGCTGTTCCACACCTGGAGGTAGACCTCCTGGGTCGCGTCCTCGCTCAATTCCGGGTCGATCAGGACCCGCCGGGCCAGCCCGTAGACCCGCCGGGAGGTCTGGGCGTAGAACGCGGCGAACGCCTCCTGGTCCTGCCGGGCAATCCGCAGCAGGAGGTCGGTCAGCGTGGGCTCGCCAGCGGAGCTGGCGGCAGCATCATCGGCCAGCCCACCCGCGGGGGTTCTCCCGGATGTGGCCCGGCTTACTCGTGGCGTGTCCATAGGGTCCAAGCATAGAGCGCCAACCGGCCGGTGCCGAACATCCCCTGAAGAGGGGAGGAGTGCCGCATGCCGCCGTTCCGAGACCCGATTCACCCACTTCACCGCCCTTAATGTGCTCCGGAAACCCTGTCGGCTGCGCCCGCGCCGTCGGCGCGGGTGGCGCTCCGGGCCGCCGTCCACTGCGGCCCGGAGCGTTACTGCAAGGGATTCGGAGCCGAGCCGGTTCCGGATGGGCCGATCCGGGGGTCCGGCGTGGCCCGAACGGCGGGTCGGGTGGCGTGTCAGGCCGGGGGCTGCCCGGGTTCCCCGACGCCGGCCGTGGCGACGAGGGAATCGGCATTCAGCACGAAGTCCTCGCCAAGCAGGGCGGCGAACCGGTCGCGGATCCGACCGCGCAGGTCCGGTGCTTCGGGAAGCACCGTGCGGTAGCCGCTGCCGAGCACCAGCGACCAGGCCATTCCGGGTTCGAGGGGAACCGACAGCGACACCGCCTGGACCTCCGCCTCCCCGAATCCGTGGGCGGCAAGCCAGTCCGCCAGCTTCTCCTCGGACGCCAGCTTCTCCCAGTTGGCGGTGAAGTCCGGGCGGGCCTGGGGAAGCGCCGGGGCCCGCTCCGCGGCACAGGCCTCGAGGAGGATCGCCTCAAACCCCTCGAGGGCGCCCTCGTTCCAGGTGCTCAGGGCAAGGCGCCCGCCGGGACGCAGGAGGGAGGCCATCCAGGTGGTGGTCGCGGCCATATCCGGGACGAGGAAGAGCCCGTAACTGCAGAGGACGGCGTCGTAGGGGCCGGCTGTCCAGAGCGCGGGGTCGCCGACGCTGAAACGGATGTTCTCGAGGTTCAGCGCCTCGGCCTTGGCCCGTGCCAGATCGAGCATCGCCGCCGACGGGTCGACGGCGTCGACGGACCCGTCCGGGCCGCAGAGCTGGGCCGCGGGGATGGTGCCGGCGCCGGTGCCGGCCCAGGCGTCGAGCACCCGCTCACCGAGATGCACGTCGGCGGCGGCGACCACCGCGTTGGCGACCGGGTTCCACAGGGCGGGAGCCAGCAGTTCGAAGTCCTCGGCTCCCTGGTCCGGGAGGGCTGAGGCGTGGCGTGGGGTCATCTGCGGGCTCCTAGGGTGGGTCAGCGGTCAGCGGTCAGCGGTCGGCGCCGGCGAAGCCATGCTGGCGCCAGGCCTCGTAGAGGGCGATCGAGGCGGTATTGGCCAGGTTGAGCGAGCGCCGCGAGGGGACCATCGGCAGGCGGACCCTTGCGGTGACGTGGGGGTCCTGCTTGACCTCCTCGGGCAGGCCCACCGATTCCGGGCCGAACAGGAGCACATCCGAGGGCCGGTAGCTGATGTCGGTGTACGACACGTCCCCCTCGGCAGTGAACGCGTAGACCCGCTCGGGGGCGAGCGCCCGCCAGGCGGATTCGAGGTCGGCATGGACCCGCAGGACCGCCAGATCGTGGTAGTCCAGGCCCGCCCGGCGCAGCTTCGAATCCTCGAGGCTGAACCCGAGAGGCTCCACCAGGTGGAGTTCGGCTCCGGCTACCGCCGCGAGGCGGATCGCGTTGCCGGTGTTGCCCGGAATTTCGGGGGAGTGGAAGAGGATACGGAACACCGCTCCATCCTAGCTCCCGGCCGCCGCAAGCAGCCGCCCCAGCACCGGAAGCTGCACCGTATTGGGCTGGGGCCCGGCGGCCAGGAACGTCTTGAGCGTGCGGGCCGCGGTTCCGGCGTTGACTACCTGCACCAGCGCGGGCGCCGAGCGGTCAAACCCCGGCGGGGTGTCGATGACGGGGTCGAACGGGTTGTCGCGGGCCCCGTGGATCAGCACCCACCCGGTGACGTTGCATTCCGGGAAGAGCTCCTGGACCTCCCGCACCGTCGCGGGCATGCGCAGCGGCACCGGGCGCCCCTGGTGGCGCAGGGAACGTCCGTCCCAGCTGAAGTTCCCGGGCGATGCGGTGAACGAATCGATCACGGCGAGCCGGTATCCCGCCAGCACGATGTGGCCGGCCGCCGTCCGGGCCCGGTTGGGGAACACGAGGCCGTTGACGAGCCGTGCCGCTGGGTATCCCTCAAGCACGGCTGCCTCCACCAGGGCCGCGGTGCGCAGCTCTCCGTCAAGCCGGGACCGCGCCTCCGCGCCGAGCCGCGCGATCAGCCCGGGCTGGCGCGCGGCGCCGTGCGACTGCCGGCCTGCGAGCACCAGGGGCAGCACGGGGGGCTGGTCCGGGGAGAAGGGCGGGAGGTACACGGGCGGGCGGGAGAAGACGCCGTCGTCCCGGGCCCCGGAGCCGGAGTTGCTGGCCGGACGCGTGCCCGCGCCGAAGGTGCGGGACCCGGAGGCCTCATCGCGCCGTCCGCCGAAGCGCCCGCGTTTGTCGTACTGTTCGCGCCGCGCCGGATCGGAGAGGGTCTCGTAGGCGACGGCCACCGAATGGAACAGTTCTTCGCTGCCCCCAAGGTCGGGGTGGGCCTTCCGCGCGGCACGGCGGTAGGCGTCCTTGACCTGCTTGGGCGTAGCACCCGGAGCTATGCCCAGGATGTCGTAGTAGGACGGGTCCGACCGCTCGGGCATCTCACGCCTTTCATTGGGGAAACTTTGGAGCCTAGTACACCCGGGCCGGGCGGGGCCCCGCCCGGTGCTGCCCGCGGTGCCGCGCGGGCACCGGAGGGAAGCTCAGCGTCGAACGTACCGCGCATAGAGCGCCGATTCCTCATGCAGCAGCGACACGAGCCGCAGCGGCGCGGGCTGCGGCGGGCCCGTGCCGTTGGAGATGCGCGGCCCCTCCCCGCCGACGAGGAGCGGGCTCAGGGAAAGGCACAGCTCGTCGACAAGGCCCGCGGCCGTGAAGGAGGCCAGGACCGCGGGTCCGCCCTCGCACAGCACACGCCCCAGCCCACGCCCGGCCAGGTGCCGCACCACCTGCGCAGGGTCCACCGCCGAATCACCACAGTCGACGACGTCGGCAACCCGCTCCAAAGCGCGGCGCCGGCCGGGGCCGGCAGCAGTGGTGGTGAAGATCAGGGGACGCGCCGGCGGCGCGGCGAAAAAGCCCGAGGCGGGGTCGAGATCGAGCGAGCCGGAGATGACGGCGACGGCGGGATGGCCCGCCCGGCCCGACGCGCGGCGCGCGGCCCGGGCGTCCGGATCGATGAGCCCCCCTTCGTAGCCCTCGGCGCGGACGGTGCCGGCGCCCACCAGAATCACGTCGGCTAACCGCCGCAGGAGGGCGAAGATCAGCCGGTCCCCGTCGTTGCCCAGCCCGCCGGACCGGCCGGTGACCGACGCGGCACCGTCGGCCGAGGCGATGAAGTTGAACCGAACGAAGGGTCCCGGAGAGGGCGGATACGCGTATTCCGCCAGCAGGTCCGCCTCCGTGAGCGGACCGGGCGCGCCGGGGAGCAGGGAGGTGATCATCGCCCGTCGGAGCCGTTCCGTTCGCCCATGTTGTGCCGGAGGTAGGCCGGAGGCCGGAAGCCCAGGACGGCCTCGGTCAGGCGCAGGGCCGAACGGGCCGCGGCCACGTCGTGCATCCTCACTATTCTTGCCCCGCCGAGGATGCAGATCACCGCCGCCGCCAGGGAGCCCGCGGTCCGCGACTCCTTCGGGAGGTCGAGGGTCTCGCCGATGAAGTCCTTGTTCGAGACGGCGGCGAGGGTCGGGAAGCCGAGCCCGGCGATCTCGGCGAAGCGCCGGGTGATCTCCAGGGAGTGCAGGGTGTTCTTGTTGAGGTCATGCCCGGGGTCGAGCAGCATGCGCTCCTCGGGGACACCCAGGGAGACCGCGAGGTCGACCCGGCGCAGCAGGAAGTCGGCGACCTCCCGGGCCACGTCGGCGTAGCGGGGCCGGGGGTACGCCGTACGCGGCTCGGCGAGGCTGTGCGTGATGATCAGGTGGGCTCCCGCGTCCGCCACCACCCTGGCGAGGTCCGGGTTCCGCAGGCCCGTGGTGTCGTTGACGACGTTGGCGCCGGCCGCCAGGGCCGCGGCCGCCACCGAGGGGTGGAAGGTGTCGGCGGAAATGATGACGTCGCCCGCGTCGCGCACGGCGGCGATCACAGGAACGATGCGTTCGGCCTCCTCGGCCTCCGGGATGGGTTCTCCTGGCGCAAAGGGCGCACCGCCGATGTCGATCCAGTCGGCTCCCTCGGCCACCGCGGCCAGGGAGGCCTTCGTGGCGGCCTCAAGGGCGAAGGTCCGGCCCGAGTCATAGAACGAATCGGGGGTCCGGTTGATGATGGCCATCAGGGCCACCTGCCGGTCGAAGTCTAGGATCCGGGACCCGAAGGCGTGGACGGGGTGCCGGAAGGCCGGCACGAAGATGCCCGGTGGCTCCGGGGCCACAGCTGTTTCGTCCACGAGCTATTTCTACCAGACCCGCCTGCCTCCCGGGCGGGGGCGGTGCCCGCCGTCCGCAGCGCCGGGGGGAGGCCGGCGCCGCCCTCGGCGCCCGCCGTCGAATCGGCGGATACCGGCTCCGCCGCTAGAATCGATGTATGCCCGTGTACCTCGATCACGCGGCGACTACGCCTCTATCGGCGCCAGCGCTCGCCGCATTGACCTTCGAACTCAGCCGCAGCGGCAACCCCTCCTCGCTGCACGGCTCCGGCCGGCGTGCCCGCCGAGGTGTGGAGGACGCCCGCGAAAGCCTCGCCCGGGCCGCCGGCGCCCACCCCTCCGAAGTGATCTTCACCTCGGGCGGAACCGAAGCGGACAACCTGGCCGTCAAGGGCCTCTACTGGGCCCGCACGGCGGAGGACCCCCGCCGCACCCGCATCATCGCCTCGCCCGTCGAGCACCACGCCGTGCAGGACACCATCGAATGGCTTGAGCGGCACGAGGGGGCGCAGGTGACGTGGCTGCCCGTCGACGGCGCCGGCGTCGTCTCGGTCGAAGCGCTGCGCGCCGAGCTCGAGGCCCACGCCGACGCAACGGCCCTGGTCACGGTCATGTGGGCCAACAACGAGGTGGGCACCGTCCAGCCCATCGCCGAGATCACCGCTCTGGCCGCAGCCTCCGGCGTGCCGGTGCACTCCGACGCTGTCCAGGCCTTCGGCTCCATTCCGGTCTCCTTCGCCGGTTCCGGGCTGGCCACCATGGCCGTCAGCGCTCACAAGATCGGCGGGCCGGTCGGGGTGGGCGCGCTGTTCGTGGGCCGGGCGGTGAAGCTCACCCCGGTCCAGCACGGAGGAGGCCAGGAACGCGATATCCGCTCGGGCACGCTCGACGCGCCCGGGATCGCGGCGTTCGCCGCCGCCGCCGACGTGGCGGTGGGGCACCTGACCGAGGAAGCGGCGCGGCTCTCCGCCCTGCGGGACCGTCTGATCGAGGGCGTCCAGCGGGTGGTCCCCGAGGCCGTCCTGCGCGGGGTTGCGCACCCGGCGCCCGCCGGAGCGCGGCTGCCCGGAAACGCCCACTTCACCTTCCCGGGCTGCGAGGGGGACTCGCTGCTGTTCCTGCTCGATCTGGCAGGGATCGAATCCTCAACCGGCGCGGCGTGCACCGCGGGCGTGCCCCGGCCCTCCCACGTACTCCTCGCGATGGGTCTGAGCGAAAACGAAGCCCGCGGCGCCCAACGCTTCACCCTGGGCCACACCTCCACCGCGGAGGATATCGACGCCCTTCTCGCGGCCCTCCCCGACGCCTACGACCGTGCGCGTAAGGCGGGCATGGCCGGCCATGCATCATCAATCCAAACGGCAGGAACAGGTTTTTCCCTATGAAGGTACTTGCAGCTATGAGCGGCGGGGTCGATTCGGCCGTCGCCGCGGCCCGTGCCGTGGAGGCCGGGCACGACGTCGTCGGGGTGCACCTTGCGCTGTCCCGGATGCCCGGGACCCTGCGCACCGGCAGCCGGGGCTGCTGCACCATCGAGGACTCCCGGGACGCCTGGCGCGCCTGCGACATCCTCGGCATCCCCTACTACGTCTGGGACTTCTCGGAGCGCTTCAAGGAGGACGTGGTCGACGACTTCATCGCCGAGTACGCGGCCGGGCGCACCCCCAATCCCTGCATGCGCTGCAACGAGCGGATCAAGTTCGCCGCCCTGCTCGAAAAGGCCCTGGCGCTGGGCTTCGACGCCGTGTGCACGGGGCATTACGCCAAGGTCATCGAGGATGCCGACGGCAACCGGGAACTCCACCGCGCCGCGGACTGGGCGAAGGACCAGTCCTACGTGCTGGGCGTGCTGACCCACGAGCAGCTCAAGCACTCGATGTTCCCCCTTGCGGAGACCCCGTCGAAGGCCGAGGTGCGCGCCGAAGCGGAGCGCCGCGGGCTGTCGGTGGCCAACAAGCCGGACAGCCACGACATCTGCTTCATCCCCGACGGCGACACCCGCGGCTGGCTCGAGGAGCGCATCGACCTCACCGAGGGCGACATCCTCGACGTCGACGGAACGAAGCTCGGCACCCACCCCGGCGCCAACGCGTTCACTGTGGGCCAGCGCAAGGGACTGAAGCTTGGCCGGCCCGCGCCCGACGGCAAGCCCCGCTTCGTCCTGGAGATCCGGCCCAAGGAGAACACGGTGGTGGTCGGCCCGGAGCAGCTGCTCGCCATCGATGAGATGCGCGGCATCAAGGTCTCCTGGGCCGGAAGGCCCATCGCCGAGGTCGACACCGGTGAGGAATTCGACTGCATGGCCCAGGTGCGCGCGCATGGCGATCCCGTCGACGCCCGTGCCCGCGTCGAAGCCGGTGCCGATGGACGCACCGAGCTCGTTGTGCGCCTGGTCGAACCGATGCGCGGGGTGGCCCCCGGGCAGACCGTCGTGCTGTACCAGGGCAGCCGCGTGCTGGGCCAGGCGACCATCGATTCGGCCCGGTCCGCGCTCCGCCCCGAACCGGCCAGCGCGGCCGGCTGAACCTCCCGCGGCACCGCAGACACAGTTAAGGGTGCCCCCGGAAGTCTGATTGACTGGTTCCATGAGCGAAGAGACACGTGGTTTCGACCCCGAGGCGAGTTCCCTCGCGGGATCCGTTCGGCCCGAGGTGATGGCCGAACTCCTGTCGGTGCGCAGCAGCATCGACAATATCGACGCGACGCTCGTGTACCTGCTGGCCGAACGCTTCAAGGCCACCCAGCGGGTGGGCCACCTCAAGGCTGAGCACCGGCTCCCCGCCGGCGACCCGGCCCGCGAGGCGGCCCAGATCGCGCGCCTGCGCGCCCTGGCCGCCGAGGCGCACCTCGACCCGGCCTTCGCCGAGAAGTTCCTCAACTTCATCATTTCCGAGGTGATCCGCCACCACCAGGCGATTTCGGAGACCCGCAACGGGGAAGCGTCCGGACGCGCACCGGAGGGCACCGGTGGCGCCTGACCCCTCCTCCGCGCCCGGGACCGGAACTCCCGCCGGCGCGGTCGACACCGGGGCCGTGCAGGCCGCCGCCACGGCCTCCGGCGACTGGCCCGGCACCGACCCGCTGGAGGCGCACCGGGCGGTGCGCGGCGAACTCGGCGGCCCGCACCTGCCGTTCCTTGCCGCCCTGCCGCAGCGCGGGCCCGGCAGCGACGCCGTCGGCCGCACCCTCGGGATGCTCGTTGAGCTCCCCTTCGACCTTCAGCCCCACGGCTGGCGTCTTGTGGCGCGCCCGGGGAAGGACCAGCGCAGGGCGGAGTCGGCGCTGTCGTCGGACCTCAATGCGCTGGGCGACATCGCCGGAGCCGAGGAGGCACCCGCCGCACGGGTGAAGGTGCACCTGCGCGGACCCCTCTCGGTGGCGGCCAACGTGCATCTCCACTCCGGGGAGCGGGCCCTGCTCGACGCCGGCGCTCGGCGGGAGATCTACGCCTCACTGGCGGCGGGGGCCGCCGACCTGGTCCGGCGGACCGCGGCGGTGGCCCGCGGCGCCGTCGTCGAGGTGCAGCTCGATGAGCCCGAGGCCGACGCCGTGCTCGCCGGTCGGATCCCGACCGCCAGCGGCTACCGGACGCTGCGTGCGGTGCCGCGCCAGGAGGCCACCGACGCCTGGGCGGGGCTGCACCGGGCCGTTCGGGCCGCCGGCGCCGACCGGCTGGTACTCCGCGTCCCCGGCGGCGACGATGTGCTCGACGCCGCCCTCTCAAGCCCCGCCGACGCGCTCGGGCTGCCCTTCGGTGCAGTGACAGACGCCCAGTGGGAGCGGCTGGCCGAGGCGGTGGAGTCGGGGCGCCGGCTGGTGGCCGGGATCCTGGTCCCGGGCGCCACGGTGCCGCAGGTCTCGGCTCTGGTGGCCGCCGTTGTGGACCCCTGGCGGCGGGTCGGCCTCCCTGATACGGCGCTGGGCGCCCTGACCGTGACCTCCCTGGAGGGGCTGGCCGGGCTCACCCCCGCCGCAGCCCGGCAGGGCCTGGTGCGGCTGATCGGGGCCGCGGAGGCCCTGACCCAGCTCGCCGCGGAGGCCTAGGTCCGCTCCTCCCACCGCCGCGGCTGCGCGGGCCCGGGCAGCACGCCGTCGAACGGGCGAAGCTCGTAGTCGAAACTCCCGGCGTACACGAGCAGCGTGCCGAGCTGGCGGTGCACCACCCGGGTTGTGATGCGGAATCGCTGTCCGTCCCACCACTGCTCCATGGTGGCGCTGGCGCCGAGGGCGTCGGGCAGGGCGATCCGGATGCCCGCGAAGATGCGCGTTGCGGTGGACACCATGCGCATGTGCCCGGTGTCCGTGACCGAGCAGGTCAGTGCCGTCGCCATGCGCCGCCGCGAGCCCAGGTAGTCGGTCAGCCGTCCGTCCTGCAGCGACGTGGTGTCCTCGAACACCCGGTCCGCCGTGCTGAACCGGATCTCGCGCCGCGCGGTGAGCGCCGGCCGGCCGAACGGGTCGGTATGGGGGTAGTTGGCGATGGTGAACGGCACCGACGTCTCGTATTCGGGGAAGAAGGCGTTGTCGAGGGCCGTGAGCCGGAACGCCGGTCGGGCGAACCGGGCGGGGCAGCCGGCGACGTCGAACCGGCCGGTTCCCACCCCGGCCTTTCCGCTGCCGGCGTGGAGCCCGAAGTACTCGCGCAGTTCCGGCTGGAGCCGCTCGAAGTCCCGGCCCAGAACCTCCTGGTAGATCGATTTCACCGCGATGTTCCTCCCTGCTTGCTTTCGAGTCCGCGGGCGGTGCCCCGCCCGCGGGAACTGCCGGCGGCGGTCCCGGGGGTCACAGCCGGCCCGCCGCCTTGAGCCGGATGTAGGTGTCGGCGAGCCGGGGAGGAAGCTCCAGCGGATGCTCGTCGACCACCTCGGCCCCCAGCTGCTTCAGCTGCGCCGTGACCGCCTCCCGGTCCAGCAGCGCCCGCTCCGCCGCGGCGGCCCGGTACGCGTCGGCGGCCGTGCCCCGCACGGCCCGCAGCTCCTCGAGCCGCGGATCGCGAACGGAGGCGATCACCACCAGGTGCTGCGCGGTGAGTCCGGGAAGCACCGGCAGCAGGCCTTCCTCGACGGCGCCGGAGTCGAGGGAGGTCAGCAGCACCACCAGCGACCGGTGGGGGGAGACCGAACGGATCTGCGCCGGGATCCGCGAGAAGTCCGCCTCAATCAGTTCCGGTTCCAGGGGCGCCATCGCCCGCACCAAGGCGTTGAGGAGGTTCGCCTTGGCCCCGGAGTCGACCCGCGCCCGGAGGCGGCGGTCGAAGGCGAGGAAGTCCACCTTGTCGCCGCCGTGCTGGGCGAGCACCGCCAGCAGCAGTGCCGCTTCGATGCCGGTGTCGAGGCGCGGCTCGTCGGCGATCCGCGCGGCGGAGGTCCGCGAGGTGTCAAGGACGATCACCACGCGGCGGTCCCGTTCCGGCCGCCAGGTGCGCACCACGGTGTCCCGCCGCCGCGCACTGGCCCGCCAGTCGATGGAGCGCACGTCGTCGCCGCGCACATAGTCGCGCAGCGAATCGAACTCCGTCCCGGCGCCCCGGATCTGTACGGCGGCCCGCCCGTCGAGCTCCCTGAGTCGGCGCAGCTTCGAGGGAAGGTGGCGTTTGGAGAGGAACGGCGGGAGCACGCGCAGTTCCGCCGGCGCGGGGAGGGTCAGCTGGCGCGCCGCGAGGCCGAGCGGGCCGTGGCTGCGGAGAGTGACCGAGCCCGTGGTGAGGATCCCCCGGCGGGCCGGCTGCAGGGACACCTCCATGCGGTGCACCCGGCCGGCGGCCACGCGCAGGCGCTGTTCGGGGTTGGCGGCCCCGGCGGAGGGCTGCCAGGGGTCGCGGACGGTCGCCCGGAGGGTGCGGCCGGTGTCGTTGGACAGCAGGAGCGCGCCGACGCAGCCTTCGCCCAGGCGCACGGTGGCGGGAAGGGCCCTGCGCACCCCGACCCGGCGGGGAGAGGCGGCAAGCAGCAGGTCGGCGGCGACACCAGCGGCCAGCAGCGCGGCCCAGATCAGCGCGGGCAGCGCGCCGGGGAACAGCACGATGGGCAGCGCGCCGAGCAGGGCCAGCAGCACCAGGCGTCCGCTAACCGCCACCGCGGGCCTCCTCTCCGGAGCCTACGCCGGCCGCGCGGTGCGGTGCGGTGCGGCAGCGGTTCACCGGGGAACCGGAACGACGGCGAGGATCCCGCCGAGGACCTCATCGACGCCGACGCCGTCCATCTGGGCCTCCGGCCGCATAGCGACGCGGTGCCGCAGGGCGGGCATGGCGAGGGTCTTCACGTCGTCCGGGGTGACGAAGTTGCGGCCGGACAGCCACGCCCAGGCCCGCGCCGTCGTCAGCAGCGCCGTCGCCCCGCGCGGGGAGACGCCCAGCTGGAACGACGGCGCCGCCCGGGTGGCGCGGACCAGGTCGACGATGTAGGCGATCACCTCCGGGGCGATGGCCACCCTGCCGACCGCGCGGCGCGCCGCGGCGAGGTCGGAGGCCCCGGCAACGGCGCGGACCCCGGCGCCGCCGAGGTTCCGCGGGTCGAAGCCCTCGCTGTGCCGGCGGATCACCTCGATCTCGTCGTCACGTCCGGGCAGCGGCAGCACGAGCTTGAGCAGGAAGCGGTCGAGCTGGGCCTCCGGCAGCGGGTAGGTGCCCTCGTACTCAACCGGGTTCTGGGTGGCCGCCACGATGAACGGGTCGGGGAGGGCGCGGGAGACTCCGTCCACCGAGACCTGGCGCTCCTCCATCGCCTCCAGCAGGGAGGCCTGGGTCTTCGGCGGGGTCCGGTTGATCTCGTCGGCGAGCAGGATGTTGGTGAAGACCGGGCCTTCCCGGAAGGTGAACTCGGAGGTGCGCGATTCGTAGATGAGCGAACCGGTGATGTCGCCGGGCATCAGGTCCGGGGTGAACTGGACCCGTTTGGTGTCGAGGCTGAGCGCCGCCGACAGGGTGCGGATCAGCAGCGTCTTGGCGACCCCGGGCACCCCCTCGAGGAGCACGTGCCCGTTGGCGAGCAGGGCGATGAGCAGCCCGGTCACCGCCGCGTCCTGCCCCACGACCGCCTTGCCGACCTCGGCGCGCACGTCGAGGAGTGCGCGTCGGGGGGAATCATCGACCGGCCGCCCCGCGGGAGCCTGTTCCGTCACGGTGTCCACCCCCTGGTGCGCCGCGTGCGCCCCGGTGCCGTCCTGCTGCCATCCACTCTGTCGGTTCATGAGTTGTTGATCTCCTTTTCGAGGTCCAGAAGTTGTTGCGCCCAGCGCGCGAGGTCCTTCTCCGTGGACGGAGGCGGGCCGTCAAGGAGCGAGTGGACGTCCTCGGGGCGGCGGCCGGTCTTGTCGGCCACGGCCTGCACGACGGCGGCCCGGGCGCTGGACGGGGGCAGGCGCAGCCGGACCGCGGCGCGGCTGAGGGCGGCCGCGAGCAGGTTCGCCGCGGCGTGCCGCACGGCCCGGGAGCCCTGGTAGAGGCGGGCCCGGCCCTCCGCGGTCTCGGCGGCGCTGACGACGACCGGGAGGGGTTCGACGGCGAGCGGGCCCAGCCGGCGGCCCCGCCACAGCATGGCCAGGAAGGCGCACCCGAGCAGCCAGAGCATCAGGGTGTTGACCCAGTCCGGAAGCAGCTCCAGCGGGTTGGCAGGTGGGCCGGTGGCGCCGGCGAGGTCCGCGGTGGTCGGCTGGTACCAGATGAGGGATTCTCCCGTGCCCAGGGTGGACAACGCGAGTGAGGCGTTGCCGGCCTCCTCAATGGTGCCGTTGGTGAGGATTCCCGGGTTGCCCAGGACGACTGTCCCGCCGACGGCGGCATACGAGGCGCCCATACCGCCCTCGGCGGAGGGGGAACGGAAGCATTCGACGGGAGCCGAGTACAGCTGACCGCCGCCGGTAATCTCCCCGGCGGTCCGGGCCTCCTCCTCGTCGCAGCCGGCGCGCACCGTTCCGCGCGCGTCCTCGGCGGGTCCTGCGGGCAGGATCTCCGGGGCCAGCACTTCCAGCTGGGGCTCGGAGGGGGCGGCGAGGATTCTGCTGGGGAACGAGCGGTTCAGTGACGACAGCTGTTCCTCATTGAGCCACCCGTTGGGGTCGGCAAAGAAAAGGGTGGCGCCGCCGAGGCGGGCCCGGGCAGCTTCCACCTCGGCCAGGGTGCGCGCGTGGACCACTTCCACCCCCTGCTCGCCGAGGACCTCGGCCACGGCGCGGGCGCCCGTCGGCGTCGCATTGCCCGGCGAGAGCGGAGTGGTATCGGCGTCGGTGCGGGTGAGCAGCCCGAGCACCACGACGGCGGCGATGACGAGGGCCAGCAGCAGCCCCGGCAGCGCCCGCCGCAGCCGCCGGCGGCCGGTCGCGGCGACGCTCCCGCCGTCTCCGGTGATCCCGCGGGCCGCCACGGCCTGAGCGGCGGACGTGCCCGCTGGTGGCGGGCCGGCAGCCGTTGGGTCTGCGGGCAGGGCGGACGGCGGCGGCGTCGAGGCCCGCCGGGGAGCGGCGTGCCGGCTCACCGGGCGGCCCCGGGGACGCCCTCGCCCGCCGGGACGCCTCCGCCCGCCGGAACACCAGCAGCCAGGGCGGCGTCGAGCGCTTCGGCCCGCGCCGCGTCGGCCTCGTCGGCCTCCGAGGCGGCACCCCGGCCGTACTGGACCTCATTGAACCTCTCGGCCAGCCAGCGGATCTCCCCGGCGGAGCCCGGGAAGGCCGGTGCGAGGCCGGCGGCCGCCTCGGTGGCGGTGCGGCTGAGCCGCTCCTCGAGGAGTCCGCGTTCCTCGGCATCCCGGACGACCGCGCGCAGGCGTTCGGCCAGGGCCTCACTCCACCGGCCCGCTCCGGCGGCGGCCGCCGCCCGGCGGCGGTGCTCCGCGGCCGGAAGGGCGGCTCCGGTGGAGAACACCGCCCGCTGGGTGCGGTCCGCCCGGGCGTTGAGGCGGGGCCGGA
Organism: Arthrobacter zhaoguopingii; assembly: GCF_009828595.1. Taxonomy (GTDB): domain Bacteria; phylum Actinomycetota; class Actinomycetes; order Actinomycetales; family Micrococcaceae; genus Arthrobacter_D; species Arthrobacter_D zhaoguopingii. Next base: position 152,662 of record NZ_WPNY01000005.1, read on the forward strand.
TCAGCAGGACGGCCACGACGATGATGAGCACGGCTCCTGCGGCCAGCAGGAGCGTGCCCGGTCCGGCCCCCACCGACCGGATGCCCGACAGTGCCTCCAGAATCCAGTCGAGGGCGGCCTGGACCGCGCGTTCAAGCAGGGAGGGTTGGGCTTCCTGATAGGCCGGTTTGGCCAGTTCGTCCTGAAGCAGCTCCCGGGCCTCGTCGGGGCCGACCGGCGTTTCCCCCATCACCGGAGGAACGCCCGGGGGCGGGGCGCCGGGGCGGAGAAAGTCACCGGAGGCCCTCCAGCGGTCCCGGCCGGTACCCGGGGCCGCCCTGGCCAGCGGCCCGTTCGGTCTCGGCGAGGAGAACCACGTCGAAGCCTTCCCTGCGGATACGCAGGTCGATGTACAGCAGGGAGGTCACGCCGGACTGGAAGGCGTAGCCGATGGCGGCGAAGAAGGCGGAGATGACCTGGGTCAGGAACAGCACCGGGAGGGAATCGAGCGCATCCGCCGACCCGGCCGCCGGGGCGTCGGAGAAACTGAACAGCGCGGTCACGATAAAGCTGATGGGTGCGGCCACCACCGAGGTGATGATCGAGACCATGAGGCTCGTCAGCAGGACGATGCCGAAGGTCCGCCACCAGTTGCGCCCGGTCAGCACCCAGGACCGGCGCGCCGATGCCATCGGTCCGGTCCCTTCGAGCATGAGGGCCGCCGGTGCGAGGACCAGTTTGATGCTGAACCAGGTGAGGACCGCGAAGACGGCGAAGATCAGCGGGATGATGATGAACAGTGAGGCGTCCTCAAGCGCCGCGGCCAGCCCGATGGCGATCAGCACGAACAGGCCGAGGCCCACGACCACCGCGAGGGTGAGCATCAGCCCCAGCCCCAGCAGGGGGAGGATGCGGCGGGCCGAGAGCTTCCACAGCTGGGCGAAGCCGGTCTTCTGGTTCAGCACCGCACGGGCCACCGGAATCACAAGAACACCCTGGAGGATGAGCAGCGCCCCGCCCGAGATGATGGTCACCACCGAGGCGAAGGAGACCACCGAGGCCACGGTGCCGCCCAGCTGGTCGGGGGAGACGGTGCCCATCGCCAGCTGGTCGAGGCTGCTGAGCACCCCGGCCGACATCAGGACGGTCACCAGAGCCACGATGGTCTGGAAGAGGATGGCCGTGCCGAAGGTGGCCAGCGGGTTCCGGCGGCAGGCCTGGAAGGCGCCGTCGAGGATCTCGCCGAGGCCCAGCGGGCGCAGCGGAATCACCCCCGGTTTGGGGGGAGCGGCGTAGGCCTGCGGCGGGAGGGAACCCCAGCCCTGAGGAGCCTGCGGGTTGGGGGCGGCCGCGTCCGGCCCGTACCCGCCGCCCCAGCTCTGGCCCCAGCTGTTCTGGCCGGAGCCCCCGGGGCCGGGTCCGGCAACCCCCGGGTCCTGCTGGCCCGGCGGGCGGAACGGTTGGTCCGGCGCCGCGCCGGAGGGCGGAGGGTAGCCCGGGTACTGCTCGGGCGCCGGCCCCGTGGGAGGGTGCCAGGCGGGGTCCCGGCGGGACCCGTCGGATGGATCGTTGCTCATGCTGTCCTTCTCGAAGCGGGCGCCGGTACGGCCTGTTCACGTTGAACTATAATCACCGGTGCCTTCCGAGGGCAGTAGGCGGACACACTGGTGTTTCCGGGGGCCCGGCGGAGCGCGAAACGTCCCGCCGCACCTCCACAGCACCTCCCGCCGATGCCGCGCGATCTGCTGCGGCACGCGGAGGAAGTGCCCAATGGGACATTGGAGACCGGATGGGAGACTATTGAGGCATGAAGGCACGCATCCTGGTGATTGACGACGACGAAGCCCTTTCCGAGATGATCGGCATTGTGCTGCGCAATGACGGGTTCGACCCGGTGTTCTGCGCAGACGGCGCCGCGGCGCTCGGGGTGTTCCGGTCGGCCCAGCCGGACCTCGTGCTGCTCGACCTCATGCTGCCGGGCCTCGACGGCATCGAGGTGTGCCGGCAGATCCGGGCCGAATCCGATGTCCCCATCGTGATGCTGACAGCCAAGTCCGACACCTCCGACGTCGTACGCGGCCTCGAATCCGGCGCCGATGACTACGTGCCCAAGCCCTTCAAGCCGGCCGAACTGGTAGCGCGCGTGCGCGCCAGGCTGCGGCCGGGAGACACGCGGGCGCCGGAGACGCTGAGGATCGGCGAGGTCTCCATCGACGTGGCCGGACACTCGGTGACCCGCGGCAATGAGAAGGTCTCGCTGACTCCGCTCGAATTTGACCTGCTCGTGGCCCTGGCGCGCAAGCCGTGGCAGGTCTTCACCCGAGAACTGCTCCTTGAGCAGGTCTGGGGCTACCGCCACGCCGCTGACACCCGGCTGGTCAACGTCCATGTGCAGCGGCTGCGCTCGAAGATCGAACGCGACCCCGAGGCACCCGAGATTATCCTGACGGTCCGCGGCGTCGGATATAAGGCAGGTCAAGGCTGAGGTGAACACCCGGGCAGCCCGAGCCGTCGAATCGGCGATCCAGGGCGCCGGACGGGGGCTGCGGCAGGCCCGCCGGGCGGCGTCCTTTATCGCCGGCCGCTGGCGCCGTTCCCTGCAGTTCCGCACGGTCGTCGCGACGCTGCTGCTGACCTCCCTCGCCCTCGTGGCGGTGGGGGGTTTCCTGTCCAACCAGATCGCCAATGGCCTGTACAAGGAGCGGTTCGGGCAGTTCCAGAGCGAGGCGAGCAACGGCCTGCGCGACATCAAGGAAATCTTTCGGGACACCACGGCCGCCGACCGTGACTCAACGGACCGGCTGGCCCGTGACACCCTCGACCGGCTCGGGGCCCCCGGCGCCGACGCCCCACGGCAGTGGCTGCTCAGCCCGCTGCCCGGCCAGCAGGGCTACTGGGTTCCGGCTCTGGCCAGCCACAAGGCGATGACGGAGTCGGCCCTCATCCCGCCCGAGCTCAGCGCCGCCGTCGCGGAGGGCGAGGACCAGTACTGGGCCCCGATCACGATTCCGCGCTCCGAAGCGACCGGCGGCCTGCAGGCGCCGGGGGTCGCCTTCGCCACCAAGGTCACCCTGCCTCCGGACAGCACCACCTACGCCGTCTACATCATCTACGACCTCTCCTCGATGCAGCTGACCCTCGACTACATCCACCGCGTGCTGTGGCTCGCCGGAACGGTGCTGCTGGGGATCATCGGGGCGATCGCCTGGTTCGTGACGCGCAGCGTCGTCCGGCCCGTCAGCCATGCCGCCCTTGTCTCGGAGAAGCTGGCCGCCGGCGAGCTGCAGGAGCGGATGGAGGTCCGCGGCGAGGACGAGGTGGCCCGGCTCGGGGCGTCCTTCAACCACATGGCCACAAGCCTCCAGGACCAGATCACCCAGCTGGCGCAGCTGTCGCAGATGCAGCAGCGGTTCGTCTCCGACGTCTCCCACGAGCTGCGGACCCCGCTGACGACGGTCCGTATGGCCGCCGAGGTGCTTCACGACGCACGGACAGACTTCGACCCCGTGAACAAGCGCTCCGCGGAGATCCTCTACGACCAGGTGGAACGGTTCCAGTCGCTGCTGGCGGACCTTCTCGAAATCTCCCGCTTCGACGCCGGCGCGGCGGTGCTCGAGTCCGAGCCCACCGACCTCTTCCAGGTGGTGAAGCACGTCGTCGACGGGGCCCAGCCGCTGGCCGACAACTTCGGCTCGGACCTGCGCATCGTCTCGTCCGAGAGCAGCTGCATCGTCGACGCCGACCCCCGGCGGATTGGGCGGATCCTGCGCAACCTGGTGGTCAATGCGCTCGAGCACGGCAAGGGAAAACCCGTCCACATCTATATCGCCTCAAACCCCGACGCAGTCGCGGTCGCGGTGCGCGACTACGGCATCGGCATGACCGAGGATGAGGCCTCAAGGGTCTTCGACCGCTTCTGGCGCGCGGATCCCGCCCGCGCCCGCACCACGGGCGGAAGCGGGCTGGGGCTGTCCATCGCCGTCGAGGACGCACGCCTGCACTCGGCCTGGCTCCAGGCCTGGGGCGAGGCGGGGAACGGATCCTGCTTCCGGCTCACCCTGCCCAAGCAGCGCGGCGGGAGTCTGTTGGTCTCCCCGCTGCCCCTGCCGCCGCGGGGCCGGCTGCCACTGTCGCTCGCCGCAGGGCCCTCCGGCGCCGCGCCCGCCGCGCCCGCCGCCCCCGCGCCTGCTGACTCTTCGGGCGCCGCGCCCGCCGCCCCCGCGCCTGCTGACTCTTCGGGCGCCGCGCCCGCCGCCCCCGCGCCTGCTGACTCTTCGGGCGCCGCGCCCGCCGATGCGCCGTCCGCCGCCGGCCCTTCGGGCACTGTGCCCGCCGACGTCCCGCCCGCGGCCGGGGACGGCACCCCCGACCCGCAGCTGAAGGAGAAAAGTGAAATCCAGTAGGCCCGCCGGAACGTGGGGCTCCTTCATCGCCGCGGTCGTTGCCCTGCTCCTGATCCTGTCCGGCTGCTCCTCCATTCCCCGGAGCGGTCCGGTGGCCACCATTCCCGCGCCGGCGGTCGATGAGGACACCGTGTCCCAGGTCTTCTCGCCCGAAGGCCCGCAGCCGGGTGCGCCTCCCGAGGTGCTGCTTCAGGAGTTCATTACGGCGGGCACCGGGGCGGCCGACGGGTACAAGGTGGCCCGGGAATTCCTGACCCCGGAGCTGGCACGGACGTGGCAGCCCGAGGAACGGATCGTAATCTTCCGGGCCGATCCGAGGATCATCCAGCGGGAAGCCGAGGGCGCACTGCAGGTGCAGCTCGAAATCACCGGAATCATTGACGCCCGGGGCATCCGCACCGACCCGCCCACCCCGACCACCGAAAGCGTCCGCGCCGAAATGGTGAAGATCAACGGGCAGTGGCGCATCAGTGAAATCCCCAACGGGATCATGGTCACCGAAAGCAATGCCTCCCTGCTGGCCACCGCGCACCACCTCTACTTCTACAGCAGTGGGTACCGGTACTGGGTGCCCGACGTCCGCTGGTTCGTCCGCCGCCCCGGCATCGCCGCCCGGGTGGTGCAGGCCCTGCTCGCCGGCCCCGCCCCCTACCTCCAGGGTGCTGTCACGAGCGCCTTCCCCGAGGGGGTCACCCTCGCACAGGAATCGGTGCCGATCGCCTCCGGGGTGGCCTCCGTCGAACTTTCGGCCGATGTCCTCCAGGACGCAACGGACCTCCGCCTCCAGCAGATGGAGCAGCAGCTGCGGGTGAATCTCACCACGCTCAACGACGTCACCTCCGTGGAGATGAGCGCAGGCCAGCCGATCGACCTAGGCAGCCCCGACCCGGCCCTCGTGATTCCCGATTTCAACCCCCCGGTGGGCAATGAGCAGGTGGTCATCGCGGACAACGAGGTGCGCATCGTCAAGAACCTCAGTGTGCTCCCGGTCGAGGGGCTGCCCTCGGTGGCCGCCTACAATCCCAAGGACCCGGCGCGGTCCCTCGAGGGGAGCAACTTCGCGTTCCTCAACGGCCGGTCCACGGCGCTGCTGGCCACCGCCCCGGGCAGCGAGGTCCGCACCGCCGTCGAGGGCACCGGCCTCACCGCCCCCAGCTTCGACACCAGCAACTGGGTGTGGACCGCACGCAGCGTCGAGGGGGGCCCGAGCGGCCGCGGCACCGAGGTGGTTGCGGTGCCTCCTGGCGGGATGACGCGCAACGCCGTCGTCGTCTCCGCGTCGTGGCTTGCCGACCGGACGGTCAGGGAGCTCCGGGTCTCCCGGGACGGCGCCCGCGCCCTGCTCGTCGTCGATGAGGCTGGGACCTCCGAGGTGCTGCTCGCCGGCATCACGCGCAGCGCCCAGGGCATCCCGCAGAGCCTGGGGGACCCCATCGCCCTCAACGCGGGCGCGAACATCGGCACCGCCAAGTGGGCGGGGGAGAGCACCATCGTCGCCTCCCCGGTCTCGGCGACGGCCGAGGTGACGCCCCTGATCGTCCAGCTCAGCGGGGAGACCGAGGCCCTCAAGCCGCACAAGGGCGTGCTGAACATCAGCGCCGGAAGCGATCCGCAGGAGGACTTCTACATCCAGACCGCCGAGGCCCTCTTCGCCAGGGTGGGACAGAGCTGGATCCGAAGCGTCGAAGGGGTGCGGGACCCGGCCTTCCCCGGGTGATGCCGGGACGGCCGCACCCGTCGTTGCGCGCCGGACCGCGCGACGCCGGGCGGGGCGGGCGGCGCCGCCCGCCCGGCTGGATGCTCCGCGCCCGCCCGGTCTTATCCACATCGCACCCCGGGCGCCCCGGGATCCCCAGCCTCCACGGCATCCTGAAGGCATGGCCCACCCGGTCCGCGCACTCCCGGACGCCGGCGGGGCGCCCGGCGGCAGTAGCGGAGGCGTCCCGGCCGCGGCCGGCCGTGCCCTTCGGGGCTTTTGGGCACTGATCCTGCCGACCTCCTGCGTGGGATGCGGCCGCCAGGATACCTCCCTGTGCCGGCCGTGCCGTCGGGCGTTTCGGCGCGCCACGGTGCGTCCCTTCCGCGCCGAGGCCGGCGCCGGGTCCCTCCCGCTGCGCGATCCCGCCGCACTGGAAACCCGCACCGGTGCTCCACCGGGCGCGGGCGACGCCGGAGGCGGGTTTGAACCCCTGCCGGTGGTCGCCGCGGGAATCTACGGGGGAGTGGTGGCCCGGGCCCTGCTGGCGTTCAAGAACGCCGGCCACACCGACCTGGCCCGCCCCCTCGCGGCGGCCCTCGGCGGTGCCCTGCTCGCCGCCCGTGCGGGCCTGCCGGCAGGTCCCTGCCTGCTGGTGCCCGTCCCCACCCGCGGCCGGTCCCTGCGCCGGCGCGGCTACGACCCGTTGGGCCTGCTGCTGGACGGGCTCCGCCGGCGCGGAGAGCTCCCTGCCGGGTCCCGCCTTGCACGGCCCGTTGGGCACCGGCATCCGGGGATGCGTGCGGGCGGCCGGTCCGCCGGCATCCCCTGGTTTGCCGCGGCGCGGCGGGGTGGGCAGAAGGGGCTCGGGCGGCGCGGCCGGCAGGAAAACGTCGCCGGTTCGATGCGGGTCCGGCGGCGGTACCGCGGCCGACTCCAGGGCGTGCAGTGCCTCGTCGTGGACGACGTCCTGACCACCGGAGCGACCCTCGCGGAGGCCGTCCGGGCGCTTCGGGCCGAGGGCGCCGCGGTGGCCGGCGCCGTCGTCCTGGCGGCCACGCCGCCGCCCTCCGGCACCGAGTTGGCTTACAGCGAATTCCGGAGAAATCGGCGCGGGGAGGGATGAATTACGGGGTGCCGTGATCTACCGTGAGGTATGGGTGTTAGAAAGCAGACAAGCACCCATCGGCAGCGGCCCGGGGCAGCCTGACCGGCCGCTGTTGTGTCACCTAAGCGATTTGGAGGGCACCATGGAATTTGTGATTAACGGCCGGAACCTTGCAGTATCGGACCGGTTCCGCGAGTACGCCGCAGAGAAGATCGACAAGATCGAACAGCTCGGCGATAAGGTCCAGCGGGTGGATGCCAAGATCACCAAGGAAACAAGTGCCAGGGACGCCGACACGGCCCTCACCGTCGAACTGACGGTGGTGGCTCGCGGGCCGGTCATCCGGGCCGAGGCCTCGGCAGCGGACAAGTTCGCCGCTTTCGACCTCGCCTACAACAAGCTCCTCGAACGCCTCCGCAGGGCGCGGGACCGCCGCAAGGTCCACCACGGACGGCACACCCCCGTCGCGGTCGGCGCTGCCACCGCCGGGCTCGAACCGGTCAGCACCTCCCAGCCGATCTATGCCGCTCTCGCTGACGATTCCTCCAACGGAACGACGGCGCCAGCAGACTCGACCGACCCTTACGAGTCGCCCGACGACGTCCCGGCAGGGGACTCACCGGTCCTCATCCGGCGGAAGGTCTTCTCCGGAGAGCCGATCACCCTCGACGACGCCGTCGACAACATGGAACTGGTCGGCCACGACTTCTACCTCTTCGTCGATTCGGCCACCGGTGCCCCCTCTGTCGTCTACCGGCGCCAGGGCTGGACCTACGGCGTCATCACCCTCGATTCGAAGTGCGCCGAAGGGACGCAGGACCCCCAGGAGGAGCTCCTGGCGTACCGGGCGAAGGAAGCCGCTGCAACCAGTGACACCCCATCCCACTTCCGGGCCCCGGACCCGCGCCGATGAGGGCGCGTCCGGGGCCCCGTCGTCGGCCCACCCCCTGCCCCCGGCAGGGCCATGACAGTTCGCCTTACCCTGTCCCAGGCCCGCAGGGCGGCCCTGCTGGCCCAGGGACTCGCCAAGACCCGGCCCACGGCCCCGCCCACTGCGCGGTCCGTGGGCCGGATCCTCGATAAGCTCCAGCTGCTCCAGATCGACTCGGTCAACGTCCTGGTGCGCTCCCACTACCTTCCCGTCTTCTCGCGGCTGGGGGCCTACGACCCCGCGGTCCTCGACAGGTTCGCCGCCAGGCATCCGCGCCGGCTGACCGAGTACTGGGCGCACGAGGCCAGCTTCATCGACCCTGCCCTGTTCCCGCACCTGCGCCCCTGGCAGCGGCGCACCTGGAGCGGAGCGTCGGGGATGGATCCGGTGCTCCGCTTATCCCTTGAGGAACGGATCCTCACGCTCCTTGCCTCAAGCCGGGCGCTGACCGCCGGACAGGTGCAGGAACGCCTCGGCCACTCGGAGCAGCGCAGCACCGACAACTGGGGATGGAACTGGAGCGCCGTCAAACGGGTCCTCGAGGACCTCTTCGCCCGCGGGGAAATCAGCTCGGCCGGCCGGACCTCCTCCTTCGAACGCCGGTACGCCCCCTCGGCCCGGGTGCTGCCCACCTCCGACCTCGCAGCCCAGGAGGCCGACCCGCGCGAGGCCATCCTCGTCCTGACCGAACGCGCCGCCGCCGCGCTGGGCATCGGAACGGTGCGCAGTTTCGCCGACTACTTCCGCACCCCCGTCCGCGACACCGCGGAGGCGGTGCGGATCCTCGAGGCGAGGGGGGTCCTCACCGGCGCCCAGGTGGGCTCCTGGGCCCGGCCGGCCTACCTCCACCGCGACGCCACAATTCCGCGCCGCGCCGCCGGGCGGGCGCTGCTGAGCCCCTTCGACTCCCTCGTCTTTGACCGCCCGCGGCTCGAGGAACTCTTTGGCTTCCACTACCGGCTGGAAATCTACACTCCGGCGGCGGCACGTCGTTACGGGTATTACGTCCTGCCCTTCCTGCTCGGAGAGTCGATGGCGGCCCGGGTGGACCTCAAGGCCGACCGGACAACCGGGCGTCTGCTGGTGCGCGGAAGCTATGCCGAACCGGGCGCGCCCGCGGGCACCGCCGACGAACTCGCAGCTGAACTGGGTACCATGGCCGGATGGCTCGGCCTGCAGCAGGTCGTCGTCGAACCCGTGGGAGACCTCGCGGCGCCGCTTTCCGCGGCGCTGGGGCGGCGTTGAGCCGTTCGGGAACTAAAGCGGGAGACCAGGCGTCTTCCCGTAGACTGATCACGCCATCTTTCGGCAGCCTTAGATTGGGAGCAGATACCAGTGCCATCACTTCTTGAACGAGTTCTCCGCACCGGCGATAAGAAGACACTGAAGAAACTCCGGAACTACGCCGATGCGATCAACATCATCGAGGACGACTTCCGTGCAATGTCCGACGCTGAGCTGCGTGGGGAGACCGACAAGCTGAAAAAGCGCCACGCGGACGGCGAGAGCCTTGACGACCTCCTGCCCGAGGCCTTCGCCGCGGTGAGGGAGGCCTCCCGCCGCACCCTGGGCCTGCGCCACTTCGACGTCCAGCTTATGGGCGGGGCCGCGCTGCACCTCGGCAATATCGCCGAGATGAAGACCGGCGAGGGCAAGACCCTCGTGGCAACGGCCCCGGCCTACCTCAACGCCCTCAGCGGCAAGGGCGTCCACATCGTCACGGTCAACGACTACCTCGCCGAATACCAGTCGGACCTCATGGGTCGCGTGTTCAGGTTCCTGGGCATGACCAGCGGGTGCATCCTGTCCAAGCAGGACCCTGCGACGCGCCGCGAACAGTACGCCGCGGACATCACCTACGGTACGAACAACGAATTCGGCTTCGACTACCTGCGCGACAATATGGCCTGGAGCGCGTCCGAGCTCGTCCAGCGCGGGCACAACTTCGCCATCGTCGACGAGGTCGACTCCATCCTCATCGACGAGGCCCGGACCCCGCTGATCATCTCCGGCCAGGCCTCCGGCGACGTCAACCGCTGGTACAACGAGTTCGCGAAAGTCGTGAAGAAGCTCTCCGTCGACACCGACTACGAGGTCGACGAGAAGAAGCGCACCGTCGGCGTGCTCGAGTCCGGCATCGAGAAGGTCGAGGACTACCTCGGCATCTCCAACCTCTACGAATCCGCGAACACCCCGCTGATCGGCTTCCTCAACAACGCCATCAAGGCCAAGGAACTGTTCAAGCGCGACAAGGACTACGTCGTGCTCAACGGCGAGGTCATGATCGTCGACGAGCACACCGGACGCATCCTCGCCGGCCGCCGGTACAACGAAGGCATGCACCAGGCGATCGAGGCCAAGGAAGGCGTCGAAATCAAGGCGGAGAACCAGACGCTGGCCACCGTCACGCTGCAGAACTACTTCCGGCTCTACGAGAAGCTCTCCGGCATGACCGGCACCGCCGAGACCGAGGCCGCGGAGTTCATGTCGACCTACAAGCTCGGCGTGGTGCCCATCCCCACCAACAAGGAGATGGCCCGCAAGGACCTCGCCGACCTGATTTACAAGAACGAGGTGGCGAAGTTCGACGCCGTCGTGAAGGACATCGTCGAACGCCACGAGACCGGCCAGCCGGTCCTGGTCGGCACCACCAGCGTCGAGAAGAGCGAATACCTCTCCAAGCAGCTGGCCAAGGCCGGGGTCCGCCACGAGGTCCTCAACGCCAAGAACCACGCCCGCGAAGCCGCCATTGTCGCCCAGGCCGGACGCAAGGGCGCCGTCACGGTGGCCACCAACATGGCAGGCCGCGGAACCGACATCATGCTCGGCGGCAACGCCGAGTTCAACGCCGTCGCCGCACTCGAGAAGCGCGGACTCGACCCGGCGAAGAACCCCGAGGAGTACGAGGCCCAGTGGCCCGCGGCCCTCGAGGCCGCCAAGAAGGCCGTGGAGGCCGAGCAGGACGAGGTCCGCGAACTCGGCGGGCTGTACGTGCTGGGCACCGAGCGCCATGAATCGCGCCGCATCGACAACCAGCTGCGCGGCCGCTCCGGCCGCCAGGGCGACCCGGGCCGCTCGCGGTTCTACCTCTCGCTGACCGACGACCTCATGCGCCTGTTCAACTCCGGCGGCGCAGAGCGGATCATGAACAGCTCGAGCATGCCCGACGATGTCGCCCTCGAGTCGCGGCTCGTCTCCAAGGCCATCGAGAACGCCCAGGGCCAGGTCGAGGGGCGCAACGCCGAACAGCGCAAGAACGTCCTGAAGTACGACGACGTCCTGAACCGCCAGCGCGAGGCCATCTACGGCGACCGCAGGCGCATCCTCGAAGGCGGCGACCTGAAGGAAAAGGTCGGCTACTTCCTCGAGGACGTGGTGACGGCCATGGTCGACGAGGCCACCGCCCAGGGCCACGGCGACGACTGGGACTACGAGCTGCTCTGGACCAACCTCAAGACGCTGTACCCGATCACCCTCACCATCGACGAGGTCATCGAGGAAGCCGGCGGGAAGTCGAAGATCACCCGCGACTTCCTCCACTCGGAGATCCTTTCCGACGCCACGCTCGCCTACCAGGCGCGGGAGGATGCCCTCGGCGAGCAGACCATGCGCGAACTCGAGCGCCGCGTGGTCCTGTCGGTGATCGGCCGGAAGTGGCAGGAGCACCTCTACGAGATGGACTACCTCAAGGAGGGCATCGGGCTGCGGGCGATGGCCCAGCGCGACCCCCTCGTGGAGTACCAGCGTGAGGGCTTCATCCTCTTCCAGGCCATGATGGAGGCCATCCGCGAGGAGACCATCGGCTACCTGTTCAACCTTGAGGTCGAGGTCGCCCCCGCGGCGCCGGCGTCGAACGGCCTGGGCGTCCAGGACGGCCGCGGACTCGTCCAGGTTCCCTCGATCCGGGCGGCGGGCCTTGAGGCACCGCAGCGCCCGGCCAGCCTGAACTTCTCCGCGCCCAACGCGCAGGGCGAGGTCGAGACGCACGTGGAGCGGCTCAAGACGGCCGTCGCCGAAACGAAGGCACGGGCCGAGCGGAACGGCTCCAAGCGGCCGAAGAAGTAACCAAGAAGCAGCTCAGCCGATCTCCAGGGCGGTGACCTTCCAGTCCCCGCGGCGGTGTTCGACCCGCAGGGCGACGGCGCGGGCCCGCCTGCGGTCCAGGACGACCAGTGCGGCCTCGAAGGCGGTTTCCGAGACGCGGCAGAGCCGCGCGCTGCGGACCGTCACGCAGCGGTAGGCCCGCCGGTCAAGCAGAGCGCCGCCCGGGCAGGAGCCGGTGGCTTCGGAGGCCGCGACCTTCTGCATGAGGCAGGCGCGCAGGTGCAGCTTCTCGTAGCTGGCCGGATCGAGCCATCGGGACATCTGAGAGGCGGGGCGGCTGCCCCCGAGGACCTCGACGGCTCCCTGCGCCACGGCCCGCGCGATGCCGCCGACGCGCTGCTCCGCGTCCGGCAGCAGTGCCTCCGGCGGCTGCTCCGGTGGGTCCGTGCAGGACGGGAGGGCCCACGGCGCGGCGGCACGGGCCGGGTGCTGCTGGAGGCGTTGCTGGGTCAGGGTGGCCATGATGGTCCTTTCACTGCGTGGGGATGGGTGGTTCTGCTGCCGGTTGGGACGCTCAAGGGGGGTCCGGAGCAGCCAGTGTCTGGCCAGGTGTCAGCAGGTCCGGATCCGGGCCGATTCTTGAGGCGTTCCTTGCGTACCAGTGCGGCCAGCTCGCCGCGACCTCGGCGTCCGAGGCGAGGGGACCGAGCCGTGCCGCGGCAATCGACCACAGCGAGTCACCCCTGCGGACAACCACCCCTGCGCGATCCCCAACGGCGCGGGCTCCGTCCAGTGCGGGGCCCTGCTGGCGCGGCGCCCGGGCCAGCAGACCCGGATCGCAGGGGAGCGGCAGCGGTTTCCAGTCCGGGCTGACCGGCGGCTCCCGGCCGGAGGGGCTGGACTGGCCGGACTGAGCGTCCTCGCCGCGGTCGGCTGGAACTGTCAGCGCCGCGACCGCGGGCAGCGATCCCGGAGGCGCCGCGAGCGCAGGCGCCGCGACCGCTGGCACAGCGACGGCGGGTACCGGGACCGCGGGTGTTATCGGGGCCCCAGACGGCGCCGAGGCTGCGCACGGCGCGGCCAGGATGTTCGCCCCGAGCAGCACGGCGGCCAGTCGGCGCATGAAGCCCGGCGTGAGGGCCGCCATCCTGCGGGCGGTGGCGGCGCGGCCCCTGCGTTCGAGGAACTCCGCGCTGAGCGCGAGCGCCAGGGCTCCGGTCCACCAGAGCAGGACGCCCAGGCCGGCGACGGCTATGGCAGCGCCGATACCGGCCTCTGGTGCCCGCAAGCCACCGGAGGTAAGCCCCAGCCCCGAGAGGACGAGGACCGCCCCGAGGCCGAGGAGGACCGCCGGGTAGAGAACCTCCGAATGCCTTTCCATGGTGCACTCCCTCGCATTTGCATCAATTTGAACGCGTTTGATGGAGTTTGTATACGTTTGCGGCTACTCGAATTCGTTGACCCCCTCCACCCGCCTGCCTACCGTTGGACCATGCGGTGGGAAGCCCTGTTCGGTGATCTCGAGGCCCAGCTGGCGGCTGCGCGGGCGGCGTCGGACGAAGCGGCGGCGGCAGACCTTCTCAGGATGGAGCAGGCACGGGTGGCCTTCGCGGACCGGCTGGCGGGCTCCGTCGCGCAGGGGCTGAAGGTCCGGACCGGGAATGGGCAGGGGTTTTCCGGCAGGCTGGCCTACGTCGGCGCCGAGTGGCTCGTGCTCGCGGAGGGGCAGCGGTCCGTCCTGGTGCCCTTTGCCGCGATCCTGAGCATCGAAGGCCTTGGGCGTGCCGTCGCCCCGCGCCCGGCGGGGATCCACGCCCGCCTGGGCCTCGCCTCGGCCTACCGTGCGCTGGCCCGCGACCGGGCGCAGGTCAGCGTCTATGCAGGGTCACCGGCAACGGTTTCCGAGGGCACGCTGGATCGGGTCGGAGCCGATTTCCTCGAGGTGGCCCTGGTTCCCCCGGGTGAGCACCGCAGGGCGGCCAATGTCCGGGCTGTGGTGGCGCTGCCCTTCGCCGCGGTGGCCGCGGTGGCCTCCCACCCCTGACACCGTGGACGCTCAGACGTTGTTGACCGGGTCGGCGCTTCCGCGCAGGGAGGCTGCTGACCTGCGATAGGCATCGGCGATGTAGTCCTCGAGGACCCGTGCCTCAACGCGCCACTGACCGCGTCCGCCCACCTGGATGGCAGGAAGCTCCCCGGACCGAACCAGGGCGTAGGTCTGGGAGGAGCTGATATTGAGCACCTCCGCAACGTCGGCGAGGGTCAGGAACCGCTTCTCAGCCACACGAACACCTCTTCCTCAGCCGTGGCCTTGCCTCCACGAACGCTTTCGTTCCAACCCTGGGCACCCGGCTGGACCTGCCTCAATTCTGTCACTCTGCGGCCCCGGAGGTGCCGGTTGTCCACAGATTCGGGCGCGCCGGAAACCTTCTGTTTATTTTGTGTGCCGCCTGCACAACAATGGCAGGAGCGCCGGTGCCCATCCGCCGGTGCCGAAGAGTGCTCCGAAGCGTGCGGAGGAAGCTCCATGAGCGGTAACGCCAGCCGGACGGACCGGAACCCCACCGCGCCTCGGATCGGCAGGCCGTCCTGGCGGGACCCACGGCTCATCATTGGCCTCCTGCTCGTGCTGGCCTCCACCGCAGGGGTCACGGCCCTGGTCGGCAGCCTCGACCGGACCACCGATGTCCTTGCCGCCCGTACCGAGCTGCCCGTCGGCGCCCGCCTTGAGTCCGGTGACCTCACCACCGTCGCCGTCCGGTTGGGCGGCTCTGAGGAGAAGTACCTTCGGGCCACCTCCGGCCTTCCGAAGAACGCGGTGGTGACCCGGCTCGTCCGCCCGGGCGAACTGGTTCCCGCCGCCGCCGTCGGCCGACCGGACGAGCTGGACCGGAAACCGGTCGGGCTTCCCATCGAGGATCCCCTCCCAGCCGGCACGGAACCCGGGGTGCGGGTTGATGTCTGGGTCGCCCTGCCGGAGGCCGCCACCGGGCAGGGCACCCGGTTCGAGCAGCCCCGGCTCCTGCTTGAGGGCGCCGAGGTCTCCGAAATAGCGGTCAGCGAATCGGCCCTGGGAACGGACTCCCCATCCCGGGTCTACGTACTGGTGGCCGACGAGACAATGCCGGCCCTGCTGAACGCCCTGTCGAACGGTGCGAAGATCGCCGTGGTGCTGAACCCGAGGGGTGGTCCGTGAGCGGGCCGGTCATCCCCGTCGTCACCGTCGGACCGGCAGCTGGGGAGTACGTTCCCGGCCTGGAAAAGCTCCACGGTCCGGTGACCGTGGTGCGCCGCTGTGAGGGGGTGCCCGAACTGCTGGCAGCCGGCCAGGCCGGACTGGCCCGCGCGGCCATCCTCTCACCCGGAACGGGAGAGCTGACGGTGTCACTCCTGGAGCGGCTGCGCGACACCGGGATCGCCGTCGTGGTGCTCGCAGGAGAGGACGAACCGGCCGCCGGGGACGGGGCACCCGGGGTGCTCCGGGCCCCTCCCGGCATCGAGCCGGGCCCGCTGGCCGAACTCGTCGCGGCGGCCGTCGAAAGCCTGTCCGGGGCCGAACGGAGTCCGGGGGGCCATACGGGCACCAGCGCCTACGCCGACCCGGCCGCCGCCCTGCCGCCCCCCGGGAACGCCGCGCCGCCGCCCTCGGACGAGCCCGGCGGCGGCACCGTCACCGCGGTATGGGGGCCGACAGGGGCCCCGGGGCGCACCACCGTGGCCGTGAATATGGCGGCGGAACTGGCCGCGGCCGGGTCCACCGTCCTGCTGGTGGATGCCGACACCTACGGGGCCAGCGCGGCAGCGTTCCTGGGGCTGCTCGATGAGGCCGCCGGACTTGCCCAGGCCTGCCGGCTCGCCGATCAGGGGGCGCTCGACCCGGACGGGCTCCGCCGGGTGGCCTCAACCGTCGCCGTGGGCGGCGGCAGGCTGAGCGTCCTCACCGGCCTGACCCGGCCGGACCGGTGGCCCGAGGTGCGTCCCGCATCCCTCGCCCGGGTCCTCGAGTGCGCCCGTGCGTGCGCCGCCGTGACCATCGTCGACTGCGGGTTCTGCCTCGAAGCGGACGAGGAGCTCAGCTTCGACACCGCCGCTCCCCGCCGCAACGGGGCGGCACTGCGCTGCCTTGAGCTGGCCGACTCCGTTCTCGCGGTAGGTGCCGCCGACGCCGTCGGCGTCCCGCGCCTCGTGCGCTCGCTGGCCGTCCTCGCCGAGGCGGTGCCCTCGGCCGAACCGAGGGTGGTGCTCAACAAGGTCCGCGCCGGTTCCGTCGGGCGCTCGCCGGAGGACCAGCTGAGCGAAGCCTGGGAGCGGTTCGGGCCCGGCACGGCCATTTCGGCCTTCCTCCCTGCCGATTTTCCGGCCGCGGACGAGGCGCTGCTGGCAGGCTCGGTGCTCGCCGAAACCGCCCCGTCTTCGGCCCTGCGGAAAGCGATTGCGGGACTTGTCGATGTGACGGTTGAACAACGCCAACGCCGCCGTATTGGATGGAGCTCCAACGAAGTGAAGTTTTCGTGGATGCCCGTTAGGCTTCCAAGGTAAGGGGCCGCAAGGGAGCGGTCTTTCATCTCGTTACGGAGGCGTTTTTCATGTCGTCTGGATCCAGCGTCACGGATCAGTCCAGTTCAGACACGTCGCTTGAGGACTTCATTGAGCACTACTATGAACACCTCGCAGGGGAGGACGCCGAAGCCTACAGCGGTTCAGCGCTGCGTGACCGCGCGCTCACCCACCGCCGGAATGCCGAGGTGCGCGCCGCCGGAGAGCCGGTGGTCGATGTCTTCGACCAGGGCGAAGCGAGCGTCGTTGCCATTGTCACCGATGACATGCCCTTCCTGGTCGATTCGGTCACCGCGGAACTGGTCCGGCAGGGCTGCGCCATCCGCTTAGTGGTTCATCCCACCTTCGTGGCGGCACGCGAAGAAGCGTCTCACGCCCTGAACGGTCTCCAGCGCGTCCCCTCCAGTGCCGGCTCCTCGAGCGGAGACACGGCCGCGCTTCCCGACATCTCCCACCTGATCCCCGGGGCCTCCTCGATCGAATCGTGGATGTCCATCGAGATCAACCGGATTCCCGACGAGGAGGCACGCGGCAGGCTCACGGACGGCCTTCATAAGGTCCTGGCCGACGTGCGGGCCGCGGTGCACGACTGGCCCGCAATGCGCGCCCAGGTCCAGAGCATCGCGGATTCCCTGGATGGAGTCGCCGGCGGCTCCTCCATCCCGGACCTGCGCCAGGCGCAGGAACTGCTGAGGTGGCTCGACGACGGGAACTTCACCTTCCTCGGCTACAAGGAATACGACCTCGTCGTTGAGGACGGCCTCGACGCCCTCTGCGTCCGCCGCGGCAGCGGCCTCGGCCTGCTCCGCGACACCGACGCGGACCGGCGGATCCAGCACCTCACCTCGGCGGGCCGCGCCAAGGCCCGCGAGAAGCGGGCCCTGGTGATCACCAAGGCGAACTCACGCTCCACCGTGCACCGCGCGGCCTACCTCGACTACATCGGGGTCAAGAGCTTCGACGCGCAGGGCAATGTCAACGGGGAGCGGCGCTTCATCGGGCTCTTCGCGACCAGCGCCTACACGGGGTCGGTGCGGAACGTGCCGATCGTCCGGGACAAGGTCACCGAGATGCTCAGGCTCTGCGGATTCCCCTCCGACTCGCACTCCGGCAAGGACCTGCTCTCGATCGCCGAAACCTATCCGCGGGACGAGCTGTTCCAGATCGAGGTCCAGGACCTGGTCAACACGGCCATGGGCATCCTGCGCCTCCAGGAACGCCGCCGCACCCGGCTGTTCCTCCGCCCCGACATCTACGGGCGGTTCATGTCCGCGCTGGTGTACCTCCCCCGCGACCGGTACACCACCAGCGTCCGGCTCCGGATCGAGGAGGAGCTGCGCACCACCTTCCAGGCCGACTCGATCGACTTCGAGGCCCGCGTCAGCGAATCGGCCCTCGCGAGGCTGTTCTTCCGTATCCGGCTCGCCCGCGGCGGGGAGGTCCAGCAGGTCGACAGCGCCGAGCTTGAGGAGCGGCTTGTCCGGGCCGCCCGGTCCTGGGGCGAAGGCATCGCCGAGGTCGCCCGGGACCGCTCCGACCAGGAGGAAGCCGAGCGCCTGTCCGGGCTTTGGGGAGAGGCCTTCCCGGCAGGGTACCGGGTGGATTACGAGGTTGAGGATGCCCTCGAGGACGTCAGCCGCTTCGAGGCCCTGGACGGCTCCACCGGCGCCCCCGGCATGCACGTCTATGTCCCGCAGCGGCCCGGCGCCGAGGAGGACGCGAGGCTCAAGCTCTACCTCATGGAGCCGAAGAGCCTCACCCAGATCCTGCCGTTCCTCCACAACCTCGGCCTTGAGGTCCTGGACGAGAGGCCGTTCGAAATCGAACGCGCCGACGGCCAGCAGTACTTCCTGTACGACCTCGGCCTGAGGTATCCGGCCGGCATCAGCCCGCTTGAAACGGCCGACCTGCTCAAGGAGGCGTTCGCCGCCGCCGTCGTCGGTGCCAGCGAGTCGGACACCTTCGACCGCCTGGTGGTGCGCGAGCACTTCAGCTGGCGCCAGGTGCTGATCCTGCGCAGCTATGCCAAGTACATGCGCCAGATCGGCAACGCGAACTCGTACGGCTTCGTCGCCGATACGCTGCTGCGCAACGCCGGCGTGGCCCGGGCGCTTGTCGCCCTGTTCGAGGCACGGTTCGATCCCGACCTGACCTCCGACCGGGAGGCCGCGGCCGCAGCCGCCCGGGTCGACCTCGCCGCGGGACTCGAACGGGTCGTGACCCTCGACGCCGACCGTGTCCTGCGCTCCTACGCCAACCTCATCGACGCGACCCTGCGCACGAACTACTTCCAGAACAAACGGCACGTCAGCTTCAAGCTCGACACTCCCTCGATCGAGGGGGCGCCGTTCCCGCGGCCCAGGTTCGAGATCTGGGTGTACTCGCCCCAGGTCGAGGGTGTCCACCTGCGCTTCGGGGAAATCGCCCGCGGCGGGCTGCGCTGGTCGGACCGCCGCGAGGACTTCCGCACCGAGGTGCTGGGCCTGGTGAAGGCCCAGACCGTCAAGAACGCCGTCATCGTGCCCACCGGGGCCAAGGGCGGGTTCTTCCCCAAGCAGCTTCCCGACCCCACGGTGGACAGGGCGGCCTGGCTGGCGGAGGGAACGGAGAGCTACCGCACCTTCATCCGCGCGCTGCTGGACATCACCGACAACCTGGTCACCGTCGACGGCAGGGAAACGGTGGTCACCCCCGAGCGGGTGGTGCGCCATGACGGCGATGACTCCTACCTGGTCGTCGCGGCGGACAAGGGCACCGCGTCCTTCTCCGACATCGCCAATGCCCTGTCGGCGGAGTACGGCTTCTGGCTCGGCGACGCGTTCGCCTCGGGCGGCTCGGTGGGCTATGACCACAAGGCGATGGGCATCACCGCCCGCGGCGCGTGGGAGTCCGTCAAGCGGCACTTCAGCGAATTCGACCTCGATACGCAGACCCAGGACTTCACGGTCGTGGGCGTCGGCGACATGAGCGGGGATGTGTTCGGCAACGGCATGCTGCTGTCCGAACACATCAAGCTCGTGGCGGCCTTCGACCACCGGCACATCTTCCTCGATCCCAACCCGGATCCCGCGGTCTCCCACGCCGAGCGCAGGCGGCTGTTCGACCTGCCGCGCTCCAGCTGGGAGGACTACGACGCCTCCCTGCTCAGCGAAGGCGGGGGCATCTACCCGCGGCAGTCCAAGTCGATTCCGGTCTCGGACCAGATCCGGGCCGTCCTGGGCCTCGAGGACTCCGTGACCACCCTCAGCCCGCCCGAACTCCTGAAGGCCATCCTGAGCGCGCCGGTTGACCTGCTCTACAACGGCGGCATCGGCACCTACGTGAAGTCCTCGGCCGAAACCAACGCCGAGGTCGGGGACCGCGCCAACGACGCGATCCGGATCAACGGCAGCGACCTGCGGGTCAAGGTCGTCGGTGAGGGCGGAAACCTCGGCATGACCCAGCGCGGACGGATCGAGGCGGCGCTGACCGGCGTGGTGCTCAATACCGACGCGATCGACAACTCCGCCGGCGTCGACTGCTCCGACCACGAGGTCAACATCAAGATCTTCGTCGACCGGATGGTGAAGCTGGGCCGGATGACGCCGGAGGAACGCCCCGACTTCCTCCACTCCATGACCGATGAGGTCAGCAGACTTGTGCTGCGCGACAACATCGACCAGAACGTGCTGCTGCTCAACGACCGGCAGCGGATCATCGAGTGGAGCCCCAGCTTCGAGCGGCTGATGGACTGGCTTGAGGCCCACGCGGACCTGGACCGGGGCCTCGAGGCCCTGCCCACCACCAAGGCGCTGCGGGCCCGGCTCGAGACCGGGAAGGGCCTGACCTCCCCGGAGCTGTCGGTCCTGGCGGCCTACGCGAAGATCGAACTGGCCAAGGCGCTCACCCGCAGCGACCTGCCCGACGACCCCTACTTCTCCGGCACCCTGCGCCGGTACTTCCCGCACCAGCTGGTGGAGCGCTTCGGCGACCTGCTTGACACCCACCCGCTGCGCCGGGAGATCATCGCGACCACCATCGCCAATGACATGGTGAACATGGGCGGCATCACCTTCGCCTTCCGCGTCATGGAGGAGACCTCGGTTCCCGAAGCCGCTGTCGCCCGGGCCTTCGTCGCGCTGCGCGAGATCTACGAGCTCGACTCGATCGTCACCGCGCTCGAGGCACTGCCGGCAGACTTCCCGACCGAGCACTGGTGCGAGGTCCACCTGGACCTGCGGCGCCTGCTCGACCGGGCCGTCCGCTGGTTCGTGAACCACGTCGAAGCCGGCACGCCGGTGGAGGAAAGCGTCGCGGCGTTCAAGCCACTCATGGACCCGCTGCGGTCCCGGCTCTCATCCTTCGTGCGCGGCGGCGACCTCGAGCGCGTCCGGAAGTGGACGGCGGTGGCGCAGGAGCGGGGGCTGCCCGAGTCCATCGTGACCACCTGGGCCGAACAGTTCGAATCCTTCGCCCTCCTCGACATCGCCTTCAGCACCCGGCGGGTCGACGAACCGGTTGAGGACATCGCCCGCGTGTACTACGCCGTCTACGACTACTTCGACGTGGACAACCTCCTTGAGCGCATCACCCACCTTCCCCGCAAGGACAGGTGGCAGGCGCTGGCCCGGGCGGCACTGCGCGATGATCTCTATTCGACCGTCGCCGACATCACCGTCGCGGTGCTCAAGGCCTCGGACAGGCTCCGCGGGGGCGAGCCGATGGCCCGCCTGCATGAGTGGGAGGCGCAGCACGCCGACCAGCTGGCGCGGGCCCGGAACATGTTCGACGAGGTCAACAGCCTCGAACAGGACGATATCTCCTCGCTCTCGGTAGCGCTGCGCCTGCTGCGCTCCATCGTCCGCTGATTGACAGGAATTCATGGCTATCTTCACCGACCCGATCCGCGACTATCAGGGTTTCGCGCCGGGGGACGCGGAGTGGCTGCACCTTCTGGTGGGGGACTGGCAGATGGTGGCGGACCTCGCGTTCGCCGACCTCGCGCTGTGGTTTCCGCTCGACGACGGGGGGTACGTCGCGCTGGCGCATGCCCGGCCCTCGACTTCGCATACCGTCTTCCACAGCGACTTCGTGGGGGAGCGGATCCGGGCGGACCTGCTTCCGCTGGTGAACCGGGCCTGGGAGAGTCAGCGGATCGAATGCACGCCGGACGAACAGTGCCTGGAGACCGCCATGCGCGTCGAGGCGGTCCCCATGGTGCGCAACGGCCGGACCCTGGCCATCGTGACGACCCATATGGACATGTCCACGCCGCGGATGCCCTCCCGGCTGGAGCTCACCTACCGGCAGTGTGCGCAGGATCTGCTCCGGATGGGGACCCTGGGCCTCTGGCCGGACTTCGCGACGCCGACGGGCTCCCGGCGGGGGGCGCCCCGCGTCGGTGACGGACTGATCCGCCTCGACGTCGACGGGATTGTCGAATATGCCAGCCCCAACGGCGTCTCGGCGTTCCGGCGGCTCGGGGACGTGGAAACCCTCGAGGGGCGGTCGCTGGCCGAAATCACGACCCCGCTGCTGAAGGACCGGCGGATGGTCGATGAGACCCTGCCGCTCGTGGTGACCGGGCGCATGCCTTGGCGGTCTGAAATCAGCTCCCGCGGCGTCAGTCTGTCCCTGCGGGCGATCCCGCTGCGGGACGAGACGGACCGCTTCGGGGCGCTGGTGCTGGTACGGGACGTCTCGGAACTGCGCCGCCGGGAGATGGAACTCGTCTCCAAGGACGCCACCATCCGGGAGATCCACCACCGGGTGAAGAACAACCTGCAGACCGTCGCCGCCCTGCTCCGGATGCAGTCGCGGCGGATGGTCAGCGACGAGGGCAAACAGGGCCTCGAGCAGGCAATGCGGCGGGTTGCGACCATCGCCCTGGTCCACGAGACCCTGTCCCAGGGTCTTGCGCAGAGCGTCGACTTCGATGAGCTCATCGAGCGGCAGTTCCGGCTCTCGGCGGAGGTCGCCTCGCCGTCCCACGCGGTGCGCACCGAACGCAGCGGCAGTTTTGGGGAGCTGCCGAGCGACTTCGCGACGCCGCTGGCCCTTGTCATCAATGAGCTGGTGACCAACGCCGTCGAGCACGGACTGGCCGAGCGCAGCGGCACCGTGTGGCTGGCGGCGAACCGTCGCACCAACCGCGACGGCGAGGAGCTCCTTGACGTCACGATCGCCGATGACGGAGTGGGCCTGCCCGCCGGGGAATTTCCCCAGGGCCTCGGCCTGCAGATCGTCCGGACGCTGGTGAACAGCGAGCTCGGGGGGACCATCGAGTGGAGTGCCCGGGAGGGCGGCGGCACGACGGTGCACCTCGAGATGGGCCTGCACAACGACCGGTGCGCCTGAGCGGTCGGATAGGTCGGTCGGATGGGCGGCCGGTTCCGGCCGCCCGCCGGTCATCTCCCCGAAGCCTGGGAGCAGAGGTCCGGATTAAATGCAGGAGGGCCGCCCGCGGGCGGCCCTCCTGCATGTGCTGGCTGCGGCCTGGCGGCCGCCCTGCACCTAGTTACGAGGCGCGGCGGGCACGGGCGGCCCGGCGCTTGAGCGCGCGGCGCTCGTCCTCACTCATTCCGCCCCAGACGCCTGCGTCCTGTCCGGATTCGATCGCCCACTGAAGGCAGGTGTCGATGACGGGGCAGCGACGGCAGACGCTCTTGGCCTCTTCGATCTGAAGAAGCGCCGGCCCGGTATTTCCGACCGGGAAAAACAACTCCGGGTCCTTGTCCAGACACGCAGCGCGGCTACGCCAATCCATGCTGACCACTTTCTCCTTTAGCCCTCATCCTTGTGAAAACATTCACGAGGGCCCTCATAGTAAAGGGGCCGTATGCGGCCCCCGCTTTCATCTCAGATCAAGGCTGTCACGTTACGTCACGGTAAACAAGAGTTAATACACCGAGAGTTGCGCAGACGAATGAGGGATAGGTCACAAGAGGGTGCGGGAGGGGTCCGGTCTTGGCCGTACTGGAACTATCTCCGGTAGGGTGCCAGTGTGTCAAGACCCACCGAGCCAGCTCCCCACCTCCGCCCGGCCGGCGTCGCCGTGATCGCGGGAATCCTCCTGTTTGAGGCCCTGGGCTTCCTGGGCGTCGGAGCCCTCTTCCTGAGCACCCTGGCCATGGGCGATCTGGTCTCCGTCGGGGGAACGGTCTTCCTGGCAGTGTTCCTGATCCTCCTTGCCATCTGGCTCGTGGTGCTGGCCCGTGCGCTGTGGCGGGGTTTCCGCTGGCCGCGCTCGGCCGCCCTGGTGATCCAGCTCTTCCTCGTCATCCTTTCGGTGTCGTTCTTCTCCAGCGGGGCGGTGGTGATCGGCCTCGCGATGCTGGTGCCGGGAGCGGTTGTCCTGATCGCCCTCTTCACCAGCCCCGTCCTGAACTACACTTCACGGACCGCGGGGGAGACCCGGACCCTGTAGGGCATCAGGGGCCGCCTTCAGGAAACTGCGCGAGCTGCACCGGCAGCTGCCGGCCCGAGTCCAGCACCACCGCGCGTCCGGGTGGGCCGATGCTCTCCGGAGCCTCCAGCCGGACCCCGAACGCCTCGCCGTCGGAATCGGACCGCGGCGCCAGAATGACGCCGCGGCCCGCGGCCCGGGCCAGCCGGGCGAGCGGCCGCTGGGTCAGCAGGAACTGGAGACCCGCCGTCAGCACCGCCCGGGCCCCGGAGGCGAGGCATGCCTCGAGGATCGGGTGGAGGGCGTCGGGCAGGGTGTCGGCGTCGTCGATCAGCAACAGGCACCGCGCCGGGTCCGTCGCCAGGGGAGGGCGGCCGGCGGCGGCCCGCCAGTAGGCCGCCGGATCGTCCCGGGTCCGCAGGCGGTACAGCCAGGGCGGGGCCTGGTGCTCGAGCAGGGCCAGAAGGGTCGACCTGCCCGAGACCGGCGGGCCCACCGCGGCCCAGAGGCTCCCGGCTGGCAACCCCAGGAAGACGGTCTCCGGTTCGTCGCCGCCGATCCCGATTGGAATTTGGCAGGCACCGCCGGCCCCGGTGGCGGGTGCGAGGTCCCTCGACCGCACCCGGACCGGCAGCGGGTCAACCCGGAAGGGGCGCCGCTGCGGGGGCCGCGGCGCCGCTGCCCCCGCCCGGGGCCGGACGGTCAGCTGGGCGGGGGCGCCGTCGTCGATCAGGACCGGGCCGGACCGGGCCGTGCCAAACCTGCCGACGGCAACGCCCCGTCCCGGCACCGGGTCGACCGGCGGCAGCCGGGGCCAGCCGGCGGTCACCTCCGGGGGCGTTCCCAGGGGCAGGTAGACCCGGTTCGGGACCTGCCCGAGGAAGCGGGCTGCGGTCAGCTCCCTTTCACCGGTGATCACCAGCGACACTCCGGCGGCGGGACCGTCACGGACGATGTCGTGGAGCAGGTCCTCGGCGGCGGAAAACCGGCGGGACCGGAAGGCGCCCGCCCACCGGCCCCAGCCCGACACCGCGAGGAGAATCGGAGCAGTGCCGCGTGCGGCGGGGGCCGAGAGCCGTTCGAGGACCACGGCGGCGAGGCGGAGGAGGATCCGCTCCGCCCGGACCGGTTCGTGGGCGGCGGCGTAGGCTCCCGTCTGGGGCGCGTCGGAGGCGGAGACGAGCGTGAAGTCGCCGTCGAGGATATAGAGGTGCGCGTCCGGCAGGACCAGCAGGCACTCCGTAAGGGTGTGCCGGAGCGCTCCGGAGGCTCCGGAGGAAGCCGAACCGATGAAGGCAAGGTGCGAGCCGCCGGGTGCCCAGCGCAGGAGAGGCTGCGACTGCCGGTCGGGAAGATCCAGCAGTCCCAGGGTGAGGGCCCCCGGCACCGACGCCCCGGGGCCCGCGGGGAGCAGCTCCGCCGGCAGTGGGGGGAGGACCGGGGGCCACGCACCATCGATTCCGGCGGCGGCGGCCGCCGCAGCCAGGGTCCGCACGGCCGCCGCCACGGTGGGTGGAGAATGGGTCTCTGCCGTCGACTCCGCACCCGACGACGGCGCCGCGCCACCCGGCCCGGTCTGGCCTTCAAGATGAGTCGCAAGGTCCTGGACCGCCGGCGTTTGCGGCCCTTCACAGCAGGCCGCCTGGAATTCCACGGCGGGGGCTGGGCCAACCGCCAGCAGTCCTCGTCCGGGCAGACCGACGGGGATCGAGGCCGCCGCGGCGGTCCCAACCAGGTCGAGCGAGTCGGATCCGGACTGGACCCGGAAGACGACCCGGGCGGTGACGTTTGCCCGGATCTCCGGGGTCACTGCGCCCTGGGGCCGTTGCGTGGCCAGCACAAGGTGAACGCCCAGTGAACGGCCCAGGGCGGCGATCCGCATCAGGTGCTCCATCGCGTCGGGAACCTCCTCCGCAAGGAGCCGGTACTCGTCGATCACCACAACGAGCCGGGGCAACAGCGTCCCCGGAGCAGCCCGATGGTAGGCATCGATCGAGCCTGCCGAGCAGGCGGCGAACAAGGCCTCGCGCCGGATCAGTTCGGCGCGGAGGGATCTCAGGGCCCGGGACACCGATTCTTCGGAGAGATCCGTCAGCAGGCCCACGGCGTGGGGGAGGTCCGCGAGCGGCTCAAGCCCTGACCCGCCCTTGAAGTCAATGAGGAGGAAATTGATCCTTCGTGGCGAGTACCTGGCTGCCAGCCCAAGGACCAGCGCCCGAAGGAACTCCGATTTCCCAGCGCCGGTGGTGCCCGCTGCCAGCAGGTGCGGGCCCTCGGTGGTGAGGTCGATGTCCACCGGGCCGGACGGGGTCACGCCCACCGGCACCGGAAGGTCCAGCCGGTGGTCTGTGGCGGCCCACCGGCGCACGGTAGTCCCGAGGTGGAAGCTCGGCTGAAGTGCTCCTGGCCCGAACACCGCACACCGGCGGGGCAGCCCGCCCGGTCCCGGCGCGTCCGGCACCTGCCCACCGAGCGCCCGTGCGGCGCGCTCGAATGCCACCTCACCCATGAGGTCCGGCAGGAAAGTGGTCGTGGTACCGCCGCGGCGCAGCTGGCCGCGCCCCGGCGCTAGGGTGATCCCCACGCGGGCGGGCGGCCTGGGCCCGAAGCGGAGTACATGCACGGGAGCCGACAGCGGCAGTGGAGCGGGAGCGGGGCCGAAGTCCAGGGCGACACACGTGCCGGAACCGGAAATGAGGGCGAGGAAGGACTCCCGCCGTGTGGCGAGCTGGACTCCGGGCAGGAATCGGGCCTCCAGCGGCAGGGAGTCCATGGTGCCCCAGCACACCACTGACATCGGCTCCGGGAAGCAGGCCAGCTGCAGGAGAAGGGACCGGGCCGCGCCGCGAATCGCTTCCTTCGGGCCCTCGAAGGACACCTCGAGCGGTGGTTCCCGCATCTTGGCGGCGCCGTTCGCCGGCACAGCCGGAGAGCCACCCGCAGAACCCGGGGGCAATCGAAGCGTCAAGGGCGCCCCGGAGAGCACCGGAGGCTGCCACCCGGGCGGCGCCCCGGTCACGGCGAGGTCGGCCGGCTGGTCTGCGGTGCCCAGGCGGAGCGTTATGCCCGGCGCCCCGCCAACGGACCGCTCACGCAGGAGTTCCGCGGCGCCCCTCCCGGTGCCCCCTCCGGTGGGCGAGGGGGCCAGCAGTGCAAGGACGAGTTGCCCTAAGTCGGGGGCTCTCCGCTTCCGCAGTTCCAGATCCTCCGCGGCGGCGGCGGCGACTGCCCGCCGGAACACCCTTCCCCGGAGCACGCCGGTGGCAAGGGGCACGCACGCGGCCAGCGACGCTGCTGCGCTGAAGGCCAGCAGGAGCACCATGCCGGTGGCGAGCGCCAGCGATCCACCGACCACCAGGGGGACCACCGCCGCAAGGAGGCCGCCCCACCCGGCCGGCGGGGGCAGGGGGACACCCACGGGGACCGGGCCGTCCAAGCCCGAGGCTGGGAGCCGATGCGCCGCCTCTCTGGATGACCCGGCGATGGCCAGTCTGCACCTACTACCGCCAAACTTCATCGACGACTCCACCGTGATCGGGGTTTCGGTGATGGGCGCTCCGTCGACCACCGTGCCGTTGGCGGAGTGCCGGTCCCGAAGAAGCACCTGGTGCCGCCCGACCACCAGCACGGCATGTCGGCGCGAGACCAGCGGGTCCCTGATTGTGATGTCGGCAGCCGCGCGTCCAATGCGGTAGGTGCCCCGGGAAAGCGGAATGACCTGGCCCGCGTCGGGGCCTGCGTGAACGACGAACAGGAGCCCCGGTGCCGCCGCCTCCGCCGGTGCGCGGCCGGAGGGGCCCGCGACGATGACCGCCCCGCTGACCAGCGGACTGCAGCCGGATACCAGATCATCTAGCCGGCGGCCTGCGACGTGAAACGGTCCCGGCGTGCCACCCCGGGCGAGCTCGCTCACGAGCTTCTCGCCGGTGTCCAGGACGGCGCCGTCGACAACTAATTCGCGGGCCGAAGCCTCCGGGCCGCCGGGGCCGGAAACGAGGGAGAGGTGAAGCAGCATTGGGCGGTCCTGCAGGTGTCAGGGGGCAATGTCAGAAACGTTAGGCGTCCGGGGGACCCCGCACGGCCGGGCGCCGCGCTGTGTGGATAAATAGGGCCCGCCGTGCCCGCAGGACGCGCCGCCGCGGGGCCCGGTCCGGCGCGGGGGAGGGCCTCTGTGTCCCAGACCACCGGTACTTATCCGGTAACCTTGGGAATCGGGCAGGGGCACTCGTGTGCCTACATTCATCCACAGGAGAAGTAGTGAATTCAGACCTCGTCATTGTTGGTGCGGGATTTTTCGGGCTCACCATCGCAGAGCGGGCTGCCACTGAACTCGGTCTCCGCGTGACCGTGATCGACCGCCGCAACCACATCGGTGGAAACGCCTACAGCGAGCGGGACGCCGAAACCGGTATCGAGGTCCACAAGTACGGCGCCCACCTCTTCCACACCTCCAACGAGCGGGTCTGGGAGTACGTCAACCGGTTCACCACCTTCACGAACTACGTCCACAAGGTCTACGGCGTGCACAACGGCGAGGTGTTCTCCCTGCCGATCAACCTCGCGACGATCAACCAGTTCTTCAGGGCCAACTTCACGCCCGACGAGGCGCGGGCGCTGATCCAGGAACAGGCCGGGGAGCTCGCGGGGTCAGACCCGCAGAACCTCAATGACAAGGGAATCCAGCTGATCGGCAGGCCCCTCTACGAGGCGTTCATCAAGCACTACACCGGCAAGCAGTGGCAGACCGACCCGAAGGACCTGCCCGCCGGAATCATTTCCCGGCTGCCGGTGCGCTACAACTACGACAACCGGTACTTCAACGACAAGTACGAGGGTCTTCCCACCGACGGATACACAGCGTGGATCGAGCGCATGGCCGACCACCCGAACATCACGGTGAAACTCACCACCGACTTCTTCGACGAGTCCCAGCCGCTCAATAAGGAGGCCATCGTTGGCACTGTGCCCGTGATCTACACCGGTCCGGTTGACAGGTACTTCGACTACGCCGAGGGCGAGCTGTCCTGGCGTACGATCGACTTCGAGCAGGAGGTGCTCGAAACGGGCGACTTCCAGGGAACCTCGGTGGTCAACTACAACGACGCCGACACCCCCTTCACCCGAATCATCGAACCGCGCCACTTCCACCCGGAACGGGACTACCAGACGGAAAAAACGTTGATCATGCGCGAGTTCTCCCGGTTCGCCGAGTCCGGAGACGAGCCGTACTACCCGGTCAACACTGCGGATGACCGGCTCAAGATGCTCGCCTACCGTGACCTGGCCAAGGCGGAGGACTCGGTGCTGTTCGGCGGGCGCCTCGGAACCTATAAGTACCTCGACATGCACATGGCCATCGGATCGGCCCTGACCATGTTCGACAATAAGATCAAGCCGCACTTCACGGGCGGGGAAACGCTAGAAAGCGGAGGAGTTGACGCATGAGCACTGCACCGGCAGTAGATCGAGCAGCCAAGGACGAAGCGGACAAGGCTGCGTGGCGCACCGTCCACCGGGTCGTTTTCCCCACCGACGGCGACACCGACACCCTTCCGCTCTACGTCGACTTCAACGCGGCCCAGCGGGTCGTGGACGGACAGCAGGGAAGCGCCAAATCCGACTCCTCGTCAACCGCGGTCATCACGCAGAGCACCTCCCAGCGCTCCGATTTCATCGTCGACCGCCGCAGGCTGCGCCTGCCGGCCCACCGGCGCATCTCCCTGGGCACGTACTTCAACGCCTTCCCGGCGAGCTACTGGCGTGCCCACACCGAGGTGAAGTCCGTCCGCCTCCTCGTTGAGGTCGACGCCGTGGCCACCGTGGTCGTGTACCGCTCAAGCGCGCGCGGAAGCTCCAACCGGGTCGAAAGCATCCGGGCCGAGGGCGGAAAGCCCATCGAGGTCGAGCTGCCGATCACCGCGTTCGGTGACGGCGGCTGGTACTGGTTCGACCTTGTCGCCCTCGACAGTGACGTGACCCTCACGAAGGCGGAGTGGGCGGTCCGCGAGCCTGAGGGATTCGTCCCGGGAACGCTCTCCATCGCCGTGACCACCTTCAACCGGCCCGAGTACTGCGTCCGGCTCATGCGGACCCTCGCCGAATCCCCGGACCTCCTCACGGTTCTCGACCGCCTCCTGATCACCGACCAGGGCACCCAGAAGGTCCGCGACGAGGAAGGCTATGGCGACGCGGCCGCCGGGCTGCAGGGCCAGTTCGACCTGATCGAGCAGGACAACCTCGGCGGATCGGGCGGATTCGCCCGGGGCATGCACGAAACCGTGAAGGACGGCCGCAGCAAGTACGTCATGCTCCTTGACGACGATGTCATCGTGGAAACGGAAGGCATCCTCCGCGCCGTCAGCTTCGCCGACTTCACCCGCAAGCCAACCATCGTCGGCGGTCACATGTTCAACCTCTACGAACGCGCTGTGCTCCACAGCTTCGGCGAGGAGATCAACGAGTACCGCTACACGTACGGGACCGTGACGACGACCCAGGAATCCCACGATTTCTCCGCGAGCAACCTGCGCACGACCCCCTGGATGCACCGCCGGGTCGACGTCGACTACAACGGCTGGTGGATGTGCCTGATCCCCACGAGCATCGTTCGGGAGATCGGGCTCGCGCTCCCGGTCTTCATCAAGTGGGACGACGCCGAGTACGGGATCCGGGCCAAGGCCCACGGCTACCGCACTGTCTCGCTTCCCGGAGCGGCCGTCTGGCACATGCCGTGGACGGACAAGGACGACACCATCGACTGGCAGGCGTACTTCCACCAGCGGAACCGCTGGGTTGCCGCCATGATCTACTCGCCCTACAAGCGGGGCGGACGCATGCCGCGCGAGAGCTTCGCCGTTGACATGCGCCACCTGCTCTCGATGCAGTACTCGGCCGTGGAACTGCGGCTTGACGCGCTCGAAGACGTATTGGCCGGCCCGGGCCACCTCCACGAGAACATCGGCACGAAGCTGCCAGAGATCCGGGCCCGCAGGGCCGAGTTCGAGGACGCCCGGGTGAGCAAGGACCTCGCGGCGTTCCCCGACGTCCGCCGGGTCAAGCCGCCCAAACGGGGCGTCAAGCCTGCGGCTCCAAAGAGCAGGCGCGAGGCGCTGGCGAAAGTCGCAGCGGGTGCCCTCCGGCAGGTCCGCCCGGCGCGCCCCGGTGCCTCCGAGAGCCCGGAAGCAACCGTTCCCGCGATGGACGCCCGCTGGTGGAGGCTCGCGTCGCTGGATTCGGCGCTCGTCTCCTCCGCCGACGGCTCAGGCGCCTCCTGGTACAAGCGGGACTCCGCCCAGTTCCGGGCTATGGTGGCCCGCAGCATGGCACTGCACCAGAAGCTGCTCACCCAGTGGGATGAGCTGTCCGAGCAGTACAAGTCGGCCCTCCCGGACTTCACCTCCCAGGAAGCCTGGGCGGCGACCTTCGAAAAGCACGGGTCGGACAAGAAGGAACTGTGAGCACTGCCGCCGAGCACCTGGAACCCGGGGGCGTGAACGCAGCAATGGACACCCCAGGTTCCGGCCAGGGACTGCGGGATGTCCTGCGCTCCCGGTTCCTCCTCAAACTCCTCGTGCAGAAGGAACTGCGGGTCCGGTACCGGGGGTCGGTCCTCGGCCTCCTGTGGTCCTATGTCAAGCCCGGCATGCAGTTCGTCGTCTTCTATGTCGCCCTCGGGGTGTTCCTCGGACTCGAGCAGAGCCCCAGGAACCCGGAGGGGCTGCCGAACTACGCCGTCTACCTGTTCTCCGGGATCGTCCTGATCAACTACTTCAGTGAAGCCCTCGGAAACGCCTCCCGGTCGATCGTCATGAACGGCGCCCTAATCAAGAAGATCTTCCTCCCGCGGGAATTGTTCCCGGTGGCCTCCATCTGGGTGTCGGGGGTCCACTTCCTCCCGCAGGTCATCATCCTCGTGGTCGCCTGCCTGTTCAGCGGCTGGTCGCCCTCGGTGATCCAACTGCTGGCCGGAGTGGCAGGATTCCTTATCGTCACCATGCTCGCCACCGGGCTGGGGCTGCTGTTCGGCGCCGTCAACGTGTACTTCCGGGATGCCGAGAACCTCGTCGACATGCTGCTGATGGTCGCCACCTGGGCGGCCCCGGTCCTCTACGCGTGGACGATGGTCAGCGACAAGGTGAGCGCCGGCCTGTTCACCCTCTACCAGCTCAACCCGCTCACCGTCGGCGTGGAGACCTTCCACTTCGCGTTCTGGTACCCGACGACGACCGCCGCCGATCCCGTGCCGCCGAACCTGCTGTCGGTGTGGATTCCGATTGCCCTGGTGATCTCCGCAGCCCTCCTGCTGCTGGGCCAGTTCGTTTTCAAACGGCTTGAGGGCCGTTTCGCGCAGGAGTTGTGACGTGACGACAGCAATAGAGATAGCCGACCTCAACAAGCAGTTCGTGCTGCGGCACACCCGGTCGATGAAGGAAGCCTTCGTCTGGCTGATGAAGGGCCGCAAAGGGGACCTTTCGGAGAAGTTCCACGCGCTCAAGGGCGTCTCCCTGACGATCAACCAAGGGGAAACGGTCGCGCTGCTCGGGCTCAACGGGTCGGGGAAGTCAACGCTCCTCAAGCACATCTCCGGCGTCATGCGCCCGGATACCGGAACCGTCCGAACGAGGGGACGGGTCGCCGGGCTCATCGAGGTGGGCGCGGGTTTCCACCCGGACCTCAGCGGCCGGGACAATGTATACCTCAACGGGGCGATCCTCGGCATGAGCGAGGCGGAGATCGCTGAGAAATTTGATTCCATCGTCGAATTCTCTGAGATCGGCCACTTCATCGACACCGAGGTGAAGTTCTACTCCTCGGGCATGTACCTCCGGCTTGCCTTCTCCGTCGCCGTGCACACGGACCCGGAGGTGTTCCTCGTGGACGAGATCCTCGCGGTCGGTGATGAACCGTTCAAGCAGAAGTGCCTCGCCAAGATCAGGGAACTGGCCGACGCCGGGCGCACGCTGATCGTCGTCAGCCACGAACTCGACCTCGTGGCGCAGATCTGCGAACGCGGCGTGCTCCTGGACCATGGCACAGTGCTGATGGACGGTCCGGTCAACCAGGTCGTCGAGCGGCTGCGCAAGGGAATCTAAACCCCCGCATCCGCACCACCCGGCACCGCCCGCGCCGGTGAAGAAATAGCCCCTTCCCAACCCTTTTGCTTTTTGGAGGAATCTTGTCCTGGTGGACGACCGTGCCGGTTCTGGCCGCAACCCTTGCCGTGATGGTACTGCCCGGGGCGGTTGTTGGTCTCGCCATGGGCTTCAGGCGGCTGGTCCTCGTCGGTGTCGCTCCCATGTTTTCCGTCGCCGTGGCGGGCATCGCCGCGGTCCTCGCGTCGCTGGCCGGGATTCCCTGGGGGATACTTCCGCTGCTCGGGGTGACCCTGGTCGTCGCGGCCATCGGACTGGTGCTTGACCGGGTGTTCCGGTCGCGCATGCGGTCCGGAGCCACGATACCTCCCGACGGGTGGCGGGTGGTCCTGGCGGCCCTCGTCGGCGTCGGAACCGGCGCCCTGCTCATCGCCCGGCAGACCAAGCGGCTGATCGGCAGGCCCGAGGAGTTTGCGCAGCGGTTCGACAATATCTTTCACCTCAACGCCGTCCGTTACATCCTGGAAACCGGTGACGCCTCCACCCTCACCCTCGCCTCCCTGACCGGCAACACCGGCGCCGCGGCGGCCTACCCGGCCGCCTGGCACTCCTTCGCGGCACTGGTTTCCCAATTGTCGGGCGCTTCAGTTCCGTTGTCGGTGAACTTCGTCAACATCGTGACAGCATCGGTCGTCTGGCCTTTGTCGGTCCTCTTCCTCGCTCGGGTGGTGATCGGCCCGCGGCATGTCGGACTGCTTTCGGCCGGGGTGCTGTCGGCGGCGTTCGTCGCGTTCCCCTTCCTGATGATGATCTGGGGTCCACTGTTCCCCTACATGCTCTCGCTCGCCATCGTTCCGGCGGCCTTGGCCCTGGTGGTGCTCGCCGTCAACAGAGGCAACCAGATCGGTGAAAGCCGCTGGCGGTCGCTGCTGGGTCTCGGGGGAGGGCTCGCTGGTATTGGCTTCTCGCATACGAGCAGCGTGAACACCCTCATCGCCCTGAGCCTGCCGCTGCTCGTGACGGCCCTGGTGGCTCATCTGCGCGACCGGGTCCGCCGAAAGGCGCCCGTGCGCGGCTACATCCCGGCCGCCGCGATGGTCGTCCTGGCGGCTCCGCTGATGGGAGCGGTCTGGCTGAAGCTGCGCCCCGGGCCGTACGATACCTGGTCCCCGCATACCACAAGCGCCGGTGCGATCGGCGAGGTGATTGCCAACGCACCCCTGGGCATGAAGGACATCACGGCCGTGGCGTCCATCCTGGCAATCATCGGCGTGGTCAGCGCGGTGCGGAACCGAACGCAGTTCTGGTTCGTCGTCAGCGCCTTCATCGCGGGCTACCTCTACTTTGTGGACGCAAGCTTCGAAAAGGGGTACTGGCGGGCGCTGCTCACGGGAATCTGGTACCAGGACACGCACCGGCTGGCGGCCATCGTGCCGGTCGTCGCCGTCGTGCTCGCCGGGCTGGGGTGCCAGGCAGTGGCCGACGCCGTGCTGAAGTCGATTCGCCGGAGGAAAGCGGAGGCCGCCGCATCGCCCGGGCCCGCCGGCAGGGCACGCACTGCAGCCGGCGCAGGCGGCCTTGCCCTCGTTGCGCTCCTGCTGACCCTCAGCAACCAGACCGGGCCCGTGGGCCCGTACATCGACCGGGCGAATCTCTTCTACCAGCGCGAAAGCCCAACCTCGATCCTCTCCAACGACGAGTATGAACTCCTCGAACGAATCCAGGACGAGGTGCCGGAGGACGCCGTCATCGCGGGCAACCCCTGGAACGGCTCGACCCTGGTCTACGCCTTCGAGGGGCTCGACGTCCTGGCCCACCATCTGATCGAAGTCAAGACGGACGAGGAAATCGCCATCGCCGAAGGGCTGCGGGACGCGACGACGTCGGAGACGGTGTGCGAGGCGATCCGTGAAGAGGGCGTCACCCACGTCCTGGACTTCGGCACGCAGTACCTCAGCGACAATTCGAACGCCCACAACTTCCCCGGACTGGAAGGCCTGGAGAGCTCGGACGCCGTAGAACTCGTCGATCGCGAAGGCGCCGCGAAGCTGTACAAAGTGACCGTCTGCCAGCCGGAAGACTAGGATCCGCGGGGCCGCCGCCGGGACGGCGGCCCACCCAGGCCCTGCACGGGCCGGAGAAGGGGGAATGCTCTGTGTGGAATACTGGTGCTGTGAGCCGCACCTGGATAGTCATGCCTATGTACAACGAAAGCACCGTTGTCGGAGACGTCATCCGCGGTCTCCTCCCCACCTTCCCCCATGTGGTGTGCGTCGATGACGGAAGCACCGACGGAAGTCAGGAGGTCGCCCGCAAGGCCGGGGCGACAGTCGTGCAGCACCCCATCAATATGGGTCAGGGCGCCGCCCTCCAGACCGGCATCGAATTCGCGCTGCAGGATCCGGCGCTGGACTGCATCGTGACGTTCGACTCCGACGGCCAGCACCGCGTCGTCGACGCAGAGCAGATGGTTCAGCGGGTGCTCTCCGGCGAGGCCGACATCGTGCTTGGCTCACGGTTTCTGGACGACCGCACCCAGATCGGGTGGATGAAGAAGCTCGTGCTGAAGACGGCCGCCGCCCAGTTCCGGCTGAGCACCGGTATGGCGCTCTCGGACGCCCACAACGGCCTCAGGGCTTTCAACCCGTATGTGGCCTCGAAGATCAACCTGACCCAGAACCGGATGGCCCACGCTTCCGAACTGATTCACCAGCTCGCCGAGCTGAAGCCGCGGTGGGTCGAACACCCGGTCGAAATCATCTACACGGATTACTCAAAGGGAAAGGGTCAGTCCTTGCTGAACTCCGTGAACATCGTCGCCGAACTCCTGCTGAAGTAGCCCCATGCTGATCCTCGTTCAGATCCTCCTTGTCCTCGCGGTTGTCTCCGTCTCGATCGTCCTCATGCGCGGAGGGTCGAACGCGCGTCACCTCGCCGTGCGCCGGCTCATGCTCATCGGTTTCGCTACGGCCGCCGTGCTCTCCATCTTTTTCCCGCGGGGCCTGACCATCGTGGCCGGCTGGTTCGGTATCGGCCGGGGAACCGACCTCGTGCTCTACGGGCTCGTGGTGAGCTTCCTGGTGTTCATGGCCACCACCTACCAGCGCTTCCGCCAGACGGAGATTTCAATCACCAAGCTCTCCCGCCGTATCGCCCTCGACGAGGCCGGACGCCCCTGGGAGGCGGCGGATAAGTGAAGGACCACGCGCCGGTCGATGTCTCGGTGATCAT
The DNA here is from genome assembly GCF_009828595.1 of Arthrobacter zhaoguopingii. Lineage (GTDB taxonomy): Bacteria > Actinomycetota > Actinomycetes > Actinomycetales > Micrococcaceae > Arthrobacter_D > Arthrobacter_D zhaoguopingii. The sequence goes on from NZ_WPNY01000005.1 coordinate 189,087, forward strand.
TCCGACGAACAAGATCGACCCCTGGCTCAAGCTCGCCGTCGAGTCGGTACTCGCCCAGAAGGAAGTTACTCTCGAGCTCGTGCTGCTGTTCGACGGCATCGCCCCTCTCGACCCGCTGCCGTGGGCCGCTGACCCGCGGGTCAGGGTGCTTCGGAACGAGGTTTCGCAGGGAGTCGGCTACGCGCTGCGCACCGCCTGTGCGCGGGCCCGGGGCCGCTACATCGCCCGGCTCGACGCCGACGACGTCGCCCTTCCGGGCAGGTTCGCCGCCCAGCTGGCCTACCTTGACGAGCACCCGGGGACCGTCGCCGTCACCGGCGGTGCCCGGTGGGTCGATGAGAACGGTGCCGTGGTGGGGCGGTTCGGCCATGCGCCGGGAAGCGATGCGCGGGAGCGGCTGCTTCGGCAGAACGTTCTGGTGCAGTCGGCGATCATGTTCCGTGCCGACGCCTATCGAGCGGTCGGAGGGTATTCCCCGATGCGGCAGATGGAGGATTACGATCTCTGGCTGCGCATGGCCGCCCACGGATCGATGACGATCCTCGAACAGGACGTCGTCGACTACCGGGTCCATCCTCACCAGACGAGCCGCGGGGTGCATCCCCGCGCGGACTATGTGCGCACGGTCATGCAGGGACGCCGCGGCCTGGCCCGCGAGCTCGGTTTCCGCCCGGCTGTGCAGTTCCTGCGGGACCGGGCCTTCAAGACCGCGCTGTACGCAATGTATTACCTTCCGCCGGACCTGATTCGGGTGATCCGCACGGTGACTGCCCGCTGAGGCCTACCAGACGGTCCATCCGCCGTCGACGGCGATTGTCTGTCCGGTGACATACCGCGAGGCGTCGGAGGCCAGCCAGGCGAGGACCCCCCGGAAGTCATCCTCGGTGGCCATCCGCCCCAACGGCGTGAGCTTTTCGTAACGCTCGGTGAATTCCTCGGCCTGCCCGCGGGCGATCCCGCCCGGGGCGAAGGCATTGACCCTGATTTCCGGGGACAGCACCGTGGCCAGGTAGCGGGTCAGCTGGACGATTCCACCCTTCGTGGCGCCGTACGCGGCGGGGTTGCCCATCACCGTTCCTTCGTAGAGTCCCATGTTGGGGGCCACGAGGCCGTAGATTGACGAGACGTTGATGATTGAGCCGTCCCCGCTGTCCCGCAGCCGGGGCGCGAGCTCCCGAGCCAGGGCAAAAGGTGCCTGCAGGTTGAGGGTCGAGGCGAGGGCGAACGCCTCGTCGGTCTGCTCCTCAAAGGGGACCGCGTATCCGGGAATGCCGGCCGTGCCGGTGAAGGCGGCGTTGTTGACAAGGATGGAAAGGGGGCCGTCGAGGCGGGCGACGAGGTCGGCGACACCGCCGGGCTGCAGGAGGTCGGCGGCGAGGGGGACGCACCGCGTGCCGTACTCGGCCGTGAGCCGTCCGCTCACCTCGGCGCACGCAGCCTCATCCCGGTCGGATACTGTGACATTGGCGCCCTGGGCGGCGAGGGTTTCGGCGAGGACCCGCCCGAGGGGCCCGGTCCCGCCTGTGACGAGGGCGTTGCGCCCCTCGAGGGAGAAGAGCCGCTCGACGGGGTTCATTTCCCCTCCTGAACGTAGCCGGGAAGCGGAGCGATGCCGGCGCGGACGACGGCTTCGACGAGCCGGAACTCCTGCTCGTCGTCGATTGAGAAGGACTGGGTCTCGGGGATCTCCAGCACCCCATGGGCGCCCTCATCGAACCAGCTGTCCTGGAGCCGCCGGACGAATTCGGAGCGCCACACGTAGAAGCTTCCGTTGATGCGCAGGAACCGTTCAACGTCCTGCCTGCGTACGACCCCGGTGCCTTCCTGGAAGTACCGTCCGACCTTCTCGCTGTCCGGGCCGAGCTGCTTCACGCCGACCCAGGTGGGGTTGAAGAACGGCTCCGAAACGGCGACCACGCCATCGAGTTCGCGGTGGTCGGCGAGTTTGCGGATCGCCGCATCCACCTGCTCCGCGGTCCGGGTCGGGCTCGTCGGGTCGAGCAACAGCACCATGTCGTAGCGCCGGCCGTCGAGCCGTTCCATCTCCTCAAGGGCGTGCCGCAGGACCCCGCTCATGGGGGCGGTGTCACTGGCCAGCTCCGCGGGGCGCAGGAACGGCACCTCGGCGCCGTGCTCCCGCGCGATGGCGGCCACGTCGGCGGCGTCCGTCGAGACGATGCACCGGACGTCGTGCTCAAGCTGGCCGGCCAGGAACGCGCTGTGTGCCAGCAGGGGCTTGCCGAGCAGGTCCCTGACGTTCTTGCCGGGAAGGCCCTTCGACCCGCCGCGCGCAGGGATGATGGCCAGGACCGAGGGGCTCGGGGAATTCGACATGGCAACTTTCAGCTAGGAGACACAGCCCTCACCACCCTACCGTTTCGGCGTTCTCCGATGCGGAGGCCCGCCTGGCCGCATCACACACGGCGACCGCGCCGACGCCGTCCAGGAGGGTGGCCGGGGTGAACCGCGCCTGGTCCTGCGACGCGAGCGCCCCGGAACGTTCGAGGACGGCGGAGGTTTGCCGGGCCAGGACCGTGTCAACGGAGCCGTCCGCCGGGAAGGAGTACTCCCGGGCCGCCCCGCCGGCGGTGTGCGACACGGTGTTGCCGACAACATCCCACCCGGCGGTTCCGCCACTGGCGACCACCCGGAGGTCGCGGGTCTTGGACCGGGTGATGTAGTCGAGCCGGACCGACACCTCGATGGGACGGGCACGTGAGCCCGCTGTCCAGGACAGGTCGGCCGACTCTTCGGCCTCAATCCCGAGCGTCCCGTGGCCGAGCCGTCCGGTCAGCAGGGTGGGCGTGCCAAAGAGCCACGCCGGGTAATCGATGTCGTGCACGAGGTCCCGGAGGACGCCTCCCTCGGCCGCCCGCGCCGAATAGCTCTCCCGGTAGTCCCGGCCGGGCCGCCAGTCCGGCAGCCAGGACTGCGACCGGACGCGGGCCGACGTGATGTCGCCGAGGTCCGGCAGGAGGCCGGCGAGGCGCAGCAGTCCGTCGTGGAAGCGCAGCGGTGCGCTGACGCTGATCCGCGAAGCCTCGGGATGGCCCAGCAGCGGGGCAGCGTCCCCCGCGCGGGCCGAGGCCGGCTTCTCCAGCAGGAGTGCGCGGGGCGAGGCCGAGAGTGCTTCAAGGGTGTCGTCCACATGGCGGGCGGTGTCGGTGGCGATGATCACCAGGTCCAGCCCGGCCGGAACGGAATCGACAACAATCGCCGTGTCCGGGATGTCCGGGCGCGCCGGCAATTCCGCATTGGGGCGTACGGGCCAGGCGAAGATTTCCCCGACGCCGAGCCCGGCCAGAACGCGCAGATGCCGGGCGCCGATCGAGCCCGAGCCCCGAACCAGCACGCGAAGCCGACGGGTGTCCTTCCGCGCGGCCCCTCCGGGGGCTCCGTCAGGGTGGGGATAGAATCTTGTCGTCACGTTGCACCACTCTATTCCCGAGGTAGCCGGAACATAAATGGATATTCAGAATCACTATTACGGCCACTCGGCAGTATTGGCGCAATATTGCGGTCTCAAGAAAATCCATCATATTCCGGGCCTCCTGCAGCACGGGTGGACGGTTAAGTCCCCGCTGCTCGCGCAATTCGCTGATTTTTCCCACCGCGGTCCCAACCGCCGCCGGCTGGTGTGGACGAGCACCTCGCGCGGCTACCGGCATTCGGACCCCGAAAATCTCTGGCCGGACGGCACAACGAAGCTGACGGCAGTCGGTGCGCCCTTTGCCTACCTCAAGGATCTCGCCGATAAGGCCGGAGCGCTGCCGCTCCGCCGGGAAGGCACACTGGTGCTCCCGATGCACGGGACGGCGCTGGTGCAAGTCTTCGGCGACCACGAGGGCTACGCCCGGGACGTGCTCGACCGAGAAGGACCGTCGACGGTCTGCCTCCATATCGAGGACCTCGAGGACCGGCGGGTCGTGGAGGCGTGGACGGCGGCCGGCCACTCGGTCGTCAGCGCTGGTGAACGCAGGGACCCCCGGTTCCTGGCACGCATCCTGTCGATGATGGCCTCCGCAAACCGGGTGGTCTCCAACCGCATGGCGACCGCGCTGCTCTACGCCGCCCACGCCGGGGCCGAGGTCGCGGTCGAAGGCCCGGACTTCCGCCTTGGGAGCGATACCGCGGCCGACCCCGGCACCCGGATGCGCGAACTGTGGCCGGAGTTCTACGAGCCGGCACCGGATCAGGGCGTACTGGCGAAGATTGCCCGGGACGAACTGGGAATCGGCGACATGAGGTCTTCGTCCGAGCTCAAGGAGATCCTGGGTTGGGGCCGGCCCTCCGCCGGTCCGTACCTCGACTACTGGATCGGCGCCCCGCTGGAGAAGACGCGGGCCGTGCTAGGCATGAGCAAGCGGCCCGAGGGCGCGCACGGGGGAGAGGCAGGACTGTCGCCGTGGCACTGGCTGCGCCACCCCGCGAAACACCTGCCGTCTCCGCTGCCCGGGCTTGAGGACTTCCGGCTCCCCGAGCCGCTCCGACTGACCCCCGCCGGAGCCGTTGAGTGAACCTCCGCTGGCTGATCCTCGGGGGCGGCGGCCATGCCCGGTCCCTGGCGGCGGTCATCCGGAACCGCGGTGAGACCGTAGCCGCCGTCGCGGCCCGGCCGGACCCGGCCGCTCCCGCGCCCGGAGGCGCGCTGCCCGTCCCGCGCCAGTTCGCGACCGACGCGGAGGCCCTTGACTACGCCGCGGCCGAAGGCCTGTCCATCTGCGTTGGCGTGGGGGCGGCCGAGGTCCGCGGCCGGATCGTCGAGGACCTGCTGCGGCGGGATTCCCTGAGCGGGCTGGTACGCCCCCTGATCGCCTCCACCGCGACAGTTGACCCCTCGGCGCAGGTGGGCCCGCTGAGCCAGGTGCTCGAACACGCCCATGTCGGGCCTCTCGCCGTCCTCGGGCGAGGAAGCATCGTGAACACCGGCGCGATCGTCGAGCACGATGCCGGTCTGGGCGACCTCAGCCACGCCGCACCCGGTGCCGTGCTTTTGGGCGGCGCGCAGGTAGGCAATAGGGTACTTGTAGGGTCGGGCGCCCGGATCCTGCCGCTGGTGTCCGTTGCGGACGACGCAGTGGTGGGCGCCGGCGCGGTCGTCACGGCGCATGTTCCTGAGGCCTCGACCGTCGGTGGAGTGCCCGCCAAGCCCCTGAATTCGAGGAAGGAAGTTCCCAGTGAGCAGTGAGACCCAGATTCCCGCGCCGGTGCAGTTCGGTATGCACCGGATCGGCGCGGACGAGGAGGTCTTCGTGATCGCTGAGGCCGGTGTCAACCACGACGGTGACCTCGGGGTCGCCCACGAACTGATCGACCTGGCCGCCGAGGCGGGAGCCAACGCGGTGAAGTTCCAGACGTTCCGGCCGAGCGCACTGGTCAGCGCGTCGGCAGCCACCACGCCCTACCAGAAGAACGCAGGGTTCGCGCAGTACCAGTCTGAGATGCTCGCGGCCCTCACCCTCCCGGATTCGGCCTGGACGGAGCTGCACGCGCACTGCACGGAGCGCTCCATCACCTTCCTCTCCTCGCCGTTCGACCTGGAGAGCGCCCAGCTGCTGGCCGGCGTCGGGGTGCCGGGATTGAAGATCGGTTCGGGGGAACTGACGAACACGCCCTTCCTGCGGGCCGTTTCGGACCTCGGCGCACCCCTGATCGTCTCGACCGGCATGGCCTCCCTCGAAGAGATTGAACGGGCGCTCGAGGCCACCGCCGCCGCACCGTCGACCGTCCTGCTCCACTGCGTTTCGGCCTACCCGGCCCCGGCTGCGGAGGCCAACCTCGCCGCGATTCCGGCGATGGCCGCGCAGTTCGGCGTGCAGGTGGGCTGGTCGGACCACACGCTGGGTGCGGTGGCGTCCATCGCCGCCGTCGCCCTCGGGGCGACGTTGCTTGAGAAGCACATCACCACCGACAAGTCCCGGACCGGCCCCGACCACGCGGCGAGCCTCGATCCGGGTGAATTCCACGACTACGTTGCCGCCATCCGTGCGACCAGCGCGTCCCTTGGCGACGGGTTCAAGCGCCGCATGCCCAGCGAGGAGGAAAACGCCCGCCTGGTGCGCAGGTCCCTCCATGCGGCCCAGCCGATCGCGGCCGGGGCGGTCATCACCGAGGAGGATCTCGTCATCCTCCGCCCCGAGGGTGGGCTCGCCCCGTCCGAGGTGATTGTCGGCGCCGTGGCCGCCCGGGCGGTCGCGGCCGGTTCCCCCATCACGGCGGACGACCTCCAGCGAGACGCATGAAGGTCCTCGCTTTTGTCGGCTCGCGGGCCGATCTCTTCCCCTTCATGCCTGTGCTCCAGGAGCTGGCGCGGCGTCCGGGCATCGAGCTCTCGGTGTGCTCGGCCGTCGGATTCGCCGACGGCGCGGCAGCGGTGCTGGCCGACGGGGGCCTCGCGCCGGACCAGTACCGCCTCCACGACCTCGGGCTTTTCCTCGCCGACAGCGGCACCGCGGCCCAGACCGCCCTCGGAGCCCGCCTCAGCGGTGAATTCGCCTCCCTGCTGCAGGCGGAGGAACCCGACGCTGTCGTCGTCCTGGGCGACCGCTGGGAACTGATGTACATCGCGCCTCCCACCGTGCTGCAGGGGTGCCGCCTGGTGCACCTCCACGGGGGCGAGGTGACCGAAGGTGCGCTTGACGAACGGGTGCGGCACGCCGTGACCAAGCTGGCTGACCAGCACTGCGTGAGCACCGCCGGCGCCGAGCGGCGCGTGGCGCAGCTCGGCGAAAGCAGTTCCCGGATCCACCGGACCGGAGCACCGGGGCTTGACCGGTTCAGCGCCGTCGAGCCCCTGTCGGCCGATGGGTTCTCCGAGGCCTTCGGCGTTGAACTCGCGCGGCCCCTGATCGTGGCCACCTACCACCCTCCAACGGCCGAACAGGGCCTGCCCGTCGGGGAACTGGCACGGCAGGTCTTCGAGGAGGTCACCCGGGCGGCCGGAACCGCCATCCTGACGTACCCCGGCTTCGACTCCGGCAGGGAAGAGATCATTTCCGAACTCCTGACCCTTGCCGCCGGATCCACCGACGGCAGGGTGATTGTGAGGGAAAGTCTCGGCTCGCTCTACCCCGGCGTCATGGCGACCGCCGACGCACTCGTCGGCAATTCTTCGAGCGGCATCCTTGAGGCTGCGTCGTTCGGTCTGCCCGTCGTCAACGTTGGAGCACGCCAGCAGGGCAGGGAACACGCCGGCAACGTCATCGACTGTCCGGAGGAGCGCGATTCAATCCGGCTTAGTATTGAACGGGCCCTCAGCGCCGAGTTCCGCCGGACCGCCTCGCAGGCCGCCAATCCGTACGGTGATGGCCGTTCGGCGGCCCGGATCGCCGATATCGTCGCCGGAGCCGGTACGGTGCCCCTGACCAAGATCTTCGTCGACCAGCCAGTGAAGGATACCCAATGAGCAGCGATGCCCCCCTTAGTAATGTCTGCATCACCCCGAGTGCCTCGGTGCGGGATGCGCTGCGGGCCATCAACGACGGCGCATCCTCAATCGCCATGTTCGTCGACGACTCACAGAGGCTGCTGGGGATTGTGACGGACGGGGACATCCGCAGGGCACTCCTCGCCGGGGCCGACCTTGCCAGCGGAGCCTTCGAGTACGTCAATCCCCATCCGCGGGCCGTTCCGCCAGGCACCTCCCGGGCCGCTGTGCTGGACCTGATGCGGAGCCTTCGCATCAGTGAAGTGCCGGTCGTCGATCCCGACGGCAGGCTTATCGGGCTTCACACCCTGAGCGACATCGTTGGCCGGCCGAAACTGAGCAACATCGCCCTCATCATGGCCGGAGGGAAGGGCACCAGGCTCGGGGAACTCACGAAGGACACCCCCAAGCCGCTCATGACGGTCGCGGACCGCACCATCATCGAGTGGGTCATTCTGGGCCTCGTCGATTCGGGCATCTCACGCATCTACGTGAGCGTGGCCTACCTGGCGGACAAGATCATCGACCACCTCGGCAACGGCGAACGCTTCGGCTGCACGATCTCCTACATCCACGAGGATCCGGCGAAGCCGCTGAACACCGCCGGCGCGCTGGGCCTGCTGTACGAACAGCTCCCGGAGCTGGGCGAACCGATCATCGTGACCAACGCGGACCTCATGGTCCAGTACTCGGCCGCCGACCTCCTCGCCTTCCACGACGCCCAGGACGCCACCCTCACCGTGGCCGCCCGCCCGTACACCCACCAGGTGCCGTTCGGTGTCCTCGAGATCGACGGCGACCGCTCGGTCTCGGCGGTCGTCGAGAAGCCCCGGGTCGAATTCGAAATCAGCACGGGCATCTACGCCGTGTCCCCCCAGGCCCTTGCGCTCGTGCCCGCCGGTGAACCCTTCTCCATGCCCGAGCTCATCGAGGCCTGCATCGAACGCTCGCTGCGGGTCGCCGCGTGGCCCGTCGACTCCGATTGGCTCGACGTGGGAACCCCCAAGGATTTAGCAACTGCGAAAGGACAGCAATGACGGCTGGAAACATGACCGAGGGAACACTTGCCGGGAAGACGGTGGTGGTCACCGGCGCCGACGGATTCATTGGAAGCCATCTCACGCAGCGCCTGATCGCCGAGGGTGCCACTGTCCGCGCCCTCTGCGTCTATAACTCGAACTCGTCGTACGGGTGGCTCGACGACCTCTCCGAGGAGGAGCGCGACGCCGTTGACCTGCAGTTGGGCGACATCCGTGACGCGGAGTTCGTCTCAGACCTCGTCAAAGGGTCCGACGTTGTGCTGCACCTTGCCGCCCTGATTGCCATCCCGTACTCGTACCAGGCTCCCCGCTCGTATGTTGAAACGAACGTCGTCGGGACGTTGAACGTCCTGGAAGCCGTCCGCCGCCACGACATCGGCCGCCTGGTGAACACCTCAACGAGCGAGGTCTACGGAACTCCCAGCACCGTACCGATTACGGTGAAGAACGAACTTCGCGGGCAGTCCCCGTACAGTGCCACGAAGATCGCCGCGGACAAGCTCTGTGAGGCCTGGGCCGGTTCGTTCGAGACCCCCGTCCTGGTCCTGCGGCCCTTTAACACCTACGGCCCCCGCCAGTCGGCGCGCGCCGTAATCCCGACGATCCTGCAGCAGATGATCGCCGGCGCCGAGACCATCCACCTTGGCTCGCTCGACCCGCGCCGTGACTTCACCTTCGTCACCGACACGGCCGACGGCTTCATCCGGGCCGCCACCGCCGACGTGCCCCTTGAGGGACAGGTCATCCAGCTGGGCACCGGCACGGATGTGAGCATCGGCGAGCTCGTCGAACTCGCCCGCAAGGTCACCGGCTCGACGGCGGAAATTGTCACCGAGGATGTGCGGGTGCGCCCTGCCGGCAGTGAGGTCATGCGGCTGTTGTCGGACCCCAGTCAGGCCCTGCAGGAACTGGGCTGGGCTCCTCGGGTGGGCCTCGAAGAAGGACTCAGGCGGAGCGCCGAGTGGATTGCCGCCCGCGGCGTCGATTCCAAAGCCTCCGCACGTTACGTCCGCTGAACTGCGGACCATGAAAGGCGAAAACGTGGCATCACGAGTTCCATTGGCCGTGCCGAACATTGGCGAGAGCGAAGCGAAGATGGTGACGGACGCCGTCGAGAGCGGGTTCGTGTCCTCCGTGGGCCGGTACGTCGCCGAGTTCGAGCGTCAGTTCGCGGACTATGTCGGGGCGAAATACGCCGTGGCGTGCTCCTCGGGTACGGCCGCGCTGCACCTGGCTATGCGGCTCGCCGACGTCCAGCCGGGTGATCTCGTGGCGGTGTCCGACTTCACCTTCATGGCCTCGGCCAACGCGGCCTCGTACCAGTTCGCCGATCTCCTGCTCGTCGACTCCAGTCCGGATTCGTGGGGCATGGATCTCGACCTGCTGGAGGAGGAGCTCAGGCGGCGCCGGACCGCAGGGGAGGTCCTGCCCAAGGCCGTCGAGTTGGTGCACATCCTCGGTCAGCCCGCGGACGCGCACCGCGCCCGGCTGCTCGCCGACGAGTTCGGTTTCCTGCTGGTCGAGGACGCTGCCGAGGCACTCGGTGCCACCTGGTCGGACGGGCCGCTGAAGGGCCGCCATGTCGGCACGGTCGGCCACATGGGCGCCTTCTCCTTCAACGGGAACAAGATCATGACCACCGGCGGCGGGGGGATGTTCACCACCGACGACGAGGACATGGCGCGCCGGGCGAAGCATCTCTCAACCCAGGCCAGGCTCCCGGACCGGGGCTACCTCCACGATGAGATCGGCTTCAACTACCGGCTGACCAACATCGCTGCCGCTTTGGGGGTGGCCCAGCTCGAACGCCTCGACGGCTTCGTGGAGCACAAGCGCGCGATCGCCCAGCGCTACAACGACGCCTTCGCTGGGACCTCCATCGGGCTTCCCCCGAACCTCCCCAACGAGGAGTCAACCTACTGGCTGTATTCGGTCCTGGTTCCCGGCGGCGAGGGCACCGAGTCCCGTGACGCGCTCCAGGACTTCTTGGCGGAGGCGGACATCGAGTCGCGCTCGCTCTGGCGCCCCCTGCACATGCAGCCCCCGCTGGCGCACGCGCCGGTGCTGGGCGGGGAGGTCGGCGCGGAGCTCTTCTCCAGGGGGCTCTCTCTGCCCTGCTCGACCGACCTCACCGAATCCGACCAGCAGCGCGTCATCGACCGGGTCCTCGCCTGGCATGCCCTGAACATTGAGTAGCAGCGCTCCCGGGACAGCAATGGGTCGAAACTCGCTGTTGTACCTCATAGGGGCGCTGTTTCAGGGGCTAGGAATCGTCTTCGTCCAGCCCTTTGCCATTCGGGTCCTGGACAGCGACGCCCAGTGGGGCGAGCTGATCCTGGCGGTCTCGGTCATTCAGGTGGGCGTGGTACTCGCCGCGGCCGGCCTCCCACTGGCGATCACCCGGGCCTGGTTCGACGAGGGGAACGGGCCGTTGAAGGCGCGGTCGATCAGCGGGTTCCTCAGCATCACCGGGTTCGCGCTGGGCGTACTCGCGGCCGCCGTAGCGGCGGTCTTTGCCGCGCGGGTCGACGGCGTCATCACGTTCACCATCGCGCTTGGAGCGATGGGCGTTCTGGCCACGGTGCTCGCCGCCCAAGCGATGCTGCGTGCGCAGGAGCGGCCCCTGGCCTTCGTCGGCCTGAGCATCGGGTCCTCCGTGGGAGCCCACGTCCTCGGCCTGCTGGCCATCTGGCTGATCGAACCGCTCGCCTGGGTGTACCTGGCCGGGTTCGCTGTCTCGGTCGTGGCAACAGCGGCAGTGTCCCTGATGCTTGCGCGCCCGGCGTCGCCCCGGGCGGTGAAGGGCGCAGTGGGGGAGGCTCTCAGCATTGGACTGCCGGTGCTGCCGCACACGGGCGCCCTGATGCTCCTGACCCAGGGCGCGGTGTTCCTCCTCGCTGCCACCGCGGGGACCGTGGCATCCGGTGACTTCGGCAAGGTGCAGATCTTCACCCTGGGAACGATCACTGTTCTTGGGGCACTGAACAACGCCTGGGTGCCATCCCTGATGGGGGCACCGCTCACCGAGCGGGCCCGCCGTCTGCGCCGCACCATGAAAATCGCGAGCCTCGCCGGACTCGCCGTCGTGGTCGTCGCGGCCGGCGGTGCGAACGCCGTCACCCACATCATCGCCAACGGCAGGGAGGACCTCGTGCCGGTGGCTCAGGTGCTGCCCTTGACCGCGGTGGGCTACCTCCTCTACCTCAACGCCACGACGCTGCTCTTCGCAGACAAGCGAACCGGCCTGCTCGCCGTCATCACGCCCGTCGTGCTGCTCGCCGGCCTTGCGTTCGCGTACCTGCCCGCCCGCAGCGGCAACCTTGTTGGCGTGGCCGTCGCGTGCTCCGCCTCCTTCCTGCTGCTCGGACTTTCCTACTTCGCCGTGGCCCGGCACCGCGCGGAAGGTGGGTGGCCCGTGCGGCTCTACCTGCTGTGTGCGGCCGCCGGGCTTGCCTATGTCCTTGTCCTGCTCGCCCTGCCCAACGACCTGGCCACGGGCGTCATCACGATCGCCGTGGTGGCCGTCCTCGGCCTGGCGGCGCTGGGAATCTTGCGCACCCGACTCCGGCAGCTCACCGCCGAATGATCTACGCTGAAGCAAAGGAAAACAGCATCAAGAACATTCTTTATTTCGACGTGACCCGCGCCATCTCGGCCCAGCTCGTGGTCCTCGGCCACGCCCTGAACATCTTCCTGCCGGGGATTTTCCTGCCAACCAACGGATCCCACCCGTTCTACATGCAGTCCTTCGCGGTCGTCATCTTCTTCGTGCTCTCCGGCTACCTCATCACCTCCACGGTGATGCGCAAATGGGACACCCCGGGCTTCGGCTTCGGAACCTACCTGATCGACCGGATCGCCAGGGTGGTCTATCCGCTGCTGCCGGCAACGGCATTGATCATCGCCTTCGATTTTCTGGTGTTCCGCGGAAGCACGGTCCTGCCGTTCATTGCGATCGATCTCGGACTTCCCACGCTCATCGCCGCTTTCACCCTCAGTTACAACCACCCGCTCCTGCAGCAGGCCGCGATCAGGATCGATGGCCTTCCCTGGCTGGACGCCGGCCCGGTCGGCACCGCGGCACCTCTGTGGTCGATCGTGGCCGAGTGGTGGATCTACGTTGCGTTCGGGGTGCTCGTGCTCGTCTTCGCGCGCGGCCGGAAACTCAACCCCGGCTGGATCATCCTGTTGGTGTTCTCCATCGCGGTGCCCGCCGGCTACTTCGCCCTGGGCTCGGCCCACGCGGTTGCCTGGATTGTTGGGATGATCTTCGCGTTCGCTGGCCCCCAGCTGATGAGGCTGCCCCGGCAGTTCCACATCGGCCTGTTCCTGATCTCGACGGCCACCTTCCTGGCGGCGCTTGTCCACGTCGCCAATAACCTCTCGACCCCGTTGACGATCCTGCCGGCCGCCGTCGCGTTCTGCGCCGCCTACTTCGCTTTCGCGACCGGGACTGCGACTGGGGCTGCGGCGGGGGAGGGTGCGGGCAGGCGCCGTGCACCCTCGCCGCTCAGGGAGAAGGGTGCCCGGGTCATTGTTTTCGTCTCCGGCTACAGCTACTCCCTGTACCTCGTCCACTTCTCGGTCACCACCTACCTCTGGTACGCCTTCCACGACGACCTGCGAGCCTGGCAGCTGGTGTCGCTGTCCTTCCTGGTGAGCAACGTGGCCGGACTTGCGTACTGGTTCCTGGTGGAACGGCACTTTCACCGGGTCGCGCGGCTGATGAAGCCGCGTTCCGCGCAGAACCGCCCGCTCCCGGCGGAGCGGGAACGAATCGGTTCTTAGGGGCCGGCTGCCACCCCTGCAGCCCCCACCCCCGGAGCCGTGCGTACCGCCCGGTGCCGTGCGCACCGCCGCTGCTTCGTGTGGGCGCCGCGGGACTCCGGGCCGTCCCGTCAGCCTCATCCGGCCCCATGGATCGGGTCCGCGCCACCGGCCCGGTCCGCTATGGAAGGGGTCCCTCCGCCCAATCAAGCGTTAAATGCCGCTGTCCCGCCGGCCAGGGAGCGGCCGGCGGGACAGCGTGGGTGAGGAGCTAGCTTGTCTTGTAGGTGGTTTTGGTGCCGGTGGTGGTCCAGGTGATCCAGCCGCGTTGGAATTCGACCTTGCGGTAGCCCTTGGCGGCGGCGGCGGATTGGAGGGGGTAGCCGAGTTTCATCTGCCAGCCGGCCAGGCGCCAGGCTTCGCGGAAGGGTTCGGTGACGGCGTGGGCTCCGGTGCCGGGGGCTGCGTAGATGTTCCCGCCGGTGAAGGACTGGTAGCAGCCGTCGCCGTAGAGCCCGCATTTGACTCCGGCGGTGGGGTAGCCGATTTTGGCCTGCCAGCCGGCCTCGCGCCAGGCGTTCATGTAGGTCGAGCGCACGGCGTGGGTGCCGGTGGTCGGGGCGGAGTAGATGGTGCCGGTGGCGAAGGTCTGGTAGCAGGCGTTGCTGGTGAGTCCGCATTTGACGGGGGCGGTGGGGTAGCCGATGCCGTTCTGCCAGCCGGCGTCGCGCCAGGCGTTCATGTAGGTGGAGCGCACGGCGTGGGTGCCGGTGGCGGCGGTGGAGTAGATGGTGCCGGCGGCGAAGGTCTGGTAACAGGGGGCTCCGGCCGCTCCGCAGCGCAGCGCGCCGGTGGGGTAGCCGATGCCGTGCTGCCAGCCGGCGTCGCGCCAGGCGTTCATGTAGGTCGAGCGCACGGCGTGGGTGCCGGTGGTCGGGGTGGAGTAGATGGTGGCCCCGGTGAAGGTCTGGTAGCAGGGCTCTCCGGGTGCACCGCATCGAACCGGGGCGGTGGGGTAACCGATGCCGGCCTGCCAGCCCGCGTCGCGCCAGGCGTTCATGGAGGTGGACCGGACGGCGTGGGTGCCGGTGGCCGCGGTGCGGTAGATGGTCCCGGCGGAGAAGGTCTGGTAGCAGGCGTCCCCGGCCAGGCCGCAGCGCACCGGGGCGGTGGGGTAGCCGATCTTGGCCTGCCAGCCGGCGTCGCGCCAGGCGTTCATGTAGGGTCCGGAGACCGCGTGGGTGCCGGTGGCGGCGGTGGAGTAGATCGTGCCGGCGGAGAAGGTCTGATAGCAGCCGCCGTTGTAGAGCCCGCATTTGACGCCGGCGGTGGGGTAGCCGATCTTCATCTGCCAGCCCGCGTCGCGCCAGGCGTTCATGTAGGAGGCGCGGACGGCGTGGGTGCCGGTGGCGGCGGTGGAGTAGATGGTGCCGGCGGAGAAGGTCTGGTAGCAGCCGCCGTTATAGAGCCCGCATTTGACGCCGGCGGTGGGGTAGCCGATCTTGGCCTGCCAGCCGGCCTCGCCCCAGGCCGTGAAGTAGGATCCGGTCACCGCGTGCGCTCCGGTGGCCGCGGTGTAATACACATTCCCGCCGCTGAACGCCTGGTAGCAGCCCCCACCATAAAGCCCGCACGTGATCGGACCCACCGCGGCACCCAACGACGCCCCCGACGCCGCCGCAGCGAGCTTCGTTGCAATCGGGTTGCTGATGGTCACGACCGCGGAGGTGCTCGTCATGGAGTCAACGCTCACCCGGGTGCCGCTGTGGGTGGTGAAGGTCTGCTGCGGCTGCCAGGTGTGGTTGGTGTTGTAGTAACCAGTCCACGTGCTGTTGGGCGTCAGGAGGAGGGAAGCGTTCCCGTTCCACCCGCGGACATCCTTCTTGATCACCTTGACGCCCTGGTTTCCGCCGATGGCGATGTTTGCGTCCCGGCCGACCGGCAGGCGGAGCTCGACGTAGTACGTTTCCCTGCTGATGGGGTCGGTGAACTTGACAGCACGATTGCTCTCCGTGCCCGCCCATGCCTTGAGGGTGTACCGCTTTGCCGTGCCCGCTGTGCCGGTGTTGCGGATCTCATCCCCGCGGCCGAAACCGCCGAACTCCCACAGGAAGGAGTTGATGACGGGCACGTGTCCCTGGGCGAATCCCATCAGGTCGAGGGTATCGCCGTATTCGTACGAGCCGCACGAGCCATCGGTAATCGAGCGGTTGACGATGCCGACGTCGACGCGGCCGTTGGAGCAGTAGAGCGAGTTGGAGTGGTGGAGTCCGAGGACGTGGCCAAACTCATGCGCGACGACGTTCTTGGTTGCATACGCCGGGTACGGCATGATCACCCTGCCGGAGACGGGTCCGTCGGTGAATCCGCCGCCGAGGATTCCCCAGCTGCCCTGATAGTTCAGGTCCTTGTGAGGGACGAAGATAACGAGGGCTTCATAGGGGTTGTAGGCCCACTTGAGCTCGCTTGTCACCTTCGCCATGATCGTCTCGTACGAATCGGTGATCCGGGCGGCCGATGAGAACCCACGGATTTCTTTCGCGACAGTCATCGACAGACGGTTGTTGGACATGGATTTCCAATAGCTGCTGGAGTTGGAGATTGATGCGCGGGCCGCGTCCATGTTGATGGCGTTCACGTCGGCCGTGGTCTTTCCTGCCAGCTTCACGGTCACCAGGGTGACCTTGATGTCTCCCGACCGGGGCGCCATGGCTGCGCCGAAGGATCCTTCCGGGGAGGACTCGTCGTGGGAATGGCCGGAGTGGTGAAGGTCCTCGGGCCCGGTGAACTCTTCACCGATACGTGCGTTCGAGCCCGGCTCGAGCAGTGGGTTCCAGTCCAGGCTGGGCACCTCCGAGGTGAGCTGGTTCTCCGCAGGTGCCGTTCTGGCGGTCGGCTGCTCCACCGTCGGCTCCGGCGCGGGCTGCGCGGTCTCCGGGGCAACGGCCGGTTCCTCCGGAGCCGGTGCTGTGGGTTCCGTCGCCGGTGCGGGCGTCGTTGCGGGCACCGGTGCCTCGGCCGGCGGGGTGCTTTCGCTCTCTGTCGTCGCCGTCTGGCTGACGGGAGGCGCCGGCTGCTGGGTTGCCGCACTGGCCGGCAGCGCCGACGCAAACAGCACCGCCGACAGTCCTGCTGCGTACAGCAGGCGGTTCAGGTTCGTGAGTCTCACGCGTTTCTCCGATACGAAGGGCCGGTCGGGCCGGGCAGGGACGTCAGCTGACTGCTGGGCGACGGGATGCCGGTTCATCGCGTCTTGTAGGTGGTTTTGGTGCCGGTGGTGGTCCAGGTGATCCAGCCGCGTTGGAATTCGACCTTGCGGTAGCCCTTGGCGGCGGCGGCGGATTGGAGGGGGTAGCCGAGTTTCATCTGCCAGCCGGCCAGGCGCCAGGCTTCGCGGAAGGGTTCGGTGACGGCGTGGGCTCCGGTGCCGGGGGCTGCGTAGATGTTCCCGCCGGTGAAGGACTGGTAGCAGCCGTCGCCGTAGAGCCCGCATTTGACTCCGGCGGTGGGGTAGCCGATTTTGGCCTGCCAGCCGGCCTCGCGCCAGGCGTTCATGTAGGTCGAGCGCACGGCGTGGGTGCCGGTGGTCGGGGCGGAGTAGATGGTGCCGGTGGCGAAGGTCTGGTAGCAGGCGTTGCTGGTGAGTCCGCATTTGACGGGGGCGGTGGGGTAGCCGATGCCGTTCTGCCAGCCGGCGTCGCGCCAGGCGTTCATGTAGGTGGAGCGCACGGCGTGGGTGCCGGTGGCGGCGGTGGAGTAGATGGTGCCGGCGGCGAAGGTCTGGTAACAGGGGGCTCCGGCCGCTCCGCAGCGCAGCGCGCCGGTGGGGTAGCCGATGCCGTGCTGCCAGCCGGCGTCGCGCCAGGCGTTCATGTAGGTCGAGCGCACGGCGTGGGTGCCGGTGGTCGGGGTGGAGTAGATGGTGGCCCCGGTGAAGGTCTGGTAGCAGGGCTCTCCGGGTGCACCGCATCGAACCGGGGCGGTGGGGTAACCGATGCCGGCCTGCCAGCCCGCGTCGCGCCAGGCGTTCATGGAGGTGGACCGGACGGCGTGGGTGCCGGTGGCCGCGGTGCGGTAGATGGTCCCGGCGGAGAAGGTCTGGTAGCAGGCGTCCCCGGCCAGGCCGCAGCGCACCGGGGCGGTGGGGTAGCCGATCTTGGCCTGCCAGCCGGCGTCGCGCCAGGCGTTCATGTAGGGTCCGGAGACCGCGTGGGTGCCGGTGGCGGCGGTGGAGTAGATCGTGCCGGCGGAGAAGGTCTGATAGCAGCCGCCGTTGTAGAGCCCGCATTTGACGCCGGCGGTGGGGTAGCCGATCTTCATCTGCCAGCCCGCGTCGCGCCAGGCGTTCATGTAGGAGGCGCGGACGGCGTGGGTGCCGGTGGCGGCGGTGGAGTAGATGGTGCCGGCGGAGAAGGTCTGGTAGCAGCCGCCGTTATAGAGCCCGCATTTGACGCCGGCGGTGGGGTAGCCGATCTTGGCCTGCCAGCCGGCCTCGCCCCAGGCCGTGAAGTAGGATCCGGTCACCGCGTGCGCTCCGGTGGCCGCGGTGTAATACACATTCCCGCCGCTGAACGCCTGGTAGCAGCCCCCACCATAAAGCCCGCACGTGATCGGACCCACCGCGGCACCCAACGACGCCCCCGACGCCGCCGCAGCGAAGGTTGGTGCGAGGGCGGCGGTGCCGTCATCGACCGTGGAGTTGCGGGCGAATGCGACCAGCTCGGCCGAAGTGCCCCTCCACTGGTTCCAGTCCATCAGGCCGGGCCCCTCGTCGGTGTACTGCCACAGCTTGTAGTCGCTCCAGCCGGCCGGGAGCTGGCCGGCGGTGGTGCTTCCGTAACGCGCGATATGCAGCGGGTGGTCTGCGAAGGCGGTGGAGCCTGCGGTGCAGTAGTCCCACCAGTCGGTGGTGGTGTAGATCATGGGGATGCGCCCGGTGAGCGCCTTCATGGTGTTGGAGAACTCGCGCATCCAGTTCACCAGCTGGGCGGGGCTCATGTTGTAGCAGCTGTTGGCACCACCGTTGGGGTTGTACTCGATGTCCAGCAGCGGCGGCAGGGTCTTGCCGTCGTTCTTCCAGCTCCCTCCGTTGGCGACGAAGAAGCGGGCCTGTGCTGCCCCGCTGGAGTAGTTCGGGATGGCGAAGTGGTAGGCCCCACGGATCATTCCGCGGGCCGCCGCTCCGCTGTACTGCGGGCCGAAGAGGTGGTTCTTGTAGTAGCCGCCCTCGGTGGCCTTGACATAGGCGTACCGCGAGCCGGAGTTCCAGGCCGCATTCCAGTCGACGGTGCCCTGGTGGCTGCTGACGTCGACTCCGTGGATGCCCGCAGGGCGCCAGGTGCTGGCGGTGCCGAAGGTCGAACCGGCATGCGGTGCGGCTGCAGGGTCTTCGGTGAAGAGGGTGCCGTCCTCCGCCTTCTGGCGAAGCAGCAGTTCCTCCTCCGTGGGCTTTTGGGGGTCGCCGTGCTCTGCGATCCGGGCGAGGCCTTGCCCCATACGGGCGCCGAGAGGGCCGGCCGCTTCGGCAATCCCCGCGGGATCAAGGGGAGCGGCCTCGGGTTCGACCGGAGCAGGGGGTGGCGTCTTGGGAGCCCTGGCGGCGGAGGGCGCCGGCGCGGCAGGGGCGTCGGTCTGAGCCGGCTCGGTTGCTTCTACCGTGGGAGCGGGGGGCGCCGGTGTGGCGCTGGTTGGAGCCTGAGGGGACGGCACAGCAGGCGCCGGGGAGGTTGAGGGGGTGGGGGCCGGCTGCTCGCCGGCGAAAGAGGGAACTGCACCGACAGCCAGCGACACCGAGAGGATGGCGGCACACAGCAGGCTACGGGTTGTGGCAAATGTCACGGGTTTCTCCAGCAGAATCCGGGCGTCAGCCAGGCGAGTGAATTTCTCGAAGACTACACGGATGTGACAGGTGTGACGAGTGTTTCTCTTGTGATCGCGGAAGAATAAGCCTTTCGTGCGCGTGTCATGTTTATTTCTGGGGCGTGTCGCGGCGTGACAAGAGGCACTAGCAGGAATTTTTGTGGTACGCGCCACATCTCCCACAAACAGGTGGCTGAGCGGCGAAACAGAAGTAGCCTGCGCGCCGTGAAAGCGGCTTTTTCCACACCCACGCTGCTTCTCTGTCCGGCATCGGACGGGTCGCCTACGCTTGACTGTGAAACAGCGTGTCCCGGGCGGAAATGCGATCCGCCTGCACCGACAACCGCCAATCTTTCGGGGTTTTTATGGATGCTGTGCGCATAGTCGAGGAGGAAGTGCGCGAGCTGATCCGCCGCCGTGGCCTCGACCCTGCGGAGCAGGCCCCGGAAATCCTGCGTCTGGTAGAGGACGCGGTCAATGACTACGACGAACGGGCGGTTCTCGGCTCGCTGCCGCCGTTGGGGCACCTCGAGAACGCCCGCCGGCAGGTGTATGACGCCGTCGCCGGGTTCGGGGTGCTGCAGCCGTTCCTTGACGATCCGACGGTCGAGGAGCTGTGGATCAACGCGCCCTCAGAAATCTATGTGGCCCGCGGTGGGGAGTCCGAGCTGACGTCGCTGACCCTGACCGCGCAGCAGGTCCGGGACCTCGTGGAACGGATGCTGAAGTCCTCGGGGCGGCGCCTTGATCTCTCCTCGCCCTTCGTCGATGCCTCCCTGCCCGACGGCTCGAGACTGCATGTGGTGATCCCGGACGTCACCCGCCGGCACTGGGCGGTCAATATCCGCCGGTTCATCGCCCGCGCCACCCGCCTGGAGCACCTCATCGGGCTGGGGACGCTGACCCCTCAGGCGGCCCGGTTCCTTGGCGCCGCCGTCGGGACCGGGCTGAACATCCTCGTCTCCGGCGCCACCCAGGCCGGGAAGACCACCCTGCTCAACTGCCTGGGCGCCGCGATTCCACCGCGCGAGCGGGTGATTACGGTGGAGGAGATCTTCGAGCTGAAGCTGCCGCTGCGCGACGTCGTCGGGCTCCAGTGCCGGCAGCCGAACCTCGAAGGCACCGGGGAGATCCCGCTCCGCCACCTGGTGAAGGAAGCCCTGCGGATGCGCCCGGACCGGCTCATCGTCGGGGAGGTGAGGGAGGCGGAGAGCCTGGACATGCTCATCGCACTGAACAGCGGTCTTCCCGAACCCATTTCATGCACAGTACGGCTTCGTTCCGGCTCGCCTACGGGATCATTCCCGCTCCTGGAGCTATTGTTGCTACTGCCAACAATGAGGGGGAGAAGTGACCGAAGATGTCGCGGAGCAGTACGTAGTAGAGACCGTCCCTTTCGCCGCTCTTAAGGGAGTTCGGCCTCACGACCGCGTCGGGGAACTTCAAGCCGAGGCGACGGGGCACTACTTTGCCCGGTTCGGCACGGCCTTCCTCATTGCCGCTGACGACGATAGGTCACCGGCTGAGGAATGGGATGCAGTCGTGTCAGCTCTTCGTGCTGACCCCCGCGTCGCCGACGTGCAGGGGGAGCGAGCGACAAGGGAATGGTCGCGTTACAGCGATGTCTTTCCGTCCGCGCGGGACTTACCCCGGGACTGCCTCCTGAGTGGCCACGACATCCTGTTGAACGTGCGGTTCTCCGACCCGCTCATGTTCAAGCTTCACGTTCCGCGGAAGAACCAGCCAACAGCATACGACTGGACCGACTTGCCCAGCGAGGACTACTGGGTGGGGTGGGACGGGGTCTCCATCTTTGTGCTGTGGGAGTGCTCACCAGAGGTGGTGCATGAGCCCCCCGGTGGTGGGCTTATTGCCTTTGATGTGCTGGAACAGGCGGCGGCGCGGGCTGGTATGAGTCTTGTCGTTCAGGCCTGTAGTCCTGGGTGCGCCAACAAGTTCGCGCATACCTCCGTACGTGTCGTCCAGGTTCCCCAGTCCGCAGGAACATCTCTGCATGGGATTGAGGGTTACATCGCCGTTTCTGTCCTCTCAGTCGACGGCGGCATTAAGGATGTACTCGAAGAGTTGATGGGCACGTTTGACTCTCCGAGTCATGACTTCGCACGAATGAAGAATCGTGCGCGTCGGCTTCAGGACCTTGAGAACGAAGCCCGTGCAATGGTGAGTGAGCTTCTGGAGGACGACTATGTCCGTCTTTCAACCCAGGCATACGGGCTGAAGCGGCGAACCTCGATCCTCCTGCGATCGATTCCGGCATCGCTGAAAGGAAAGGGCCACAGACGCCAAGCCAAGCACAAGATTGCATCGCTCTGGCTTGCGATGTCTGGCATTGAAGTGCTGCGGCGGGATTGGACGATGGCTCGGCAGGAGTTCACCGACTCGGCGAAGAAGCGCGGTGTGGACCTCTTCTACCGCATCGACCGCAAAGATGACGACAATCGAGTGGAGGCGATTACGCTCGACTTCATCCGGTCTGCGGTAGAACAGCAATCCAGTCGTATTGATAACCACACAGTTGCCACCGTTACGGCAGTAGGAGCGGTAGCGGCTCTGGCCGGTGCCGTCGCCGGGGGTGCGATGGGAGGAGCGTAAGCTGCGCGAGGTCCTGGTCATCGCCTCGAGCAATGACCAGGAGGGCCCCACTCCCCGCTTCGTCTTGCCTACGCGGGGACAGCAACAGTAGAGGCCCGACTGCCCTAACCCTTCTGATAGCCAAATCGACGTACCAGGCTCTACTTCCTTTACGAGAGTAGGGAACAGCCGGTGGCGGGTAGACTCTCTCTCCGAGTTATACGTGACAGGGAGGATCAGGATTGGCGAGACCGAAGGCGCGGTATGCACGGACGTGTTTGGAGTGTCTGCAGCTTCCCCGGGACCAGCGTCGACCCCACCACGCGCGAGGAATGTGCCGGACACATCACCGCGCCTGGCTCCGGACGAAGCCAGAGTGCAAGGCAGGTGGGTGCGGTAGCCGACTCATCAGCAAGACCGACTCGCGGCAGGGGTACTGCCGGAAACACGATCACCTCTTGCTGAAGGAACCCCTGCGAACGGCAGACGCCATCACGCGGACACTGAACAAGTTCGTGTCGCAGATCGTCCCCGATACCGATCTCGGCTGTTGGGTATGGGCCGGCCGAACCAATGACAAGGGATACGGGCTCATCAGCGTGGGCAACCATGAGTGGCTGGCGCACCGGTACTCCTACGGGAACTTCATCGGAGGCCACACCCCCGGGCACACGCTGGACCACACCTGCAGGCGGCGCGACTGCGTGCGCCCAGACCACCTCATGCCGATGACCTCAAAACGGAACGTTGACCGTGAGCACGCTGGATCCATCCCCAGAGGAGGAATTCTGGCGGACCTCCTCCTCCTGCCCAACCTATCGGCGGACGCGATGACGTGGGCAGCGAGCCGACGGCTCCCGGTAGGAAGGGGCAACCCTGACGGGTCGCCCTTTCTGTACGGGCTGGACGGCGAGGCGGTGGTGTACTCCCCGGAACCGGTCAACTATCCCGCGGTGAAGGCCTTGGCGAAACGGTAGGAGAAAAGCTTCCCGACCCGTACGCGGAATGAGGCGCTAAGACCACCGGGCACAGAGGGAAATGGGGTGGGGGTTACCCCCCCCTTAGGGTGTTGGGGTCAAGCCGAGCCAGACGCCTAGCGCTACGACTAGCAGGCCCGCGACGAGAGTTGCGAGGAATTGCGCTGTGTGATCTCTCCATGTTCGCTTCAACCAGGAGATGTTGCTGGACCCGACGTACGTACCGGGGGCACCGCCATTGGCGTCACCCGCGGTTGATACCGCATCGCTGTCATTCGTTCCGCTCGATACTGGAAGTGCGCTCGGACCCGAGACGCGACCCCGGTTCAATTGATCCTCCTGATCTCTGTCCTGCGGCTGTTCCAGATAGTTCTTGATCCTTGTAAGGGTGGCTGTCACCCCGTCCACAGCCATCCGGTTGGTTCCCACAGCCTCAACCCAGATTTCTTTCAGTGAGACTGGGTAGTGAACGCTGACCTGCACGCCTACCTCACCGTCTTTGGCAGGGGGCATGCGCCGGTCGTGGAACAAACCGTCGGGTATCAGATCGTGCTCGCGGAACTCTTCGAAGACCTCTTGGACAGAATCGCCGACTGATCTGCTCTCCGATGCGTCTCGAAGACGCCAGTCTGGGTCGTAGTCAGGGCAGGGTAGGCGGCGATTCAACTGAGCCTCCAGGCGCAAAGCTGCCACCTCCGGCTCGTCGAACACCTTGATCTTGACCTTTTCCCTGAACTCGATGGCCATGCTCGTCCCCCTTTCTGATAGACCCTCCCCGACTTTACGGCAAGTCCTGTCGTGGGGTTCGACGCATCGCCGCGTCTCGCAACCCAAGGGATTTAAGACACATCGGTTATGAGACAAATTTCGTAGAAAAACCGACCCGAAAACGTCTCGCTGGACTGTCTCGTAAGTTCCTGTTAAGTTCAGTGTTATCAAACACTGTTGTGAGACACATCGAGGGAGTAGAAGAACATGGGAAAGCTGATCGGCTACGCGAGGGTATCGACCAGGGCGCAGGACACCGACCGTCAGGAGAGCGACCTGCTGGCCGCTGGCGTGCGGCGGGATGATCTGTACGTGGATCACGGGGTGAGTGGCGCGAAGGCGTCACGGGCGGCGCTGGATGAAGCACTGGCTGCACTGCACGAGGGCGACACCCTGGTGATAACCACGCTGGACCGCCTGGGGCGCTCCACCGCGAACATGCTGGCGCTGGCTGATGAGCTAAAGGGCAAGGGCGTGGGGCTGCGCGTGCTGAACCTCGGAGGGGGAGACGTAGACACCAGCACGCCCATGGGCAGCATGGTGTTTACCGTGATGGCGGCGCTGGGGCAGATGGAGCTGGAGATCAAGCGTGAGCGGATCACGGACAGCGTGAGCAAGCGGCGCGCAGCGGGTAAGGACTTGGGCGGGCGTAAGGCTCAGTTCACCGATAGTCAGGTCAGGAACGCGGCCCGCCTGATTGAGTCAGGCGAGCCGGCGGCACAGGTGGCGCGGGATCTGGGAATGTCCCGTGCAACGCTTTACCGGCGCATGGATGCGCTCCAGTCGAAGGCATAAGAGAGGGCGGGGGGCGGCTCTGTAGGCGCCCCCACGAGTCCCGGGTGGCGTTGTCAGGAGTGGAGTGGTAGGGGCGGCGCGGTGCCCTTCGAAGCGCGCTGCGGGGCGCGCTGCGGCCGCTAGGGTCAGCGTTTATGGCTCCCGGGCGTCACTCGGATTAACCGTTGTGGCGCGTTGGAAAATGAGGGTTTTCACCGACTGATCCGCCGTCTCCGCCGTCTCTTTCCAGAGCGTGTATCCACGCTTCTTCGCCCCTATCAAGACGGTTTCGTACGAGGGTGACTCCATGTTGATCTTGAAAATCACGTCGTCTTGCCCCGCAAACGCGGCGTCCAGAATGGCCGGCGCATTCGCTTCGGCTTTCTTTCTGGTCCTGTTTCCGTAGAGGAAAAGGCCGAATCCCAACCAACCTGCGGCGCAGAACATTAGGATGACAATGACAAGAATAAAAATAAGAAACCCCATGCGGTCAGCTTAGCTCTGATCAAGCGATCCTTCCCATAAATCAGCCCCTGTTCTCAGTCGAAATTCTGGGTACGGGGTGGCAGGGGCCACCCGAGAGGGTAAGGGGGCGGCAATGCCGACGAGGCCTGCGCCTTGAAGGGGCGCCCGTTAGTGCCTGAGGCCGTGCTGGAGGGATTGCGAAGGTTCCTCCTGAACATGTGCGCACCGAGATTTTCTAGGCGCTCCTAGGCCCTATTTGCATTCTTCCGCGCAGCTTGGTCATCGAGGATTTTTTGCAGTACGGGATGTTCCTCGGCGAGCTTTGCAAATGATTCCCTAATCTTGAAAGCTGGACTGTACTCCGAACCGCGTCGGTTAGTGCGGAACCGCCGTAGCATTTCCGCCACATTCTCCCCGAGTGAAACCCGCTCCAGTGCTGCAATATCAGCGGCACTCAAGGAGCGCCTTGTTTCCCCGGGGGCTTTGATATGGACACTCACCGTGTCCGGATCGAATTCGCGTGGTGACCCCTTCGAGTGGGGGTGCAGCACAATGTGGAGCTTCGATCGGATGAAGTCACGGCGATCGTCGATCGGCATCGCGAGCCACGCGTTGAAGCGCTCCTGTACCTCTCCCATTTCAAGGTCGAAGCGAGCAAGCGTGTCCAGTTCCTGGCCCCGGTCGAGTCCAAGCTTCGTGAGCCGATCCTCCAGGTCCGCCCGCTGGCGTTGTATTCCTTCATTGAAGTTGCGCATCTGCCCCAGCGTCATCTCGCCTGCGGCGAGTAGTCCCCCTGCTCCTTGTTCCCTCACGTGAAGTGCCTCAAGCCGCGATCGAATCGCGTCCGCTTCGGCTCGCGCCGCAGGGTTTTCTGGCTCCTCGCGGTAGGTCTGCGAAAGGAGGCGGAATACCCACAACTCCACCACGGCGTCCACATACTCCTCGCGCTTGCCCACATGTCCGCGTCCTTGAGAGGAGCACCTGTATGCCGTGTGCTTCGGCTTAACCCCCGTTGTCTTGTCTCTTCGGCCGTAAACATTCCCCGAACGAACAAATTCGCCACAGTGGCACTGGGCGATTCCGGCGAGGAGATGTGCAGCTTTGTTGGTCTGCGAGCGCCGCCGCTCCGGTGCGGTGAGGACCGCCACGACGGCGCGCCACACGTCCTCGGGAACGATCGCCGGTATTTTGTCCCGGCTGAGGACTTCACCGTGGAACACATACAGCCCGGCGTTGCGTGGTCGGAGAAGCGCCTGGCGAAGTTGAGCGTATCCCCAGGGCTTATCGGCGGTGGTCAGCAAAGGCTCACCATCCCAGCCCTCTTCATTCCACTTCTTGATGATTGATCCGAGGGAGCGTCCCGCGAGGACGTCGCTGTGTGCCGAGGCGAGCGCCGCGGCTTCTCTTGGTTCGGTGGTGAGGCGTCCGTTTTCGACCTGCCATCCGAAGGGGCGGCGACCTCCTGTCCACATGCCGGCCTCCGCCAGCTGCGAGGCCTTCGCGCGGGCGCGCTCGCTCTTCGTGGCGGATTCGAATCGAGCGACTTGGCCCATGATTCCTGCGCGCAAGAGGCCATCCGCGGTGGAGAGGTCAATTTCACCACCTGCTGTAACGGAGTAGGTGAGTATCGGCGCGGAGCCTCGGGGCCCTTGGCACACTTCGGCATAGTCCTCTAGGTCAATCGGGCGGCGGTGCAGTCTGTCCATTCGCCAGCAGATGACAGCTTCCACTTCGCGGGCACGAAGGCGCTCCAGCATTGCTGTGTAGGCGGGGCGCGTCCGGTTGCTGAAGGCGGAAGTCGAGTTGTCACTGAAGACTTCTACGACCTCCATGCCGTGTTGCAGCGCGTACCTCCGGCACGCTTCTTCCTGCCGTTGGACACCCAACCCCTCAGCATTGCGGTCTTGCGATATACGGGTGTAGATGAAGGCTCGCTGGGTCACGAGCTTCATCCTACTGCACTGTGCCTGATCGTTTATCGGGCTGCCCGGGATGTGCAGCGTCCATGCAAACAGCGCCCGCGACGCCCTGACCAAGGTCTGCACCCTGCCGCTGCTGGCGGGCAAGAACATCTCAAGTGAATTCGTGGTGCCCACGGTCGCGTCCTGCCTCGACCTCGTGGTGCACTGCGCACGAGCCGGCGACGGCCAGCGGCAGGTCACGGAGATCATGGCCGTGGGTGCACGGGTGGAAAACGGCGTCATCGAGTCCTCGCCCGTCTTTCGGCGGGTCGAGGGCGCGCTGCAGGTCTGCGCCACGGCCATGCCCGCGGAGGAGAAGTTTGCCGCGGCCGGCGTCGATATCGCGGCGCTCCTTGAGGAGGGCCGGTGAGCGCGCTCCTGGGCGTGATGCTCGGGACCGGGCTCTTCCTGATCTGGTGGGCGTGCTGGGGCCCGTCTTCCCGGAGTTCCGCCCGCCAGCGGCGAACCCCACGGTTGCGGGAGCTGCTCGTGCGGGCCGGGGTCGGCTCGGTCTCGGTGCGGGGGCTGCTGGGCGCCTGCGCGGTCACCGGGCTGCTCATCCTCCTGACTGCCGTTGTCCTGGTCCGCTCGGTGCCGATCGCTGTCTGTTTCGCCCTGTTCGGCGCCTGGACTCCGTATGCCCTGGTGCGGTGGCGGGCGGCGAAGCGGACGGCGTCGCTGCGGGAGCTCTGGCCCGACGTCGTCGATCACCTGCGCTCCGCAATCCGCGCCGGCCTCTCGCTCCCCGAGGCGCTGATGCAGCTCGCCGACAAAGGGCCGGCCGAACTGCGCGGCGCGTTTCGGGAGTTCGCGGCGGATTACCGGGCGGGTGGGCAGTTCGATGAGTCGCTGAGCAGGCTCAAGGACCGGCTCGCCGACCCGGTGGCCGACCGCATCGTCGAGGCCCTGCGGATGACCCGCGAGGTGGGAGGGTCAGACCTCGGCCGGCTGCTGGGCACCCTGTCCGAGTTCCTCCGCGACAGCGCCCGCACCCGCAATGAACTTGAGGCCCGGCAGTCCTGGACGGTCAACGCTGCGCGGCTCGCCGTGGCCGCTCCGTGGTTTGTGTTGCTGCTGTTGGCGACCCGGCCCGAAGCAGTCCGTGCCTACAACACCGGTGCCGGCGCCCTGGTCCTCGCCGGAGGCCTAATAGTGTCGGTTGTCTGCTACCGCATGATGCTGCGCATCGGTGCCCTTCCCCGGGACGAGAGGGTGCTTCGGTGACCGGGCAGGTGGTGGCGATGTCCCTCCTCGCGGGCGGCGCGCTCGGACTGGGCGTGTGGATGGTGCTCGTGGGGCTGCCGTCGGCGCGGAGTGTCCGCTTCGTTGACCGGATCAGTCCGCAGTTGAAGGTCGTGGACGTCCGATCCAGTCTGCTCGGTGCGGACACAGGCCGCCCGGCACCCTTCGGGCCTCTGGGCCGCATCCTGCAGCCGTTCCTTCGTGATGCGGTGCGCAGGCTGAACCGGTTCAATCCCGCATCGACCCAGCTGAACCGCCGACTGGTGCAGGCCGGTGGAGGACTGAGCGTTACCGACTTCCGGGCCCAGCAGATTCTCTGGGCGGCGCTCGGACTCGGTGCGTCCACCGCTCTGGTGGTCCTGGCCGCGGGCTCCGGACGGTCGAACGTGTTCTTCGCAGCGGTCCTGGTTCCCGCCTGCACCGCCGGAGGGTACCTGTTCCGTGACTACCTCCTGACCCGGCAGATCGCGCGCCGGGAGGCCCGGATGCTCGCGGACTTTCCCAGCCTCGCCGAACTCATGGCGCTGGCCGTCAGCGCCGGGGAGAGCGCGACCGGCGCCCTGGAGCGGGTGTGCAGGACGGCCCGCGGCGAGCTGGCCGGGGAGTTTGGGCGGGTGCTTGCCGAAACGCGGGCCGGAACGCCCGTCGTCGAGGCGTTCCAGGAGTTCTCCCGCCGCACCCAGCTGGCCCCGCTTGCCCGGTTCGTCGACGGGCTGACCGTCGCGGTCCAACGCGGCACCCCGTTGGCCGAGGTGCTGCGGGCCTAGGCTCAGGACGTGCGCGACATGTCGAAACGGGAGCTCATGGAATCGGCCGGAAAGAAGGAGATCGCCATGATGGTGCCGCTGGTCTTCGGTGTGCTTCCCCTGACCGTCCTCTTCGCCGTTTATCCCGGCATTGCGCTGATCAACCTTGGATTCTGAACCGCACGACCGGACAGCCGACCGCTCAGAGAATGGAGACGACAATGGCAAGAGATCGAAATGGTGCCCGCGCCTGGCTGGCCCTCGCCACCATCTATCGGCGGGTGGTCTCCGACCCCGACGCCGAGCGCGGGGACGTGCCCGGTTGGGTGATGATCACGCTGATGTCGGCGGTGCTTGTCGCTGGGCTGCTGGCACTGGCGGGGCCCGCGCTGCAGGGCCTGTTCGAGGCGGCGATGAACCAGGTGTCCCCGTAGGTGCTCTGGTCACGAGGGCGCCGGAGCCTGGGCGGTGAGGCGGGATCGGCGGTTGTCGACTTCGCGCTGATCGGCGGGCTGCTCACCGTGATTTTCCTTGCGGTGGTCCAGCTGATGCTGGTGCTGCACGTGCGCAACACCCTGATCGATGCCGCGGCCTCGGGCGCCCGGTACGGAACCCTGGCCGACCGGAGTCCCGAGGATGCCGGGCAGCGCACGACCGAGCTGATCACCGCGGGGGTGGGGGATGACTTCGCTTCGGATGTGACGGTCCAACGCTCCGGGGCCGCGGGGGCGCAGTTCGTGGAGGTGGTGGTTCGGGCTCCGCTTCCGGTGGTGGGCCTGCTCGGCCCGGCCGGGGTGCTGGAGGTGCAGGGTCGTGCGGTCCTTCCGTCGTAAGCCCGTCCGGTCCGGGCTGGTCCGCACACGCTTCCGGCTGGGGAACGAGGCGGGCAGCGCGGTGCTTGAGTTCACGTTCCTCGGCTTGATCCTGCTGGTCCCGGTGGTGTATCTGATCCTGTCCGCCGGGCAGCTGCAGGGCGGATCGTTCGCCGTGGTGGGTGCGGCCGACCACGCGGCCAAGGTCTTCGTGGAGGCCGAGACTCCGGAACAGGGTGAGACCCGGGCGCGGCAGGCAGCCCTGGTGGCGCTGGAGAACTTCGGTTTCTCCCCGGACCAGGCCCAGGTTGGAATGTCCTGTGACGGGGCCTGTCTTTCCCCGGGTTCCACCGTGACGGTCGAGGTCCGCCTGGCGGTGCCGCTGCCGCTGATTCCCACCATGCCCGGGGTGAATGACTCGGCGGTCACGGTGGATTCGAGTGCCACCCAGTCGGTGGAACGGTTCGGATGAGCCCGGCATGAAGGCCCGGGCAGAGGCCGGACGGGAGATCGACTGGGCGGGCGAGGACGGTCAGGTGGGGGTGCTGATCATCGGCTACCTCCTGCTGCTCTTGCTGGTCCTGGCGGTGGTGCTTGCGGCATCGGCGGTCTACCTTGGCCACTCCCGCCTGTTGTCCGCGGCCGACGGCGCCGCACTGGCCGCGGCGGACACGTTCACCATTGATTCCGAAGCGGAGGCCGGCCCGCAGCCGGTGCTTGACCCCGGCACCGTGCGGTCCACCGCGGAAGGGTATCTGCAGCGCACGGCCGCCGGGCAGCGGTTTCCCTCCCTGGCCGTAGATCCGGCGACAGGCACCCCCGATGGCAGGACGGCGCAGGTGGTGCTCACCGCGGTGGTCCACCCGCCTCTGGTCACAGTCCTGGTGCCCGACGGGATTCCCATCACGGCCACCGCCGACGCCCGCTCCGAGCTCACCCGCTGAAGGCACGGCGAGGACGCGGGCGGATTCCTTGCCGCCGTTCGAAGTTCCCGTGAAGCCAAGGCTACGAGTAATTTGCGGGTCGACTTAGCGATGGAAGGCCGGGTACGCATGACTACGGTGAAGCTTCAGCAGGATACTGCTCCTAGTTTGTGCTGATAGGACACGAACTTCCCGCATGAACGGCAAACGAGAAGTTCTGCAGGGACGCCGGGGATGCCACCTGAACCGGCGGTCAATCACTCTGCTGCAAGCACGGCTTTGCTGGATCCTTCACAGACGCACCCAGTGGTTCTTTGGTCGATCGTGGCTTGTTGGACGAGGTGCCGGGTGTGGCCCCACCGATCAAGTGGGGCCACACCCAAATACTGCACGTTAAAGTCGCTTCCCTAATTACAGATTTTGCGAGTTGGCCAACTGGAACGGGCCGAATCCATGAGCCGATCTAAATCGGTCCCCAAACCCAGTGGTTGTCACCGGATAGTAGAAGACGTCTCCATTCAAGGCCTTCCCTTGCAGTCCTCTACTGCCCGACCCGATGAAGCCGAAAGTAGGCGCGATGGCTTCGAATGCCCAGCCTGCGCCTACTTTCCTATTTCCAGAGAAACCCCCTGCACCGTTCCCGAAGTAGGCGTAGAGGTCGTCCGCCGGGTTGAGCGCGAGTACGTCAAGGTTGCCGTCATAGTTGAAGTCCATGACATTGATCGAGAGGTTGGTCCAGCCATGTCCGATTTCGATTCTTGAGTCGGTTGTGAGCCAGTTCCCCGAGGCGTTGGGATAATAGTAGAGCAGCCCTGTCGAAAGCTCCTTGGCGATCATGCCTGGGTATTTGTCAGTATTCCGGAGCTTGCCGGGAGCGATTTCCCAGCCGTTCCAGCTAGCTCCAATTTTCTGGTACGCGTAGAATCCGCCAGTCGAACGGCCCGGGTAGAACCGCAGAATGCCATCACTCCACTGAGTGACAATGTCGTTGACGCCGTCGCTGTTCCAGTCGATGGTCCAGACGGTCTTTGCGTTGGTCCAACCAGGACCAATCTGATGCTTGGGCTCAAACGCCCCAGAGCCATTGGCTGGATAATTCCAGAGAACCCCTGCGGAATCTACGGCTACCAAGTCACCACGGGAAGGGATCGACGGATTCCAGACAGCAGGGACACTATTCCGACTGGTGATGCGCTGGCCCGCGTAGAAGCCGTTGGGGTACTCATAGCTGCCGAACTTCCCGATTGGGTAGTGACCCGAGCACTGGACGGTGTCCCAGTGAAGGTGTACTCCATCCGCCGCTCCGGTCGCGCCTGCGCCCCCGAGGTATTGGCCACGGGTCACGCTTTGCCCGACCTTCACGGCCACCGAACTCATGTGGTTGTAAAGGGTGCAAAAATTGTTCCCGTGGTCTATGACCACCTGGTTGCCGTTGATGTTCCAGTTGTAATTATTGACGTTGCCGGCGGTCCGGACCACTCCCGACGCGGACGCGGAGATGTCATCACCCATCGCCATGCCGATGTCCACCGCATAATAGCCCTGGTGTGGGTATTGAGTCACCGTATGCGTTTCTCCGCCTGGAAATGGCAGATATAGCACTGGCGCAGCTGACGCAGGCGCGGCGCCAAGTCCTACTAATATCGCAGCAGCCACCCCAGTAGCGGCCGCGAGGCTTACAGCCTTCTTGAACATGTCTTCCCCAATTTGTGAGATTGCGCCCCCAGTGGGCGCGGCATCAGCCTCTCACTATGAATGGGGAAAACATTAGTAGTGCGGTAATCCTGCTTAAATCCTGCGGGATGATTGCGATTAGCTATTCGCGCTAACAATGTCCAGCCTTTGAGCAGAATCAATCAAATATTTTCGGCCCCGGATTGACAAGGTTGAGATTTTGAGGTTGGCCCCCTGTCAAATTACACAACTGACATTTCGCGCATACATACTAGTGTCAGCGGAAAATGGGGTGGGCGCATCCGCAGGAGTGCTGCCGGATCCAATCCACCACAACGACTGGTCGGTGCGCGGAGATCCAGCTGCCGGCTGCTCCTTGGTAAGGGTGAACCGGGAGGCTGGGCATCTGGCGGCGTGCGTACTTTGAGCCGCCTCTTCCTACGAGTCCACAGTCCTGCCCAGCGCGCTTTCATCGCGATCTAGTGGGCGACGTACGAGCCGTGGTCGGGCGGCGGCATTCAGCCCTCCCGACTTTTGACCACCTTGTGGCGGCAGCAATGTCGTCTGCGCGCGAATTGGGTGGGCATACGCGAGGCCGTTGTGGAACGCGAACCTAAGGGCCTCCTTCCACGCTCTGGCGCCCAGGCCTCAATGACGGGCGCCGTGTGATCGATCTCTGCGTTCCGGGGGAAGTGTGGACCGAGTTGTAGTAGGGATGACGCAGCGGCCCGCCGATACGCGTCACTGGCGGGAGGTATAGGCGGGTGCCACCTTTGTTGGCTTCGAAGGCCCCGCTCGGGTACGGGCAGCCTCTGTCATGGTCGATTCATTTGCTGCCGAATTTGCGGAAGCGGTTGAGTCCGACGACCGTCTTGACGAGAGGCGGGGCGCGGGCCGCTGCGCGGAGTCTCCTGACGCACATGGGTCCCACGTCTGCGGGACATGAAATGCAGGTGAGGATGAAGCCGGCTCTGAAATGGCGATGAGGTCCGTTTCAATGTTCTGGTTCCAACCTCTGTCCGCCCAGTGGCAAGTCCGTGACGTTGGCGGCGACTGCAAGTAGTTCGGCCTCGGTCGGTGGCAGCGGTGCCTAGACGGCATGCCGCCCTGGGTCGGGAAAGATCAGGATCGATACTCTCCGACCTAGGTCGGCACGGAGCGATGCGTCCGTGTGCGCTGCGGCGGCAGAAGCGGGCAGGCCCGCGTCTGCCGCCGCAAAATTTCCTATCCCGCTTTAGGCGAACCGATAAACATCCGCCGCCCACCTCTGGAGGTACACGCTGTCCTTGCTTGACGTCACTTCCACTTCAAGGAGGTCACCACTAATGATTGGCGCCTTGAAAGTTGCGGTGCCACGGAAGGCGCCGTCCGCACTTCCGTGCACTTCTTGCTCAAAGTAGCCTGACCGGCGGCCGTCTCGAACGATCACCCAGCGCGTCGTGATAGTCGCCCCGTCGGTGAGTCCGGCACCTTGCAGGAACAGCACTGCGTCGTAAAGTCCCGGACCGCCCGTGCCGCTCGCGAAGTTGAGGTTCTGCGTTCCTCCGGAAGTCTTCAAAACCCACATAGTATTTGCCGCGAGACGCGGCGAGGTCGTTGGGTCAACGCTAAATCGGGTGTGCTGTGGCACTTCATTCTCCTCTGGTACTGGGGCATTCGTATCGATGTAGTCGAAGGGATTCACCCGCCCGTATGCGGGCGCGTAAAGGGCGCTGAGATCGATGACCTCGAAGTGCAAATGCGCTCCGGTCGTTCTTCCGGACACGCCGGATGGGCCGATGGTCTGCCCGGCGGTGACTTGCTGTCCTTTGCTGACATACCAGCCTGACAAGTGCGCATGATTTGTCGCTAGACCGTTGGGGTGGCGGATAACCACTTGATTGCCGGCCCACGACGCGTTCGGGTGAGAGCCCGGGACGCCGCCGAACTGATCGGCCTCCTCCTGGGTCATGGTCAATGAGTCCCCGGCGAAAATAACCTCACCAGCACCAACTGCTTGGATCGGCGTGCCAATCGGAGTTCCGATATCAAGTGCCCGGTGCCCGTCCCAGAACTCCTGAGATATTCCAAATTGCTGGATATCCACCGGCCACCGGTCAAATTTACTTGTCGTCATAGTGGTGAAATCGGACGAATTTCGCTCGCCGCTCCCGACCCCTGGGCCGGATGGAACATCGGATGCTCGTGCCAGCGGCAATCCGAGGAAGGTCAGTCCTCCCGCTGCTGCGGCCGATGTTAGGACTATCCGGCGAGAGACTGCTCCACTCACGCGAACCCACTTTCTTTCCTATTCGTTTCCCCAAAATAAGACAGTGGTCCTACGGTATGTGGCCCTTTTAACTTAAGTAACTTCTATAACATAACGGTCGCATAACAGTATTTTGAATGATCGGATACCGGTTAGCAGGTCAAAGGAGCGAATTATCGCAACATGGGGCAGCGCCGAGTCTGCTAGGGAAAGGACCCGATGTCCGAAGGGTTATCTGGTCCATGCCTCGTGAACCGGTGCAGCGCCATACGTCGAGGCCGGATAGCCGCGCGATCATCAGTACTTTCGTATGCGGGGTGATTGTGCCAGCGTCGGCCGTTCGCGTCTTCAGTACCCGGCTACAGTCCGTCGAGGGTGGAGGCGGAGTCGGCGGTGGCGTTCAGCTCCGCTTCGCGGGCGGCGTTGCGCCGGGCGCGGCGCTTGTCGTTGAGCAGGCACAGGCCGATGGCGGCGAAGAAGAGCACGAGCATGGGCACGGCAAGGTAGAACATGCTCACCGCGTCGGCGCCCGGCGCGGCCATGGCGGCGAAGAGGCAGACGAGGAACACGGTGATGCGCCAGGCCTTGAGGATCTGCCGACCCGAGATCAGCCCGACGAGGTTCAGCCCGAACAGCACCACCGGGAGCAGGAACGCGATCCCGAAGGCGAGCATCAGGCGCAGGATGAAGGTGATGAACACCGACACCGTGATGATGTTGGTGAACCCTCCCGGAGTGAAGTCCGTCAGGACCCTCACCGCGTTGGGCAGGACCAGCCAGGCGAGGTAGATGCCGGCCAGGAACAGAGGGACGGCAACCGCGATGAACGACAGGGAGATCCGCCGTTCCTTGGCGTGCAGCCCGGGCGTGATGAACGCCCACAGCTGGTACAGCCAGACCGGACTGGAGATGATCAGCCCCAGGAACACCGAGACCTGGATGAGCAGGTCGAACGGGGAGGCGACGGCGTCGAAGTTCAGGGCCGCACTGCGGCCCTCCCGCTCGTTGAGCTCCTTAATGGGCGCCGCGAGGGCTTCAAGGACTGGGTTGTAGATGAAGAAGCCGACCACCGTGCCGGCGACCACCGCCAGGCCCGACTTGAACAACCGGATGCGTGCTTCGCGCAGGTGTTCCTTGAGAGCCATCCGCCCTTCGGGGTTGGCCTTGCGCCCTCGGGTCCGTGCCAAAGCGAGATGAACTTGAAGTTATCTGGATGTGAAGGGGGTCCCGTTTTCTTTTTGGCCGGCTGTCGGGTGTTGATTGGGATGGTTGGTTGTGCCCAGAATGGGCTGATTCAGCGCAGGGTTGGACGCGTGGGGCTCCTGGGGTTCGCTTGAGGTATGCAGTCCGGCGGAGTTCGACGTCCCACTAACTTCTGGCTCGTTTTCATCCTTCATCTGCTTTACTTCGGACTTGAAGATGCGCAGCGATTGACCGACGCTGCGCGCTATACCGGGAAGTTTCGGAGCACCAAAGAGGACAATCGCAAGAACGATGATGACGACAATTTGCCAGCCTTCGGGTCTCATGCTGAACTTCCTTTCACGGTGTTATCAGTGTTACACGGCATCATCTCTTAAACATCGGGATTTCTCTCGTTCATCCAAATACTTTCGCGATCGTCCTCTCGGTGATCACTTCGAGGCATGACGTTCGCCAATCAGTCCCGTGGTGCGCCTGACGCGAGGACTTTTTGGCTAATTCGTCGGCGCGGGCAAGGATTTGAGGGCCGCTGGTTCCATCCCGTAACCCGAAGGAAAAATTCTTTGAGAGCAGGTGTTTTGCCTGAGTCTGGCCTGGTTGCAAGAGGCCGACGTGCTGCTGGGGACACAACGCCGCTGCCGTGCCAAGCCGTGGGCTGACATGTGAAAAAAATCTTTGAATGAATCCTAGAGGTGAGGCTCACCTCTAGAATGCCAATTATGGTGTCGGGTAGTTGGAAACAGTGCGCTATAGCGGTGCCCCCGGACTTCGATGTGCTTCCCTGACCGTTCTCTTAGCCGTGTGGCTCGGCGTTGCGCTGATCAAACTCAGATTTGAACCGCACGATCGGGAAGCCGACCGCCCACGGAATGGAGACGACAATGACAAAAGTTGGAAATGCTGCCCGCGTCTGAATAACTCTCGCCGCCATGACGCTGACGGCCGAGCGGGACCGGGATCTCGTGGAGCGGATGCTGAAGTCCTCATGGCGGCGCCTTAATCTCTCAAGAGGGGCAGGGTGACACCCCTGGGTGTCTTCAGCAGCACCGCCTCGGCGTCTCGAGATCTCTCCAACCACATCGCTCAATTCCTCCGAGGCTTGAGCGGCTTCCGACCCCAATTGCACCCTCAATTGTGATAAGCCTCCAACCGGCCAGGACCCGCGGCCGGCGGTAAAATTACCCTCGGATGAGGTGGTTGGCATGGTGCTTGGCTCGTTCCGCCGAATGGTTCTAGCTGTTGGAACATCGCTTGTCCTCTTGTCTGGGTTCGTAACCGTCGCACCGCCGGTTCACGCCGCACCCCTCTATGGCCATGATGTGTCCTGGCCTCAGTGTCCGTCCTCCGTCGGCGGGTTCGGTCTGCCTCTGCCCCCGGTCTCCACCCAGTTCGTCATTATCGGGCTGACGAAGGGTCTGCCGTTCACCGAGAATCCTTGTCTGGCAAGCCAGGTCAACTGGGCCAGAAGCAACAACAAGAAGACCCATGGTTACGCAATGGCTGCGTTTCCCACCGCAGCGCAGTTGAGTACGTATGGTGCCCGGGGACCGTGGACTGCCACCACCCGGGCCGCACAATTGTCCAACGTGGGCTACGCCGAGGCGAAGTTCGCCGTCGCCAGCATGAGCAGGGTCGGGTTCCGTCCGCCGGTCGTATGGATCGACGTCGAGCCGCGTCCGGCTCAACCGTGGCCGACGAATACCGCCGCTCAGCAGCGCGACAACCGGCTCATCATCGAGGGGTTGATGCGCGGCCTCCGTGACTCGGGGTTCTCCTATGGGCTGTACTCCTATACGGCGGGCTGGGCCGACATCACGGGGTCGTGGCGGTTGCCCGGGGTGCCGGTGTGGGCCACCGCCGGGAGGCTCGACTATCCGGGCGAAGCGCTGGATCGGTGCCGGCAACCCAGCTTCTCCGGCGGCCGGGTGTACCTCTCTCAGTGGTACGACGACACACGGGACTACGATCTGACGTGCGAACCGTACTCCTTCACGCCCTTAGCCGTCCCGGCCTCGACCCTCTCGCGGTCCACCGCCGACGTCGACGGTGACTGGAATAACGACCTGCTGGCCCGGGTGACTGCAACCGGAGATCTCCGGCTGTATCGGGGGACGGGGAACGGTACGTTGGGGGGCGGTGTGCGCATCGGAGGGGGCTGGGCTTCGATGAACGCGCTCGAGACACCGGGAGATTTCAATGGGGATGGGAAGGCCGATGTGCTGGCCCGTGAGCGGGCGACCGGGACCCTCTGGCTGTATCCCGGGAACGGGGCCGGCGGATGGCTGCCGCGGCTACGGCTGGGCAGTAACTGGAACACCATGAATTCCATCGTGGGACCAGGCGATTTCAACGGAGACCAGTTTGTCGATGTTCTCGCCCGTGAGCGGGCGACCGGGACCCTCTGGCTGTACCGGGGGAACGGCACCGGCGGATGGTTGCCGCGGGTGCCGGTGGGAGGTAACTGGAACACTATGAATGCCCTCGTGGGGCCGGGGGACTTCAACGGCGACGGACAGGTGGACCTCCTGGCGCGCGAAGCTGCGACTGGATTCCTCTGGCTGTATCCAGGTAACGGCAAGGGCGGGTGGCTGCCACGCGCCCGGGTGGGATACGGGTGGAACGTCCTGACCGCCCTGATGAGTCCGGGGGATTTGAATGGTGACCGTGCCGCCGATGTGGTGGGACGGGACAGTCAGGGCAACCTGCGGCTTTATCTGGGCAATGGCTCAGGGGGATGGCTGCCCCGGGTGCAGATCGGCAGCGGGTGGAACGGGCTCAACTCGATCTTCTGACCTTCAACACAGTTCCAACGCACTGACCGTTGCGAGACACTCGCCGGTGGCCACCCCGGCAGCCTTGCCTGCGTTCCGGAGGTTCTTGACGGCCGCGACTGCTGCCGCCGGTGAGAAGCCCGGGCCTGAGCCGACGCGGACTTCTCATCTCCGGCGGGCTGCGCCCGTGACTTCAGGGTTTGGCGTAGTCCGCGAAACCCTGCCAGTCAATGATCACGCAGGGTTCGTCTCCCAGGACCCAGGCGTCGTGCCCGGGCGCCATGGTGGCAAAGTCGCCTGGCCCGTACTCCATCTCTTCGCCGTCGTTCATGACGACCTTCATCCGGCCGGACACGAAATAGCCCATGTGGGCGGCCTGACAGCTGTCGGTTTTGGCGATCGGCTTGACGTGTTCGGACCAGCGCCAGCCTGGATTGAACGTGGCGCGGCCCACGGCGCCCTCTTCCAGGTTGACGAGCTGAAGCTGGCCCGTACCGCCCTCGAAGGGACGCGTCTCCTCGGGCGAATCGAGGCTTTTTCGAACTAGCCCTGGCATTTTGACCTCCTGTGGATCGAACTGCTCGTTGGTGTGGTGTAGGTTCCGGTAGCTGCTCTCTGGTGATGTTCACCTCCTCGGATGGGAGTGAAATTCGGCTGACGGGGCCCGCTGGGGAAGGGCCGTCCATGCACCGGGATACTGTCAGTAGGTATAGACCCGGCCGTCCCTTCCTGCCTAGGGCACATAGTCCCCGAATCACCTCTGCCCGGTGCGGCTTCATGGCTGACCGACGACCGCGTGTTCCCGTCCCTCACTCGACCCGAACCTGCCCATGTTGAAGAGACTTGCAGGATCCTCGTCCGGCTGAAGCTCTCGATGGCGCCGCCTGTGTCGCCCCGCCAGGAGAAAAGCACCCTCCGGAGCCGGCGGGAGTTGAGCGAGGCTACCTCCGGATCGAACCTCTAACATCAGGGAGGAAGGTGCCGCGTGCGGTCTGTCCAGACCGGGGGCGGCGGAAGAGTAGGGAGGCCGTATGCCCGAAGGAGACAGTGTCTTCCGGCTCGCGGCGCGGTTAAGGAAGTCGCTCGACGGCCGCACGCTAAAGCGCGGGGAGCTCCGAGTCCCCGCACACGCCACGGATACCCTGGACGGCGCGCAGGTGAAAGAGCATGTGACGCACGGCAAGCACCTGCTGACCCGGTTCGAAGGCGGCCTCACACTGCACACCCACCTGCGGATGCATGGGTCGTGGACCGTCACCGCGCCGGGCCGAAAGCTTCCCCGCACACTGCTTCCGGACGCGCGCGTGATCCTCGAGGTCGACGGCGGTCCGACGGCGTACGGTATGCACCTGCCCGTCGTCGATCTCCTCCCCACGGGTGCGGAGGGCGACGTTGTCGGGCACCTTGGCCCTGACCCTTTGAGAAACGACTGGTCCGCGCAGGAAGCGGTCCGGCGGCTTCATCAGGATCCGGAGCGACGCGTCGCCGCTGCCCTCCTCGACCAGCGGAACATCGCCGGGTTCGGCAACCTCTGGGCGAACGAGCTCTGCTTCCTGCGCGGCGTCCACCCGGATACCCCGGTGGGCGAGGTCAACGTCCCCGCCATGGTCGACCTGGGAGCACGCTGCCTGCGCTTCTCCGCCACGCAGGCCCACCAGGTCACCACCGGCAGTCTGCGACGGGGTGAGAAGCACTGGGTGGCGGGGCGGGCCGGCAGGCCGTGCCTGCGCTGCGGGACGACGATCCTCGTTCGGGCCGAAGTGGCGGGCGATCCGGGCCGCCGTCGCACCTGGTGGTGCCCGCGCTGCCAACCGCCCATGTCCGTCAGCTGAGGACTGTCGGGCCAGCGGGTTTCAGCGCTCCTCGAGCCCCCACGGCGACCCGTAACCGGCCGGCGCGTCGGCGGCCAGCAGCTCGAGGAACGGCCGGGCGTCGAAGGCCTCGGGCCCGAGCACGCCCGTGCCCTGCCAGGTCCCGTTCGCCAGCAGCTCCAGCGTAATCACCGGATTCACCGCGGTCTGCCACACCACCGCCTGCGATCCGTACTCCGCCATCGACCACTCGTTGTCCACGACGTGGTAGAGGTATACCGCCCGGGGCTCACCGTTCCGGCCGATCCCCGTCACGTACACGCCGGCGCAGGTCTTGCCCGTCATCCGGTCGCCGAGGGTCGCCGGATCGGGGAGCGCCGCTGCGACGACGTCGCGCGGTGCCACGGCGACGCCCTTGACCATCAGCGGCTCGGTGGAGTCGAGACCCAGCTTGTGCAGGGTCTTGAGCACGCCGATGAACTCATCCCCCAGGCCGTACTTGAAGGTCACCCTGCGGGCCTTGGTCCAGCGCGGCATGAGGATGACCTCCTCGTGTTCAACGTTGACGCACTCCACCTCCCCAATCCCCCCGGGAAACCGGAAGACCTCCGGGTCGCTGAACGGCTCGGTGGTGTACCAGCCGACCCCGCGCTCGAAGACCACCGGCGGGTTCAGGCACTCCTCGATGGTGGTCCAGATGGAGAAGGACGGAGCGAACGCCGGCTCGCCGTCCGCCCCCGCGACGACGAGGTTGGCCCCGTCGCGCACCGCCAGCTCGTCGATCGAGGAGAACAGCTCGTCCTCCGCGTAGCGCGCGAAGACATCCGACAGCCCCGGCTCCACCCCCATCCCGACCAGGGCGAGCCGTCCGGCGTCCTCCCACTGCTGCGCGTACGCGAACTGCTCGTCGCCGAGCATCACCCCGGTCTTCGCGTACGGCTCCTCCGGGTGCCGGACCGACAGGCTCATCGCCATGTCCAGATAGGTGGCTCCCGCCGCGAAGCAGCCGTGAAAGATAGGCATCACGAATCGGGGATCAACGGCGTTGAGCACGTGGGTGATGCCATGCTCACGCACCAGCGCGGCGACCGCCTCCGCCGACGACGCGTCCACCTGCGCGGCCGCCAGGCGGCCGTCGTCGAGCGAATCCACCAGGGCCTGCGGCCGTGCGGGGTCGTAGTCGGCCACCACCAGCAGCTCGAAGAATGGGCGCCGGACGGCGATCCGCACCGCGGCGGACCCGACGCCGCCGGCACCGACGATGAGGATGCGCATCAGGCCAGGCCACCGTCGACCGAGCGCCTATAGGTGTCGGGGGAGTCCGGCACCAGGACGGGCGTATCGGCGTTCAGGCTCTCGCCGCGGAAGAACGGCTGGGATCCCTTCCGGGTCCGCCAGGCCAGCATCAACACCAGACCGAGGGCGAGGGCGCCGATGCCGACGACGAAGGTGCCTCCGACGCCGAGGAGCACGCTGTACCCGTAGTCGACGTCGAGCATGTCGATCGCCGACCGGATGAACGCTGCCGTCAGCATCAATGCGCCCAGGAGGGGGAGCAGGAACCGGAGGACGAAGTTGCGCCGGGAGGTGAAGAGGTCCCGGCGGAAGTACCATACGCAGGCGTACCCGGTGATGGCGTAGTAGAAGGCGATGGCCAGGCCGAGGGACAGGATCGAGTCGGCGAGGATGTTCTCACTGACGATGGTCATCACCACGTAGAAGGCGACGGCGGCGATCCCCATCACCAGGGTGGAGAAGGACGGCGTCCGGAAACGGTCGTGCACCGTGCTGAACCGTCGGGGGAGCGCCCGGTAGACGGCCATCGAGAGGGTGCCGCGCGCGGTCGGCAGGATGGTGGTCTGGGTGGAGGAGACCGCCGAAACGAGCACCGCTACCACCAGCAGCCAGGCGGCCGGGCCCAGCACGGCGTCCTTGAGTGCGAAGAACACGTCCTCGGCATTGACCTCGTTCCCCAGCCCGGTACCTTCCTCGCCCACCCCGGCGTACATCATCGCCGCCACGGTGACCCCGACGTAGGTGATGAGCAGCAGCACGGTGGTGACCAGCGCGGCCAGGCCCGGGATGCGGCGGGCATCACGGGTCTCCTCGTTCAGCGCCAGGCAGGTGTCCCAGCCCCAGTAGATAAACAGGGCCAGCAGGACGGCCTCGGTGAACCCTGCGACGCTGTCGAACGCGAAGGGGTTGAACCAGTCGAGCGACGGCGCCGTGGCGTTTTCGGCGGTGCCGTTGGCCACCCCGATGAGGGCGAACACCACGAACAGCGCGAGCGCCAGGTACTGGACCGCCAGGAGGACGTTCTGCAGCTTCGCGCCGATTTCGACGCCGCGGTAGCTGACCAGGGTCATCAGCGCGATGAAGAAGACGCCGGTGGCGGTGACCAAAAAGGAATTTTCGGCGAGTGAGCCGTCGCCCACCAGAAGCCACAGGTAGAGCCCGGCGATCTGGGCAAGATTGGCCAGCACGATGATGCCGGCGACCGCCACCCCCCAGCCCGCCATCCAGCCCACCCACGGGCCGAACGCCTTAGTGGCCCAGGTGAAGGAGGTGCCGCAGTCGGGGACGTCCCGGTTGAGCTCCCGGTAGGCGAAGGCGATGAACAGCATCGGGATGAACGCCAGGATGAAGGCGATCGGAGCCTGCGCGCCGACCGCGAGGACCACGAAGCCAAGCGATGCCGCCAGCGAGTACGCGGGCGCGGTCGATGCCAGCCCAATGACCACCGACCCCCACACGCCCAGGGTCCCGGCCGCGAGTCCCTTCCCCTCACCCGACGGCGTGCCCTGAGCATCTCTTCCAGTCGCAGTGGAACTCATCGTGCGCCTCCGCTGTCCGGCTGGCCGACCTCATTGTCGGCCGCAAACGATGTGACGCCCCTCACTATACTGACTAGTCGGTTTCTGTCACGGCCCTTTTTGGGCGTGGCGGAGGCAGGGCATGCCGGTACCCCTTGCAGCGCAGCCCTGCAGCGCAGGGGAGTGCCGCAAAGAGTTGTGCGCGCGCCTCAGTCCACGAATTCCGACTGGGTCTCGATGAAGTCCCAGTCGCCGGGGGAGAGAGTCGTCCCGCTGAGGTCGGGTCCGCCGACCTCACTCACGGCACGGGCGGCGTCGGGATCGATCGCCGACGCCCGGAGGTTCTCGCGGAACCATTCCTTCGGCATGACGTCCAGAAGGACCCACCACTGTTCGATGCGTAGCTCTGCCATGACTGTGCCCCTGACGACGTGGACTGTCCCTCAACGGTAGGCGCGTTGTATCCGCCCTACAAGGGCATGCGCCGTCCCGCCGCCTACATGACCTGCCGGCATCTCGCCCGGCCCACGCAATGCCCGGAGAGTGTTCCGCGCCGCCGCTCATTCCCGGCCGGCCACCGCTACACGCATTCGAAACTCCGCTGCTCGAACTGGAATTCGCCGTTCGCAGACACCTATGCGTGGGGCTGCAGAACCAGTTTCCCCGTCCACGCTCCTGTGCGGAGGATGTCGAGGCCGCGGCTCAGGGAGACGCGGTCTCCGATGTTGGTGTGCAGGCGACCGGTTGCGGCGAGGTGGATGAGGAATTCGAAGTCGGGCCGGAGGTCCGGTCCGCCCTCCTCCGGCATGAAGAAGGTGCGGATGGTTCGTCCGGATCCTCCCCAATCGCCTTGAAGATCAGTTGCGCTCAGGACAACGTCCTCGCCGCTCGCTCGTCCTACCGAGACGAGGGTTCCATTGGATGCCAGCAGGGCGAAGGCATCCCTGAGGGCGGATCCTCCTACGTTGTCGAT
This sequence comes from Arthrobacter zhaoguopingii, assembly GCF_009828595.1. Lineage (GTDB taxonomy): Bacteria > Actinomycetota > Actinomycetes > Actinomycetales > Micrococcaceae > Arthrobacter_D > Arthrobacter_D zhaoguopingii. The sequence goes on from NZ_WPNY01000005.1 coordinate 232,932, forward strand.
GACGCCATCGAATGTGCCAAAGTCTGTGCCGATCACGGCGGAGGTGGAGGTGGCACCGAGGTCACGAAGGAGCGGAAATGCCTGTTCGTCGCGGGCTACCGCAGTGATCTCCGCAGCGCCGGAGGCGGCCGCCAGCTGCACTGCGATCTTGCCCACTGCCCCGGTTGCCCCGGTAATCAGGACTCGACGGCCGAGCGTCGGGCCCAGTGCCCGGAGAGCCCGCAGCGCTGACGCCCCGGCGAGCGGCACCGTTGCGGCAGTGTCAAAATCCAGGTGGTCGGGTATGACGGCGAGCTGGGCACCCGGAACAGCGGCATACTCCGCCCAGGCGCCGCCCATCGCTAGTCCCGCCACCCGCGTACCGGCAGGAGGGCTTGAGCCGTCCGAAGCGGGTACCTCGATGGTGCCGGCCAGTTCGTACCCGATGACGGCCCCGTGGGGTGCCTGTGCGGCGAAGTGCAGGTCCGTGGGATTCACGGCCGCGGCCGACACCCGCACGAGCGCCTCGGATGCCAGAGGTACGGGCGTGGTTGTGGCAAGACGGATGCCGCCTGGGGCGTCCCGGTCAACAATAAGTGAGTTCATGCCCTGAATTTTGGCACACTGTGCCAATTGGCACAATGTGCCATAATGAGGCCATGACAACAGTTCAGGTCGCACCGGGCCGCCGGCTGACGAAAAGGCAGCAGACACGGACCGCCATCGTGGACGCAGTCCTGCACTTCGGCAGCACCCGGGGTCTTGACGCGACGACCGTGCGTGAGATCGCCGACGAGGCCGGCATCGGAGCGCGGACCTTTTTTCGGTTCTTTTCTTCGAAGGAAGAGGCTGTCATTGCCCTGGATGAGGACTTCTTCACGGCGATCCTCGAGGCACTGAATGAGCAGGCGGAAGGATTGTCGCTTGGTGAATTCTTTTTGGGCGCCTTCGAGGCCGCCGCTGCCCAGTTCGACCAGGCATGGTGGACACGCTTCGCCGGCGGGTCACGACTGGCGGCGGCCAGTCCGACGGTCAGCGGAATAGCGCTGAATTTGTGCGGAGTCACGGCTGCGCGGTGCGCCGATGCCCTCCGGCCATCGTTCAGCACAATCGCACAGTACGAATTCGACCTGGCGCTCGATGGCATTTTGAACGCCTGGCGACGGGCCCGGGAGGCCTGGCTGGACTCCGGGAACCTCGACCCCGCCGCATTTCACGCACTGTTTCGGCGCAACCTTCATTTCCTGGAGACCACGCCACTTCTCAAGGTTCGCGCGACCGCCTCCGGCTGACGGACTTTTGGCGAGGCGCCCCATCGCCCTCCCTCTGTCGCGACCATCCGACTCGTCCCGATGATCCTGAAGCGCGCAAGCGATCGCGCGAGAATCGACAGCTATAGGAGCGTCAAGTTCACCTACCGAAACTGCAGAGATTCCGTACATTTTCTGCCCCCAATTCTCCGTGGAATGCGGCAGTACGCCAGGAGTTTCGGTACGGCCCCCAACGCGGCGCTCGCCAGGTGGATTGCGCCGCTCGATTGGAAAAGATCCGGGCAATGCCGTTATCAACGGGCACAATTCGGCGGCACCGCTTTCCACATGGCGACCCTACGCGTAACTACTGGGACACACTCCCAAAAACCAAGTAGTGGCTCGAAGGATTCGAGTAGGGACGACACCGAATTTGAACCGGGCCCTGCAAATGGCGTGAAGTACCGTCGCCGGAACGGCGCGGTTTAGTGGGGGTTATCGGAAAAGAAAAAGCGCCGCCACCGCCGGATCAGTCGACCGAAATGGCAGGACGCTATGACAGCAGTTCGACCACTACCACGACCCACGACCTCCCCATCCATCGACGCACCGCGCCGCAGCCGCCGGGCACCGGTCTTCTCCCGCCTGCTCCGGTTCACCAGCCCGCGGGGGCCCGCCACCGCCAAGAGCGCTTCAGCCCTGCTGCTGGCCACGACCTTCTCACTGGTGGCCATCGGGCTCATCATGGTGCTGTCCGCCTCCTCCTTCGCCCTGGCCGCACAGGGACAGTCGCCCTACGGGACGTTCCTGCGGCAGGGTCTGTGGTGCGCCCTCGGGCTGATCGCCCTCCTGGTCTTCGCGCGGATCCCGCTTCGGCTCTACCGCAGGCTCTCCCGGGTGGCGCTGCTTAGCTCCTTTGCCCTGGCGGTGCTCGTCTTCACGCCACTGGGCGTGGAGGTGAACGGCAACCGGAACTGGATCGCCATCGGGTCGATGACAATCCAGCCCTCGGAGTTCCTCAAGTTCAGCCTGATCCTCTGGGGCGCCGGAGTCCTCACCGACCGCGCGAACCTCGCGCGCAACCCGCGGCACGGGGTGGTGCCGGTCCTCCTGGCGTCAGGAATTGCACTCTGCCTGGTGCTGGCAGGCAGGGACCTTGGAACGGCGCTGATTCTCGCGCCCGTGGTCGGCGGCCTCTTTTTCTTCACCGGCGCCCGGCTCCGCTCCCTGATGCTTGGTGCCGGCGTCGTCCTGTTCGCCGTCATCATCGCGGTCCTCTCAAGCCCGAACCGCCTGAAGCGGATTCTCGTCTGGCTCGACCCCTCCGGGGCCGGGGCCGCCGAGGGCCTGGGCTACCAGGGTGCCCACGCCGTCTACGCGCTCGCCGGCGGCGGAGTCTTCGGGGTGGGTCTCGGGCAGAGCCGCCAGAAGGTCCACTGGATTCCCGAGGCCCACAATGACTTCATCTTCGCCGTTCTTGGGGAGGAACTCGGCCTGGCCGGTGCCACCCTGGTCCTGATCCTGTTCGCCACGCTGGCCGTCGCGATCGTCCGGATCGCATGCCTGGCCGGCAACCCGTACGCCATCTGCCTCTGCGGCTCGGCGCTGGTCTGGGTGCTGGGCCAGGCGGTGGTGAACATCGCCGTGGTCACGGGTCTGATTCCGGTGGTGGGGATTCCCCTTCCCTTCATCTCCTACGGCGGTTCGTCGATCATCGCGCTGCTGGCTCTGGTGGGCGTCCTGCTTTCCTGCCTGCGCACGTCCGGGACCACCCGGGACGCGGTCGGCTCCGGCTGAGCGGCAGGTCCTACCGCTGCCACTCGGGCGGGTCGGCGCCCCACGGCCGTGCCGGAAACGGCCAGTCCACCGGTCCGTCCTCGAAGGCCACCGCCGGCAGGGCGGTGGTGATGCCCTCCGCGCTCACCGCAACCGTCGGCGGCCCGGCCTCCGCACGGGGCAGCAGCGGCCGGGAGTCCCGCAGCAGCCCGGCCGCGATCCCGGCCAGGGAGGACTCCAAGAGCCAGGTGCCGCCGTCGTCCTGCTGACGGCGCAGGGCGGAGAGCACACCGGCGGCCAGGAGGTAGCCGGCTGCGTGGTCAAGAGCCTGCGCGGGCAGCACGCCGGGACGGACGCCGTCGGGGGACTCGCGCATCGCGATGCCGCTGACCGCCTGCACAATGCTGTCAAAACCGCGCCGCTGCGCCCATGGGCCGGTGCCGCCCCAGGCGCTGAGCCGCGCCAGGAGAATGCCGGGGCGCTCCCCGGCCAGGGCTGCAGGCTCGAGCCCGAACCGGTCGAGGGCACCGGGCCGGTAACCGGTGACGACGACGTGCGCGCCGTCGAGCAGGTGCCGGAAGGTGCGGCCGTCGGCCGGCAGGGAGAGATCGAGCAGGGCGGTGTGCTTCCCCGCCCCGGTGTCGAGGTGCTGGACGGCCATCTCCGGAAGCGCCGGGCTGTCGATCCGCAGGACGTCGGCCCCCAGCAGGGCCAGGGTACGGGTGGCGACCGGGCCGGCGATCACCCGGGTGAGGTCCAGGATCCGCAGTCCCTGCAGCGGGGCCGCTGCGGTGGCGTCTGGGGAGCCCCGGAAGCGGGCGGGCGCCGTGCCCAGCCGGGTCAGCGCCAGCGGCGGCGCGTCGGCCGGGCCGCCCCCGTCGGCCAGGCCCTGCCCGGCCGGCCGGACCGCGGCGGCGATGCCGCCCGCCGCGTACACCCGGTCCTCGATGTCCCGGGCCGCGGCGGAGCGGATGCGGGCCGTGAGGTCGTCCGGCCCGGAGCCGGCTGCCAGATCCAGTGCGGCGAGGAGGCGCCCGCGGTGGTGCGGGTAGTTCGCGTGGGTCCGCACCCACCCGTCGGCGGCCTCCCAGAACCCTGATAGCGGCGCCCAAAGGTCGGGGCTGTCACCCCGGATCCGCAGGTGGCGCTCGCTGGTGAACGCCGTGGCGATCCGGCCGGCGTCGAGATGGACGGTCCGGGGGCCGCCGCGGGGGAGCAGGGAGTCGGTCCAGAGCGCGGCGGCGAGGGAGGCCGCGGCGACGGCGTCCCGGGCCAGGCGCGGTACGTTCAGGGCCGAGGCCAGGGCCGGCTCGCCGCCGGGCGGCACGCGCTGCAGCGCCGCGGGATCCTCCCCGAGCGCCGACCAGGCGCGGGCCAGCAGGGAGGCGCCCTCCCCGCCGGTGTTCATGCCGGCTGCTCGGCCGCGTCGGGGGCCACCAGGGTGCAGCAGGTTTCGGGCGGTCCGTGGAAGGTGCGGCGGTAGGCGGCGGGGCTGACGCCCAGTACCCGGTGGAAGTGCTGGCGCAGCAGCACAGCCTGGCCGAAGCCGCTCCTGCGGGCGATGGAGTCGATGCCCAGGTGGGTCTCCTCGAGCAGCAGCTGCGCCCGCTGGACGCGCTGGGCGGTGATCCATGCCGCCGGGGTGGCCCCGGTGACCGCCCGGAACCGCCGTGCGAAGGTCCGCTCCGACATGTGTACCCGCCGCGCGAGGACCGGGACGGAGAGCTCCTCCTCGAGGTTGGCGCTGAGCCACACCAGGAGTTCCTCGATCGGATTCCCGCTTGAGGCGGGGATGGGCCGCTCGATGTACTGGGCCTGCCCGCCGTCCCGGTGCGGGGGCACCACCATGCCCCGGGCGACGGCGGCCGCGGCCCGAGCCCCAAACTCCCGGCGGATCAGGTGAAGGCTCGCATCGATCCCGGAGGCGGTGCCGGCGCTGGTCAGGATGTTGCCGTCCTGGACGTACAGCACGTTCTCGTCGACCGTCACCGCCGGGTACTGCTCCGCGAGCTGCCGGGCATGCGACCAGTGGGTCGTCGCCCGCCTGCCGTCGAGCAGCCCGGCCTCCGCCAGGGCGAAGGCCCCGGAGCACACCGAGAAGAGGCGCGCGCCGCGGCGGTCGGCGGCCCGAAGGGCGTCGGCGACGGCGACGGGGAGGGGATCCCCGGAGTGGGAGGGAATCATGACGACGAGGTCCGCGTCCATGGTGGCGGACAGGTCGCGCTCGACGACGATGGAGAAGCCGGTCTCGGTCTCCAGGGTTCCCGGCACCGGGGTGCAGATGCGGAAATCGAAGGCCGGAAGGCCCACATCGAGCTTCGAACGGTCGACGCCGAAGACCTCGCAGATCACGCCGAACTCGAAGGGTGTGACGCCGGGAAGGACGATCAGGGCCACTGAAGTGAGCATGGTCACAGTATGGCAGGAATTCGACGAAAAGTGGCGTTCCTGCCACTATTTTTGGCGGTCCCCGAATCGCAGACTCAAGGCATGGACTTTCTTCTCACTTTCCCAGCCATTGCCGCCGTCGTCGTCGGCCTTTCCGGGCTCGGCCTGCTGCGGCTGATTCATTCCGACGGTTTCCACTCGGTTCCGCCGCCTCCCGGCCACGCTGCGTGGCGGGCCGGCACGCTGCCCAGCACTCCCTATGCCGGCGCCTTCCCCGACGCCGGCGTCTGACCCCATCCGAGAAGCTCAATGTCGAAGGAACTCCGATGCTGAATCAACCCACCGAATACTTCCTCCATCTCCATGCCGCGGAACAGTTCCGGTTCCTCGCCCAGGCCGAACACCGACGGAACGCGGAACGCAGGAGGGCCGGCACCGCCGACCCGCTGCGCCTGCGCCCGGCGCGTTCCTTCCGCCCGCAGTCCTGGGTGTTGGACCTTCTCCAGCGCCTGGGGTTCCTCCGGCCACCGGTGCGGGCAGGGAGGAGTGGCGCCGAACTGTTGACCGCGCAGATGCGGCCGGCGGCCCCCGACTGCTGCCCCTGACCCGTTGGCCCAACCGCCCCCGGTGGCGGCTGCTTCTTCCGTCCGGCCTCACCGAGCATTTCGCACACGTCCTGCACCTGCCTGGTGCTGTTTTCAGTACCTTCACGGACAGCGGTTCGACGGCGTCCTCATCCTCGGACAGCCGCTCTTCGAGGGTCAGCTTTCCGCGCTTGTAGTGGAAAACCTTGGGAAATCCTGCCTTTCTCAGTGCTGCGGCATCGAGTTTCACCCGGGTCTTGTACTGAACCTCCTGGACATCGCCGGAGGTGACGTCGACGTCGGAGCCGCCACCTGATTGAACAAAGGGCATTCCGGCCATCCGGCCCGGAGAGCCGGGCCCGTCGCCGGGGGCTCCACCGACCGGTGCCGGACCCGGGCAGCCAGCACCTGGACGGGATCCCGCGGTGCGGATGACGTAGGCTGGACTCACCATGGCAGCCACCGATTTTTCCGCAGAGATCCGCGCACTGCGCGCCAAGTACACCTCGATCGAACAGGTTTCCGACGTCGAAGGGATCCGCAAGGACATTGCGGAGCTCAGCGAGGAGGCCGGCGCCCCGGACCTGTGGGACGACCCGGCCGCGGCGCAGAAGATCACCTCCAAGCTCTCCCACCGGCAGTCCGCTCTCGAGCGCCTCGAAACGCTTCAGACCCGGATCGATGATCTGGAGATCATGGTCGAACTCGGGCAGGCCGAGGACGACGAGGACACCCTGGCAGAGGCCGAAAAGGAGCTTGTGTCGCTGGGGAAGGCCCTTGACCAGCTCGAGATCGTGACCCTGCTCGCCGGTGAGTGGGACGAGCGTGAAGCCGTCGTCACCATCCGCTCGGGCGCCGGGGGAGTGGACGCCGCAGACTTCGCCGAGATGCTGCTGCGCATGTACCTGCGCTGGGCCGAACGCCACGGCTACCCCACCCAGGTCCTCGACACCTCCTACGCCGAGGAGGCCGGGCTGAAGTCAGCGACCTTCGAGGTGAAGGCCCCCTACGCCTTCGGGACGCTCTCGGTGGAAGCGGGGACGCACCGCCTGGTGAGGATCAGCCCCTTTGACAACCAGGGCCGCCGCCAAACCTCCTTCGCGGCCGTCGAGGTCATCCCGCTCATCGAGCAGACCGACGTTATCGAGGTGCCGGACAACGACATCCGGGTCGACGTCTTCCGCTCCTCCGGGCCCGGCGGCCAGTCCGTCAACACCACCGACTCGGCGGTGCGCCTGACCCACCTTCCCACCGGGCTTGTCGTCTCCATGCAGAACGAGAAGTCCCAGATCCAGAACCGCGCCGCCGCCATGCGCGTGCTCCAGTCGCGGCTGCTGCTGCTCAAGAAGGAGCAGGAGGACGCCGAGAAGAAGGCCTTCGCCGGCGACGTCAAGGCCTCGTGGGGCGACCAGATGCGCTCCTACGTCCTGAACCCGTACCAGATGGTCAAGGACCTCCGGACCGAGCACGAGGTGGGCAACACCTCGGCCGTGTTCGACGGCGAGATCGACGACTTTATCGACGCCGGCATCCGCTGGCGCACGAACAACCGCAACGCCGACGCCCAGTAGGCTCACCGCGTAGGCACCCCGCGGCCGCACGCCGTACGCCGGGTCCGTACAGTGCCACCGAACCGCGGGCAGGTTCCCTGCGCCTCTTTCCTGCCTGAGCCGCCAATTTCCTCAACAGGCGGGCAGGCGGTGCCCTATATTAGGCAGCATGAACGCTGCTTCGCGGGGTGCGGCGGTCCCGTTTCGGGTGGTGTTCAAACAACAACTTTCACTTCCGACACACGGTGCGGCTTTCCCGGAAGGCAAACAGGCGTGGCTATAGTCGAGGAGCCGGTCCTTCCTTCCTCCAGCAAATGCCCGTGAACCGGCTGGACACAATGGGCGCAGAGTAGTCATGATCCGATTCGAAAACGTCACCAAGGTGTACGACGCCAAGTCGCGCCCCGCACTCGATTCGGTCTCCCTCGAGGTGGACCGGTCCGAGTTTGTGTTCCTCGTCGGGGCCTCGGGCTCGGGTAAGTCGACCTTCATCCGCCTCGTGCTCAAGGAGGACAGTGCCTCCCGCGGCGCCGTCTACGTCGCCGGCCAGAACGTGGCCAACATTCCGAGCTGGCGCGTGCCCCGGCTCCGGCGCGGCATCGGGGTCGTCTTCCAGGACTTCCGCCTGCTGCCCAACAAGACGGTCTTCGCCAACGTCGCCTTCGCCATGCAGGTCATCGGCAAGAGCCGCGCGGTCATCCGCGAGACCGTCCCCGAGGTGCTCAAGACCGTGGGCCTCGAAGGCAAGAACAACCGCATGCCCCACGAACTCTCCGGCGGTGAGCAGCAGCGCGTGGCGATCGCCCGCGCCATCGTGAACCGTCCCGGCATCCTCCTCGCGGACGAGCCGACCGGAAACCTCGACCCCACCACCTCAATGGGCATCATGAAGGTGCTCGACCGCATCAACTCCAACGGCACCACCGTGGTCATGGCCACCCACGACGACGACATCGTAAACACCATGCGCAAGCGGGTCGTCGAGCTGCGCAACGGCGCGGTGGTGCGCGATGACGCCCAGGGCATCTACATCGGCGAGACGGAGGCGGTGGCCGAATGAGGCTCGCGTTCATCCTTTCCGAAATCGGCTCCGGGCTCCGCCGGAACCTCTCAATGGTCATCTCCGTCATCCTGGTCACCTTTATCTCCCTGACCTTCGTCGGCGCGGCCGGACTGCTGCAGCTGCAGATCAACCAGATGAAGGGCTACTGGTACGACCGCGTGCAGGTGGCCGTGTTCCTGTGCGTGGAGAACTCGACCTCGCCCAGCTGCGCCGCCGGCCCGGTCACCGAGGAGCAGCGGGACACCATCCGCGCCATGCTCGAGTCGGAGGCCTTCACCCCCTACGTCGCGTCGGTCGAATACGAATCCCAGGACGAGGCGCTGGGGCACTTCAAGGACCAGTTCGCCAACTCCCCGATCGTCGATTCGGTCACCGCGGATCAGCTCCCCGAGTCCTTCCGGGTGAACCTCGTCGACCCCGAGAAGTACGAGGTCATCAACGAGGCATTCTCCTCCCTGCCCGGCGTCGACATCGTCAGCGACCAGCGGGAGCTGCTCGAAAAGGTCTTTTCCGTCATGAACCGCGCCTCACTAGGGGCTTTACTGGTTGCGGGGGTGATGACAGTGTGTGCAATACTCCTCATAGCGACTACCATCCGGCTGTCGGCATTCAGCCGACGGCGGGAAACCGGGATCATGAGGCTGGTCGGAGCCTCAAAGGCAGTGATTCAGCTGCCTTTCATCCTGGAAGGGGTAATCGCCGCTGTTGTCGGAGCTCTCTTGGCCTCCGGTGCGTTGTGGGGAATGTCCCGCTTCGTCATCGGCGGCTGGCTCGCCCGCGAGTATCCGGAGACGGCGTTCATTTCGGATCAGCAGGTTCTCCTGCTGGTTCCGGCGCTTATCCTTCTGGGCGCGCTGCTGGCTGGGGTCTCATCACTCCTGACCCTGCGGCGCTACGTGAAGGTTTAGGGCCGATTTGGCAGTACTAGGGGACAGGTACAATTCATGGATTTACGCTCGGTGCATCGGGGCCCTCGGCCCTTCTTCATCCGTACGACGGCGGGGGTTTCGATCGCGCTTGCGGCCGCCCTTGCCCTGGGCTTCGGTACGCCCGTCTTCGCCGACGACCTCGAGGACCGCAAGTCGGCCCTCGAGTCGGAAATCAGCGAAGTGCAGCAGTCCATCGAGTACCTCGATGAGGACATCACCGAAACCATCGCACAGCTGAAGGTGTACCAGGGGCAGCTCCCGGCGGCCCAGCAGGCCCTCGCCGATGCGCAGGGACGGGTTGAATCCGCGGCCAACGAGGTCAGCGCGCTGGCGATGCGCGTGCAGCTCGCCGAAGAAACCAAGACGAAGATCGCCGACCAGCTCGCCAAGGACAAGGCGGCCATCGAGGACACCCGCAAGGTGATCGGACAGATCGCCACCCAGGCCTACAAGAACGGCGGCGTCCCCTCGGACGTCTCCCTCATGCTCGGTGCCGACGGCGCCGAAAGCCTCACAAACTCCATGGACATGGTGGACCAGGCGCTGCGCGGACAGAACGCGGCCATGGACCGGCTCTCCCAGCAGAGCGCGACCAACGCCAACAGCCAGGCCCGCCTCACCGCCGTCGAGGCTGAAATCAAGGACCTGAAGTCCAAAGCCGAGGCCGCCCTCCAGGCCGAACAGGCGGCGCGGGACGCCGCCGCCACCGAGAAGGCCAAGGTCGACACGCTCATCGCCGACACCTCGACCCTCTCGGCGAAGCTCCAGAAGCAGAAGCCGATTATCGAAGCGCAGCTGGCCAGCGTTGAAGAGGCCCATGAGAAGGTGACGGCCGACATCGCCGAACGCCAGCGCCGTCTCCTCGAGGAAGCGCGCAAGGCCGAGGAGGCCCGGCTCAAGGCCGAGGCCGAGGAGCGGGCGCGGGTCGAAACCGAACGCCGCGTCGCGGCCGCCGCCGAGGCCGCCCGCGTTGAGAACGAACGCCGGGCCGCCGAGCAGCGGGCCGAGAACGAGCGCCGGGCCGCCGAGGCCGCCGCGCAGAACCGTCCGGCCCCCGCCCCAGTGGCACCCGCCCCGCCGGTGGCCCCTGCTCCGGTCGCCCCCGTCGCACCGGTCATCAAGCCGCCGGTCCTGGGAAACCCCTCCGACTTCAAGCTCATCGCGCCGGTCAACGGCCCGGTCAGCTCCGGCTTCGGCTGGCGCCCCACCCCGATCGGAACCATCGACTTCAACGGCACCGGCGGGTACACCCACACCGGGCTCGACTACGGGGTCGGCTGCGGCACCCCGCTGTACGCTCCGGCGTCGGGCGAGGTCTGGTACGCCGACTCCGATGCCCTCAAGGGCGCGGGAAACCGGATCGTGCTCAACCACGGGGTCCGGGCCGGAAATGCCCTGGCGACCAACTACTACCACCTGGCCAGCTTCAACGTATATCCGGGACAGCGGGTCAGCGCCGGGCAGCTCATCGGCTACACCGGGACCACCGGCAACTCCACCGGCTGCCACCTGCACTTCGAGGCGGTGCTCAACGGCAGCCTCGTGGATCCTTCGGGTCTCCTGTAGCCGTAGAATAGGACCCACTTATTCCACGCGGGCTCCGGCCCGCCCCGCTGTTGAAGGAGTTTGCCGTGCCCAAGGAAAGTGGCCGGAAGGTAGTGGCCACCAATCGCAAGGCCCGGCACGACTACGAAATCCTCGACACCTACGAGGCCGGCATCGCCCTGATGGGCACCGAGGTGAAGTCCCTGCGCGCCGGGCGGGCCTCCCTCGTTGACGGCTTCGCGGTGTTCTACAACGACGAACTGTGGCTCGAGGCGATCCACATCCCCGAGTACACGCAGGGGAGCTGGACCAACCACGCCGCCCGCCGCCGACGGAAACTGCTGCTGCACCGCGAGGAACTGACGAAGATCTCCCAGAAGATCCGCGAGTCAGGCTTCACGCTGGTGCCCCTGCAGCTGTACTTCCTCAATGGCCGGGCCAAGGTCGAACTCGCCGTCGCCCGCGGCAAGCGGGACTACGACAAGCGCCAGACGCTGCGCGAAAAGCAGGACAACCGCGAGGCGCTGCGCGCAATGCGCGAGAAGAACCTCGGCGCCTGATGAGCGATGTCTTCTGGGAGGCGCAGGAGGAATCCGAGCACCCCGACGAGTCGGAGCTGCGCTATAAGCGCCCGTGGTGGGTCACCCTCGGCGCCGTGGTCGACCTGCTCCTCCTGTTCGCCATCGTTCCGGTGGGGATCCTTTCCCTGATCCCCTTCTTCTTCCTGATCTACATCTACCTGGCCCAGGTGCTGGTGTGGATATCACCGGTGCTCCTGCTGCTCAATGCCGCGGTGTTCTGGTGGAGCTTCCGGCGGAAGCAGGCAGCCACCACGGCCCTGGCGGCTCTCGGGATCGCTTTCGTGACGGTGTCCTTCGTCGTCGTCGCCCTGTGGCAGGCCCAGGTGGTCATCCTCGGCATCCGCTTCTGACGCCGGTCCGTCAAGCCCCCGGAGGGAATCACGGATGAAGCTGCCGCAGGGAATCACCGCGGCGGCACATGCGTTACACTAAACGTCTGGGACACGCCTCGCGGCGGGTTCCGGACATTGGTAACTGAATACGGGGATGACAGGTTTCGACGATGTTAGTCGCGACAGGGGAAGCGGGCCGAGGATACAGGGTTATCTCGTTAACGCTCTCTGTAAAACAATAAGTGCCGAATCTAAGCGCACTGACTTCGCTCTCGCTGCCTAAGCAGCCTAGCTAGTCCGTCAGACCGGGTTTGCTCTCGCCCCGGATCCTGGCGTCATTTAGAGGGCCACTGCTCCTGGTTTTTGTTGTAGGAACCAGGGGGACTCTAATACAACTGAGCTCGGCAGCCACTTGTTTGCACGATGGCTGGAGCTGAGAAAAACCGACGCAAACTGCGCCCGGAGAAGCCCTGACAACACTGCATCGGACGCGGGTTCAATTCCCGCCATCTCCACCTGATCCTCCGCCTCCTTCCGGCGGCGGCGGACCCCGGCCCCAGGCCTTCCGGAATCCGGAGAGCCTGGGGCCGTTCAGTTTAACCCCTGCCGCAGGTTCCCGCGTGGATTGCCGTTCCCCGCCCGGAGAAGCACCGGCGGCCGGCGCGGCAACACTAGACTGGCGCCATGAGCTCCACCGACAGGCCGTCATGGCTTCCACCGCTGCCCCCGCCGCACCGCGGGCGCCCGCTGATCATCCTGGGCTGGCTGCTTGTCGGCGGAAGCTTCATCTACATCTTCATCATGAGCTACGTGGGAGGAACCCACACCCTCTACACCCTGATTCCGCTGGCCCTGGGCCTGCTCTGCCTCATCATCGGGCTGCTGCGGCGCAATGAAGGCCGGTAGCGGCCCGGTGTCCGCCGGCACCGCCATGCCCCTACCGAAAGCGAGCCGCCCATGACCGAAACACCCGCGCCCTGGTGGACCCGCGCCGTCGTGTACCAGGTGTACCCGCGCAGTTTCGCCGACGCCGACGGGGACGGCAACGGCGACCTCGCCGGGATCCTTGGCAGGCTGGACTACCTGGCCGAGCTGGGCGTCGACATCCTCTGGCTCTCGCCGGTCTACGCCTCGCCCCAGAAGGACAACGGCTACGACATCAGCGACTATCAGCGCATCGACCCGGTCTTCGGAACCTTCGCCGACTTCGACGCCCTCGTGGCGGGCCTCCATGCCCGCGGCATGAAGCTGGTGATGGACCTGGTGGTGAACCACACCTCCAGCGAGCACCCGTGGTTCCTTGACTCCGCGTCCTCCCCGCAGAGCCCCCGGCGGGACTGGTACTGGTGGAGGGACCCCCGGAAAGGCTTCGCGCCGGGGGAACCCGGCGCCGAGCCCACCAACTGGGGGTCCTTCTTCAGCGGCCCCACCTGGACCCTCGATCCCGCCAGCGGGCAGTACTACCTCCACCTCTTCGCCCGGGAGCAGCCGGACCTCAATTGGGAGAATCCCGAGGTCCGCGCCGCCGTGTACGACATGATGAACTGGTGGCTCGACCGCGGCGTCGACGGTTTCCGGATGGACGTCATCAACTTCGTCTCCAAGACCCTCCCGCTGGCCGACGGCGCCGTCCCGCCCGGGCACCTGTGGGGCGACGGCGGACCCCAGTTCATGTCCGGCCCGCGGATCCACGAATTCCTCGCCGAGATGCACCGGGAGGTGTTCGCCGGCCGGGAGGCCGAGCTGATCACGGTCGGGGAGATGCCCGGGGTCACTGTGGATGAGGCTCGGCTGTTCACCGACCCCGCCCGCGCCGAGGTGGACATGGTCTTCCAGTTCGAACACGTCAGCCTCGACCAGGGTCCCGGCGGCAAGTGGGACTACCGGGGGCTTGACCTGCGCGACCTGAAAACCTCGTGGAACCGGTGGCAGAAGGGCCTTGCGGATACGGGCTGGAACAGCCTCTACCTCGACAACCACGACCAGCCCCGCCTGGTGTCGCGCTTCGGCGACGACGGCGCCTACCGCTACGAATCCGCGACGCTGTGGGCGGCCCTGCTGCACCTTCACCGCGGCACCCCGTACATCTACCAGGGCGAGGAACTGGGCATGACCAATGTGCCCTTCACCTCCATCGAGGACTTCCGGGACGTCGAATCCCTCAACTGGTACGAAGAGGCGACGATGAAGCTCGGCCGGGACCCGCAGGAGGTCCTGGCCGCCCTGCGCAGGACGAGCCGGGACAACGCGCGCACGCCCGTCCAGTGGACCGGCGGGGCCAACGCCGGCTTCACCACCGGCACACCCTGGATCGCCGTCAACCCAAATTATCCAACGGTCAACGCCGAACTCGACCGCTCCTCCCCGCGCTCGGTTTACCGGTTCTACCAGCGCCTGATCGCTCTGCGGCACGGCAGCGCGGTGGTGCAGCTGGGACAATTCGAACTCGAGCAGGCCGACCATCCGGTGCTCTACGCGTTCACCCGGACCCTGGACGGCGCCGTGCTCCGGGTGCTCGGGAACGTCTCGGGGGAGCCCCTCGGGCTTCCGCCCGGGCTCGGCGGCGGCACGCTGCTGCTTGGCAACTACGGGGACGGCGACGCCGGCACCGCCCGGGACGGCAACCTCCGGGACGCCGCTGGGCACGAGCCGGACACCCTGCGCCCCTGGGAGGTACGCATCCTCGACGTGTCCTGACGGGCGCCCTATCGCTCGTTGATGAGGGTGGAGGAGTAAAGCTCGAGCAGGGCGGGCATCCCGCCTTCCTTCATGGCCCGGCGCTGCCGCTCGGCGCCGGTGCCCTGCTCCCAGACCGTGGCCAGGCCCGCCTGCACCCAGGCGGTGTCCCCGGCGGCGTCGAGGGCGGGGCCCACGTAGTCCAGCAGGCGTTCCATCTGGGCCCGGGCGGGTGTGAGCGTGCCGGTGCGCAGGTCCACAGAGCCGCCGGTGAGCCCGTCCCGGGCGGCCTGCCACAGGGCGGCGTCAAGCAGTTCGGGTTGCGGGTCAAGGAAGCGGGTGTCGGCGTCGGCGTCGGCGACGGCGGTGGTGACCAGGGCGCGGATGAGCGCACCGATCAGCACTGAGTCCTGGGCCTCCAACTGGACGTCCCCGGCACGGACCTCAAGGGTCGGGTAGCGGTCGGACAGGCGCGCCATCCAGGTCAGGACCCCGCGATCGATGATCACCCCGGTGGCGACGAGGCGCTCAATGCGCCGCTCGTAGTCGGCGGCGTCCTCGAAGACCGGCGGAACACCCTGCACCGGCCACCGGCGGTAGTGGACCAGCCGCCAGCTGCCGAATCCGCTGTCCCGGTCGAGCCAGAACGGGGAATTTGTGCTCAGGGCGGTGACAATGGGGATCCATGGGCGGATCCGGTTCAGGGCCTGGACCCCGGTCTCCTTGTCGGGAATGCCGACGTGGACGTGCAGCCCGTTGACGAACTGGTCGCCGACGATCCCGGGGGCGCTGGCCTTCAGCTCGTGGTAGCGCTGCTTGTCGGTCAGCTGGGGGTACTCCTGCTCGATGCGCGGGGCGGTGGCCGTCGCCGCGGCGAGCACCCCGAACTCGCGGGCCGCCGCGTTGAGCTGCCGCCGGAAGTTCAGCAGGGACTCCTCGGCCTCGGTCAGCGTGCTGCACACCGGCGTCGCGGTTTCGATCTGGCAGCTGAGCAGTTCCCGCTGGATGTCGTCCGGGTCGATCTCCGGGGTCAGCTCGAGCCGTCCCTGGATGTCCGTGGCTCGGTGGACGGGCAGGCCCGAGGCCGGGTCCACCAGCAGGTACTCCTCTTCAAGGCCAAGAGTGGTCATGGGGCGGCTCCGGGGTCGTGGGGTACGGTCGTGACGCGGCACTTCCTGACCAGTCTAAGGACACCGGGCACACCAGCCGGAAACGCAATTAGAAACCGGACCGGTCAGCCGGCGGCGGCCGGCATGACGCAGCCGGGGTGGGGCTCCAGGGTCTCGACCCACAGGGCCTGCGCCAGCGCGTCGCTGACCTCCACCGCGGCCGGCCCCGCCGCGGTGTCGAACACGACGGCCAGGGCCCCGCCGAACGGCCGGTGGCCGGTGACCGTCAGCGGAACGTCAAGGCCCACGGACCTGCCGCTGAGGTAGCGCAGCACCTCCGGGTCGTCGTCGCTCACCCGGGCCAGGCGGGCGCGGTGCCCGTCGTCGAGCGTGGCGATGGGAAAGGCCGCCGGAAGGCGGATGTGCCCATCGGCTGTGGGAATCGGATCGCCGTGCGGGTCGCGGTGCGGCTGCCCGAGCTTGGCATCGAGGCGTTCGATGAAGGCGTCCGAGACGGTGTGTTCAAGCACCTCCGCCTCGTCGTGCACCTCGTCCCAGCGGTAGCCGAGCTCCTGCACGAGGAAGGTTTCAAGGAGCCGGTGGCGGCGCACCATGGCCAGGGCGAGCCGGCGTCCCTCGGGGGTGAGCCGGATGGGGCCGTATCTCTCCCGCTCCGCCAGGCCCAAATCCACGAGCTTGCCGACCATCTCGGTCACCGAGGAGGCCGCGATGGACAGCCGCCCGGCCAGTTGTGACGCCGTGATGGGCTTGTCCTGCCACTCGGTGAAGGCGTAGACGGTCTTGACGTAATCTTGGACGCTCGCCGAACCGATGCTCAGGGCCGGAATGTTCCTCGGCCCCATTCAGGACACCGCCCCGGCCGGTGCGTCTCCCACGTGTGCCTCGGCGGAGGGGGAATGCCGGCGGCTGCGGCGCACGCGCAGGCGCTGCCAGAGCACGCCGTTGGGCCGGGCCACCAGGTAGACCACGGTGAAGACGAGGGACTGGGCGAGGACGACGGCGGCGCCGGTGGAGATATCGAGGTAGTAGCTGGCGTAGATTCCGGCGAGGGAGGCGGCCACCGTAATGCCGACGGCCAGTACCAGCATGCGGTCGAAGCTGCGGGTGAGCAGGAACGCCGTGGCGCCGGGGGTGATGAGCATGGCGACCACGAGGATGATGCCCACCGCCTGCAGGCCCACCACCACGCTGAGCGCGAGCAGGCCCAGCAGCAGCGCCGAGAGGAACTTCGTGTTCAGCCCGATCACGTGCGCGTGGGTGCGGTCAAAGGCCAGCAGGGTCAGGTCGCGGCGCTTGAACAGCACCACCGCGAGGGTCACGGCGCCGAGGATGAGCACCTGCCACAGTTCGCCGTCGGTCACCCCGAGCACATTGCCGAACAGGATATGAAGCAGGTCGATCTGCGAGGGGGTGCTGGAGACGATGGCCAGCCCCGCGGCGAACAAGGCTGTGAACACCACGCCGATCACCGTGTCGGGTTTGAGCTTCGTGGTGGAGCGCACCACCCCGATCAGCGCGACGGCGCCGGCTCCGAAGATGAACGCACCGATGGAGAACGGAATCCCGACGATGTAGGCCAGGGCCACCCCGGGCAGGACGGCGTGCGAGACGGCATCACCCATCAGCGACCAGCCCATCAGGATCAGCCAGCAGGAAAGGACGGCGGACACCACGGCTGCCGCGACGGTCACAATCAGGGCCCGGGTCAGGAACCCGTACTGCAGGGGCTCGGTGAGCCAGTTCAGAAGGTCCATCTCAGGGCTCCCGGATTTCGAGGGCGCCGCCGAAGGCAAGCGCGAGGTTGCTGGGGGTGAGCACGTCCGAGGGCCGGCCCCGGGCGAGGACCCGGTTGTGCAGCAGGACGGCCGAGTCGCACAGCTGGGATACCCCGGCGAGGTCGTGGGTCGACATCAGCACCGACCGGCCCTCGTCGCGCAGTTCCTTGAGGAGCGCGGTCAGGGTTGCCTCGCTGGAGCGGTCAACCCCGGCGAAGGGTTCATCGAGCAGCAGCAGCTTCGCGTCCTGGGCGATGCTGCGGGCAACGAACGCCCGCTTGCGCTGCCCGCCGGAGAGTTCGCCGATCTGCCGGCGGCGGAGCCCGGCCAGACCCACCCGCTCCAGGGCGGCGTCCACGGCGGCCCGGTCGGCGGCCGAGGCGCGCCGGGAAGGGCCCATGAGCCCGTAGCGCCCCATGGCGACGACGTCGGCGACGGAGACCGGGAAGTCCCAGTCGACGTCCTCGGCCTGGGGCACGTAGGCGACGAGCCCGCGCTGGCGGGCCTCCCGGCTGGTGCGCCCGAACAGTTCAACGGTGCCCGCGGCCGGCACGAGCAGGCCCATGAGGGCCTTGAAGAGCGTCGACTTGCCCGACCCGTTGACCCCGACAAGGCCGCAGATGCTGCCCGTTTCCACGCTCACGCCCACCCCATCGAGGGCGCGCACGTCGTTGTAGCTCACGGTGAGGTTGGTGGCCCGCAGGGCCGGCGGGGCGGCGGAGAGGGTGCTCATCCGGAAAGTCCTTCGGTGATCAGGGAGATGTCGTAGCGCAGCAGGTCAAGGAAGGTCGGAACCGGGCCGTCCGGGCCGGAGAGGGAATCGACATACAGGGGCCCTTCGAGCCTCACGCCGGTGGCGGCGGCGACCTGCTCCTGGGCGGAGGGGTTCACCGTCGATTCGCAGAAGACCGCGGGGACATCGTGGCGGGAGACGAAGTCGATGACCGCGCGGATCTGGCGGGGCGTACCCTCGGCGTCGGCGTTCACCGGCCAGATGAACGCCTCCTTGAGCCCGGCGTCGCGCGCCAGGTAGGAGAAGGCGCCCTCGCAGGTCACCAGCGCCGCGCCCTCGGTGCTGCTGGCGCCGGCCCGCAGGGTCTCCAGCAGGGCCTGCAGTTCGGCCTTGAGGGCCGCCCCGTTGGCCTCGAAGGCCGCCGCGTGCTCCGGGCTGAGGTCCGAGAGCGCCCGGACCGTGTTGTCGACGTAGGTTTGGGCAGCGAGCGGGGACATCCAAGCGTGCGGATTGGCAAGGCCGCGGTAGTCGCCGGAGCGGATGTCCACGGGTTCGACGCCGTCGGAGAGCACCACGTGGGGGGCGTCGACTGAAAGCAGGAAACGCTCGAACCAGCGCTCGAGGCCGAGCCCGTTGTCGAGGATGAGGTCGGCATCCTGGGCGCGGATGAGGTCCGACGGCGTCGGCTCGTAGCCGTGGATCTCGGCGCCGACCTTGGTGACCGACTCCACCCGGACGTGCCCGCCGCCCACCTCGTCGACGAGGTCGGCGAGCACGGTGAAGGTGGTGAGGACGACGGGGCGGTCGTCCGAGACGGCGGCGGGCGCCGGCGCTCCCGCGCAGCCGGTGAGTGCGAGGCCCGTACACAGCAGGAGGCCCGCAAGGAATTTCGGCATACCTAAATATAGGGCTTCGGTTGCCCGTAACGCTATGGGGAGGCGGTGTGGGCCCTGGCCCGCCAGGCGTAGGTGAAGTACGGCAGGGAGATCACCGCGTCCGGTGGAAACGCCAGGTAGTCGTGGAGGTACCACCGCAGGTTGGCCTCGAGCCGGGCCCGGGTGGCCTCCGAGGCGCGCTGGTAGTAGCTGCGGGATTTCGCCAGGTCGACCACCCCGGCGGCGTCCAGCTCCTGGGTCCAGCGCACCCTCATCGGTTCGGGCCGGGTGAAGAGCGGCCCGAAGTCGGGCCGGTACCCGGGGGAGTAGACGTCACCGGCGTGCATGATGCGCGAGAGCCGGTGGACCCACGGCAGGCCGACGTCGAGCTGGTTCCAGAGGACCCCGAGCGTGCCGCCCGGCACGAGGACGCGGGCCGCCTCCGCCGTGGCGGCCGCAGGGTCGACCCAGTGCCAGGCCTGGGCGAGGGTGACAAGGTCCACGGAGGCGCCGGGCAGGCAGGTGGTCTCGGCGGTTCCGGTGAGCACGGCCGCACCGGGCAGGCGGGAGGCGAGCACGGAGAGCATGTCCGCGGAGGGGTCGAGGGCGGTCACCGTAAGCCCGTGGTCGAGCAGCATGCGGGTGAAGATCCCGGTGCCGGCACCGAGGTCGGCGGCGGACTCGGCACCCGGCGGCACCACCCATTCCACGACCTGCTCGGGGTACGACGGACGGACGCGGTCGTAGCGGCCGGCGCCGGTGAGGTAACCGGCGGCCAGCGAGCGCCGGCGGCCGGGGTCCATCCGGGGTCCGCTGCGCGCCGGTGCGGGCCTGCGCGGGCCGCCGGGAGCTCCCCGGTGTGCGCCCGTCAGAGCAGATCGTCCATCTGCGGGTTGAGCATCCGGAGCACGTCGCTGTGGAGCGTGCCGTTGGTGGCCAGCGCGTTGCCGCCGTAGGGGCCGTCGGTCCCGTCGAGGGAGGTGAACCGTCCGCCGGCCTCGGTCACGATCGGGACCAGCGCCGCCATGTCGTGAAGGTTGAGCTCGGGTTCGCACGCAATGTCGACGGCGCCCTCCGCCACCAGGCAGTACGACCAGAAATCCCCGTAGGCGCGGGTGCGCCAGACCCGCTCGGTGAGGTTGACGAACTCCGGCAGGGCAGAGCGTGCCTTCCACCCGGAGAGGCTTGAATAGGAGAGCGAGGCGTCCTCGAGGCGGGACACGTTCGAGACCCGCAGCCGGGTCGCGGCCGCCAGGGACTTGCCCATGAACGCGCCGGTGCCCTCGGCCGCCCACCACCGCTTGCCCAGCGCCGGGGCGCTCACCAGGCCGACCACCGGCCGGCCTTCGTCCACGAGGGCGATCAGGGTGGCCCAGACGGGCACGCCGCGCACGAAGTTCTTGGTTCCGTCGATCGGGTCGATGATCCAGCGCCGCGACCCCGACCCGGTGCTCCCGAACTCCTCGCCCAGCACGGCGTCGCGCGGGCGCACGCGCGAGAGTTGGCTGCGGATGGATTCCTCCGCCGCCCGGTCGGCGTCGGTGACCGGGGTGAGGTCGGGCTTGGTCTCTACGCGGAGGTCCTGCGCCCGGAACCGGGACATGGTCTGGTCATCGACCGAGTCCGCCATCACGTGGGCGAGGCGCAGGTCATCGTTGTAGCTCTGGACGAGGTTCATGCCTTCAACTTATCGCTTCCGGGGCCATTACCCGGAAAAGGCGCCGGGGCCCGACTATGCCCGTGGAACCGAGAATGATTGCAGCTTCCCAGCCGGGGAGGCGACCCGCGTTCTCCATTCCCCACTCGAGCGCACAGGACGACTGCATATTATATCCACCGGCTTTCCAGGAGTCCACGCCGGGCGCGGGCGGCCGGGCCGGTGTCGACACTCCTGGTGGGCAGGACTAGGCTCGCCGTCACAACGTAATTCTTCTGCTGTCGTCCGCTGTTTCCGGATCCCCACCGGGGCGACCAGGAACAGCCGCCTTATATCTCCCTCCACTCCTGGTATTGCGACGGAGCGCCATGAGCAGCGTTGGTTTGCTATACGTGGGCGCGGTTCTCTTCATCAACGGGCTAATGCTTATCGGGGTAGTCCCCGGTAAATCCGCGGCCATTCTCAATTTCTTTGTCGGGACGATGCAGGTTGTCTTCCCAACCATCATCCTCATTCAGGCCAATAACGACCTGCCCACGATCTTCGGGGCTGCCGGCCTGTATCTCTTCGGCTTCACCTACCTCTACGTTGGGATACTCCAGGTCACCGGAGTCAGCGGTGAGGGCCTTGGCTGGTTCTCGCTATTCGTTGCCGTCTGTGCTGTCGTGATCGGCGCCCTCCAGTTCACCCTCGTGGGGGACCCTGTCTTCGGTGTCATCTGGCTGACCTGGGCCGTTCTCTGGTTCCTGTTCTTCCTCCTGTTGGCACTGGGGCGGGACTCCCTGACCTATGCCACCGGCTGGTTCACGATCTTCGTCGCCCACATCACCGGGACGATTCCGGCGTTCTTCCTGCTGGTGGGCAGGTATGACACGAACGCGGGGCTTGCCCTGCTGGTGACGGTTGCGGCGGTGGCCGCCCTGGCGGCAGGACTCTTCCTCGGGCGGAAAGGCATCCCGCGCGGAAAGACGTCGGAGGAGGGGGCGGCTGTGTCGCCGGCCTGAGTGTCGATTGCCCAAAGAAAGGTCTGCCCTATGCCCATCTATGAGTATTCCTGTCCTCAGTGCGCAGCATTCGAAGTGATCCGTCCCATGGAAGCAGCAGCGGACGAACAGGTCTGCCCCACCTGCGGCCAGGAGGCGCGGCGAAAGATCAGCGCGCCCCACCTTTCCAGGGCGGGCACGGCGGCCTTTTCGCTGATCGATTCAACACACCGGAGTGCATCGGAACCTCAGGTGGTGACCGGGACGCTGCCATCGACGAATGCACGCAGGACCTCGCCCTATTCGTCCAATCCGCTACACCAGAAACTGCCGCGGCCCTAGTTGATGGGTGCGGCCAGATCCAGATATTGGAGGAGTTCAAATGCCTGACGTCATATTTCCGCTCGATTCGTCCAAGAAATTCGAAGACCAGGAGAAAGTCGGACATAACCGGTGGCATCCGGAAATTCCGCCGGTCGCCACGGTGAGGCGCGGAGATTCGTTCCGGGTCCACTGCCGTGAATGGTTCGACGGCGCCATCGTCAACGACGACTCCGCAGACGACATCCTCAACGCCCCGCTGCTCACCGTCCACAAGCTCAGCGGGCCCTTCGCCGTCGAAGGAGCGAGGCCGGGTGACCTCCTCGTCGTCGATATCCTCGACGTCGGACCAATTCCGCAGGAGGACTCGGGGCCTCTGGCCGGGCAGGGGTGGGGCTACACCGGTATTTTTGCGCGGAACAACGGCGGCGGGTTCCTGACGGACCAGTTCCCCGACGCCTACAAGGCGATCTGGGACTTCACCGGGCAGGTGGCAACCTCGAGGCATGTTCCGGAGGTGTCCTATGTAGGGCTCATCCACCCCGGCCTGATGGGTACGGCGCCCTCCGCCCAGCTGCTCGCGAAGTGGAACCAGCGCGAAGGCGACCTGATCGCCACCGACCCCAACCGCGTGCCGCCGCTCGCGCTGCCGCCCGAACCGCGGGAGGCGGTGCTGGGCAGCCTGGCGGCGTCGGAGTTCGACCGGGTGGCAGGGGAGGCCGCGCGCACGGCACCGCCCCGGGAGAACGGCGGCAATCAGGACATCAAGAACCTCTCGAAAGGCACCCGGATTTTCTACCCGGTGTTCGTCGACGGAGCGAACCTCTCACTGGGCGATCTTCACTTCTCCCAGGGTGACGGCGAGATCACCTTCTGCGGCGCGATCGAGATGGGCGGTTTCATCGACCTTCGAGTCGATGTGATCAAGGGAGGCATGGAAACCTACGGCGTGAGCGAGAACGCCATTTTCATGCCCGGCATCGTGGACCCCCGGTACAGCGAGTGGATCGCCTTCTCGGGCACGTCGGTGACCCTTGATGGCAAGCAGCACTACCTCGACTCGCACCTGTCCTATCAGCGCGCGTGCCTTCATGCCATCGACTACCTGACGAAGTTCGGCTACAGCCCCGAGCAGGCCTACCTGCTGCTGGGGTCGGCGCCGATCGAGGGCAGGCTGTCCGGCGTGGTGGACATCCCCAACTCGTGCTCGACGGTCTACATCCCGACGGCGATCTTCGACTTCGATGTGCGTCCCTCGGCGGCCGGCCCGCACAAGGTGAACGCCGGCATGGGCGCACCGCGGTCGAACAACACCTAGGAGGACCACCGGATGGCGGCGCCGCGGGAGGTCCAGAGCGGCCCCCGGCCTCCACCGGGGCCGTTAACGGCCAAGGGCCACCGGCGGCGGATGCCGCAGCGGTGACCCTTGGTTCGGCCGCTCAGCGCGGCCGGAGGTTGCATTCCCGGAGGAGGGAAACCTTAGAGAACGGTGATGTTCTCAGCCTGGGGGCCCTTGGGTCCCTGGGTGGTCTCGAAGTTGACCTTCTGGTTCTCTTCGAGTGAACGGAAGCCGTTCGAATTGATTGCGGAGAAGTGTGCGAACACGTCGGCGCCGCCGTCTTCGGGAGCGATGAAACCAAAGCCCTTTTCAGCGTTGAACCATTTCACTGTACCTGTAGCCATTTTTAGATCCTTACCTTGTGAGAGACGCCCCGAACTCCGGTGCGCTCGTCGTGGTGTTCGTTTTCGCTTATCAAAACAGCTTTCGAACTCCGAAAGGAGGATTCAAGGCCAGAAATTCAATGCGCAACACAACAACTGACTTCAGTCTAACAGGGTTTACTGGCTCCCCAGTTCCTTCGCCTCCTGCGCCGCCTGGCGGGAGTCCGAGGACCCGGCGCCGAGCAGGCGCCGGAGGGAGGCCAGGCGCACCGGCCCGGATTCGCCGGCGGCACCGCTGGCGACCCATCCGTCGAGGCCGCAGTTCACGGCGTTGGAGTCGTGGAGGCAGCCTCGTTCGCAGTCGGCGGTGCCCGGCTCAAGGTCGGGGAAGGCCTGGAGGATCCGGTCGGGGTCGACGTGGGCCAGGCCGAAGGACCGGATGCCGGGGGTGTCGATGATCCAGGTGCCGGGGGCGGACCCGGCGGCCTTGAGCGCAACGGCCGAGGATGAGGTGTGGCGGCCCCGTCCCGTGACGGCGTTGACGCCTCCGGTGGCGCGCGTGGAGCCGGTGAGGGCGTTGACCAGGGTGGACTTGCCGACCCCGGAGTGGCCAAGCAGCACGCTGACCTGTCCGTCGAGCTCCTCCCGCAGGGTGCTGATGGCCCCGCCCGAGAGGCGGGCCGAGGCGCCGTCGTCGGAGGTTGCCTCGATGCCGCCGGGGTCGGCGGCGGTCCTGCTGATCACCACCCGCAGGTCGAGGTGCTCGTAGTTGGCAAGCAGCGGCGCCGGGTCCACCAGATCCGCCTTCGTGACGCACAGCAGGGGGCGGATGCCGGCGTCGTAGGCGGCCACCAGCGCGCGGTCGATGAATCCGGTGCGCGGTTCCGGGTTGGCGGCGGCGACCACGATGACCAGCTGGTCGGCGTTGGCGACCACGACGCGCTCCACCGGGTCGGTGTCGTCGGCGCTGCGGCGCAGCACGGTGCGCCGCTCCTCAACGCGCACCAGGCGCGCCAGGGAGTCCGGGCCGCCGGAGAGGTCGCCGACGAGCGCCACCAGATCGCCGGCGACGACGGCGCTGCGGCGCAGCTCGCGGGCCCGCGCCGCCACGATGAGCCGCTCGTCGGGGGTGTCCTCATCGACGACGGCGGTGTAGCGGCCGCGGTCGACGGTGACGATCCTGCCGGTGACGGCGTCCTCGTAGGCCGGGCGGTTCTTGGTGCGGGGGCGGGAGCCCTTCTTGTTGGGGCGGATCCGCACGTCGGACTCGTCCCAGGCCCGGGAGCCCCTCCGGTTGCCGGCCTCAGTCACCCGGCGAGTCCCCGGTGCGCGCTGTGGCCACGAGCTGCGCCCACAGTTCTGGGAACTGCGGCAGCGTCTTGGCCGTGGTGGCGATGTTTTCAACGAGGACCCCGTCGACGGTGAGGCCGATCACCGCGCCGGCCGTGGCCATGCGGTGGTCGTCGTAGGTGGAGAACACGCCGCCGTGAAGCGGGGCGGGCCGGATGAGGAGGCCGTCCGCGGTTTCCTCGGCGTTCCCGCCCAGGGCGTTGATCTCACGCACCAGGGCCGCCAGCCGGTCCGTCTCGTGCCCCCGCAGGTGGGCGATGCCGCTCAGGGTCGACGGGGTCTCGGCCAGGGCGCACAGCGCGGCCACCGTCGGCGCCAGTTCGCTGGTGTCGGCGAAATCCCCGCCGGTGATGCGCGGGCCGCCGGTGACCGTCAGGGCGCCGCCTGCCAGTTCCACCGAGGCGCCCAGGCGCGGAAGGATCTGCCGCCACGCGTCGCCCACCTGGGTGGTCTCCGCCGGCCAGTTCGGGATGGTCACCCTGCCGCCGGTGACGACGGCGGCGGCGAGGAACGGCCCGGCGTTGGAGAGGTCCGGTTCGATGGCGATGTCGAAGGCGCGGATCGGGCCGGGGCTGACCCGCCAGGACATCGGGACACTGTCATCGACCTCGACACCGACCCTTCGAAGCACCCTCACCGTCATCGCAATGTGCTCGAGGCTGGGCAGCCGGCCGCCGGCGTGCTCGAGGTGAAGCCCGCGGGTGAACGCCGCCCCGGCCAGGAGCAGCGCTGAGACAAACTGCGAGGACGCGCCGGCGTCGATCGCCAGATGCCCGCCCTCGACGGCGCCGCGGCCGTCGACGGTGAAGGGAAGGGCGCCCGCGCCGTTGTCGTCGACCGGAACCCCCAGGCCGCGCAGGGCGCCGATCGTGGCACCCATGGGGCGTTGACGGGCGTGCGGATCGCCGTCGAACGCGGTGGCACCCTCCTGCAGGGCGGCCAGCACCGGCACGAAGCGCATCACCGTTCCGGCCAGCCCGCAGTCGATCCGCCGCTCCCGGCGCTCCCGGGGAAAGGGAACCACGTGGAGGTCCGGCCCGAACCGCCCGGTCCCCTCGATCGCGGTGACCGTAGCGCCGAGCGCGCGCAGGGCGTCGATCATCAGCGCCGAGTCGCGGGAGTGGAGCGGGTTGCGCAGCGTCGACGGTCCGTCGGCCAGGGCCGCCAGGACGAGGTACCGGTTGGTCAGGGACTTGGAGCCCGGAACCTCAACGACGGCGTCGACGGGCGCGCCGGGCCGGGGGGCCGGCCAGACGCCTGGAGATTGCTGAGGCACGGCGGTCCCGGCAGAAGGATGGGCCATGGAGGTTAGGAACCCACAACGTCGGCGGCGGTGCGGCGGACGGCGATATCGGCCTTCTTCAGCTGCTTGCGGGCGTCCTTGCTCAGGCCCACCGCGTTCTTCTTGGCACCCGAGGCGAAGTGCTCAGCGCGCCAGGCCAGCCCCGGGCGGCCGTTGGTGTCAACGGAGGCCAGCAGCGCCGCCCCGACGAGGGAAAGGTTGCGCAGCAGCTGGCCGCGGCGTTCCTTGCGGGCTGCCGGCGTCGAGGAGTCCGCCGACTTGAAATCGACAAGCGTGTTGGCCGCGGCGGAGACCGCGAGCAGCGTTCCGGCGACCCGGGAGAACCGTCCCAGACCGAGCAGGATGCCCGCGCCGAGCTGCACGCCGCCGAGGACCTGGGCGACCCGCTTGGCGTCACCAGTCACCGGGGCCAGGGAGGGGACGGCCTTGCCCAGCCGGGCCAGGACGGGTTCGAGCTGCTCGGCGCTTTTTCCTGCGCTCCGCAGCCGGTCCACCCCCGAGAAGGCGAAGCTGCTGGCGGTCAGTGGTCGGGCGATAACGCGGACAAGGGTCACAAGAGCCTCCTGGTTGCCGGCGCACCGGCGCCGGTGTTCATGATGATTCGGAACTTACGAAGCACGCTGGGTCTAGTTTTGCACTTTTGGACGTGGGAGGCGATCCGCCCGCCGCCGTACCGGCAGGGGGTGATCCCGCCGGAAATATGTGCTCTGCGGTGATCCCTCGCCGTGCCGGGGGAGCCGGTGGAATAAGGCCGGCCCCACCGGGGTTCCATCTGAGTAAGCGAAATCGACGGACGGGGGCACATTGGGTACACCGGCAAGTGTTTCGGAACAGCTCGCGCCCGACTTCCAGCTGAACGTTACGCTGGAGCAGCGGAGCCGCTCGGCGGCGCCCGGCAGCGGGCGCGTAGACTTTCCCCCAATGAATACAACAGCTCCGGCGGGCAGCAGCTCGACCGAAAATGACCAGTTGGACGTATCCACGGAATCGGACGCAGACCGCAAGGCCCGCTTCGAGCGGGACGCCATGCAGTACGTCGACCAGTTGTACTCGGCGGCCATGCGCATGGCCCGCAACCCCAGCGACGCCGAAGACCTGGTGCAGGAGGCCTACACCAAGGCGTTCTCGGCGTTCCACCAGTACAAGCCGGGAACGAACCTCAAGGCCTGGCTGTACCGGATCCTGACGAACACCTATATCAATCTCTACCGGAAGCGCCAGCGGGAGCCGCTGCAGTCGCATTCGGACACGATCGAGGACTGGCAGCTGGCCAAGGCAGCCGAACACACCTCCTCGGGTCTGCGGTCGGCCGAAGCCGAGGCGCTGGACCACCTGCCGGACTCGGACATTAAGAATGCGCTGCAGTCGATCCCCGAGGAATTCCGCCTCGCGGTGTACTTCTCGGACGTCGAGGGCTTTGCATACAAGGAAATCTCAGAAATCATGAATACGCCCATCGGGACGGTGATGTCCCGGTTGCACCGCGGGCGCAAGCTGCTGCGCGACCTCCTGTCGGAGTACGCGCTGGAGCGGGGGCTGGGCACCCCGGCCGCGGTGGAGGGTGTTAAGGGCACGAAACAGGAGAGTGCAAAATGAAGGATTGCGAAGAATTGGGGGACTGCCCCGATGCGCGGATCGAGAAGCTGTACGACTACCTTGACGGCGAGCTCTCCCACAAGGACCTCGTGGAGATCAAGGCGCACCTCGACAGCTGCGCGGTGTGCGCCAAGGAGCACGACCTCGAGTGCGTCATCCGGGAGGTCGTGAAGCGCTCCTGCAGGGAGAAGGCACCGACCTCGCTGAAGGACAGCATCCTCGAGCGGATCGGCCAGCTGAAGACCGCCGGGCATTAGGCCCGGGCGCAGACAGAAAAAGACCCCCGTGCCGGAAGGCCGGGGGTCTTTTGCTGTGTTCCAACGATCAGGTGTTGGGACGCTTACCGTGGTTAGCGCCTCCGCGCTTACGGTCGCGGCGCTTGCGTGCTCGCTTGCTCATGGCTGGCCTCCTTAGATATGCCTACAGAACTGCATTCAAGTCTCCCACATCCAGCGGGTGCCTCCTAAACGCGCGGCGCCCCCGGGCGCCCGGCGTGCGGGCCCGCCCTAGGATGGGGGCACAGCACCTACCGAGGGAGATTTCCAATGCGCGCCGCCTACGTCGAAGCGACATCGAAGGACAACCCGCTCGGGGCCCTGCGGGTGGGGGAGTTCGAGCCGCCCGCGCCGCCGGACGGGTTCCGCCGGGTGAGGGTGGTGGCCTCCGCGCTGAACCGTCACGACCTGTTCTCCCTCCAGGGGGTGGGCCTGCCGGATGAGCGCCTCCCCATGGTCCTCGGGTGTGATGCGGCGGGGGTCGACGACGACGGGCGCAGCGTGATCGTGCACTCGGTGCTGTCCTCGCCGGGATGGGAGGGCGACGAGACCCTCGACCCGCAGCGCTCCCTGCTCTCCGAACGCTACCCGGGCACCATGGCGGACTACGTGTGGGTGCCCGAACGCAACCTGGTGCCCAAGCCCGAAGGCCTTTCCTTCGAGGAGGCCGCCTGCCTTCCGACGGCGTGGCTGACCGCCTACCGGATGCTGTTCACCGTCTCGCCCGCGGCCCCCGGTTCGACGATCCTGATCCAGGGCTCGGGCGGCGGCGTCTCCACGGCCCTGATCAGCCTCGCGTCGGCCGCCGGCTTCCGTGTCTGGGTCACGGGCAGGAACGCCGGGAAGCTCGACCGTGCCCGCGCCCTGGGGGCCGCGGACACGTTTGAGGCCGGTGCCCGCCTGCCGGAGCGGGTCGACGTCGTGTTCGACTCCGTCGGCGAGGCGACCTGGTCTTCCTCGCTCAAGGCGCTGCGGCCCGGGGGAGCGGTGGTGACCTGCGGCGCCACCAGCGGGCCGGCGCCCTCGGCGGAGCTGAACCGGGTGTTCTTCCTCCAGCTGCGGGTCCTCGGCTCCACCATGGGCACCCGGGACGAGCTGCTCCGGCTGACCCGGTTCCTGGCGGCCACGGGCGTCCGTCCGCCGATCGACTCGGTGCTCGGCCTCGAGGATGCGGCGGACGGCTTCGCCCGAATGGCCGCCGGGGACGTGTTCGGCAAGATCGTCTTCCGGCACTAGCCCGGCCGGCCCTGGTGCGGCAGGCCCGGCATGCAGCGGGCCCGGCAGGCAGCAGGCCCCCGACGGAAGGTCGGGGGCCTGCTGTGTGCCTGGGCAGTACCTCTAGGACGCTGTCGTCCCTGCTGCGAGGATTGCGTTGCGCTGTTCGCGCCGCACGGCCTGCTCCGTGGGGTCCGGCACGGGTGCCGCGGCGAGGAGCCGTCGGGTGTACGGGTCGCGGGGATACTTCAGCACCTGCTCGGTGGTGCCCTGCTCCACCAGGCGGCCCTTGCTGAGCACCGCGATGTGGCTGGCGAGCAGCTCGACCACGGCAAGGTCGTGGCTGACGAACAGGCAGGCGAAGCCCCGCTCGCGCTGCAGCTCCTGCAGCAGCTTCAGCACCGCGGCCTGCACCGACACATCGAGGGCCGACGTCGGCTCGTCGGCGACGAGGAGGGACGGCCGGAGCGACAGGGCGCGGGCGATGCCCACCCGCTGGCGCTGGCCGCCGGAGAGTTCGTGCGGGTACCGGTTCCGGAAGGAGACCGGCAGCTGCACGTCCTCGAGCAGGCCCTGCACCCTCCGGTCGAGATCGGCCCGGGAGAGCTTCTCGTGCAGGTACAGCGGCTCGCCGATGCTGTCCCCGATGGAGAGACGCGGATTCAGCGAGGCGGCCGGGTCCTGGAAGACGATGGCGAACTTCTTGCGCAGCGGCAGGAGCTGCCGGGCCGAGAGCGAGGTGATGTCCGTCCCCGCGATCCGCACGCTGCCCGAGCTGGTCCGGATCAGCCCGGTGACCGCCCGGGCGATCGTCGACTTGCCCGAGCCCGACTCGCCGACCAGCCCCATGACCTCCCCGGGCAGGATGGTGAAGGACACGTCGTGAACCGCCTTGAAGGGCGGCTGCCGGAAGCGGCCCGGATACTCGATGTCCACGCCCGCCAGTTCCAGCGCCGGCACGGTGCCGGCGGCGGTGTGCTGCTGCCGGTGCGCCAGGGCGCGTTCGGCGTAGTCCTCGTGGATCCGGATGCTGCCGTCGACGACCTCGACGTCGGTGAGGACCCCTCCGACCTTCGAGCCCAGGTACGGCACGGCATCGAGCAGCTGGCGGGTGTAGGGCTCCTTCGGGGTGAGGAAGAGCTGCTGCGAGGGGGCGGACTCCACGATCCGGCCGCGTTCCATCACCACAATGTGATCGGCAAGGTCCGCCACCACCCCCATGTCGTGGGTGATCAGGAGGATGGCGCTGCGCAGGCGCTTGTTGAGCCGGCGCAGCAGTTCGAGGACCTCGGCCTGCACGGTGACGTCGAGCGCCGTCGTGGGTTCGTCGGCGACGAGCAGCATCGGGTCGTTGGCCAGGGCGATGGCGATCATCGCCCGCTGGCGCTGCCCGCCGGAGAACTGGTGCGGATAGGAGTCGTAGCGCCGCTCGGGCTCGGGGATCTCCACCATGCGCAGCAGTTCGATCGCCCGTTCCTTGGCCGCGGCGGGGGAGGCCTCGGTGTGCTGCTCGACCGCCTCGCGGATCTGCTCGCCCACGGTCAGCACCGGGTTGAGTGCCGTCATCGGTTCCTGGAAGATCATCGCGACGTCGTTGCCGCGGATCCGGCGCAGGGTCTTCTGCGGGGCGCCGATCAGCTCCTTGCCCATCAGTCGGGCGCTGCCCTTGGACCGGCCGTTGCGGGGCAGCAGCCCGAGCAGCGCCATCGAGGACATGCTCTTGCCGGAGCCGGACTCGCCCACGATGGCGAGGATCTCGCCGGGATGGATGTCGTAGGAGACGTCCTCGGCGGCCATCACCCATTCATTGTCGACATTGAAGTCGACGCCGAGGCCGCGTACCGAGAGGATGGGGCCGTCGGCGGGGGACACGGCGTCGTCGGAGAGCGTCCCAGTGTGCTCAGCTGTCATTGCTTGATCCTTGTCTGCTTGGGATCGAAGGCGTCGCGCAGGCCGTCTCCGATGAAGTTCACGGCGAGGGCGATGCCGACGATGAAGGCGCCCGGCCAGAGGAACAGCCAGGGCCGTACTGTCAGGGCCGAGCGGTTGTCGTTGATCGCCTTACCCAGCGAGGTGTCGGGCGCGACGACGCCGAGCCCGAGGTAGCTCAGGGCCGTCTCGAGCAGGATCGCCCCGGAGATTGCGAGGGTCGCGAAGACGATGATCACCCCGACGGTGTTGGGGAGGATGTGCCGGAAGATGATCCGGGCGGAACTCGCGCCCACCGACTTCGCCGACTCGACGAATTCCTTCTCCCGCAGCGAGAGGAACTCACCGCGCACGATCCGGGCCAGGCCGGTCCAGGTGACCAGGCCGAGGAAGACGCCGAAGGGAAGGATGCCAAAGCGCGCGACGACGCCGGCCATCACCGCGGCGATGACCACCGTGGGGATGGTGATCACGACGTCGGTGATGCGCATCAGGACCGCCTCCGTCCAGCCCCGGAAGTATCCGGCGATGGCCCCGACAGCGGTGCCGACGAGCGTGGCGACCAGGCCGACGGTCATGGCGATGATCAGGGAGGTCTGGATGCCGCGCATGGTCAGCGCGAAGTAGTCACGGCCCAGCACATCCTGCCCGAAGGGGTGCTCGCCGAGGCTGAACGGCCAGAGGGTCAGGGTCGGCCGGCCCTCGTTGAAGCGGGCGCCGAGCACGTCGTACTCTTTGTTCCACCAGCCCGGGATGCCGGCCACCCCGATGGAGCTGAAGGACAGCAGGACGATCAGGGCCAGCAGGCCCATGCCCGCGAGGGCGCCCTTGTGGCGGAAGAAGCGCTCGCGCACCAGGCGGCCCTGGCTCTTCGCCTCGGTGGTGCGGATGCGCTCGGTTTGCTGCCGGGTGGGCGCGCCGAGGGCGATGTCGGTGTCCTGGCTCGCGAGCGTCATTTCGGATAGCTCAACCTGCGGGCCGGAATCTGCCGGCTCGATGTCGGATCTGCTCATGATTCGGCTCCTAGCTCAGGGTGATGCGCGGGTCGAGGAAGGCGTAGGCGATGTCGGCGAGCATGTTGAACAGCACCGCCGCCGTTCCCACGACGAGGAAGAAGGCCATCACGGGGGCGGGATCGACGGTGTGGACGCCGTCGACGAACATCTTGCCCATGCCGTTCCAGCCGAAGACCGTCTCGGTGATCACCGCCCCGCCCAGCACGCCGGCGAAGTCGAACGCCATCAGCGTGGTGATCGGGATCATCGCGTTCCGGAAGGCGTGCTTCACCAGCACCGTCCGCTCGCTGAGCCCCTTGGCCCGCGCCGTCCGGATGTAGTCCTGGTTCATCACATCGAGCTGGCTCGCCCGCGTGTACCGCGTGTAGGTGGCGAAGGAGATCAGGGTGATGGCGATGGTGGGCAGGATCAGGTGCAGCGCGTAATCGAGGTTGGTCTGCCAGAAGCCTCCGGAGAGGTTCGGGGACTCGGAGCCGGTGGTGGGGATGGGCCGCCCGCCGGCCCGCGCCGAGAGTTCGGGGTAGGCCTGCAGCAACCGGTCGAGGAAGATCAGCAGTCCGATGCTGAAGGCGATCACCGCGGAGATCCGCGCCGCGCGCGCCCGGTAGGGGCCGCCGACGAACCCGCCGGCGGCGTAAGCCACCGCCACCGTCAGCCCGAGGAGCGCAAGGACGGTGAGCCAGTTGGGGTCGGCCAGCAGCGGGATGGAGAGGAGGTATCCGGCATAGCCCACCGCGGCGGCCGTCAGTGCGGCGTAGAGGATCCGGCGGCGCCGGAACCCGGCAAGCAGGGCGGTCCAGAGCAGGGCCACGGCCCCGGCCGAGATCAGCATGCCGACCGGCCCCAGGCCCGGAGTGACGAACCAGCCGGTCACCAGCAGCAGCCACAGCGCGACTGCGGTCGCCGCGGCGGCGATGCCGAAGACGGCGAGCCTGCGCTTCCTATCGCCACCGACGACGACGGCCCAGATGACGCCGGCGACCACCCCGACGAGCAGGATGGTCAGGTAGGGGAACTGCGGATTGGCAAGCCACGTATTGAGGTCGATCGCCAGGTACTGCTTGAGCAGGGTCGAAAGCCAGAACAGCGGCAGCGAAAACAGGACGAAGGAGATGAAAGTGATTGAGTAGTCGAACGTCGTGTACTGGCGGATCGCCGTGACGATGCCCACGACCACCCCGAGGACCAGGGCGATCACCGTGGCCACCAGGACGAGGCGGAAGGTCGAGCCGATGGCGCTTTCGAGCTGGGGGAGGACGGCGTTTCCGGCCCGATCGGAGCCGAGGGTGCAGTCGACGCCGCCCGGGACGAGGCAGTGGCCCAGGTCCTGGAGCCACAGGAAGTAGCGCATGAGCGGTGGCTGGTCGAGGTTCATCGCCTCGGTGCGAGCGGCGATCGTCGCCTTCTTCGACGAGCCCGAGGCTTCACCAAGGTCCCCGAGGGGATCGCCCGACGAGATGACGAGGAAGAACATGAGCGTCGTGGCCGCCGCCATGATGAAAAAGGAGATGAGTAAACGTTTGGCAATGAAAAACAACACTGGGGGGCTCCTAGGGACGGTCTGCAGATGAGCCGGGTGCTGTCAGAAGGGCGGGCAGACCCAAGGATCTGCCCGCCCTTCTGCACAGCCCCGCGTCAGCGGGTTACTTCTTCTTCGTCCACTCGTAGGCGTTCCAGGTCAGGCCCGTCTGCGTCGGGTTGGGCTCGACGCCCTCGACCTTGGAGTTCCAGGCGTTGATGCCCGGGTTGGCGTAGAGCACCACGTTGTACTGGGTTTCGGCAAGCCGCTGCTCCAGTTCGGTCTTCATCTCGACGACCTTTTCGGGGTCGGTGTTCGTGACGATTTCCTTCCAGATGCTGTCGACCTTCTCGTCCTTGTAGCCGCCGAAGTTCTGCTCGCCGTCGGAGACGTAGATCGACTCGGCGGAGGCCACGAGGCCGGATCCGGCCCAGCCGAAGAGCACCGCGTCCCAGGAGCCGGGCTGGGCGAGCATTGCGGCCCACTCCTCCTCGGGCTGGGGGATGATCTCAAAGCCGGCCTTGTCGCAGGAGGCCTTGATGAGGGCAACCATGTCGGCGCGCAGCTGGCTGGTGGACGCGTACATCAGGCTCACCTTGACCGGCTCGGTCTTGCCGGCGTCGGCGAGCAGGGCCTTGGCGCCCTCGATGTCGAGCTCGGCGTTCTCGGTGGCCGCGGGGGCGCCCTCAAGCACCGTGTCGTAGTCGGGCTGGGCCGGCTGGTACTCGCGCAGGTCCATCACCTTGCCCTCGGGCTCGATGGGCGTGACGAACTTCTCGACCATGTCCGCGCGCGGCATGCACTTCGCGAAGGCCTGGCGCACCTCGAGGTCCTCGAACACGTCGCCGGGCCGCTGGGCGAGGTCAACGTGGGAGAAGGTGAGGGTTTCACCGGTCTCGACGGTGACGGTCTCACCGATCTGCTCAAGCGCCGACTTGGTGTCGACCGTCGGGCTCGAGGGATCGATGACGTCGACGTCGCCGTTCTCCAGGGCCTGGACGGCTTCTTCGTCGACGACCGTCTTGTAGACGAGGGTCTCGGTCTTGGCTGCGCGCTCCTCGCCCCAGTACTCCTCGTTCTTGACCAGGGTCAGCGTGCCGTTGACCGCGTTGTCCAGCTTGTAGGGGCCGGAGGAGGGGATCAGTGCCTCGTCGGGGAGGCTGGGAAGGTCGGCTTCGTAGTTCCAGCCGGTGTTCCAGAACTCGGCGACGGGCTTGAGCGCCTCGATGTCGGTGCCCTTGATCGCTTCGATCAGTTCGGCGCCGTCACCCTCGGGGGACATTCCGCCCTGCTCCGCCGCGATGTGGGCCGGCATCATGGGTTCGGAGAGGAGCGATTCCCAGTCGGCGTAGGGCTCGGAGTAGACGAACTCGAACTCCTTGTCGCCGGCCTCGCCCTCGGGGAGCTCGACCTGGGCGAAGCCATTGGTCGAGGCGGCCTGGAACAGGTCGGTCTCGGCTCCCGTGTCGGGGTCCTTCTCGCCGCTCGGGTGCTTGCCGGAGGCGGCGGCCCACTGCAGGAGGACGTCGTCGAAGTCGATCGGCGTCCCGTCGGACCACACGGCATCCTCATTGATGGTGTACTTGACGGTCAGCGGGTCGTCGCTTGTCTTTTCGAAGGTGCCGAAATCTTCGTTGCGCTCCAGCTCGCCGTCGGCGTTGAAGGCGACAAACGTACTGTGGACAACGTTGTTCACATAGGTGTTGTAGACGCTGTTGGCGTTGGCGGTGTAGCTGTTGTAGGCGTCCGGGGTCTGACTGATGGCCACATTGATGGTCGTGGCGAGGTCTTCCTCTGCAGCCTCGGAGGGCTGCTGCGCCGTCCCGCCGGCCGATCCGCAGGCGCTGAGCAGAAGCACCCCAATGGAAAGAGCCGCGAGAGTGGCTGTGCGCTTATTACGCATTCGTCATCCTTACTGTGCTAGAGGCGCACGGGACCGGTTGGTCAGTCCCGTTCAAGTGGATAGCTCCAGTGACAGCGATCACACTTCCGTCAGCATAACCAAGGTTTGTTGCCTCGGACACCCAGTAAATAAGTGATAACTGATTCGTTATCTTCCGGACACATGGAGAGATTTGGTTTCACATTTTCAACAGCGCTGTGCCACAGCCTTCACTACGCCGAAACAGCAGAAAACCACCCTTTCGCGGTGGAAAAGGGTGGTTTTCTGCTGTTTCGGCGGGGTGGGCCCGCTAGGAGGCCGGAATCTCAAGCCACTGGAACCAGCCCCGGTGGAGCACCAGCCAGGCCATCAGCCCATAGCCGGCCTGGCCGGGAGTTCCACCGTTCGCCGCGAGGTCATTGCGCCACTGCTCATGGGCCACCAGCGGGGTGAAAGTGTCGATGTAGACGTGCTTGCGGCGGGTGGTGACGTCGGCGAAGGCCGCCGAGAGTTCCCCCAGCCGGCGGTTGCGCTCGGGGTCGAGGCCCGGGGGAGGCCCGACGACGAGGACCTTGACGCTCATCTGGGCGGCGCCGTCGAGAATGTTCGCGAGGTTAAGCCGGCTGCGGGCCGTGGAGAGGTCGAGATCGAGGTCCCGGTCGGAGAGGCCGATGACGAGGCGGTTCTCGAACCCGTCGTCGAACCTGCGCCCGGTCTCCTGCAGCCACCGGTTGGCCAGGGACTCGGTGCCTTCACGGGGAGCGGCCAGGGGATAGGCCTCGACCTGCACGCCGTCGGGAGCGGTGCGGGCCATGACGCGTCCAAGCCAGCCCAGCGCGCGCGGATCTCCGAGTCCTGCGAGAAGTTCGTCGCCCACTGCGGCTAGCCGGATTCTGCGTTGTTCCACTGGATCCCTCGGTTACTGATTGGTGTCGGTGCACGCACGGATTTGCGCCGTGCGGAACTGGAGTAATGCCTTAAATGCGTTGGGTGGGGCACAGGTCCCCACCCAACATCATACTGATCGGCCCGTTACTTTCTTCCGAAAGCCTTGCGCACGAGGATTTCCTGCTCCACCGCGTGGTGCTTGGCGGAGCCCGTAGCGGTCGCAGCCGAGGCCGGCCGCGAGGCGAGCTCGATGCCGCCCTCGATGTGCTGGGGCAGGTTCAGTCCGATGAACGGCCACGGACCCTGGTTGGCCGGTTCGTCCTGCGCCCAGACGACGTCGGCGTTGGGGTAGGCCGCCAGCGCCTCCTTGATCTCGTCGAGCGGCAGCGGGTACAGCTGCTCGACGCGCACGATGGCGGTCTTCTTATCGTCGGCCTTCTGCCGGGCCGACAGCAGGTCGTAGTAGAGCCGGCCGGAAACCAGGATGACCCGCTCGACCTCGGTACCCGGAGTCTCGAGGGTGTCGGGGATGACCGGCTGGAAGCTGCCGGAGGTGAAGTCCTCGACCGAGCTCGCCGCCGCCTTCAGGCGCAGCAGCTGCTTGGGCGTGAAGATGATCAGCGGCTTGCGCGGCCGGCGGTAGGCGTGCTGACGCAGCAGGTGGAAGTGCGAGGCCGCGCTGCTCGGGTTGGCCACGAACATGTTCTCCTCGGCGCACATCTGGAGGAACCGTTCGATCCGTGCCGAGGAGTGGTCCGGGCCCTGTCCCTCGTAGCCGTGCGGCAGCATGAGCACGAGCGAGGAGCGCTGGCCCCACTTCTGCTCGGCGGAGCTGATGAACTCGTCGATGATCGTCTGCGCGCCGTTGACGAAGTCACCGAACTGCGCCTCCCAGATCACCAGCGCGTCCGGCCGCTCCACCGAGTAGCCGTATTCGAAGCCCATGGCGGCGTATTCCGAAAGCAGGGAATCGTAGATCCACAGCTTCGCCTGGTCTTCGCTGAGCCGCTCCAGCGGCAGCCACTCGGTGCCGTTGGCGCGGTCGTGGAACACCGCGTGGCGCTGCACGAAGGTGCCGCGGCGGGTGTCCTGCCCGGCGAGGCGGACGGGGATGCCCTCCATCAGCAGCGAGCCGAGGGCGGCCATTTCGCCAAAGCCCCAGTCGATGCCGCCTTCGCGGGACATCTGCTCGCGGCGCTCCAGGAGCGCCTTGAGCTTGGGGTGGACGGTGAAGCCCTCCGGCACGTTGGTGTGGGCCTTGCCGATGGCGGCGAGGACCTCGGCCGAGATGGCGGTGGGCTGAGGCCCGGTCTCCTCGCCGTCGGTCTGCTGGGCGGAGGGGCGCTCGAGGTTCGAGACCGCTGCGGGATCCTCGGAGACCAGCGGCATCGGGGAGGTCTGGGCGGCGTGGGTCTCGGCGAACACCCGCTCGAGGCGTTCCTGGTAGTCGCGCAGCGCCTGCTCGGCCTCTTCCTCGGTGATGTCGCCGCGGCCGATGAGTGCCTCGGTGTAGAGCTTGCGGACCGAACGCTTGGCCTCGATCAGGTTGTACATCATCGGCTGGGTCATCGACGGGTCGTCGCCCTCGTTGTGTCCGCGGCGGCGGTAGCAGACCATGTCGATGACGACGTCCTTGTTGAACCGCTGGCGGAACTGGTAGGCGAGCTGCGCCACCCGCACCACGGCCTCGGGGTCGTCGCCGTTGACGTGGAAGATCGGCGCCTGGACCATCTTGGCGACGTCGGTGGAGTACACCGAGGACCGCGACGACGTCGGGGAGGTGGTGAAGCCGACCTGGTTGTTCACGATGACGTGGATGGTGCCGCCGGTGCGGTAGCCGCGCAGCTGCGAAAGGTTCAGCGTCTCCGCCACAACGCCCTGGCCGGCGAAGGCCGCGTCGCCGTGGATCAGAATCGGCAGCACGGGGAACGCCCCGCCCTGGTCGAGGCGGTCCTGCTTGGCCCGCACGATGCCCTCGAGCACCGGGTCGACCGCCTCAAGGTGCGAGGGGTTCGCCGCAAGATAGACCCGGGTGGTGTTGCCGGCGTCGGAGGTGAAGGTCCCCTCGGTGCCAAGGTGGTACTTCACGTCCCCGGAGCCCTGGACCGAACGCGGGTCCTGGGTTCCTTCGAACTCGCGGAACACCTGGGCGTAGGTCTTGCCGGCGATGTTCGTCAGCACGTTCAGCCGGCCGCGGTGGGCCATGCCGACGGCCACCTCGTCGAGCCCGTCGTCGGCGGCACCGGAGATGATGGCGTCCAGCAGTGGGATGAGGGATTCACCGCCCTCGAGCGAGAAGCGCTTCTGGCCGACGAACTTGGTCTGCAGGAAGGTCTCGAAGGCCTCGGCGGAGTTCAGCTTGTGCAGGATGCGCAGCTGTTCCTCGCGGCTCGGCTTGGAGTAGGGGTGTTCAAGCTCGTCCTGGAACCACTGGCGCTCTTCCGGGTCCTGGATGTGCATGTACTCGATGCCCGTGGTGCGGCAGTAGGCGTCGCGCAGCACTCCGAGCATGTCGCGGAACTTGAGCATCGGCTTGCCGCCGAAGCCGCCCGTCGGCCATTCGCGGTCGAGGTCCCACAGGGTCAGTCCGTGGGTGCGCACATCGAGGTCCGCGTGCTTGCGCTGGACGTATTCCAGCGGGTTGGTGTCGGCCATGAGGTGGCCGCGCACCCGGTAGGCGTGGATGAGCTGCTGGATCCGGGCGACCTTGTTGATCTCGTCCATTGGGTCGACCTGGATGTCGGCGCTCCAGCGCACCGGCTCGTACGGGATGCGCAGGGATTCGAAGATCTCGTCGTAGAAGCCCTGCTCGCCCAGCAGGAGCTGGTGGATGATGCGCAGGAACTCGCCGCTGCCGGCACCCTGGATGACCCGGTGGTCGTAGGTGGAGGTCAGCGTGATGGTCTTGGAGATCGCATGCTGGGCCAGCGTCTTCTCGCTGGCGCCCTGGAACGCGGCCGGGTACTCGAGCGCGCCGGCACCGATGATGCATGCCTGGCCCTTTGAGAGGCGGGGCACCGAGTGGACGGTGCCGATGCCGCCGGGGTTGGTGAGCGACACGGTGGTTCCGGAGTAGTCGTCGGCGCCGAGCTTGCCGCCGCGGGCCTTCTTCACGAGGTCTTCGTAGGCGCGCCAGAACTCCGAAAAGTTCATGTTCTCGGCCTTCTTGATGTTCGGCACCACAAGCAGCCGCGTGCCGTCGGGCTTGGGCATGTCGATCGCGAGGCCGAAGTTCACGTGCGCCGGCTGCACCGCCGAGGGCTTGCCGTCGATGATGTCGTAGTAGACGTTTTGGGAGGGGAACTGGGCCAGGGCGCGCACGATGGCGTAGCCGATGATGTGGGTGAACGACACCTTTCCGCCACGGGCGCGGGCGAGGTGGTTGTTGATCACGACGCGGTTGTCAATCAGAAGCTTCGCCGGGATGGTGCGCACGCTCGTGGCGGTGGGAACCGACAGGCTCGCGTCCATGTTCGTCGCGATGGCTTTCGCCGGTCCACGCAGGACACTGACCGTGTCCTCGTCCATCTGGGTGTTTCGCGCTGTCTCCGGCAGCTGGGCCGGGATGGGCGGGCCGGCTGGCTTGGCGGGTTCGGGCTTCTTCTCCGCTGCGGGCTTCGGGGCCGGCTCCTTCGCCGGCTCCTTTGCCACGGGCGGCTTTCCCGACTCCTGTGTCGAGGCGGGCGATTCGCCCGAGGCCTTGGGTGCGGCGGCTTCGGTCTTCACGACCGGCGCTTCGCTGGTGGCAGGCGCCGCGGCTGCGGCGGGTGCCTTGGTTTCACCGGCAGCGGCGCCATTGCCCTGGCCGTTCTCTTTCGGCTGATTTTCCGCATCGAAGGAGTCGAAGAGATCCCACCACTTCGGGTCGACCGAGTTCCGGTCTTTCTGAAACTGTTCGTACAGTTCGTCAACAAGCCACTCATTTCCGCCGAACTCTTCAGGTAGACGGTGGCTGGTTTGTTCTGGCACTTGGTATACGCCTCTTCCGTAAGTAGCCCTGAGCGCGGGAAAGTCCGTCTGTGCGGACGTCCTGGACGGTGGTTAGACCTTCTTCCAGTCTAGTAACACGAACGAGGAACAGGCGAATCACTGACCGGCGGTCGAATCGGTGGCGTCCGCACGGGCGACTAAACTCGGTAGGTACTCGATTGCGGGAGAAATAATGCGATTCATCAATGATCCGTCCACCGACCTGACCTA
Organism: Arthrobacter zhaoguopingii; assembly: GCF_009828595.1. Taxonomy (GTDB): domain Bacteria; phylum Actinomycetota; class Actinomycetes; order Actinomycetales; family Micrococcaceae; genus Arthrobacter_D; species Arthrobacter_D zhaoguopingii. The sequence goes on from NZ_WPNY01000005.1 coordinate 273,894, forward strand.
TGCTGATGTGTTTTTGGTGCCCTCGGCCTCGGAGGTGGTTTCGCGTTTTGACGTGGATCTCTCCGCCGCTGATGGGACCGGTTCGACGATTCCTTTGGTGGTGTCGAATATGACCGCGGTGACCGGGCGGCGGATGGTGGAGACTCTGGCCCGGCGCGGCGGGCTGGCGGTGCTGCCCCAGGACGTGCCGGTGGAGGTGATTACCGAGGTCACCGGCTGGGTCAAGGCCCGCCATCCGGTGTTCGAGACTCCGCTGCGGCTGCGCCCGTCCAACACGGTGATCGATGCGCTGCACCTGATCCACAAGCGCGCCCACGGGGCGGTGGTGGTCGTGGACGGGGAGGACCGGTATGTGGGGGTGGTGCGGGCCGCGGACTGCGAGGGCGTGGACCGTTTCGCGTCCCTGGCCTCGGTGCTGCGCACCGGCCCGGCCCCGGTGGACGCGGCCCGGTTCGAGGCGGACCCGGTTCAGGGGCTGCAGGGGGTCTTCGCGGAGCTGGAGGCCAGCGGCGCCCCGCTGGCCCCGGTGGTCCGGGACGGGATCCTGCAGGGGGTCATCACCCGGGCCGGGGCGCTGCGCTCGACCATCTACACCCCGGCCCTGGACGCCCGCGGTTCGCTGCGGGTGGCCGCGGCGGTGGGGATCAACGGGGACGTCGAGGCCAAGGCGGCGGCCCTGCTCGCGGCCGGGGTGGACACCCTGGTGGTGGACACCGCCCACGGGCACCAGCGCAAGATGCTCGATGCCCTCAAGATCGTGCGCTCCCTGGACCCGCAGGTGCCCGTCGTGGCCGGGAACGTGGTCAGCGCCGACGGGGTCCGGGACCTGGTCGCGGCCGGGGCGGACATTGTGAAGGTCGGGGTCGGGCCCGGGGCGATGTGCACCACCCGGATGATGACCGCCGTGGGCCGGCCCCAGTTCTCCGCCGTGCACGAGGCCGCCACGGCGGCCCGGGAGCTCGGCGCGCACGTGTGGGCCGACGGCGGGGTCCGCTACCCCCGCGATGTGGCCCTGGCCCTGGCCGCCGGGGCCAGCCAGGTCATGATCGGGTCCTGGTTCGCCGGGACCTACGAGAGCCCCGGGGACCTGCACACCGACAGCGACGGCCGCCGCTACAAGGAAAGCTTCGGCATGGCCTCCGCGAGGGCGGTGCAGCACCGCACCCAGGCCGAGGACGTCTTCGCCCGGGCCCGGAAGGGACTCTTCGAAGAAGGCATCTCCACCTCCAAAATGTACCTGGACCCCGCCCGTCCCGGCGTGGAGGACCTGCTGGACATGATCACCGCCGGCGTGCGCAGCTCCATGACCTACGCCGGAGCCCGCACCCTGGCCGAATTCTCCGACCGCGCCCTGGTCGGCATCCAGTCCGCCGCCGGCTACGAAGAAGGCCGCCCCCTCCCACAAAGCTGGTAACCG
>NZ_WPNY01000006.1 GCF_009828595.1 Arthrobacter zhaoguopingii
GCTGAACTCGCCGACGTCCAAACGCTACTCAACATCCGCCCCCGACAAACCCTCCACTGGCGCAAACCCTATGACAAACTCAACGAACTGATCACCGGTGTTGCGCTAACAACCTGAGACAGCCGCCCCCAGAGCTTGGTCAGCTGCGCACTCGCCGGGAGGACCCCCACCGAAACCGCAGATCACCACCCTTTGCCGGTCCCGGAGCGTGGTGAGCCGCACATTCGACGGGGAAACCGCTCCCGAAAGATGCCGCAGCAGCGCAAGGGCTGCTGCTAAAAGAAGGACGCTGGGTTTTTACTTGGGTTATCTGCGAGTGCTGACTAGACTGGACACATACCCACCCCGCCCCGACGGAGACCCCCGCGGTCACCCAGACGGCGGGGTTCTTGCTTGTGGTCGGCCTTTCGGTGCCGGCCCGCGGCAGAACATCAAGAGCCGGCCCGCATCCGCGGGTCCGGACGTACCTAAGGAGATGCCCCGTGTCCACTAACAGCGCACCCGTTGCCTGGCTCACGCAGGAGTCCTACACGCGCCTCAAGGCCGAACTGGAACACCTCTCCGGGCCCGGGCGTACAGAGATCGTTGCACGAATTGAACAGGCCCGCTCCGAGGGCGACCTCAAGGAGAACGGCGGCTACCACGCCGCCAAGGAGGAGCAGGGCAAGGCCGAGGCGCGCATCCGCCAGCTCACCCAGCTTCTCGAGAATGCCCAGGTCGGCCAGGCACCAGCAGACGATGGTGTTGTCGAGCCGGGCATGATGGTCGAGGCGAAGATCGCCGGCGACGTCGAGTCCTTCCTGCTGGGCAGCCGTGAGGTCGCCGGCGACACCGACATCGACGTCTACAGCGAGCGCTCACCCCTGGGCGCAGCCATCCAGGGCAAGAAGGCCGGCGACTCCGTCTCCTACACCGCCCCGAACGGCCGGAACATCACGGTGGAGATTCTCTCCGCCAAGCCCTACGCGGGCTGAGCCGACCCTCAGGCCGGCACCGATTCACCGAAGCAGGATGCGGCCCGCTCCGGGAGGGACGGGCCGCTTCCGCAGCAGGAACGCCGCGAGGATCCCGCCGAGGGCACCGAACAGGTGCGCCTGCCAGGACACGTTTGAGCCGACCACCGGCAGGACCCCCCACAGGATCGACCCGTACATCAGGAACAGCAGCACCGCCAGGAGGATCTGCCTCCAGTTCCGGTTGTAGAAGCCGCGGGCCACAAGGTAGGTGAACAGACCGAACACCACCCCCGAGGCGCCGATGGTCAGCCCACCGCCGGTGAGCCAGACGCCGAGCCCGCTGGCCAGCCAGCTCGTACCCAGGGCCACGGCGAACCGCCGGATCCCCTCAAGGAACGCGAGGAACCCGAGCACCACCAGCGGCAGCGTGTTGCTCAGCAGGTGCCCGACGCCGCCGTGGAGCAGCGGCGCGAACAGGATTCCATCGAGCCCGCGGACCCGGCGCGGTTCAATGGCGAGGACCGAGGTCAGCCCCCGCCCGGAGAACGTGTCGATGAGGTACAGCGCCCACAGCACCGCGGCAAAGGCCAGGACGGTGGTGAGACCGAGCTTCGCGCGCCGGGCCAGCATCTCAGCCCTGGATGACGACGGGCTGGAAACCTTCGGCCCGCAGGTTGCTCAGGACCTGTTCACAGTGCTCATCGCCCTTGGTCTCCATATTGATGGTGATGGCGACGTCGCCCATGCTGATCGAGCCGCCCACCCGGGTGTGGTCGACGCCGGTGACGTTCGCATCGGATTCGGCGATGATCCGCGAGATGGTCGCCAGCGAGCCGGGCCGGTCATCGAGCAGCATGCGGACCACCAGGTAGCGGCCGGCGGCGGCGAGGCCGCGCTGGATCACCTTGAGCATGAGCATGGGGTCGATGTTGCCCCCGGAGAGCACGACGGCGGTGTTGCCCGGCAGGGCGCCGTTCTCCGTGAGCTTGCCGTCGAGCAGTGCGGCGACCCCGACGGCGCCGGCCGGTTCGACCACCATCTTGGTGCGTTCGAGCAAAAAGATCAGGGCCCGCGCGAGGGAGTCCTCGCTGACGGTGACGACGTCGTCGACGAGTTCGCGGATGATGGAGAACGGCAGCTGCCCCGGCCTGCCCACGGCGATGCCGTCGGCGATGGTCGAGACCTTCGTCAAGGGCACCAGCGCGTCGGCGGCGAGCGAAGGCGGGTAGGCTGCGGCGTTTTCGGCCTGCACGCCGATGATGCGGATGTTCCGGCCGAGTTCGCGCGCCCGGGCCTTGACCGCCACCGCGACCCCGGCCAGGAGCCCCCCGCCGCCGACGCCCATCAGGATGGTGTCGACCTGGGGGCACTGCTCGAGGATTTCAAGGCCGATCGTGCCCTGCCCGGCGACGACGTCGACATTGTCGAAGGGGTGGACGAAGACCGCGCCGGTCTCGTCGGCGTAGCGCTTGGCTTCGGTGAGGGCCTCGTCCACGTTGTGTCCGTGGAGGACCACCTCCGCGCCGTGTCCGCGGGTGGCGGCGAGCTTGGGCAGCGCCACGCCCAGCGGCATGAAGATCCGGGCCTGAATGCCCAGCCGGCTGGCCGCCACGGCCACGCCCTGGGCGTGGTTGCCGGCGGAGGCCGCAACCACGCCGCGGGCCCGTTCGGCCGGGGTGAGCTTGGCCATCCGGGTGTAGGCCCCGCGCACCTTGAAGGAGCCGGCCCGCTGGAGGTTTTCGCACTTGAGCCAGACGTTGGCACCGATGAGCCGGCCCAGCGCCCGGGACTCCTCGATGGGGGTCCGCGCAATGACGCCGGCCAGCAGCTCCTGGGCGGCCTCGATGTCCCCGAGGGTGACCGGAAGCCGGGACATTTCTTCGAGGGTGTGGGTGGACGCGGCGCCGAGGGCGGTCTGCTCTGTCACAGGGGTATTCCTTTTCGGGATTCGGGAAGCGGCAGCGGCTCCGGGGCCGGGTGCGGCCCGCGCAGGGCAGGGTCGGTCTCCCAGGCCCGCCGCGCAATGTATTTCACGGAGGTGTTCAGCACGGCGAGCAGCGGCACGGAGAACAGGGCGCCCGGAATTCCCGCGACAAGGGTCCCGCCGGTCACCGCGAGCACCACCGCGAGGGGGTGCAGGGCGACCGCCGGGCCCATGATCATCGGCTGCAGGAAGTTTCCCTCGAGCTGCTGGACGATGAGCACGATCGCGAGCATGATCAGGGCGTTGACCCAGCCGTTGGCCACCAGGGCCAGCAGCACGGCGACGATACCGGTGGCGAGGGCTCCGACGATGGGAATGAAGGAGCCGATGAACACCAGCACCGCCAGCGGGAGGGCCAGCGGTACGTTGATGATGGCCGCACCGGCACCGATACAGGCTGCGTCAACGAAGGCCACGAGTAGCTGGACCCGGACGTAGCTGCCCATCGAGGTCCAGCCCCGCCGGCCCGCGCCGTCAATCGCCGCCCGCGCGCGCAGCGGCGCCAGACCGACGATGAAGCGCCAGATCCGTCCACCGTCGAGCAGGAAGAAAAACAGGGCGAACAGGGTCAGCAGCGAACCCGCAGCGAAGTGCCCGGCGCTCGACCCGAAGGACAGCGCCCCGCTGACGATGGTTCCACCATTGTTCTGGATGGCGTCCCCTGCCTCCTGCAGGAAACCGACCACCTGATCCGTGGTGATGTTCAGCGGCCCGTCGGACAGTCCGGCGAGGATCTGCTCGATGCCCGCACGGGTCTCCCCCCACAGGCTGGAGAACCCCAGCGCCAGCTGCCGGCCGACGAGTGAGAGTGCTCCGACGACGAGGACGACCAGCCCGAGGACCGTCAGGGTGACCGCCAGCCCGGTGGGCACCTTGTGGCGAATCAGGAAGGTGGTGAGCGGCAGCAGCAGCGAGGCGAGCAGGCCCGCAATCATCAGCGGAATGACGATCAGCGAGATGTGGCTGAGCAGCCAGATCAGGACGCCGGAGACGACCAGGACAATGCCAACGCGCCAGGACCAGGCGGCGCCGACCCTCAGGGCGTAGGGAACATCGTCCTGGGGCGAGGTGCGTCCGCGCCATGCAGGAGCTCCGCCGTCAGTTCCGCTGGGTGCGCGGGAGGACCTTCCGGCGGGGTCGCCCGCCCCGTTGGGGGCGGTGGTGGGTGATGCAGCCGCGCCGTCAGCGGCGCCCGGGGTGGCGGCGGCGGGAACGGCGCGCTGGGGGGCCCGCTTGGGGAAACCTCCGGAGAGTCGCTGCATAAGCCAATCTTTCCACACAAGCCTGCGCCGGGAGTTATCCGAGACGCGGGCGGATTCCCCACTGGGCGGCGAAGGTGGCCCCGGGCTCGAGCCACCTCAGGCCGTGGCCCGAGTTGAAGGCGTTGGCCGGTGCCGTCATCGGTTCGACGGCGACCGCGCGGTCAACGCCAGGGTAGGTCCTGCTGATGAACACGTGCACGAACTCGAACTCCGGGTCGGCCCAGAGGGTCACCGACCGGCCGTCCGGCGCGGTGAGGGTGTGCTCGAAGCGTCCGTCGACGGTGGTGAGCCCGGTGAAGGCCGAATCGAACTCGATGTCACCGACCCGCTTCCCGCCGCGCAGGTCCCGGTCGCCGGAGACCGACACGCGGGCCACCGGAATGGAGCGTTCGTCGGTGTCGAACACGGTGTCGGCGTTCACTGTGAGCGTCAGGTCCTCGGTGGGCACCCCGGAGATCTTGAGGTAGGGGTGGGCGCCGAGGCCGAATGGTGCCCGGGCGTCGGAGTGGTTGGTCAGCGATTGGGTGACCTGCAGGCCCCCGCCGTTGAGCTCGTAGGACGCGGTGTGCGTCAGGTGGAACGGGTAGCCGTGCTGGGGGAAGATCTCGGCGGCCAGGACGACGGCGTCCTCGGCCACCGACTGGGCGTAGTAGCCGGTGTTGCGCAGCAGTCCGTGGCTGGCATTGCCCTTGGACGGCTCGGTGATGTCGAGGCGCTGCTCGGCGCCGTCGAGCTCCCACACGCCGCGGTCGACACGGTTGGCCCAGGGCGCGAGGAGGATCCCCGCGCCGCCCGCGGGAATTGAGTTATCGCCCCAGGTCTCGGTCAGCTGCACCCCGTCCACGGTGTACGAGCGGAGGGCCGCCGCGAGGGATGCGATCACCGCCGTGGAGCTGCCAGAGGTCAGGAGGTAGTTCGTGCCGGAGGCCGGCCGCGGAGTATCCATGCTCCGATGCTACCGCCGCCGGGGTAAGCGCGCCCGGCCGAACAGCCGCGCCGGAGGGTGCGCTTTCCCCGGCAGCCGCTTTCGGATATGTTTGATTCTGTTCGATTTTGTTACACGTGCTCTCGATCCGGAGCCGGAGCGGTTCCGGCACCTGTTTTCCCCCACCGCTGCCCGGGAGGTGCGATGCTCGCTGCCGAACGGCACGCCGCCATCCTTGCCGCCCTCGACGGGCGCCCGGTGGTGCGCGTCACCGAACTCGCCGGCAAACTCGGGGTCTCCGAGATGACCGTGCGGCGCGATATCGACGCCCTCCAGGCTGCCGGCTCGGTCCACCGCATCCACGGCGGCGCGGCGCGGGCCGGAGTGCTGGCGGCGGCCGAGCCGGGCTTTCCCGCCAATGCGCGCCGCCAGGCGGCCCAGAAACGGGCGATCGCCCGGGCGGCGGCCCAGCTGGTGCTCCCGGGCATGACCATCTCGGTGACCGGCGGGACCACGACCGTCCAGCTCGTCGACCACCTGGCGCAGATCGAGGGGCTCACCGTCGTCACCAACTCCCTGCCTGCCGCCGACCGGCTCCACCGGCTCACCGCCGGCGGCCGCGGGCCTTCCGTGCTGCTCACCGGCGGGGAACGTTCGCCCTCCGAGGCCCTCGTGGGCCCGCTGGCCACGGCCTCCATCCGCACCCTCAACGTCGACCTGTGCTTCATGGGCGTCCACGGCGTCGACGTTGACGCCGGCATCACCACCCCAAACCTCGCCGAGGCCGAAACGAACCGGGCCTTCGCCGACGGCTGCGGGCACCTCGTGGTGCTTGCCGACTCGACCAAGTTCGGCGTCGTGAGTCTGGCCCGCATCGCGGGCCTCGAGGAAACCTCATGCCTGATCACCGAGACCCTCCCTGCGGAGCCCGGCTTCGCACGGCACACCCTCGTCACCACCCCCGAGACCATCAAGGACGCAAGGAAAGCCCTCACATGACGCATATCACCCCCACCACGCTCTCGGACGGCCGCGAGCTCATCTACTTCGACGCCTCGGAGGATTCGGCCCGGCTGCACGCCGACCCCGCCGCGACCGCCGACCGCCGCGGCCTCGACCCCCGCGGCACCGCCACCGGCGATGCCCGCTACGATGCGCTCAGCGGCGAGTGGGTCGCCGTGGCCGCGCACCGCCAGACCCGCACGCACCTCCCCCCGGCCGATCAGTGCCCGCTGTGCGCCTCGAACGAGCGCTACGCCTCGGAGATCCCGGCCCCGGACTACGAGGTGGTGGTGTTCGAGAACCGGTTCGCCTCCTTCGGCCCGCAGCTCGGCTCGCTGCCGGATACCCCGGGGTGGGGCACGACGACGACGGCCTTCGGCCGCTGCGAGGTCATCGCCTTCGACCCGGCACACGACGGCTCCTTCGCCTCCCTTTCCCACGAGCGTGCCCGCACCGTCATTGACGCGTGGGCCCAGCGCACCGAGGCCCTCTCGGCGATGGAAGGCATCCGTCAGGTCTTCCCCTTCGAGAACCGCGGCGCCGAAATCGGCGTCACCCTGCTCCACCCGCACGGGCAGATCTACGCCTACCCCTTCATCCCGCCGCGGGCGGCACAGCTCGGCGCGCAGGCAACCGCCTTCTACGAGGCCTCCGGCGGACGCGAGACGCTGATGGGTGCCGCCCTGAAGAAGGAGCGGGACTCCGGGGAGCGGATGATCCTCGAGGGCAAGCACTTCAGCGCCTTCGTCCCGTTCGCCGCGCGCTGGCCGCTCGAGGTGCACCTCGTGCCGCACCGCCAGGTCCCCGACCTCGCGGCGCTGAACCAGGCAGAGCGCGATGACCTCACCGAGGTCTACCTGAACCTGCTCGGCAAGGTGGACGCCCTCTACTCGACCCCCACCCCGTACATCGCCGCCTGGCAGCAGGCGCCACTGGATGCGCGCATCCGCCCCGCCAGCTACCTCCACCTGCAGCTGACCTCGCCGCGCCGTGCGGAGGACAAGCTGAAGTTCCTCGCCGGCTCCGAAGCCGCAATGGGAGCGTTCATCAACGACACCACCCCCGAGCAGGTTGCCGACCGACTGCGCAACGCCGTGCCGGGAACCCCAGGAAAGGCAACCTCATGACTCTCTCCGCAGCAGAACTCGCCGCGGCGTTCACCGCCCGCTTCGGCACCGAGCCAGCCGGCGTCTGGTCCGCTCCGGGCCGGGTGAACCTGATCGGTGAGCACACCGACTACAACGACGGCTTCGTTCTTCCCTTCGCCATCGACCGCTCGACCATGGTCGCCGCCCGGCCCCGCACCGACAGCACCGTCCGCGTCGCCTCCACCTTCAGCGAGGGCGACGTCGTCACCGCCGACCTGAGCGGGCTGGCCGCGGGCGACGTCGAAGGCTGGGCGGCCTACCCCGTGGGCGTGCTCTGGGCGCTCGGCCGGTCGGGCCACGCGGTCCCCGGCATGGACCTGCTCGTCGACTCCTCGGTGCCCGTCGGTGCCGGGCTCTCCTCCTCGGCCGCGCTCGAGTGTGCCGTCGCCGCGGCGGCCAATGATCTGGCCTCGGCGGGGCTCTCGCGCTCCCAACTGGCCTCGATCGGGCGGCTGGCCGAGAACGAGATGGTCGGGGCGCCCACCGGCATCATGGACCAGACGGCCTCGCTGCTGGGCGAGGTTGGCCACGCCGTCTTCCTCGACTGCCGCAGCCTCGAGACCATGCTTGTGCCGCTCGACCTCAACGGCGCGGGGCTGACCCTGCTGGTGATGGACACCCGGGTGAGCCACTCCCACTCGACCGGCGGCTATGCCTCCCGCCGCGCATCCTGCGAGGAGGGCGCCCGGCAGATGGGTGTGCCCGCCCTGCGCGATCTCTCGGTGGCCGACCTGGGCAACGCTGCGGGGATCCTCGACGAGGAAACTTTCCGGCGGGTGCGCCACGTGGTGACCGAAAACGCCCGGGTGGAGGACGCCGTGGCCATGCTGACCACCAAGGGCCCGGGCGCCCTGGGGCCGCTGCTGAACCAGAGCCACGCTTCGATGCGCGATGACTTTGAGATCAGTTCCCCCGAACTCGACCTCGCCGTCGACACCGCGGTCTCGGCCGGCGCGGTGGGTGCGCGCATGACCGGCGGCGGCTTCGGCGGCGCTGCGATCGCCCTTGTGCACACCGAGGACGCCGGGGCCGTCTCCGAGGCGGTCACCGCCGCCTTCGCCGACGCCGGGTTCAAGGAGCCGGTGATCTTCGGCGTTATGCCCGACGCCGGGGCCCGCCGGGTGGCCTGAGCCCGGGCCCGGACGCGCACCGGACTGCAGGGCCGGAAACGAAAGGAAGGGCCCGCAGCACCAGCTGCGGGCCCTTCCTTTTTTGTTCTTTAGTTGGCGAGCGGTGCTGCGGCCGTGTTACTCGTCGCCGCGCAGGATCGCGATCAGGCGCAGAAACTCAATGTAGAGCCAGATCAGCGTGACCGTCAGCCCGAATGCGGCCGTCCAGGAGTAGCGCTGCGGGGCGCCGTTCCGGACCGCCTCCTCGATCTGGGTGAAGTCGATGATCAGCGAGAACGCGGCGAGGCCGATGGCGAAGATACCGATGATGACGCCGAACGGAATGCCGGTGCCCAGGAAGTCGGCGCTGCGCAGGCCCCACGGGTCGTCATTGAGGCCGAAGACCATGAGGCCCAGGTTGATCAGCGAGAACGCCAGGTAGCTCAGCATGGCGATCATAAAGAACTTCATCGCCTTGGGCGTCGCACGCACCTTGCCGCTCTTGAACAGCGCCAGGGTCACACCGAACACCGTCAGGGTGCCGAGGAGGGCCTGGAACGCGATGCCGGGGAAGGACGCCTCGAGGAACATGGTGATCCCGCCGAGGAACAGGCCCTGGAGCGCCGAGTAGGCGAGGATCAGCCCGGGAACGGGTTCGCGCTTGAAGGAGTTGACCAGACCCAGGACGAGTCCGCCGATCAGGCCGACGATCATCAGGACCGGTGCGAGCCCCGGTACGAGGAACACCGGGATGGCCGCGCCCACAAGAACGACTGCGATCGAGAGGATCGTCTTGACGATGACGTCGTCGTAGGTCATCCGGCCGGTCTCGGCCGGTCCCGCCGCAGGGCGGTTGTACATGTGCTCCAGCTGCTGCTGGTTCAGAGCCGACTGACCCGCGAAGGTCGTAGTGCCGTAGGCCGCCGGGCTGGTGCCGCGGGCGGCAGAACGGAAGGTCTTTCCGTTGAAAACCGGATTTCCGCCGATTGCCATTTTGTGTAGTCCTCCAATTGGGGGCTGTAAGTGTTCCAACCCTACCCATATCAACGCTATAAGTGGGCTTTTGTTCCCGTCCCGGGCCGCGTGCCCCGCTCCGTTGCGCGCAGTTGTTATCCAATCGCTACCTGTCCGGGGCCGATTGGTGCGGAACGGAAACAGCGCCCGAGTAACATAAGCTCCACATTGAGTGACAGCAGTCACACGCATGATCTCCTGCCCGTCCGGCAGGCGGCCCCCACCGTGGAGGTTCCTATCTTGATAACCCAACCGACGCCTGCTCGGCTCGGGAGGATGTTCGCTGCCCTTTTCAGCGTCCTTCTCGCCGTGCTCCTCAGCGCACCGTCAGCGCAGGCGTCCAACCAGCCGCCCGGAAGGGCGATGAATTCTGCAGCAGTACCTGCAACTGTCCAGGCGGAAGAGTTCCAGGACCGCATCAGCGGCGTCCTTCGAGGCGTCGACGGCCCCATCGCCGACGTCACCATCACGGCCACGGGCAACGGCTTCGAAGGCGAGACCACCTCCGGCGAGAACGGCTTCTGGTCCATCGGAGTGCCGGAACAGGGCTCCTATGAGGTCGAGGTCGACGAAGACACCCTGCCCGAGGGAATCACCCTCGCCGAGGGCCAGGAAAACCCGCGTACGGTCACCTTCGCCGGAACCTCCAACGCCACAACCCTCTTCCTGTTCGGTGAGGGAATCGTCGCCCAGGGCGGAACCTTCTGGGACACCCTCGCCGAACGTGCCCTCGCGGGCTTCAGCTTCGGGCTGCTCCTCGCGCTGAGCGCCGTCGGACTCTCGCTGATCTTCGGCACCACGGGCCTGACCAACTTCGCCCACGGCGAGATGGTGACCCTCGGGGCCGTCCTGACCTTCGGCTTCGCCGCGCTCGGCCTCCCCGCGCCGGTCGCCATCGTCCTCGCGGTGATCGGCGGCGGAGTGCTCGGCTATGTGCAGGACGCCGGGCTGTGGAAGCCGCTGCGGAACCGCGGCACCGGGCTCGTGCCCATGATGATCGTCAGCATCGGCCTGGCGCTGGCTCTGCGCTACATCATCCAGTTCAACTTCGGCGGGGCAACCACCCAGCTTCCCGGTTCCCAGGGCGAGATCATCAACCTCGGTGCGGTCTCCATCTCGCGGAACAACCTGAACTCGCTCATCGTGAGCCTGGTCGTCATCCTGCTGGTGGCGTTCCTGCTGCTGAAAACCCGCATCGGCAAGGGCACCCGCGCGGTGGCCGACAATCCCGCGCTGGCGGCGGCGTCGGGCATCGACGTCGACCGGGTGATCCGGATCGTCTGGGTGATCGGCGGAATGCTCGCCGCGCTCGGCGGCATCCTGTGGGCCTACTACCGCCCAGGGGTCTCCTACAACATGGGCCAGCAGATCCTGCTGCTGATCTTCGCCGGCGTCGTGCTCGGCGGCCTCGGCACGGTCTTCGGGGCGCTCATCGGGTCGATCATCGTGGGGCTGTTCGTCGAAATCTCAACGCTCTGGCTTGAAGCCGACCTGAAGTACGTCGGCGCTCTGCTCATCATGATTCTCGTGCTCCTCTTCCGGCCGCAGGGTATCCTCGGCCGCCGCGAGCGCATAGGTTAGGGGTTCCAATGGATTTCGGAAATATCCTTGTCAACGCCTTCGGCGAACTCATCAGCCCGACGACGGCGGCCTACGCGCTGGCCGCCCTCGGCCTCGCCGTCCACTTCGGCTACTCGGGTCTGCTGAACTTCGGCCAGGCGGGCTTCATGGCCGTCGGAGCCTACGGCTTCGCCATCTCCACGCTGACCTTCAACGCCCCCCTGCCGGTTGCGGTGCTCGTGGCCATGCTCGCGTCGGTGGTGTTCGCCATCGTGCTGGGCATCCCCACACTGCGCCTGCGCACCGACTACCTGGCGATCGTCACGATCGCCGCCGCGGAGATCGTCCGGTACGTGGTGACCACCAACGACCTCACGGAGGTCACCGGCTCGGCCAACGGACTGGCTGCCTTCGAGGGCGGGTTCTACGCGCTCAACCCCTTCCCGGCGGGCACCTACAACATCGGCCCCCTGGCGATGAACGAACGCAACTTCTGGATCCGCGTCGTGGGCTGGTCGGTTGTCATCCTCGCGTGCCTCACCGTGTGGCTGCTCATGCGCAGCCCCTGGGGGCGCGTACTCAAGGGCATCCGGGAGGACGAGAACGCCGTCCGCGCCCTCGGCAAGAACGTGTACGCCTACAAGATGCAGGCGCTGGTGATCGGAGGCATCCTCGGCTCGCTCGCGGGGATGGTGTTCACCCTCCCCCGCGGCGCGGTCCAACCAGCCAACTACGCCACGGAACTGACCTTCTTCCTGTACACCTGCCTGCTGCTCGGAGGCATGGCCACGGTGCTCGGGCCGGTGATCGGGGCCATGATGTTCTGGGTGGTCCTGTCGCTGACCCAGGGCCTCCTGTACGGTGCGATCGAGTCGGGTGCCATCACCTTCCTCACCAACGTCCAGGCCGGGCAGCTGCGCTACATCCTCGTCGGTATCGCCCTGATGCTGCTGATGGTCTTTAGACCGCAGGGCGTGCTGGGCAATAAGAAGGAGCTGGCATTCGCATGAGCGAAAATTCCACCAACCACGTTCCGTCCGGCGGCGGCGCACACCGTGCCACGCCGTCGGAGCAGGCGGCCGGGTCCGCCGTCGCCGAGGCCCCCGCGGGCGAGGACTACATGAACGACTCCCGGCCCATCGCCACCGGCGAGGCCGGGCCGGGCTGCCGCAAGCGGGACCCCATTGTCGTCGCGAAGAACGTCACCCGCAGCTTCGGCGGCATCAACGCCGTCGACGTCGAGTACCTCGAGATTCCGCGCAACAAGATCACGGCCCTGATCGGCCCCAACGGCGCCGGAAAGACGACCCTGTTCAACCTGCTGACCGGGTTCGACACCCCGAACAGCGGGGACTGGGAGTTCGACGGCAAGCCGCTCGCGAAGGTCCCGCCGTACAAGGTGGCCCGGATGGGCATGGTGCGCACCTTCCAGCTCACCAAGGTGATGGGCAAGCTCACGGTCATCGAGAACATGCGGCTCGGTGCCACCAAGCAGCCCGGCGAGAGCCTGGCCAAGGCGCTGTTCAAGAACCTGTGGGGTGCCCGCGAAAAGGAGATCACCGCCCAGGCCGAGGTGCTGCTCGCGAAGTTCAAACTCGACACCAAGCGGGACGACTACGCCGCCTCCCTCTCGGGCGGGCAGCGCAAACTCCTGGAGATGGCACGGGCCCTCATGGTCAAGCCGCGCCTGGTGATGCTCGATGAGCCTATGGCCGGCGTGAACCCGGCCCTGACCCAGTCACTGCTCGACCACATCAAGAACCTCAAGGCCGAAGGCATGACGGTGCTGTTCGTCGAGCACGACATGCACATGGTCCGCCACATCGCCGACTGGGTGGTGGTGATGGCCGAGGGGAAGGTTGTCGCCGAGGGCCCGCCGGACATCGTGATGAAGGACCAGGCCGTCATCGACGCGTACCTGGGCGCCCACCACGACGTCGACCTTGGCGACTCGACCGGCGTCGAGCGCCTCGAGGAGGAGCTCGCCCATGACTCCGAGTCGGTCGTCGGAACCGAGGACGAGGGAATCCTCGGCCACTCAATCACCGAGGTCAGCGAACCCGGATCCACCCGCACCGGATCGACAGGCACTGAGGAGACAAAGCGATGAGCGAATACGACGGCGATTCCGTGGTGAAGGTGACCGACCTGGTGGCCGGCTACCTGCCAGGGGTCAACATCCTCAACGGGTGCAGCATCGAGGCCCGCAGGGGCGAACTGATCGGCATCATCGGGCCCAACGGTGCCGGCAAATCGACCCTGCTCAAGGCGATGTTCGGTCTGGTGAAAATCCACTCCGGGCAGGTGATGGTCCGTGGCAAGGACCTCACCGGCCTCAAGGCGAACCGCCTGGTCAGCCAGGGCGTGGGCTTCGTGCCCCAGAACAATAACGTCTTCTCGACGCTGACCATCGAGGAAAACCTGCAGATGGGCATGTACCAGCGGCCCAAGGACTTCAAGAAGCGGTTCGACTTCGTCACCGGCCTGTTCCCGGAACTGGGCAAGCGGCGCGCCCAGCGGGCCGGCTCCCTCTCCGGCGGCGAGCGCCAGATGGTGGCCATGGGCCGGGCGCTGATGATGGAACCGGCGGTGCTGCTGCTCGATGAGCCGTCAGCAGGCCTGTCCCCCGTCAAGCAGGACGAGACGTTCCTGCGCGTCCACGAGATCAACCGGGCCGGCGTCTCCGTGATCATGGTCGAGCAGAACGCGCGGCGGTGCCTGCAGATCTGCGACCGAGCCTACGTGCTCGACCAGGGCAAGGACGCCTACACCGGCACCGGCCGCGAGCTGATGAAGGACCCCAAGGTGATTCAGCTGTACCTGGGCACCCTGGCCGACACGGCCTGAGCTCCTCAGTACAGAACTGCGGGCGGCACCGGAAACGGGCCGCCCGCAGCTGTTTAAGCCCGAGGCTGGTCAGCCCCCCGACCGCCGCTGATTCCATCACGGCTACCCCTTGACGCATACCCCCCAGGGGTATATGTTCGGTACGTCAGCATCACCTGGTCGGGTCAAGGAGCCTCCCATGCAGCATCGAACCCAGCATTCCCCCGGGGCGCACCAGCACTCCCCCGTGGCGCCAGCCTCTCCCCCGCGCCCCGGCGGGTCCCCGGCCTCTCCGCCTGGTCGGCCCCGGTCACAGTCGACCCCCGGGGCGGCACACCACGGCGAAGCGCCCACCGGTCATGCCGGTCATGCCGGTCACGGAGACCACGAGGTCCACGCCTCGGGCCAGCATGCCGGGCACAGCACCGCCATGTTCCGCAGCAGGTTCTGGATCAGCCTCGCCCTCGCCGTCCCGGTCGTCGCCTTCAGCCCAATGTTCGCCATGATCCTTGGGTACAGCCTGCCGACCTTCCCGGGCGCGGCACTGATCTCCCCGGTGCTGGGCACGGCCATCTTCATCTACGGCGGTACCCCCTTCCTCCGCGGCGGGTGGGGCGAGCTGAGGTCGCGGCGGCCCGGGATGATGCTGCTGATCGCCATGGCCATCACCGTGGCCTTCGCCGCCTCCTGGAGCACCACCCTCGGCCTTGGCGGGTTCGACCTGGACTTCTGGTGGGAACTCGCCCTGCTGATCGTCATCATGCTCCTGGGTCACTGGATGGAGATGCGCGCCCTCGGCTCAGCCGCCGGCGCCCTCGACGCCCTCGCGGCCCTGCTGCCCGACGAGGCCGATCGGGTCACCGCGGACGGAATCGAAACCGTCCCGGTGTCATCTCTGGCCCCCGGCGACGTCGTCCTGGTGCGGTCGGGGGCCCGGGTGCCCGCCGACGGCACGGTCACCGAGGGCGCGGCCGAGTTCGACGAATCGATGATCACCGGTGAATCGCGCACCGTGCTGCGCCGGAAGGGCGACCCCGTGACGGCGGGCACCGTGGCCACCGACAACGCCGTGCGCGTGGCGGTGACAGCGGTCGGCGGTGACACGGCACTGGCGGGCATCCAGCGGCTCGTCGCCGACGCCCAGGCCTCCTCCTCCCGGGCCCAGGCCCTGGCGGACCGGGCCGCCGCACTGCTGTTCTACTTCGCCCTGGGCGCCGGCATCGTAACCTTCCTCGCCTGGCTGGCCCTCGGAAGCCCGGAGGACGCCGTCGTCCGCACGGTGACGGTGCTGGTCATCGCCTGCCCCCATGCCCTGGGCCTGGCTATCCCTCTGGTGATCGCGCTGTCGACCGAGCGGGCTGCCCGGGCCGGGGTGCTGATCAAGGACCGGCTGGCGCTGGAGCGGATGCGCACCATCGACGTCGTGCTCTTCGACAAGACCGGGACCCTCACCGAGGGCCGCCCGGAGGTCACCGGCGTGGCCGCCGTGCCCGGCATCAGCCACTCCCGGCTGCTGGCGCTTGCGGGCGCGGCAGAGGCCGACAGCGAGCATCCTGTGGCGCGGGCCGTGGCCCAAGCCGCCGCCGGGGACGCCGGGGCGATGGAGCTCGCCTATGCGGGAACCGGGTTCTCCTCAATGACCGGACGCGGCGTGCGGGCCACCGTGGCCGGCTCCGAGGTCCTCGTCGGCGGGCCGAACCTCCTGCGGGAGCTCTCCCTCGACATCCCGGCTGGCATTGCCGGGCCGGTGGCTCAATGGACGGCCCGCGGGGCGTCGGTGCTCTCCGTGGTCCGCGACGGCAGCGTCATCGGGGCGCTGGCGCTTGAGGACCGGGTGCGGGACGAGTCCCGTGCTGCGGTGAAGGCGCTGCAGGACCGTGGGGTCAAGGTCGCGATGATCACCGGTGACGCCCGGCAGGTCGCCGACGCGGTGGCCCGCGACCTGGGTGTGGACGAGGTCTTCGCTGAGGTCCTCCCGCAGGACAAGGACGCGAAGGTCGCCGAACTCCAGTCGCGGGGATTGACCGTGGCGATGGTCGGTGACGGCGTCAACGACTCCCCTGCGCTGGCACGTGCGGAGGTCGGGATCGCGATCGGCGGAGGGACCGACGTCGCCATCGAGACCGCAGGGGTGGTGCTCGCCGGCAATGACCCGCGCGCGGTGCTGTCGATGATCGACCTGTCGCGGGCCAGCTACCGGAAGATGATCCAGAACCTCGTCTGGGCCGCCGGGTACAACGTGGCCGCGGTGCCGCTGGCGGCCGGCGTGCTGGCTTTCGCCGGGGTGCTGTTGTCCCCTGCGGCCGGAGCCGTGCTGATGAGCGTCTCGACGATCGTTGTGGCACTCAACGCCCAGCTGCTGCGCCGGCTCAACCTCGACCCGCGGCGCCTCGCGGCAACGCCCCGCTGAACGCCGCTGACACCTCGAGCCCGAAGTGTTGGTCCACTCAAGAACCCGAAGGAGAAGAAACATGAAACGCTACCCGGCCCTGAGCGGCCTCGCCCTGGTCCTGATCCTCGCCGGCTGCGGAGCCGGCCCGGAGGCCGGACAGGCGCCGCCGTCAACGTCCAGCTCCCCTGCAGTGTCGGCCGGACTGTCCAACGCCGCCGACATGGAGTTCGCCGCCGGAATGATCCCGCACCACGAGCAGGCCGTGGAAATGAGCGATCGAATGCTCGCCAAGACCGGGATCGACCCGGAGGTTAAGGCGCTGGCCACCCGCATCAAGGCCGCCCAGGCGCCGGAGATCCGAACGATGAAGACCTGGCTCGACGCGTGGGGGAAGCCCAGCGCGGACGGCGGCAGCGGAGCCGGCCACGGTTCCGGACACGGCGGGGAGGACGCTGCCGGCGGGGGCACCGGAGACGGGATGATGAGCGGTGAACAGCTTGAGGAGCTCGCGGGCGCCGAGGGCGACGAGGCGTCGCGGCTGTTCCTTGCTGGGATGATCGAACACCACAAGGGCGCCATCGACATGGCGGAACAGGAGCTGGATGCCGGCGCCGATCCCGGTGCCAGAGACCTCGCCGCGTCGATAGTGCAAGCGCAGGAGGCCGAAATTAAGGAGATGGAAGCCCTGCTGGCGCGCCTTTAGACTGCCGGGGACCGTCCCTGCCGCAGGGCTCGGACGGTTCCACGGCAGACAGGGAAGGACGCAATGAACGCAGGTCACGGGAGCGCGGCACCAGGGCGCACGCAACCGGGGGGCAAGGCACCGAGGGTTGCAAAACCGAAGGGCACAGCACCGAGGGTTGCAGAGCCGAGGGGCCCGGCACCGGCCCGAGTGGCCGGCAGGGGGTTCATGGGAGTGTTCCGGGTGCTGAAGGTGCTCCGGCCTTCCCGCCCCATCCACCCTCGCGGGGTACGCCTGACGGGATACCTCGCCGTCGACGGAGGTGCCTCAAGCGGCATCCCATGGCTCGACACCGCGGGCAGCACCCCGGTCGAGGCGCGGCTCTCACGGTCGGTGGGCCTGCCCGGTCCCCTGCCGGACATCATCGGACTCGCGGTGAGGATCCCCTCCGGCGACGCGCAGGCCGATGTGCTGCTGGCCTCGACGGGGAGTTCCCCGGTGGGCCGGTTCGTGCTGGTCCCCCGGCTGAACATCGCCCGCTCCCCGTTGACCACCATGATGCCGTACCGGGGAGCACGCGGGCCGGTCCTCCTGGCCGCGCGAAGCACGGGACCCTCCGGGCGGCTACCGGCGACGCTGACGGCCTTCCGGCGCAGGCTCGCGGGACGCCCCTGGTCGATGGAGTTGTCCTATGCCCGTCCACTGGGGCCCTGGATCCCGTTTGGAACCCTCACGCTCACCGTAAACCCCGATCAGGGCCAGGAGGACCTGCGGTTCGACCCGGTCCGCAATCCCCTGCCCACGGCGTCGGCCTATGAGTGGGCCGCCGCGCTGCGCCGGGGCTCCTACGCCGTCGCCCGTTCCCCCCGTCACAACGAAACCGACAAACGCACCCGATAACGACACACGCGTCACTTAACGACAAACGCACCCGATATATCGGGTGCGTTTGTCGTTAAGTGGTGCTCAGAAGGCCCGCACAGGCGGAAGGCCCGGACAGGCGGAAGGCCCCGCCCTGGTGGACGGGGCCTTCCAATGCAGCGGATGTGCTGACCCGAGATCCGGAGGTTAGAGCTTGCCAACCTCGGAACGGCTCGGCTGCGGCACGTTGTTCTCGTCGTACTGGTAGATGCCGATGGCGGCTTCGGTGGGATCGCCGTTCTCGTCGAAGGAGACCGGGCCGGAGATACCGTCGTAGTCGATGTCCTCACCCTCGCGCAGCAGCGTCACGCAGCCGGCGAAGTCAAAGCACTTCTCGCCGTCCTTGGAGACAGCCTCAAGCTCTCCCGCGATGGCGGTACCCTCGGTGCTGCCCGCAGCCTCTGCTGCCAGCGACATCAGGTTGACGGCGTCGTAGCTTTCACCGGCGTAGCTCCAGCTGGTCAGCTTGGGATCGATCTCAAGCAGAGCCGTCTGGAATTCATCTCCGGTGAACGGACCGGGGATGGTGCCCTGGGCGCCCTCGAGGGTGCCCGGCTCCAGGTCCTCGCTGTAGTCGGTGGTGTTGCCGTCGACCATGAACATGCTCGAGGGGTCGATGCCCTTGCCGGTGAGCAGCGGGACGATGCTCTTGGCCTGGTCGAAGGTGATGATGACGATGGCGTCGGGCTTGGCCGCGACCACCGCATCGACCTGGCTGCTGAACTGGGAGTCACCTTCATTGAACAGTTCGGCGGCGACGACCTGGCCGCCGGCTCCTTCGACGGTCTCGGTGATGTTGGCCTGCAGGCCGGTGCCGTAAGCGTCGTTGAGGACGATCATGCCCACGGTCTGGGCGCCGCAGGACATGATGTAGTTGCCGAGGGTGCGTCCCTGCAGGACGTCCGAAGGCGCGGTGCGCCAGTACAGACCCTTGTCATCCCAGTCCGTGAACTCCGGGGAGGTGTTCGCCGGCGAGAACTGCACGACGCCCGCTCCGGTGATCTGGTTGATGACGGTCTTGGAGACACCGGACGAGGCCGCGCCGATGATGCCGCTGACATCCTGGGACAGGAGGTCGGTGACCGACTGGGTGGCGATGTCGGTGGTGGTGTCGCCCGAGTCGCGGTGGACCACCGAGATTTCCTTGCCGAGGACTCCGCCTGCTTCGTTGACTTCCTTGACCGCGAGGTTCACGCCCGCGATTTCCGGCGGGCCGAGGAACGCGAGGGTTCCGGTGGTCGGCAGGATCGACCCGAGCTTCAGGGGCGTATCGGTGACGGTCTCCGCCTCGGGGACCGCCGAGGGGTCGCCCTTCTCGCCGGCTTCCGCCGCCTCGCCGCCTTCGCTGGGCGGGCAGGACAGTGCGCCCGCGGTCTGGGCGGACGCCGAGGCGCTGGGATCAGCGCCGTCTTCGGGGGCAGTGGATCCGCCGCCTCCGCCGCCACAGCCCGAGGCAAAGAGTGCAATACCCAGGCTGAGGGCTGCGATCTTCGCTGCGCGCGGAGCATTCTCCCCGATGCCGGACCGCATCGGGTTGCGTGTTACAGTCATCAATTTTTCTCCTCGACCGAAAGGCGTCGTCAGCCTTTGATGCACTCACCAGGTGTTCCTGGTATGTAGAAAAGCTAATGCAAAAATGGGCCGAACATAAGGGAATCCGGTTACATCCTTGTAACGCTCGTCACACCGAGGGCTCGGCGGGGTTGACACAGGGGGCGGTCGGGCGATGATCGGGCGGAGATGCGTCCCTCCGCCCGTCGAGGTGTGGGCGCGATTGCTGCGGACGGTGAAAGCCGACCGTGGGCAGCGGCGGCGGTCGGACGGCCCGGCATGCGCGCGATGTCAACGCCCGCCGTCAGTGCGGCCTTACCTGGGGCCTCGGCAAGTGAGCCTCGGCACTGGGGCCGCCGGCGGACGGAAGGAACTGCTTGGGTGCCGGGCCGGCGGGCCCGGTGGTACCCCAGGTCGGACTCGAACCGACACTGAACAGATTTTAAGTCTGGTGCCTCTGCCATTGGGCTACTGGGGCGGATGCTCCGCAGGTCAAGAATATCGCGCCGGGACACCCGCGCCCGCTCCAGGGGCGGGCGGGCGTTGCGGGCACCGGGTGAACCCCGGGCTGGAGTGCATCACCGGTTAAGCAGCGACGGCGGGCCCCCGCGTCTGCGGGAACCCACCGTCGTCTCCGGCGGACCGGTTGGATCAGGCGTTCGAGGCAGCCTTGCCGCTTGCCTTTCCGGCCGGGACCGGAGGTGCCGACTGAAGGGCGGTGTCCTTCTTCGGCGGCGGAGTGGCGGCGTTGCGGAACTGGCGGCGCGGGGTCTGCAGGTCCGCGATCGGGGCAAGGTCCCTGCCGAAGATGAAGCTCATCGACCAGTTGGAGATGACCCGGGCCTTGCGCTCGAACATCGGCATGGCCATGCCGTGGTACCCGCGGTGGGCCAGCCAGGCCGGGAAGCCGCGCATCCCAAAGCCCATGATGTTGGCGACACCCTTGAAGGTACCGAAGCCCGCGACGGCACCCAGGTTGGTGTGCTTGTACTCCTGGACGCGGCCTACGCCGTAGTTCTGCGCGTAGATGTTCTTGGCGAGGCGCTTCGCCTGGCGCACGGCGTGCTGGGCGTTGGGGACGCAGAACCCTCCCACGCCGCCGCCGCTGAGGTCGGGCACGGCCGCGACGTCGCCGGCGGTCCAGGCGTGCTGGAGGGGTCCGTCGTCACCGGTGATGCGCAGCTCGGCGTTCGCGCGCAGGCGGCCGCGGTCATCGACCGGGAAATCGGTGGAGCGGACGACCGGGTTGGCCTGCACGCCCGCGGTCCAGATGAGGGTGTCGGAGGCGAACTCGTCGGCCGGGGTCTTGTCCGGCATGTTGATCAGCTTCAGGTTGCCGTCCACGGCGCTGGCAAGCGAGGTGTTGAGCAGGACCTGGATGCCGCGTGAGCGCAGGTGCTCGACGACCCAGACGGCCTGCTGCTCGGTGACCTCGGGCATGACGCGCGGCATGGCCTCGATCAGTACGAAGCGGACGTCGGAGCGTTTGAGGCGGGCGTTCTTCTTCACCGCATCGCGGGCCATGTCCTCCATCTCGGTGATGGCTTCGATGCCGGCGAACCCGCCGCCGACGACGACGAAGGTCAGCATGCGGTCCCGGGCCGGGCCGGCGGGCATCAGCGAGCCGGTCTCGATCCGCTCGAGGATCTGGTTGCGCAGCGCGACGGCCTCTTCGATCGTCTTCAGGCCGATGCCCTGGTCCTTCAGCCCCTCGATGGGGAAGGTGCGGGTGATCGCGCCGGCGGCCATGACGATGTCGGTGTAGCCGAGCGTAAACGGCTCACCCTCGCCTGCGGGCTCGATCGTGGCGGTGCGCGCGGCGTGGTCGACCGACGTGACCCGGCCGCTGATGAGCTCGGTCTGGGGCAGGTGGACGCGGTGCGAGACGATGGCGTGGCGCGCCTCGATGCTTCCGGCGGCCACCTCGGGGAGGAACGGCTGGTACGTCATGTAGGGAAGGGGGTCGACCAGGGTGACAATGCCACCGTGGGACTTCACCTTCTTCTGCAGATTGCGGGCCACGTAGAGGCCGACGTAGCCGCCTCCGACGACGAGGATGCGCGGACGATCAGAGAACAGTGAGTTCGATGCCATGGCTCGATAGTACCGGACTTTGTGAAAGTCTTCACTAACTGTGAGGAACCTCTACCTGCTCAGCCGCGCGCGCTCCCGTGACCGGTTTCCGCTGGGCGGTCGGTCCGCTGCGGGACGTCGAAGGCACCGGTGTCCGGCTCCTCCCGCGGGGGCGCCAGGCGCTCGGCGCGGCGGACACGCAGGACGTGGACGGTTCCGGCCACCAGGAGCAGGACGAACAGGCCGGAGAAGCCCAGGACCACCACCGGGGGCAGCACCGTCGAGGATCCGGCCCCTTCGTGGGCCTGCGGGACCGGGGCGGCCGGGATGTCGGGAGCGGCCGTGTTCTCGGCCGGAGCCGGAGGTGCCGCCTCGGCGGGCGGCTTCCCCCGCCGGTACACCTGGATCCACTGCTCGATGCTGCCGAGCTGGTTGGCCTCGGGGACCTCGACCCCGGGGCCGACGGCGGCGGCGACGTCCAGGATGCCGTGCCCGTAGATGGTGTCGAAGCCCGGCGCGCCGGCGTCGCGGGCCGTTCCGACAATGCGGTTGATGACCTGCGCGGCGCTCAGCTCCGGGTACTTGGAGCGGATCAGCGCCGCCACCCCGGAGACGAGCGGCGCGGCGCCCGAGGTTCCCGACCATTCGGCGTAGAAAGCCCCGGGCAGCCCGCCGACAAGGTTCTCCGACGGCGCCGCGACGGCGATGCTGATGCCCTCGGACGAGGATTCCCTGCTCGCGACCCCGCTGCGGTCCAGCCCCGCGACCGACAGGACGCCGGGAATGGTGGCGGGTGCGCCGACCTGGGTGAGCCCGCCCGCCCGGTTGCCCGCGGCGGCCACGATGACGACGTCGCGCTTCTCGGCGTAGAGGAACGCCTCGTCCCAGCTCTCGGGCCAGGTGGTCGAGGTGCTCCCGAGCGACATGTTGATGACCTTGGCCCCGTTGTCCACCGCCCAGCGCACGGCATTGGGGATCTGCTCGTCCGTGCCGACCCCCGCCGGGTTGGGGCCGCTGTTGGGCCCCTCGATCCACACCGACACGGCGAGCAGGTCAGCCTTCGGGGCCACCCCGACGATGCCGTTGGGGCCCTGGCCGTAAGCTTCGAGCGGGGACTGCGCGGCCCCTTCGGTGGGACGCGGCCCATGCCCCCTGCCGGCGAGGAGGGTCGACACGAGGGTCCCGTGCTCGGGGACCTCCCCGATGCCCTGCTGGCCGTCCCCGCGCCCGGCGCCCGAGGCGTCGATCCCGGCGGTGACGGCGCCGCGCAGGTCGGGGTGGGAGCTGTCGACGCCGCTGTCGATCACCGCGACCTTGACCCCTTCGCCCTGGGTTGACTTCCAGGCCTCGGTTACCCCGTAGTCCTCCAGCCAGTACTGCTTGTCCCGGACGTGGTCGGCCCGGGCCGGGGCGGCAGTGCACAGCAGCATTGCCGCGGCGAGGACCGCCGCGGCGGCTCGGGAGGCTCGGCGGCGGGCCGCCCGGGTGGGTGAAAGGGCGCTGGAGGGCGAAAAGGTCAAAAAATCACTTCCGGAGGGCGGGAACGCTGAGGGCGATGCCGTCGAGGATGTCGTGTTCGCTGGCCACGGCGGAGTCGACCCGGCCGCCGGTGGCCTCGGCGATGTGCTCGACGACGCACTTCCAGATCAGGGCCCCGGCGCCGATGACGTCGACCCGGCCGGGGTGCATGTAGGGCAGGGCCGCGCGGGCGGCCCGGTCGCGGCGCAGCAGGTCGTCGGCGGCTCCGGCGATGGCGGTGGTGCTCAGGCGTGCGCCGTGGATGCGCTCCGGAAGGTAGGAGGGAAGCTGAAGCGCGTGCGCTGTCACCGTGGTGATACTTCCGGCGACACCGATCAAAGTGCTCACCTCCCCGAAGGGCACCTCGCGTCCGGCCTCGCTGATCAGCGCGCGGACCTCGCGTTCCATCGCCTCGATTTCGGCCCCGGTGGGCGGATCGGAGCGGAGGAAGCGTTCGGTGAACCGGACGCAGCCCATGTCCATGCTCCGGGCAGCGGTCACGACGCCGCCGCGCCCCGCGACGAACTCGGTGCTGCCGCCGCCGAGGTCTACGACCATCACCGTATCCGTGTCGGGCACGTCGAGCACGCTCACGGCGCCGCGAAAGGACAGCGAAGCCTCCTCGTCACCGCTGACCACCTCGGGCTCGACGCCGAGGCGCTGGCGGATGCCCTCGACGAAGACGTCCCGGTTCTCGGCGTCGCGGGAGGCGGAGGTGGCGACGAAGCGGAGCCCTTCGGCGCCGTGCCGGCGGATCAGTTCGGCATATTCCTCGGTGGCTTCGAAGGTCCGCGTCAGGGCGGCCTCGGAGAGCCGGCCGGTGGCGTCGACCCCCTCCCCGAGCCTCACCACCCTCATGCGCCGTTCGACGTCGGTCAGCACGCCGTCCTCGATGTCGGCGATCAGCAGCCGGATGGAGTTCGTTCCACAGTCAACCGCGGCGGTCCTCATTGTTTCTCCTGTGCTTCGGCTCGTCGCCCGGCACGCTTGCGCTCGAGCTCTTCGGGGCTGAGTCCCTGGGTCTTGGTGTGCCGGCTGAGGTCGGCCGACGGCGGCTCGCCGGAGGTGTCCCAGGCGCCGGTGCAGTAGCAAACGTCGGCGGTCCACCACTCGGCGATGCCCTCAAGCGCCTCGTCGCCCAGTGGGTTGACGCCGGGCCCTGCGGCCAGGGAGTGCCCGACCAGCACGTGGAGGCACTTCACCCGGGTGGGCATGCCGCCGGCGGATACCCCGGCGATCTCGGGAACCGGGCCCGTCCCGGCCCGCCTCCCGACCTCCTCGCGTGCGGCAAGGTAGGCCTCGTGCGCGGCCCGGTACCGTGCGGCGAGGTCGGCGTCCCGGCCGAGCCGCCCGGTCATTTCCGTCATCACGCCGTCGGCCTCGAGCCGGGACACGGCGGAGGTGATCACCGGGTGGGTCAGGTAGTAGGTGGTGGGAAAGGGAATGCCGTTGCCGAGGCGGGGTGCGGTCACGGCCACCAGCGGGTTGCCGCACACGCACCGCGCCCCGATCTCGACGACGTCGCGGACCGGCCGCCCGAGCTGGCGGCTCAGGACCTCGTGGTCCCGGTCCGTGGGGGTCCGCTCGTCCTGCTGAGCCACTTGGGGTCCTTCCTTGCTGCCCGTGCGGGCAGGTGTTCGAGTGTTGTCAGTCCGTCGCGGCGCGGGAGACCGATTCCCACAGCGAGTCGACCCACGGGAGGTCCTCGGGCTGTCCGGCGGAGCCGGTGCCGGTTGACTCCTCGATGCCCGAGCCACCCTTGACGAGGTAGCGCTTCTCCCCCGGCATCACGAGGAAGATGCGTTCACGAGCCTGCTGCTTGATGTAGGCGGGGTCGTCCCAGCGGGCCAGATCCGCCCGGTGCTGCTCCTGGGCCTGCTGCTGCTCGGCGATCTGGTCCCGAAGGGCCGCCACCTCGCCCTGCTGGCGGAGGTAGTTGGTCACCGAGGGGACGAGCAGCACGATCACCGCAACGAGGACGAGGGCCAGCGCCAGCAGGCGTCCGGAAAACGACTGCGCCGGAATGGGTTTGGCATCCTCGGCCGGAACGATCACGCGGTTCCGGGGGCGGACGGCGCTGGCCCCGGCCCTGCGGATGGCCCCGGCGAGCTGCTCCCGTTCGGCGGCCCGGACCTCGGACGGCGTTGGATGTTTCCGGGCCGGGGCGGGCTGGGGTGCGGGTGCCGTGGCGGCGGCGGGCTTGGTCCGGACGCGGTCCGCCGGCGGCCCTCCGACCTGCCCCGCATGGGCGCCGGGTTTCGCCGGGGGCGCCCCGGCAGCCGTCCGGTCCGCCGCGTGGGGCGACGGACGGACGGCACGCGGCACATTGGGGCGGCGGGCAGACATGGCACTCCTCGGCTGGTTGCTGCGACGGGATCCTTACGGACCCCGTCTAACGAGGGTAACTGCCCTCCGGTTCAACTATGCAGTGAAACGCGGGAAGGCGCTGCGCCCGGCATAACGGGCGGCGTCGTCGAGTTCCTCTTCGATGCGCAGCAGCTGGTTGTACTTCGCGACGCGCTCGGACCGCGCGGGGGCGCCGGTCTTGATCTGGCCGGCGTTCGTGGCAACACAGATGTCGGCGATCGTGGTGTCCTCGGTCTCGCCGGAGCGGTGCGAGGTGATCGTGGTGTAGCCCGAGCGCTGGGCCAGCGAGATCGCGTCGAGGGTCTCGGTCAGCGTGCCGATCTGGTTGACCTTGACCAGCAGCGAGTTGGCCGTGTCGGCGGTGATTCCGCGCTCGAGGCGGGTGGGGTTGGTGACGAACAGGTCGTCGCCGACGATCTGGACCTTGTCGCCGAGGGACGCGGTGAGGGCCTTCCAGCCCTCCCAGTCCTCCTCGTCCAGGGGATCCTCGATGGACACCAGCGGGTAGTCGCGCACCAGCTCTTCGTAGTAGGCGCTCATCTCGGCGGTGCTGAGGGACTTGCCCTCGAACGTGTAGACCCCGTCGCTGTAGAACTCCGAGGCCGCGACGTCAAGGGCGAACGCGATGTCGGTTCCGGGCTTGTAGCCGGCCCGCTCCACCGCGGTGGTGATCAGGTCGAGCGCGTCCCGGTTCGAGGGAAGGTTCGGGGCGAAGCCGCCCTCGTCGCCGAGGCCCGTGGCGAGGCCCTTTTCCTTGAGGACGGCCTTGAGCTCGTGGTAGACCTCGACGCCCCAGCGTAGGCCCTCGGAGAAGGAGGCGGCACCGAGGGGGACGATCATGAATTCCTGGATGTCGACGTCGGAGTCCGCGTGGGAGCCGCCGTTGAGGATGTTCATCAGGGGCACGGGGAGGACGTGCGCGTTGGGGCCGCCCAGGTAGCGGTAGAGCGGCAGGGCCGAGGATTCGGCGGCGGCGCGGGCCACGGCGAGCGAGACGCCCAGCATGGCGTTGGCGCCGAGGCTTGACTTGTTCTCGGTGCCGTCGAGGTCGAGCATCGCCTGGTCGATGGCGCGCTGGTCGGCGGCGTCGAAGCCGAGGAGGGCGGGCTGGATCTGGTCGATGACCGCCTCGACGGCCTGCAGGACGCCCTTGCCCAGGTAGCGGGCCTTATCGCCGTCGCGGCGTTCGTTGGCTTCGAAGGCACCGGTGGAGGCGCCGGAGGGAACGGCGGCGCGGCCGAAGGTGTCGTCGTCGAGCAGGACCTCCACCTCAACGGTGGGGTTGCCGCGGGAGTCGAGGATTTCCCTCGCGTGGATGGCGTCGATGATTGCCATGGAAATGCTCCTTTGGGTTGGAGTGGTCGAGATTCCACCGCGGGACGGTGGTCAAAGCGTTGGCAGTGCCGTCTTAAGCGTAGTTCACCGCCGCGGGCGGCGGACGCCCGTCACCCGGCTCCACCCGGCGCAGGACCGGCCACCGAGTCCTGGAAGCGGCGGACGGCGGCGCGCAGGGCCCGCTCCGGGTCGAGCCCCCGGGAGGCGGCACCGCGCACCAGCGCGAAGAGGGCATCGCCGAGCTCCTCCTCGGTGTGCGGGCCGGCCGCGCCGGATGCGGCTCCGTCGGGCGCGGCCGCGTCGTCGGGGTCGGGCAGCGCGCCGAGTGCCCCGGCCCGGTGCAGGCTCGAGGCGGCGCGGGCGAGGGCGGGCAGGTGCCGAGGAATACCGTCGAAGGCCGAGGCGCGGTCCGGCCGTTCGCGCTCCTTCACCGTTTGCCAGGTCCGGGCGATCTCCTCGGCGCTGGCGCCCGCACCGCCGCCGGAGGCCACCAGCGAACCGTCGGCAGCGAAGACGTGGGGGTTCCTGCGGATCATCTTGGCTGTCAGCCCCTCCGCTACCTCCCGCAGGCCGAAGCCGCCCTGCTCGTGTTGAAGCTGGGCGTGAAGCACCACCTGCAGCAGCACGTCGCCCAGCTCCCCCAGCAGCTCGGTCCGCGCCCCGGCGGTCCCGGCCTCCGCGCCGGCGGGCCCGCCGAGCGCTTCGAGGGCCTCGACGAGCTCGTAGCTCTCCTCGATCAGGTACTGCACGAGCGAGGCGTGGGTGAGGGCGCCCATCCACGGGCACCGGGCCCGCAGGACGGCGATGACCTCAACGAGGCGGTCAACCGCGGCGCCGGCGCCGCCCGCCGGGTCGGCGGATTTGGGTGCGTCGGGCATGGCGGCCTAGGAGGCGGCGGTCTCGAACTCGGACACGACGTACTCCGTCAGGGCCTCCCGGTCCTCGAGGGGAAGGAAGGCGGCGTCGACGGCGTTGAGGGTCAGCTCCAGCAGGTCGCTGAGGTCGTACCCGAAGGTGTCGGCGAGGAGTTCGAACTCCCCGGTCAGGCTCACCCCGCTCATCAGCCGGTTGTCGGTGTTCACTGTGACCTTGAAGCCCAGCTGGTACAGCATGTCGATCGGGTGGCTTCCGATGTCGTTCCCGAAGGACTCAACCGCCCCGGTCTGCAGGTTCGACGACGGGCACAGCTCCAGGGCGATCCCGCGGTCGCGCACCCAGGCGGCAACCCGGCCCAGGATGGCGGTCTCGACGCCGTCCTCCCCGTTCCCGGTGGCGTCGGCGCCCTCGAGGGAGATGTCCTCGGCGATCCGCACCCCATGGCCGAGGCGCAGTGCCCGCCCGGAGACCAGCGCGTCGACGATGCTCTCCAGCCCGTCGGCCTCGCCGGCGTGGACGGTGGCGGGGAACTGGTGGGCGGCGAGGTAGGTGAACGCGTCGGCAAGCCGGGAGGGCGGGAAGCCCTTTTCGGCTCCGGCGATGTCGAAGCCCACGGCGCCGCGGTCCCGGTGCCGGACGGCAAGTTCGGCGATTTCCTGGCCGCGGTCGGCGTGGCGCATGGCGGTGATGAGCTGGCCGACCTGGATGGCCCGCCCGGCGGCCCGGGCGGACGCGACGCCCGCGGAGAGCCCTTCCTGCACGGCCTCGACGGCCTCATCCAGGCTCAGGCCCTGGGCGGTGTGCTGCTCGGGAGCCCAGCGCACCTCGCCGTAGACGACGCCGTCGGCCGCGAGGTCCTCGACGAACTCGCGGGCCACCCGCACCAGGGCGCCGCGGGTCTGCATGACGGCGATGGTGTGGTCGAAGGTCTCGAGGTAGCGCACCAGCGATCCGGAATCGGCGGAGTCGAGGAACCACCGGCCGAGCGCTTCCGGGTCGGAGGCCGGGAGGGTATGCCCCACCTCGGCCGCCAGCTCGAGAATGGTCGCGGGGCGCAGGCCCCCGTCGAGGTGGTCGTGGAGGGAGACCTTGGGGAGGCTGCGGATGTCGAAGGAGGTGCCAGGGGCGGAGGTCTGGGAGGAGTTCGTCACGCGTTCAACCCTACAGGTGGGCCCGGACGGGCCGCACCCTCAGGCGGCCTGGTCGATGTCGGGAAGATCCGGTCCGGCCGCCGCCGGAAGCACCCGGGGCGCCGCCCTGCCGGAGGCCGCGCTGAGCACCCGGTCGACGACCACGCCGATCACCACGGCCACCGCGATCGCCACGGCGACCCCCAGCAGCTGGTTGCCGGCGAACCACGCACCGGCCAGCGCGCCGATGCCCACGGAGTACGCCCCCCAGACGCCCCCGGCGAGGGCGGACAGGGCGACGAAGCGCCGGCGCGGGTAGCCGGTGGTGCCGGCGGCGAGGTTCACAGCCACCCTGCCGATCGGCAGGAAGCGGCCCACCAGGAGCAGGGAGGCGGCCCGCTTGTCGAGCTCGTACTTCGCCCAGGCGAAGGAGCGGCGCATGCGGGGCCGGCGCATCCACCGGAAGCGGGTCAGCCCGATCCCCCGGCCGATGGCGTAGGCGGTATTGTCGCCAAGAAAAGCCCCGAGCGAGGCGGCCAGCATCAGCAGCCAGGGGTTGGGGTGGCCCTGGGTGAGGATCAGGGACGCCAGGCCCACGACCACCGATTCGCTGGGGAAGGGCGGGAAGAACCCGTCGACGGTGCAGCAGACGAACACCACCAGGTACACCCAGGGCTGTGCCGCGGCGTCGATGACCCATTCGTTGATCCCGGCGAGCAGGGCGACGATCAGGTCCATGGGGAACCGCCGGCCGCAGGCCCGCACCGCCGGGTGGGATCCTCGTTATCACGCATTGGATCATTCTGCTCCGGCCCAGGAAGGGCCCGCATCAGGGAGACCCCCTAATTGGGCCCCCTATCACCCCTGCTTCGCACCCCTACTTCGCACTCCTCCTTCGCACTCTTAGAACGCACCACCTCCCACCGCCGCGCCCGTTCAGGCGCACGGGGTCCCCGCCGGCCCGGGTGCGGTCCGGGTGCGGGCCGGCGGGGAGTGCCGGTGCTAGGAGACCCGGTCGAGGATGAGTTCCTGGGCCGGCCGGGATCCCTCCGGGGCGATCACGACGGCATCGGCGAGGGCCTCGCGTGCACGCTCGAACCGCTCCGGGGTGTCGGTCAGCAGGGTCATCAGCGGCTCTCCCGCACGCACCAGCGCTCCGGGCTTGGCGTGCATCCGTACCCCTGCGCCCGCCTGCACGGCGTCCTCCTTGCGGGCGCGGCCGGCGCCGAGCCGCCACGCCGCCACACCGACGGACAGGGCGTCGAGTTCGACGAGCACGCCGTCGGCGGGGGCGTAGATGGTTTCGGATTCCTTGGCGACGGGCAGGGTGGCGCGGGGATCTCCGCCCTGCGCCTCGATCATGCGGTTCCAGACGTCCATCGCGCGGCCGTCGCGGAGCGCCGCGGCGGGGTCGGCGTCGGGCACGCCCGCCGCGGCGAGCATCTCCTCGGCCAGACGTACGGTGAGTTCGACGACGTCTTCGGGTCCTCCGCCCGCCAGGACCTCGACGGATTCCTCGACCTCGATGGCGTTGCCGGCGGTGAGTCCGAGCGGGGTGCTCATGTTCGTCAGCAGGGCCACGGTGCGCACTCCGGCGTCGGTGCCAAGGTCGACCATGGTGCGCGCCAGTTCGAGGGCGTCCTCGCGGGTCTTCATGAAGGCGCCGGTGCCCACCTTGACGTCGAGGATCAGCGAGCCGGTGCCCTCGGCGATCTTCTTGCTCATGATCGAGGAGGCGATGAGCGGAATGGCCTCAACGGTGCCGGTGACGTCCCGCAGCGCGTAGAGCTTCTTGTCGGCGGGGGCCAGACCGGTTCCGGCCGCGCAGATCACGGCGCCGACGTCGGCGAGCTGGCGCATCATCTCGTCATTGCTCAGGTGTGCCCGCCAGCCGGGGATCGACTCAAGCTTGTCGAGGGTGCCGCCGGTGTGCCCGAGGCCGCGGCCGGAGAGCTGGGGCACGGCGACCCCGAAGACGGCCACGAGGGGTGCCAGCGGCAGGGTGATCTTGTCGCCCACCCCGCCGGTGGAGTGCTTGTCGCTGGTGGGCCGGCCCAGGGAGGAGAAGTCGAGGCGCTCCCCGGAGGCGATCATCGCCGCGGTCCAGCGCGAGATCTCCGCCCGGTCCATGCCGTTGAGCAGGATGGCCATGTTCAGTGCCGCCATCTGCTCGTCGGCGACGGCGCCGCGCGTGTAGGCGTCGATCGTCCAGTCGATCTGTTCCGGGGTGAGAGTGCCCCGGTCCCGCTTGGTCCGGATGATGTCGACGGCGTCGAAGGCTTCGGTCATGGTTCTACCTCTGGGGTTCGTGGGGGGGGTGGGTCGCGCTGGGATTCAGGAGAGGTTCTCGGGCCCGAAGGCGTCCGGAAGGACCTCGTCCATGGTGCGGATGCCGCGGACTGTCTGCAGCACCATGCCGGGGGCGCGGAACTCGTAGAGCAGCTGGCGGCAGCGCCCGCACGGCATCAGGGTGTTCCCCGAGCCGTCGACGCAGCTGAAGGCGACGATGCGGCCGCCGCCGGTCATGGCCAGGCTGCTCACCAGTGCGCATTCGGCGCACAGGGTCAGCCCGTAGGAGGCGTTTTCGACATTGCACCCGGAGATGATGCGGCCGTCGTCGATCAGGGCCGCAGCCCCGACGGGGAACTTCGAGTAGGGGACGTATGCGCGCTGCATCGCGGCGGTGGCCGCCTGCTTCAGTTCCTCCCAGGGGAGGTCGCGGGGTTCGAGGGCCGGGTCGGTCACCGGTATCGCTCCTTCGGCGGGTTCGGGTCGGTCGTGGGATTTCGTCGTGGGATCTCGGGCGGAGTCTGCGGCTGGATCCCGGGGCCGGGGCGGCCCCGGGATCCGGTGCTCAGCCCTTGACGTAGGGGATGCCGCTGGCTCCCGGTGCGCGGGAGCGCCCGACGAGGCCTGCGACGGCGAAGACCGTCACCACGTAGGGCAGCATGCGGAGGAACTGGTCCGGGACCGGGGTCCCGAGCAGGCTGAGCACGTTCGAGAGGTTCGTTGCGAAGCCGAAGAGCAGTGCCGCGAAGAACGCACCGATCGGGTTCCACCGGCCGAAGATCAGCGCGGCCAGGGCGATGTAGCCCTGTCCGGCCGTCATGTCGCGGCCGAACCCGGAGACCGAGACCAGCGTGAAGAAGGACCCGCCGACGCCGGCGACGACACCGGCGAGCAGCACGTTCATGAACCGCATCCGGTTGACGTTGACGCCCAGGGTGTCCGCGGCCTTGGGGTGCTCGCCGACCGCGCGGGTCCGCAGGCCCCACCGGGAGCGGAAGAGCGCCACGTAGATGACGGCGACGGCGATGTACATGAGGTAGCCGACGATGGTCTGCTCGAAGAGGATCGGGCCCAGGATGGGGATCTCCGACAGCACCGGGATGCTCAGCACCGGAAGGCGCGGCGGCGAGTTCCACGTTTCGGCGTCCTTGCTCAGCACGGAGGAGAACAGGAAGCCGGTCAGGCCCGAGACGAGCACGTTGAGCACGACGCCGACGATCACCTGGTTGACGATGTAGCGGATGCTGAACACCGCCAGGAGGAAGGAGACGATGACGCCGGCGAGGGCGGCCGCGAACAGGCCGACGATGGCGCTGCCGGAGACTGACGCGGCGACGGCCGCCGCGAACGCCCCGAAGAGCAGCTGGCCCTCGATGGCGATGTTCACGACGCCGGAGCGTTCGCTGAGCACTCCGGAGAGGGAGCCGAAGATCAGCGGCACGGCCAGGGTCACCGACCCGGCGAGCAGCCCGTACAGGGCGACGTTGGGGTTGTTGGCGCTGCCGACGACCCAGGTGAGGAAGCCGATGAGGAAGAGCACCGCGAAGACGGCCACGAGCCAGACGGGCACCGCCGACCCGCGCCGGACTGCGAGGACCGCCAGGACCGCGAGGGCGGCCAGCACGACGGCGGTGAGCCAGCCGGTCGCCGCCGCGGGCAGCACCAGGTCGGGCAGCACGATGGCGTCGTTGGGGTCCGAGAGCCGGAAGGTCACATTGTTGCGGGGCGCTCCCGCACCGAAGACCAGCAGGGCGACGAGGGCCAGAACGGCCAGCAGGATCGGGGTCTTCCAGCTGCGGACTGCTCCTGCGGGTGCTGCGGAGCGGTCCGGGGCTGCGGTGGTGACTGTACTCATGCTGCGCCTCCGGTGGCTGCGGTCTTGCGGTTCCTGCGGGCCGGCTGGACGGCTCCCGGGGTGGGCAGGCGGAAGAGCGACCGCACCAGCGGTGGGGCCGCGATGAACAGGACGATCAGTGACTGCACGACCAGGACGATGTCGATGCTCGTTCCGGTCGAGGCCTGCATGGTGACGCCGCCGGCGCGGAAGGCCCCGAACAGGAGTCCCGCGGCGAACGTTCCCCACGGGCTGGAGCGGCCGAGCAGCGCGACGGTGATGGCGTCGAAGCCGAAGCTCGCGGCCACCCCGGAGGTGAGGACCTTCTCGGTGCCGGCGACCTGGGCCACACCGGCGAGCCCGGCGAGGGCGCCGGCGATGGCCATGGCGAGGATGTAGCCCTTGCTGACGCTCACTCCAGCGGTGCGGGCGGCGGAGGCATTGGCGCCCACGGCCCGCAGTTCGAAGCCGACGGTGGAGCGGTTCAGCAGCCACCAGACGAAGACCGTGGCCAGGACGGCGACGACGAAGCCCCAGTGGAGCCGGAAGCCGCTGCCCAGCAGCGGCGGGTAGAGCGCCGTCGCCTCGAGCTGCGGGCTGATCGGGTTCGTCGAGCCCGGGCGCTGGAAGCCGGGGGTGCTCAGCAGGTACAGCACCAGGTTGATGGCGATGTAGTTGAGCATGATGGTGAGGATGACCTCGTGGGCGCCGGTGCGCGCCTTGAGCACGCCGACCAGTCCGCCCCAGATCGCGCCGCCGAGCATGCCGGCGAGGATTACGAGCAGCAGGTGCACACCGAAGGGCAGGTCGAGGGTGAACCCGACCCAGCCGGCGAGCGTGGCGCCGATCAGGATCTGGCCCTGGGCGCCGATGTTGAACAGCCCGGCACGAAAGGCCAGGGCGACGCCGAGGCCGGCGCAGATCAGGGGCGTGGCGACGGTGAGGGTCTGGGTCAGCGGGTAGATCATCCGGGCGAAGCTGTCGCCGCCGGCATTGAAGACCGAGCCCTGGAACAGGGCGGCGTACGCACCGGAGGCGGCCGACCAGGCGGCGCCGAGAGTGTCCATGGGCCGGGAGAAGAAGTAGGAGGCGGAGCGGGCCACGTCTTCGTCGGTAACGGCGATCAGCAGCCCGCCGAGGATGAGCGAGAGGACCACGGCCAGCACGGCCACCAGGGCGTTGCCGGTCATGATCCGCTGCATCAGCGGCTGCTCATCCCCCGGTCCGGCCGCGGCGAGGGCGGCCGGGGCGGCGGGCACGGCCGGCGGCGGCACCTGTCCCCCACCGGTCTCGGCGGCGGCCTCGAGACGCCGTTCCTCCTCGCGGGCGGCCTCCTGGGCTGCCCGGCGGGTAGGCGGCTGACTGCCGGCGGTATCCGGTGTCACCGGCGGATTTTCCTGCGGACTCACTGGTCCCCTCCTTGAAGTTCGGTGGCCTGTGCCAGGGCCTCGTCGGCGTGCATGCCGGCCATCATCAGGCCCAGGACATCGCGCGAGGTGTCGGCCGGGACGATCCCCATCAGGCGTCCCCGGTACAGCACGGCGATACGGTCGGCGAGTTCGAGGACCTCGTCGAGCTCGGTGGAGACGATCATCACGGGGGTGCCGCCGTCGCGTTCGGCGACGATGCGTTTGTGGAGGAATTCGATGGACCCGACGTCGACGCCGCGGGTGGGCTGGGACGCGATGAACAGTTTGAGCGGCCGGGAGAACTCCCGAGCCATGACGACCTTCTGCTGGTTGCCGCCCGAGAGCGTTCCCGCCGCCGCGGAGGCGGACTGGGTGCGCACGTCGTATTCGGCGATCTTCTCCTGCGCATTTTTCTCGATCACGGCGGGACGCATGGTCAGGCCGCGTGCGAAGGGCGCCTCGTCGTAGCGGTTGAGGATGAGGTTTTCGGCGACGGAGAAGGTGCCTACAAGGCCCTCGACGCTGCGGTCCTCGGGGACGAACCCGACGCCCTCCTTGATCACGTCGCGGACGCTGCGCCCCAGCAGCTCCTCGCCGTCGAGGGTGATGGAGCCGCTCACGTGTTCCTGGAGGCCCATGATGGCCTCCGTGAGCTCGGTCTGGCCATTGCCCTGGACGCCGGCGATGGCCAGGATCTCGCCCTGGGCGATGTCGAAGCTGAGCCCGTCGACGACGTGCTGGCCGTTGGCCGCGCGCACCGTGAGGTCACGCACCCGGAAGGTCACCTCGCCGGGGGCGGCCGGGGCCTTCTGGAGGGTCAGGCTGACCGAACGGCCCACCATCAGGGAGGCGAGTTCGGTGGTTGACGCGCCGGGTTCGGCGGTGCCGACCACTTTGCCGCGCCGGATGACGGTGATGACGTCGGAGACGGCCTTGACCTCGCGCAGCTTGTGGGAGATGAAGACGATCGACTTGCCGTCGGCCTTGAGCTGGCCCATGATGCCGAGCAGCTCGTCGGTTTCCTTGGGCGTCAGGACGGCCGTCGGTTCGTCGAGGATGAGCACCTCGGCGTCACGGACCAGGGCTTTAATGATCTCGACTCGCTGCTGGACGCCCACCGGGAGGTCCTCGACGGTGGCGTCGGGGTCGACGTCGAACCCGTACTGGTCGGAGATCTGCCGGATGCGGGTGCGGGTCTCTGAGAGGTTGAGGAGCCCGCCCGCGCCGACCGACTCATTCCCGAGCGCCACGTTCTCGGCGACGGTGAAGACGGGCACGAGCATGAAGTGCTGGTGCACCATGCCGATGCCCGAGGCCATCGCCTCGCCGGGGCCGGAGAAGGTCACGGGCTTGTCGTTGACGAGGATGGTGCCCTCGGTCGGCTGGTACAGCCCGTAGAGGACGTTCATGAGCGTCGACTTGCCGGCACCGTTTTCGCCCAGGAGGCTGTGGACCTGTCCGGGTTCGACCACGAGGTCGATGTGGTCGTTGGCGACCAGGGAACCAAACCGTTTGGTGATTCCTTTGAGTTCGAGTTTCACAACCCACCCAATCTGTTCTGTGCGGAGACTTTCATTGTTCGAACCGGCACCGGGTGCCCCCGCCCCGGTCCACAAAAACGAACCGCTTCCCTCCCGGGGATTGGATCCGCAGGAGGGAAGCGGTTCAAGACTGCCTTGTGCTACTTGGGGCTGGCTGCGGACTCAACCGCGATGTCGCCCGAGATGATCTGTTCCTTGATCTCGTCGAGCTCGCCCTGCAGCTCTTCGGGAACGTTGGCTTCCTGGTCGTGGAACGGGGCCAGGGCCACGCCCCCGTTCTCCAGGGTGCCGACGTACGGCGAGTTGTCGAAGTCGCCCTCGACGTCGGAGCTGATGACCTCGTTGACGGCGTCGCCCATGAGCTTCATGACGGAGGTGAGGATGAACTCCTCGCCCTTGCCTGCGGTCTCGTAGCCGTCGGAGTCGACCCACACGACGGTGGCGTTCTTGCCGCCCTCGTTGGCTTCGATCACGGCGTCGAGGGTGCCCAGGCCGACCGGCCCGGCGACCGGCATGATGACGTCGGCGCCTTCGTTGATGAAGTTCTGGGTGTTGGTCTTGCCCGCACCCTGGTCGTTGAAGTTGCCGATGAAGGTGCCGTTCTGGGCTTCCTTGTCCCAGCCGAGCAGCTCGACGTCGGCGTCCTTCTGCTCGTTGTAGTAGTCGACACCGTCCGAGAAGCCGTCCATGAAGATGGTGACTGTGGGGATGTTGATGCCGCCGTAGGTAGCGACCTTGCCGGTCTCGGACGTTGCCGCCGCCGCGTAGCCGGCCAGGAAGGCGGCCTGCGCCGTGTCGTAGATGATCGGCTTGACGTTGTCGGCCTCGATCGAGTTGTCGTCGACGATCGCGAAGTGCGCCTCGGGGTTGGCCTCGGCCGCTTCCTTGGTGGTGTCTGCGAGCAGGAAGCCGACGGTGACCGTGAGGTCGCAGCCCTGCTGGACCATCTGGTCGACGTTGGGACCGAAGTCGGTCTCGGCCTGGGACTCGGCCTGGTTGATCTCGATGCCGAGTTCCTCCTCGGCCTTCTTCAGTCCTTCGTAGCTCGACTGGTTGAAGGAGCGGTCGTCGAATCCGCCCGAGTCGGACACGATGCAGCCGAGGTAGTCCGAGCTCTCACCGGATCCACCGGCCTCCTCGGCGGGCGGTGCGCCGCAGGCGCTGAGAATGAGGGCCGACGCACCGAGGACGGCAGCCGAAAGGGCGGCGCCGCGCCTGGTTGTGCGCAGTGAGTTCTTCAATATTCCTCCAGAAAAGAAAGATGAGCCCCGCGGCTGAACGCCGGTGAGTGTCCGCTCCGAGTCGTGCTCGAAGCTCTGTTTTCACTGGTCGGGCCACGGCGCTGGCGGCACCTTGAGTGCAGCACAGTATGGGATCACTCTAGTGGGCGGGTGACGCGCGACACTACCACCGCCGTCGGCCACGTCAACATTGTTCGGGATTTGTTACACCTCAGGATATCCCACGGTGTGTGCCGGCCGCGCCGGTCAGCTCCGGTCAGTGCCGGTCAGTGCCGGTCAGTGGCGCAGGCCGAGCACCGCGCGCAGCGCGGCGGCGGCCATGACGCGCACGCCGCAGCCGATGGCGTGCTCGTCCGGAATGTAGTCGCCGCGGTGCAGGTCGAAGGTCTCGCCGCGCGGAGTGCGCGTGCCAAGGCGCATCATGGCGCCGGGCACCTCCTGGGTCATCCACGCGAAGTCCTCCCCGCCCATCGACTGCGGGGTGAGGACGACGGCGTCGGGGCCCAGTTCGGCGCGGGCGGCGGCTTCGAGCAGCCCGGTCTCCGCCTCGGAGTTGATCACCGGGGGCACGCCCCGGATATGTTCGAGCTGCACCTCCACCCCAAACGGTGCGGCGGCCTGGCGCACCGCATGGTCGAACAGGTCGCCGGCGGACTGCCAGGCCTCCCCGTCGAGGCAGCGCAGGGTGCCCGAGAGGAACCCGTGGGCCGGGATCGCGTTGGGCGCCGAGCCGGCGTGGATCTGGCCCCACACCACTGACACCGAACTGCGGACGTCGATGCGCCGGGAGAGCACGGCGGGCACGTTGACGGCGATGGAGGCCAGCGCGAAGGTCAGGTCCTCCGTCAGGTGCGGGCGCGAGGTGTGGCCGCCGCGTCCGGTGAGTTCGACCCGAAGGGTGTCGGAGGCCGAGGTGATCGCCCCGATGCGGGTGCCCACCTGGCCGACGTCGATGCGCGGGTCGCAGTGCAGGGCGAGGATGCGCGGGACATCGGCGAGGATCCCCTGGGCGATCACCTCGATCGCACCACCGGGCATCGTCTCCTCGGCGGGCTGGAAGATGATGCGCACCGTGCCGTCGAGGGGTGTCTGGGCGTCGATCGAGGCGAGCACCAGCGCCACGCCCACCATGACGGTGGTGTGGATGTCGTGGCCGCACGCGTGGGCCACGCCCGGGTTGACCGAGGCATACGCAAGGCCGGTCTCCTCGACGATCGGCAGCGCGTCGATGTCCGCGCGCAGGCCCACCTTGATGGGCCCCTGCCCGATGTCGACGCACACGCCCGTGTTTTCCAGCCGCTTGGGCTGCAGGCCGGCCTGCTCGAGGCGTTCGACGATGCGGTCTGTGGTCCGGTATTCCTTGTATGAAAGCTCGGGATGGGAGTGGAGGTCGCGCCGGAAGTGGGTCAGTTCTTCGAGCAGGGGGGCGAGCCACACGCCGATGTGCGGTACTGCTGCGTCGGGGCGTTTGAGTTCCACGCTCCAAGCCTACCGACCCGCGCCCCCGGAACCGTAAAGCGGGCGCCGGCCGGCGTCACCGAAGGTCTCAGGACCTGCCCCGGCCGGCCTCCGCCCTGACCTGGTCCCGTCCGCGGCCGGGTCAGAGGACGTCGGTGTCGCCGCTGGCCCGCAGGTGCTCCACGGCCTTCTTGACCTCCTGAGCGTGTTCCTTGGTCGTCACCAGCAGCGCGTCGGGGGTGTCGACGATGACGACGTCGTTGATGCCGATCAGTGCGATCACCCGTTTGGTATCGGAAACGACGATGCCTGAGGCGTTTTCGGCGAAGACCCGCGCCCCCTCCCCCATCACAGTGATCTTGCTTGTTTCGGTGGCCGGGTGCAGCCTGCCGATTGCCGCGAAGTCTCCGACGTCGTCCCAGGTGAACCTGCCCGGGATCATGGCGACGTCGCCGGCGGCAGCTGCGGGCTCGGCCACGGCGTAATCGATGGCGATCTTCGGCAGGGACGGCCAGACCCGCCGCGCGGTCTTCACCCGGCGCGGGGTGTCCCAGTCGTCGGCGATTTCGCTCAGGCCGGCGTAGAGCTCGGGCTCGTTCGCCTCGAGGTGCTTGAGCATCAGCGCCACCGGCGCCACGAACATGCCGGCGTTCCAGCTGTATTTGCCCGATTCGAGGTAGCCGCGCGCCACCGGCTCCGAGGGTTTCTCGACGAACTCGATGACGGCGTGCGCGCTGGGCGCCCCAGCGATGTCGAGAGGCTCGCCCGCCCGGATGTACCCGAACCCGGTGGACGGGTGCG
Organism: Arthrobacter zhaoguopingii; assembly: GCF_009828595.1. Classification (GTDB taxonomy): domain Bacteria; phylum Actinomycetota; class Actinomycetes; order Actinomycetales; family Micrococcaceae; genus Arthrobacter_D; species Arthrobacter_D zhaoguopingii. The sequence continues at coordinate 39,205 of NZ_WPNY01000006.1, forward strand.
ACGGCTCGATGCCGATGGTGACGATATAGCCCTGGGCCGCCGTGTGGATCGCCTCGCGCACCGCGTCCTGGAAGACGTCGACGGGGGTGATGACCTGGTCTGCGGCGAAGGAACCCATGATGATGTCCGGGTCCCGGCGGTACAGGATGGCCGCGGCCAGTCCAATGGCCGCCGCCGAATCCTTGGGCTCGCTCTCAAGGACAAGGTTGGTGTCCTCAAGCTCGGGCAGCTGGGCGAGGACCGCCCGGCGGTGCACCACACCGGTGACGACCATGGTGCGCCCCGGACACAGCGGCCCGAGCCGGTCGTAGGTCGCCCGGATCAGGGTGCTGCCGGAACCGGTGAGATCGTGCAGGAACTTCGGCGCGGCGGCGCGGGACAGCGGCCACAGCCGGGTGCCGACTCCGCCCGCGGGGATCACGGCGTGGAAGCGGTCGAACACGTTCTGGGGTTGGGCGGCTGCCCTCTCTGTAGTCATCGCCTCCCACGTTAGCTGACACCTCGGGAGCGCGCGGGAACGATTTTCGGAAACACCAGTACCGCGGCCCGGTCCGTCAATGTGAATAGCCTCACAGTATAGGGGAGCCTAAATTGAAGGCGGCCCGTCCACGGCCTAGATTATCCTTGACTTAGAGTGCTCTCGCACCGGCGACATTCCTGCGTGGAAGACACGCTAACGCCCGTGCGATGCAGGGAGGTAAATTCAATGCCGAAGACACCAGCTGGCACCCTCTACCGTGGCCGGGAGGGCCAGTGGTCGTGGGTAGCACACCGCATCACCGGGGTAGTGATTTTCTTCTTCCTCCTCGTCCATGTCCTGGACACGTCGCTGGTCCGGGTCTCACCGGAAGCCTATGACGCGGTCATCGCCGCCTATAAGAACCCCATCATGGGCCTGGGCGAGCTCGGCCTCGTCGGCGCCATCGTGTTCCACGCCTTCAATGGGCTCCGCGTCATCGCCGTGGACTTCTGGAAGAAGGGCCCGCGCTACCACCGCCAGATGCTGTGGGGCGTCGTCGGCCTCTGGGCGCTGACAATGCTCGCCTTCTCCATCCGCCATCTTTCGGTTGTCTTCGGAGGTCACTAAGCCATGGCTGTTCCCACTGTAGAAAGCCCCCGCTCGGGGCGCGTCTCCCCCGGCTACTCCCGCACCCGCTCCTCCCGCGGCAACTTCGAGATGGGCGCCTGGCTGTTCATGCGCCTGTCCGGGGTGGTCCTCGTCGTGATGATCTTCGTCCACCTGTGGACGTCCCTGGTGGCCGGCGACGGCATCAGCCAGGTCGACTTCGGCTTCGTGGCCGGCAAGTGGGCCAGCCCGGTCTGGCAGGTCTGGGACCTAGTGATGCTTTGGCTGGCCATGCTGCACGGCACCAACGGCGTGCGCACCATCATCAACGACTACGCGGAGAAGAACTCGACGCGCATGTGGCTCAAGGGCGTGCTCTACACGGCCACCGTCGTCATCATCCTCCTGGGCACCCTTGTCATCTTCACCTTCGACCCCTGCCCGGTCATCGACGGCGTGGCCCACGTCGCCTCCTACTGCCCCACCGCGTAGCGGCGCAGGCCGCCCGGGCGGCCGCTTCATTGTTTCAACAGAAAGAGCGACAAGCATGCAGGTCCACAAGTACGACGTCGTCATCGTCGGAGCAGGCGGCGCAGGGATGCGCGCGGCCATCGAGTCCGGCCAGCGGGCGCGCACGGCTGTACTGACAAAGCTCTACCCCACGCGCTCACACACCGGCGCCGCCCAGGGCGGCATGTGCGCCGCTCTCGCCAATGTCGAGGAAGACAACTGGGAGTGGCACACGTTCGACACCGTCAAGGGCGGTGACTACCTCGTCGACCAGGACGCCGCGGAGGTGATGGCCAAGGAAGCCATCGACGCCGTGCTCGACCTCGAGAAAATGGGGCTGCCGTTCAACCGGACCCCCGAGGGACGCATCGACCAGCGGCGCTTCGGCGGCCACACCCGCGACCACGGCAAGGCGCCGGTCCGGCGGTCCTGCTACGCCGCGGACCGCACCGGGCACATGATCCTTCAGACGCTTTATCAAAACTGCGTCAAGCACAACGTCGAGTTCTACAACGAGTACTACGTCCTCGACCTGCTGATGGTCGACCAGGAAGTGACAGTCGACGGGGTGACCCGCCTGCAGAAGCGCGTCGCCGGCGTCGTCTCCTACGACCTCGCCTCCGGGGAGCTCCACATCTTCCAGGCGAAGTCGGTCGTCTTCGCCTCCGGCGGTGTCGGCAAGGTCTACAAGACCACCTCCAACGCCCACACCCTCACCGGCGACGGCATGGGCATCGCTTTCCGCCGCGGCATCCCCCTCGAGGACATGGAGTTCTTCCAGTTCCATCCGACCGGCCTCGCCGGGCTGGGCATCCTGCTCTCGGAGGCTGCCCGCGGCGAGGGCGCGATCCTGCGCAACTCCGAGGGCGAACGCTTCATGGAGCGCTACGCACCGACCATCAAGGACCTCGCCCCGCGCGACATCGTCGCCCGCTCGATGGCCAACGAGGTCCGCGAGGGCCGGGGCTCCGGGCCGAACAAGGACTATGTGCTTCTCGACCTGACGCACCTTGAGCCGGCGCACATCGACGCAAAGCTCCCGGACATCACCGAATTCGCACGAACCTACCTCGGCGTTGAGCCCTATACCGAGCCGGTGCCGGTGTTCCCGACGGCCCACTACGCCATGGGCGGGATCCCCACGAACATCAAGGCCGAGGTCCTGCAGGACAACGACACCATCGTGCCCGGGCTTTACGCCGCCGGCGAGGTGGCCTGCGTCTCGGTGCACGGCTCGAACCGGCTGGGGACCAACTCGCTGCTCGACATCAACGTCTTCGGCAAGCGCGCCGGCATCTACGCCGCGGAGTACGCCCTTACCGCCGACTTCGTCGACATCCCCGAGGACCCGCTGGCCGATACCGTCGCCCTGCTCGACACAGCCCGTAGTTCCGAGGGTGGGGAGCGCGTCGCCCAGATCCGCAAGGAACTCCAGGACATCATGGACGCCAACGTCCAGGTGTTCCGCACCGAGGAGACCCTGCTCGAGGCGCTGCGCGTCATTGACGGGCTCGAGGAGCGTTATAAGCGCATCTCCGTCCAGGACAAGGGCAAGCGGTTCAACCTCGACCTCCTCGAGGCCGTCGAGCTCGGGTTCCTGCTGGACATGGCCAAGGTCATGACGGCCGCGGCCCTGCACCGCAAGGAGTCCCGCGGGGGCCACTTCCGCGAGGACTACCCGACCCGCGACGACGAGAACTTCATGACCCACTCGATGGCCTACAAGGACCCCAGCGCCGTCGAGACCAGCGGCGTCCGCCTTGAGACCAAGCCGGTCATTTTCACCCGTTACCAGCCGATGGAGCGTAAGTACTGATGAGCACCCCAACCATCGAAAAAGAGCCGGCCTCGAAGGTCGAGCTTCCCGCCGGCGTCGGGGGCGGGGAAATCCCCTCCTTCGACATCACGCTCAAGGTCCGCCGCTACAACCCCGAGGTCTCCGACGAGGCGCACTGGGACGAGTGGCAGCTGACCATGTACGGCACCGACCGCGTGCTCGACGCCCTGCACAAGGTCAAATGGGAGCACGACGGTTCGGTCTCCTTCCGCCGCTCCTGCGCCCACGGTGTCTGCGGTTCCGACGCAATGCGCATCAACGGCCGCAACCGGCTCGCCTGCAAGACCCTGCTGAAGGACCTTGACACTTCCAAGCCGATCCTGGTCGAGCCGATCAAGGGCCTGCCGGTGGAGAAGGACCTGATCGTGGACATGGAGCCGTTCTTCCAGTCCTACCGCGAGATCATGCCGTTCCTGATCACCAAGGGCCACGAGCCCACCCGGGAGCGCCTGCAGTCCGCCGAGGACCGGGAGCGCTACGACGACACCACCAAGTGCATCCTGTGCGCCGCGTGCACCTCGTCCTGCCCCGTGTTCTGGACCGACGGCCAGTACTTCGGCCCCGCCGCGATCGTCAATGCGCACCGGTTCATCTTCGACTCCCGCGACGACGCCGGCGACATGCGCCTTGAGATCCTCAACGACAAGGAAGGCGTGTGGCGCTGCCGCACGACTTTCAACTGCTCGGAAGCCTGCCCGCGCGGCATCCAGGTCACCAAGGCCATCTCCGAGGTCAAGCAGGCCATCCTGACCCGCAAGATCTGACCCGACGCGGTACCGGTGGCCCCGGCCACCGCTGCGTCCGAAAAGGGCGGCCCCGGCGGGGCCGCCCTTTTGGCATCGCGCCCTTTCCGATCCCGGCCGGGCGTCTCCCGCCCCCGGCTGCATCCCCGCTGCGGAGGGCGCCGGGTCAGGGCCTGCGGCGGGCCTTTCGGCTCTGCTGCCGCAGCGTCCCCGCCTTTTCCCGGTGCTCGTGGGCGGCCAGCGCCTCGGCGTCGGCCGTTCCCACGGCGCCCCACGCCGCCGCCAGGAGGTACACCTGGCTCAGCAGGTAGAACCAGACGAAGAGACCGAGGATCACGGCGAACGGGGCGAGCAACGGCGAGCTGGCAACACCTGCAAGGAGCGTCGCGCTCAGGGTGCGCAGCACGGTACTGCCCACCCCCGCGAAGGCCGCGGCCTGCAGCAGGACCTTCCGGGGCATGTCGATCGCGGAGGTGGTGTGGAGCAGGAGGGACGCGACCGCCGTATCGAGGACGAGCATGATGGCGAAGCCTGCGAACCGCGTCAACGGACGCGACGCCTCGGTCATCCCCACCAGGTCGAGGGCGAAGTCGAGCATCGTATTGGCGATGAATCCGACGCCGGTCGTCACCAGCAGCGCGACGGCCAGGACCAGCAGCACCGCGAGATCCCTGAAGATGGTCCTTACTGCGCTCTCGGTGACCGGGCCCAGGGCGAAGATGCTCCGCATGCCCGCCCGGATGCCGGCCATCCAGACGAGCGAGGAGATGAGCATGACGGCCGTGGAGATGACGAGCGCGGCACCGAACCCCGCCCCCGAGAACAGTTCCTCCCGGGTGGCGAGTCCGCCGTCGCCGGTGTCGATGAGGCCGGGCGTGGTGGCCCCGACCGTTTCGACGATGAGGTCCTGGAGGCGGGTGTCCCCGGCGATGACCAGGCCGAGGATGGAGAACCCCGCCACGAGCATCGCGGCGATCGCGAAGAACATTCGGTAAGCGATGCCTGCGGCCAGCAGCGCCCCGCGGCGCAGGGCGTACAGCTGGAATGCCCGCAGCGGCCGCAGGGCGCTCAGCCGGGCGAGCGCGACCCGGAGACGCGCGGCGACGACGGCCACAGAGCCCGCGTGGTCCCGCTCGGCACGGGTGAGGTTCTGGCGTGCTTCGAGGATCTTCACGACCAGCCGGGCATGGTCGGCCGGCGAGGCGGGATCAGCGCTCCTCGCGGTCCTCGGTGTCTTCGCCAAAGCTCAGCTCTTCCCGCAGTTTCCACAGCCCAGAATGCTCATGCTCATACAGTCCCATGGTACGGACCTCGAAGGAGGCTTCGAAGGACCTCAGCTGGTGCGCGGCCTGGTCCATACTGGCCTCGCTCACGTCGTGGGCGACGGTGACGTGCGGGTGGTAGGGGAACTCGAGGGTGCGTTCGAGGGGTCCAATCTGCAGCCGGGAGTGAAGCTCGACGCACTCCCGGAATCCGGCCCGCACGTTGAGGAACACCACGGGTGACAGCGGCCGGAAGGAGCCGGTGCCGCTGAGCGTCACAGTGAAGGGACCCTGCTTCGCGGCCACGGCGCGTACGTGCTCGAGCGTCCACTCCCAGTCGGTGGCCGGCGTCGTGGTGATGAGGGTGATGTGCGGGGGCACGAGGAAGGCCATGGGATCCCCAAAGGAGGCCCGCCAGCGTTCGAGCTCCGCCGCCAGCGGTTCGGGTACCGGCAGCGTGACGCCCACGCAGGTGGTTTCGGGCAGTCCCGGCCCGGCGTCGGCCGGGTCGCGGCGCAGCTCACTCATCCGCTGCCGCATGGCCTAACGTGCCCCGGCCGGGACCGGAGTGGGAAGAAACCCCACCTTCGCATACACATCGGCCAGCGTCGCCGAGGCGGTCTCCCGCGCCTTGGCCGCCCCCTTGGCGAGCAGGCGATCGAGTTCGGCCGGATCGTCCAGGAGGTCGGCGGCGCGCGCCTGGATGGGCCCGAGGGACTCGGCAACCACCTCGGCCAGGTCCACCTTCAGGTGCCCGTACATCCGTCCCTCGTACTCCGCCTCGAGGGACGGGATGGAGCGGCCGGTCAGCGCGGAGTAGATCGTCAGCAGGTTTGAGATCCCGGGCTTCTCATCGCGGTCGAACGTGATCGACGTGCCCGCATCGGTCACCGCCGACCGGATGCGCTTCGCCGTGACCTTCGGATCGTCAAGCAGGTTGACCAGCCCCATCGGGGACGAGGCCGACTTCGACATCTTGGCCGTCGGGTTCTGCAGGTCGTAGATCTTGGCCGATTCCTTCTGGATAAAGGGCTTGGGCACCACGAAGGTTTCCCCGAAGCGGGCGTTGAACCGCTGCGCGAGGTCGCGGCTGAGTTCGACGTGCTGGCGCTGGTCCTCCCCCACCGGGACGCCCTCGGGCTGGTACAGCAGGATGTCCGCCGCCTGGAGGATGGGGTAGGTGAACAGGCCGACGCTGGCCTGCTCGGAGCCCTGCTTCGAAGCCTTGTCCTTGAACTGGGTCATCCGCGAGGCCTCACCGAACCCGGTGATGCAGTTGAGCACCCAGGCCAGCTGGGCGTGCTCGGGCACATGGGACTGGACGAACAGGGTGGCCTTGTCCACGTCCACCCCGCCGGCGATGTACTGGGCGGCGGTGATCCGGGTCCGTTCCGCGAGCTCTGCGGGGTCCTGCGGCACGGTGATCGCATGCAGGTCCGGGATGAAGAACACCGCGTCATAGTCCTCCTGCATCCGGACCCAATGCACCAGCGCACCGAGGTAGTTGCCGAGGTGGAGCGATCCCGCGGAGGGCTGCATCCCCGAGAGGATGCGCTGGCGGCCGGTGGGTGCGGTGAGTGTCATGGCGCGCGTCCTGTCGTCTAGAGAGAGTAGTCAACGACCACGGGGGCGTGGTCGGAAAAACGGGTGTCCCACGACGGTGCGCGGTCGACGGTGGCCTCGACCGCCGCCGCGGCGAGCCCGGGGGTCGCGAGGTGGTAGTCGATCCGCCAGCCGGTGTCATTGTCAAAGGCCTTCCCGCGCCAGGACCACCAGGTGTAGGGGCCGTCGACGTCGACGGAGAGGGCCCGGTGGACGTCGACATAGCCGACGCCGTCGCCGAAGAACCGGTCGAAGTAGGCGCGCTCCTCGGGCAGGAAGCCGGCCTTCTTCAGGTTGCCCTTCCAGTTGCGGATGTCCCGCTCGGTGTGGCCGACGTTGAGGTCGCCGACAACGAGCACGTGGTCCGACTCGGCGGCGAGCGCCGGCAGGCGGGCCTCCATGACATCGAGGAAGCGGTACTTGTCGTCCTGCTTGGGGGTGCCGACGTCGCCGGAGTGGACATAGGCGCTCACCACCGTGAGGGAGGAGCCGTTGACCTTGAAGTCGGCCTCGACCCAGCGCCCCGAGGTGTCGAAGTAGGGCTCCCCGATCGAGGACCGGGTGGCGGAAGGTTCGACGCGGGAGGCGATGGCCACCCCGGCGCGGCCCTTGGCCTCCGCCTCGGCGTGGAGCAGGTGCCAGGAATCCCCGAGCAGTTCGCGCACCACGGCGTCGGGGGCGCGCACCTCCTGCAGGCAGAGAATGTCGACGTCGCGCCCGGCCAGCCACTGCTCCATGCCGCGCTTGTAGGCGGCACGGATTCCGTTGACGTTTACTGTTGCAATCCGGAGGGGTTTCATCGGGATATCGGAAGCGGCACTCACTCGACCCACCTTACCCCGGAGCACCGGGCGAATCATGTTGGCGGAACCCGATCAGGACGGCTGGGGGCCTAGTCGACGATGGTGCCCTCGACGGGCCCCTCACCGGCGTTCTTCATCATCGACCGGGCGTTGTGCGAGGTGATCTCGATGGTCTCCAGGGCGCGCTCAACCATGCCTTCGTCACGGCCGAGGTATTCGCGGACGACGCCCACCTGGACCTGGACGATCTTGAAGCTGTGATCGAGCTTTAGGTCGCGGGCGCGGGTCGCCTCGTCGGAGGGCCCGGCCTGGCGCTGGGCCGGGGCGAAGCCCTGCTGCGCCTCGCTGAAGCGGTCAGCGGCCTTCCGTGCGGCCCCCCGGAGGGTGAAGACCACGTAGGAGAAGATGAGCAGCCAGCCGAGGGAGATGAGCACGACGAGCCAGCCGACGACGTCGTTCTCGTTGGCCGCGAACACCACGGCGACGAGGAAAACGACGATCATGATGGCCATGCCCACCGTCCCCATGCGGACGCTGATACCCCGGCGGGCGGGCTTTCCTGTGCTTCCCAAAGACTGCATAGGCCCATTCTTCCAAACAACGAACCCCCTCCCGACGGCTTCCACCACCGGCGAACGCCCGCGCGCACGCACCCGCCGCACCGGGCCCGGAAAAGTTTTCCCCGATCCACCCATCCGTGATGCATCTCACCCCGAACCTCCTGTGTGCGCGCCCCTACCGGCCTGCATCATCCGCACTTATGGAGGAAATTCTCATGACCAAGAAAATGCGTCTCCTTGCAGCCCCAGCCCTCGCCCTCGGCGCGGTCGCCCTGGCGGGATCCCCCGCCCTGGCCGCGGACGGCTCCTACTCATCGACCCTCGGCCAGCTGAACGGCACCACGGGAACCGGCAGCATCACCGTCGATGTCACCGGCGACACCGCCATGGTCAACCTTCAGGTTTCCGGCCTCGCAGAGACCTTCATGGACGGGCCCTACCCCCACGTCCAGCACATCCACGGCGGCGCCCAGGGCGTCTGCCCGACCCCTGAGGCCGATGCCAACGGCGACGGGATCATCAGCGTCAGTGAAGGCGCCCCGGGCTACGGCGGCATCCTCACCACCCTGAGCACCAGCGGTGCCACGACCCCCGACGAGGGCCTGAACCTGGCACTGGGCGGACAGGGCGGAACCTACTCCATCCAGCGTTCCATCGAGCTCAACGCGGAAACCAAGGCCGCACTCGAAGCCGGAACCGCCGTCGTGGTGGTCCACGGCCTCGACCCCGCCACCTCGACCGGCTCGGAAGAAGCGTTCAACTCGCCCAGCGACCTGAACCCCGACCTCCCGCTGGGTGCCACCTCGCCCGCGCTGTGTGGCACGCTCGTCGCCTCGCAGATGGGGGCCATGCCCAACGGCGGCGCGGACACCGGCGTCGAGCAGGGGGTTGCAGGCGATAACACCGCCATGATCGCCCTCGGTGGTGGCCTGCTCCTCGCGGCAGCAGCCGGCGGCACCTACGCCGTCCGCCGCCGTTCAGCGGACAACGCGTAACTCCATCCTCATCCCGTGATGAACAGAACAACCGGCCGCCGCTGGGGCTTCGCAGCCCCGGCGGCGGCTGTCATCCTCCTCCTGGCAGGATGCGGCGGAACCCCGGCCGCCTCCGGCCCCGAGACTTCCCCACCCCCGACGAGCACGTCCTCCCCCAGCCCGTCCGCAGCGCCCGGCACGCCGGCGCCGACCGCGGACTCCCCGGCGCCGGCCGAGACCACGGCGCCCACCAAGGCCCCGGCGCCTGCACCTCAGGCGCCGGCGGTCCTGGCGGCCTCACCGCCGCTATCCCTCTCCATTCCCGCGATCGGCGCCACCTCGGAGCTGCTCCGGCTGGGACTGCGCGCGGATGAGACCCTTGAGGTGCCGCCCGACGGCCCCGGCGCCCCCGCCAGCTGGTACACCGAGTCCCCTACCCCGGGAGAACGGGGGCCGGCCGTCCTGCTGGGCCACGTAAACGCCACCGACGGCGGCAAGGGCGTCTTCGCCGGCCTCCGGGCGCTGAAACCCGGCGACCTCGTCAGCGTCGCGCGCGAGGACGGAACCACCGCTGAGTTTCAGGTCCTGCGCGGCGAAGCGTACGCCAAGGACGCCTTCCCGACCGCCAAGGTCTATGGGAACACCCCCGGCGCGGAGCTGAGGCTCATCACGTGTGACGGCTACGACCCCGCCACCGGGGAGTTCGACGACAACTACGTGGTGTACGCGGCCCTCGCGGGCTGAATCGATCGGGGCTGAACCCGCCGGGCTGAACCCGCCGGGGCTGAACCCGCCGGGCTGGACCCGTCCTCCGGACCCGGCCTCAGCCAGCGACCAGACAGAACGGGTGGCCGGCCGGATCGACGTAGACGCGGAATGAGCCGGTGCCCGAGTTGAGGCTCACGGCGCCGCCGGCGAGGACCTTCGCCTCGGCCTCGTCGAGGTCGGCTACGAGCACATCGAGGTGCATCTGCTGCGGGACCTCCTGTCCGGGCCACTTCGGCGCGGTGTAGTTCTCCACCAGCTGGAAGGCCAGCGCGGGCCGGTCGGCGGCGTCACCAATGGTGATCCAGTCATCTGACTCGTCGACCCGGACCATGCCGAACAGGTTCTGGTAGAAGGTGGCGAGCCGCCCGGGGTCGGGGCAGTCAAGGACGGTTGCTTGCCAGGATCCAATCATGGTCCCAGTATGCGTGGGCGGGTCCCCGTCCGGTAGATGCTGGAGGCAGCCTCCGGCGGTGCCCTACCCGGCCAGCGGGATGACCTGGATCCCCCGGCCCGCGCCGACGATCACCAGCACCCGCTCCCCCACCACGCCGTCGAGGGCCCGGGCGAGGTCCTCCGCGGATGGCACCGCAGCGTCCGGGGCGGGATCGGCCAGCCGCCAAAGTGTGACCCCGGCGCCGGTGATCCCGCCGATCAGCTCCGCGAGCGGTTCAGCGGCGGCTCCGGCCCCGGCCACAAGGATCACCGAGCCGATCGCCCGGCGGTCCGCGGGCGCGTTTCCTCCCGCCGCCCGGTCCTGGCGCCAGACGCTGAAATGGTAGGCGGCCGTGCCGCCCGTCGCCAGGAGCAGCCCGAGGGGCGCCCGCACGCGCTCGATCAGGGCCGCCCCGCCGACGTCCGCGAGCAGGAACTCGAAGATCACGTACCCGAGCACCAGCAGCGTGATGAGCGCAACGAGGGCGCTGATGCCGAAGACCGCTACAAGGTAGACCCTGCGCCGGGACCGTTCCCCGGTACCGGGTGCTGCCGTCGGGCGCCACGCGGACCACCAGACCGGGCCGCCCACCGCCAGGGAACTGATTCCCCCGAGCAGCAGGGTCCGGGGATCGGCGCCCACCACGGGCGAGGCGAGAGATGCGAGGAGGGCGTTGACGATCACCCCGACGCCGGCCGCAGCGGCCGCCAGGGAAACGCCCGAGGTGACAAGGCGGCCGGCCAGGCGGATGCCCTCGGCCCGCGTGGCGGCGGCGCGCAGGTGGTAGACCCACACCGGGGCGCCGATTCCCGCCGCGGCGAGCGCCGGCGCCAGGGGATCCAGCAGCGCCGGCAGCGGATCCGTCCGGTCGAAGGCGAGCCGCAGCAACACGAAGAGCACCGTGCCCAGCCCGCCGAGGGTCAGCAGTCCCGCACCGAACACCCCGAGCAGCACCAGGGCGACGTTGGAGAGCGCCGTGCGCAGGTGCCGTCCGCCGCTGCGCACCCAGTACGCGAACCACAGACCGGTTCCCCCGGCCGCCCACACGAGGGCCGAAAGGGACGCGCGCCACCAGGGCACCCCGATGGCTCCCGCCGAGGCCGAGCCCTCGACGGCCGCGCCGAAGAGGCCCGCCAGCGCCGAGTAGGCCCCGCCGACCGCCAGGATGAGTCCAAAGACGTAGCCTCCAACGCGCGGAAGATCCCTCAGCGCCAGCGGTCCCCTGGTCCGGTGCCGCCACATCCAGTGGTGCCACAGGAGGACCCCGGTCCAGACGAGGCCGCGCGCCAGGCCCGAGGACCACCGCTCCGGGTCGCCGCCGATGAGCGTGGCCGCCGTGCCGAGCAGCGCGGTGGCCGCGGTGATCAGGGAAACCGCGTAGATCCCGGCCACGTAGAGGCCCCAGGCGGTCGAGGACCGTTCGCTTTCCACCCGCCGCCACGTGGCCCACCACAGGAGAGCGGCCAGCGGCCCGCCGACGAGGGTGAAGGCCAGCGAGCGGGCCAGGCCGGTGACATCGTCTGCGACCAGCACGTCGCCGGCATTCAGGGCCCGGCCGAGCAGTCCGGTGAGGCCGCCGGCGCCGATGAGCACCAGGGCGAAGAGCAGCGTGAAGACAATCAGCCGGCGCAGGACCGGCTGGGCGGAGCTCCGCCCGGGGGCGGCCCGCGTGCCGGTGCTCACCGGGCCCCCGCGTCGGAACCGCATACGCGCAGCTGCCACGGGGCCCGCTCGATGAGCCAGCCGCCGTCGTCGCGGACGAGGCCGAACTCATCCCGGGATTCGTATTCCGAGGAGCCGAACGGACCGCCCGCATCGAACGTCACGATCGACACCTCGACGTCCGCCGTGTTCTCCCGCTCCCGGGTCGCCACGAGGCTGATTCGAAGGTTGTCCTCGACGGGGGTGTAGAACTCGTCGCAGGGCTCGGACGGCTCCGCGAGGTAGGCGGCCGCGGCCTCCTCATCGCCGTCGATCACCGCCGCGGAGTAGCGCTGGACAACACCGCCGGGGGTGGAGGCATCAAGCAGCTTCACGTCCCCGCGGGAGAACACGACAGCCAGGGCAACCACCACGAGGAGGCCAAGCACCGCGAGCAGGACGGGAAGGCTGCGGTCGCGCCGAGCGGAATTCATGTGCACAGTATGCGCCACCGTGCGGGGTCAGCCGCTGCATCGGGGTGCACCGGGGGTCGGCGCCGGCTATTTGAGGAACAGCGCGCGCAGCCGCCCGGTGGTGAGTACCACGCCGATTCCGATCATCACGGCGTAGTACAGCACGTGCACGCCGGTGGCCGCGGTGAACACCCCGGCGCTGATCTGCCGGAGGAGTTCGACGCCGTGCCAGAGCGGGAGGGCCTGGATGAACCACTGGATGGGCTGCGGGTAGACGCTCAGCGGGTAGAAGGTCGCCGAGAACAGGAACATCGGCAGCATCACGAAGTTGACCCACTCCATCTGCTGGAAGGTCTTCATGAAGCTGGTGATGGCCATGCCGAACGCCGCGAACCCGAAGGCGATCAGCACCGAGGCCGGAATCATCAGCAGCGCCCACGGGGTGGTGATCAGGCCCATCAGGCCCATCACCGCTGTGAACCCGGTCGCGTAGAGGGCCCCGCGCAGCAGGGCCAGGAAGATCTCGCCGATGGCGACGTCGAGCGGCCCGAGCGAGGTGGAGAGCATCCCCTGGTAGAGCTTGGCGAAGTTCATCTTGAAGAAGACGTTCCAGGTGCTGTCATAGACGGCGCCGTTCATCGCCGAGACCGCCAGCAGAGCCGGAGCGATGTAGGCGGCATAGCTGATCTCGGAACCCCCGGGGCCGGTCACCGTGCCCACGAGCGCGCCGAGGCCCACGCCCATCGACAGCAGGTACAGCACCGGTTCGAAGAAACCGGAGACCATCACCATCCAGTTGCTGCTCTTCGTGGCGCGCAGGCCGCGGGCGATGACCGCGCGGGCGTTGCGCGAATACAGGGCGCCCAGGGTGCGCGTGCGGCCGGTGAGCCGGTAGTCCTCGACGGAGAGCGAGTTCGTCACGCGCCCAGCCTCCGGGCGAAAGTCCGCTGGGCCAGGCGCCAGCCGAGCACCGTCAGGGCAACCAGGTAGATCAGGTGGACCGCGGCGAGGCCCGGCGGGATGGCGTGCCCGTAGGTCAGGGCCCGTCCCAGTTCCGTGCCGTGCCACAGCGGTGAGATCCAGCCGATCCAGCGCAGCAGGAGCGGGAGGGTGTCGAGCGGGAAGAAGGTTCCGGAGAACAGGAACAGCGGGGTGGCGATGAACCGCATCACCAGGGCGAACTGGCCCTTGTCCTCGGTGAGGCTTGCCGCGTAGGCCATCAGGGGCACGCCGAAGGCCAGGCCGCTGAGCACCGCGACAGGGACGGCGGCCCAGCCCCAGGGCGACGGCGATGCACCGAAGAGGGCGACGATGGCGAAGTAGATGATCGACATGACCGCCAGCCTCAGGGTCACGGCGAGAATGTGGCCGTTGACGATCTGGTGGGTGCCCAGCGGCGAGGCGTGCGGGCCGTAGTAGACCCGGCGCCACTTGAAGCCGTCCATCACCGGGTAGGTGAATTCGTTCGTCGCCGCCATCAGGGCGGCCGAGGCCAGCAGGGCGGGGGCGAGGAAGACGAGGTAGCTCACGCCGCCGAACGTCCCGGCCCCGGAGCTGTCCACAAGGCTGGCCAGGCCGACCCCCATGGCGAAGAGGTACATCACCGGGGTGCCCACGCTGGAGGCGAGGATGGTCCACCGGTAGCTGTTCATTACCCGCAGGACATGTTCGGCGTAGTACCAGGAGCCGAAGGCACGGGCCCGGGCGGCAGAGACCGCGGGAGGATGGGCGCCCTGCCCCGGCCCCGGCGTGCCCGCGGAGGCCGTGGGTGGGGCTCCGGTGCGGTGCTCAGTCAACGAGGCTCCTTCCGGTCAGGCGCAGGAACACGTCCTCGAGGGAGGACCGGCGTACCAGGGAGGTGATGGGGTGGAGGCCGCGGGCGGTGACCTGCTCGAGGGCCGCCTCGCCGTCGGAGGCATAGATCAGGACCCGGTCGGGCAGGGTTTCGAGCCGCTCCCCGATACCCTCGAGGTCAGCCGCCACGGTGGTGTTGCGTTCGGAGCCGAACCGCAGTTCGAGCACCTCGCGGGTCGAGTGTTGCCGGATAAGGGTAGCCGGCGAGCCCTCCGCCATGATCCTGCCCTTGTCCACGACCACCAGCCGGTCGCACAGCTGCTCGGCCTCATCCATGTAGTGGGTCGTCAGGATCAGGGTGACCCCGGACTCCTTGAGGCGGAAGAGCCGGTCCCAGAGGATGTGGCGGGCCTGCGGGTCCAGGCCCGTAGTGGGCTCGTCGAGCAGCAGGATCTTCGGCTCGTTGATGAGCGACCGGGCGATGGTCAGCCGGCGCTTCATGCCGCCGGAGAGCGAGTCGACCTTCGCCGTCGCCTTCTCGGTCAGCTGCGCGAACTCGAGCAGCTCGTCGGCCTTGGGTTTCAGGTAGCTCATCGGCAGGCCGAAGTAGCGCCCGTACACCAGGAGGTTGTCGCGGACCCGCAGTTCCTCGTCGAGGTTGTCCTGCTGCGGGACGACGCCAAGGTGGGCGCGGACCTCGGGGCCGTGCCGTTCGGGGTCGAGGCCCATAATGGAAAGCTCGCCCGAGGTGCGCTGGGAGACCCCGCCGATCATCTTCATCGTCGTCGACTTGCCGGCTCCGTTGGGGCCCAGCAATCCGAAGGCCTCACCGGCCGGCACCTCGAAGGAGATCCCGTCGACCGCGGCGAACTCGCCGTAGTGCTTGCTCAGGGCGCGCGCGGCAATAACAGGCTCAGCGGTGAGGTTGGGAGGCACCAGCCCAGCCTAGGCCAGAAAAGTCATTGGGACTAGCCAATCCGGGCAATGGGCGGTGGGTGGACAGCCGGCGCAGCCAGGAACGACGAGCACACCCCGAAACGACAACCGCACCGGATATATCCGGTGCGGTTGTCGTTTTCGGGTGCGTTGGCGCCTAGAGCCGGCGCTCCGCGGCGTCGACGACGTTGGCCAGCAGCATCGCCCGGGTCATGGGCCCGACGCCGCCGGGGTTGGGCGACAGCCAGCCGGCGACCTCGGCCGCGGCCGGTTCGACGTCGCCGGAAAGGACAGCCTTCCCCGTCTCCGGATCCTCGATCCGGGTGACCCCGACATCGAGCACGATCGCTCCGGGCTTCAGCTGCGCGGCCTTGATCATGCCGGGGAAGCCCGCGGCGGCCACGACGACGTCGGCCCGCCCGAGGTGATCCTCGAGGTCGGTGGTGCCGGTGTGGGCGAGGGTGACTGTGGCGTTGACCGCCTTGCGGGTCAGGAGGAGCCCCAGGGGCCGGCCGACGGTGACGCCGCGGCCGACCACCAGCACGTTGCGCCCTGCAAGTTCGATGCCGTGGCGCCGCAGCAGCTCGATGATCCCGTTGGGCGTGCACGGCAGCGGCGAGGCCATCGGCGCGCCCACGTTGAGCACCAACCGGCCCAGGTTGGTGGGGTGCAGGCCGTCGGCGTCCTTGTCGGGGTCGATCCGCTCAAGGATGCGGTTGGTGTCGATGTGCTTCGGCAGGGGAAGCTGGACGATGTACCCGGTGGTTTCGTCGTCGGCGTTGAGCCCGTCGATGACCGCCTCGAGCTCCTCCTGAGTAATGGACTCAGGCAGGTCCCGGCGGATGGAACGGATGCCGACCTGGGCGCAGTCGCGGTGCTTGCCTGCGACATAGGATTTGCTGGCCGGGTCGTCCCCCACGAGGACGGTGCCGAGCCCGGGCTGCACGCCGCGGGCGGCAAGCTCGCGGACGCGCACGGCGAGCTCGTCCTTGATTGCGGCGGCCGTGGCCTTGCCGTCGAGGACGCGGGCGGTGGTGGTGCTCATGAACGTTCTCCGGTCGTTTCAGGGGTGTCTATCAGTTCGAGAAGGAACGCCTTCCCGCGGTTGCAGCACCCGGTGAAGCAGCATTCCGCGCTGGGAATGTCGAACTCCCCGGACGCCGCCGCCCGGGAGGAGGCGGCGCCCGCGGGGAGTTCTCCTACCACTCCTCGTGGCCCGGGTACAGCGGGAAGTTGGCGGCGAGCGCCGACACCCGCGCCCGCAGGGCTGCGACGTCGGGGGACGGCTTGAGGGCCGCGGCAATGATTTCGGCGACCTCGGTGAACTCGGCGGCACCGAACCCGCGCGTGGCCAGCGCCGGGGTGCCGATGCGCAGCCCGGAGGTGACCATGGGAGGCCGGGGGTCGAAGGGAACGGCGTTGCGGTTGACGGTGATGCCGACCGAGTGGAGGAGGTCCTCCGCCTGCTGCCCGTCGAGGCTCGAGTTGCGCAGGTCCACAAGCACCAGGTGCACGTCCGTGCCGCCGGTCAGGACGGAGACGCCGTGCTCGGTGACGTCGGACCCGGTCAGGCGCTCGGCGATGATCCGGGCGCCCTCGAGGACCCGCTCCTGGCGTTCCTTAAATTCGGCGGATCCGGCGATCCGGAAGGCGGTGGCCTTGGCGGCGATGACGTGCATGAGCGGCCCGCCCTGCTGGCCGGGGAAGACGCTCGAGTTGAGCTTCTTGGCCCAGTCCTGCTTGGCCAGGATGACCCCGGAGCGCGGGCCTGCGAGGGTCTTGTGGACGGTGGAGGTGACGACGTCGGAGTGCTGGACCGGGCTGGGGTGCAGGCCCGCGGCCACGAGTCCGGCGAAGTGGGCCATGTCGGTCCACAGCAGCGCACCGGTCTCGTCGGCGATGGAGCGGAACGCCTCGAAGTCGAGGTGGCGCGGGTACGCGGACCAGCCGGCGATGAGGACGTCGGGCTTCTCGGCGAGCGCCTGGGCGCGGACCCGGTCCATGTCGAGCCGGTGGGTGTCCTCTTCGACACCGTAGGCGGCGACCTCGTAGAGCTTGCCGGAGAAGTTCAGCTTCATGCCGTGGGTGAGGTGTCCGCCGTGGGCCAGCGAGAGGCCCATGATCTTGTCGCCGGGCCGAATCATGGCGGCGAGGGCGGCGGCGTTGGCCTGGGCGCCCGAGTGGGGCTGCACGTTGGCGTACTCGGCGCCGAACAGCTCCTTGACGCGGGAGATGGCGAGGTTTTCGGCGACGTCGACGTGCTCGCAGCCGCCGTAGTAGCGGCGTCCCGGGTAGCCCTCGGCGTACTTGTTGGTCAGGACCGAGCCCTGGGCCTCGAGCACGGCGCGGGGGGCGAAGTTCTCGGAGGCGATCATTTCGAGGGTGTCCCGCTGGCGGCTCAGCTCGTCGCGCAGGACCGCGGCGATCTCGGGGTCGATCTCGGACAGCGGGGCGTTGGTGACGGAATCGGTCAGGGGCGAAGTGGTCACGGAAGGTCCTTCGGTGGTGGGGTGCTTTACAGCTCAGGCTACCCGCAGCACTGTGGTGCAGCCCACCCGGGACGGCACATAGCGGCGGAAGTAACCCCCGGCCCAGGCGTGCGATCCGTGGTTGGCACAGTGCCCCGCGGGGTCGTTCGGGCCCTCGCCCGGCTCCCTGCAGTGCGTGCCGCTTCCCGGTGGTTGCCCACCCTACGCCAGTCGCGGCGCCCCCTATCCTAGCCGCAGCGCTCCGGCCGGTGCCACCCCGGCCGGTGGGTCCCGGCGCTCCTTGACGGTCCCGGTGGCGGTCCCGCCGTCGGCCCCGGCGGCGGCTCCGGCGCCCTGCCTGGCACCGCCTCTGGCACCGTCACTGGCACCGCCACCGGCCCGGCGCCGGGGAGGCCGGCCCGGCGATGTGATGCTCCTCATGGAGTGCCACTTTTGGGACCGGCACCGGAATACCGCTGGATACGGGCCGGTTGCACGGGTCACATGCCCGGTCTCCGCCGGGCCGATTGATGCCGGCGCGGACGCCGGTGGAACAGGGCGGGATAGTGGACAACGAAGCGCGCGAGACGGATATCGTCGTCATTGGGGCCGGCCAGGCCGGCCTGAGCAGTGGTTATTACCTGCGCAGGCACGGGATCGAACCGGGCAGCGGCTTCGTGATGCTCGATGCGAACGAGGGCCCGGGAGGCGCCTGGCGCCACCGCTGGCCGTCGCTGACCTTTGATGCCGCCCACGGACTTCATCCGCTGCCGGGCCTGCCCTTCGAAACCCCCGACCCGAAGGAGCCGTCCTCGGCCGTCGTGACCCGCTACTACGCTGCCTATGAGGCCGAGTTCGGACTCCCGGTGCTGCGCCCGGCGCACGTGAGCCGCGTTGACCGCGTCGACGGCGGAGAGCGCCTTGAGGTCACCGGCCGCGAGGGCATCTCCTGGCGGGCGCGCGCCGTCATCAACGCCACGGGCACCTGGGACAGCCCTTACCTGCCCTACTATCCGGGGCGGGAGATCTTCCGCGGACAGCAGCTTCACACCCACGGGTTCCGTGCCGCCTCCGACTTCACCGGCAAGCGGGTCCTCGTGGTCGGCGGGGGAACCTCGGCGGCCCAGTTCCTGCTCCAGCTCAATGACGCCGGGGCCAGCACGATCTGGAGCACCCGCCGACCCCTGGAATGGCTCGATCGGGACTTCACCCCGGAGTGGGGACGGGCGATCGAGGCAGCGGTCAACGCCCGCACCCGCGCCGGGCTTCCCCCGAAGAGTGTCGTGGGCACCACGGGCATTTCCCTCACGGCGCAGTACGCGGCCGGCATCGAGGCGGGAGTCCTCGTCTCCCGCGGGCCGATGCGGCGGCTCACCGAACACGGCGTCGAACTCCAGGACGGCACCTACGAACCCGTCGACGTCGTGCTGTGGGCCACCGGCTTCCGGGCCTCGATCGACCACCTGGCCCCGCTGCACCTGCGGGAACCCGGCGGGGGCATCCGCATGGACGGCGTCCGGGTGATGCGCGAGGAGCGCCTCCTGATGGTCGGCTACGGCGCCTCCGCCTCCACTGTGGGGGCCACCCGTGCGGGCCGCGCCGCCGCCCTGGCTGCGCTCAAGGTTCTGGGCTCGCGGGAACCGGTGCCTGCCCGATAGCACGGGACCCCGGTAGCCTTGGACGGTGACCGCACCAGCATCGAGCTCCTATTCCCTCACGCTCTCCTGCCCTGACCGCCCGGGCATCGTCCATGGGGTCTCCGGGGCCCTCGTCGCCGCCGGCGCGAACATCACCGAGTCCCAGCAGTACGGGAGCCCGGACACGGGAACCTTCTTCATGCGCGTGGCACTGGCCACGGACGCCGGTGAGACCGAACTCCGCCGGCAGCTGGAGCCGGTCGCCCGCTCCTTCGGCATGGACTGGGAACTCAACCTCGACGGCACGCCCACCCGGACGCTGATCCTGGTTTCCAAGGCCGCCCATTGCCTCAACGACCTCCTGTTCCAGCACCGCTCCGGCACGCTGCCCATCGAAGTTCCGGTGATCGTCTCGAACCATCCCGACCTTGCTGACCTCGCCGCCTTCTACGGGGTCGAGTTCCACACCATCCCCGTGACCCCGGAGACGAAGGAGGACGCCGAGGAGCAGCTGCGCGCGCTCATCATTGAACACCGGATCGACCTCGTGGTGCTCGCCCGGTACATGCAGATCCTCAGCGACGGCCTCTGCGCCGACCTGCGGGGTCGCGCCATCAACATCCACCACTCCTTCCTTCCCTCCTTCAAGGGGGCGCGCCCCTACCACCAGGCGCACGCCCGCGGCGTGAAGCTGATCGGCGCCACGGCGCACTACGTCACGGGGGCTCTTGACGAGGGCCCGATCATCGAGCAGGAAGTGATCCGGGTCGACCACGCGCGCAGCGTCGAGCAGTTCGTGGCGATCGGCAGGGAACTCGAGGGCCGCGCCTTGGTGCAGGCCGTGCAGTGGCACGCCGAGCACCGGGTCCTGCTCGACGGGCACCGGACCATCGTCTTCAACTAGGATGGTTACCTATAGTAGGTTGCGGTAAGGATTCGTTGATGTGAAAACCGAGGCAGGTGGCGTGATGGGGGGAACCGGTCCGCGCAGGCTTTCCAGGGCGGACCGACGACAACAGCTGCTTGAAACGGCGTTGCTGATCGTGCGTGAGGAAGGCGCGGATCGGCTGACGCTGGGACATCTGGCGACCCGGGCGGGAGTATCCAAACCCATCGCGTACGAGCATTTCGGCAGCCGCTCCGGTCTCCTCATCGAGCTGTACAGGTCTCTCGACGGCGAGCAGGTGCGGAAGCTCCGGACAGCACTGGCGGATGGGGCGGGCACGCTCCAGGAGACTGCAGCTGTCCTGGCGACCACGTACATCCATTGCGCTGCTGATTCCAACGGTGATTGGCAGGCTGTCGGCGCGGCTTTGGCGGGCAGCGATGAGAAGGATGCGGTCTTCCAGGAAATGATCGATGGTTACGTGCAGCTGTTTGCCACCGCTTTGGCGCCCCACACCCCGCTGGGGCCAGAGGAGCTCGAGCTGCGCTGCATCGGACTGGTGGGTGCCGGCGAAGCGCTGGCTGCCGCGATGGTGCGGGGCGGCTGCAGTGAGGTCGAAGCCGCACATACTTTCATGACGCTGATTCCCGCCGGGCTGGCAGCCTTCGGTGACCGCGTGTCGACGTCGTCGCTGCGATGAACCCGATCCGCCGGGCGAATCGGACCTACAACGGCACGCCATTGGCCGCGGTTATCTCCTGAGCGATGTCATGTGCAAGCTGTTTTGCCTCTTCGGCAAGAACTGTGGCCGTCTTCGTCTCGGAGTCATAGAGGTACCGGGTCGACCCTCGCCGAGCTCCGCAGAAATCCACAATCCCGTGTTCGATCTGCGTACTGAGGGACGTCCCGTACCCATGTCGCTGATACCCGTCGGCGTCACCTCCGGCGATTGGAACCAGGTGGATGGTCAGTCGTTGCAGCTTCGGCGTCAGCGATCCGCCCTCCGGTTGCTCAAAGGCCCAGCCATTGACAAAAACCCGGTCGATCCAGCCCTTGAGCAGCGCCGGCATCGACCACCAGTACACCGGGAAAACCAGGATGAGATGCTCCACCCGATCAAGGCGTTTCTGCTCGGCAGCTACGTCGCCAAGCACTGCGGCGCCCCGGCGGTAAGCCGAGCGATCGCCGGCGTTGAACCGCGGATCGAACCTTTCAGCAGCGAGATCGGCCACCTCGCTCGATACGCCGGCGTCCGTGAGCGCGTCACCAACCTCTGCGGCGACCTGATGACTGAGCGAACGCAGATCAGGGTGGACAACGACGATCAGGGCTCCGGTCATAACCTTCTCCTTCGACGTACTGTTAGCAAACTACTATCGGTAGGTTACTAACAGTAGGATAGAGCGGGCCGGCGGGGCAAGGCCGCAGCGCAGACGGCGGAACGGCGGAGCGAAGGGCATGACCTCCTATTGGACCCGAACTGAAGCCCTATGCTGGCCGTATGGCCCACCTCATCAGCATCAACGGAACGAGTCCGAGCATTCCCGGTACGGCGTTCACGGCACCCACGGCCTCGATTATCGGCGACGTGGTGCTCGGTGAGTCGGCCAGCGCCTTCTACGGGGTCAGCGTGCGCGCCGATACCGCGCCCATCCGGGTGGGCGAGGGAAGCAACCTCCAGGACAATGTGGTGGTCCACGCCGATCCGGGCTTCCCCACGACCATCGGCAGCGGGGTCAGCGTCGGCCACGGCGCCGTCGTGCACGGCTGCACGGTCGAAAACGACTGCCTGATCGGCATGAACGCCACGGTGCTCAACGGCGCGGTCATCGGGTCGGAGTCGCTGGTGGCCGCCGGCGCCGTCGTCCTCGAGGGAACGGTGGTCCCGCCCCGCTCGCTGGTGGCCGGTGTCCCCGGGAAGGTCCGCCGGCCGCTCTCCGACGACGAGGTGGCCGGGATCCGGGAGAACGCGCGGAGCTACCGCGGGCTGGCACGGCAGCACCAGGCTGCGTTAACTTCTTGACTACAAACGGGCGCTGAGGCACCCTTGGATACATGCGCGCAGAACCCGCCTCGACGACGAGGATCCATCCCGGCGCACTGCTACCACGGCCGGGATCCCAGTCAGCACTCCGGGAACAGAACCAGCAGCGCATCATCCGGGCCCTGGTCAACGGAGGCCCCCAGACGCAGGCAGAACTCGCCCGCCAGACCGGACTCTCCACCGCCACGGTCTCGAACATCGTCAAGGTGATGGCCGGGAGCGGGATCGTCACCACCGTCCCCACCACGAGTTCGGGGCGGCGGGCGCTGTCTGTCATCCTCAATGACAACGGATCAGTCGCCGCCGGTATCGACATCGGCCGCCGCCACGTGCGGGTGGTGCTCGCGGGGCTCGACTACCGCATCCTGCGCGAGCAGGCCGCTGCCCTGCCCCTCGGGCACAGCGCCGCGGAGGGCCTCCGGGTCGCCGCGGACCTGCTCGACACGGTGCTGAGCCAGGCCGGCATCTCCCGGTCGGCGGTGCTCGGTGCCGGCATCGGCATCCCCGGCCCGATCGACCGGCGCACCGGAACGGTGGTGCAGGGCGCGATCCTGCCCGAGTGGGTCGGAATCAACATCCGGGAGACCTTCGGGGCCCGGCTCGGCATGCCTGTCTACATTGAGAACGACGCCAACCTCGGCGCGCTGGCCCAGATCACCTGGGGCCAGCACAGCCGGGTGGAGAACCTCATGTTCATGAAGGTCGGCTCCGGTATCGGGGCGGGCCTGATCCTCAACGGCGCGCTCTTCTACGGCAATGTGGGAATCACCGGGGAGCTCGGGCACACAACGATCAGCGAGCACGGACTCGTGTGCCGCTGCGGCAACCGCGGCTGCCTCGAAACGGTCGCCTCAACCTCGACCATGATCGAACTGCTCAACCGGGGATCCGGCCAGCCGGTGGACACCCAGGGCATCGTCGAACTGGCCCTGGGAGGAGACACTGCGGCCCTGCGCGTGATCGACGACGCCGGACTGGCTATCGGGCGGGCCGTGGCCCACGTGGCGAACCTGATCAATCCCGAGGTGGTCGTGATGGGCGGGCCCCTGACGGGGCTCGGGGACATCCTGCTGAACCCCATCCGCCGCGGCCTGCTGCGCCATTCCGTCCCCATCGTGGGCGAGACGACGAGCGTTCACATGTCTGCGCTCGGTGACCGGGCCGAGGCACTCGGGGGCGCCGCCGTCGTCCTGTCACAGCCTGCCCGCGCCGCCATCCCTCTGGTCCCTTCGTAACTGTTAGGAGTTAAAAGCCTGCGTCTTGCGTTCAAGACTTGACGGCAAGCGTGGGGGCAGGGTTCAATTCTTTTGGGTCGCTTCGGGGGCCTGCACCGAGACAACGCCGTCATTGCCGGGAGGCTTCAATGGAGAACCACACAATCCTTGAGATGCGATCGATCACCAAGGAATTCCCTGGCGTCAAGGCCCTCGCCGATGTTTCAATCACCGTGCGAGCCGGCGAGATCCATGCGATCTGCGGCGAGAACGGCGCCGGCAAGTCCACCCTGATGAAGGTCCTCTCCGGCCTCTACCCTTACGGCGACTACTCCGGATCGATCATCTTCCAGGGCAAGGAGGTCCAGTTCAAGGACATCCGCTCCAGCGAGGCCGCCGGCATTGTCATCATCCACCAGGAACTGGCCCTCATCCCCGAGCTCTCCATCGCCGAGAACATCTTCCTCGGCAACGAGCCGACCCGCTTCGGAGTCATCGACTGGGACAAGGTCAACCGCGAAACCCTCGAGCTGATGGCGCGGGTGGGACTCTCCGAGGACCCCACCACCAAGATCAAGGACATCGGCGTCGGCAAGCAGCAGCTCGTCGAGATCGCCAAGGCGCTCAGTAAGTCGGTCAAGCTGCTCATCCTCGACGAGCCCACCGCCGCCCTTAACGAGACCGACTCCCAGCACCTCCTTGACCTCATGTCAGGGCTGCGATCCAAGGGCATCTCGTGCATCATGATCTCCCACAAGCTCAACGAGATCGAGCAGATTGCCGATTCGATCACGATCATCCGTGACGGCAAGTCAATCGAGACCCTCCACGTGAAGGAGGACGGCGTCGATGAGGACCGCATCATCCGCGGGATGGTGGGCCGCTCACTCGAATCCCGCTTCCCGGAGCACACCCCGAAACTGGGCGAGGTGTTCTTCGAGGTGCGCGACTGGACCGTCGGCCACCCCTCGGTCCCGGACCGGCTCGTCGCCAAGGGGTCAAACTTCTACGTGCGCCGCGGTGAGATCGTCGGCTTCGCCGGCCTCATGGGCGCCGGACGAACCGAACTGGCGCGCTCCGTCTTCGGCCGCTCCTACGGAAACTTCAAGTCGGGCCAGATCTTCATCAACGGCAAGGAGGTGACGCTGAAGTCCGTTCCCCAGGCCATCGAAGCCGGCCTGGCGTACGTTACCGAGGACCGGAAGTCCCTCGGCCTGAACCTCCTGGATGACATCAAATCAACGACGGTCTCGGCGAACCTCAAGAAAATCACCCGCAACCTCGTCGTCGACAAGGACGAGGAGTACAGGATTGCGGAGGAATACCGTCAGTCGCTGCGCACCAAGACGCCGAGCGTCAACGAGGGCGTCGCGAAGCTTTCCGGCGGGAACCAGCAGAAGGTGGTCCTCTCCAAGTGGATGTTCACCGACCCCGAGCTGCTGATCCTCGATGAGCCCACCCGCGGGATCGACGTCGGTGCCAAGTTTGAGATTTACGGGATTATCCAGCGCCTCGCATCGCAGGGCAAGGGAGTCATCGTCATCTCCTCCGAGCTTCCTGAACTGCTCGGGCTGTCCGACCGTGTTTACACAATCTTTGAGGGTGCCATCACAGGTGAGATCGCCCGGGAGGACGCAAGCCAGGAATCCCTCATGAAACTGATGACCGCCAGCAAAAAAGCTGCCTGACCGAAGCCCCTAGGACGCCAACCATGAATTCCCTCAAGAAAATCTTCGGCGGAGACACCCGCCAGTTCGGGATGATCTTCGCGTTGATCGCGCTGGTCATCTTCTTCCAGTGGCAGACCGGAGGCAAAACGCTCACCTCCGGCAACATGATGAACCTCTTCAACGGCAACTCCTACATCCTGATCCTCGCGATCGGGATGGTGCTGGTCATCATCGCCGGGCACATCGACCTCTCCGTCGGGTCCGTGGCGGCCTTCGCCGGCATCGTCGTGGCGATCGCCATGCGCGACTGGGGACTGCCGTGGTACGGCGGGATCCTCGTCGGCCTGCTCCTCGGCGCGGCGATCGGTGCCTGGCAGGGCTTCTGGGTCGCCTACGTCGGCATACCGGCGTTCATCGTGACCCTCGCGGGCATGCTGCTCTTCCGCGGAGCCAACCAGTTCGTCGGCAAGTCCAACACAGTCCCGGTTCCCGAGGGTTTCCAGTACATCGGCTCCGGCTACCTGCCCGAGGTCGGCCCGGTCACCGGGTACAACAACCTCACCGTCCTGCTGGGCCTGCTCCTGGTCGCCTTCGTCATCTACAACGAACTGCGCACCCGCAAGCGTCTGGCCCGGGTCGGCGCCGAGGTCCCCGAGATGTGGGTCTCCCTCGTCAAGGTGGGCCTGATCTCCGCGGCCATCCTGTACGCGACCTACCTGTTCGCCACCGGCCGCCCCGGCACCTCCTTCCCCATCCCGGGCCTGATCCTCGGCGCCCTGGTGGTCATCTTCGGCTTTATCTCCAACAAGACCATCGCCGGCCGCCACGTCTACGCCGTCGGCGGCAACCGGCACGCTGCTGAGCTCTCCGGAGTCCAGAGCAAGAAGGTCAACTTCATGGTCATGATGAACATGTCCATCCTGGCGGCCCTGGCCGGCATGATTTTCGTCGGGCGCTCCACTGCCTCCGGACCGTTCGACGGCGTCGGCTGGGAGCTTGACGCCATCGCGGCCGTCTTCATCGGCGGCGCGGCGGTGACCGGCGGCGTGGGCACCGTCATCGGCTCGATCATCGGCGGCCTCGTCATGGCCGTGCTGAACAACGGCCTGCAGCTGCTGGGCATCGGCGCCGACATGACGCAGATCATCAAAGGCCTCGTACTCCTGATCGCCGTCGCCTTCGATGTCTACAACAAGACCCAGGGCAAGCCCTCGATCACCGGCCTCCTGACCCGCAATTTCGGCAACAAGTCCAAGCCGGACCAGCCGAGTGAGGTACGCAGCCCCGACAGCGAGCAGCCGATTTCCACAAAGGAAGTCATCTCCAAGTCCTGACGGCAGGCACCTGACAGGGTGCGCCCGGGAAGTTTCAACCGTCCGAAAAAAGCAAGCTAAAGAAAGAGAATGGAATGCGTAATTTCGCAAAGTCCTTTGCGGCAGTCGCTGCAATCTCGGCGCTCGCGCTGACCTCCTGCGGCCGTGAAGATGCGGGCACCGGCAACGAGGGCGGCGACACCGGTAACGAGGCAGCCTCCGGAGGCTTCGAGGAGGGTGCCGCGATCGGCGTCGCCCTTCCGCAGAAGACCTCGGAGAACTGGGTCCTGGCCGAGCAGCTGTTCAACGACGGCCTGACCGAGGCCGGTTACGAGCCGGACGTTCAGTTCGCCAACGGCGGCGTGTCCGAGCAGCAGAACCAGATCAACTCCATGATCACCAACGGGGTCGAGGTCCTGATCGTGGGGGCCATCGACGGCGCCCAGCTGGGCAGCCAGCTGCAGCAGGCCGCCGATGCCGGCATCACCGTCATCGCATACGACCGCCTCCTGACCAACACGGAGAACGTCGACTACTACGTGGCCTACGACAACTTCCAGGTCGGTGAGCTCCAGGGCCAGGCCCTGCTCGACGGAATGGCCGAGCAGAAGGGCGAAGGCCCGTACAACATCGAGCTGTTCGCCGGGTCCCCCGACGATGCCAACGCCCAGGTCTTCTTCGACGGTGCGATGAGCGTCCTCCAGCCGAAGATCGACGACGGCACGCTCAACGTCGTCTCCGGCCAGACCGAGTTCAACCAGGCCGTCACCCAGGGCTGGAAGGCGGAGAACGCCCAGCGCCGCATGGACACCCTGCTCTCCGGCAACTACGACTCCGAGGAACTCCACGGCGTCCTGTCCCCCAATGACACCCTGGCCCGCGCCATCCTCACCTCGGTGAAGGCCGCAGGCAAGGACATCCCCGTGGTCACCGGCCAGGACTCCGAGGTTGAATCGGTCAAGTCGATCATCGCGGGTGAGCAGTACTCCACCATCAACAAGGACACCCGCGACCTGGTGGAGCACTCCATCACCATGGTCGAAGGCCTTGCCGCCGGCGAGGAGCTGGAAGTCAACGACGAAGAGTCCTACGACAACGGTGTGAAGGTCGTTCCGGCCTACCTGCTCGAGCCGCAGATCGTCACCAAGGAAAACGCAGCAGAGGCCTACGCCGACGATCCCACGCTCTCCGAGATCGTCAAGTAACCTCCCAAGATCCGGCCCGGCAACGGGCTGAACGGGAAATCCCGGTGCCGCCTCGGCGGTACCGGGATTTCTTTTTGCGCCGCCGGATGCCGGACCGGGCACCGGGCCAGCCACCGGGAGCAGCGGCGGCGCGGACCCGGACACGGCAGCGGCGCTGGACCGCGGCGGCTTTCGCCGAAAGGATGAGGTCATGACACCTCACCAGCGATTTGTTGTTCAGCCTCCCTGTGCCGCGCCCGGGGCGCCCAGCCCCCTGGCTGCCACCGGCCGTCCCCTGCGGTGGGGGGTCGTGGCCACCGGGGGCATCGCCTCAAAGGTCACCGCCGACATCGCCCTGCTCGAGGACGCCGTCCTGCACGCCGTGAGCTCCCGCAGCGCCGATCGGGCCCGTGAGTTCGCCGGGCGTTTCGGCTTCGCCGCCAGCTACGGGGACGCCGACGGGGTGCCCGGCTACCAGCAGCTCTTCGACGACCCGGACATCGATGTCGTCTACGTCACCACCCCGCACGCACAGCACTTCGAGGTGGCCCGCGCCGCGCTGGCCAGCGGCAAGCACGTCCTGTGCGAGAAGCCCTTCACCGTCAACGCGGCCGAGGCCGCGGCACTGATCGACCTCGCCACCGCCCGCGGCCTGTTCCTGATGGAGGCCGTGTGGACGCGCTTTCTGCCCAGCGTCAACCGCGCACTGGACATCTTCGCCTCCGGCGAGCTGGGCGAAATCCGCTGGGTGCAGGCCGACCTCGGCTTCCCTGCCGGATACAACCCTTCCAGCCGGATCTGGGACCCGGCCGCCGGCGGCGGGGCACTGCTCGACCTCACCGTGTACCCGCTCACGTGGACCCTCGGCGCCCTCGGCTTCCCCGCGTCGGTCTCTGCCTCCGCTGAACTGAACGGGGACGGGGTGGACGTCCAGAACGCGGTGACGCTCAGCTATGAAGGGGGCGCCCAGGCGCAGTTGACCTCCTCCCTCGGCGCCCTGGGTCCGGCCGCCGCCACCGTGGCCGGCAGCGGCGGCTGGCTGCGCACCGGCGACGGGCCGCTCCACAATCCGCGCGAGCTCACGGTCCAGCCGCTCAACGGCGAACTGCGGACCGAAACCTTCGACTCGGTGGGCGCCGGGTACACCTACGAGCTGCGGGAGACCACCCGCTGCATCCAGGCCGGGCTGATCGAGAGCCCCACCATGCCGCTGGCGGACACGCTCACCACCATGCACCTGCTTGACGGGATTCGGGCCCAGCTGGGGCTGCGCTACGCCAACGATTCGATGTAGCGCAGCCCATTCACCCGAAAAGCCGCCCCTGCGGATGCGGGAGCGGCCTCTTCGGGTGAACGGTTGCCGGTCGTTCGAGCCGGACGGCCCGTCAGGCGGCGAGGATCGCCAGGACTTCCTGGAGCTTCTGCGACGGACGCATCGCGGAGGCCACCTTGGTGACATCGGGGTGGTAGTAGCCCGCGATGTCGACCGGCGAACCCTGCACGGCGAGGAGTTCGGCGACGATCGTGTCCTCATTGGACGCGAGCGCCTCAGCCACCACGGAGAAGGCCTGCGCCAGTGCGGTGTCCTCGGTCTGCTGGGCGAGTTCCTGCGCCCAGTACCGCGCCAGGTAGAAGTGGCTGCCGCGGTTGTCGATCTCGCCGGTCCGGCGGCTCGGCGACTTGTTCTCGAGCAGGAACGTGCCGGTGGCCCGGTCAAGGGTGTCGGCGAGGATCTGCGCGCGCGCATTTCCGGTCGACACGGCGAGGTGCTCGAAGCTCACGGCCAGAGCGAGGAACTCGCCGAGGCTGTCCCAGCGGAGGTGGTTTTCCTTCAGGAACTGCTGGACGTGCTTCGGCGCCGAGCCGCCGGCGCCGGTCTCGAAGAGTCCGCCGCCGTTCATGAGGGGAACCACCGAAAGCATCTTGGCGCTGGTCCCCAGTTCGAGGATGGGGAACAGATCGGTGAGGTAGTCGCGCAGCACGTTGCCGGACACCGAGATGGTGTCCTCTCCCCTGCGGATCCGCTCCAGGGTGAAGGCGGTGGCCTTCTCCGGGGTCATGATCTCGATCTGCAGACCCTCGATGTCGTGCTCCCCGAGGTACTCCCGGACCTTGGCGATGAGGTTGGCGTCGTGGGCGCGGCTTTCGTCGAGCCAGAACACGGCGGGCATGCCCGACGCACGGGCGCGCGTCACGGCGAGCTTGACCCAGTCGCGGATGGGCGCATCCTTGGTCTGGCAGGCCCGCCAGATGTCGCCCGGCTGGACGTCGTGCTCGATGAGGACAGTTCCCGCGCTGTCGAGGACCTGCACGGTGCCGGCGTCCTGAATCTGGAAGGTCTTGTCGTGGCTGCCGTATTCCTCGGCGGCCTGCGCCATCAGTCCGACGTTCGGGACGGTGCCCATGGTGGTGGGGTCGAAGGCGCCGTTGGCCCGGCAGTCATCGAGGACCGCCGTGTAGATACCGGCGTAGCTGCTGTCGGGGATGACCGCGAGCGTGTCGGCTTCCGCGCCGTCGGGCCCCCACATGTGTCCGGAGCTGCGGATCATGGCCGGCATGGAGGCGTCAACGATCACATCGCTGGGCACGTGGAGGTTGGTGATGCCCCGATCGGAATCGACCATGGCCAGCTTCGGGCCCTCGGCCATGCCCTTGTCGATGGCGGCCTTGACGCCGTCGCGCACGTCGGCGGGCAGCGCGTCGAGCCCGCCCAGGATCGAGGCGAGGCCGTTGCTCGGGCTGAGGCCGGCGGCAGCCAGCTGGTCGCCGTAGGTGGCGAACAGTTCGGGCAGGAACGCCTTCACCACGTGACCGAAGATGATCGGGTCCGAGACCTTCATCATGGTGGCCTTCAGGTGGACGGAGAACAGCAGGTCCTCCTGCTTCGCAAGGGCGACCTGTGCCTTCAGGAAGTCGTCGAGGGCGGCTGCGCGCATCACGGTGCCGTCCACCACCTCACCGGCGCGGACGGGGACGGACTCCTTCAGGACGGTGGTGGCGCCGTCGGCGTCGACGAACTGGATGCGGAGGGTGTCCTCGGCCTTGAGAACGACCGACTTCTCATTCGATCGGAAGTCGTCGGCGCCCATGGAGGCCACGCGGGTCTTCGACTCCGGCGTCCAGGCGCCCATGCTGTGCGGGTTCTGGCGGGCGAAGTTCTTCACCGAGGCGGGAGCCCGCCGATCCGAGTTGCCCTCGCGGAGGACGGGGTTGACGGCGCTGCCCTTGACCTTGTCGTAGCGGGCGCGTGCTTCCTTCTCCTCCTCCGTGGAGGGGGCGTCGGGGTAGTCCGGCAGTGCGTAGCCCTGGGCCTGCAGCTCGGCGATTGCGGCCTTCAGCTGCGGGATTGAGGCGCTGATGTTGGGGAGCTTGATGATGTTCGCCTCGGGAGTCTTCGCGAGGGCGCCGAGTTCGGCCAGCGCGTCGGGCACCTGCTGGTCTTCGGTGAGGCGGTCGCCGAAGAGGGAGAGGATGCGGCCCGAGAGCGAGATGTCGCGGGTTTCGATGTCCACTCCGGCCGTCGAGGCGAACGCCTCGATGATCGGCAGGAATGAGTAGGTTGCCAGCATGGGCGCTTCATCGGTGTGGGTGTAAATGATCTTGGCCATTGGCGTCTCCCTGGGAGTCTTCGGATGCGGAGTCTTCGGATGCGGATTCTGGGTATCCCTCGGTTCCAACCTACCCGAGGGGCCAGCCGGAGCTAATGGAAGAAGTGCCGTGCGCCGGTGAAGTACAGGGGAACGCCCGCCGCGTTTGCGGCGCCGATGACTTCGGGGTCACGCACCGATCCCCCGGGCTGCACCACGGCGCGTACTCCGGCGTCGAGCAGGATCTGCAGGCCGTCGGCGAAGGGGAAGAAGGCATCGGAGGCGGCGACCGACCCGCGGGCGCGCTCGATGCCGTCGCCGGCGAGGGTATTGGCCCGCTCCACGGCGAGCCGGCAGGAGTCGAGGCGGTTGACCTGGCCCATGCCGACGCCCACCGAGGCGCCGTCGGCGGCAAGCAGGATCGCGTTGGACTTCGCGGCCCGGCAGGCGCGCCAGGCGAAGGCGAGGTCGGCGAGGGTTGCCTCGTCGACCGGCTCACCGGCCGCGAGGGTCCAGTTCGCGGGGTCGTCGCCGTCGGCCTGCAGCGCGTCGGCCTGCTGGACGAGCACGCCGCCGGAGACCTGGCGCAGCTCCACCGGCTCGCGCCGGTAGCCCTCGGGCAGGACGAGGAGGCGGATGTTCTTCTTCTGCGAGAGGATTTCCACGGCCTCGGGGGCGAAGCCCGGGGCGATCACGACCTCGGTGAAGATGTCCTTGACCGCCTCGGCCATGCGGGCGCTCACCTCGCGGTTGGCGGCGATCACGCCACCGAAGGCCGACACCGGGTCGCAGGCGTGCGCCTTGGCGTGGGCGTCGGCGATCGGGTCCTCAGCGCCGGCGGCACCGACAGCGACGCCGCACGGGTTGGCGTGCTTGATGATCGCTACTGCTGGCTCGTCGAAGTCGAAGGCGGCGCGCAGGGCGGCGTCGGCGTCGACGAAGTTGTTGTAGCTCATGGCCTTGCCGTGCAGCTGGGTGGCCTGGGCGATGCCCGGGGCCGCCGCCTTGTCGGAGTAGAGGGCCGCCGGCTGGTGCGGGTTCTCGCCGTAGCGCAGCACCTCGGAGCGTTCGAGGGCCTGCCCGGCGTATGCGGGCCAGGCGTCGCCGTCTTCGGTGTCGTCGCCGAACTGGGCTGCGGTCCAGGTCGCCACCGCGGTGTCATAGGCGGCGGTGTGCGCGAAGGCCAGCGCCGCGAGGCGGCGGCGGGCGCGGAGGTCGAATCCGCCCTGTTCCGCGGCGGCAACGACGTCGGCGTACCGGCCCGGGTCGACGACGACGGCGACCGAGGGGTGGTTCTTCGCGGCGGAGCGCACCATGGCGGGGCCGCCGATGTCGATCTGCTCGACGACGTCGTCGGGGGCGGCGCCGGAGCGGACCGTCTCGACGAAGGGGTAGAGGTTCACCACGACGAGGTCGAAGGCCTCGACGTCGAGCTCGGCGAGCTGGGCGACGTGCTCGTCGCGGCGGCGGTCGGCGAGGATGCCGGCGTGGATCTTCGGGTGGAGGGTCTTGACCCGTCCATCGAGGCACTCGGGGAAGCCGGTGACCTCGGAGACCTCGGTCACGGGCACTCCGGCTGCGGCGATGCGGGACGCCGTTGAGCCGGTGGAGACGAGTGCCACCCCCGCCGCGGAGAGACCGCGGGCCAGATCCTCCAGACCGGTCTTGTCGTACACCGAGATGAGGGCCCGGCGGATGGGAACACGGTCAAGATGGGTGGGGCTCACGCAGATCTCCGTACTGTGGCTGTGCGGGGGACGCTCCAATTCTATAGGCGCACCGGGGAGACCCCGCCCGGCCCCCATCCCTCTCCGATCGAGGACGCAGAACGACGGACGGAATACCCTCCCATCCGTTATTGCTGCGTCCTCGACGGGAAGGGGGTCGCGGTGTCCTCGAGGCCATGTGCCTGTCAGACCCCGAACGGCATACCAGAGGGTCCCCGCGCCTCCGCCGCGGCCAGTGCACGGCGGATCTTTCCCATCGACGCCGGGACGTCCGCCGGAAGAAGGTGATGCTTGCTGAACCGCAGGACCACCCAGCCCAGTTCCCGGAGCCGGTCGTCCCGTTCGATGTCACGATTCCACTGCACTGCGCTCAGCAGGTGGTGTTCGCCCTCGTACTCAAGGGCAATCCGCTGCCTGCGGTACTGCAGGTCCGGCCGCGACAGCCGGCGGCCGTAAGGATCGAGGATCCACTGGTTCACCTCCGGCTCGGGCAGCCCCGCCTCGAGGATCAGCAGGCGGAGCCGGGTCTCCGGTGCCGAATCGACGCCGGGCCGCAGCAGCTCCAGCGCCTCCCGCGCCCTTCGGATCCCCCTGCTTCCCCGGCGCCGCCCGACGACATCGGCGATCTCCCCGAGCGAGGACAGCGGGTCGGGTACGCCGATCGTGCCCGGACGTGCAGGCGCATCATCCCTCCGGAGCAGGCAGTCCCCCGCCGCCACGAGGTCGGCCAGCCGGAGCATTCCGGCCAGGTCGGTCCAGGTCCAGGCCGGCGCGGTGACGAAGGCACCGTTGACGGGGACCACGTCCCGCGGAGTGAGCGGCACCCGGTGGCCTCGAACTCCGCGCCGCCGGGGAGCCGTGAGCTCCATCGGACGGCTGAGGTGGATCGGAGCCGCCGGATCCAGCCAGGGAGGAAGGAAAAGCCCCCAGAGTGCGGCAGCTGTCGTGTGGCTGCACGCCGTCCGGGGTGAAAGCGAGGTCAGCACCGCAGCCCGATCGAGAAGGGGCACGTCGCTCCCCCGGCGCTCACGGACGCTCCGGGACGGAATGCTCAGGTCCGTCCTCCGCAGGCGGCTGTAGTCGACGCCGGCGGTGCGGGCCTCGTCGAGCGTGAAGGAAAGCCGTTGGATCGGGAGCCCGGGGAGGAATTCCATCCCTCAATGGTCTATCTCCGGACGGGTCCGACCGGGTTATCCACAGCGGAAGCGGCAGCGGAGCGCATGGGCCGCGGGCGGCGTCCGGGCGGGCCGGAATACGGGCCTAGAATCGAGGATGCACAAATTACGGTCAACAGGACTTTAAGTCGTTATTTCTGCGTTGCAGATCACCAGGGACACATTTTCTGCGCCGCCTTTGCGCGACTGTACAGTTTTCCAAGCACCCCGCCCGTCCAGGAAGGCACCGTGAGCACCTCAATTTCATTACCCACCGGCGACCAGGTGGTCCAGGAGCTTCCCTGGCGGTGGCGCGTGCAGGGAAGAATCTTCCTGATCGGCGGCCTCGGCTTCATGTTTGACGCCTGGGATGTCACCCTCAACGGCTACCTCATCCCCCTGCTCTCCGCCGACTGGGGCCTGACCCCCGGCCAGGCGGCCTGGGTGGGCACCTCGAACCTGATCGGCATGGCCCTCGGGGCGTTCGCCTGGGGCTCCATCGCCGACCTCATCGGCCGCCGGACGGCGTTCACCGCGACCCTGCTGATCTTCTCCGTCTTCACCGTGCTCGGCGCCTTCTCCCCCGACATCGTGTGGTTCTGCATCTTCCGCTTCGCCGCGGGGTTCGGCCTGGGCGGCTGTATCCCGGTGGATTACGCCCTCGTCGGTGAGTTCACCCCCCGCAGGCACCGGGGCCGGGTGCTCACCGCCATGGACGCCTGGTGGCCGATCGGAGCCTTCCTCTGCGGCGTCGTCACCACGCTGCTCGTAGCGACCTTCGGCAACTGGCGGTACGCCATGCTGGTGATGGTCCTGCCGGCGCTGCTGGTGTTCTGGGTGCGCCGTTCAGTCCCCGAATCCCCGCTGTTCCTGGTGCAGAAGGGCCGGCAGGAGGAGGCCCGGAAGGTCATCGACTCCCTCGTCGAGCGCACCGGCGGTGAGCCGGTCGCATGGCGGCTGCCCGAGCCCGGCACGGCCGAGAAACTTACCCTGGGTGGGCTCACCGGCCAGTTCTCCGGCATCTGGCGCTACAACTGGCGGCTGACCCTCACGGCCTGGTCGCTCTTCCTGACCATCCTGCTGGTGTACTACGGGGCGCTCACCTGGATGCCCAAGATCCTCATCGAGGCCGGGTACAAGCAGTCGGTCGCCTTCATTACGACGGCCGGAATGACCGGCATCGGTCTGTTCGGCGTGATTGCGGCGGCGCTGCTCGTGGAGCGGGTGGGCCGCAAGTGGATCCTCGGGATCACCGGGCCGCTGTCGGCCGCCGTCCTGGTCGTTTTCGCCCTCACCGTCGAACTGCCGCTGGTGGCGACCCTGTGGCTCCTGGCCTTCGGCTTCCTGATTCAGGTCGCCATCCCGGTGCTCTACACCTACGTCTCGGAGCTCTACCCAACGCACCTGCGCGGATCGGGATTCGGGTGGGCCTCAACGGTGTCCCGGGTGGGCGCCGGACTGGTGCCGCTCATTTTCGGGTCCCTGCTCTGGCCCTACCTCGGGCTGCCCCTGACCTTCGCGCTCACCGGCGCCCTGGTGCTCGCCGCCGTGCTGTGGATGGCCCGCAACGCCCCCGAGACGCGGGGCGCCGAACTGCCCTAGGGCACGGCGCGGACGCCGGAGAGGGCAGGTCCCCTGGGGGACAGTCCTACTCCGGCAGCTCGGTCCCGGGGGTCTCCTCCAGCGACGTGATCTTCCATGCCCCGTCGGCGTACTTCACGGCGGCGGTGTAGATCGTCCCGTCCGGGCTGAACGGCCGGTGCTCAAGGACCTCCCCGTCGGTGCCGAAGGCCGTGTACTCCCCGGGGTTGACGGGGAGCAGCGCGGTCACCGGGCCGGCGCCTTCGGGCGAGGTAATGAGGACGTTCTTCACCTTGGGCTGCCCGCCGAGGATCCACCCGCCGTCCTCGTACACCTCCGCGATGCGGTCGGCCCGCTCGGCCTCCGCGGCCGCGCCGTCGAGGTGGGCGAGGAGCACGTCCGTGTCCCCTGTCTGCAGGGCGTAGGCGGTGAGGTCGAAGTAGTGGAAAAGGAACGCCCGCGCCCCCTCGTGCGAGTTCTCGGTGACGAGGTCGTTTAACTCCGGCTGGCGGACGTTCGACGCCGGCGCGCTCGAACTGGCCGGCGACGGCGCAGCGGATTCCGGTGCGGCGGCCGGCTGCGCCGGGGTGCCGCAGGCGCTGAGGATGACGGCGAAAGTGGCCAGGGCTGCAGTGAGGACCGCGGTGCGAAGAAGGCTCATGGAGTGTCCCAAGGTGGAAGTGCGGGCCGCCGGGCGCCCGGGGCGTCGATTCCGCCCGGTCCACACTATCGGTGGCTTCGAGCAACAAGTCAGGAGAACTGATCCGATGTGACGGACATCGCATCCGGATCGGAAACGTCCGAAGCTAGAGCCACTTCCGGCGGCGGAAGGCCCAGTAGAGGCCTACACCCATGGCGATCATGAGCAGCAGCGCGAAGGGGTAGCCCAGGACCCAGTGCAGCTCGGGCATGACATCGAAGTTCATCCCGTAGATCGAGGCGACGAGGGTCGGGGCGAAGAGGATCGCCGCCCAGGAGGAGATCCGCTTGACCTCCTCGTTCTGGGCCAGCGACGTCTCCGTCAGCCGGGTCATCTCCTCGTTCTGCCGCTGGGCCACGAGCGTGGAGTGGACGGCCAGCAGGCTCTGCAGCAGGGTGCGGAAGGTGTTGACCCGCTCCACGATGCGCAGCACGTGGTCGAGCACATCGCGCAGGCGACGGGCCAGTTCCCCCTCGCCCCGAAAGGCAGTGGAACCGCGCTGCAGCGACTCGATGATGGCCTGCAGCGGCTGGGTGGCCCGCTGGAACTCGATGACCTCCCGGTGGAGTTCGTAGATCCGCCGGGACACCCCGGGGTCGCCGCCGAAGAGTTCGTTCTCGATCTCGTCGATGTCGTTCTCAAGCCCGTTCACCACCGGCAGGTACTCGTCCACGACCTCGTCGAGGATTGCGTACAGCACCGCCTGGGGGCCCATCGCCAGCAGGTCGGGGCTCGCCTCCATGCGGTCGCGCACGGTACCGAGGTCCGGGGACTCGGCGTGCCGAACGGTGACGACGAAGTCGGCGCCCACGAAGACGTGGAGCTCGCCAAACTCGACCTTCTCCTCGCGGTCGAGGTAGCGGGCGGGGCGCAGCACCACGAAGAGGGTCTCGCCGTAGCGCTCAAGCTTCGCCCGCTGGTGGCCGTTGGCGGCGTCCTCGACGGCCAGTTCGTGCAGCCCGAACTCCTCGGCCACGGCCTGGATCTCCGCGCGGTCGGGGCGGTACAGGCCGATCCAGCCCATGCCGCCGGTCTCGCGCATCGCCTCGAAGGTCGAGTCGAGGTTGTCGGGGTCGATCCTGCGGCGGCCGTCGACGTAGACGGCGTTCGCGACGAGGGCGTTCACCGGGTGCCCCCGAGCGTCCGGAGGGTCTCGATCAGGAGCCTGCGCTCCTCGACCTTGATGCGTTCGTGAAGAGTCTCCTCGGTGTCGTCCGGGAGGACCGCGACGGGCGCCTGGGCGAGGATGGGGCCGGTGTCCACGCCGGCGTCGGCGATCATCACCGTGCACCCGGTGACCTTGACGCCGTAGGCGAGCGCGTCGCGGACCCCGTGGGCGCCGGGAAAGCTCGGCAGCAGCGCGGGGTGGGTGTTGAGGTAGCGGTTGGGGAACCGGTCGAGGAAGCCCTGGTCGACGATCCTCATGAACCCCGAGGAGACCACGTAGTCGGGGGCGTAGGAGGCGACCGCCTCCCCCAGCGCGTCGTTCCAGCCGGAGCGCTCCGGGTAGTCCGCGAAGTCGACGACGAAGGTGGGGATTCCGGCCCGCGCCGCCCGCTCGACGCCAAGGGTTCCGGGGCGGTCGGCGCCGACGGCGGCGATTTCGGCGTTGAGGCCGCCGGAGGCGACCGCGTCGATGACGGCCTGGAGGTTGGACCCCGTGCCGGAGACCAGGAGGACGATGCGCATTGCTCCACTGTAGGCGGCGCGGTCGGCTTGGCGTAAACCGCAGCGGCTAGGGTTGGAGGATGAAACAGCGGCCCGCACCACCGTCAGACGGCCCATCCAACCGCCCGTCCAACGACCCATCCGACCGCCCGCACGGGGTCCCCGCCGGCCGGCCCTCCCCCGGGGCGAAGCCCGCGCCGGAGGAGGGTTCCCGGGCACTCCCGCTGTGGTTCCTGGTCAGCCTTGTGGCGGCGGTGGCCACCAGTTCCCTCGACCTGCCGTTCAAGGTTCTGGGCCTGGGGTTCAGTGTCCTGGCCCTCGTGCTGGGAATCGCGACCCTGGTGCGCGCGGTGCGGCGCCGGCTGGGCGGGCTGGTGCGCGTCACCGCCGCGGTGGGGGTGGGCCTCGCCGGTTTCCTCGCCCTCTCCACCGCCGTCCTGATCGCCCTGTGGCCGGTCACCGCGGACTACGAGGACTGCATCGACACCGCCCTGACCCTCGCGGCCGAACGGGTGTGCCAGGACCGGCTGCTGACCCTCAACGGAATGCTTCCGGAATGAGGCGGGCGTTCCGCTAAGGGCCGGTCAGGCGTCCGGGCGCTGCGGTTCGCGCTCCAGCAGCGGCGCCATG
Source organism: Arthrobacter zhaoguopingii (assembly GCF_009828595.1). Lineage (GTDB taxonomy): Bacteria > Actinomycetota > Actinomycetes > Actinomycetales > Micrococcaceae > Arthrobacter_D > Arthrobacter_D zhaoguopingii. Next base: position 78,070 of record NZ_WPNY01000006.1, read on the forward strand.
GCGTAGCCGAGCACAGCGCCGATCCCGACCTCGGCACCCAGCCACAGGGCGACCGCGAGCGGGTCCGGGCCGAGGTCGGTTAGGCGGCCGATGCCCAGCGATGCCCGCGACAGCAGGGCGAGCGCCGCCCCGCCAAGGCCCGCGAGGAGACCCACGAAGAGTCCGAGGCACACCGTGGAGACGATCGAGGTCAGCCAGCGGGCCGAGGTCTTGAGGCTCAGCCACTCATCGAAGTGGTTCTCGCCCTCCCGGAAGAACCACCATCCTGCCAGCAGGCCCGCCACCACGGGCAGGGCCAGGGCGGCGATGCCGAATTCGAGGGTCCCGGCCGGCAGCGCCCCGAGCACCGGGACGGCGGGGAGGGGACCGACGGTGCTTGCCATTGGCGTGAGCGAGCTGCCGGTGCCGAGGGCGAACCCTGCCCCCGAGGCCCAGGCCAGGGTCCACACCACGAGGTTCGGCAGCAGGCCGAGCTGCCCGAGGGTCAGGGCCGTCGACCCGGCGATCCCTGCCTCAAGGCGTTCATACACGGTGATGACTTCGGTCCAGTGAAGGGCCACGGCGGCGGCGAGCAGCAGCGCCGCCAGGCCGGTGGCCGCCAGCACGCCGAGGAAGGCCGAGCGCACCACGGACCAGGCGTACGATCCGGCCCAGCGCGAGTGCTGGCTTGTCCGGGCGATCCAGGAGGCGAGGTCCACGCCGATCAGGCGGCTCCAGGCACCGGCCTCACGGTAGGCGCCGGTGACGATCCCGAGGCCCGCCGACACCGGCGGGATCAGCGCACCCGCCGTCAGGGACACGGTCACGTCGGCGTTGGTCGAGAAGTAGGCCACGGCGGCGCCGACCACCGCGTAGATGCCGAGCGCCCCAAGAACGGCCTGCCACAGCTGGTCGGTGTAGGAGGCGCGGGCAAGGCGCCGCCCGGCACGCCAGGCGAGGAGGAACGGCACGAGCACCAGGCCGAGCGGAACGGCGTGCAGCAGGCCGGAGGTCGTGCCGGCGATCACCGTCCCCGGCGGGAAGGTGAGCACCAGCGGCACTCCGTGCATCACCAGCCAGGCGTGGCCCGCCGACTGCGCCGCGGAGACGGCGTCCCGGTCGGCGAATCCGCCGGTCAGCCACACCGCGGCGACCGGGATCAGGACCAGGGCCGCGGAGATCGCTGCGGCCTGGCCGAGTTCGAACACCCCCTGCAGCCAGAGGGGCATGGGAACGGCTGTCGGTCTCCGGCGTGGAAGTTTCATCCCTTCAATGGTGCCACCGGCTCCGGCCGGCTCCGCCCACCGACGCGGCCCGGCGGCACGCGCAGGCTAGCCGAGCAGGTCCGCGATCCCCCGGGCGGTGGCCAGCCCGGCCCCGATAAAGGCGATGACGACGACGGCGAAGCGGGCGGTGTCGTCGCGCACGAAGCGCCCGAGCTTTTCTCCGGCGAAGATGCCGGCGAGGATGGCTCCGCCGATGGCTCCCCACATCCAGGGGTCGAGCACCGGGGCCTGGGCCGGGTCAAGCAGGAGTTTGATTGCGAGGGTCACCAGCCCGATGACGACGAAGAAGGGCTGCAGGGTCGCCGCGAAGGGCCGCTGCGGCCACCTCGCGAGGACGGCGTAGGCGCTCACCGCCGGTCCGCCGACCCCTGCCATCGAGTTGGTGAGCCCGGCACCGAACCCGGCCAGGACCTTGGGCACATTACCCCGGACGACGACGTCGGAGCGCTGCAGCACCAGGGAGATGGACAGGGCGGCGAGCACGACGGCGCCGACGGTCACCGCCAGCGGCGCCGCGGGGGCGGTGACGGCGATGAGCGAGCCCGGGACCGAACCGAAGAGGGAGGGAACGGTCAGCCACCGGAACATGCTCCAGTCGATGTCGCGCCAGACCCGTCCGACGATGATCGCCGAGGACACCACCCCGCAGATGTTCACCAGCAGCACGCCCTCGTGGGGGCCGAGGATCAGCACGAGGAACGGGGCGATGAGCAGGGCGAAGCCGAGGCCGGCGATGCGCTGGGCCACGGCTCCGGCGAAGATGGCGCCGAGCACGACCAGAAAAATCCCAAGGGTCACCGTCCCCACAGTACGCAGGACGGTGTCATAGTCCGTGCGCCCGCGCGGGGCGGAGGTACCCTGAACCCATGACCTTGCTCACCACCGCCCTCGACACGGCGGACTGGCGAAAATCGGTGTTTCGGCTCTACGGGCAGGTGCGCCGCAGCGCCGCCGAGGACTCCCCCGAGGCGGCCCACGCCCTGTGGCGGGCCGGCCGGGACCACCTGCTGGGCACCCACCCGGCCTCGCCCCTCGACGATGCGGCGAAGGAGCGCTTCTCGGGGGTCGCCATGGCCGACTACGACCCGGCCTACCGGTTCGAGGCCGCAGTCAGCGACGAGGGAGCGGGTGAGGTTCGGGACGTCGAGACGGGCACCGACGGCACCGTGCCCTTCCAGCGGCTGGGCAGCGTCGTGCTGCCGGGACTGGGACAGCTCGCACTGTGGCGCCTCCAGTCCTACGGCGGCGGAATCTTCCTTCCCCTGCGCGACACCACTGCGGGGCGCGACGGCGGAACCTACGGGGGCGGGCGGTACCTGCTCGACACCATCAAGGGCGCCCATCTGGGCCAGGGCCGCCAGCCCGGCAGCATCGTGATCGACCTGAACTTCTGCTATAACGCCTCGTGCGCCTACGACGAGGCGTGGGCGTGCCCGCTGCCGGGGCCCGAGAACCGGCTCGACGCCGAGGTCCCGGTCGGGGAGCTCTACCGCACCTACTAGGCCCGCGTATCCGGGGCCGATACGCCCGGGTGCCGCGCGCCCGCGTACCGCACCCGGGGCCGGACCGGCGCCTTGAGGAGCAGCCGCCCGCAGGCTCTATCATGGGATATCCACACCCATCTGCGCGGAGGCAACGATTACAGACACGGCTGCTCAACACGACATCTATTTCGGCGCTCCCGAGCCGGAGAACGAAGCCGAGATTCTCGAGTCCGCCTCCCGTGCGGCAGTCGCCCGTTTCACTGACCGCTCCGACATCACCACCGTCAAGCGGCGCTTCACCCTGATCAACTCCGACCGCACCCCGCACGAGGCCATGGTCGAGGACCTGCTGTTCATCCGTGCTGCCCTCGATGCCGCCCGCATCGAGTTCCTGCTGGTTCGCGGCAATGACGAACGTCCCGTCATCGCCATCGATGTCAAGGACCAGGAGCGGCTGCGCGCGGCCCTGGTGGAGGCGTGCCGGAACGAACCCTTCTATTCACGCACCGTCGACACCAAGCGCCGCACCACCCTGCTGGTCGCGGACGGGTCCCTTTCGCACAGCCGCAAGGCCCGCATCTACCGGCTGTTCCGTCCCCGCATCGAACCGATCGGCGGGCTGGCCTACGGGCCCTCCGCCGGCGTGCAGATCGAACTGTGGGCCCTTCACGCCGACAACATCGAACTCCCGGTGGAGAATTCGCTGACCCGACGCACCGTGCCGGCGGCCGAGGCGGTGCGCGGATCCGTCGAGCGCCACGGCCTGAAGTGGCCCACCATCGACAATATGTTCGCCGACCACGCCTCGGACATCGGCTTCGACATCGACCTCGTTTTCTCCTGGGTCGACGGCAGCAGCCCGGAATACCAGGCGGCGCGCGCCGCGCGGATGAAGGGCGCCGTCGTCGGTGAGGGCGACGACCACGAGGCGCGCTTCCGCCAGATCAACGAGCTGAAGTACGCGCTGCGCTCGGTCTACATGTTCGCCCCCTGGGTGCGCCGGATCTTCATCGCCACCGATTCCCAGCGCCCGGAGTGGCTGGCGGACCACCCCTCGGTGACCCTGGTGCGGGCCGAAGAGCACTTCTCGGATCCCTCGGTGCTGCCGACCCACAATTCGCAGGCCGTCGAGGCCCAGCTGCAGCACATCCCCGGGCTCGCGGAGCACTTCCTCTACTCCAACGACGACATGTTCTTCGGCCGCCCGGTTGCCCCTGACATGTTTTTCTCCCCCGGGGGGATCACCAAGTTCATCGAGGCCGACACCCGGATCGGCCTCGGCGATAACGACGCCGAGCGCAGCGGCTTCGAGAACGCGGCGCGCGTGAACCGGCGGCTGCTCCACGAGCGGTTCGGCCGGATCACGACCCGGCACCTCGAGCACACGGCGGCTCCCCTGCGCAAGAGCGTGCTGCTGGAGATGGAGGAGGAGTTCGCCGCGGAGTTCAAGGCCACCGCCGCCTCCACCTTCCGGGCGAAGGACAACATCTCCGTCACCAACTCGCTCTACCACTACTACTCGCTGCTGACCGGGCGGGCGGTCACCCAGGAGATGGCGCGGGTGAAGTACATCGACACCACGGCGCGGTCGGGCCTGAAGAGCCTCAACAAGATGCTCGACAAGCGCAACTTCGACTTCTTCTGCCTCAATGACGGAAGCTTTCCCGAGGTGCCCGCCGACGAGCGGGCGCGGCTCGTCACGGAGTTCCTCGAGAAGTACTTCCCGGTCAAGGCGCCCTGGGAGAAGTAGCCCGTCCTGCCCCGGGACCGTGCCAGACTTGCTCCATGCAGACGTTCCTGCCGTACCCGGACTTCGCTGCCAGCGCCGCCGCGCTCGACCAGGCACGGCTGGGCAAGCAGCGCGTCGAGACGCTGCAGGCGCTGCGGGCGCTCGTCATCCCCGACTACGGGTGGCAGCGGCACCCGGCCATCCGGATGTGGATGGGCTATGTGCCGGCCCTGAGCCTTTACGGCCTGGCGATGGTTCAGGAGTGGGTCTCGCGTGGGCACGCCGATACGACGGGCCCGCTGATCCGGGAATTTGCCCCCGACGCCGATCCGCAGGAAGTTCCGCTCCCCCCGTGGCTCGGGAACGCCGGCGTGCATCTGAGCCACCAGTCGAACCTGATCCAGAAGGCCCCGGAGATCTACCGGGACCGCTTCCCCGGCGTTCCGGAGGACCTGCCCTACCTGTGGCCGGAGCCCGATCGGGAGATCCTTCCGGCCGAACCCGCCGGCGGCCGGGTCTGGGTCTGGCGGTCCGACGCCGTCCCCGCGGTGGACTCCGATGCGGCCCTGCGGATGCCGCTGCAGGCCCCCGGCGGCCGGGCGGCCCCGAAGTGGGAGCGCCAGCTCGCGGTCTTCGAGCACGGCATCGCCGACGGCGACACGGTGGTGCTCGCCGGTGCCGACCCGGAGCGGTTCCGCACCGGCACCGCCGGGCCGGTGCTGCTGGCGGAGGATGTCCTGCTGCGCGGGCTGGCCCTCGACGGCTGGGTGCGCCGGGGCGACTTCGGCCGCCCGGCCCTGCTTCAGGACCCGCGGACCCTGTTCTGCGTGCCGCGGCCCCGGCGCTGACCTGTTCCGGAGGCCGGTCAGACCCTGCTGAACCGGTCAGACTCTCCTGAACTGGTCAGACTCTCCTGAACTGGTCAGACACCGCTGAACTGGCGGGCCGGGGCCGCCTCGGCGATCCGCACCCCCGCCGCCTCGAGGCGCCGCCGGGTCTCGGCACGGGGGACGGTCTCGCCCACCGCGGTGTACTGGCCGGACGGGACCACCGAATGCACGATCGTATCCTCGTAGACGTGGACCATGTTGTAGGACTGGGCGCCGTCGCGGCCCCGGGTCCCGCCGCCGTCGAATAGCAGGTCCTGGGTGTAGCAGGTGGCCGAGGCGACCGAGACGGGGACCCCGGCGAAGGTTGCCGTGGTCGAGTAGTGGAGGTGTCCGGCGATGACGGCCCGGATGTCCGAGCCGCGCACCACCTCGGCCAGTTCCCGCTGCCCGCGCAGCTCCACGAGGACCGCGAGGTCCTGGACGCTGGGCACCGGCGGGTGGTGCAGGGCCAGGATGGTGCCGTGCGGGGCGGGGGTGAGCAGTTCGTTGGCCAGCCACAGCAGCTGGCTGCGGCTGAGCGCGCCGTGGTGGTGGCCCGGGACGCTCGAGTCGAGGGTGATGATCCGCAGCCCGTCGACGTCGTAGGAGCGGTCGACGGGCCCGGCGGACGGTGCTTCGTCGAGGAGGCCCTCGCGGAAGCTGGCGCGGTCGTCGTGGTTGCCCATCGCCCACACCACTTTCGCCCCGAGGCGGTCAGCGGCGGGATCGACGATCGCCCGCAGCTTCTCGTAGGCGCCGGGCTCGCCCTTGTCGGCGAGGTCCCCCGTGAACACGATGGCATCGGGCCGGGCCCCGGAGGCGGTGAGGTCCGCGAAGATCCGGCGCAGCCGCTCCTCGCTGTCCACCGCCCCGTAGAGGGGGCCGGGACCTCCCACCAGGTGGGTGTCGCTCAGATGCAGGATGAAATGCTGCGGCCTCGGATGTTCGGCCGTCCGGTACTCCATGGCAACCTTCTTGGTAGTTGACTGCGTCCTACAACCCAACTTCCTTCCATCAAAGCAGAGCGCAGGCACCCGTGAGGTGAATGAGGCACGGCAAGTCGGAAAACTTAAGGCGCACCTCTACCTCCAGGCTCAGCCCTCCCCGGGATCCGAGATGAAGCCCTTCTCGACCATGAAGTCGAAGGCGACGTCGGCGGGCTCCTGACCCTCGACGTCGACCAGGAGGTTCATCTGGCGCATCGTCTCGTCGGTGAGTTCCGGGGCGATCTGGGCGAAGACCTCCTCCAGGCCGGGGTGCTCCTCGAGGACCTCCGCGCCGAATACCGGGGCGACGTTGTAGGCCGGGAAGAACATGCGGTCGTCCTCGAGCACCGTGAGGTCGAGCGCGTCGATCCTGCCGTCCGTTGAGAACACCTCACCGAAGTTGCAGTCGCCGCTGTCGGTCGCGGAGTACACAGCACCGGTGTCGTAGATCCCGATGTTGGCATCCGGCACCCCGTCCGGCGCGCCGCGGGTCAGCCCGTAATGCTTGAGCAGGGGGTTCATGCCGTCCGAGCGGGAGTTGAATTCGGACTCGATGCAGAAGGTGCGCTCCTCCACGGGCAGTTCGGCCAGCTGGGAGATCTTCGTGATGTTCCCCAGATCCGCAAGTGCCTCGGTGCGCACAGCCAGCGCGTAGGTATTGTTCAGCGGCGCCGGCCGTCCCCAGATGAGATTGTTGTCGAGGTCGGCGTCGTGAACTGCCTGCCACTGCTCCTCCTGGTCGGGGATGCCGGACTCCTGGCCAAGGTAGGTCAGCCACGCGGTGCCGGTGTACTCGAGGGTCACGTCCGCATCTCCGGAGAGGAGCAGTTCACGCACGGGCTGGCTGCCCGGCACGTTGGTGAGGTCCGTGACCTCAAAGCCCGCCGCGGAGGCGGCGAGCACCGAGATCTTGCCGAGGATGAGCTGCTCGGTGAAGTTCTTCGACGTCACCGTCAGCGGCTCGCCCTCCGCACCCTCGAGGACTTCGATCGAGCCCGGCCCGGCCTCTGGAACGTAGGAGGTGGCGGGCTGCAGACCGCACCCGGAGACGAGCAGCGCAGCCGATGCGGCGAGGAAGGCCGCCGCACGGGGCCGGCGGAAGGGGTTCTGGCGCATGGGGTTCTGGCGGATGGGGTTCTGGCGGATGGGGTTCTGGCGCATGTCAAAGTCCTTTCGGCCGCGCGACGTGCTCGACGACGCGCCCGAGCCAGTCGACGAACAGGGCCAGCAGCGCCACGATCACCGATCCGGCCACCAGGACGCGCGGAAGGTTGAGGTTGACCCCGGTCGTGATGAGGATGCCGAGGCCCCCTCCGTTGATGAAGGTGGCGAGGGCCGCGGTACCGACGAGCAGGACCAGGGCGGTCCGGATACCGGCCAGCATGATCGGCACGGCGAGGGGAAGTTCGACCCGCACGAGCACGGCCAGGGCACTCATCCCCATTCCCCTGCCGGCCTCGACGAGCCGGGTGTCGACCTGGTTGAGTCCGATCATCGTGTTGCGCAGCACCGGAAGGATGGCGTAGAGCACCAGCGCCACAACGGCGGCACGGAAACCGAATCCCAGCCAGGCGGCGAGGAGCACGATGAGCCCGATGGCCGGTGCCGCCTGGCCGAAGTTGGCAACGGCGAGGATCGGTCCGTTGAAGCGCCGAAGACCCCTGCGGGTGAGGAGGATGCCCAGCGGGATGGCGGTTAACAGCACGATCAACGCCGCCAGGCCCGTCAGGGCCAGGTGCTCACGGGTGTAGTCAAGGAGCGATGAGGGGCTCAGGGTGGTCCGTTCGGTGTCGGTCAGCTCGGCGGCAGCAAGCCAGAGAGCCAGGAGCACGCCGACGACGACGATCCCGGCGAGCTGCAGCAGCAGCGGCCGCCAGGACAGGGGTGCGGCGTCGGCGCGGATGGCTGCCTCCTGCCCTGCCGGGACCGCGGTGCGCGTCGGCTCACTCACCGGTGCGCTCCGGTCCGGTCAGGCCGGCCGCCGGCAGGCCGGGGGCGCCGCTGGCCTGCACGGCCTCGAGCGTGCCGGTGTTCACTCCGACCGGGCGGCCCTCGGCGTGCGCGGTGCGGGCGTGCCGGTGTGCCCGTCCGATCGCGTCCATGACGGTGTCGACGTTGATCACCCCGCGGAACGTGTCGCGGGGGCCGGTCACCAGCGCCGCCCCGACGCTCGAGACGAGCATGGTGTCGAGGGCGTCATTGAGGGTGGCACGGTTCCCCACGACGGGCAGCCGCGGGTCGCGTTCGGCACCGACCCGCTCGAGCCGGCTCAGCTGCCGGCGGGAGAGCCACTGCAGGGGACGGTTCCGTTCATCGACGATGACCGAGTGGTTATGCCCGATGGCGTCCATGCGTGAGAGCACGTCGGTGGCGAGGTCGCCGGGGCGGGCCACGACTGCGTCCGCGACCTCGACCTCGTCCACGCGGGTCAGGGTCAGCTGCTTGAGGCCGGCACCGGAGCCGATGAAGTTTTCGACGAATTCGTTGGCGGGCTCGGCGAGGATGCGTTCGGGGGTGTCGTACTGGACGAGCTGGGCGCCTTCGTTGAAGATCGCGATCCAGTCGCCCAGCTTTACCGCCTCGTCGAAGTCGTGGGTGACGCAGACGATCGTTTTCTGCAGTTCGCTCTGGATGTTGAGCAGTTCATCCTGCAGGCGCTGCCGCGTGATGGGGTCGACCGCGCCGAACGGTTCGTCCATGAGCAGCACCGGCGGATCGGCGGCGAGGGCGCGGGCCACCCCCACGCGCTGCTGCTGTCCGCCGGAGAGTTCGCGCGGGAACCGGTCGCGGTAGCGGTCGGGGTCGAGGGAGACCAGCTCGAGCAGTTCGTCGACGCGGGCGGCGATGCGCTCCTTGCTCCAGCCGAGCATCTTGGGAACGAGGGCGATGTTCGCAGCGACGCTCATGTGCGGGAACAGTCCTCCGGCCTGGATGACGTACCCGATGCGGCGGCGCAGGGCGTCGCCGTCGATCCGGGTGACGTCGTCGCCGTCGAGCACGATCCGGCCTTCGCTCGGTTCGATCAGGCGGTTGATCATCTTCAGCGTTGTCGTCTTGCCGCAGCCGGACGGGCCCACGAGCATCACGATCTTCCCCGCGGGGATCTCCATGGTGAGCCCGTCGACGGCGGGCTTCTCCTGGCCGGGGTACCGCTTGGTGACCGTGTCGAGGAGGATGCTGGCGCCGGTGATCGGCTTCGCCGCCGCTCCGGCGGCCGGGGAGGGAGTGAACGTTTCAGACACGGATACCTCGCGGGGTTGTGAGCCGGCCGAGGCCGACGAGAAGCAGGTCAAGGACAAGGGCAAGCACGATGACGGCGAGAACGCCGGTGGCGACCGACTCGAACGAGTTCGCTCCGCCGAGCCGGGAGAGCCCGGAGAAGATGAGGCCGCCGAGGCCGGGGCCGAGCGCGTAGGCGGTGATCGCGGCGATTCCCATCACCATCTGCGCCGATACGCGGATCCCGGTCAGGATGACCGGCCAGGCCAGGGGAAGTTCGATCCGGACGAGCGTGCGGATCCGGCCCATGCCGATGCCGCGTGCTGCCTCCACCAGGGACTGGTCGATGCCGGCCAGTCCGACCACGGCGTTGCGCAGGATGGGAAGCGCCGCGAAGAACGCCACGACGATCACCGCCGGGCCCACCCCGAAGCCGAGAGGGGCGATCAGCAGGCCGATCAGAGCGAAGGCCGGAATCGTGAGGCCGATCGCGGAAATACCATTTACGAGGGCCGAGAGGGTGGGGCTGCGGTAGACCAGCGTGGCCAGGACGACGGCGGCCACCGCTGCGAGCAGCAGGCACTGCACCACGAGGGAGAAGTGCTGCCAGCTCGAGAAGAGGATCGAGTCGATCCTGTCGACGAGGAAATCGGTCACATTCGTACCCTTTTCACCTTGGGGGAACTGCCCGCGCGGGGTCGCGGCGGGAGGAAACCAGGCCGCTTTATCGGTGAACGGCGGCCTCCACCATAGGCAGGTTTCAGCGAAGATTCCATTTCACCAGCCGTCTCAGGGGCCCCTTAAGCAACGCCGGACGGCCGTCCGCAGCGGTCTCCCGCGCCGTCCGGCGTCACCTTCGGCGGTATGCTGGATTCGCCTTCGGGACCCCCGTAGGCTCGATCCAGCCCGTGGCTCCGCCGTGGGTTTCAGCACCAGAACCGTGGCGGAAATCCGCGGAAGTTTCGACCGAAAGTAGGACCATCCAATGGTTATCAAACTCAGCCACATCCCCCCGCGGGTGGCCACCGGCGCCTTCATCCTTAACGCCGGAATCGGCAAGCGCGGCCTCGATGAGGAGAGCGCCGCGTACATGCAGCAGATGGCCGCCGGCGTCTTCCCCCAGGTCGGCCAGCTCGACCCGGAGAAGTTCGGCAAGATCCTCTCGGCGGTGGAGATGAGCCTGGGCGGCCTCCTGCTCGTGCCGTTCGTCCCCAGCCGGCTCGCCGGCCTGGCTCTGGCGGGCTTCTCTGCAGGTCTTCTTGCGATGTACCTCAAGACCGAGGGAATGACCGAGAAGGACGGGGTTCGCCCGACCCAGGCCGGAACCCCTGTCGCCAAGGACGTCTGGATGCTCGGCATCGCCCTGGGCCTCATCCTCGACTCGCCGAAAAAGCGGAAGTAACCGCCTCCCGCCATACCGGCGCGCACGCCAAGCCTGCTGACAGTAAGCCGCCTTAGGTATTTCGGATAGAAGTGCTTATGCTGACTTCACACGGTAGTCCCGCGTCGACCGGAGGTTGAAAACCCACTCCTCGAGCCGTCCGGGACGTTCGAAGCGAAGGGGCGGGTATGAAGACTCGAAAGTCACTGGCCATTGCGGCAGCGTTAGGGCTGGCACTCTCGGCGTGCGCCACCGGTACGGGCGGCTCCCAGACAACCGAAGACAGCCAGTTCGACCCGGAGGCCGAGGTCTCCGGGGAACTGAACATCATGGGCTTCGGCGCGACCGACGAGATCGGCGAAACGCGCGTGAAGTCGGCCGAGGAGAAGCTCGACGGCGTGAAGGTGAGCCTGGTCGAAGGCGACCTGGACATCCAGCAGTTCCTCTCCGCCGTCGCCTCCGGGGAGCCGCCTGCCCTGATCTACGCCAACCGCAACCAGCTTGGGACCTTCGCCTCCCGGGGGGCGATCATGCCCCTGAACGAGTGCATCAACGCCCACGGCATTCAGGTCGACCATTTCCGGGCCGCGGCGATGAGCCAGGTGACCTTCGAGGACGAGGTCTACGGCGTACCCGAGTTCAACCAGGTGCAGATCGTCATGGGCAACTCGACACTGCTCGAGGAACAGGGCCTCAGCGTCGAGGACATCGACGGGTCCGACTGGGACGGGATCCGCAGGGCCGCGGACACGCTCGTCAAGAACGAGGGCAAGCTGGGCGTCATCGGTTACGACACGAAGCTGCCCGAGTTTCTTCCCATCTGGGCCAAGGCCAACGGTGCCGACATCATCTCCGCGGACGGACGCAAAGCCCAGCTCAACGACCCCGCCGTCGTTGAGGCCCTAGAATTCGCCTCGGAGATCTACGAGAAGCAGGGCGGGTTCAGCGCCGTCAAGGCGTTCCGGGACTCGGCCGACTTCTTCGGGGAGGGAAACCAGTTCGCCTCCAACACGCTCGGGGCCATGCCCATGGAACAGTGGTACGTCAACATCCTCAACGACGTCTCGCCGGACGCCCCCATGGCATTCACCACCCTGAAGGACACCTCGGGCGAGACCATGAGCTACTCCAGCGGGTCGGCCTGGGCCATCCCGAAGGGAAGCTCGAACCCCGAGGCCGCCTGCCGGTTCATCGAGCACATGACCAAGGTCGACACCTGGATGGAGGCCGCCACTGCCCGCGCCGACATGCGCGCCGAGGAGGGCAAGCCGTTCACGGGGCTGTTCACCGGCAACCAGGCCGCCGACGAGCGGATCAAGGAAGAGTTCGTCAAGGTGGGCTCCGACCCCAAGTGGGACGCGGCCATTGAGGCCTCCTACGAGGCCAATGAGGCGTCCTTCGCCCTGCCGGCCAGCCCCGCCGACGCCGAATTCGAGACGGCGTGGGAGGACGCGGTGAACCGGGTGCTCAACGGCCAGCAGGAACCCCAGGCAGCCCTCGACCAGGCGCAGGAGGAGGCCCAGCAGGCTCTTGACGAGGCCTGGAGCTCCTGGGACGAGGAATAGGAGATGAGCTCGCAGGCCGCCCCGCTGCGGGGTCCTCGGGCCGCCAAGCCGGTGCTCCGGCCGGGCCAGCGGCGGAACCGCCGCCGCGCCCGGCGCGCCGCACTGCTGTTCATCAGCCCGTGGATCGCCGGTTTCCTCATCTTCACGCTCTGGCCGGTCATCTACAGCGCCTACCTGTCGCTCACCGACTACGACGTGATCAACAACCCGAACTTCGTGGGCACGGCCAACTATGCCGAGCTTTTCGAGGACCCCAAGACCGCCCTGTCGCTGCGCAACACCTTCATCTACACCGCCATCTCGGTGCCGGCGCACGTGATCGTGTCGCTGCTGCTGGCACTGCTGCTGAACCGGGCCGGGCGCGCCTCCGGGTTTTTCCGGACGGTCTTCTACCTGCCGAAGATGACACCCCCGGTGGCCATCGGCATCCTGGTGCTCCTGCTGTTCAACGGGCAGAACGGCCTGGTCAACGGGTTCCTCGGCTGGTTCGGCATCGATGGTCCGGCGTGGACCACCGACCCGTCCTGGATCAAGCCAGGGCTCATCCTGATGAGCCTGTGGACCCTCGGGTCCTCGGTGATCATCCTGCTGGCGGCGCTGCGCGATGTGCCGCAGGAACTCTACGACTCGGCGAAGGTCGACGGCGCCAACGGCTTCCAGGTCACCCGTGCCATCACCCTGCCGATGATCAGCGGAAGCCTGTTCTTCCTCGTCATCATCAACACGATCGCCGGGTTCCAGACCTTCACCGAGGCGTACACCGCGTTTTTTGGCTCGGGCAACACCACCTACAGCAACGACGCCGCCCTGTTCTATTCGATCTACCTGTTTCAGCAGGCCTTCGAATTCCTCCACATGGGCTACGCCTCGGCCATGGCCTGGGTGCTGTTCGTCATTGTCCTGATCGTCACGGTGATCCAGATGGTCGTCAGCCGGAGGTTCGTCTACTACGAAAGCGGGAACAACGATGGCTGATCTCCAGGCCGGCCCGTCCCAGCTGCCGCCGGTTGCGCCGGTCCGCCCCGCCGACGGCGCTCCCGCGGCGGTGGCGCCGGCGCCGCGGCGCACCGGCCGGGCGGGTGCCCGCCGCAGCCCCGTGGCCCGGGTGCTCACCTGGCTGGCACTGGGCGCCGCGACGGTCGTCTTCACCTATCCGCTGCTGTGGCTGATCAGCGCCTCGTTCAAGCCCCGCTCCGAGGTCTTCGACAACCGCCTGATCCCGAAGTCGTTCACGTTCGAGAACTACCTGACCGTCTGGCAGGAGGCTCCGCTCGCGCTGTGGCTGGGCAACACCGTGCTGGTGACGGTGCTGGCCGCCACCACCGTCACCATCTCCAGTGCGCTGGTGGCGTGGGGCTTCGCGTTCTTCCGGTTCCGGGGCCGCAATGTGCTGTTCGGCCTGGTCCTGGCGACCATGATGCTCCCCGGCGCGGTCACCATGATTCCGACCTTCCTGATCTGGAACAGCCTGGGCCAGGTCGGCACGCTCACCCCGCTGTGGGCGGGCAACCTCTTCGGCAGCGCGTTCTACATCTTCCTGCTGCGCCAGTTCTTCCTGGGGCTGCCGCGCGAGCTGTTCGAGGCCGCCCGCGTGGACGGGGCAAACAACTGGCACATGTTCTCGCGCATCGCGCTGCCGCTGTGCAAGCCCGCCCTCGTCGTCACCCTGCTCTTCGAGTTCCAGGCGGCCTGGACGGACCTGATGCGCCCCCTGATCTACCTGCGGGACAGTTCGACCTTCACTGTCCCCCGCGGGCTCAAGGCGCTGCTCGATCAGTTCGGGTTCGGCGGGGACTGGCACTGGGAACTGGTGGTGACGGCGAGTGTGATCACCACAGTGCCGATGATCATCCTCTTCTTTATCGGCCAGCGGCACTTCGTCGAGGGGATCGCCACCACGGGCAACAAGGGCTGACGGTCCGGCGGCCCCCGCGTCTACAGGGGCTTTCCGCCACCCGGAGGGCTACCGGGGCGAGGCCTCCCGGCTGCGCTCGGCCGGAGTCACCAGCGCTGCGATCCGAAGGATTTCGGCCTCGGGAATCCCGGTGGCTTCGGACAGCGCGCCCGGCTCCTCCCCCGCCCCGAAGGCCTCAACCACCAGATCCCGGTACAGCAGGGCCAGCCGGTCGCGCTCGAACTCTGCTTGTTCGAGGTCTGCTGCAGCAATCATGATCTGCTTGATGGGGCTGGGGCTGGATTCGGACATAGCCGCCCTTTCGCGTAACAGGGGTTGGTCTTCGAATTTATCAGCCGATCAGGACCCACCGCTTCTGGACTCGCGCCGGCTCCGGAGCATCCGCCCCGGAAGGTCCCGGCGGCCGGCGCCCGCGCCGGCACATCGGCGTGAAATCGACTACCCCTCCAACGTATCGGGCAAGTACGGGTTTAGAAAGAATGCTCCTTGCGGAACTCCCGCGCGCACTGCTTGGCTTGGATTTTTCCGGCTTGGCCCCAGGGAGGATCCAACATGCTCACGCCGAATGTCGCCGACGGAATCCACCGCATCGCCCACGCACACACCAACTGCTACCTGGTCGAGGATGGCGGGGGCCTGCTCCTCGTCGACGCAGGGCTGCCGGGCACGCGGCAGAAGTTCATCGGTGCGCTGAGCAGCCTGGGCAGGAGCCTCGCCGACGTGCGGGCCGTGGTGCTTACCCATGGTCATTTCGACCACCTCGGATTCGCCGAATACCTGCGGCTCCAGCATCAAATCCCCGTCTACGGCCACGTCGACGACGCGTACATCGCCTCCCACCCCTACCGCTACCAGCGGGAGAGGACGCCGCTGCTGTACCCGGTGCGCTATCCCCAGGCGGTCCCGGTGCTGGCCCGCATGGCGGCCGCCGGCGCCCTCAAGGTGCGTGGGGTGAAAAAACTTGAGCCGTTGACCTCCGCGAGTGCCGCCGCCCTGCCGGGCAACCCCGTCCTGGTTCCCTCCCCCGGACACACCCTGGGCCACTGTGCGCTGTCCTTCCCGGAGCGGGGCGTGCTGATCAGCGGTGACGCGCTGGTGACCCTCGACCCGTACACCGGACGGAGGGGCCCGCAGATCGTGGCCCGGGCCGCGACCGCGGACACCGCCGCGGCCCTCACCTCCCTCGATGCGCTCGAGGGCACCGGAGCCCAGATCGTCCTGCCCGGGCATGGCTACGCGTGGACCAACGGGGTGGCGAAGGCCACAGCGGAGGCCCGTCTGGTCGGCGGGCACTAGCGCCGCTGCCGGGGCGCTCCGGGGTGCGGGTCCGGACCGGGGCGGCCGAACGATAGGCTCTAGTTATGGACTCGCTGAACCACAGGGTTGTGATGGAGTTTGCCACCACCGCCCTCCGCCGCGCCGCTCTCCTTTTCTTCGGTGTCCAGGCCGCCGCCATCGCCTCCGCCGTCCTCATCGACGCCGTGCAGAAACGCATCCGCCGGACCCGGGAGGGCTTCCCCCGGCCCGGTACCTTCACCACGACGATCAATGAGTCCACGACGACCGTCTACACCTACGGCGAAGACCTCTTCAGCGCGATGATCCAGGCCATTGAGAAGGCCCAGCACGAGATTCTGCTCGAGACCTACATCTGGAAGGGCGACGCGATGGGACGGCGATTCCGTGACGCCCTCAACGCCGCGGCGGCCCGCGGCGTCAAGGTCCACGTGATCTACGACGGCTTCGCCAACCTCGTGGTGCGCCCCTCGTTCTACCGGTTCCACCCGGACGTCCACGTGTTCCGGTTCCCGGTCCTGCGCCCCTCGGTGCTGTTTACCAACATTCGGGGCACCGGCCTTGACCACCGGAAACTGATGGTGGTCGATGACGCCATCGGCTTTGTCGGCGGGTACAACATCGGTTCCCTGTACGCCACCAAGTGGAGGGACACCCACCTGGCGATCACCGGGCCGTCGGTGTGGGAACTGCGCCAGGCCTTCGTCAGCGTCTGGAACCTGAGCGCGAAGCGGCACGCGAAGATGGCCGACACCAGCGCCGGTTTCTGGGAGCCCCGGATCCGGGCCGTCAACAACATCCCGGCGAACCTCGTGTTCCCGATCCGCGGGGTCTACCTCGATGCCATCAACCGCGCCACGCGCTCCATCTACATCACCACCGCCTACTTCATCCCCGACCAGCAGATCATGGACGCGCTGCTGCGGGCGAGCCTGCGCGGCGTTGACGTGCGCGTCCTCCTGCCCGAGGACTCGAACCACGTCGTTGCCGACTGCCTCTCGCGCGGGTTTTACTCCTCGATGCTGCGCTGCGGCGTGCAGGTCCTGCTGTACCAGAACGCCATGATCCATGCCAAGACCGCGACGGTGGACGGCGAATGGTCGACGGTGGGCACGGCGAATATCGACAGGCTGAGCCTGACCGGCAACTACGAAACCAACCTCGAAATCTTCGACAAGGATCTGGCCCGCACCATGGAACAGATCTTCGAGATCGACAGCTCAAACACCCGCCTGCTCACCCTCGAAGAGTGGGAGAGCCGGCACGTCATGGCGAGGTTCAGCGAGACGGTGCTCGCGCCGCTCCGCCCCTTCCTCTAGGGCGGCCGGCCGCCGGCGGGCGCTGCCCTTGGCGCCGTCCGGCGGGCGGCCCGCCCCCTGCATACAGTCCCCCGGGATAGCCCGGCAGGGATGCGCCGGCCGGGTGCCGGTCAGCGGCCGGCGGCATATCCCTGCGCGCCGCGCGGATTGGCCGCCGCCTGCAGGATCCCGGTGGCCGGATCGGCAGTGACGCAGGAGAGCCGCCCCAGCGACCAGTCCCCTGCCCGGGTCACGACGTGTCCGCGGCGTTCGAGCTCCGCAATGACCTCGTCCCCCAGCCTGTCCTCCACGACCGCTCCACCCGGTTCCCAGGTGCGCGGCCAGAAGGAGCCGGGAATCGACGTCGTGTGGAGCGAGGGCGCGTCAATGGCTTCCTGGGGGGTGTAGCCCCCGACGATGGTGCGCAGCAGGTACAGCAGCTGCCACTGGTCCTGCTGGTCCCCTCCAGGCGAGCCGAGGGCCACCACCGGCTCGCCGTCCCGCAGGACGAGGGTGGGCGTCAGGGTGGTGCGCGGGCGCCGGCCGGGGCGCAGCGTTGAGGGGGCGCCGTCCTCAAGCCAGGTCATCTGCAGGCGGGTACCGAGGCAGAAGCCGAGTTCGGGGATGGCCGGCGAGGACTGGAGCCAGCCGCCGCTGGGGGTCGCCGAGATCATGTTCCCCCAGCGGTCGACGACGTCGATGTGGCAGGTGTCGCCGCGGGTCTCCCCGGCGCGGGAGACGGTCGGTTCCCCCGCCCCGGCGAAGGGCCTCCCGGCGGCGGCCGGCGGGGTGTACTCAGTCCTCAGCGGCGGGAGGAACGGTTCGTGGTCCGGAACACTGCCGGGACGGAATTCGGTTGAGGCCCGCTCGCCGATCAGGGCCCGGCGCTGCGCCGCGTACTCCTCGGAGAGCAGGTACTGAAGGGGCACCGCGGCGTCACCGTAGTAGGCCTCACGGTCTGCGATGGCGAGCTTCTGGGCCTCGAGGATGGTGTGCGCGCCGAGTGCCGTTGAGGGGTCGAGGTGGTCATCGGGAAGCCCCTCCAGGATCGCCAGGGTCTGCAGCAGCGCCGGCCCCTGCCCCCACGGTCCGGTCTTGGCGATGGTGTGCCCACGGAACTCATAGGTGGCCGCCGGTTCATACCCGGCCCCGAAATCGGCGAAGTCCTGCCGGGTGATCACCCCGGCGTGGTCGGTCCCGGACGAATGGCGGTGCGGGATGGAAAGGAAGTCCACGGCCGCCGAGGCCACGACCCCGGTCCGCCACTCGCCGCGGGCGGCGTCGATCCGTGCCTCGCGGGTCGCGGCGCCGGACCCGGCGCCGACGAGCCCGTCGAGGACCACCGCGTAGGCCTCATTGGTGATGATCTCCCCCGCAGCCGGCGGCCGTCCGTCCGGCATCCACAGGGCTGCCGAGCTGGGCCAGTGCTCGGTGAACAGCCCGGCGACGGTCGCGATGGTGGCTCCGACACGGGCCAGGACGGGGTGCCCGTTCCGGGCGTAGCCGATCGCGTAGGCCAGCACCTCGCCGAGTTCCCACGAGCCATGGTCGCGCAGCAGCAGCAGCCACGCGTCGACGGCCCCGGGCACCGCGGCCGCCAGGGCTCCCGCCCCCGGCACCAGCTCGAGTCCCTCGGCCAGGTAGTGTTCCCGGGTGGCACCGGCCGGGGCGGGGCCCTGCCCCATGAGCACGGTCGGCGTGGGGTCCGCGGCGGTGGTGAAGACGCCCGTCATGTCACCGCCGGGGCCGTTGAGGTGGGGTTCGACCACGTGCAGCACGAAAGCCCCCGCGACCGCGGCGTCGAAGGCGTTGCCGCCGCGCTCCAGGACAGCCTGCGCGGAGGCCGTCGCCAGCCAGTGGGTGGAGGCGGTCATGCCGAAAGTTCCCTGCAGGGTGGGACGGGTGGTGAAGGCCCCAGCCGGTGTGTACGTCATGGAAGCGCCTTTCGGCCCGGGCAGGGCGTGGACGGACCTCCCCTCGGCGGGGCCCGTTGGTATCGGATATCTTCTCTGCTCCGACGATATGCTTCGTATACGTTCCTCACAAGATCATCGGCAGCACCGGTGCCGGGTCAGGCGGATTGGTTCCGGCCGGGCTGCCGGACCGCCACCGGGGCCGCCCTACCCGCTGACCCGTCTCAGCGGACCCATCCCAGCGGCCCGCTCCGGTGGACCTGGACGGATCCGCTCCCCTGCCCCGATTCCCGCCGGCCATCCCCTGGAGGACCGCATGAAGAAGACGTCCCTGTCCACCGACCGGCTGCACCTGGTGTTGATGCTCGTCCTGACGTTCTCCACCGGCGTCATCGATGCCGTCGGCTACCTCGGCCTGGACCGGGTGTTCACCGGCAATATGACCGGCAACGTCGTGCTCCTCGGGATGGCGTTCGCCGGCGGCAGCGACCTCCCCGTGCTCCGGCCGGCCCTGGCGCTCGTCTTCTTCATGGTGGGGGCCGCCATCGCGGGGCGGCTGCTGCGCCGGGCGCCCGAGGGCTGGTCGGGCCGGACGACTATCGCCCTGGCTGCGGTGGCAGGGGTGATGGTCGCGCTCGCCGTCGTCACGGCCCTTGTCGACGTCGCCGGCGACGAGACCCTGGGAAGCATCACGACGTCGGCCCTGGGCCTGGTGATGGGGATCCAGGCCGCCACCGCGAAACGCCTGAAGGTCGCCGAGATCACCACGGTCGTGGTGACCTCCACCATCACCGGGCTCGCCTCCGACTCGAGGATCGCAGGGGGAAAGAGCCCCTTCTGGGTGCGCCGAACCGCCGCCATCGCCCTCATCCTGGCGGGCGCCGTTGCGGGGGCCGCGGCCCTGAAGATCGACCTGTGGGCGGGGATCGCCCTCTCGGCCGTCCTGACCTGCATCGTGACCGTCATCGGTCAGGTGCGGTCGCGGCGCGATTCCCGGGCTACTTTGGCCGACGTTTACCGTTAAGGAGAAGAAGGCACGGACCCGAACCGCGGGCACGGTCTCAATGAGGGATGGACAAGCACACAGTGGACCGATTTGCAGAAGGCCCGTCGACCGTGGCGGCATCGAACCGATGGGCGGAACCGCCGGCAGACCCGGCCGGCGCCCCGGCAGGCGAGGCCTTCCCCTTCCATCGCCTGACCCGCTCCTGGGCCGGCCACCGGTGGTGGAAGCCCCTGCTGACCGGACTGCTCGGCACCATCTTCTACCTGATATTCATGCTCATCGTGCTCGTCATCGGCGGGATCAGGGGCGGCCTCGACCCGGCGCTGGGCGCCTCCTACCTCGAAAGGCTTGAGTCCTTCGACCTCTCGGACCCGCTCGTGTTCGGCTTCACGATGGTGTCCCTCATCCTGCTGATTCCCGCGCTCGCCCTTGCGGCGCTGATCACCGGGCCCCGGCCGATCGGGCTGCTTTCCTCGGTCCACGGGCGGATCCGCTGGGGATGGCTCGGCCGGTGCCTCGCCGCTGCCGCCGTCATCTACTCGCTCAGCATCGCGCTGTCCTTCCTCCTTGAGCCGCTGTTTCCCGGCTACGTTCCGCCAACCCTCGACCTTGCGGGTCCGCGGGTGGGTATCCTGATCGCGATGACCCTCCTGCTCGTGCCGTTCCAGGCCGCCGCCGAGGAATACGTTTTCCGCGGTTACCTCATGCAGGCGGTCGGCAGCTGGCTCCGCCATCCTGCCTTCGCGATCCTCCTGCCGGTCCCGCTGTTCGTGCTGGGTCACGGTTATGACCTGCTGGGCCAGCTCGATGTCGCCCTGTTCGCCGTCTTCGCGGGGTGGATCACCTGGCGCACGGGCGGCCTCGAGGCGGCCATCGCTGCACACGTCGTCAACAACTCGACAATCTTCCTGCTCGGCGCCGTGGGCCTCGTGGACGTCAATGCCAAGGAGGGCTCCGCCATCGGGCTCGGCATCTCGGTGCTGACGACGGCGGCTTTTGCGGTCGTCGTGCTCCGGATGTTCGACCGGTCCGGCAGCCTCCGACGGGACCGGGTGGTCGTTCCTGCGCCGGTTCCGGCCATTCAGCCTTACGCGCAGTACCCCTACGGGCAGTATGCCTTCGCGCCCAATGCCGGGCAGTACCCGCCGCCGTACCCGCAGGGCCAGGCTCCGGCCGGGCAGTACCCGCCGCCGTACCCGCAGGGCCAGGCTCCCGCCGGTCAGTACCCGCCGCCCTACGCGGGGCAGCACCTCCACGCGCCCGCTCCCGCCCACTACCCGACCGCACCTGGCGCCGCCGGTTCCACCCCTCCAGCACCGCACCCCTCGGATCAGTACAAGGCGCAGAAATTCCAGCCATCGCAGGGAGAGCAGCACGCGCCGGACACTTCCGCCCCCGACCCGCGGACCGGAGGCGACCCCTCCGATACCACGTCTGACGACCCCGACGCCCGCCCGCGGGACCAGGCCCGGCGCGATCGATAGCCGCACGGCGGACCGGGCTGCCCGAACTGGAGCACGGCGCTCCCGGGGGGCTCAGCCCTCGACGCGGAGGCCCAGGTTCTCCGCGAGGATCGGCGCGAGGAGGCCCAACTGGTAGGAATCGATGGTGACCCCGCCCAGCCCGTCCGGACCGTTGAGCGCCCGGAACTCGGTGGTGCGCAGGTCGACGTCCCGCAGCCTGCTTCCGGTGAGGGTGAGGGTGTTGATCCGGCAGTTGCGCAGCGCGACGCGGACCCCCTTCGCGTCGGTGAGATCGAGGTCGCCGATGATGCAGTCCGAGATGTCGACATCGGTGAGGGTTGAGCTGCGGAGGTTGAGGAAGTCAAGCTTCCCGCCGCTGATCCGCACCGATTCAAGCGTGCTGTCGTACAGTTCGGCCGATCCCCAGCGGGTGCCCTCGAGCCGGACGTTGCGCCAGGAGCTCCGGGCCGCGGCGAAGACGGGGGCAAACAGCTCGGTGAAGCGGCACTCGCGGAACCGGGCCCCGCGCAGCTGTGTCTCATTGAGGGAGATCCCTTCGAACAGGCACTCGCTGAAGGAGATGCCGCCGAGGTCCAAGCCGTCGAGGCTGGTGGCGGAGTACAGCTCACCTTCGCGGTGATCGCCCGCCTCGGGAGGACCGTCCTGGGGCACTGCGAGGTCCCGCAGCACCAGATCTTCGATCCGGGGAGACCGGGTTGAGCTTTTGGGCATTGACTGTCCTGGGATGGATGGAGGCGGAGCCCGGAGCACGTTCCCGGACCGGGTCTTCGGAAGTCTAGCGAAGCGCATCGACTCTCCGCCGCGAACGCACCGGATTGCGACGAGCGCACCGGAAAAATCCTGCGCGGAGGTCGCTTTCGGGTGCGGCAGTCGTTTCCGGGCGTGGTGAACTCTTCCGGGCGGGATGCTGTTCCGCAGCCCGCCCTGCTCCTAGACTGGCCTCGGGATCCAAGCCCACCCCCGGGCGCGAAAGCACCCCCGAACGAAGGTGTCGGAAAATGGCTGAAACTTCACATGCCCAAGGGGAGGAAGCCTCCCTCCTGAAGGTGCTCGGCAACTGGGACGCGCTGGCGCTTGGCTTCGGCGCAATGATCGGTTTTGGCTGGGTGGTTCTCACCGGTGACTGGATCACCTCGGCGGGCACCCTGGGCGCGGTCGCCGCAATGGTCACCGGCGGCGTCATCATGGGCGTTGTCGGCCTCACCTACGCCGAGCTCACTGCCGCGATGCCGAAGGCGGGCGGTGAGCACAACTTCCTGCTGCGCGGAATGGGTCCGCGGTGGTCCTTCATTGGTTCATGGGCGATCACGGGCGGATATGTCACAATCGTCGCGTTCGAAGCCGTCGCGCTTCCCCGCACCGCCGAATACCTGTTCCCGGACCTGAGCCGGATCCCGCTGTGGGAGGTTGCCGGGGATCAGGTGCACCTCACCTGGGCACTGGTCGGCGCGGTCGCCGCCGTCGTCATCACCTGGGTGAACATCCGCGGGGTCAAGCTGGCCGGTGTCGCCCAGACCTTCGTTGTGCTGTTCCTGCTCCTCATCGGAGCAATCCTCATCCTTGGCTCCTTCACCGGCGGATCGACCGCCAATATGGAGCCTCTCTTTGCCGGGGGCGTCGCCGGCTACTTCGGCGTGCTCGTCGTCGTGCCCTTCCTCTTCATTGGCTTCGACGTCATCCCCCAGTCGGCCGAAGAGGTGGATATCCCTGCCCGCCAGATCGGCCGTCTGGTCGTCGTCGCGGTGATCCTCGCGACGATCTGGTACGTCATGACGATCCTGACGACGTCCTCCGCAATGCCGGTCGGAGACCTCGCCGGCGCCGACATTGCCACAGCCGACGCCATGGGTGCGATGTTCGGCTCCGATTTCATGGCCCAGGTACTCATCGCCGGCGGCATCGCAGGAATTCTCACGTCCTGGAACTCGCTGCTCCTCGGAGCGTCACGGCTGATGTATTCGATGGCCCGATCCGGAATGCTCCCGCGCTGGTTCGGGGTGCTCCACCCGAAGTACCGCACCCCCGCGAACGCGCTGATGTTCATCGGCGCCCTTTCATTTATCGCACCGTTCTTCGGTGAGCAAATGCTTGGCTGGCTTGTCGATTCCGGCGCGCCGAGCATCGTGGTCGCCTACATCCTGGTCTCGCTCGTCTTCGTGATCCTCCGCCGTACCGAGCCCGGCATGGAGCGCCCGCTCCGCGTGGGAGGCAACGGGTCAGGCGGCCTGATCATCGGGTGGGCCGCCGTCGTGCTGTGCGTCGGACTTCTGAGCCTGTACATGCCTGGCATGCCGGCATCGCTCACCCCGCCGCCGTGGATCCTCTTCGGCCTGTGGTGGGTGCTTGGCCTGTTTTTCCTGTTCCGCATCCCATCCGGGATCAAGCCCGGGGAGCATGCCGAAGAGCGGTTGCTGGAGCGCCTCGGCAACCGGCGCCCCTAGGCGGCGGCAGGGACATCCCGCGGGCATCCTGCGGCGGCCGCCCCTGCGGTGAAGGACCCTGATCGCGACGAGCGCACCCGATTGCGGCGAGCGCACCGGAATTATCCGGCGCGGAGGTCGCTTTCGGGTGCGCCAGTCGTTTTCTGGCGCGGAGGTCGCTTTCGGGCACCCTGAGGACTTCCGCATCGCCCGGGCGCAGGGGCGCGGACGGCTGCCGGGCGGCCCTTCCGGCGGGGTGCCCTAGGGTTGAAGTCATGGAATCGCCGATCGAGAGCTACCTCAAGAAGATCCATCAGGAGATCGCGGAGCTGAAGGACGGCAAGCCGTACAGCACCATCCCGGCCATGGCGAACGTCGACCCGGACAACTTCGGCATCTGCCTCACCACCGTCGACGGGTACACCTACGAGATCGGCGACACCCGGCAGGAATTCACCATCCAGTCGATCTCCAAGCCCTTCACCTACGGGCTGGCGCTGGCCGACCTGGGCCTGGAGGCCGTGGACGCGAAGGTCGACGTCGAACCGTCGGGAGATTCCTTCAACGAGATCTCGCTGGCCCCCGGCACCGGTCGGCCCGCCAACGCCATGATCAACGCCGGCGCCCTCACCGCGACCTCTCTCGTCCGCTCCGCCGGCGGCAACGCCCGGTTCAAGCGCATTCTCAATACTTACTCGGCCTTCGCCGGCCGGCAGCTGAGCGTCGACGAGGAGATTTTCGAATCCGAACTCGAACACGGCCACCGCAACCGGGCGCTGGCCTACCTGCTGCGGTCCTTCAACATCCTCGAGTCCGATCCGGCGCCGGTCATCAGCGACTACTTCCGCCAGTGCTCGGTCCAGGTGACCTGTCTCGACCTGTCTGTCATGGCCGCCACGCTCGCCAACGCCGGCCGCAATCCACTGACGGGCAAGGAGGTTCTGGGCATCGGCGAGGTGGAGCGGGTCCTGTCGGTGATGGCCACCTCGGGCATGTACGACGACGCCGGCTCCTGGCTCAGCAACGTCGGCATGCCGGCCAAGAGCGGCGTCGGCGGCGGCACGATCGCCGTGCTGCCCGGCCAGGTCGGCCTCGCCGTGTATTCCCCGCCGCTCGATGCCCACGGCAGCAGCGTCCGCGGTGTCGCCACCGCCGAGCGGCTCTCCAACGACATGGAACTTCACTTCGTCCGGGCCGCCCGCACCGGCCGCTCGGCCATCCGGTCGACCTACGACATAACCGGGGCCCCCTCCGGAATCCGCCGCAACGACGAAGCGATGGACATCCTCCGCGAACACGGGCACCGCGCCAGGGTCATTGAGCTCAACGGCGACCTGCTGTTCGCCGGCACCGAATCGATGGTCCGCGAACTGAGCAGCCTGGGCGAGGACGTCGCCCTCGTCATCCTGGATCTGCGCCGCGTCGACGAGGTGGCCGGGGTGTCCCTGCGCCTGCTGGCCGAGGTGCGCGAGAACCTGGTGGCGGCCGACCGGGAACTCGTCCTGATCGACGCCGACGGCAACCTCGCCGAAACCTTTCAGGACGTGGACCGGGAAGTGCCGACCTTCGACACCCGCACCGCCGCCGTCGAGTGGTGCGAGAACGAGCTGATCGGCCGCTACGGCGACGAGCTGTGCCTGCCGGCCGAGGTCGAGGTCGCCGACTGCCCGGCGCTCAGCCCGCTGAGCGCGGAGGACGTCGACGCCCTTGCCCGGCGGATGGAGGACCGCACCTACGCCGACCGCGACGTGATCCGGCGGGTCGGCCAGCGCTTCGGCGGCGTCTTCTTCATTCTCTCGGGCAGGATCGAGACCTCCGTGCCCGGCCCGACCGGCGGGCGCGTGAAGCTGACGACCCTCAGCGCCGGGATGACGTTCGGCGAGCTGGCACTGGGCAGCTCGGACCGCCAGGAGACCACCGTGAAGGCGCTGGGCAAGGTGCAGCTGAAGGTCCTGACGGCGGACGCCATCAGCAGCATCGAGGAGGAGGACCCGCGGCTCGGCGTCGAGCTGTGGAAGGCCCTGACCCGCGACGCGTACACGCGCGTTGACCTGTACCTCCGCGAGACCGCCGTGCGGATCCGCGACTAGGACTGGGGATAGGCTCGAGGAATGACAGTGCTGATCGCCGGGTGCGGAGACCTTGGAACGGAGGCCGGGCTGCGCTACGCCGCGGCCGGGCACCGGGTGGTTGGCTGGCGGCGCTCCCCCGGTCGGCTTCCGGAGCAGATTGAGGGCCAGGCCGTTGACCTCACCGGCACCCTGCCGAAGGTCCCGGCCGACACGGAGATCGCGGTGATCGCCACCGCCGCCGGCGAGCGCACCGAGGCGGCCTACCGGGCGGCCTACGTGAGCGCGACGGCGAACCTCCTCGACGCCCTGGAGCGCGACGGCGTGAGCCCCCGGCGGATCCTTTTCGTCTCCTCAACCGCCGTGTATGGAGACTTCGGCGGCGGACTCGTGGACGAGGACTCCCCGGCCGAGGCCGGAACACCCACGGGGAAAATCCTGAGGGAGGCCGAGGTGCTCCTGCTGGAGCACTCCCCCGGCGCCCTGGTGCTCCGGCTGTCGGGCATCTACGGGCCGGGCCGCACCCGGCTGATCGACTCGGTCTCCTCCGGCCGGGCCGTCCTGCCCGCCGAGCCCCAGTGGACCAACCGCATCCACAGGGACGACGCCGCCGCGGCCATCGTGCACCTCACCACCGCGGTGGGGACCCCGGCCCCGGTGTACCTGGGCACCGATGAGGAACCCTCGGATCTCGCCGACGTCCTGCGTTTCCTCGCGGCCGAACTGCGGCTGCCGGCTCCCCCTGCGGGACCGGCCAGCACCACCCGCGGCGGCGACAAGCGCTGCTCAAGTGCCCTGCTGCGTTCGACCGGGTTCTCCTTCACCTACCCCACCTACCGGGAGGGGTACCGCGCGGTACTGGCAGGCGAAGGCGTCCGCCACCCCTGAAGCGCCCGGCGGGATCTTGATATGTGCGTGAACGCGCACCTATCCTGAAGGTCCCCGTTTCCTCCGCCCCGAAGGAACCCATGCTCACCGTCCTGCGGGTTCCGGCCTACCGGAAGCTGCTCACCGCCCAGGTTGTGGCCCTGGCGGGCACCGGCCTCCTGACGGTGGCGCTCGGCCTGCTTGCCTTCGACCTCGCCGGCGGGCAGGCCGGCGCCGTCCTCGGCACGGCCTTCACCCTGAAGATGGTCGCCTACGTCTTCGCCGCGCCCTTCATGTCCGCACTGGTGGGGCACCTGCCCCGCCGGGCGGTGCTGATCGGCGCGGACCTCGTGCGCGCCGCCATCGCCCTGGCCCTGCCGTGGGTCGACTCGATCTGGCAGATCTACCTGCTGGTCTTTCTCCTGCAGTCGGCCTCGGCCACCTTCACCCCGGCGTTCCAGGCCGTGATCCCCGTCATCCTGCCGCGCGAGCGGGACTACACCCGAGCACTGTCGCTCTCCCGCCTCGCCTACGATCTGGAGTCGCTGCTCAGCCCGCTGCTGGCGGCCGCCCTGCTGCTCATCGTTTCCTACTCGAACCTGTTTCTCGGGACGGCCGCCGGTTTCCTGCTCTCGGCCGCCCTGGTCGCAGCCACCCGGCTGCCGCGGATTCCACCGGCGGACCCAGCCGGGTCGCTGCTGCACCGGACCACCCTCGGAACGCGGATCTTCCTGCGCGTGGCCCCGCTGCGCGGGCTGCTGGCCCTTGACCTTGCCGTCGCCGCAGGCACGGCCTACGTGCTCGTCAATACCGTGGTGCACGTCCGGGAGGTGTTCGACCGCTCCAATACCGACGTCGCGCTCGCCCTCGCCTGCTACGGCGCGGGCTCGATGATCGTGGCCCTTGCCGCCCCGCGGCTCCTTGACCGGACCTCCGACCGTTCCCTCATGCTCACCGGCGGCATCCTCCTGCCGCCGGGGCTTGCCGCCGCAGCGCTGCTGACCTGGACGGAGCAGCTCCCGGTCCCCCTCACAGATCACTCCTGGCTGCTCTACCTCGGCCTGTGGGGACTGCTCGGCGCCGGAACCTCGATGATCAGCACCCCCTCGGGTCGGCTGCTGCGCCGGGCCGCCACGGACCGCACCCGGAACTCTCTGTTCACGGCCCAGTTTTCGCTGTCGCATGCGTGCTTCATCATCACCTATCCGGCCGCAGGCTGGATCGGCGCCGCCGCGGGCCAGCCGGCCGCGGCGCTGGTCCTGGCGGCGCTGGCCGCTGCGGGAACCGTGGGTGCGGTCCTGCTGTGGCCGCGCGTTGCCCGGCCTGCGCCGCCAATTGCGGGCTCGGCGGCCGAAGGGACCCGGGATGGGCGGTAAGGGGCCCAGCCTTCACCATCCCGGGCCGCCGGACCCGGAGCGTCTGGAATCCGGGGCGGCCACGTTTCGAATGCTCGCGGATCCGACCCGGCTTCACCTCCTGTGGCTGCTCACCCATGGACCGTCCGACGTCGGAACACTCGTGGCACGCACTGCTGTGAGCCGCACCTCGGTCAGCCAGCACCTGGCGAAGCTGCGTCTTGCCGGGCTCGTCAGCACCCACCGCGAGAGCCGCCGGGTGATCTACAGCATCACGGACGGCCATCTGGCGCGGCTGGTCCGGGAGGGCCTGAACCATGCCGACCACCGCGTCACGGGCGAACCCGGGCACGGCTGAGGTGCGGCGCCGGGCCCTGCGCACGGATGCCTAGGCGGATCCTGGCAGGCCTGCCCGGGCCGGCGCCCCCGCCGTCCTCCGGCTCATCCGCCAGAGCCTGCGCAGCGACCACGCGAAGATCCCCACCACGAGGAGGTTGCGCAGCGTCAGCAGGACGGCGACCGCCGGGTTCAGCCCGTACCGCAGCTCGTCGTAGAAAATCGGGTAGACGAGCGTTGTGAGCGCCGCGGTCAGGAGCATTGCCGCCGCCGGGAGCCGCCAGTCCCCTGCGGTGTCGAGCACCAGCCCTGCGGCGATCACCGCGGCGATCCAGAGCATGAACTGGGGTGAGCCGACCTTATTGAACACGACGAGCGTGGTCACCAGGGCGAGCGAGGCGGTGGCCAGCAGCGGGCCCGGGCGCGCTCCCCGGCGGAGCCCGACGGCGACCAGCGCGGCGGTTCCGAGCACCGCCAGGGCCAGCAGCGGGCCCATCAACGCGGAGACCTGCCCGCTCAGCGCACCTCGAACCTCCATGGTGTTGATGATCTTGTCCTCGTAGAAGTACGCCCCCGAGGTCCCCGTGATCGCCTGCCAGACGCCGGGCGTCGACAGCGGCGCCTCGAGCTGCATCCCGCGTGCGCCCTGGGCGCCGAGAAACCCGGTGAGGTTGCGGAGGTCACCGAAGACGGCGACGACGACGGCAATGCCCGCTGACAGGCCGGCCCCCGCCAGCGCGATCCGGAGACGGCCGCGGCAGGTGATCACGGCGGCCAGTACGACGGCGGCGGGCCAGACCTTCACCCAGGTTGCGGCGCTGAGCAGGAGGGAGGCAAGGACCGGCCGCGCAGCAAGGAGCAGGATTCCGATGATCACCACAGGGGCGGTCAGCCCGTCGAGTCGTCCCACCGCGACCGGGCCGAGCAGTGCCGTGGCAGCGAGCCACCAGTACACCGCCCGGGGGCCGCGCGGCGTGCCACGGCGGAGCAGGGCGGCGGTGCCGGCCGCGTTCAGGGCTGCAAAGATGCCGAACCACGTCAGCTGGTACAGCTCCGGGCCAAGGACCGTGGCGGCGACAATGGGCACAATGGCTGCGGTGGGATAGACCCAGGCAGTGTCGATGCCCTGCCAGACCCCGTCGCTCAGGGCCTGGTAGGCCCAGCCGCGGTAGATGTTGATGTCGCTGAGCACTCCCCCGGACAGGATGAAGGGCATCAGCCGGGCGAGGAACCCCGCGTGGATCAGCGCGAAGAAGATCCAGACGGACGAGGTGCGGGAAAGGAAGTCCGGACCAAGCCGAAGTGATCGCACGGGCGCTCCTGGTGGGTAGGGTGGTGGGCCAAGTCTTTCATCCACGCGCGCAGGCCTGGAAATCGCCGGCCTGGAACTCCCGGGCCGGACGAGCGCCCAGCGGTGCAGGAGCCCGCTCCCGAAACCCGGTCTCGGAACCCGGTCTCGAAGCCAGGCACGGCGCCCGTCGAGAGGCCCTCCACGCGTGCGCCGCACCTTCCATGTCCCGCGCGCCCGCCCTGCTATAGTCGGCGCAGGTGGCTGCCGTCCGGCTCACCTGAGGGGCGGTTGTGGGCCCGGCTCGCGCTGCACCGATGCACAGCGATCAGCGAAGGTTCACCATGCAACCATGCTCCAGGCCGCCGCGAAGGTTTCCCTCCTGATGTCCGGGCGCATCGGCGTGCGGCACCGGCTGCGGGGGTCGGTGTGCCGTGGGCATCACTGAACTGACCGTCACCCTGTGGCAGGAGCGGCGGGTCCTTGAGGAACTCCTTGCGGCGACCGGTCAGGCGTTGGCACCGCCCCGGGACTCCGCCCAGGGCCCGGCGGAAGCACCGCGGGCCGAGTCCGACCTGCGCAAGGAACTCGGGCTCATCCGTCTGGCACGGGATGTCGAGATGGCCGCCGTCGCCCAGGAGTGGGGGCTCGGACCCGCCACAGGACTGGCGGGCCTCGCCGCCGGCGCGCCAACCGACTCCTGGGGCTGGATCCTCGATTCCCACCACCAGGCGCTGACCGACCTGGAGGTGCGGCTGAGCGCCGGCCGCGCGGCGGAGGCACTCGATACAACTCCTCCAGCCGACGGCCCGGTCCGGCAGGAACCGCCGCGCCCTGGTGGGGACGGCGACGGCGGACCGGGCTCGCCGGGCCTGCCGGACTCACTGCTCGGCCACGCCCTGAACGCGGTCTCCGAGGGCTCCCTGATCACTGACGCTGCCCAGGACATCCTGTACTCCAACGCCGCCTTCACGGCCATCACGGGCTACACCTCCGAGGAACTTCTCGGGAAGAACTGCCGGATCCTCCAGGGCCCCGGTTCGGACCGCGTAACGCTTGCCGCCATGCGCAGCCGCCTTCAGCGGGGGGAGACCTTTCGGGGCAATGTCCTCAACTACCGCAAGAACGGTTCACCGTTCTGGAACGCCCTCACCATTTCGCCGCTGCGCGATGACGACGGCAGGATCACCCACTTCGTCAGCATCCAGCGTGACATCACCGCCCAGGTGGCACTGCAGGAGGAACTGCGCTTCCTCGCCCTTCACGACCCCCTCACCGGGCTGCCCAACCGCAGCGGCCTCGAACAGCGGCTGGGCACCGCACCTGCGGCCACGGACGTGGCCCTTGGGGTGATCAGTTTCGATAATTTCCGCCACGTCAACGACACGTTCGGCCGCGACGCCAGCGACGCCCTCCTGCGCGAGATGGCACGCCGGTTGAAGTCGAACCTGCGCACCACCGATTTCCTCGCCCGGATCGGCGGAGACGAATTCATTCTCCTGATCGCCGGCATCGACGACGCCGAGGCGCAGCGGCAGATCGGATCCGTCGCCGCCAGACTCCACCGTGCCGTGGAAGCTCTTGTGCCGCTTGGCGGGGGGAACTCAATCCACGTCGGAATGAGCATGGGGCTGGCGCTGCACCGCGCCGGCCGCGACGAATTTGGCGACACCCGGCGGCGGGCGGAGGCCGCCCTCTCCGATCGAATGCTCCACGGGGACCCCGGCCGGCAGTGGTGGAGCCTCGCCGGACCCGGGAATCCGCACCCGGCCCCCGGGCCAACCACCGGCCCCTCCGCAATTGTGCCGGGTTCAGGCAGCCCAGCGCGGCAGACCGGAGATCCGGCCCCCGGCCCGCAGGGCCCTGGAGGGACACTGTCGCTGGTCCTGCAGCCCGTTGTGGATCTCCGCACGGGAAAGGTGGACCTCCTGGAGGCGCTGGCGCGGGTCAGCATCGACGGCCACCCCCCGATGGGACCGGCTGACTTCCTGCCGGCGCTGGCCGCGCACGAAGTCGACCAACTCTTCCGGGACGGGCTCGAGCAGGCCCTTTCCCACCTTGCCCGCTGGGACCGCTCGGGGCGATCGTTCCGGGTCAGCGTGAACCTCAGCCCCTCCACCCTGCTCGACCCGGAGTGCGCCGGGTGGGTTGCCTCTGCCCTCGAGCGGCACGGCATCGCACCGGACCGGCTTGTCCTTGAACTTCTCGAAACGGGTGCGATCACCTCGCCGGTTCAGGTCGCGGCGCTGTCGAACCTCCGGACCCTGGGGGTCCGCCTCGCCATGGACGACCTCGGGTCGGGCTACAGCAGCCTCCAGCGGTTGTCCGTGCTGCCCTTCAGCGCGGTGAAGATCGATGGCGCGCTGACGGCCCAGCTGAGGACACGGCCCGTGCGGACGCTGACGATCCTCGCGATGCTCATCCAGATGGGGCGCGACCTCGACTGGGAAGTCATCATCGAAGGCCTTGAGGACGCCGCGCTGACCGAGGCTGCACGCATCCTCGCCCCGCCCTACGGACAGGGATACTTCCTGGCCCCTCCCCTGGAACCGGAGGACGTCCCCGCCTGGGTTGAGGTCTTTGCCCCGCCCGGAGCTGACGGCGGACTGGACACCTTCCTCGGCGCCCTCGCGTACACCTGGCAGTTCACCCGGCTGCGCTCCCCCCATCCCGGCCCGCAGGACCGGTGCCCGCTCACGGCGTTCCTGAACGCGCACGCCGAACCCGGCTCGCCGGCACTGAACTGGCACGGCCTCCAGCACGGTCCGGCCGAGGACGCCCCGGAGCCCGGGGCCCGGCTCGTGGACTGGCTTGCGGAGCGCAGTATCGAAGAATATGCACGGCTGCCTCTGCATTAGCAGAGTCGGCTGAAGAATTCGGCAGATGGGGGGATGCAAAAAAACTTTTTCTCCCTAAGATCAGTGGTGGAACGCGGGACCTTTTTCCGCGGCTCGTTGCTCAGTGCCCGCGGAAAGGGCCACCATGGATCCCACTCTTATTCCAATTATCCTCATCGTCGCGGTTGTGCTTGTCCTGGCCGTCGTCGGCGTCATTCTTGCCCGAATGGCGCTCCATATTGCAAGCCCTGACCAGGCCCTGATCATTTCTTCGAAAGACAGCAAGGGCCAGCCCGATCCCGACAGCCAGCGGGTGGTCTTCGGGCGGATCTTCATCAACCCGTTCTCGCAGCGCGCCTACCCCATCTCTCTGGCTTCCCGCCAGGTCTCGCTCAAGATCGAGGGAATCTCGCAGAATGGGATCAAACTGCACCTCACCGGGGTGGCGCAGGTCAAGGTGGGCGGCGACGCCGACGCCGTCCGCAAGGCGGCCCAACGGTTCCTCAACCAGCAGGAGGCCATTGACCACTACACCCAGGAAACTCTTTCCGGGTCACTCCGCTCTATTGTGGGAACCCTAACGGTGGAATCGATTATTAAAGACCGGGCCACCTTCGCAAAGAGCGTGAAGGAAGAAGCCGAACACTCAATGCACAATCAGGGTCTCGAAATCGACACTTTCCAGATTCAGTCGGTGGACGACGATTCGGGATATTTGAAAAACCTTGGCCGTCCGGAAGCCGCGCTGGCCGAGAAAAACGCCAAGATTGCCGAGGCCCGGTCGGTTCAGGAATCGGAGCAGGCCCGCGCAATCTCCGACGAGCAGGTAGCCCTGGCCCACCAGCAGCTCATCATCAAGCGTGCGGAACTGAAGGAGGTCGCCGACGCCCGCCAGGCCCGGGCCGACGCCGCCGGACCCCTGGCCGTGGCGGAACAGAACGAGCAGGTGATCATCCGCGAGCAGCAGGTGGCCCAGCGGCGAGCGGAACTGCGCGAGCGCGAACTCGACACCGAGGTCCGCAAGCCCGCGGACGCCGAGAAGTACCGGTTGATCCAGCAGGCCGATGCCCGGCTTGAGGAGCGGCGGCGGGCCTCGGAGGCGACCGAGATCGAGGCACGAGTGGAACTGGCGAAGCGCAAGCTCAACGCCGAAGGCGACCGGGTCGCGGCGGAGGCCGACGCCGCAGCGAACACGGCACGGGGAACCGCCGAAGCGGCCGTCCAGGAGGCGCGCGGCCGCGCCGAGGCGGCGGTGATCCGTTCACGCGGCGAGGCTGAGGCGGAATCCACCGAGGCGCGCGGCAAGGCAGAGGCTGCCGGCATCGCGGCGCAGGCCGAAGCATACGAGAAGTTCAATGAGGCGGCCGTGCTGAGCAAGGTCCTGGAGGTCCTGCCCGCCATGGCCCGGGAGGTCGCCGCTCCGCTTGCGGCGATCAAGACGATGACCGTTGTGTCCAACGACGGCGCCGGCCAGCTCAGCCGGGACGTCTCGACCGGGGTGCAGCAGACCACCCAGCTGATCAAGGACACCACGGGCCTCGATGTCATCACCCTGCTGGGCGACATCCTGAAGGGCGCGGGGTCGGGCCAGCGGGCCTCCGCGAACGGCGCCGCCGTGGCACCGCCGGCGTCGGGCGGATCCGCGGACGGCGAGCGGCCCTGACCTTTCGGCGCCCCGCCGCCTGCGCGGCGGTGGGGCGCCGGCCCGCACCGGCCCCGTGTGGCCAGAGGCGCACGTGCTCAGGCGTTCGGGTATTCGGGTCTCGGGTATTCGGGGCTTCGACACTGGGGCGCCCGGGCTTTGGAATATGCCGTCGCTCGGGCCTCCGCGCACTGGGAAACTTAGGCCAGCAACTCCAGCCGTGGCCCGGCCGGCTCGGCGGTCGTGCGGATCTGGCGCACCAGCCAGTCCACGAGGAGCCGTCCGGCACCGGCGTGCGCCGCCCGTGGATCGTGCTGCTGATTGTGCCACCGGCCCACATCGGCGCCGGTGCCGTAGGTGGCGAGGAATCGGCTCAGGGGGCATTCGGCGAGGGCGCGGGGGTGGGGCGAACCCAGCCGGGCGAACTGCCAATGGTAGGCCAGCGCCCCAAGGCATGTGCGGAGCGAACCGTTGGGCGCCGGCAGGCGGAACTGGTCGACCCACGCCGCGGCGTTCTGGGGTGCCAGCGGGCGGCTGAAGTGGAAGCCCTGGCCCAGTGGCGCGCCGAGGACCGCCACCGCCTCGGCCATCCCCTCGTCCTCGATTCCTTCGATCACGACGTTCATACCGAAGTCCCTGCCCATCTGGATGAGGGTCGCGATCAGGCTGAGCGTCTCGGGCGGCTTGGTTCGGATGTCCGCGAGCAGATCGCGGTCGAGCTTGATGGCGTTGAACGGCAGCGACGACAGGCGCTTGAGGCTGCTGTATCCCGCTCCGAGGTCGTCCATGGCGAGGCCGACTCCCAGCCGGACCAGTTGGCTGAGGGCCTCCCGCTGGATGTCCCATTCCAGGGTCTGTGATTCGAGCAGTTCGAGGCCGAGCCGGTGGGGCGCGATCCCGTGGCGGGTCAGGGCGCTGCTGATCAGGGCGGGTGAGGCCGGATCGAGAAGGATGGTGGGCGGCAGGTTGACCGACACGCTGTAGTTCAGCCCCTGCCGGTCCCACTCAGCCAGCTGGGCGAGGGACTGCTCCAGGACGGTGGAGAAGACGTAGTCCAGGTCAAAGGTGCTCAGCTCCTTGACGAATCCGGCGGGCTGCAGCACCGTCCCGTTGGGAAGCGTCAGGCGGGCCAGGGCCTCGAACAGGTGCACCGAGCCGTCCCGCAGGTCTATGACGGGCTGAAGGCAGATGGACAGCCCTCCACCGTAGAGGGCATCACGCCGGCGTTCCCGGGCCCACCGGGCCTCCTCTTCGACCGTGCCGGCGGGACCCTCCCCGTCGGCGGCGACGGCGGAGGCGGCCCCCGCAGCACCGGCACCGGCGGATGCCGGGGGGATCTCTGCGGCAAGCTCCCACCATCGGCGCCGTCCGTGTTTGCGGGTCTTCACCTCGTAAAGGGCCTCATCGGCGCTCTTGAGCAGGGAAGCTGTGTCAAAGCCGTCCTCCGGGAACAGGGCGAGTCCCATGCTCATGCCGATCGTCACCCTGCGCCCGTCGATACTGAAGGGCACCTCGACGGCGGAGGAAAGCCGCTCGAGGACCCGGGTGAGGCCGGCCTCCGGAGCGCCGCGGCTGATACCGCTGAGGATCAGGACGAACTCGTCCCCGCCCATCCGGCCGAGGAAATCCTCATCGCGCAGCTGCGCCTGGATCCGCGCCGCCCATTCCTTGAGCAGCAGATCCCCCGCTTCGTGCCCGAAGGTGTTGTTCACCACGCGGAAGTCGTCGAGGTCGATCATGCCCACGGCCGCAGTGACCTCGGACCGGGGCCCGCCTGCCAGAATGTCAGCAAGGTGGTTGTTCATCGCCAGGCGGTTCGGCAGTCCGGTGACGGGATCGTGAAGCGCCTGGAAGCGGAGCTGTTCATGGAGCGCCATCCGGGTGTTGATGTCGCGCTGGACGCTCACGAAGTGGGTGAGCTCCCCCATCTCGGAGGTCAGCGGAGTGATGCTGAGCATGTTCCAGAACGCCGACCCGTCCTTGCGGTAGTTGAGGATTTCACCCCGGAAGGGCTCACCGGCGTCGAGCGCAAGCCGGATGGCGGCCCGGGTGTCGACGTCGGTGCCCGGCCCCTGAAGCATCCGGCAGTTCCGCCCCAGCACCTCATCCGCCGTGTAGCCGGTGATGGCTGTGAAGGACTCCGAGACGTGCTGGATGTTCTCCGAAGCATCGGTGATCAAAGAAATTTCCGAGGTCGCAGCCATCGCCTTGATGAACAGCTCCTCAGGCAGTTCGCCGCCGCCGAAACGCGGCCCATGGCGCAGATGCATGACGTAGTCCCCCTCTACCTGTCACACCCGAAAGCATCGGCAACCCGCCGTCGTGCCCGCGCGGTCAGCACAGCGTTGCGCTGCGCCTTAGGCCGGATGTTAATGGCATGCTAGCCCCTATCTAACCCGGCGTATATCTGGTGCTTTTGCCGGAACGGGCGACAAAAGCCGTCCAAGAAACATGGTGGGAGCGCATCACCATCCGGCCTGAAGGAAGGGCGCAACGTGGGATCCAACGTCGAACTGTCCGGAGGACACCTGGTGCAGCGGGTGCGCCCACCGGGCACCCCGCCCGGTCCCGGGGAGCCGGCATGATCCAGCAGCGGGCACGGGCGACCCGTGAGTCGATCCTCGCCGGGGCCGCTGCGGTCTTTGAAAAAGAGGGCTATGGGACGGCCTCACTCGCGCGTGTCGCGGAGGAGGCTTCGGTGACCAAGGGCGCGCTGTACTTCCACTTCCGTTCCAAGGACGAACTGGCGCGGGCGGTCATTGCGGCCCAGCATGCCCGCGGGGTGGAACGTTCCGCCGCCATCCTTACTGGGGGCCACCCGCCGCTCGAGTCGATGATCCTCATCATTCGGGGCTTCGCGCAGGATACCCTCGATGAGCCGATCGTGCGTGCCGGAATCCGCCTGACCTTCGAGGCATCAGCTTTCGGACAGGACGTGGCGGAGCCCTACCGGCACTGGACCGAGGCCCTGGAGTCAATGACCCGCGCCGCACAGGATGAGGGCTGGCTGCATGCGGGGGTTGACCCGGGGTCCTTCGCGCGGCTCCTGGTGGCCTCGGTCGCAGGCATCCAGATGGTCTCCGACATCCTCGCCGGGCGCCGGGACCTGCTGGAGCGCATCGAGGATATGTGGGCGTTTCTCCTCCCCGGCATCCTCACCGAGGAACATCAGCAGGAGGCCCGGCGGCTCGTGGGACTCGTCCGCGGAACGCCTGAGGAGTGAAACCGGTCGAATGGTTTGTTTTTAATGCTGACTATGCTTAGGCTTCGTTGTGGCGCACGACTCACCGCTCCGTGGGGGAAGCGATGAGGCGACGGAACGTATCCGTTCCCGCCACTGACCGTGCCCGGCGCGTGGTTCACTCCGCGCCCGGGCACGGCCACATGCCCGCAGGCCGCCTCGGCTAACCCGCTTCTCTCAACCCGCTTCGCTCAACTCGCTTCACCTTGCCAGGACCGCAGTGCCTCGACCACCAGGTCGTGGTCGGCGACCTGCGGCAGCCCGGACACCGTCACTACCGCCACCGGCCCCACACCGCGCACATACAGCGGAAACGCTCCGCCATGGGCGGCATAGAGCGCCGGATCGAGCATCGGATTGTCCTCCGGCCTTCCTCCGCCCCGGCGCGCCCGCAGGCCAACGAGCAGGGACGGCTCCGCATACCGCAGCGCCGTGCGGCTCTTGGCAGCGGCCCACAGGTCGTTGTCGTAGGTGGCGCCGTCCAGGGCGACGTGGAAGACCGTCTGGTCGCCGCGGCCGATGTGGATGGCGATGGGAAGGTTCCTCCCGGTTCCCAGCTCCACAAGCCGGAATCCGAGCGCGAGCGCATCGGCAGCGGTGAACCGGTCGAACTGGAGCTCGGCGATCTCGCCTTCGATCCTCGTGATCGCTGCGGCGAGCAGCTCCTCCGACTGGGGTTCGGATGAATCGGGATCGAATTCCGGGGCGTGCGGGAGGTCAGGTGTCTGCATCGCACCAACCTACTCCGCGGGAGCCCATCATGCCTGCTGCGGCCCCGGGACGGGCCCGGCGCGCCTGGCGCGCCCACTGCGACCTGACCCGGACCGGCAGCAGGCGGGCCTGCGGCTACCGCCGGTTCAGGATCCCCCGGATCATTCCACCGAGCCCGCCGCGCGAACCGCTGCTCATACCGCCCCGGCCGGTGTTGCGCCCCATGCCGCGCCCTGCGCCGCCCATGCCACGCCCCACTCCGCCCGTGCCGCGGGTCCTGCCGGTGCCCGTCGTCCCCGTGGTGCCGCGGCCGGCGAATCGTCCCGCAGCGTTGATAAGTCGGTTGCTCAAGCCCATGGCGTACTCCCTGGTTGGCTGTGCCCGCAGATGGAATACCCACCGGTCACGCCTCAATGCTAAGCCTGCGTTGTATTCCCGGCCATAATTTTCAGGACCCTTCATTCCGCGGATCCCCTCTGGGTAGGATGATGACCTCAGCCCCTGTCCGAGGCCCCGGGGGCGGCGGCGGACACTCGTACAAGGAGCTGACAGCATGGCAATCGCGGAGGACGACGGCGGGGAAATGGTGATCGGCGATGTCAGCCGGGTGGGCGGACGGGCCCTCGCGGTGGGGCTTTCGGGCACCGGGGGCGACGAGGTGCTGAAGATCGGCTGGGTGGAGCAGTCCGCCGAACTCGAACTCACCATGGAGGAGGCGGTTGCCCTGCGCGATGAGATCGACAGGATCATCCGCGACCGCCAGGCCCACTCCCAGGGACGTTAGGCCTGGACCGCCGGGTCGGCGACGATGACCCGGTGGTTGCCTTCGCACTGATAAACGGCGATCGCCCCCTCCGGGACAGGGCCGGACGCCGGCCACTGGCTCTCCGGAAGCTCCTGCAGACTCGATCCGCACGATGGACACACAGCGCTCATCTTCTCCTCCTGGATACCGCGGGCAGGTCCTGCCATTAAACCCGGTCGCGGCCGGCGGGCCTACGGGATTGGGTTTGCGCCGGCGCTGGACAAATCGCCCGATCTACCCCCACTTCCTTTGACACCTCCGCCCCGGCCTTCCTAGACTCGACCCACCCCGTGAGAGCGCTCTCTGCGGCCTGCTGGACCCGCCCCCGCTCGTCTAGGTGGCCAGCCCGGCCCGCAGGGGCGGCAGCGCCACCGTAGCGTTGCCCTCCCGGCCGCCGTCAGCACCGCGTTTTGCGCAACCTATTCAAGGAGCAGGTAAGGGCCCATGTCTCAGCAGGAACACCTCCGCACGAACTGGCCGCAGGGTTTCCTCTGGGGTTCGGCCACCGCCGCCGCCCAGGTGGAGGGGGCCGGCCATGAAGGCGGCAAAGAGGACTCGGTCTGGGATGCCTTCGCGCGCATCCCCGGCGCTGTTGCGAAGGGGGAAAACCTCGAGACCGCCGTGGACCACTACCACCGCATGCCCGAGGATGTCCGCCTGATGAAGGAACTCGGACTCGACTCCTACCGGTTCTCCACCAGTTGGGCCCGCGTGCGCCCCGGGGACCGCGCCGTGAACCGCGAGGGGCTCGACTTCTACTCCCGGCTCGTCGATGAACTGCTCGACGCCGGCATCCTGCCATGGCTGACCCTCTACCACTGGGATCTGCCGCAGGCGCTTGAGGAAAAAGGCGGGTGGGCCAACCGCGACACCGCCTACCGTTTCGTTGAGTACGCCACCGACGTCTACGAGGCCCTCGGCGACCGCGTGAAGCACTGGACGACCTTCAACGAGCCGTTCTGCTCCTCACTGCTCGGCTACGGCTCCGGGGTGCACGCCCCGGGCCGCCAGGAGCCGCGCGCCGCCATTGCCGCCGTCCACCACCAGCACCTGGCACACGGCCTGGCCGTGGCGGAGCTGCGCAACCGCGGCGCCGCGCACCTTGGCATCACCCTCAACCTCAGCAATTCGATCCCGAAGGACCCGTCCGACCCGGTCGATCTCGAAGCGGCCCGCCTTTTCGATTCCCTGCAGAACCGGATCTTCATCGATCCGATCCTCCGCGGCGCCTACCCCGAGGACTCCCTCCGGGACCTCGAACCGTTCGGGCTGGCAGAGCTCATCCAGCCGGGCGACCTTGAGGCGATCGGGGCGCCGCTGGACTTCCTCGGGGTGAACCACTATCACGACGACCTCATCAGCGGGCATCCCGACCTCTCGGGCAGCGACGGCCATTCAGGCGGCGCGGAGCGGCCCGCGGCGTCGCCCTGGATCGGCGCAGAATGGATCACCTTCCCCAGCCGCGGCCTGCCGCGCACGGCCATGGACTGGGAGGTCAACCCCGACGGACTGCGGCACCTGCTGGTGCGCCTGGGCAGGGAGTACGAAAACCTTCCCCCGCTGTACATCACGGAGAACGGTGCCGCCTACGACGACGAGGTCAGCGCCGACGGCGCAGTCCGCGACGCGGAGCGCACCCGGTTCATCCTGAACCATATCGACGCCGTGGGACGGGCCATCGACGAGGGCGCCGACGTCCGGGGGTACTTTGTGTGGTCCCTGCTCGACAACTTCGAATGGTCGTGGGGCTACGGCAAACGGTTCGGCATCGTGCGCGTTGACTACGACACGCTGGCCCGCACCGTCAAGGACAGCGGCCACGCCTACGGCCGGGTGATCGCCGCCGCACATTCGGGCTCCGATCCGGCCGGCGCGGGAGCCGAGGCGCAGGGCCGGTCGGCCGGGTAGGCTCCCGCCCTGTGACACACCGCGATCCGGGCCCAACCCGGCCGGCGCCGACACTCGAAATGGTGGCGGCGCTGGCCGGGGTCTCGCGCGCCACCGTCTCCCGGGTGGTCAACGATTCCCCGTCGGTGGATCCGCAGCGCGCACAGGCGGTCCGTGATGCCGTCGCGGCACTGAACTACGTGCCGAACCGTGCCGCACGCTCGCTGGCCAGCCGGCGGACCCAGGCGGTGACGCTCGTGCTCCCGGAATCGACCTCGAAGGTCTTTACCGACCCGTTCTTCGCCTCGGTCATCGAGGGCATCGCCGGCTACCTTGCGGAAACCGAGTACACCCTCACCATGATCCTGTCCTCGGAGTCCTCACCCGAGAAGACCCGTCGCTACCTGCTGGGCGGGAATGTGGACGGAGCCCTCGTGGTGTCCCATCACAGCGGGGACAACTCCTGGGCTCAGGTGAGCGGGGCCCTGCCGATCGTCTTCGCCGGCCGCCCTCTGGTCGGAGAGGCCGGGAGCCACTACGTCGAGGTGGAGAACGAGTCCGGCGCGGCCGCCGCCACGGACCTCCTTCTGGCGCAGGGGCGGCGGAACATCGCCACCATCGCCGGCCCGCAGGACATGCCCGCCGGAATCGACCGGCTCGCCGGCTGGCGCAGGGTGCTGGCCGGCGCAG
This sequence comes from Arthrobacter zhaoguopingii, assembly GCF_009828595.1. Classification (GTDB taxonomy): domain Bacteria; phylum Actinomycetota; class Actinomycetes; order Actinomycetales; family Micrococcaceae; genus Arthrobacter_D; species Arthrobacter_D zhaoguopingii. The sequence continues at coordinate 119,628 of NZ_WPNY01000006.1, forward strand.
GCCTGGATTCCTCGAAAGTCGAGTTCGGGGATTTCACCCCCGCCTCGGGGGCGGCGGCGATGCGCCGGCTCCTGGCCCGCGGCACCCCGATCGATGGACTGTTTGTGGCGAGCGCCCAGATGGCCGCCGGGGCGTATCCGGTCCTCGCGTCGCACTCGCTGCGGATTCCCGGGGATGTGGCGGTCGTCGGGTTCGACGACGACGAGTTCGCGGCGGCGCTCACCCCGGCCCTGACGACGGTGGCCCATCCGGTGACGGAGTTGGGGGTGCGGATGGCGGAGAAGCTCGTGGCCCTGATCGAGGACCGCCCGGTCGAACGGGTCACACGTCTGGGCACGTCCCTGGTGCTTCGCGGCTCTGCCTGAGCCGCCGCCTGTGGCCCGGGTGGGCCGGGGAATCAGGCGTTGGCCTCTTCCTCGTCCCCGTCTGCGGTCTTGAGGACGGTCACCTCGGCGACGGGCCGGGAGTCCAGCTCGGCGTCCTCGTCCCTGCGGTCCAGTTCCTCGGTCAGCTCCTCGAGGCGGAACTCGGTCTCCGGAACAAGCTCCCCCAGCTCGTCGTACTCAGCATCGATCTCGCGGTGGATCTTGCTGTGCAGGACCTCGACCGACTCGTCCCTGAGCTCCGTAAGGTCTTCGGGGAAGGGCTCCTCCGGGGTGAGTCTGCTCTTATTGGGCATGTATTCGGCTCTGTCTGTGTGAGGTGGATGACGGGGAACGGACTCGACTCTCGGCGTTCATCGAAGCCATTAGGAAAGCATATAGGTAGCTTTTCTAACAAATGCCAACGTAACCTTCATTCCCCCCTCGGAACCGGAGGAGAACGGCTGCTTCACTCGGGCTGGAATTCCTTGACGCCCGCCGGCGCGCCCGACAGCCCGACCACCTCAGGCTCCGGCAGGTCGGCCGCCTCGGCGATGAGGGCCGGATGTTCGCCGTGGCGCAGCGCCTCGACGACTGCCTCCTCAAGAGTCAGTGAGGCGTGGTCAAGCTCAAAGGCCGCGGCCTCCTTGTCGGCTGCGGCAATGCGGATGCGTCGAAGGTCTTCCTCGTTCATGTGTTCAGCCCTGCTTTCCTGGACCGGAGATGCGCCGGGAAGACCATTCCGCCCCCCATTCGTCCTGCTTAAAATCAGCGGAACACGCTCATCATAGGAGCACTTCAGAGTTTCCGGTAGCGTCGGTTGAGGACGGCGAAGAACTGTTATCACCTGCGCCTCCTCCGGGGCCGGCCGGCACGGCGGCACGCTTGCCCCACCGTGTTGTCTTTGCCAGTGTTGGCATCTCCGACTTCCTTCGAGAGGCAGGACATATGGATCTGGCCTCAGCGGCAGCCGAGCTGTACGCGCTGCCCCTTGATGAGTTCACCCGTGCCAGGGATGATAAGGCGAAGGATACCGCAACGGCCGGGGACAAGGACCTGGGCGGCGCCATCCGGAAGCTTCGGAAGGCCTCGACGGCGGCGTGGCTGGTGAATCTCCTGGTGAACCGGCAGCGTGGGGAGATCGAGCAGGTGCTGGCCCTGGGCCAATCGCTGCGCGAGGCCCAGGAGACCACCGACCGGGCCCGTCTCCACGCGCTGGGGCAGCAGCGGCAGCGGCTCCTGGCCGGCATCGCACGACAGAGCCTCGACCTCGCGGCCGGGATCGGCCACCCGGCCGGTGCCTCGGCCCTGCCGGAGGTGGAGGGGACTCTTCGGGCGGCGATGACCGACCCCGGCGCGGCGGCGGCCGTCCTCACGGGCCGGCTCGTCCGCCCGCTTGAGGTTTCGGGATGGGAGCCGGTGGACCTGACCGGCGCGGTCGCGGGGCCGTTTGAGGATTCGTTCGAAGCCGGCGGAGATGCCCGGGATGAGGGCCGGCCGGCCGATGATCCGCAACGCACGGCCCGGCTGGCGCAGGCCCGGGCCGACCTTTCGGAGGCCGAAGCCGCCGCCCAGCGGGCGGCCGTGGCGGCGGAGACGCTGCAGAAGCGCGCACACCGGATCGCGGTGAAGCGCGAGGGGCTCGCGGCCTCCATCGAGGACCTCCAGGAGCGGCTGGGGGTGCTGCAGCGCGAGCTGGACGGGTTGGACGCCGAAGCCGCCGAGGCCGGCCGCGCGAAGGATGCGGCCGAACGTGCTGCCGAGGCCGCACAGGAAGAGCTGGAGCAGGCGCAGCAGCGGGTCGGGGAACTTAGCTGAGCCGCCGGTAAGCCCCCGGAAAGTCCGGCACGGTCGAGGCCTCGGCACGGGCGGCCGTCCCTGCTAAGGTGGCGGCATGTCAGCCCGGCCGGACGCCTTCGGCGACGCGTTGGAGCGGGCGAGGGTACACGCTGAGAAGTGGCTCGCGTCCGTCCCCACGCGCGCCCTGCCGCCCGGACGCACGGCGGACGAACTCGCCGCGCAGTTCGCCGCTCCCCTGCCCGATCAACCGACCGATCCCGCACGGGTCATCGATGAGCTTGCCCTGCTCGCCGAGCCCGGGTTGATGGCCATGCAGTCCGGCCGGTTCTTCGGCTGGGTCATCGGCGGCACCCTTCCGGCCGCGCTTGGCGCCGACTGGCTGGTGAGCGCGTGGGACCAGAACGCCGGGCTGCGCTTCGCCACCCCTGCCGTTGCTGCTGCCGAGGAAGCCGCCGGGGGATGGCTGCTGGAACTGCTCGGGCTCCCGCCCGAAAGCGGTGTCGGATTCACCACCGGGGCCACCATGGCGAACTTCGTCGGCCTCGCCGCCGGACGCCAGGTCGTCCTCGACAGGGCCGGCTGGGACCTGGACCGGGAGGGCCTCGCCGGAGGTCCCCGCGTCCGGGTCTTCGTCGGAGCCGAACGGCACGACGTCGTCGACCTCGCCCTGCGCTACCTCGGGCTCGGCGCCCCTACCGTCGTCGAGGCGGATGCTCAGGGCCGCCTTCGGCCCGACGCCCTTGCTGCGGCTCTCGACGCTGGCGTTGGCCCCGCCCTTGTCTGCCTTCAGGCGGGCAACCTTCACTCCGGAGCGTCCGATCCGATGACCGAGGCGGTCGCCGTCGCCCATGCGAGGGGTGCCTGGGTGCACGTCGATGGCGCCTTCGGCCTGTGGGCCGCGGCAAGCCCGCACTACCGGGGGCTGCTGGCCGGTGTCGAAGCGGCCGATTCCTGGGCCACCGATGCCCATAAGACGCTCAACGTCCCCTACGACTGCGGGGTGGCGTTCGTCGCCCGGCCCGAGGTGATGCGCGGGGTGTTCGGGGTGCACACGAGCTACCTCATCGCCGACGCTTCGGGCCCGGGGGACCCGCTCGAGAAGGTTCCCGAGCTGTCCCGGCGGGCCCGCGGCGTCCCGGTCTGGGCCGCCCTGCGCTCCCTCGGCCGCTCCGGCACCGTCGACCTCGTCGAGCGGCTCGCCCGGCACGCCCGCGCCCTGGCCGACGGAATCGCCCGGCTGCCCGGGGCAGAGATCCTCAACGAGGTTGCCTTCACCCAGGTCTGCGTGAGCTTCGGGGACGACGAACGCACCCGGCGGGTCACCGAAAACCTGCTCGCCGCGGGAACGGCCTGGATGTCCGGATCCCGCTGGCACGACCGGGCGGTGCTCCGGATTTCCGTGAGCAACTGGTCCACCGACGAGGACGACGTCGAGCAGTCGATCGCCGCCGTTGCCCGTGCCCTCTCGGCCGTCGGCGAGGGGTGAGCGGTCGCAGTGGATGAACCGATGAGCTCCCGCGGCACCATGGTCCTGCGCTTCCTCGCTGCCCCGACCGACGTCGCCGTCGGCGGCAGCACAGTGCAGGCGGGCCGGGTGCTCGAATGGATCGACAAGGCCGGGTTTGCCTGCGCCGTCGGCTGGAGCGGCGGCTACTGCGTCACCGCCTATGTCGGGGACGTCCGGTTCACCCGGCCGATCCCCGCCGGCAGCCTCATCGAGGCCCACGCCAAGCTGATCTACACCGGCAGCACCAGCATGCACATCCTGGTCAGCGTCCTCTCCGCGAACCCCCGCTCCGGCCGGTATGAGGAGGCCACCGAGTGCCTCCTGGTGTTCGTTGCCGTCGACGACGACGGCGCCCCGCGGCGCGTTCCCGAGTGGATCCCCTCGACCGACGAGGAACGCGCCTTCCATGCGGCGGCTGCGGAACGCATCCCGATCCGGTCGGAGATCAAGAAGGAGGTGGCCCGCACCACCTACACCGCCGCCGGGTCCGGGCCGCAGATGACCTTCCGGTTCCTCACAGCGCCGACCGACGCGAACTGGAGCGGCAAGACCCACGGAGGCACGGTGATGGCCTGGATCGACGAGACGGCCTTCGCCTGCGCCACGGGATGGTGCGGGCAGAACACGGCCGCGGTCTACGCAGGTGGCATCCACTTCCACCGCCCCATCCCGGTGGGCCACCTCCTGGAGATCGAGGCGAGGCTGCTGATGACCGGAACCTCGAGCATGCACATCGGGCTGCGCGTCCGCGCCGCCGACCCGAAGGACCAGGTGATGCATCTTGCCGCACAGTGCCTGAGCGTCTTCGTGGCCCTGGACGAGGACGGGCGCGCCGTCCCGGTGCCGGCGTATACGCCCGCCACCGGCGAGGACGAGGCGCTGCAGCGCCATGCGCAAAGACTCAAGGAGCTCCGCGAGGGCATGCCGGTGCTGGACCTGAGGCCGTAGGCTCCTCGGTGACGCCCGTCTCCCCCGGCGGAACAACCGGCGCGGCCCGGCCGTTGCGGCAGTATGACTGACACTTCAAACGCGGCAACGAATCTGTCCCCGACCATCGACCTCAAGGACCTCGGTACGGTCCATCGGCTGGGTTTCGGCGCCATGCGCATCACCGGGCCGGGCATCTGGGGTGAGCCGGCGCACCGCGGCACAGCCATCGACGTCGTGCGGCGTGCCGTCGAGCTCGGGGTGGACTTCATCGACACCGCGGACTCCTACGGGCCCGATGTCAGCGAGGAAATTCTGGCTGAGGCCCTCTACCCCTACCCGGAGGGCGTGCGCATCGCCACGAAGGTCGGCTTCACCCGGCCCGGCCCCGACCGGTGGGTCGCCCTCGGCCGCCCCGAATACCTGCGCCAGCAGACCGAACTCAGCCTCCGCAAACTCCGCGTCGAATCCCTCGACCTGCTCCAGCTGCACCGGATCGATTCGAAGGTCGACGCCGGGGAGCAGTTCGCCACCCTCCGTGACCTCCAGCAGGAAGGCAAGGTGAAGGCCCTCGGCCTGTCCGAGGTCACGGTGGACCAGCTGAAGGAGGCGGAGAAGTACTTCACCGTGTCCACCGTGCAGAACCGGTACAACCTCACCGACCGAACCTCGGAGGACGTCCTGGACTACGCCACGGAAAACGGGATCGGCTTCATCCCCTGGGCGCCGATTTCCGCCGGCGAGCTCGCCCTCCCGGGCGGCCCGGTGGACGAGGCCGCCCGGCGGCTGAACGCCAGCGCCTCCCAGGTCGCCCTGGCCTGGCTGCTGCGCCGCTCGCCGGTGATGATGCCGATCCCGGGCACGGGCTCCATCGACCACCTCGAGGACAACATGGGCGCCCTCGGCATTTCGCTCGATGACGCAACCTACGCGCAACTCGAATCCGCCCGGTAACGCTCCGAGCTGAACCGGGCATAAAAACCGGCCCGGGTAGGCTGACTCCAAGGAAAGAAATCAACCGATCGGCGTGCCCGCCGGGCGCGCCCGTGAAGGAGCACAACTCATGGCCCGAATCCTGATGGTCGTATCGTCCGCAGACGCCCTCACCATGAAAGACGGCAGCTCACATCCAACCGGCGTCTGGGCCGAGGAGCTCGTCGTCGCGCACCGCACCCTCCGTGAGGCCGGGCACTCGGTGCAGCTCGCCTCCCCCGGCGGGGTCAAGCCGACGATCGATGCGGCGAGCCTCGACCCGGAGCAGATCGGCGGCGCCGCCAAGGCCGATGACTTCCGCTCCTACCTTGCGGACATCGACAACGAACTTTCCTCTCCCCGAACCCTGGCGCATGTCAGCGCGTCCGACTTCGACGGCATCGTGATGCCCGGCGGCCACGGCCCCATGGCCGACCTCGCGGAGAACAAGGACTTCGGCCGGATCCTCGTGGAGACCAACAACGCGGGCAAGGTCATCGCACCCTTCTGCCACGGCCCGGCCGGCCTGCTCAGCGCCGTGAACGAGGACGGCGGCTTCGCCTTCGCCGGACGGCGTATGACCGTGTTCACCAACGAGGAGGAGCTCGCCGGCGGCACCGGCGAGAACACCCCGTGGTTCGTTGAGGACGTGCTGCGCGAGCGGGGCGCGGTACTTGAGACCTCGGCCGCGTGGAGCAGCGTCGTGGTGCGGGACGGCAACCTGATCACGGGCCAGAACCCGCAGTCAAGCGAGGACGTTGCGAAGGAAGTCATCAAGGCCCTCGCCGAGTAGACCTCAAAGGCGTCCGCAGCAGGACGAAACGACGGCGGGCGGTCACCGAATGGTGGCCGCCCGCCGTCGTTCCCACGCTTCCGATGTTTCGCTGTCCGATGTCCGTACTGGGTCTGTGAGGCGAGGCCGGGCGGATCAGCCGTACAGCGCCGGGCGCATGCAGGTGAGGTAGGTGTTCAGGCCGCGTGCCCGGTCCACCTCCGACTTGTCGACCTCGGCGACGAGCAGTTCCTCCCCGCCGCCGGCGAGTCCGAGGAAGGTGCCGTACGGGCTCGCGATGCCGCTGAAGCCCGTGAAGTCGGGGCCCGTGTGGTTGGTGTAGGCGATGTAGACGCCGTTTTCGAGGGCACGGGCCGGCACCAGGAGGGTGGAGATCCGTTCCGCGTTGTAGGTCAGTTCCGGCGGACGCCCGCCCACGTCCCCCGTGGTCGGGACGGCAGTGGGGATGCACAGCAGGTCTGCGCCGCGCCGTGCCGCGCTGCGCGCGAACTCCGGGAATTCGATGTCGTAGCAGATGCCCAGGGCCACCGAGAGACCCAGCAGGGGCACCAGGTCCGGGAGGTCGTTTCCCGGCGTGAAGACCGACTTTTCCTCGGGCCCGAACAGGTGCGATTTACGGTACCGGGTGAGCTCCGCCCCCTGCTCGTCGAAGAGCGAGGCAGTGATGTGGTGCCGATCCCCCGCAGCCTCGACGGTCGAGCCGACGAGCGCAATGCGGTGGCGGCGGGCGATGCCCGCCAGTTCGGCCCGGATACCCTGGCCGTCCGAACCGACGACGAGCGCCGGGGCGTAGCCGGTCGCGAAGAGCTCGGGGGTCACCAGGAGTTCGGCACCCTGCTCCGCGGCGCGCGCGGCGTAGCCCTCAAGACGGCGCAGGTTCTCCTCGACGGCGTTGACCGCCCCCGCGGCCTGGAGCACTGCCATTGCCGGCACGGCTCCTCCTCCCCGGGCGTCCGCCGGCCCCGGCGGTGCGCCTGAAAATTTGAAACAAATTCCATTGACAGCCTCCATGATAGGCACAACTATTGATCCAAACCGAACGACATTCGATTATTGGAGCGCGAGGAAATGGATTCAGCTGACACCACCACGGCCGCCGAGCTGCGCCGGCGGCTCACGGAAATCTCGGCCCACGAACAGGACGATCCTTCGCGGAAGTCCCTGTCGGGACGGGACCTGGGCCTGTTCACCGCAGTGACCCTGGGCATCACCCTGCTGGGCTTTTTGGTGCTGGTCCTGTGAGCGGGACACACGGGAAGAGGCAGGCACCTGCTGCTGAAGGCGTGGACGGCGGATCTCTTGGGTCGCTCCCCCTGCTCCTTCGGGAGCGGATCTGGAACGGATCCGACTTCACCGGCGTCAACATCAGCCTTGCCATCGCGACCTGGGCGTTCCTCGTCGGCGGCTCAACGGCCCTCCTGGTTGGCTTCCAGCAGGGCATCGCCGCCATGGTCATCGGCAATGCGATCGGCCTCGGCTTCATGATCCTCGCGAGCGTCGTGGCCAGCCAGCGCTACGGCGTTGAGCAGTACACCATCCTCAGGCCGGTGTTCGGGCTGGTCGGAGTGGGCATCCTCGTCTTCACCGTTATCCTGATCACCGAGATGGGCTGGTCCTCGCTGCTCGCGATCATGGTGGGCCGGGCCGTCACCCAGGTGTCGAATTCGACCTTCGGCACCGACTTCGGCCCGGAGAGCCTCATGGTCACGTTCTTCGCGCTTGTCGCCATCGCCATCTCCTGGTGGATCCTCTCCCGCGGGCCGGTGACCATCGGCCGGTTCAACAAGTTCATCGCACCGGGCCTGATCGTCGTCACGGTGTTCCTGATGATCTTCCTCGTTCTCAACACCTCGTGGGACGCGCTCCTCACGGCGGCACCGCTGGCCCCATTCGAGGATGACCGGCTCAACTTCGCCCTGGCCGTGGAGTTCAACGCCGGTGTCGGGGTGTCCTGGTACCCCGTCATGGGCTCCCTCGCCCGCCTGACCAAGACGCCGCGGGCGGCCCTGTGGCCCTCCTACGGCGGACTCCTCGGCGCCACCCTGATTGCGCAGATCGTCGGCATGGCTGCGGCCCTGACCCTCGGCGACTCCGACCCGACCGTCTGGATGCTTCCCTTCGGCGGACCCCTGCTGGGCGCCTTCATCCTGCTGTTCATCGCCTTCGCCAACATCACCAGCACCTCCTCCATCGTCTACTCGACGGTGCTCGCCATCCGGCAGGCCAGCGGCAACCTGCTCTCGCGGGTGCGGTGGGCGTGGCTGTGCGCCGCATTCTTCATCCTGCCGGCCATCCTCGCCTTCTTCCCGGGTTTCATGTACGAGCGGTTCATGGTCTTCGTGACCCTCAGCGGCGCCTTCCTTGCACCGATGTGCGGGGCGATCATCGCCGACTATTTCGTGCTGCGCCGCCAGCGGGTCAAACTCGAGGAGCTCTACCGGCACCGCAGCGACAGCGCCTACCACTTCTCCGGCGGAATCAACTGGGCCGGGCTCGGTGCCGTCGCCGCCGGGGCCGTCTTCTACCTGGTGATCTACAACCCGGTCACGCTCACCACCCTGCCGGTGTTCACCTACATCACGGCGTCCCTGCCGTCGGCCATCGTGGGGGCGGTTGCCTACTATGTGCTGGCGCGGATCCTTTATGTCCGCCGGGGCATCGGCGGCTACGCGCCCGCCGCGGCGAAGGTTGAGGAAAGCGCATGAGCCGCCTCTCACGCGCCGCCGTGCACCGGGCCGGTGCGCGGGACCTCGAACTGACAAGTGTCGAGGTGGCCGACCCCGCCCCGGGGACCGTCCTGGTCCGCATGGGAGCCTCGGGGGTCTGCGGGTCGGACCGCCATGTGCTCGACGGCGACTGGACCCTGCCCTCCCCCACCGTGATGGGACACGAAGGGGCCGGCACCGTCGAGGCGGTGGGCGAGGGCGTCACCGACGTCGCCGTCGGCGACTCCGTCATCCTCTCCTGGTTCTACCCCTGCCGGCGCTGCACGGCCTGCGTCTCGGGCAGGTCCTACGTGTGCACGGGCAGCCGGTCGGAGGAATGCCTGCTGCCCGACGGCAGCACCCCGCTCTCACTCGAGGGCGGTAGAGCGTTCCCGTACCTGAGCGTCGGTTCGATGAGCGAGTACGCAGTGGTCCCCGAGGCAGGCGCCATCCGCATCCCGCGCGAGGTGCCCTTCGACGTCGCGAGCCTCATCGGCTGCTCCGTCGCCACCGGTTTCGGTACTGTTGTGAACGACGCCGGAGTCGAGGCCGGAACCTCGGCCGTCGTGGTGGGGACCGGAGGGGTTGGCCTCTCGATCATCATGGCGCTGCACCTTGTCGGCGCGAATCCGATCATCGCCGTGGACCTGAGCGAGGAAAAGCTCGTGGCGGCGAAGGCCTTCGGCGCCACCCATACCCTTACGCCCTCGGACGGGCTCGCTGAGGAGATCCGCCGGCTGACGGGCGGCGGGGCCGCGTACGCCTTCGAGGCCATCGGACGGGTCCAGACCATTGAGTCGCTTCCGTCGCTGATCGCGGCCGGGGGCAAGGCCGTGATCGTTGGCCTTCCTCCCGAGGACTCCCCCATCTCCATCGACGCGCTGGCGCTTGCCGAGGGCGGAAAGTCCCTGATCGGATCCAACTATGGCTCCACGGTGCCTGGCCGGGATTTCCCCCGCCTCGCGCAGCTGTTCCTCGCGGGGCGCCTGCCGGTTGACCGGCTCATCTCGCATCGGATTACGCTTGACGAGGTCAATGAGGCCTTCGAGGCGATGCGCCGGGGCGAGCGGGCGCGGAGCGTGATCGTGTTCTAGGACTGCCGGCGGGCCTTCCGCCGGCACGGACGACGGCGGAGGTGCGGCAGCGCACCCCAGGACGGGAGGGACCATGGGGCGTCCACGCCAGGCGATCCTGTCGCCGGAGAAGATCTACCGGGCAGCCCTCGAGCTGGTTGACGAGTTTGGGGACTTCACCCTGCCCGGCCTGGCACAGCGGCTCAATGTCAGCCCATCCTCCATCTACCACCACGTCCAGGGACGTCCTGAGATCATCAACGGGATCCGCTCAGTCATTGGATCGGATGCGCTGGCGTCGGGTGATTTCTTCACCGCCGGACCGGACTGGCAGGACCGGGCGGCGGCGTGGGCGCGCAGTTACCGCAGGGCGCTGGGCCAGCACGCCAAGGCCATCCCGCTGCTGGTCGGTGAGGCAGTGACTGACAAGGCGACCCTCGACATCTACGAGCACCTCGCCGCCCTGTTCGCCGGGGCCGGCTTCCCGCCCAACGACGTGGTCGTTGCCGTCACGGTGCTCGACAGCTTCATGCTGGGCTCCGCCCTCGACTGGGCGTCCCCGGAGGCGGCCTGGGTGGCTGATCCCGCCTCACAGCCGGCCCTGCACGAGGCCTTCGCACAGGCTTCCCTGAACGGACAGCGCTCCGACCTCGGATTCGAGGCGGGGGTGAGGGCAATCATCGCCCATCTGGAGACGCTCCTGCCCGGACGCCAGCGGGCGGCCACCAATAGGTGACCGCCCGCCGTCGTTGAATGGTGCAGCGTGTGACGCCATCGCGCGGTGTTCACGCCGTGGAGGAATTAAGCCCCCGCGACGACCCACGCCGTGGTGTCGGCAGGAAGCTTCCCGTCAACCAGGGGTGCGCTGCTCACGACGACCCGGCCCGCCGGCAGGTCCACCGGGTCGGTGCCGAAGTTGGTCACCGAGTGCCAGCCGCCGGAGCGGGTAAAGTGAAGGACCTCCGGTGCCGAGGGGACCCAGTCGAGCTGCTCGGAGGTCTGGAGTTCCCGGCGCAGCGCCAGGGCACTGCGGTAGAGGTTCAGGGTGGAGTCCCCGCCCTCCTCCTGCACCTCGACGGCGGAGTCGGAGAACCAGGCCGGCTGGGGCAGGTGGGCCGTTTGTCCCCCGAAGCCGAAGGAGGGTCCTTCCGCCGTCCACGGAAGCGGCACCCGGCACCCGTCGCGGCCGACCTCGACGCCTGGGTTTCGGAAGAACGTCGGGTCCTGACGTGCCTCGTCGGCGATGTCGGCCACCTCGTGCAGGCCCAGCTCCTCCCCCTGGTACAGGTAGGCCGAGCCCGGCAGGGCGAACATCAGCAGGGAGGCGGCGCGGGCACGCCGGAGGCCGCGTTCGGCGTCCAGCTCCGGAGTGGTTCCGCCGCTGAGGAGCCAATCGATGCCGGTGGGCTTGCCGTCGCCGGCCGGGGGCAGGCCGTAGCGCGTGGCGTGGCGGACCACGTCGTGGTTGGAGAAGACCCACGTCGAGGAGGCGCCGGAGTTCTCGGCCTCGGTGAGGTTGGTGGTGATGATGCTGCGGAACTGCCCGGGGTTCCAGTCGGCGCGCAGCAGGTCGAAGTTAAACGCCTGGCCGAGCCCGTCGGGGCTGGCGTAGCGGGCCCGCCGGGTCGCGTGGACCCAGGCCTCGGCGACGGCGGTGCGCGGCGGGTCGTACTCGTTGAACACGCGGCGCCATTCGGTGTAGATCTCGTGGACCTCATCCCGGTCCCAGAAGGGGTGCTCGCCGTTGAGGTTCTCGTCCTCGGCGCCCAGCTCGGCCTTGGCGGGAAGCGGGTCGGTGAGGTTCTTGGTCAGGGCGTGCGCCACGTCCACCCGGAAGCCGTCGACACCGCGGTCGGACCAGAAGCGCAGCGTCTTCAGGAAGTCATCGCGCACCTCCCGGTTGTCCCAGTTGAGGTCCGGCTGCTCCGGGGCGAAGAGGTGCAGGTACCACTGGCCGTCCTCTGTACGGTCCCAGGCGGGCCCGCCGAAGACTGACTCCCAGTCCGAGGGCGGCTCCGAGCCGTCGGGGCCCTTGCCGTCGCGGAAGATGTAGCGCCCCCGGGCCGGTGATCCCTTCGGCGAGGCGAGGGCCTCGCGGAACCACTCATGCCGGTTGGAGGTGTGGTTGGGCACGATGTCGGCGATGAGCTTAATCCCGGCACCGTGCAGGGCGGCGACCAGTTCATCGAAGTCCTCGAGCGTTCCGAGCTTGGGGTCGACGTTGCGGTAGTCATCGACGTCGTAGCCGCCGTCGGCCAGGGCCGAGGGGTAGAACGGGCTGAGCCAGACGGCGTCCACGCCCAAAGACAACAGGTAAGGAACCCGCGAGGTGATGCCCCTCAGGTCGCCCAGACCGTCGCCGTTGGAGTCGGCGAAGCTGCGGGGGTAGATCTGGTAGACGGCGGCCTGGCGCCACCAGTTGGGGTCCGACATGGTGCCGGTCTGTGCGGAAATTTCGGCGGTGCTTGTAGCCACGGCGGGGTTTCCCTTCGGTGTCTGGTGAGAGTTTATTTGGTCGAGCCGCGCATGACGCCGGAGACAACCCAGCGCTGGGCGAACAGGTAGACGAGCAGCAGGGGGGCCAGGGCCAGCAGGTAGGAGGCGAAGGCCACCGGGTAGTTGGTGTTGAACTGGCCCTGGAAGATGAACTGGGCCAGCGGGAGGGTCTGGGCGGCCGGGTCCGAGAGGATCACCAGCGGGAGCAGGAAGTCGTTCCACGCCCACAGGCAGGTGAGGATGCCCACGGTGGCGTTCATCGGCCCGAGCAGCGGGAAGATGATGCGCCAGAAGATGGTCCAGGTGCTGGCGCCGTCGGTCAGGGCGGCCTCCTCGAGCTCGAGCGGGATCGAGCGGATGTACGCCACGTAGACGAAGATGTTGAACGAGAGTCCGTACACCGTGTAGAGCAGGATCAGGCCGAGCTGGTTGTCGAGGCCGAGGATCGCGGTTTCCTTGACCACCGAGAGCAGGATGATCGGGAACGGTACGAAGAGGGCGGCGATGAAGTAGAGGTAGAGGCCCTTGAAGAACTTCCGGTGAAGGTTCCGGGCGATGGCGTAGGCGACCATCGAGTTCGTCAGGAGCGTCAGCAGGACCGCCCCGACCGTCACCAGCGCGGTGTTCAGCAGGGCCCGCGGGAACTTGACCGTCGTCCACGCCTCGGCGAAGTTCTCCCACCGGGCGCCGACGGGCAGTTCGAATCCGGTGCCGCCGAGCTGGTCGGGGGTCTTCAGCGCCGTGACGACGGCGAGGTACAGCGGGATGAGCACCGTCAGGGAACAGACCGCGACGAGCGCGGTGAGCCACCAGTTGATTTTCGCGCGGTCGCGCCGCATGGCTTTGGGGGCGGGCCCGGACGGGGCAGAGGTGCGTGGCGCTGCCGATTCGGCTGTAGCTGTCATGAGAAGGAAGCCTCCCTGCGCTGCAGGATGCGCAGCTGGACGAATGAGATGGCGATGATGACGATGAGGTAGATCACGGCGTTGGCGGTCTGGTAGCCGTATTCGCCGCCCTCGAATCCGCCACGGTAGATGAGCAGGGAGATCGATTCCGTCGACGTGCCCGGTCCGCCGGCGGTCAGGGAGACGATCTGGTCGAACACCTGCAGGAAGTTCTTCAGGGACAGGACCATGTTGATGGTGAAGAACGCCCCGATGAGGGGGAAGGTGATGGACCTGAACTGCCGCCATGAGGAGGCGCCGTCGAGCGAGGCCGCCTCATACAGCTCACCGCCGATGGTCTGCAGGCCGGCCAGGTAGATGATGATGTTGAAGGCGGCCGCCTGCCAGACGGAGAGGATCACCACGCCGACCCAGGCCGTATCGGCGTCGGCCAGGATGCTCGTAGTCAGGGCGTTGATGCCCAGCGCCTCGGCGATCGCCGGAACGGAGTTGGAGAACAGGTAGTTGAAGACGTACCCGACGATGAGGATCGACAGGATGTTCGGGATGAAGAAGATCCCGCGGAAGCCTGTCTTGAACTTGATCCGCCCGTTGAGGGCGATGGCCACGGCCAGAAAGATGACGTTGACCGCCACAGTCGAGACGATCGCGAACAGGAAGGTGAACCCGTAGGCGTTGAGGATGCGGTCGTCTCGGAACAGGTTCATGTAGTTGCTCAGCCCGACGAAGGACCACTCACCGTAGCCGGCGTAGTTGGTGAAGCTGAAATAGATTCCGCTCAGCAGCGGCACCGTGTGGAACACCGCGAAAATCACCAGCGCCGGGAGGACCATGAAGTAGAAGACCCGGGGGGTCTTGCGGCCGACGTTCGGCCTGGTCAGCGCGCTCATGGCTTGTCCTTCTCATTGCTGATGGTGCGGGCGGCGATCTTGTTCCACTCGTTGTCCAGTGATGCTAGGAGGTTGTCGGTGCTTCCTCCGAGGGCGAACTCCTGGAGCAGCGGCGCCAGCGGCAGGCTCGAGGGGATCTGGTGGTCGATGAAGCCGATCAGGCGTCCTTCGGTGAAGTAGGGGGCGAGCCCCTCGAGCGCTGGATCCTCGTTGGGCGGGCTCGCCTTCAGTGGTGAGAAGGCGCTCTGCTCCTTCGCATACGCCTCGACGACCTCCTGGGAGAGGAGGAACTCGGTGAACTTGCGTGCCTCCTCGGGGTGCTCGGTGTCGCGTCCGATGGAGATCCCGACGTCGACGCCGGAGACGACGACGGTCTCGGCGGGGTCGTTGCTGGCGGGATAGGGGAACGAGCCGATATTCGCCTCGGGATTGGCGGCCCGGATGGCCGGGATCGCGTAGCTGCCCTGGAGGTACATCGCTGCCTCGCCGGCGCCGAAGGCCGCGTTGCCCGCGTTGTAGTCCCTGCTCGGCGCGTCGGGCTGGCCGTAGGAGAACAGCGTCTTCAGTTTCTCCGCCGCTTCCGGGTAGTCCTTGGAGAAGGACACATTGCCTTCCTCGGACAACAGGTCCTCGAAGAAGCCCTCGGGCTGGAGGGCGCCGCCGAGGTTCACGAAGGCCGGCCCAACGGTCCAGGCGTCCTTGAGCGTGGTGTAGAAGGGCGTGACCCCATGGGCCTTGAAGGTCTCGGCCGCTTCGATCAGCTCATCCCAGGTCCGGGGAGGGTCCACGTCGTACTTGGCGAAGAGGTCCTTGTTGTAGAGAATGCCGCTGGCGTTGCTGGAGAACGGCAGCGCGTTGACCTCCGAAGGGGTGCGGGAGCCGAGTTCCTTGACGATGTCCTTGACCGCCGGAAGCACGGTGTCGGCGGCGGGATGGTCGCTGAGGTCGGCGAAGACGCCCGCCTTGGCGAGCTTGCCGTAGTTGCCGTTGGTGTTGAGGGTCAGGACGTCCGGGGTCTTGTTCTTCACCAGGAGCGTGCGGATGGCGGTGTCGGCATTGGGCACGTGGTTCTGCACCACGTTGATGCCTGGATTCTGGGCTTCGAACTCGCTGATGATCTTGTCGAAACTGCCGACGGCTTCCGGTTTGAACTGGAAGAAATCGAGGGTCACGACGTCGGTGTCGGTGGGCGCGCAGGCGGACAGCATCAGCGCTGTCGCGGCCGCGGTGGCGAAAAGCTTCGCTCGAAAAACCCGGCGCTTTATAAACATGTGGTTATTTTTACCTTGAAATAAAGTAGGGTGTCAAAAGGCCCCAGGACACCCATCCGGGGCCTTCCTACGCAGTTCTAGGGCGGTGTTACAGTTACGGTGAAAATAACCACAGAATCTCCTGAGGCGGCCATGGAATCAGTCCTCGCTGTCTCCCCGGACAGTCCCGTCCGCAGCATCGCGCGCGAGGTGCTGATCCACGGCCCGATTTCGAGGTCCAACCTGGCCTCCCGCCTCGGCCTCTCGGGCGCGAGCCTCACCCGGCTCAGCAAACCGCTGCTCGACGCCGGAGTGGTGCGCGAGAGGAACGAATTGGTCTCCGGCGGAGTCGGCCGCCCGACCCGCCCGTTGGAGATCGTTCCGGAGGCGCACCGGTTCGTCGGCATCAAGCTCAGCGGCACGAGCGCGGCGGGCGTTGCGACGAACCTGCGTTCGGATGCGCTGGCCACCGCTGAGCGGCCCCTGCCCAGCCACGAGGTCCGTGACGTGGTCTCGACGATCCTGGCGGTCATCGAGGACCTTGGCGGCGCCTCGCAGTTCAGCGGCGTCGGCATCAGCATCGGCGGAAAGCTCAGCACCGACGGCGTCGTGGTCCGCGCACCCTTCCTCGGCTGGCGCGATGTGCCCCTGGCGCAGCTGATCGAGGCCGAGGTCGCGGTTCCGGTCGCGGTTGAGAACGACGTCGTCGCCCTCACCATGGCCGAACACTGGTTCGGCGGCGGGCGCGGGGAGACCGACTTCGCCGTCCTCACCGTCGGTGCCGGCGTGGGCTACGGGCTGGTGCTCAACGACGCCGTCATCGCACCGCCGGACGCGGGCCTCGGCCTCGTCGGCCACTACCCGCTCGACCCCTCGGGGCCCCTCTGCTTTGAGGGACACCGCGGGTGCTCCTCGGCCGTCCTCACGATTCCGGGGATCTGCGCCCAAGTCACCGCCGCCACCGGCCGGCAGTGCAGCTACGAGGAAATCCTCGAGATGGCCCGCGGGAACCACCCTGTCGCCCGGGCCGTCACCGATTCTGCAGGCACCGCCCTGGGAACGCTGATCGCCGCCGTCGGGAACCTGACGATGGTTGACCTCGTCGTGCTCTCCGGTGAGGGGATGGAACTCGCCGACGTTGCTCCCGAGAAGATCGACGCGGCGATTGCGAACCACCGGGACCCGGAAGCGACGCCGATCCGGCTGAAGCGCCAGCCGACCGACTTCGGCGAGTGGGCCCGAGGCGCCGCCGCCGTCGTCATCCAGCGTTCAATCCTCGGCACCCTGCGCTAGTGCCCTGACCGGATCAGCGGCGGGCGGCCCCCTACTGGCCGCCCGCCGCTTGCTGTCCTCAATCGCGGCCCAGCCGCCGGCTCAGCGCCAGCCTGCTGCGGGCGCGACGTGCTGAACGATGCTCTCGAGAAGCGTCGCGTTGTACTCGACGCCGAGCTGGTTCGGGATGGTCAGCAGGACGGTGTCCGCTGCCTGCACCGCCGCATCGGCGGCGAGCTGCGCCGCGATGGCGTCCGGTTCCCCGATGTAGCTCTTGCCGAAGCGGGCCTGGACGTCGCCGAGGTTGCCGACCTGGTCGGTGGCCTCGAGCTGCGCCCTGACCCCGAAGTAGTAGCGGTCCTCGTCAGTGACCAGGGGGAACACGCTGCGGCTCACCGATACGCGCGGGCTTCCGGCGTGGCCGGCCGAGGCCCACGCTGTGCGGAAGACCTCGATCTGTTCGGCCTGGAGCTGGTCGAAGGGAACCCCGGTGTCCTCGGTCAGCAGGGTGGAGCTCATGAGGTTCATGCCCTGCTCCCCCGCCCATCGTGCGGTGGCGCGGGTGCCCGATCCCCACCAGATCCGCCCGCTGAGCCCCGGGGCCTGGGGGTCGATGGCCAGCTGTCCGGCCGACCCGGTCATCCGGGGGTCGGCGTCGGCGATTCCCGCCCCGGCGATGGCGGCGCGGAAGATGGCCGTCTTCCGGCGCGCGTCGTCGGCGTCGGAGAGCCCCTCGGCCGGCACGTAGCCGAACTTCTCATAGCCGCGCAGGGCCGGTTCGGGTGATCCCCGGCTGACCCCGAGTTGCAGCCGGCCGTTGCTGATCAGGTCGGTGACCGCCGCTTCCTCCGCCATGTACAGGGGGTTCTCGTAACGCATGTCGATGATGCCCGTTCCCAGCTCGATGCGGCTCGTGCGGGCCGCCATCGCCGCCAGCAGCGGGAAGGGCGAGGCGAACTGGGGGGCGAAGTGGTGGACCCGCAGGAACGCGCCGTCGACGCCGACCTCCTCGGCGGCGACCGCGAGCTCCACCATCTGCTGCAGGGCATCCCGCGCCGTGGGCACGAGGGAACCTTGGACATCCTGGTAGTGCCCGAAGGACAGGAAACCTATTTTCTTCATCCCCGGGTAGCGTTCCGGGCCCACCCCTTATTCCCCTGTCACTATCCCCCCGGTCACTTTCCCCCGGTCACTGCCCGGGGATCTCCTCCTCGGCGGCTCGACCCCTCACATAGTCCGCGGCCTGGTCCACGATCTGCTCAAGGGGCAGGCTCAGATCGACGGTGACACCGCGCTCGTCCTCCTGGAGGGTCTGCAGAACCTCGTACTGGGACACCAGCAGCGAGGGCGGCATGAACTGATGCCGGCGATTCGCCACGCGTTCGGCCACCACCTCCATCGGCCCGTGTGGGTGGACCATCACCACGGCGGGAGCGAGGCCGCGCAGCAGGTCGCGGTAGGAACGCTTCAGCGCCGAGCAGGCCACGACGATTCCGGAGTCCCCGCCCTGCGCGAGCCTCTCGCCCACGGCCCGCAGCCAGGGCAGTCGTTCGGTGTCAGTGAGGGGCGTGCCTGCTGCCATGAGTTTCCGGTTGTGCTCGGAATGCAGGTCGTCGCCGTCGACGAAGTCGGCGCCGAGGCGGGCGGCCAGCAGGGTCCCGACCGTGGTCTTGCCGGAGCCCTGCACCCCCATTACGACGACCGGAGGAAGCTGGAGGTTCGGCACGGTTGACCCTTCGTCGGACCGCGGGGTGGCGCGGCGGGGATATGGACGTCTGAGCATTCTACAAAGCGGTGCCCGGATCGCCACAGGCGCCGGTGGCGGAGGTACCACCCTAGGATTCAGCTATGACTTCTGAGATGTGGCGGGCGCGCACCGAGTGGCCCCTGGCCGGGGCCGCGGTCCTCTTCCTCCTGATTTATTCGGTCCAGGTGATCGTTCCGCTGAGTCCGGCCGAGTCCTCCACGCTGGCCGCCGTGAACTGGGCCATCTGGGCGGTCTTCCTCCTGGACTTCGTGGTGAACCTCGCGCTGGCGGAGCGGCGGTGGCATTGGCTGCTCCGGAACCTCCACGAACTGCTCATCCTGGTCCTGCCCATGCTGAGGCCGCTGCGCCTGCTGCGGTTGCTGACCCTGCTGCGGGTGCTGAACCGGGCCGGCGGGGACGCGCTCCGCGGCCGGCTGGCACTCTATGTCCTGGCCTCCTCCGCAATCCTTTCCTACGCCAGCGCCCTGGCCGTGCTCGATGTGGAGCAGGATGCCCCGGACGGAAACATCCTCACCATCGGCGATGCGCTCTGGTGGTCCCTGACGACCGTGACTTCCGTGGGCTACGGCGACTACTACCCCGTGACGGTGCCCGGCCGGCTTGTTGCCTCGGGGCTGATGGTGCTCGGCATCGCGGTCCTGGGCGTCGTCACCGCCACCGTGGCCTCCTGGCTGGTGGAGAGCGTCTCGGCCGCATCAGCCAACGACTCCGCCGACGACTCCGCCGACGCCGTGCAGCAGGAACTCGCTGCCGTGCGCGCCCAGCTCGCCGAACTCTCTGATCAGCTCGCGGCCGGGCACCGGCCCCCGGGCTGAGACGCCGGCAGGGTGGACGGTCCGGGAGGACACCGGGTTGGATGGGGCATGAGCAAACACACGAAGACACTTGGACTGATCGGCAGCGGCCTCATCGGCTCCCAGCTGGCACGTCTGGCTGTCTCCCACGGATTCCACGTCGTCCTCAGCAATTCCCGCGGCCCGGAGACTCTGGCCGACCTCGTGGCCGAACTCGGACCGCGCGCCCGTGCGGCTACCAGCACGGACGCGGCGTCGGCCGGTGACGTTGTCGTCGTCACGGTGCCCCTGAGAAGCTACCGGGATCTCCCCGCGGAGGCCCTAGCCGGGAAGGTGGTCATCGACACCTGCAACTACTACCCCCGGCGGGACGGCAGGATCCCCGAGCTCGACGACGAAAGCACCACCACCAGCGAACTGATTCAGGCGCAGCTGCCCGGGGCGCGCGTCGTGAAGGCCTTCAACAACATCTACTTTGCGGACCTTCCGGAGGGATCGCCCGCCGGGACACCGAACCGGCGGGCCCTGCCGGTCGCAGGTGACGACGAGGCGGCGAAGGCCACGGTCGCGGCGATGGTCGATGAATTCGGCTTCGACGTTGTCGACGCCGGACCGCTGGCCGAGGGCTGGCGGTTCCAGCGCGATACACCCGCCTACGTCACCCCGGCGGATGCCGATGGGATGCGGGAGGCGCTCGGGCGTGCGAAGCGGTACGCCGAGATGGGCTGAGCTACCCGGCGACGGGTTTGCCGGTGAGCAGTTCTCCGGCGAGCCGCCCCAGCTCATCCTGTGTGACCAGATCGGGCTCGGCGGTTCCAATTTGCTGGGCCGACGCGACGGTGGCGCCCTCCATGGCCATCACCCCGAGGATATACATGGTCTGACCAGTGGGCAGGACCTGGGTCATCAGGAAGGAGACGGTTTCCCCACCCACCGGATCGATGGGGAGTTCCTCGATTGTGACCGAGACCGTCTGGCCTTCGATGGCCATGGTGAACTCCGTACATCCTGAAGAGTCCACCTTCAGTCCCTGCGCCAGGGTGTCCGGATCATCGGTGGAGGCGAGGGAGACAACGGTCATTGAACCGGAGGGGTCGGGGATGCCGATTCCCGCAGCCGCCGCAACGTCCTCGGGGATCTGCTGAAGGCTCCGGGTCGCCACCTTCGCGCATTCCGCCGGCTCGATCACGGCCGCGTCGATTCCCATCTTGACCAGATCCATCCCTGCCGCCTGCTGATCGTCCGGCACCGCGGTAAACGGCCGACCGTGTGCGTCAAGGAGCCTGGCCACGCGAGCCTCGAGTTCCGCCGGCGGCAGCATCTCGGGGGCAGGGGGCGCGGCCTGCTCGGCAGGAGCGGTGGAGGCCGGCGCGGACGGCGTTCCCATTGGTCCGGGCGTGCCCGCAGAAACGGCCGGCGCGGGCGAACCGGCGCCCTCCTGCCCCTGACCGAGCACGCCACAGCCCGAGAGCAATACTCCGACAGTCAGCAGAGCGCCTACGCGCGCTCCTATTTTCCCCATGTTCTCCCCCATTGAGTCCCCCGGATGCGTCGTAATCAGCACAGCGTACACGCAGGGCGCATCTCCCGCCCGGCGGGTCCACCAGTGCCAGCGGAGTCCGGCCGCCCCGAACCGGTTGCGTTCAAACCCGGGAAAAAGTAAGCCGGTGTATTGCTAGATTGTCTAGATAAATGTCATACTCGAATTTCGCTGGGGAGTGGATGAGCGGGTTGCCCGTGCGGCAGACTGCAGGCGGGACCTCCACCAGTCCGTGAAGGTCAGGTCCACGAACAGAGCAGGTTTCCATGCCGGGCAACACTCAAGCGACGGGTGCGCATCCGCTTGCCAGCGCATGCGCGGACGCAGGGACCCGGCAGCCATGACCGACAACCGCTCAACGACGCCCACCCTGCTCCAGCTCATCGAGGAAGTCGCGGGCGGCAGTGAGCCGGCGTTTGAGTCGCTCTATGAGCAGACGGTCCGCCGGGTGTACCGGGTGGCGCTCAATGTGATCAAGAACCCGGCGATGGCGGCCGAGATCGTTCAGGAGGTCTACCTGCTCGTCTGGACGTCGGCCGGCAAGTACGATCCCTCTCTGGGCTCGCCCCAGACCTGGATCCTCACCCTCGCCCACCGGCGGGCGGTGGACCGGGTCCGCAGTGAACAGAGTTCCTCCGAACGCGGTGCGCGCCACGCCCAGGAAATGGGTGCGCTCAAGCACGATTCGATCGACGAAACGGTCCACCGCTCCCTCATGGCCGAGACGGTCCGCAGGTGTCTCTCCTCCCTGACCGACCACCAGGCCGAGGCCATCCGGCTCGCCTACTACGGCGGCCTGACCTATGTCGAGGTCGCCGAGGCCCTCAACCTCAAGGTTCCCACGGCGAAGTCCCGCATCCAGAGCGGCTTGACGAAGCTCCGCCGCACGCTTGAGGTCGAGGGGTACGACGCCTACTCCCGGTAGGCCTTTCCCGGAACCTGGCACACGCCGGACACGCGTCGGCCGCCGCCGGAATCCGGCGGCGGCCGTCGGGCCGGTGAAGCTAGGGCAGCTTCACCGCCAGCACGTTGCACCGGGCCGAAAGCAGGATTGTCTGCGCGGTGGAGCCCATGATGAGCTTGCCGACCGGTGTGCGGTGCCTCAGCCCGATCACCAGGAGGTCGGCATCGAGGCTTTCGGCGGCATCGAGGACCTCCTCGGCCGCCGTGGCGTCGGAGGTGCCGTGCCGGATCTCGTAATCCACCTTTGAGGCCGCCAGTTTTCCCTCCAGCCGGGACACCTCGGTGTCGTCGGCGTAGCCGGGGTCGACGAGCCGGTCGGCGCGGGTGGTGTTCACCACGACCAGCTTGGCTTCCCGCCGCCGCGCTTCGCGGATCGCCTCGTCCACCGCTGCGTCTCCGAGGGCGTTGGGCACGTAGCCGACAACGATGGTGCTCATGGGCTTTCCTTTCGGTTCTTGGTGCTTGATCCTCCGGAGTGGGCCCCGGACACTGTGTCCGGCCCGGGAACGCTCTGGGCGCCCGGGACGCCGGCCGCCGCATCGGGATCAGCGGGTTCAACGGGATCGCCGGACGCTGCGGGGGCCGCGCTGGAGGTCCCGCCGGAGTCCGGGCCGCCCTGGGCGGCCGACGCACGGGCGGTACCGGCGCCGTCGTCGACGTCGTCCTCGAGGCCGGCGGTGGTCTCCGCCTCCATCGCGCTCTGACGCTTCCTCATCCAGAAGGACAGGACGAAGATGATGATCAGCACCACGTAGATGACTGCGGCGATCGGAGAGGAAATCAGCGCCACCGGATCCCCCTGGGAGATGGCCAGGGAGCGCCGCAGCTGGTTCTCGAAGATCGGGCCGAGGATCAGGCCGACCACCATGGGTGCCACCGGGTAGCCGAAGCGCCGCATGAAGAACCCGAGGATGCCCAGGATCAGCAGGATGATCACGTCGATCGGCGTGAAGTTGACCGAGAACGCCCCCAGGGCGGCGAATACCAGAATGCCGGCGTAGAGGTAGGGCCGCGGGATCTGGAGGATCTTGACCCAGATGCCCACCAGGGGAAGGTTCAGCACCAGCAGCATGAGGTTGCCGACGTAGAGGCTGGCAATCAGGGCCCACACCAGCGCGCTGTCGTTTTCGAAAAGCTGCGGCCCGACCGGGATCTGGTAGCGCTGGAACGCCACCAGGAGCATCGCGGCGGTTGCGGTGGTGGGGATGCCGAGGGTGAGCAGCGGTACCAGCACACCGGCGGCTGCGGCGTTGTTCGCGGCCTCCGGTCCGGCGACGCCCTCGATGGCGCCCTTGCCGAACTGCTTCTTCCGCGCACCCTTGGCGAGCTTGCGCTCGGAGGCGTAGGACAGGAAGGTGGCGACGTCGGCGCCGCCGGCCGGGATGGTGCCGACGGGGAAGCCGATGGCGGTGCCGCGGAGCCAGGGCCGCCAGGAGCGCCTCCAGTCCTCCTTACGCATCCACTTGGTCCAGCCGCCGGTCACCGGAATCACCTTGATGGGCCCGTGGCGCAGCCGGGAGGCGACGTAGAGCGCCTCGCCGACCGCGAACAGCGCGACGGCGACGAGGACGACGTCGATCCCGTCCGCAAGGAACGGGCTGCCGAAGGTGTACCGCTGCTGGGCTGTCAGCGAATCGAAGCCCATGGTGGCGATGAACAGGCCAAGGGCCAGGGAGGCGAGGCCTCGCAGCACGGAGGACCCCAGCAGGGCCCCGACGGTCAGGAAGGCGACGACCATGAGGGCGACGTACTCGACCGGGCCGATCTGCACGGCGAACGCCGCCACGTAGGGGGCGACGAAGCTCAGCAGGACGGTGGCGATGGTGCCGGCGATGAACGAACCGACCGCCGCGGTGGCGAGTGCCGCGGCGCCGCGGCCGGCCTTGGCCATCCGGTTGCCCTCGAGGGCCGTGACGATCGAGGACGACTCACCGGGGGTGTTGAGCAGGATGGAGGTGGTCGAGCCGCCGTACATTCCGCCGTAGTAGATGCCGGCGAAGACGATGATGGCCGCCGTCGGCTCGAGGCTGTAGGTCAGCGGCATCAGCAGCGCCACGGTCATGGCGGGCCCGATGCCGGGGAGCACCCCGACGGCCGTGCCGACGAGCACCCCGCCCAGTGCGAACAGCAGATACATCGGCTGCGCTGCCACGGAGAAGCCTTCGAGCAGGCTCATGAAGTTATCCACTGAAGACACCGAACCCTTCGAGGAAGCCCGCGGGCAGGGAGACACCGAGCAGCCCGGCGAAGACGAACTGCAGGACGAGCGCCAGGATGATGGCGGTGATCAGGTTGCGGAACCAGGGCCGGGCGCCGAGGGACCACGCGGCACCGAAGAACAGCACCGCGGCCGCAATGGGCCAGCCCAGGGGCACGATCAGGAAGGAGTGGAGCAGGACGAAGCCGGCGAGCTTCCCGACGGTAGCCCAGTCGGTGGCGATGTTCGGGTCGACGTCCTCCCCCTCCTCTGGAACGCCGGTTCCGCCGCGCAGCAGCTGGATGACAAGGCCTGTCCCGACGAGCACGAGCATGCCCGAGACCAGGTAGGGGAAGGCCTTGGGGCCGATGTCGCTGGCGGAGGGCGGGGTCTGAATGCCCGCCCCGGCAACGAATCCCACCACGCCAACGCTGATCACGATGAGCGCAAAGACGAGCTCTCCGATCGGCCGGCCGGAAGCGGCTGCGGTGCCGCTCCCGGCGGGGCTGGAGGTCGAGGTGCTCATGGCTACAGCAGGCCGATCTCGGTCAGGGTGGTCTTCACCGTGGCGATGTCCTCGGTGAGGAAGGTGTCGAACTCCTCGCCCGTCAGGAACGCGTCGGACCAGTTGTTCTCCTTGAGGGTCGTCTTCCAGGCCTCGGTCTCGTGGAGGTCGGTGACGAGCTCGGTGAGCTTGTCGGCCTGCGCCTCGTCGATTGACCCCGGAGCGACGACTCCGCGCCAGTTGGTGAGCACCACGTCGATGCCCTGGTCGGTGAGGGTCTGGACCTCGGGAAGCTGGGGGGCGGCCTCATCGCCGGAGACGGCGAGGGCGCGCAGCTTGCCGGCCTCGACCTGCTCGGCGTATTCGCCGACGCCGGAGATGCCGGCGTTGACCTTGTTGCCCAGCAGCGCCGCGAGGGATTCCCCGCCCCCGGAGTACGGGATGTAGTTCAGCTTGTCGGGGGCGATACCGGCCTCCTTGAGGACCATGCCGGCCAGGATGTGGTCGGCGCCGCCGGCGGAGCCGCCGGTGATGGAGACGCCCTGGCCCTTGGCCTCGATGTCATCGAGGAGGTCCTGCATGTTCTGGTACGGCGAGTCGGCCGGGACGACAATGACCAGCGGCTCGTCCGTCATGCGGGCGATCGGCGTCGTGTCCTCGATCCGGTTCGCCGCGTTGTTCGTCTCCACTGCCCCGACCATCACGTAGCCCATGACCATCAGGGTGTTCGGGTCGGTCTCGGTGGCGAGCTGGGCCAGCCCGTTGGTTCCACCGGCGCCCCCGACGTTGACCACGGAGGCGGTCTCGACGAGGTCGTTGTCCTGCAGGTCCTTCTGCATGGCGCGGCCGGTCTGGTCCCAGCCGCCGCCCGGGTCGGCCGGGACCACGATGTTGAGCTTTTCGATGGCATCGTCGCCGCCACCGCCGGTGGTGCTCTCGGTCATCGAACCGCAGGCGGAAAGGGCAAGCGCGGAGGCCAGGGCGAGAGCTGTCAGGGTGGTGCGGCGCGAGCCGGAGGGGTTGATTTTCATGGGGGTGTCTCTTCCTTGAGATGTGATGTGGGTCACCACGCTTGTTTCAGCGTAGGAACGCGTCGGGGGCGGCGGAAGAATATGGTCGTAACGCTCGTATTGGTCTTTGTGGTCCCGGTGATATCGCGGAATTCCGCGCCGCTGCCGCGTGCCTTCCGTGCCACAATGGGCGCATGGTCCGGACGATGTCGCTGCGATTCCAGCTGTTCCTGCTGCAGTTGTTCATCGTGCTGGCCGTCGTCCTGGTGGCCGGATCCACCGCCGTCGCGAGCCAGATGCAGCAGATCCGCGACCAGTATGAGGACCGCATGGTGGGGGTGGCGCAGTCGGTGGCGCAGCTGCCCTCGATCATCGAGGCCTTCGACGACCCGGACCCGAGCGCCACGATCCAGCCGATCGCCGACCTGATCGCCCAGTCCACCGGGGTGACCTACGTGGTGGTGACCGACGAGCGCGGGGTCCGGTATTCCCACCCCAACCCGGAGCTGATCGGCAAGGTCGTCTCCACCGACCCTTCGATCCCGCTCTCCGGCGAGATCTACGTCGGCACGCAGACCGGCACCCTCGGCGAGTCCTGGCGGGTGAAGGTCCCGATCCACTCCGAGGAGGGCGCCATTATCGGCACGGCGTCGGTGGGCACCCTTGAGTCCGAGCTCCGGGAGGACCTCTTCGAGGACCTCCCCCGCCTGCTGATCTGGCTGGTCGCCGCGGCGCTGGTCGGGTCGGCCGGATCGATCTACATTTCCCGGCTGGTCTGGCGCCGGATCTACAAGCTCGAACCCGAGGAAATCGCCTCCCTGCTCGAGACCCGCGACGCCATGCTTCACGGCATCAGCGAGGGAATGGTCGCCGTTGACGAAACCGGCCGGATCGCCCTGATGAACGACGAGGCCAAGCGGCTGCTCGAGCTCGACGACGCCGCCACCGGCCAACCCGCCTCCGCGGTGCTCGACCCCGCCCTGGCCCGGCTTCTCACCTCCCCCGGCGACGCCGACGAGACAGTCCTCGTGGGCGAGCGGGTCCTGCTGGCTCGGACTACCGACGCCGTCGTCGACTCCAAGCGGGTGGGCAACGTGATGATCCTGCGCGACCGCACCGAGCTCCACCAGCTCCTGACGGACCTCGACGGCGCCCGGGACGTCACCGCCGCGCTGCGCGCGCAGGCCCACGAGTTCGCCAACCGCATGCATACGGTGTCCGGGCTGCTCGAACTGGGCCGCACGGAGCAGGCGGTCGACTTCATCTCCCGCTCCGGCCATGGCGGGGCCCTGATCTCGGGCAGCATTGCCCCGGGCATCACCGATCCCGACGCGGCGAGCCTGCTGATGGCCAAGAGCACCATCTGTGCCGAGAAGGACATCGCCCTCACAGTGACGGAGACCTCGACCCTCGAGCCCGACGGCACCACCGACGCCGTCACTCTCCTCGGGAACCTCATCGACAATGCGATGGAGGCCGTCGGCGCCGACGGCACGATCAGCGTCGACCTTGAGTCCGGGCCGGAGATCATCCGCATCACCGTGGCCGACGACGGCCCCGGCGTTCCCGACGAGGTGCTTGGCCGGATCTTTTCCTCCGGCTTCTCGACGAAGGACGGCGGGAGCGCAGGCACCCGCGGTTTCGGCCTCGCGCTGGTGACGCGTATCGCCGAACGCCGGCACGGGCAGGTCATCGTTGAGGAGTCACTGCTGGGCGGCGCCGAGTTCACCGTCTTCCTCGCCCGCCAGCCCGCCGGCCGACCCCTGCAGGCGTCATGAGCCCGATCCGCACCGTGGTGGTCGACGACGACCATGAGGTCGCCGGGGTCCACACCGGGTTCCTGCTCGCCCACGGCGGTTTCGACGTCGTCGGCGTGGCGCACACCGGCGCCCGCGCGCTCGAGCTCGTGGACCTGTTGAAACCCCAGCTCGTCCTGCTCGATATCCACCTGCCGGACATGTCCGGGATCGAAGTGCTGCGCGCCGCCCGGAACCTGCCGGGGGATCCCGTCGACATCATCGCCATTACCGCTGCCCGCGAACTGGAGACGGTGCGGGCCGCGGTGGCCGGCGGAGTGCTCCACTATCTCGTGAAGCCGTTCAACTCCCAGGTCCTCAACCAGCGGCTCGACGCCTACGTGGATTACCACCGGGCCGTGGCCACCCACGCCTCGGTTGGGGCGGCGGCGCTGGATCAGCACCGCATCGACCAGCTCCTGCGGCCCACGGGCCCCGGTGCCCCGGCCGGGGCGGTCCGCGCGGCGCAGGGCCCGACGCCCAAGGGGCTGTCGGCGCCCACCCTCGACGCCGTCGTCACCGACCTGCGGACCCGGCCGGATGGGGCCTCGGCCTCGGAGGTCGCCGAGCGCCTCGGGATGGCCCGGGTGAGCGCCCGCCGCTACCTCGAATTCCTTGTGACGAAGGGCCAGGTGCGCATCGTTCCGCGCTACGGCACCGCCGGGCGGCCGGAGAAGTTCTACCTGTGGACCGGGCGGTGAAGGCCCGGTCTCCCCTGCCACCGGCGCGGGGCCGGTAGTGCGACAGTGGCCGTGGGTGCTGCTCCTCCATGCCCTGTTCCTGCAGCTAGCCGCCTATATCGTGCGTCCTGCCGCTGCCTACCGCGCCCTTGAGCTCGGCGTCGAGCCGGCGCTGCTCGGACTGATCGCGGCGAGCTTCGCGCTCCTGCCGCTGTTCATCGCCGTCCTGGTGGGCCGGGCCACCGACGCCGGGCACCAGCGCGCGGTGCTGCTCGGCGGCGCCGTGCTCATGGCCGGGGCCGGGGCGGGGCTGGTGTTCGCGTCGTCGTCCCTTGAACTGCTGCTGGTGTGGAACGTTGTGCTCGGGCTTGGGCACCTCATGAGCGTGGTGGGCCAGCAAAGCCGGATCGCCGAGGGAGAGTCCGGCCGGCTCGATGCGGCCTTCGGCCTCTACACCTTCGCCGGATCGGCCGGGCAGGCCGTGGGCCCGCTGTTGATCACGGTGTTCGGCGGCGGCCGGGTGCTGCCCGACACCCGGGCGCTGTTCCTGGCCTACACCGCCTCCGCCGTCGTCCTGCTGGCGCTCACCTTCCCCCTGGTACGCCGCCCCCGGCGGACGGGCAGGGCACCGGTACGGCCGGAGGTACCCCGGGGCAGCCTGGCCAGCGCGTTCACCCGGACCACCCGCCAGTCCCGCGGGAGGCTTTTCGGGGCGATGGTGGTCAGTGCCATGGTCCTGGGCGCCATCGACCTGATTGCGGTGTACCTTCCGGCGCTGGGGGTGGAGCGCGGGATCCCGGCCGCCGTCGTCGGGATCCTGCTCAGCGTGCGGGCCGGGGCGACGATGGCCTCTCGGCTCTACCTCGGGCCGCTTGTCGCCCGGTTCGGCCGGGCCGAACTGATCGCCCTCTCCACTGCTGTGTCAGCGCTTGCCGTGGGCGCACTCGCCGCGCCGCTGAACCTGGTGGTGCTGGCTGCCGTCCTGGTGGTGGCGGGAGTGGCGCTTGGCATCGGGCAGCCGCTGACCATGACCGTGATTTCCCTCGAGGCGCCTCCCGGCACGCAGGGTACGTGGCTGGCCCTGCGCCTGAGCGCGAACCGGCTGGGCCAATCGGCGATTCCGGCCGGTGTCGGCCTCGTCGCGGCGGGGGCCGGGGTGGCGGGCGTCTTCGGGGTCACCGCCGCGGGCCTCGCGCTGGTGGCCGGTGGTTCCTGGTATTCGCTGCGGAAGGGGCGGGGCTAGGCAGGCCAGGATCCGCCCGCGCTGGCATCCTCCGCTCCGATTCCGCCGCCTGCCGACGACGCCAAGTCCTTGAGACTCACCCCCCACTCCGGGAGGCCCGGCTCGAACCCCCTCTCCGCAGTGGCCGCCGCCCGACCTTAGGCAGCCAGCCGATGCCGGGGTTCGGGATTTCAATCCGTTGCAGCCATGGCTTGGTGCTGCGCTCACTGCGTTCAAGGTCGAGCTGCGAGACCGCATGGTCGATGGCGGCCAGCACGGAGCCCTGGAGCATCCACAACTCCTTCTGTTCCCGCGGATCAACGTCAAGGAGCATGAGCTCGGTGAGTACGGCTCGGGTCTCGCGGACACTTTCGAGCATATGTTCAAGCGCCTCGTCGGCGCGGTCACCCCTGCCGCTGCCATACTCGGCTTCGACGAGGTCACCGAAGGCGCGCAGCCCGTTCGCCAGATCGTCAAGCACGAACGCAAACGCCCGACGAAGCTCCCTCTCGGTCGGGTCCGGCAATCCGCTCCGCTCCACCGGCGCCGCTTTACCGATGACGACGAGCAAAGCCCGTTCGGCGGCGAGGCACTTCTCCAAGCGGTCCAGGGCGGCGCGCAGCCCCGGGTACACCACCGCCATGGTCAGCGCGCGAGGGTTGAACCGGCGGCTCTCCCTCACCGTTTCCACCTCGGCCGACGCGGTGCGGAGCTCCTTGGCGATGTCGTCCGACCACTCGTACCATTCCTTCACCTCCTCTGGATGCGGCGGTCGATCACCAAGTGCCCGTGCGACCTCGTCCATCAGCGCCGCCTGCGATCGGGTGACACGCCGCACCGCATCGCTGGCACGCGAATTCGGAATCGCGACCGGAACCACGAGGCTGAACGCGATTCCCACCACCGTGCCGATCAGGGTGTTCGCCACGCGCACCTCCGCCGCAACGTCGGGCGCCGAGACGGCTAGGATCAGCATCCCGCTGATGGGCGCCTCGAGCGTCTGGTCTCCAAGCCGCAGCACCATGGCGGCGGTCAGGGAGGCTGCGATCACGAGGCCCAGGCTCCACCAGGACAGGCCGATCATCGCTGTCACGCCGATGGCGATGAGGACGCCGGTGAGCACAGCCCCGACCCGGACCATTCCCATCAGCAGCGTGCCGACGGTCGAGGCCTGGACCACCAGCAGCGCCGTGAGCGGTGCAGTCAGGTCGAGGATGCCGGGAAAGAGGGTGTCGGCGACGACGTAGGCGACCACTGCTGCGACGGTGAGCCGGAGAACCTGCGTGGCGGCCGGCGTGAGACGCTTCGGCACCTCACCCCACGACGCAGGCATGGCAGGCCAGACCGACCACAGCATCCGGCGCACGCTCCAATGCCGACGTGGCTTGCGACTTCCATTCCGTTCGCTCATGCTGATCCCGTGACTGGTTGGAAGGATGCGCCCCCGGCGGAGCAACCGCTGCACCGGAGCGCGTCTTGGCCTGAACGTACCCCCGACACCGGATTGTGACTACCCCGACGGCGATCTGAAGCCCGGTATGTCTCGCGCCGCCGCAGCGGGACTGCCGGCGGGAATGGTTCACTACGCGGGACCCTTAGGCATCCAGCGGTTCATTCCCGGGCGCTTAGTGCTCCGTCGCACTCACAATCGAGAACCGCCGGCCCACCGGATAGGAAATCCGGGCACTGTCCTGGCCGATCAGGTCCCCGGGCTCCAGGGACAGTGCCGAGGAGACGACCACCCGCCCCTCGGCACTGACGAGTGAAACTGCGGGGCCAAGCTGGCGCAGGCCGCGAATCAGGTTTTGTTCGAGGGTGCGCACGGCGACGTCGGTGCCGACGATCCCGGCGACCTCCGCGCTGCCCTCCCGGCGGACCGGGTGGGTAAAGGTGACGACGTAGTCGTCCGTGCACAGGAAGTCGATGTAGGGCCCTGTCGCGTGCGGAATGCCGGATTCCACCGGGATCCGGAACCACTCGGCCTTGAGGTAGCGCTCCATGGAGCTGGGGCTGAAGTTCGCCAACGCATCGACGCGCTCAAGCTGTGGCCCCTGCCACCAGGCGATGTAGCTGCGGTCGGGTCCGACAAGCCCCGAGTTGGCGATGAACCCCGCCCCGGCGAGCTCCGGGCTGTCCTTGGCGAGCAGTCCCTTCACCGCGGGCTGCACGAGGCCGTCGATCGCCGCGCCGGGGACGATCCCGCGCAGGCCCGACAGGTCCCTGCCGAGATCCTGCGCCCACTTCTCGAGGGTGCCCTCGATGCCGGCAATCAGGGACTGCACCCGGCGGACGGGTGCCGGTACTTCGATCTGTTCTGCAGCCATGGAAGGCTCCTTGGGGGCGCGGAGTGTCATCGCGAATGCTCGTCGAGCAGCCAGTGGATCAGGGCGTGGACGAGTTCCTTGGTTGTGGTTTCGGCGAGCGCGGTGTCGCGGGCCTCGATGGCGTCGGCGACGGCGGCCCGCATGCCGACGGAAGCCTCGCGGAAGGCCTCGTCGGTGTAGGGCAGCAGGGTCAGGGTTCCGAGGTCGGCCTGCAGGCGCACGAGTTCCCGGCCCAGGCGGGCCGAGCGGGCGATGGCGGCGAGTTCGAGCAGGAACTCGGAGTCGACGAGCCGCCAGGACAGCAGCGTGTCCTCGGCGGGGCGGAGGTAGGTGCGCAGGATGGCCAGCTCCGTCGCGTCGGCCCTGCGCGCTGCGATCCCGGCGCAGGCGACCGTGACGATCGAGTAGTGGAGTCCGAGGTCGTTGATCTGCAGGCGGGTGAGTGTCCGGAGCTGCTCGTGGGCGCCCTTGATCGAGGGGAGGAAGTCCTCGGCGACGAAACTGCCTCCGTTCCGGCCGCGGGTTGTGGTGATCAGTCCCCGGGCCCGCAGGCTTGAGAGCGCCTCCCGTGCGGTGACCGGGGAAACCCCGAGGGCCGCCGCAAGCTCCACCTCGCTCGGCAGCCGCTGACCGCTCACCAGCAGCCCGGTTTCCACCGCCTGCTCGATGCGCTCAACCACCTGTTCGGCCAGTCCTGACGAACGCAGCGGCGCGAAGACGGCGGCAAGTCCCCGTGAGGCGGAGGCGGCTTGCTGGGTCACGGACTCACTGTAACGAGAAATTTCTGCTGACGTCTATACATAAAACATATAAGGTCATAGGCTTTAGCGCAGTTCCACGAGTGAGGCAGGTCACAGCGCCTCGACAGCTGCCCCCGCAGCGGAAAGGCACCGGCCCCGATGACCCAGACGGCCCTCAATCCAGGAGAGAAGACAGTGTCCTCCAACGTTCCGGCGATCTCCCTGCGTGGACTCACCAAGGAGTTTGGCGAGACGACGGCGGTCGACGGCATCGACCTCGAGATCCGCCAGGGCGAGTTCTTCTCAATGCTCGGCCCCTCGGGATCGGGGAAGACCACGGTGCTGCGCCTCATCGCCGGCTTCGAGTCCCCCACCAGCGGGACGGTCGAGCTCGAAGGAACCGACGTCACGGCGCGCGCGCCCTTTGATCGGGACGTCAACACGGTCTTCCAGGACTATGCGCTCTTTCCGCACATGAGCCTCATTGACAATGTGGCGTACGGTCTGCGGGTGCGCGGGGTCCCGAAGCGGGGGCGCCGCGACCGTGCCGCGGCGGCACTGGATCGCGTCCAGCTCGGCAGCTTCCTCGGCCGCAGGCCCTCCCAGCTCTCCGGCGGCCAGCGGCAGCGGGTCGCCCTCGCCCGGGCGCTCGTCGTCGAGCCGCGGGTGCTCCTGCTCGACGAGCCCCTGGGAGCCCTCGACCTCAAGCTGCGCCAGCAGATGCAGGTCGAACTCAAGGAGCTGCAGCGCTCGCTCGGCATCACCTTCATCTTCGTCACCCACGACCAGGAGGAGGCGCTCACGATGAGCGACCGGATCGGCGTCTTCAACGCCGGCCGCCTGGTGCAGGTCGGCTCGGCGAAAGAGATTTACGACCGCCCGAACGGCGAATTCGTCGCCAACTTCGTGGGCACCTCAAACATCTTCCCCGCCGCCGTGGGCTCCAGCCTGTACGGGAGGGCCGAGGCATTCTCCGTGCGGCCTGAACGACTCCGGCTCGCCTCCCCCGGCGGCACCGGCCGGGACGGCACCACCGCAAGCCGGGGGACCGTCTCGGCGCTGGTGTACCTCGGGCATGCCACGCAGGTCCGGGTGTCCATCAGCGACGGCACCACCGTGGTGGTCCTCGTCCACCCGGCCGCACTGGCCGAGGAGGACGTGACGCCGGGCCGGGAGGTCGCGGTCGAGTGGCGCACCTCCGACGTCGTCTGGCTCCCGCCCACCGGCTGACCGCGCCCGCACTTCTCCGGCAGCCCGTCCCGCCACCGGCAGCGGGAACCGGCTTCACGCACCGCCATAGGGCACCGGATTGCCGCACCTGCTTCCCGCACCTATTTCCCGAACCGACTTCCTGCACCGACTTCCTGCACCGACTTCCTGCACCACCGACCGAAAGGCAGAACCATGAGCACGTCCACCAAGCGGTACTGGCCGCTTTCCCTTGCAGCGGTCGCGGTCCTCGCGGCGACCTCCTGCGGCACCACCTCCGGCGGCGGGGAACCCGACGCCGAGGCGCCCGCGAAAACCGCTCAAACGGAAATCGGCGAGGGCGAAGGCAAGCTGTCGATCCTGGCGTGGCCCGGATACGTCGAAGACGGCAGCAACGACCCCGAGGTCGACTGGGTCTCCGCGTTTGAGGAGGAGACCGGCTGCATGGTCGACTTCAAGCCCTTCGGCACCTCCGATGAAGCCGTCACCCTCATGCGCACCGGCCAGTACGACGTCGTCTCCGCCTCCGGGGATGCATCGCTCCGCCTGATCGCCGGCGGCGACGTCGAACCGGTGAACACCGACCTGCTGAAGAACTACGACGACGTCTACCCGTTCCTCAAGGACCAGCCGTGGAACACCGTCGACGACAAGAACTACGGGATGCCGCACGGCTGGGGCGCCAACGTGCTGATGTACCGCGCGGACCTCGTCGATCCGGCACCCACTTCCTGGAAAGCGGTATTCGAAGACGCCGAGAAGTATTCGGGCAAGGTCACGGCCTACGACTCCCCCATCTACATTGCCGACGCCGCCCTCTACCTGATGAAGCACAACCCGGAGCTCGGGATCGAAAACCCGTACGCCCTCGACAAGGACCAACTGGCGGCCGCCGTCGACCTGCTGAAGTCCCAGCGGGAGCATGTCGGTGAGTACTGGTCCGACGTCGTGAAGGAGGTCCAGTCCTTCGCCAGCGGCGGAAGCGTCGTCGGCACCACCTGGCAGGTCGGGGCGAACATCGCCACGGCCGACGGCACCAAGGTCGAAACGATCCTTCCCGAAGAGGGAGCCACCGGCTGGTCCGACACCTGGATGATCGGCTCGGAATCGAAGAACAAGAACTGCGCCTACATGTGGCTCGACTACATCGCCAGCCCCGAGGCCAACGCCCAGGTCGCCGAATACTTCGGTGAGTCCCCCGCCAACCCCGCCGCGTGCGAGCTGACCGAGGACGCGAACCACTGCGAGACGTTCCACTCCGGCGACGAGGAATACGCCAACCAAATCTGGTACTGGACCACGCCGGTGGCCGACTGCATCGATGGACGCACCGACGTCAAATGCACCGACTACTCCGAGTGGACCAAGGCCTGGACAGAAATCAAGGGCTGACCGAGATCAAGGGCTGAACCGGGATTCCAGGCCAGGGCGCAGCCGCATCAGCAGGACGGATGGAAAAGGTAAACAGAGATGACACTTGAGACCGAACCGCGGCCCGCCCCGGCACCGCCCCGGACGGGGAACCGGCGGGTTTCGGCGGCGCTGCACCGCAGCCCCCGCCTGCGCCTGGCAGGCCTGCTCACCGCTCCGGCGGCCTGGCTGATCCTGGTGTACATCGCGGCCCTGGCCGCCCTGCTGATCACGGCCCTCTGGACGGTGGACACCTTCACCGGGAAGGTGTCCACCACCTGGACCTTCGACAACATCCTCACGGTCACCACCGACCCCGTATACCAGGCGATCACCCTGCGGACCCTCCGGATCGCCGTCGTCGTCACCCTGATCGACATGGTGATCGCCCTGCCGATCGCCTTCTTCATCGCCAAGGTGGCCGACAAGCGGTGGGAGAAACTGCTCATCGTGGCGGTGCTGATGCCCCTGTGGGCCAGCTACCTCGTCAAGGCCTACGCGTGGCGCAACGTCCTCGCCGAGGGCGGGCTGCTCGAGTGGCTCGGCGCCCCGCTAAGTTTGAACAGTCCCGGCTACAGCGAAACTGCGGTCGTCCTCACCCTTGCCTACATCTGGCTCCCCTACATGATCCTTCCCCTCCACGCCGGCTTCGAGCGGGTGCCCGACTCGCTGATCGAAGCCTCGGGGGATCTGGGCGCGAAACCCTTGGCGACGCTGCGCCTGGTGGTCCTGCCCATCCTCGTACCCTCGATCATCGCCGGCACCATCTTCACGTTCTCCCTCTCCCTCGGGGACTACATCACCGCGCAGATCGTCGGGGGCACCACCCAGATGCTCGGCACCGTTGTGTACGCCAATGTCGGGGCGGCGAACAACCTGCCGCTGGCGGCCGCCGTGGCGCTCATCCCGATCGCCATCATCATGATCTATCTCTTCGTGGTCCGCCGTACCGGCGCCCTGAACAATTTGTAGGAGCCGGCCGTGAAGCTTTCGCGCAGTGCCAAGACCATCCTCGGGGTCATCACCGGACTGATCCTGCTGTTCATCTACCTGCCGCTGCTG
Source organism: Arthrobacter zhaoguopingii (assembly GCF_009828595.1). GTDB lineage: Bacteria > Actinomycetota > Actinomycetes > Actinomycetales > Micrococcaceae > Arthrobacter_D > Arthrobacter_D zhaoguopingii. The sequence goes on from NZ_WPNY01000006.1 coordinate 155,800, forward strand.
CTGGTGGTGGTGAACTCCTTCAACGCCGACCGCACCTTCGGCTGGCCCCCGCGCAGCTTCACCCTCGAGTGGTGGTCGCGGGCCGTCGCCTCCGAGGGGGTCCGCGACGCCCTGGCGACGTCGGTGCAGGTGGCCGTGATTTCCACGATCATCTCGCTCATCCTGGGCACGCTGCTGGCACTGGCCCTGCAGCGGTACAGCTTCTTCGGGCGGGACGTCATCAACCTGCTGGTCATCCTGCCCATCGCGCTGCCCGGCATTGTCACCGGCATCGCCCTGAACAACCTGTTCACCACGGTGCTGGGAGTTCCGCTGAGCCTGTGGACCGTCATCGTCGCCCACGCCACCTTCTGCATGGTGACGGTGTTCAACAACGCCATCGCCCGGCTGCGCCGCGTCAACGGCAGCCTCGAGGAGGCCTCGGCTGACCTCGGCGCCGGCGTCTTCACCACCTTCGTCCTGGTGACCCTGCCCCAGCTGCGCTCGGCCCTGCTCGCCGGCGGGCTGCTGGCATTCGCGCTCAGCTTCGACGAGATCATCGTGACCACCTTCACCATCGGCGCCGGCCAGCAGACCCTTCCGGTCTGGATCCTCTCAAACCTGTTCCGGCCCAACCAGGCGCCCGTGGTCAACGTCGTCGCCGTCATCCTCATTGTCGTCTCCATCGTTCCCATCTGGCTGGCGCAGCGGCTCTCCAGCGATTCGGTGGCCGGAACCGGCGCGTCGGGCATCGGACGGGGGAAGATAAAGAAAGCCAAGGTTTCATCCGCCCCCTGACCCAGAGGTGATCCCATCCTCGACCTGCTGCTCGTCAACGCGGCCATCTCCCCGATGGCCGGCGCCTCCCCCACCGCCGGCACCCTGGGGATCCTGCACGGACGCATCGTCGGGCTCGACGGGCAGATCGAGGGTCTTCCGGCCCGCCGCACCCTGGACTGCCGCGGCTCGGTGGTCCTCCCGGGGTTCGGGGATGCGCACAACCACATGGCGTGGTTCGGGCAGACCCTCTCCGAACTGGACCTCAGCGGCTGCACCGCCATCGAGGAGGTGTACGACGCCGTGGCGGCCTTCGCCTCTGGCCTCGACGCCGGGGAATGGGTCATCGGGTCCGGCTACGACAACACGATCCTCGGTGCCCACCCGCATCGGAGACGGCTCGACGACGCGGCGCCCGGCCACCCGGTCTGGCTCAAGCACCGCTCCGGCCACGCGGCCACGGTGAGCACCGAGGTGCTGGCCCGGGCCGGGGTGATGGACGGATCGGCCGGGAACCCGGTCGGCGGGGAGGTGGTCCGCGACGCCGAGGGACCAACCGGGGTGCTGCAGGAGCAGGCCCAGAAGCTGGTGACCCAGCTCGTGATCCCCCACCCCGTGGAGGCCCTGGCGGACGCCATCACCGCCGCCAGTGAACGCTACGCCGCCGAGGGGCTGACCCACGTCACGGAGGCCGGCATCGGTGCGGGCTGGATCGGGCGAAGCCCGGTGGAGCTCGCCGCCTACACGCTCGTCCGCGAACGCGGCGGGCTGAGGACCCGGGTGCAGCTGATGGCCAGCAGCGACGCCCTGCACCCGCTCACCTCCCACCGGCAGGACCGCATCACCTTCGGGCTCGACCTCGGAGTGCGCACCGGTTTCGGCGACGACATGGTGCGGCTCGGACCGATGAAGATCTTCATCGACGGTTCCCTCCTCGGGCGCACCGCCGCCGTCACCGAACCCTTCTGCGGGCAGGAGCACACCACCGGAAGCCTTCAGCTGTCCCTCGAGGAGCTCACCGGCCGCATCGTCGACGCCCACTGCTCGGGCTGGACCGTCGCCGCCCACGCCATCGGCGACCGCGCCGTCGACGTCGCCCTCGACGCATTCGAGGCCGCCTCCGCGGCCCGAGCCCGCCCGGGAGTGCGCCACCGGATCGAACATGCGGGCATCGTCCGGGAGGACCAGCTGGCGCGGTTCGCTGCGCTCGGCGTCACCCCGGTTCCGCAGCTGCGCTTCCTTCACGAGATGGGACAGGTCATGCTCGAGACGGTCGGCGGGGAGCGGGAGGCCCTGGTGTACCGGCACCGTTCCTTCCTCGAGGCCGGGGTCCGGGTGCCGGGCAGCTCCGACCGTCCGGTCGCAGCGGGTGCCCCGCTGCTGGGCATGCAGTCGATGGTCCAGCGCAGCACTGCAGCGGGCCGGGTGATGAGCCCCGCCGAACGGGTCGACGCCGCCACGGCCCTGCGCGCCTACACCGTGGATGCGGCGTGGATCGCCGGCGACGAGGACATCCGGGGAACCCTCGAGCCGGGGAAACTGGCCGACCTGGTCCTGCTGTCGGACCATCCGGCGGCCGTGCCCGCCGACGGGATCGGGCAGATCGAGGTGCTCGCCACCTTCGTCGGCGGCCGCTGCGTCCACGGGGAGGACTTCGTCGCCTCCCTGGAGGCGTAGCCGTGCCGGAACTGAAGGCGGCAGGGGCCGGTGAGCCCTGGTGGAAGACCGCCGTCATCTATGAGGTGTACCCGCGCTCCTTCGCGGACGGCAACGGCGACGGCGTGGGCGACCTGCCGGGTCTCCTGGCGAGACTGCCCTATGTCGCCTCGCTCGGGGTGGACGGCTTCTGGCTGACACCGTTCCAGACCTCCCCCCAGGTGGACCAGGGCTACGACGTGAGTGATTACTGCGGCGTGGATCCGTTGTTCGGCACTCTGGCCGATTTCGACGCGGTGCTCGACCGGGCCCACAGCCTGGGCCTGCGCGTCCTGGTCGACGTCGTCCCCAACCACTGTTCGGTGGAGCACCCCCTCTTCCGGCAGGCCCTCGCGGCGGGCCCGGGCTCCAAAGAGCGCGAGTTGTTCCACTTCGCGGAGGGGCACGTCGACGGCACTCCCCCGAACAACTGGCAGAGCGTCTTCGGCGGACGGGCGTGGACCCGTGCCGACCCGGAGTCCACCACGGACACGCAGTGGTACCTGCACCTGTTCTCGCCGGCCCAGCCTGACTGGAACTGGCGCAACCCGGCTGTGGGCGACTACTTCGAAGAAGTGCTGCGGTTCTGGCTGGACAAGGGCGTGGACGGGCTGCGCATTGACGTGGCGCACGCTCTGTTCAAGGCCGAGGGGCTTCCCGACTCTCCCACCGGCGCCCCCGTAGCGGACGGGCTGCGCTCGAACCGGCAGGTCTCCGACCAGGAGGAGGTGCACGCCGTCTACCGGAGGTGGCGCCGGCTCGCCGACTCCTACTCCCCGCCGCGCGTGCTGGTCGGCGAGGTCAACCTCGATCCCGACCGCGCCGCCCGGTACACGCGGCCCGACGAACTGCACCAGGCATTCGCCTTTGCCTTCGTCCGGCTCGGCTGGGACCCGGCCGCCTGGGCCGCCGTCGGAACCGAACTGGAAGCGGCGCGGAAGGCCCACGGCGCGGCGCCCACCTGGGCACTCGAGAACCACGACGTCGTCCGCGCCGCCACCCGGTTCGGCGGCGGCGGGCGCGGCGCCGCACGGGGGCGGGCGGCACTGCTGACCATCCTGGGGCTCCCCGGTGGAGCGTATTTCTACCAGGGCCAGGAACTCGGGCTCCCCGAGGCCGAGGTGCCGCCGGCGGCACGGCGCGACCCCATGGTGGCCCGCGGCGGGATCTCCCGCGACGGCGCACGGGTTCCGCTGCCCTGGACGACGGACGCGGCATCCGCCCACGGCTTCTCGATGACCGGTCCCACGGCCGAACCATGGCTGCCGGTACCACCCGGATGGGGGCAATGGGCCATCGAGGCCCAACGGAACGACCCGGCGTCCATACAGCAGCTGGTGGTTCGCGCCCTCGAGCTCCGCAGTCGGCTGCTGGCCGAGGGAGCCCTCGACGCCGGCGACGGGGCCTCCTGGCACCTCGGCGACGGCGGCCTGTTGCTCTGCGAGCGCGGGCACGGCTTCGTGCTGGCCGTTGCCATGGGCGAAGCCCCCGTGCGGCTTCCCGCCGGGACGGTGCTGATCACCGCCGTTCCACAGGCTGCCGAGGGCTGGCTTGAACCCGACAATGCGGCCTGGGTGCTCCGCACCCGCGGTTGAGCCGGGCTGCCACCTGACCTCCAACCGCCGGGGCTGCGCTAGTCCTCGGTCGGCAGGGTTCCCGTCGGAATGGTCGACTCGTCCGGTGTGGGCCCGTCGGTCTCCCCGTCGGAGGTCGGGAGGGTCCCGGTGGGGATGGTCGACTCCATCGGCGACGCAGAGTCCGTGGGAACGGGTGCGATGTTGCCCGTGGGCGGCACCACGGGCTCCTCTGCGGGATTGTCGCAGCCCACAAGCGCCAGGGCACTCAGGACGACGACGACCGGAAGGCTCTTCAACGTCTTGGAATTCATGTGCGTCTCTTCCCCTTGGTCCATCCCCTTGCCCTTCAACGGTAGTTACGGATGAATCGCCGGGAACAGCAGCAATTCGGCCCTGATCCTGCTTGGAGAAGCGCCAGGAGCGGCGTAAAATGCTTCGCCGTTTCTTCCACCGCCTGTGGATCCGCATCCACCGTCCGGCGTTGCCCGTCCACTAGGATCGGACGGAAGTGTCCTCCAACGGGCGGAGCCTGGTTTTGAGCGTTTCCATCGGCACCTCCGGGTGGAGCTACGACCACTGGAACGATGTGCTCTACCCCGCAGGCACGCCGAGCGCCCGGAGGCTGCAGTACTACTACGAGCGGTTCAGCACCGTCGAGCTGAACGCCAGTTTCTACCGGTGGCCCCGCGAGTCGACCTTCGGCGGCTGGCGGGAGCGCCTTCCGCCCGGATTCCTGTTCTCGGTCAAGGCCCCGCGGGGGCTCACCCACGCCAAGAAGCTGTACGCGCCGGAGGTGTGGGTCGAGCGCATCATCCGGTGCTGGCACGAGCTGGGCGACAAGCGGGCCGTCCTCCTGGTCCAGCTGCCGCCCGCGATGCAGCGCGATGATGCCCGGCTCGACTACTTCCTGGCTCTGCTGCCGAACTGGATCCGGGTTGCCGTTGAGTTCCGGCACCCGAGCTGGGAGACGGAGGAGGTCTATGCGCTGCTCGAACGGCACGGTGCGGCCTACTGCGTGATGAGCGGCGCCAACCTGCCGTGCGTCCTGCGTGCCACCGCGCCGTTCGTGTACCTGCGGATGCATGGCCCGGATACCCATCATCTGTACGGCGGGTCCTATTCCGATGCGGATCTGCATTGGTGGGCGGACCGGATCCGTGAGTGGCAGGGTGCCGGGAAGGACGTGTTCGTGTACTTCAACAACGACGGCGGCGGCAACGCGGTGCGCAATGCCGACACGCTGCGGTGGATCCTGGGCGGGGGCTGAGGACCCCGGCCTTCGGCGCGAACCCGGCCCGGGGCAGAAAGTGCTCCATGCCCCGCGCGGGTTCCGTTTAGGGTAAGCACCATGACCAACTCTGCTGAGAACGGACCCGACGCGAACCACCAGCGCCCGGAAGGAGTCGACGACGCCACCGTCGAGGCCCTGGGCAAGCTCTCCGAGGCCCTCGAGGTGGTGGAACATGCCCGGGGCTACCTCTACGGCTTTCACCGCCTTACGGGCAAAGCGGACCTGGCCCTGGGTGAGGCGGTCGAACTGCTCCGCACGGCCGGCCACGCAGACCTCGCCGAGACGCTCAACAAGGACCTCGTGGGCCGAAATGTGATCGAGGGCCGCTGGACGTTCCAGATCGTCGAGGACTATGACGATCACTACTACGCCGAGTTCAAGGCGCTCGAGAAGCTGGCCAGGGACAAGCTCGCCGACGGGAAACGCCATCTCTTCGAGGCCGAAATGAAGGAAGACCGCAGGACGCAGGGTCGGAAACACCACGAGGCCCTGCCGCCGGAAGCCTCCTAGGTGGTCTCCCCGGCCCTCAACACCGAGCGGTCAGGCTCCGGCAGGCCACTGGTCCTGGTGCACGGCCTGGGCTCGAGCCTCCGCAACTGGGATCCCGTGGTTCCCGCCCTCGCCCTCGAGCGCGAGGTCGTGGCGGTCGACCTGCCCGGCTTCGGTCTCAGCGCTCCCCTCTCCGGCGAGGTGACCATTGCGACCCTCACGGATGCACTGCAGGACTACCTTGTGGAGCAGGGCCTCGCCGATGCCGATGTCGTCGGCAGTTCCATGGGTGCCCGGATGGTGGTCGAACTGGCACGACGGGGATATCCCGGCACCGCCGTCGCGCTCAGCCCGGGCGGATTTTGGAACCACCGGCAACGCGCGATCTTCACGGCGAGCATCACGGCCTCCATCGGACTCGTGCGACGCATCCAGCCGGCGCTCCCCTTCCTGACACGGCATGCTGCCGGACGCACGGCACTGTTGGCCCAGTTTTCGGCCCGGCCGTGGCGGCTCGACCCGCAGCTCGTCCTCACGGAGCTGCGCGGGTTTGCCACCTCCCCCAGCCTCGACGACGCCCGCAGGGCGCTCTCCTACGGGCCCAATCAGTCCGGCGCCCCCGGAGGGACGCTCAAGGGTAGGCTCGCCTTCGGTTGGGGACGCCAGGACCGGGTGACCCTGCCCAGTGAAGCCGCCCTGGCCATGACCCTCTACCCTGGGGCCACCCTCGAATGGTTCGAGAACTGCGGGCACTTTCCGCACTGGGACCAGCCGGAGCGGACCGTGGACTTCCTCCTCCGCCTCCTCCGGTGAGTCAGCGGCCGGGGTCCGGTCAGCGCTGCTTCCGGTTCGTGATCGCCGCCCGCGTCGTCTCCAGCGCATCCACCGTTGCGTCGTAGCTGCTCTGCGCCACGCCCACGAAGATGCAGTCAACCACGGCGAGCTGGGCAATCCGCGACGCCATGGCACCGGAGCGGAAAGCGGTCTCACGGACCATCGTGAGCAGGCACAGGTCTGCGGCCTCGGCGAGTGGTGACCCTGCCCCGTTGGTGATGCCGATGGTCGTTGCCCCCGCCTCCCGGGCCCGCTCAACGAACTCGAGGGTCTCGGCGGTCCTGCCGCTGTGGGAGAAGGCGACGGCGACGTCGCCGGCGCTCATCAAAGATGCCCCCATGAGGGCGTCGTGGGGATCGTCGAAGGAATGGACCATCCGGCGGATCCGGAACAGCTTGTGCTGGAGGTCGTCGGCGACGACGGCTCCGGCGCCGACTCCGTAGACGAGGATCTGGCGCGCCGTGCTGATGCTCTCGACGGCGCTGCGCAGCTGGTCGATGTTCAGGTGGGACAGGGTCTCTTCAATGCCCAGGGTTTCCGCGAAGGCGATCTTGGCGACAGTGTCCGCAAGGGAGTCGTCGGGGCTGATGTCCGCACCGAATCGTTTGGTGTCACCGAACTGAGCGGTCTCGCGGCCGATTTCGGTGGCCATCGAAAGCCGCAGCTGGGCGTAACCCGCGTAGCCGACGGCCCGGCAGAAGCGCACCACTGACGGTTCGGAGGTGCTGCAGATATGCGCCAGCTCCGAAATGGTGTGGCGCAGCACCGTCTCCGGATCGGCGAGGATTTCCTCAGCCACCCGCCGCGCGGAAGGGGGAAGCGTGGGCAGCTGCGCCTGAATTGCCGATTGGATGCTCATCTGCCGCTTTCGGAAGCCGGTCGAAGGGAAAAAAGTCAGTCAGTTACAACCATGTAAAAGGTATCGTAAGTGACCTACATACGGGAGGCCGCTGCATTGGGTGGAAAGATGAAGGACAACGGGTCAGCCCGCCCCTCGGGCAGGGACGGCCGCAAGCTCCTCCTCTCCGCTCACGCCGTCACCGTCCCCCTCGTTCGGCCGTTCATCACCGCAGTCCGCCGCACGACGGTCCTCGAATCGGTGCTGGTTGAGGTGCGGGACGCCGACGGGCGCTCGGGCTGGGGGGAAGCCCCGATCAGTGCGGTGACGGGCGCGACGACGGCCGGCGTCATCGCCTCGGTGCACGGCCCGCTGCAGACCCATCTGGAGTCCGACGACGGATCGGATGATCTCTCCGCCGCGCTTTCCAGGATTGCCGGATCGGCGGAACGAAGTGCTGCCCGCATGGCCGTGGACTGCGCGCTGCACGACCTCGCGGCTCGCCGCGCAGGGCTGCCGCTGTACCGCTACCTGGGTGGCCGGCACAACCGCATCCTCACCGACATGACGCTCTCCGTGGACGGACCCGCGGCCCTCGCCCGGGCCGCCGCCGCCCATCGGGCCGCTGGGTTCGACTGCGTGAAGGTCAAGCTGGATGCGCACGGTGACCCGGTGGCGAAGCTCCGGGCTGTGCGGGACGCCGTGGGCGTCGACGCCCGGGTGCGCATCGACGCCAATCAAGCCTTTACCGCCGACGAGGCGATCCGGTTCATTACGGCCCTTGAGGATGACGGGGTCGACCTTGAACTCGTGGAGCAGCCGGTTCCGGCCGGCGATTGGGACGGACTCGCCCGCGTCACCTCCAACGTGCGGACCCCCATTCTCGCCGACGAATCCGTCTGGACCGTTAAGGACCTCCACCGGCTGATCGACGCGGGCGCGGCGGCAATGGTCAACATCAAGCTCGCCAAGACAGGCGGGCTCACCCCGGCAATGGAACTTGCCGCCACGGCGAAGGCTGCCGGCATCGGAGTGCTCGTGGGCTGCATGATGGAAAGCGGCGTCGGCATCGGCGCGGCCGCCGCCTTCGCATCGGCCCTGGCCTCCGAGTCCAGGGCGGAGGTTCCGCAGGACCTCGACGGCGGCCTGTGGCTTCGGGAGTCACCCGTGGAGGGCGGCTCCCGCTATTCGGGCAGCACCATCGTCCTGGACGATGCGCCGGGCACGGGAATCACGCGGTTGCGGAAGCCACAGCCGCAGCGCTGACCGCAGCCGACGCCGACCGGTTCGCCTCGATTTCCGCCCGATGCTCCTGGGCCCAACCCACGAGCGGCATCGCCTGACGCAGGAAGCCCGCACCCAGTGGGGTCAGCGCGTATTCAACCCTCGGGGGCATCTCCGGGTACGAGGTGCGGGTCACCATTCCGTCCTTCTCGAGGGTCCGAAGTGTCGCCGTCAGCACCCGGTGGGAAATGGGCGGAAGGGCCGCCTGCAGTGCGGTGAACCTCACCGGCCCGCCGGCGAGCTGGTCGAGTGCCGCCATCGACCATTTGTCGCCCAATCGACTGACGATTTCCCGCACAAAGGCGATCGTCTCTGCTTCCTTGTCGCAGATGACCTGTTCCTGCTCGACCGCAGCTAATTTCATGATTGTCGATTCTCCGGATCCTGTTGACCATCATTCGCCCAATGCTGGGTTTCGGGGCCGGCGGCCAGAGCGGGCCTCCTGCCACAGCAGCATGTGGGCGCCCGTCCCGCAGCCCGGGCTGGGACTCCGCCCGCGGGATCGCGCCCTCCAATTATGCCCGACCATCCTGTGTGAAAGCCGGGTCCGCCCTTCGCAGTCCCAACACCACCGGAGTTCCGCCTTAGAGAATCAACAGCACGGTGCCATCGGCGCAAATTCGAATTGCGAATTGCGCACCGGGGTTTTTCCCAAACCCCGGCTGGGACAATTACTGACTTTCCGGCGTTTCGAAGCCGGAGACGGCAAAAGCGTTTCAGCACGCAAATACGCTGCATATGTGGCTGGGAATTCCTTTCAGCGGCCAGCCGATCGGGCGCGCGCCAGCAGGCGCCGCCGAAGGGTCGAGAAGGCCCGGAATCTGGGGTCGCAACGCGGTTCTCACGCGGCTCTCGTGCCGACACCTACAGGTGCAACATTCGAATCCTTCTTATTTTAAGGTGCGTAACGCACTTTAAGGTGCGTATCACAACGCACTTTAAAGTGCGTGTCGAAAGCGGAAATATTGCCGATTCCGGGCGGGTTGTAGATCTTGCTGAACAAGCACACGAACAACTGGTCCTGGAAGGGAACACTATGACTAAGATCGCAATCATCCTTGGAAGCACGCGCCCCGGGCGCAACGGCGAAGCTGTCGCCAACTGGGTCTTCGAGAAGGCTGCAGCCCGCGACGCTGCCACCTACGAGATCGTCGACCTCCGGGACTACCCGCTGCCTCACTTCGACGAGCCGATGCCCCCACTGATGGGCCAGTACTCGCAGGACCACACCAAGGAATGGGCAGCGAAGATCGCCGAATTCGACGGCTTCGTCTTCGTCACCCCCGAGTACAACCACTCGACCTCGGGTGTCCTGAAGAACGCCATCGACTTCCTGTCCGCCGAGTGGAACAACAAGGCCGCCGGATTCGTCAGCTACGGCTCCGTTGGAGGCGTGCGCGCGGTTGAGCACCTCCGTCTCGTCGCCGCTGAACTGCAGATGGCCACGGTCCGCGACCAGGCAGCCCTGTCGCTGTTCACCGATTTCGAGAACTTCTCGGTCCTGAAGCCGGGCGACCACCAGGTTGCTGCCCTGGAGAACATGTTCAACCAGCTCGAGGCTTGGTCGAAGGCACTCGAGCCGCTGCGCGCCGAGGTCGCCGTCGCCTAAGTGCTTCAGCAGTTTCGACCGATGATCTGCGGAGCCTGACTTAACCTGTGATGGCTTTGGGCCGGGCACCGAAGTTGTAGTGCCCGGCCCACTACGCCAGCCAGCACAGGTACGGCCTGCCCACCGCTCGGCGGTGGGCAGGCCACGGCACCGGCTGCGCCTTGCTGCACCGTCTCTGGCGCGAGGACGAGGTGACCTGGGGTGGGAGGTACAGGACTCCGCTGCGCCACTTCACCGCCACTCCCCGACCGCTGAACGGCACCCCGCCGTTCGTCTGGCACGGTTCCATCCGCAGCCCCGAAATCGCCGAGCAGTCCGCCCGGTACGGTGACGGCTTCTTCGTGAACAACCTGTTCATGCCCAGAGCGAGCAGCTCCTGCACGAGCACCTCGACGTGCTGGGCGAACACGTCCTGCCCGTCCTGCGGGACTCCAAGGCCGAGCCGGCAGCATAGCCGGCAGCAACCGGAACAGGTTCACACTCCTTTGCCCCGGTGGTGCCCGTCTTCACTTGGCATTCAGCGCCCGGTTTGAGGCCGGCCGGTCTCCAGAAACCTCTGCACCCTCTCCCCTGCCCCGGCCAGATACCGGGAAATTACCTCCTGCTCGTCGTCCGTGAATTCCTCGGCTAGGTCGTCCAGCTGCTCGACCACCGGGACGATGTGAGCCAGGATGGCGGCGACGCTCTCCGGCGTGGCCTGCAGGTTTACGCGGCGCCGATCCCTGGCATCCCGGACGCGCTCCAGATGGCCCACCCGTTCCAGCCGGTCAACGAGCTCCGTCGTTGACCCCGGCGCGAGGCCCAGCCGCGCGCTGAGCTGCGCCGGCCCCATTCCCCCGTCGGCCTCGAGGATATGCTCCATCGCACTGAAGTCTGGTGCCCGCAGCCCCATGCGGCGTGCGGTCTCGGACTCGAAGTCGCTGAAGCGTCGATGCAGTTCCCTCAGCGCGGAGGACAGCTGGTGGGCCTCCAGTCCCTCTGAGGTGGCACTTCCGTAGGCATCCGGGCCAGGGGACTTCTTCATCTCCTTAGACTACTTGACGTATAGTACGGAAATAGAAATACTTGTTTTCCGAAGTTAAAGTGCCCAACGCGAGGGATCGATGATGAAACCCTTTCTTGTCTGGCTACGGCAGTGCGGACTCGCGCTTCACCCGCTTGCCCTCGTTCTTCTGGTGATCTTTCTCAACGTCTTCTGGACCCTGACGCTCAGGGCGTTCGGCGGCTCCTTTCAGCGGGTGGCGGGAGCTCCGCTCCTTGACCTCGAGAACGTCCGGGGAGTCCTGGCACCCCGGGAGGCATTGGAACTGCTGCAGGGGTATGGGACGGAGGCACAGGCTCTCTACTGGACCTTCTTCGCCCTGGACAGTGTTGTTCCGCTGCTGTCCTTCGGCTCGTACGCGCTGCTTTGGGCTTTCCTCCTTGCGCGCAGCCCCTGGCCCCGGAGCCAACGGCTCGCCCGCAGTCCGCTGCTCCTGGTTCCGTTTGGCGTCGGCGTCTTCGATATCGGAGAGAACCTCTTCTTTGTCTCGGCCCTGGCATCGAGCAGCTCTTCCGAAGCACTGGGACTGGTCACGGCGGGCCTTGTGCTGGTCTATGCCAAGGCGGCCTGCCTCCTGATGACCTTCCTTGGCACCCTGATGCTGACCGCCGCCTACGGCGCCGGCCGCATCGTACAAATCCGGAGGACGGCTCATGCGTAAACCCCTAACGGAAGTCGGCAGAACGACCCGGGCCTGGGGATTCCGCCGGTACGGAGGGCCCGACGTCCTCCAGGAGATTCCGGTGCCGATGCCGTCCGCGGGCCCGGGCCAGGTGCTCATCGAGGTGGCCGCGACAAGCGTTAACCCCGCGGACACCTATTTCCGGGCAGGACGGTTCCGGCTGCTGATCCGGCTGAAGCTGCCGTTCGTGCCCGGCCTCGACGTGGCCGGCGTCGTCGCCGCGACGGACTCCGGTTCCGGACGCTTCAGCGTCGGTGACCCCGTCTTCGCAGCCCTTCCCGGCAAGACCGCCGGCGGCTATTCACGTTACGTCGCCGTTGACGAGTCCGCCGTGGCCCGGGCGCCGTCGTCCCTTTCGCTGCAGGAGGCAGCCGCCGTCCCGCTCGTCGCACTGACGGCCCTGCAGGGACTCCGCGACGTCGGGGGTATGGGTGCGGGTGACCGGGTGCTCGTCTTCGGCGCCGCCGGCGGGGTGGGAACCGCGGCGGTGCAGGTCGCGGCCCGGCTGGGCGCCGAGGTCACCGCGGCGACCACGCCCGATCAGCTGGGCTTCGTGCGCGGACTCGGGGCGCACGAAGTCGTCAACCGGATCCGTTGGCGGGAAAGCCTCCGCGGCAGACGGTTCGATCTGGTGTTCGATGCCTCCGGGAAGCTGTCGGCCCGCGCATTGCGCCCGCTCGTCCGGCGGGAGGGCACCGCGGTGACGGTGAACCCGGGCACCGGCAATCCGCTCATCGCGGCTCTGTCGAGGCTGCTCCCGGGAGCCGCCGTCCGGGGATTCCTCGTCCGGCCCTCCGGCGGGGACCTGGTCTTGCTGCGTGGCTGGATCGAGGACGGTTCCTTCCGCCCGGTCATTCAGGAGACGCTTCCCATCCAGGAGGTGGCGAGGGCCCACCGCGTGAGCGAGGGTGGAGGTGTCAGGGGAAAGCTTGTCCTTACGATTCCCTCCACGCCGCCAGCGACTCCACGTGGCGCATGACCATCCACCTCAGCCGGTCGCCCACTCCTCGACGGGGCCCTCAAGCACGTAGTGGAGTCCTCCGGGGCGCGTGCGGGACAGGTCCCAGGCCAGCCGGGACAGCGCGCCGATCGCTGTCGTCGCCTCAGCCTCGCCGTACGCGCGGGTGCAGACGGCGAGGATGAAGCCGCCCATCGGGTCCGTCCCGCCGTAGGGCTGCACGAAGGCGACATCGTGGCGGATTCCGGTGACCCACCCGGACTTCGAACCCCACCGCGCCTCTGCGGGAAGCGCCGGCCCGATCAGGCTGTACTCCTGCGCCCGCAGCAGTTCGACCATGAACCGCGTGCTCGACCGGCCCGCGGCTCGGCCCGTGACGATGGCACTCATGATGGCCGTCAGGTCCCGGGCGGTCGTCTGCTGCGTCAGCCCCGCCGCCAGCCCCTCGAGGTCACCGAACAGCCGCTCCATCTTCGACGACGACGCCCCGCATACCGCGAGCGCTGCCCGGACGGCGTCGAGGCCGACCAGTTCAACGACCATATTGGTCGCTTCGTTGGACGAGACGACGATCATCCGGCGCAGCACCTCGCGCAGCGAGACGGGCCGGCCGGCGGGAGGCATGCCGTCGTCGGTTTCGTCGGGGTCGGTCTCGAAGCTGAAGGTGCCGCCGCCTGGCGCGGAGGAGCGAAAGGTCAGCCGTGAGGAAAGCTGCTGGCTGAGCCGCAGCTTCCCGTCGTCCACGGCACGCAGGGCGGCGATGAGCACCGCCAGCTTGATTGTGCTCGCAGCGTAGACGGGGGTGTCGGCACCGCTTTCGGCGATGACCTCCCCGTCGAAGGTGGTCAGGCAGTAGGAGATGGAGGGGACGCCGTCGCTGTAATCCGAGACGATGCTCATGCCGTCACTTCCCGGGCGGCGCGGGAGTAGGCCGCGTCGGCGACGCGGACGCGGAACGGGCCCATGGCGTTGTGGAGCCGGTGCGGATGCACGCGGTTGGTCAGCAGCACCACCGTCACGGCGCGGGTCCGGTCCATTATCAGCGACGTGCCGGTGAAGCCGTTGTGCCCGCGGGCCCGTCCGCCGGCGGTGCCCATCCAGTCGGGCTGCCCGATGCGCAGGCCGAGGGCGTGCCAGCCGATCTCGGGGTCGGCGGCGCGCTGCGCGCCCAGCATGCGGGGCATCTGGTCGGTCCACAGCCCGTCGGCCAGCTCCGGCGGAAGCAGCGCTTCCGGCCGGTCGCGGAGCACGTTCCCGAGCCCCAGCACCGCTTCGGCGGTCCCGAAGAGGCCCGCGTTGGCCACGGCCCCGCCGAGGAACCAGGCGCTTTCGTCGTGAACCTCTCCCCGCACCATTCCCCTGCCGGTATCCGGCTGGTACTCGGTCGCCGCGGTATCTTCGGGCCGGGGCCGGTAGGTCAGCGCGGCCGTCCGGGGATCGAGGTGCCGCAGCGGGGCGAGCACCTTCTCCTCCACGAGCTCCGCCCATTCCCGCCCGGAGGCGGTTTCTGCGAGGGCCATCGCGGTGTTGAATCCGACGCAGGAGTAGGTGAACTCAGTGCCCGGCGCGGTGGCCAGGGGGCGCGAGAGCAGGTCTTCGAGCCGGCCGGCCCGGTCGGTTCCGGCCGGGAGCGTGCGCCATCCCTCCCAGGTGCCGGGCAGCCCAGAGGTATGGGTGAGCAGATGGCGCAGGGTGATCGAAGCGCGGTCGCCGTACCGGAAGGTCGGCAGGTGGCGGCCGACCGGCTCGTCGAGGTCGAGCACCCCGTCTGCCACGAGGGCCAGTGCTGCCACGGTGCTGACGATCTTGGTCACCGAGGCGAGGTCGTAGACGGTCTCCGGCCGCGCCGGCACGCGGTCCGCGGGTGCGAGGGCGGCGCCGCCGTCACCGAACGCGACGGCGCTGCCGACGGCGATCGGACCGCTGGTGCGGCCCCCGACGTCGACGGCGGCGACCGCCGACGGCGCCGCACCGGCGCCGACCTCCTCGGTGAGGATCCGTTGGAGCTCCTCATCGAGGGAGTCTTTGGCCTGCGGCTGGGAGGGGAAGGGGGTCTCAGGAGAGGACAAGGCGTGGGCTTTCGTCGGCGGTGAGGGTGGCGGGCACACCGAGGGGAACGCTGAGGGCGGCCGGGCCGTGCCCGAAGCCGAGTTCCTCGACGAGCGGGATGCCGAGGGGAACAAGGAGTTCCTCAACGAGCGCCCTCACTTCGTGCGGTTCACCGCACTGGCTCCACGAGCCCAGCGCGAGCCCCGCCAGTCCGTCGAACCAGCCCGCACGCAGGAGGGAGGTCAGGAGCCCGTCGAGCTTGTAGATGTCCTCGCTGACATCTTCGAGCAGCCCGATGCGGCCCTCGTTCGAAGGTGCGGACCGGCCGCGGGCGCCCAGGGTCATGGCGAGCAGGCTGAGGTTGCCGCCGGTGAGGGTCCCTGTGGCTGTGCCCGGAACGAGGGTGTGGGCCGCGGAACCGGTCATGGTCCGGCCCGTGTACGGGGTGAACAGGGCCTCGCGCATCCCGTCGCGGGCGGCGGGATCCTCCAGCAGGGCATCCGTGGCCGGCATCGGGGTGAACCAGGTGGCCAGGCCGAGGTGGTCGGCCCAGTACTCGTGCAGGGCGGTGATGTCGGAGGACCCGATCAGCGCTTTGGGCCGGGCGGAGCGGAGCTTCCCGGCGTCGAGCAGGTCCAGGAGCCGGACGGCGCCGTAGCCGCCGCGCAGGCAGACCACCGCGGCGATGCTGTCGTCGCAGACCAGGTCCTGGAGGTCGGCGGCGCGGTCGGCGTCGGAGCCGGCGAGGTAGGGCGCGCGCGGGTGCACGTCGCGGGCGTGCCGGCCGAGCACCGGTTCGAGCCCCCACTCCTCGAGCAGCCGGATCGCCCTGTCGATCTTCCCGGCGTCCGCGGGGCCCGACGGCGAGACCAGTCCCACCCGGTCCCCCGCCTGCAGCGGACGCAGTTCGGGCCGCGGCCCCTGCGGGGCGGCCGGACCGCCGGTCACCGGGCGGCCTCGGGCTGCACCGACAGCCCGGGGGTGCCCGTGCTGGTCGGAACGACGCTCAGGAGCTTGCGGGTGTACTCGTGCTGCGGGTTGAGCAGCACGTCCTCGACGCGCCCTTCCTCGACGATCCGCCCTTCGTACATCACCACCACCCGGTCGGCGATGTTCCACGCCAGCCCGAGGTCGTGGGTGATCACCAGGGCGCCGAGGCCGAGTTCGCATCGAAGCCGCAGGAACAGGGCCAGGACCCCGGCGCGCACCGACGCGTCAAGGCTCGCGACGGGTTCGTCGGCGACGAGGAACTCCGGGTCGAGGGCGAGGGCCCCGGCGATGACGACGCGCTGCCGCTGGCCGCCGGAGAGCTCCTGCGGGATGGCGGTGAAGTACTTCTGCGGCGGGTTCAGTTCGGCCTTGGCCAGCGCCGCGGCGACGAGCTCGCGTTCGTCGCCGTCGAGGTGATGGAGGCGCGGGCCCTCCGCCACCGCCTCGTACACCGAATGCTTCGGGTTGAGGGCGGCGGTGGGATCCTGCAGCACGAACTGGACCGCCCGGCGGTACGCCTTGAGCGCTTTGCGCCGGTGCACCAGCGGTTCGCCGCGGAAGAGCACCTCGCCGGCCGTGGGCTTCTGCAGCCCGAGCAGGGTCCGGGCCAGGGTGGTCTTGCCGGAGCCGGACTGGCCCACCAGAGCGACGATCTCCCCGGCGTTGCAGGTGAGGTTCACCGAGTCGACGGCGTTGGTGGCACTGCGGCCGAACCGCACCGAGAGGTTGCGGGCCTCAAGCACCGGCGTTGGACCGGTTACCGCTCCGGCTGCAGGAACTGGCAGAACCGGCACCGGGGAACCCGCCCTGGGAGCGGAGGGATCCGCCATCGGCGCGGCGGCACGGCGGCCGGAGCCCGTGCGGGCTGAGGCGCCGTCGGACCGGGCGCCGTCGTTGTGCCGGTCGGCGTCGTGCGCCGTGGGCGCGTTCGGCGCGGCGTAGGTGGGCAGCCGGAGCCGGGAGGCAGGGTCGCCGATGATGGGGAACGCCGAGGCCAGGGCGGCGGTGTGCGGGTGCTGCGGATTGCGCATCACCTCCGCGGACGGGCCGTCCTCGACGATCCGGCCGGCCTGCATCACCACGATGCGTTCACAGGTGGCGGCGAGCACGGAGAGGTCGTGGCTGATCATGATCAGTGACAGGCCGCGGTCGCGGACCAGGGAGGTGAGCAGGTCGAGGACCTGCGCCTGCACCACGACGTCGAGGGCCGTCGTCGGCTCATCGGCGATCAGCACCTCCGGTTCGCACGCCAGGGCCATGGCCATCATGATGCGCTGCTTCTGCCCGCCCGAGAGTTCGTGCGGGTAGGACAGCCCCTTGGCTACCGGCAGCCCGACCTGTTCGAGGAGTTCGTTGACGCGGGCGGTGCGCGCCGCTTCGTTCCGATACTTTGCGCCGTCGCCGGTGGCGTGGATCTGCAGGGCCTCGGCGATCTGGTCGCGGACCTTCCGCACCGGGTTCAGGGAGTGCATGGCGCCCTGGAAGACGATGGCGGCCTCGGTCCAGCGCACCGAGCGGAGCCGGCCCCAGCTGAGCGTGGAGATGTCGTCCTCGCCCAGGAGGATCGAGCCCTCGATGGTGGCGTTGGCGGGCAGCAGGCGCAGCACCGACACGGCGAGGGTCGACTTGCCGCAGCCTGACTCCCCCGCGATGCCGACGGTGGCGCCGGGCTCGACGGTGAGGTTGACGCCGTCGACGGCGGTCACGGTGCCGCGCCCACCCTCGGTCTGCGTCGTGTAGGTGATGCGCAGGTCCTTCAGTTGCAGGCGGGCCATTAGCGTCCTCGCAGTGTGGGGTTGATGACGGATTCGAGGGCGCGCCCGACGAGGGTGAAGGACAGCACCACGAGAACGATGGCGAGGCCCGGCGGCAGCACGTACCACCAGTAGCCGCCGGTGGCGGCGCCGGTGTCGAGGGCGGACTTGAGCATGCCGCCCCAGGAAACGCTGCTGGGATCGCCGAGGCCGAGGAAGGCCAGCGTCGACTCGGCGATGATGGCGGAGCCGACGGTGAGCGTGGTGTTGGCCAGCACGAGCGGCATGACGGCGGGAAGGACGTGCCGGCCGATGACGTGCGCGTCCGAGGCGCCCAGCGCCCAGGCCCGTTCGATGTAGGGGCGGGCCTCGACGGTGAGGGTCTGGGAGCGGACCAGCCGGGCGGTGCCGGCCCAGGACGTCACGCCGATGGCGACGACGATGGTGGCGACGCCGGGCCCGATGATGCTTGAGAGCACGATGGCCAGCACCAGTCCGGGCACCACGAGGAAGAAGTCGATCAGCCGCATCAGGACCGCCTGGGTGGCGCCCGTGAAGTGGCCGGCGGCCATGCCCATCACCGTGCCGATGCCCATGGAGACCAGGGTGGCGGCGAAGCCGACCACCAGGGAGATCCGGGCGCCCCAGATCAGCAGGGCGAGCACCGACCGCCCGGCGGGGTCGGTGCCCAGCGGGTTCGCGAGGCTTGGCGGTTCGTTGCGTCCGGCGGTGACCTGGGTGACGTCGAGGACGCTCGCGGGGGCGAACAGCGGGATGACGGCGGCCAGCGCGATGACTGCCAGCAGGATGATCAGCCCGGCCAGGCCGGCCCGGTTGCTGGCGAACTCCTTCCAGCCGTCGGCCAGCCCCTGGCGGCGCCGCGCCGCCGCGACGTTGACACGGCGGGTGCCCGCGGAGCCGGTTGATGTGCTCATGCTGCACGCAGCCTGGGGTCGAGGAAGCGGTAGAGCAGGTCGGCGAGGAAGTTCATGACGATCACAATCGAGGAGAAGACGACGAAGGTGCCCTGCAGCAGCGGGAAGTCCGGCGCGGAGAGGGCCTGGAAGGTCAGCAGCCCGAGGCCCGGCCAGGAAAACACCGTTTCGACGGTCACCGCTCCCCCGACGAGCCCGCCGAGGGTGAGGAAGATCAGGGTCACGGTGGGCAGCAGCGCGTTGGGCACCGCGTGGCGGCGGCGCACCAGATCCTCCCGCAGGCCCTTGGCGCGGGCGGTCTGGAGGTAGTCCGAGGTCATCTCCTCGAGCAGGGAGGCGCGCATGACCATCAGGTACTGGGCGTAGACCACGGCGACCATGGTGACCACCGGCAGGACCATGTGCCGGGCGATGTCCCAGAGCAGCGGGAACCCGGTGGCGGTGGTGCCGGCCGTGACCAGCCCGCCGGTGGGGAACCAGTGGAGGCCGCCGCCGAAGACCAGCAGCAGGATCAGGCCGAGCCAGAAGGTGGGCACCGACCAGAACACCAGCGCCAGGCCGGTCTGGGTCTTGTCGAAGAGGCTGCCGCGGCGCCAGGCCGCCCGCTGCCCCAGCCACAGTCCCAGGACCACCGAGATGAGCGCTGCGGTGCCGGTGAGCAGGAGGGTCGGGCCGAGCCGGTCAAGGATCAGGTTCAGGACCGGCTCGCTGTAGGTGTAGGAGTAGCCGAGCCGGCCCTGCGCGAGGTCGGCGAGGTAGCGCAGGAACTGCGTGAGCAGCGGGTCGTTGAACCCGAGTTGCTCACGCAGCAGTTCCATCTGTTCGGCGCTGACCCGGCGCCCTTCCGCCAGGGAGCGGACGGGGTCGCCGGGCAGGATGCGGAAGGCGAAGAACCCGAGCAGCACGACCATGATCAGGGAGACCACGGCGCCGCCGGCCTTCAGGGCGGCGTAGCGCAGCCATGACGACGCCCGGGGTGGTTCATCCAGTGCCGGCTCCCCCGGGACGAGGTCGCCGGCACTCAGCGCGTTGGACATCGGTTACTGCCGGTCGTCCGCGGTGGCGCGGCGGCGCTTGGCCAGGAAGAACGCCGCGAGCCCACCGACGACGAGCACTCCGACGACGGGGACGATGACCGCTGCGGGGTTGGCCTCGCTGGTCGCCCCGGCCGCTTCGAGCTCGCCGGCCGGCGTCGCGCTGTAGACGCCCAAGGGCCGTTCTGGGCCAGGATGACCCCGCCCTCCTTGGGCTGGGTGGTGAACGGTTCGAACTTGTCGGACCGGTAGGCCTCGAGGGAGTCGGCGTAGAACAGGACGTGGTTCACGGCGGCGTCGTAGATCAGCTTCTGGGCCTCGACCACGAGTTCGCTGCGGCGTTCCTGGTCGAGCTCGGTGTGCTGTTCCTTGTAGATGGCGTCGAACTCCTCGGAGCACCAGTTGGATTCGTTGGTGGCGCCGGTGCCGTCGGCGTTCGGGCGCGAGGAGCACTGGTTGATGGAGAGCTGGAAGTCGGGGTCGGGCCCGATGCCCCATCCGGTGAAGTACATGTCGTAGTTGCCGAGGATCGAGTCGTCGTTCAGCTGGCCGGAGGCCTTGATCTCGGTGGTGGCTTCGATGCCGATCTCCTTCAGCCACGGCACCACGTAGTCGGCCATCTGGGCGTGGGTGGGCTTGCTGTTGCTGCCGGCGAGGCGGAACTTCAGCGGGTTGCCCTCCTTGTCCAGGCGGATGCCGTCCGGGCCCGTCTTGTAACCGGCCTCGTCGAGGATCCGGTTGGCTTCCTCGGGGTCGTAGCTGTAGGGCAGTTCCTCGTCGGTGTCCCAGTGGTACAGCGGGTACACGGCGGGGATCTCGCCGGTGGCCTGTTCGCCGAGGCCTTCGAGGACCTTCTCCAGCAGGGTCTTGCTGTCGATGGCGTGGGCGATGGCCTTGCGCAGTTCGATGTCCTGCAGGGCGGGGTTGCCGTCGCCCATCAGCTTGCCCTCGGAGTTGATCGTGCCCGAGTTGATGTTCAGCGCCTGGTAGCGCCGTCCGGCGCCGGAGTTGACGGTGATGTTCTCCTCGGATTCGAGGGCCTTGTACTGCGCCGGGGTGAGGTCACCGACGATGTCGAGTTCGCCGTTGAGCAGTGCCTGCACGGCGGCGTCGCTGTTGCGGTAGGGCACGTAGGTGACGGCGTCGACCTTGGCCTTGCCCCGCCAGTAGTTGGGGTTGGCCTTCATGCGCACGCCTGAGCTCGGGCTGTAGCTTTCGACGGTGAACGGGCCGCTGCCGACGGCGTTCTCGGAGTTTTCGAAGGTGGAGGGGTCCTCGACCTTGGACCAGATGTGCTCGGGCACGATCGCGAGGTCGGCGCCGGGGTTCGGTGCCTGCGCCTCGTTGAGTGTGATGACGAGGGTCTGGTCGTCCGGGGCCTCGACGGAGTCGATGTTCTCAAGGAGCGTGCCGTTGGCCGCCTTGAGGGTGTCGTTCTCGGCGATCGCGTTGAAGGTCCACGCGGCGTCCTGGGCGGTCACGGGCTCCCCGTCGGACCACTTGCGGTCCTCGCCGATGGTGTAGGTCCAGGTGGTGCCGTCCTCGGAGGTCTCCCAGGACTCGGCCAGGGCCGGCACGATCTCGTTGTTTTCCGGGCCGTAGGTGACGAGGCCTTCGTACTGCAGCAGCAGGATGTTGGTGCTGGCCGCCAGGATGGCGGTGAAGGGGTTGAGGGAGTCGATGTCGCCGGTGAGGGCGAGCTTCAGCGTTGTGTCTTCCGCCTTTTCACCGGCGGTGGCCGCGGGAAGGGCCAGTGCGCCGGGCGTGAGGGCGAGTGCCGCGGCGAGGAGCCCTGCTCCTGCGGTGCGGCGGAGCCCGGCGCCTCGGGGGAAGGGGCGCAGCGGCCCGTCGGTGGGGAGAGGAGACCTGGATGCCATCGTTTCTCTTTCGCTTGAGCCTGCCAGCAGGTCAGGGTGGCCGGGGCAGAGCGCCGCGGACCCGATTCCGGTGAGAGAAGAACCCGTCTGGGGTATCGGCCGTCACCACGCTGTGCGGCCGATGTAAGTAAGCTACACAGGAGGCTGATGTGATGCAAACCACTTACCAAGGTGTGTTGGATCACACGGTACAGTCGAAAGGCGAGGCGGATTTCTACGCCTTGGCACCCCAGCACCGGAGGAACAGATGGGCAGCATCGATACGGCCGAGTTGTGCGCAGCACTCATCCGCTTCGACACGAGCAACTACGGCGAGGGCAAGAGCGAAGGTGAGCGCGGTGCCGCCGAGTTCATTGCCCGGCTCCTCACCGACGCCGGCTACGTGCCGCAGATCCTCGGGGCAACCCCGGAGCGGGCCTCCGTGGTCGTGCGCGTGCCCGGCGCCGACCGTTCCCTGCCGGGACTGCTCGTCCACGGCCATCTCGACGTCGTTCCGGCCGAGCCGGAGCAGTGGAGCGTTGATCCGTTCGCCGGAGAGATCCGCGACGGGTACATCTGGGGCCGGGGCGCCAGCGACATGAAGGACATGGTGGCCATGACCCTGGCGACCCTCCTGACCTGGGCCGAGGAGGGCACCGGCCCGCAGCGCGACGTCGTCGTCGCCTTCGTCGCCGATGAGGAGGACAAGGGCGACTACGGCGCCCTGTGGCTCGTGGCCGAACACCCGGAACTGTTCGAGGGGGTCCAGGCAGCCATCGGGGAATCCGGCGGGGCACCGACCTTCCTCACGTCGGACACCGGGGAGGAGGTGCGGTTGTACCCCGTGGCGGCCGCCGAGCGCGGCACCATGCACATGCGGATCACGACGACGGGCACGTCCGGCCATGGTTCGCGGCCGAACGCCGACAATGCCGTCATCCACCTGCTGGAGGCGCTGCACCGGATCACCGAGCATGCCTGGCCGCTCGTGCTGACGCCGACCGTGAGGGCGTACCTCGAGCAGACGAACGCAGCGCTTGGGCATTCGGTAGATTTGACCACCGAGGAAGGCGTCGAGGAGGCGGTGGCGCGGATGGGCGACCTCGGCGGCGTCGCGCGGACCACCATCCGGTGCTCGTCGACGCCCACGGTGCTCAATGCCGGCTACAAGGTCAATGTCATTCCGGGTATCGCCCATGCCGAACTGGACGTGCGGTGCCTGCCGGGCACCGAGGAGGAAACCCTGGCGGTGCTTGACGGCCTGCTGGGTCCGCGGGTCTCCCGGGTGTTCATTTCGCACCAGCCGCCGGTGCAGGCGCCGATCGACTCGCCCTGGTTCGAGGCCATGCGGGCGGCCCTGCAGCGGCACGACCCGGCCGCCGTGGTGGTGCCGCGGTGCATGGGCGGTGGAACCGATGCGAAGGCGTTCACCCCGTTGGGCATTGCCTGCTACGGCTTCTCACCGCAGGGAGCCGACCCGGAGGGCAGGACCTCGGACGGTGTGCACGGGATCAACGAGCGGGTTTCGGTGCACGGCGTGAGGACGGGCCAGCAGATTCTTCAGGACTTCCTGAGCACCGTCTAGGCCGCCATCGGTCGAGGCACCCCGCGCTCAGCCCGTGCCCTTCCACATCCGCTGCCACCATGAGCGCCGCTCCGCCTCCTCTGCGGTGGCCTCCTCGTCCCTGGCGGTCTGCGCCGCCTTTGCGGTACGCCGCTGGCGCCACCGCTCCACCTCGCCCTCGACGTCGCGCACCTTGGTGATGACAGGCGGCCCGCCCAGGAGCTGGCGCCGCGCCTCGATGACCCGCTGGTTGAAGTCTTCGACGATGTCCCGGACCTGCTTCTCGGTGTAGACGTGGTCGAGACGGCTATCCAGGCCTTCGTCCTCGGTCCGCAACAGGATGGCCTTCGGCCCCAGTCCGGTGAGGTTTTCCCGCTCGATCAGGCCCTTGACCCACCAGTCGGGGTCGTGTCCCTCCCCCAGTCCGGGGATCGGCTTTCCGGCGTACTTGAGGTTGTCCCAGTCCCCGCGGGCCATCGCCTCGCGCACGAGGTAGTCGGCCCGGGCGGCGTCGTCCTTGTGCCGGGCCCGCTTGGCCAGAGCCTCATCGTCGGACACCGGGCGGCGCTGGGCCGCTTCGGCCTCCTCCTTGCGCAGTTGGGCGAGGTACCCCTGCGGATCACCGGATTCCCGCGCCGCCCGGTACTCGGCGGCACGCTGCATGCGGCGCTCGTACTCGCGGGCTGCCCTGCTGTTCATTTCGTCGCCGCCTTTCACGCACCCAGAAAGCGTCTCGGTCGCGTCGGTCCCTTAAGTATTCCGGGACCGGCGGGGGCGCGGCAACCGCCTAAGCGGTTCCTTAACGGCTGGGCCGACGGCTGAACGGCTCAGCGGCAGACGGTGATTTCGTAGAGGCCCCGGCCGCCCTCGACGAGCACCGGCTCAAACCCCTTGGCGGTCTCGACGCCGTAGAAGCCCTTCCAGACCTCCCTGTCGACGCTCGCGGGCTGGTCCTGGTAGAAGTGCGTGGCTCCCACCTCCTCGATGGCCGCGCAGACCGCCGGGTCGTCGTGCAGGCGGTCGAATCCGATGCGCAGCACGGTCTTCGCCTCGGTCGGCGCCGGCGAGCCGAGCCTCGAGTACACCACGTGCCGTCCGGTGAGGGTGTAGAAGTAGGTTTCTCCATTGAAGGGGTCACCGATGACGACGGCGTCCTCCGGGAGCAGCGCTCCGGCCCGTTCGATGAAGTCCTGCTCACCCGAGGAGAGCAGCCAGATGCCCGGCTCCGCCGCGGTGATGTAGTTGTGGGCCGCTACGGCGACGCGGTCCGCAGAGCGGAAGTGTCCGGAGCCCTGGTAGACCGCCACCACGGCCACGACGGCCAGTCCGGCGGCCAGCGCCGACCGGAAACGGTCAGGCGCGGCGATCCTTGCCCGCAGGACACGCGTCACGAGGCCGGCGGCGGCCCGGACGAGCACGGCCAGACCGAAAGCGGCAAGAATGCTGGCTGTCAGGGCGATTAACGGCGCGATCCGCTGAGTGTCCTTGTACCAGACCCCGGTGAGGAACCGCAGGGGGCTTTCCGGGCCCGCCGCCAGCACGTAGAGCCCCACGAAGATCAGCCACGACACCACCAGCGGCCACCCGGTCCGCAGCACCAGGGCCGCGATGGCGCCCAGGATCACGAGAAGGCCGACCAGAAGGTTGAAGTTCTCCGGTGTGGGAGCCACGACCACCGGAAAGCGCGGCAGGTCGAAGAAGGCCAACGCGAGCGAATCGGGAGGGGTGGCGCGCACACCCCGGGGAAAGTTCATCACCCCGGCCAGCAACCGCGAGTCCTTCAGCACCAGGAGCGCCGCCCCCACCAGGACGGCGGCGCCGACCGTGCCAAGGAGGGCGGCCCGCCACCGGTGCCGGAACGCCCGGACGCACAGAGGCACCCCCCAGGCGAGCAGGAAGGGAAGACCACCCGCCACTAGGGCGAAGACGGCGGTGGGGTGGGCGACAACGCTTCCCCCGGCCACCGCGCCGGTGAGGATCAGGACAAGGAGGACATCCTTCAACGGCCGGACAGGGCGGGGGTTCAGCCCGGGGCTCAGACGCCTCAGGAGGAGCAGGATCATGGCCAGTGCCACCGGAGTGAGGGCGGTTGAAAGCCCATTGGGCCACTGCCCACTGCGCAGCAGCTGACCGAACGGGAAGCTGACGAACGAGGCGGCCAGCACCGGGGTGAGCGCCCAGACCGCGGGATGGCGCGGAAACACCACCGACGCGAGGAACGCCAGCCCGATCGGCCAGATCAGTCCGCCGATAACCAACGCCGACGCGTTGGCGGCCTCCACGAGGTTCCCCGGATAGAGCGCGATAACGCTGTGCCAGCCGGATGGATAGAACGTCGCAGGGCCGTCACCATAGATGGGGTTGATGCTCCATGGGGTGGCCCGGCCCGATTCCTGGATCCAGCGCACCGCGTTGCCGTGAAACACCGCATCCCACCCCTGGGACGCCGTCGACAAACTGCCCATCCCGCGCAGCACCGCCACAGAGATCAGGGCCGCAGCGGCGGCGAGCCCGGCGCCGACGGCGATCCTGACGGTCGCCGTCGCCGTCGCAGGCGATGGATTCTCGGTCCCCGCCCCGTTCGGCCGGGGCAGGAGAGGCCGCTCGAGCCGGATCCCCCGGCCCGCCAGCCATACCGCTCCGACGGGCAGGAGCAGCATCAGGGAGACCGAAACCGCCGTCCAGCCGATTCCGAGGGCATCGAGGACGAAGGTTCCGACGCCCAGCAGCAGGAGCGTGACGGCGGGCCCGAGCGCCACCGCGGCCGGCCAGCCGACCCGGAGGGGAAGCAGGGCGAGCGTGCCGGGAAGGAAGAACGCTATGAGCAGGAAGAGGAGCGGCTGGGCAAGCTGAAGGAGCTCAGGCAGGGAGGAAGGCACGGAGTGGATTCAGTCTTTCAGCGGGCAAGCTTGTTTTTCAGGACCCCGCCGATCGAACCCCCGAGGAAACGGGCGGCAGCAGCGGGGACTGGAGCCGCCGGGGTGGCGGCCGGGTAGAGCCGTTCGGCTTCAGCCCGCTTGGCGGCAACCAGTGCCGGCAGGTTCGCCGACAGCTGCCCGCGTTCGGAGGGCATGGACGGCGTGTCGTCACCGAGCGCGAGCGCCCAGCCGCTGCCGAGGGCGGCAACCGACTCATGCTTGACGTCGTAGTAGCCCTTCTTCATGCCGACCGCGATGCCCTTGCCTCCGGAGGCGGCAGCGAGAAGATGGAAGTGGAAACGACTGGTCACCCAGGTCTGGTGCGCCGACAGGGGCAGTCCGTGCTCCCAGAGGTACACGAAGGGCAGGAAGTGCTCTTCCGGGATCAGGTCGGCGAGCCGCTCATACGCCGCCCGGTCCCCGCCGGGCACCGCCTCGACGTAGTAAACCTTCCGGCGCTGCCCAAGCGCGGCCTCCACGGCTTCGCGTGCGACGTCGACGGCGACGTCGAAGCGCTCGGCGTCGACAGTGTCGCTCTGGATGCACACATACAGCGCGTCCGAGAACTCGGAGCGGGCGATCTCCTCGGTGACGCCGAGGAAGGCGTCGTCGAGCCCGCGGGGCACCCCGTAGGCTTCGGCTCCGGCGTCGTCACGGGCGCTGACGACGTCGAAGTCGTTGAACAGTTCGGGAGCGGGCATGCCCTGGTCGAGCGCCGGCATCAGGCCCTGTCCGGTCGCGTACAGCCGCGCACCCGTCAGGGTCCGGACGGCGCGCATGGAGTGGATCAGGCCGGTATGGTGCGCCCAGTTGTCATTGATGTACCCGCCGCCGAGGAGGTGGAGGGATTCAGCCTCGCGCAGCTTGAGCAGGCCGAGGTCGTAGGTGGGCGAGCCGAGGTGGGTAACGCGTGAGGTGACGATCTCGGCGGTTTCCTCGACGGGGCGTTCGGCGTTTTCGTGAACGAGCCGCCACAGGGTGTTGGTGATGCGGAGATTCGGGTGCAGTCCGTCGAAGAGGACCGAGGCCGTACCGGGCTGCGGGCAGTCGAGCCAGACCTGGGCGTCCGGGCGGGCAACGGCGAGGTACCGGAGCCACGCCGCGGTGATGAATTCGTCGCCGAAGTTGGGGTGTCCAGATGGACCAATGAGGTAGATGAGACCCGGTTGCATGGGGAAAATCATAGCCCAGCGGTGGGCCGCCCCCGCCCACCGGGACCCTTTACTGAGGCGCGTGGCTCTGAAAGCATTCACGAGTGGATGAGAACGACATCATCGCCTTCGTCTCGGACCTCCCCGGCGTCGTGGTGGACACCGCAACGGAGGAGTCCGGCGCGCCGGAGGCCGCCTGGGGCGACACCTTCATCTTCTACGATCCCGACGACAGCGCTCCAACGTACCGGCGCTACCCCTTCGCGACGATCGTGGTCAGCGACTACCCGGGTTTCGACACCGCCTCCGATCTGAACCGGCCGGGCATCTTTCGGCTCAACATCTTCGTGGGATCGTCGATGTACGAGGACCTGGTGGGCCACCCGGCCGATCAGCACGCCGAGCATCTTTCCGAATTCGACTTCACCGGGGTGGACCGCATCCTGCCTCATCCGGTCTACGGTTCGCAGGCGTGGGTGTCCATCCTCAACCCCGGTGAGGCGACGGCCGAGCAGGCGCGGTCCCTGCTGCTCGACGCACGGGAGAAAGCGGTGCGGCGCTACGACCGGCGGCACTAAGGGCTTCCCGCCGGCCCTCGAGGGCCGGCAGCTCCCGCGGGCACCGGCGTCTCCGGAACCCAGACGTCTCCGGAACCCCCACGGCCGCCTACCGCGAGCGGCGGAAGCTTCCCAGCAGCTTCAGGATGCCTGCTGCCACAAGCTCCAACGGCGCACCATTGGCGCCTGCCGCAGGTGCCTCGATCGCCGCCGGGCGCGCTGCGGGCGCCTCGAGAGCCGGGATCGCCTCGAGGGCCGGGGTCGCTGCACGGCCCGCCCTCTCCACGGGATTCCCGACGGCACCGGCTGCAGGTGCCAGCCACTCCAGCAGCTGATGCTCGCTGACGGCCTGGATTGCCTGGCCCGCCTCGATGTACTGCAGCGCCTTGCGTTCCTTTCCGCTGTCCGTGCCGATGTCCACGCGTAAGCTGTGCGGATCCTGCCGCCCGATGACGAGCATCGTTGTCTTCTTGGTGATATTCCTGGCGTTGGCCGCGCCGCGGCGCGCGATCTGCACCATGGCCTCCGGCCGTTCGAGGGTGAGGAGCTCCCCGGTGAAGACGACGACCTGGCCGAACAGCGGGTGGGAGGGGTCCGCCAGCGGATTGGGCTGCGGGAGATCCGCGGGCGCAGGCTCGCTCCGGTAGCGGTGCGAGCCGGAGGGTTTCGGGGCCTTGGCGGGCCACAGCAGCTCGAGGGTGGAGAGCCCGTCCCTGCGGGAGATGGCCAGGACGGCGTTCGCGCACGTCTCGGCGTCGCTGCCGGCGTCGTGGTGGCGGAAGCTGCTCAACCCGAGGGCCTCGGCGACCTGGGGCAGCCGGTTCACCTCGAGGTCCAGTTGACGCCGCGCCAGCTCGAGCGAGCAGCGGAACTCGACCTCGGGCACCTCAAGGTTGGATTCGAGGCAGGCGTTCTGGAACACCGAACGGTCGAACGAGGCGTTGTGTGCGACAAGGGTGTCTCCTGCCGCGAAGTTGAGGATCCGCTGCAGGGAGGTTTCCCAGGAGTCCGCGCCGAGTACGTCCTGCGGCCGAACCCCATGAACCGAGATGTTCCGCGCATCGAAGTGGTCGATTCCCGCCGGCGGCCGGATGAGCCAGCTCTCCGATTCCGTGACGGCTCCGGCCCGCACCTTGGTGAGCCCGACGGCGCACACCGATCCGCGTTTGCTGTTGGCCGTCTCGAAATCGATGGCAGTGAAGTTCAGGCTGTGCACTCGTCCCCTTGAACTGGTTGCGTACGGGACCCCACGCGAAGCCCAGACGAGCCTATCCCGCAGAGTCGCAGCGGAGGTCCTTTGCCCCTGTGCGGGGTGTCGGGCCGGTGGCACCGTAGTAGCCGGGTCGACGCAGCCTGCCGTGGAAGGGGGACAGGATGACGAGGGTCTTGAGGCCGGCGGCGCTCCGGGATGAATGGGCCTGGCTCCGCACGGGAGAGCCGTCCCCTCCGCTGTACGAGCCGGGGCTGACGGCGGGACTGCCGGCCGCGGCGCAGAGGTGGCTCGCGCACTCGCTCCGGCCGGGCACCCCGTTATGGTCCTCGGTGGAGCTCACCATGTCCGGGCAGATCAAACTCGGCCCCTCCTGGCGGCCCTTCCAGGCGCGCCAGATCCTCGCTCCGCAGAAAGGCTTCATCTGGGCCGCGGAAGCACGCGTGGGAGGTCTTCCCGTTCGAGGCTACGATCGCTTCAGCAAAGGCGCCGGCCAGATGCGGTGGCGGCTGCTCGGAGTCCTTCCGGTGGTGACGGCGGGCGGCGCCGACGTGAGCCGCAGCGCGGCGGGCCGCCTGGCGAGCGAGGGAGTCCTCGTCCCGACCGCGTTCCGCAGCGCCGCGTGGAGCGCCGGCCTTTCGCCCGACACGGCGGTGATGACCAGGGTGATCGACGGCGAAGCCGAGGACGTCACGCTCCGGGTCGATCCGGCCGGGGCGCTGACCGAGGTGTCGATGCTGCGGTGGGGCACCCCGGGAGGTGCTCCCCCGGGGCGGCACCCGTTCGGCGTATCGATCGAAGCGGAGACAGAGTTCGATGGCGTCACTCTTCCTTCAATTCCTCGAGCCGGCTGGTGGAAGGGAACCTCAGGGAGAAGCGACGACGGCGAATTTTTCCGCGCCCGGATCTCCAAAGCTGTTTTCCGGTAGACCCTGCACGGCGGAAGGGACAGGATAGGAGGGCCAGGGACCGCCCATGCGCCGGCGGCGGGCGGCGGATCGGAGCTGGGCTTGCTGTGAACCGCCCTGGAACGACCGCAGGAGCGCCCCTGGCTGGGACGCTCCTACGGTTTCCGCCGTCAACTCGTGACCGGCGGGGTGCTGCAGAGGGTGTTACCCCTTATTTCGCGGCGGCCTGTCCGCTCCACCGCTGGTACATAGCGAGGTCGCGCAGCATCCGGGCCGCAAACTCCGGCTGTACCTCGGCGGATCCGCTGATCAGCGACGCCGTCTTGGCGTAGACCTTGACGGCCTCCGCCGGCTTTCCCTTCTCGAGGAAGCGGTCGGCCCGGTCCAGTTCGCGCTGCACCTTGGTGGCCGTCTTCTCCGGGATGCAGGCGCCGGTCGCCTTCTCGACGTTCTCCGCGGTCCAGCGGCCCGCCTCGCGGGAGGCCGCGATCAGGTCACTGTGCGGAGTGGTTGCCTCGACCCGGAACACTCCCTCTTCCAGCGCCGTCGCCTGCGGGGCGGAGAGCTGGTTGTAGGCGAAAAGCGCCGCGCCGTCGGAGTGTGCGTCGCGGACGGCCTGGGTCTGGTCCACCAGCACATCCGGCGACGAGCCGCGGAACGGACCGTAGGTGGCGGTGTAGAGGAGGTTCTCGTCGCCGACGGACTTCCGCATCAGCTCGGTGTCCCGCGCAACGGATGCGGCGGAGGTGCCGAAGGACATTCCGGTGAGGACGTCGACGTAGCCCTTATCCACCCAGTCGGCCCAGTTCTGGAACTTCTTCGCCAGGCCGTCGGCCGGGTCGGGGAAGACCGCCGCGGACAGCTGCGTCTCGGGTGCCAGCTTCTGCTGCAGTTCCCGGACCTCGGAGACGAACGACGTGACGTTCTCCTCGCGCCAGGCGTCCCACGACTTCCACAGCGGATCGGCCGGGGTCAGGGTGTACGGATCCTTGCCGAACTCCGCGGCGAAGGCGTCGCGGGAGAAGTCGCTGTAGGAGAAGGAGGCCGTCTGCCACGGCTGCGAGACCGGGTAGCGGATGTAGTCGAGGTGGAGGCCCTCGACGTCGTACTTGGTCAGGATCTCCTCGTAGATCGACAACATGTAAGCCCGGGGCTCCGGCATGGCGGGATCAACGAAGAAGTAGCCTTCCTCCTGCGAGGAGGGCTGGGGGCCGGCCTTGCCGACGTCCTCGCGCTCGACGGCGGCCCACTCCGGGTGCGCCTCGAGGATGGGGCCGGCGCCGCCGTTCTCATTCACTGACTGCGCGCCGACGAAGAAGGTGTGAACCCACGGGTGGAGTTCGATGTCCCGGGCGTGCGCCTCGTCGATCCAGACCTGGAGCGGGTCGAATCCGGCCATCTCCGGGCGCTGCGCCGTGATGCCGTTGTCCTTGGCGACGGCGCTGGGGTAGATGGTGTAGCCCTGGAAGACAGTCTCAAGGAAGACCATGTTGACGCCGGCGGCGTCGATCTGGTCGAGGGTCTTCGCGATCTGAGCCGGCGTAGTTTCCGTCGGGCGGACCCACATGCCGCGGCCTTCCACCGGGCGGGATTCGGCGGTGCGGTACCAGGCCAGTTCGGCCTGCTCGCGGGCCCGTTCAGCCAGCGCCACCGCCGCGTCGACGTCGCCCGCCTCGGAGGCCGTGGCGGCCTGCTCGAGCAGCGAGCGGGCCTCGGCGGCAGCGGCGGCCGAGCCCTCGTTGTCGATGGTGAGGCAGCTCTGACCGGCGGCCGTGAGGGAGTCGCCCGCGCGCGTCAGGGCCTGCTCGGCGCCGTACATGTAAGTGCTCTCATCGATGGTGACCGTCAGGGTTGAGCCCTCGATGGCGACCTTCGCGCCGGGGACGGCGTTGCTTGAGAGCCAGGCGCCGCGTCCGCCGTGGCCGGAGATGACCATTCCGTCGGCGGGGATTTCGCGGTTGTTGCCGCCGCGGGAGACGACGCGGCCGTCGACCACCGTCACCTCATAGCCGTAGTCGTTGGTCTTCGTGGTGGGACGGCCGGAGGCAGCGGTGTAGACGATCAGCTGTTCGGCGCCGCGGCAGCCGGGGTAGCAGTTACCAGAGGCGGGGTCCACGCCGCCGGGATGGCTCGCCGCGGTGGGGTCGGTCGCGTCGATGGTGGTGCTCACGGAGCGCACGGTGAGGTCGTCGAGGATGACGAGCTCACCGACGTGGATGTGGTCGCGGAGGAAGGTGCGCACGTCGGGCGTGCCGCCGGGTGAGGCGGAGAGGACGGCGCCGTCGCGCGGGATGGCATTGTCGCCCTTGTTCGCGCAGCTGGTGAAGACGGTGCAGACGTCGAGCACCTTGTAGGTGCCCGCGGTGGCGGTCTCCTGCAGGACCGCCTCGCCGCCGAACTGGTTGGTCTTGGTCGAGGGCCCGAACTCCGGGGTGTAGAGGGCGAACATGCCGGCGGTGCGGCTTGAGGGGTTGATGGCGTCGAGCGCCTGCACGGTGCCGTCGGCGGCGACGGCACGCGGTCCGGCCGGCGCGTCGCCCGGGGCGGCCAGGGCGCTGCCGGGAGCCGAAGCCAGCGGAACGAGCAGGGCTGCGGCGAGGGTTGTAACGAGCGGCCACCGGCGTTGGTGGGTGATGCTTCTTCGCATTGGACCTCCTTGGTCGATCCCATCCTGTTGTGGTGGTACGTACAAGTCAAGACCGTCTGAAAGTATTGATGCCTTTAATTGCGGGGGTCTTGCGCTTTTCGGATTAAGTGGTCCGTACCTATTGGCAAACTTTGCGGGCACGCCGAAAAGCCGCGGCTGCGTGCCGCGGCTTCTCGCGTGGGACGGTCAGCTCAGGAGGAGCGTCACCAGCCCGTAGGGCGGCAGCTCAAGGTGGAGCTTGTCCTCCCGGGGCAGTTCTTCCTCGGGGGTTTCGTCGATCCGTGCCCGGTGCACCGTGGTGACGCCCTCGGGTACGGCGACGGCGGCGGAGGCCGGGAGCGGGCTGGGGTTCGAGATCCGGAGCACTGAGCCGCCGGCTCCCTCGGCCGGTTTCCAGGCCGAGACGAGGGCGCCGGTCACCTCCGGCGCCGTGCGCGCCGCCGCCCGGCCCGCCGGTGCCTGGACCCCGGGGCGGAGGGCGAAGGCCGCCAGCGGGGCGGCGTGGAGCGCCGCCGCAGTCAGGAAAGCGGGGTTCTCAGGCTGGACGCCCTCCCCCAGCACGACGGCGACGTTCACCGTGAGCGGCCCCAGGCACTGGGCCTCGGGCACCGCCAGCATGGGTCCGGCGCCGGTGGTGCGGGTGCGCAGGTCAAAGCGGGAGAGCCAGCCGACGGCGCGCAGCAGGGTCACCGCGAGGACCGCAGACCCGCCGCTCCGGAAGGCCTGGACCTCGGGCAGCCCGCGGACCAGCAGGGCGACGGCGTCCGCGCCGCGCCCGACACACGCCCAGGAGGTCACGGGGGCCACCGGGTGGGCGGCCTCGAGGGCGGCCTCGGTCGGCAGCGGTCCGAGTTCGGGGCCGATCGGGCGCTCGATCGTCGACCAGTGCTGGTCCGCGGTCCACGCGTTCGCGCCGGCGTCGACCGGGGTCTCGAAGCGCAGCCGGTGATCGCGTGCCCGGTTGTCCAGGGTGATGGCCCACTCGAGGCGGTCGGTCTCCGACCAGTGGGTGACGGTGATGTCCAGCGGCGAGTCGACGGTGGAGGCGCTGCGGCTGTCCCGGTCCTCCCCGATCCCTTCGGGAAGGGTCAGGACGGCGGCGATCCGCAGACGCGTGCGCAGTTCGGTACGGGTGACCTCGACGTCGACCACCCGCGGCACGGTGGGCACATCGCCGGGGATCGGGTCGAAGTTGTAGGTGTCCCCGCGGTCGCCGGAGGAGACGAGGCGGCCGACGCCCTCGTGCACGACGCCGGTCGTCGTGTCCTGCACGCGCAGGGAGGCGTCGTCGAGCACCTCGAGGCGGAAGCGCCCACTGTCGACGACGCGGTTCTTCTGCACCTCCGGTCCGGTGGTGGCCTCGCCGAGTTCGGCGTTGAACGTCGTCCAGCCGAACGCGGGGACGTTCCCGGCGGTGAAGGCGAGGGTGTGGGTGTCGGTGTCCCGGCTGTCGGGGAGCAGGTCGAGGTCGGCCTCGAAGACCTTCCCGCGCCGGGTGGACTCGACCTCGAAGGGGATCTCCCGGCCCGCGGCGTCCCGCAGGCCCGTCACCACGCGCCCTGCCTCGGTCACCAGCTCGACGGTGGCGGGTCCGCGCACCGGCGTCCCGTGGCCGGAGAGCACGACGACGTCCGCGCTCTCGCGCGCCGGGTCACCGTGCTGGCGGGTGTCGAGGCCTTCCGCCAGGAGGAGCCGGCGCAGCAGCAGGTCCCCGGTGTCGGTGGCGCGCTGGGCACGCACGGTGGTCTGGCGGTGCACCTCGTCGGTGCTGCAGCCGCAGATCGAGTCGTGGGGCGCGTTCTTGATCACGAGGACCCAGGCGTCGTCGAGCAGCTCCGCGTGGGAGTCCGGCGTTGCACGGGCTCGGGTCGCGGCTCCGGCCGCCGCGGGGGACGCGGCCAGCCGGTGCCGGGCCAGCTGCGGTTCGACGAAACGCTCAAGCAGCGTCTGGACCCGGTGGTTCGCCAGCTTAACGTAGGTGCGCGCGGAGAGGGTGCCGGGCAGCAGGAAGGTGAGCCGGTTGCCAAGGGTGCGGAGTTCGCCGGAGACCTCGGGCAGGTCGACGGCCGCGGCGCGCGCCTCCGCGAAGAAGTCCTCGAGGGTTGTCTCCGCCAGGGCCACGCCAGCCCCGGCGGCGGCCTCCTGCCGTTCGGCCGGGGGGCGCGGTACGAGGTGGTCCCCGCCGTTCAGGAGCAGGAGCGGCCCCTCCGGCATCCGGTTCCGTTCGGTGTCGACGAACTGCTTCAGCTGGGTGTCGCTGCTGTCGGCGTCCCAGAGGGTTTCGGTCTGGTGATAGCCCTGGTTGACAGTGAAGACCTCGCTGCCGTCCGGGGAGATCCAGCGGAACCGGGCGTGCTCCGGCGGCGCCCCGCGCCAGACGAGGGCGGTGTCGATGCCGAAGCCGTTGAGCAGCCGCGGCAGGTCCGCCGGGTGCCCGAAGGCGTCGGGCGAGTAGCCCACCGGCGAGAGCCTTCCCATCCGGGCGCCCCACCGGCGGGCGCGCAGGAGGTTCCGGACGAGGTTCTCGGCGGAGACGAGCTGGTTGTCGGCGAGCACGTGCCACGGCCCGACAGTCAGCAGACCCGAGCGGATGTGCGCTGCCAGGCGCTCCTCGAGGTCCGGGCGGATCTCCAGAACGTCAGCGAGGATGACGGTCTGCCCGTCGAGGTGGAAGGAAGCGTATTCGTTCTTATCCAGCGCACCGCACACCCGCTCCACCAGCTCAACGAGCCGTCCCCGGTATCCCTCGAAGGTGCGGTACCACTCCCGGTCCCAGTGGACGTGGGAGATCACATGGCAGGTCTCTTGGGGTTCAGACACGGGTGCCTTCCTCGGTGGTGGCGGCGACGGCGGAGGTGCGACGGGCGAAACGGGCGGTGATTGACTGCGGGTGGGTGATGGCGGAGCCGACGACGACGGCGGCGGCGCCCAGCTCGAGGGCGGCGGCGGCGTCGTCGGGGGTGGCGATGCGGCCTTCGGCGAGGAGGGGCACGGTGAGGACGGCGGCGAGTTCGGCGACCAGGGCGAGGTCCGGCCCGGGTCCGGGACGGCTGTGCGGGGTGTAACCGGCGAGGGTGGTGGAGACCAGGTCGGCTCCGGCGGCCTCGGCGGCGAGGCCTTCCTCGACGGTGGAGACGTCGGCGAGGACGAGCACCGGCGCGGCCTCCTTGAGCCGGCGGATGGTCTCGGCGAGGGTGAGCCCGTCCGGGCGGTGCCGGTCCGTGCCGTCGAGGGCGACGATGTCGGCGCCGGCGCGCGCCACCTCGACCGCCGCGGAGAGGGTCGGTGTGATGTAGACGCCGGTGTCACCGATCTTCCACAGCCCGATGATTGGGGCGTCGGTTGCGGCACGCACGGCGCGGACGTCGTCGGGCCCCTCGAGGCGGACGGCGGCGGCTCCACCGGCGAGCACGCTCAGGGCCATGGCCCGCATGTGGACGGGGCCGCGCAGGGGTTCGCCCGGGTAGGCCTGGCAGGACACGATGAGGTGGCCGCGGAGGCGGTCGAGGATTCCTGCCGGCTGGGGTGCTGCCGCGGGGAACTGCTCAGGCACTGGGGATCTCCGTACTGCTGGGAACGAGGGGTGGGACGGCGGGTGGAACGGCCGGTGGGAGGGCGGTTGGGTGGACGACTGCGCCCTCGGGCCAGGCGATGGGTGCGCCCCGGGCGGTGAGGGCGTCCTGCACCGCGTGGAGCCGGCCGGGGTCCCGAATGATCCCGCGCGCGCTGGCTGGCCTTCCGGTGGGGGCTCCCGTTCCGGGACCGGCTGCCGCTTCGGTGGCGGCTGGCGGGTCGACGCGGTGCCTTGGGGCGGAACCGGCCGCCGCGACAGCAGCCGCCGCGATCACCCCGGCGGCCTCCCCAATCGCCCATTCGCCGGGCTGCAGCCGGTAGGCCGCAGCGGCCACCTGCGTCGCGGCGAGGTTCTTGGCGCCCATGATGAGGTTGGCCGGCCCCACCCCGTCGGCGGGAACCAGGGCGCGGGCGGGAATCGAGAACGGCGCGGTCTCGCTGAACACCGAGCGGGGATGGCCCACCCGGGGGTGCAGGTCGGCGTGGTACCAGGCAATGCCGACGGAGTCGGGCACCGGGCGGGCCAGCCCGTCCGCGCCCGGTGCCAGATCATGAAAGGTGACCGGCTCGGGGTTGGCCAGCCGCCGCGATTCGCGCACATAGGGGGCAGCCGCGAGCCCGTCCGGGGTACCGCTCAGCTCGGGGGTGAGGCGCAGTTCCGGGTAGCCTCGGCCGGTGCCGAGCGGGCCGGGCCCGTCCTCGGGGTCGCGCGGCACCTCCGTGCGGAGCCAGTGAACGAACGCCAGGGTGAGCTTCCGGGCCTCCCGCATGGCGCGCTCGGGGTCGGCCACCAGACCGCTGGCGCGATAGTCATTGCCGGCCCAGTTGATCACTGCGGCCTCGGGTTTCCCGGAGGCAGCAGTGCGGATCCTGCGGTACTCCCAGAAGGGCGGCTTCCCGTCGGGGCCGTCGCGGAAGAACCGGTAGCGGTGCGTTGTGCCGTCCCAGCCGTCGAGCTCGAGGGAGAACGGCTGGGAATCGCGCAGCCGGGCGTAATCCTCCGGTTCCGGGCCGACCGGAAGGGGGTGGGGTTCCCGGACCACCGCGGCGACCCAGGTGAAGGACTGCTCCGCACGCGGGTCGGCCGGGCCGGGAACGGCGTCCGGTTCGCCGAAGGCGTCCGTGCCCTCCGAGCCGATCACCCAGGCGGTGCCGGTGAGCGGCAGCAGATCGCCGGTCTCGGTCGCGTCAATGAAGGCCCCCGCGGAGATCTCCAATAGCGACCCGCCGGTGCCCTGCAACTCCACGGCCTCGATCCGAGGATCGGAACCGGCGCCCAGCACCGCCCGCACCGGGGTGTGCCCGGTGAAGAGCCTGATCCGCCCGGCCGCGAGGTGCTGCTCGAGCATTCCCTCAAGGACGTCCAGGCCGACGAGCGGTTCGAAGCAGAGCCTGCTGACCCAGCCCTGGCCGGGGTTGGCGGCGCCGCCGCAGGCCGCGCGGACGAGGTCCCGGAAGCGGCGGTAGGTGGCGGTGACGCCTGCGGATTCGACCAGCGGGTGTTCATCGAGCGGCGCGGTGAGCTGCGAGGTCACCTGCCCGCCGATCATCGGCTCTGCGGCGGTGAGGATTACCGAGCTGCCGGCGTCGGCCGCGGCGAGCGCGGCGGCGATCCCGCCGAGTCCCCCGCCGATGACGGCGACGTCGGCGGCGAGGCGGGTGCGCGTCATCGGTTCGCGCCCAGCGTGAAGTCGATCTCGAAGGTCCGGTGCCAGGGCAGGGTCAGGCCGGACAGGTGGATTCCTTCGAACCCGGGCCGCTCCAGCACGGCGTTCAGACGGTCCTCCGCTGAGCGCAGGACGGGGTTGCGGGTGTCTGCGGGCTCGACGGAGTCGTGGAGCTCGGGATTCGAGCCGAGCTCGGCCCGCACCCGGGCCCGTTCGACGGACATCCAGCCGTAGTCCTCCACAACCCTCCGGGCGAGGGCGAGGCGGGCTTCGTCGGGGTTGTACGTCCCGGCCGCGCGTCCGGCACAGGTCGCCACAAGCTGCGCCGCGACGGTGCCGACGGTGTTGCCCGCGGTGTTCCAGGCGGCGAAGCTGCTGAGCTGCCTCCACGCGCCGCGCTCGTCAAGGGCGGCGATGAGGGCCGGGTCGGCGCCGTTGGGGCGGTGGACGTCCGCGAGCCCGACGACGGGCGCACCGGTGGCGGCGGCGCCGAGCACGAGCTGCGCGGTGGCCGCGGCTGCCGCGGTGTCGTTGCTCTCCTGCGGCGATACGGCCCAGTCGGCGTGCGGGGTGCGGGGCGCCTCCGGGGCGTGAACCACCAGCACGGCGTCCCATCCCCCGGTATTAGCGCCATTACCGCCATCGAAGTCGGCCACGGCGCCCGCGGATTCAATCTGCCGCCGGATGGTTTCACGCACCGTCGTCGATTCGTAGGGCGCCACCCGCTCAAGCGTCCCCGGGTCAGCGCACAGCACGCCGATGCGCGGTGTGCTGGTGCCGAGGACGTCGAGGCAGGCGCGGGCCACCAGGACGGCGCCGATCTCGTCGGCGCCGGGCTGGACGAGTGCCCGGCCGCCCAGCTCGAGCCGCTCCACCCAGCCCTCGAGGGCTTCCTGGTCGGTGGCCGAGAGGGACCGCTGCGAGGCGTCGTCGATGCCGACGACGAGGTGGTCGATGACGCTGCGGCCGGTGAGTTCGAGGGCGGCGAGCGCCAGGGTGTGCTGGCGCATCCTGCGTCCCAGCCAGTCCCGGCGGACCTCCTCCGGCAGCGCCGATCGGGCCTCTTCGACGCCCTTCCCCGTTGCGAGGGCGCCCGAGAGCCGGTGCAGCGCCGGGCCGTACGGGTTCCAATAGGAGGGTTCCTCCATGGCGTCGAGAGAATCCGGGGTGCGCGGGACGAGGGTGAACCCGAAGACCGTCGCCCCGGGGTGGTCGAGCGCCGACCAGCGCCCCAGGACGTCCGACGCCGATTCGTCTCCGATCCGCGACGGGATCAGGCCACCGAACCCGAGGCCCTCTAGTGAGACGACGAGGTGTCCCGAGGTGCCCACGCGTTCCTGCAGCCAACCGGCGAGGACGCCGGGATCGCCTGGCTGCCGGATGGAGGGCAGGGCCTTCGCCGGGGGCAGGGCGCAGTCCAGGCCGGCGATGCGGGCAACGGATGCCGGGAGCTGGGTGCAGACCGGCCGCTCATCGAGGGGGATCAGAGCGATGCTCATGAGAGCACCCCGGCTTCCGGGGGGGCGGGCCGGAACCGGATCCGCCAGGCTGCGGGCGGCGCTGACCGCCCCGACCGCGACGGCCGCGGCCCCCACCGTTGACGCCTCGATGCGCAGGTCTCCGACGGCCGGGATGGTGGTGGCGCGGGCGGCGGTGCGCACGCGGTCGAGCCACCACTGCCCCAGTCCGGCCACGCCCCCGCCGATCACCACTAGGTCGGGATCGAAGACGTTGGCAAATGAGCCCAAAGCCACGCCGAGCGCCTCCGCACCGCGGTGGAGTACAGCGCGGGCCGCTGAGTCGCCGGCGGCTGCAGCGCGGTCGACGTCGCGGAGGGATCCGGCGGTGCCGCCGGCCTCCCGAAAGAGGTCAGTCATGGCGGTGCCGGAGGCGACCGCCTCGAGATGCCCCGCCTTCCCGCAGGGGCAGCGCCGCCCCTCGGCGCCGGGGACCAGCACATGGCCGAAGTGTCCCGCGGCATCGTGCGCTCCCCAGTGGAGCTGCTCGTGCACCACGAGGGCACCGCCGATCCCGGTGCCGACGGTCACGCCGAGCACGGTGCCGGCGCCGCGTGCCGCGCCGTGCCGGGCCTCTGCGAGCGTGAAGGCCTGGACGTCGTTGACCACCCGGACCGACGCGCCCGGGAACGCTTCCCGGAAGGCCGACCACAGATCGGTCCCCTTCCATCCGGGCAGGGCGTCCGTCGCGGAGAGGACGCGGCCGGTGCGGTGATCGATGACGCCGGCCGCGCCGATGCCGACGGTGTCGATCCGGCGGTTGCCGGCGGTGGTGAGGGCGAGGCCGAGCGCGTCGGCGAGCACGCGGGACGCCCCGGAGGAGGCGCGCGTCGGGATCTCATCGACCGGTCCGGCGCCGCCGTCGCTTCCTACAAGTGCCGCGAGGGTCTTGGTGCCCCCGATGTCGATGCCGAGTGCGGTGCCGTCCGTCACCGTCCGCGCGCCTTCTCCACGGTGACATGGAAGTCGTAGCGGTCGGCGCGGTACAGGCTCTTGGCCTGCTCGACGACGCGGCCCTGAGCGTCCGCAGTCACCCGGGAGACGGCGAGCGCCGGCGAGTAGGGCGGGACCTCCAGCAGGTGCGCCTGGTCGGTGGTGAGCACCGTGGCCTGGATGGTCTGGGAGGCGGCGACCGGGCCGCGGCCGATGCCCTCGAGGTAGTCGTAGAGGGAGGAATTCTCGTGGAGTTCGAAGTCCTCGGGCACCAGCTCGGCCGAGATCCACACGTTCTCAAGGCACATCGGCAGCCCGTCTGCTGTACGGACCCGCTCCATGTGGACGATGCGGGCACCGGGGGAGATATTCAGGACGCTGGCGGTCTCGGCGTCGGCCTCGGTCCACGTCACCGTGCTGGCCCGTGACCCGGGCACCATGCCGCGGGCACGGATGTCCTCGCTGAAGGAGGTGAGGGTGAGGGACTTGGTGATCTTCGTCAGGTCCGACACGAAGGTGCCCGCCCCCTGCACC
Organism: Arthrobacter zhaoguopingii; assembly: GCF_009828595.1. Taxonomy (GTDB): domain Bacteria; phylum Actinomycetota; class Actinomycetes; order Actinomycetales; family Micrococcaceae; genus Arthrobacter_D; species Arthrobacter_D zhaoguopingii. The sequence continues at coordinate 196,652 of NZ_WPNY01000006.1, forward strand.
CGGTACACGAGGCCGTCCTCGGCGAGCCGGGTCAGCGCCTCGCGCACGGTCATGCGGGAGAGCCCGTACTGCGCCATGAGCTCGCGCTCGCTGGGTAGCGGGGCGTGCGCGTCGAGCCCACCGGTGATCAGCTGCTCGAGTTCGGTGCGCAGGATCTCGTACTTTGGAGCGCTCATCCCTTGATTCCCCCTTCTCCAACGCCGCGGAAGAACCACCGCTGCAGCGCGAAGAACAGGAGCAGCAGCGGAAGGCCGGCGATCATGGTTCCGGCGGCCACCACGCGCTGGTTGCTGGTGAAGGTACCGGAAAGATACTGAATACCCACAGTAAGGGTGTAGTTGGACGGGTCCTTCAAAATAACGAGGGGCCAGAGGAAGTCATCCCAGGCGAAGACGAACGCGAAGATGGCGACGACCATCAGCGAGCCCTTGACCGACGGAAGCGCGACCCGCAGGAACCGCTGCCAGTCGGAGGCGCCGTCGATCATGGCGGCCTCCTCGATCTCCCGGGGAAGCGAGCTGAAGGCGGTGCGCATGATCAGGATCGACAGGCCGGTGGCGGCAGCGGGAAGGATCACGCCCATCAGGCTGTCGACTAGGCCGAGGGAGCGCGAGGTCAGGAACACCGACACCATGATCACCTCGAAGGGGATGATGATGGTGGCCAGGAACAGGACGTCGACGAGGGTGCGGCCGCGGAAGCGGATCCGTGCCAGCACGTACCCGGCCAGGGAGGCGAAAATGCAGTTGAGGACGGCCGACGACGTCGCCACGATCAGCGAGTTGCCGATGTAGCGGAAGACCGGGATGGTCTCGGCGACCGCTACGTAGTTCTCCGCCGTGGGCGAGACCGGGAAGGGGTTCGCGGTGAAGATCGACTCGGCCGGGCCCTTCAGGGAGGTGCCGAACTGCCAGATGAACGGGCCGGCGAGCAGCACGAACACGAAGGCGAGCAGCAGGTACCGGACGGCGTAGTTGACGGCCTTCCGGCGGACGCTCGCCCTGCTCCGGCGGCGGGGTCGGTCCGGGCGGGACGGCGTCGTCCGGGCCTGGGGCGTCCTAGTGGCGACAGCGCTCATCGCGCCTGCTCCATTCTCTGCGAGCGCAGATAAAGAATCGAGAATCCGATGGTGAGGACGAACAGGGCCAGGCTCATGGCGGAGGCGTAGCCGATCTCGCCGCTGAGGCCGAGGCCGACCTCGCGGATGGTGTAGACGAGGGTGCGGGCCTGCCCGCCGGGGCCGGCGGTTCCGCTGCTGATGACGAAGATTTCGGCGAAGACCTTCATTGAGGCGATGGCGCCGAGGAGTCCGACGAGGAACATGGTGGAGCGCACGCCGGGCAGGGTGATGGACCAGAAGCGGCGGGCACCGCCTGCGCCGTCGACCTGGGCCGCCTCGTGGAGGTGCTGCGGCACGTTGCCGAGGGCGGCGAGGTAGATGACCATGTAGTAGCCGAGGCCCTTCCACACGGTGACGAGCATGCAGCTGAATAGGAGCAGCGAGGTGTCGGTGAGGAACGGCAGGGGTTCCTGCACGATGCGCAGCGCTTGGAGCACCCGGTTCACGGCGCCGTCGGAGGACAGCAGCCAGGTCCAGATCAGACCGACGACGACCATTGAGGCCACGACGGGCGAGTAGAACACCGAGCGGAAGAACCCGATGCCGGGCAGGTTCTTTTCAACGAGGACGGCGAGCAGGAGCGGCAGCAGCATGAGCAGCGGCACGACGACGACCGCGTAGAGCAGCGTGTTGCGCACTGACGTCCAGAACTGCGGATCGCTGAGGAGCGCGGTGTAGTTCTCGACCCCGGTGAACGTCCCTCCGCCGAGGGTGGTGGCGTCGGTGAAGGACAGGACCAGGGTGTTGAGGAACGGTCCGATGTGGAAGATGAGGGCGATGGCGAGCGCCGGGGCGAGGAACACCCACGGCAGCCAGCGGTACTGGGCTTTCATTTCCTGCTCTCTCCCTCGGGTGCTGCGCTTGATGCGGTCGGCCGGACGGCGTCCCGGGATCTGTCGGGACGCCGCCCGGCCGAGGTGATCACTTGCCGGTGATGGCGTTGGCTTCGGCCACGGCCTGGTCGAGCGCCTCGGAGGCGGTCAGTTCACCGTTGAGGGCGAGCTGGATCTTGCCGATGACGGCCGACTTCACGCGGTCATCGAACTGCACGGGGACCAGGTTACGGGCGTTTTCGAGCTGCTCGGCGGCGATACGGCGGGCCTTGGACTCGACGGTTCCGTCCGAGTCGTCGGTGAAGTACGGGTCCTCGAGGGCCTCTGTCACCGAGGGGAAGATGGTGACGATCTTGGAGAACTCGAGCTGGTTCTCGGCATTGGTCATGTATTCGGCGAACTCAAGGGCGGTGGCCTTGTTGTCGCTGCTCTCGGGAACGAGGAGGCCCATGACTGAGACGTTGGTGGGGCCGCCGTCGCCGGTGATCTGGGGTCCGACGTCGGTGGCCTTGGCGATGTCCGGGGCGTTCTCCTCAATGATGGAGAGGAAGTTGGCGCCGGAGGGGAACAGGGCGATCTGGCCGGCTTGGTAGGCCTCGGTCTCCTTGGAGTGGTCCTGCGTCAGCGAATCCGACGGGAAGACCCCGTCCTTGTAGAGGTCGGCGAGTTCCTGGACGTAGGCCTCGGCCTCCGGGGTGTTGAAGGTCCATTCGGTGCCGTCCTCGTTCATCAGCGGGACGCCGAGGCGGGCGAGGTCGGGGATGAAGCGGTTTTCGAGGGCCGGGTGCATGCCGTGGATGTCGCCGCCCTTTTCCTTGATGGTGCGGGCGGCGTTGAACAGTTCCTCGTAGGTGGCAGGCGGCTGCTCGGGGTCCAGCCCTGCCTTTTCGAACATCGCCTTGTTGTACATGGTCACTTCGGAGCTGAGGTACCAGGGGAAGCCGTAGGAGCCCTCTTCGCCGGGGACCTTGAACGCGTCCCAGGCGCCTTCGACGTAGGTGTCCTTCAGGTCGGGCACTGCCTTCTCGAGGTTGACGAAGGCGCCCTGTTCCTCGAGGGGTTGGGCGAAGTTGGGGTTCAGGTTGACGACGTCGGGCAGGGAGTCGGCCTGGGCATCGGTCGAAATTTTCTCCTGGGCGCCTTCGAAGGGAATGTCGATCCACTTCACCGTGGTGCCGGGGTGTTCGGCCTCGAAGTCGTCGATGACACCTTCGATATAGTCGGTGAACGTAGGCTTGAGCTGAAGCGTGGAGAACGTGATTTCGCCCTTGACTTCGCCTTCGGCTGCGTTGGCTTCGGCACTGTCCGACCCCGAGTTGAGTCCGCAGCCGGTGAGGCCGAGGACGAAGACGCTGGAGAGCGCGAGGGCGGTGGTGGAGAACTTCTTCATTGACTGTGCTCCCATTGACAGAATGGCCACCTGAAAAGGTGAGGAAAGTAAGTGGTTCGTACCAGTTACTCGATCCTCGCCTATGAGGAGACTGCAGGTCAATAGGTTTGGGGAATTGGACCGGACCAATGATCTCGACGATCCCTCTAAGGCGCGAGCCATAGCCGTCTCCAGGGGCTACCCTGCTCGCCGTGCGAGGATTTGCGCTGGGTGAAGATAATCAACATTCAAGGGGACATTGCGTCCGGGGTGGCTCGCCGCTGGGAACCTTTCAGTTCGGCCCCTAATACTGCGCGTGCTCGCGGCCAAACAATGATCGCTCCCAATGGAACGCTGGCAGGCGAAATGAAGGAGTGCATCCCAGTGGTGGTCGCCCGAGCTCACCAGACGCAGCAGAGATTCGAGGACCCCCTCCCGAATCTCGCCCGAGGGTGGCGAGGCCAAAAAGGTGCAGAGCCCTAAACCTCCTACCCGCCCATAACAGGGCTCAGCCCCGGTCAACCCTCTCTCGAATCTGAGAGATGATTGCTTCTTCACGAGCGTTGATGGCACCATCCACAGCAGCCACCCGGTTGGCCACGTCGAGAATGTCACTTAGGTCCCCCGGCTCGGCGTCTACACGTCCCCACACTTCGGCGGGATCGACGTCGACGAGGTGACTGAGCTGCTCGTCGACGACTTGATGCTCATCCCGCACCAGGCTTACCAGGTGCCGAATCAACAGGGCCTCATCGTCGGAGATCTTGCGGTCGGCCATGATCACGAGCCATGCGACCCACAGCATGAGCTGCGGGTGCTGACTCCGCTTGCTCAAATTCTTGGCGAGTTCGATCACCCGCGCCTCGTTCCGGAAGACTGCTTGAGCGTGTCGCCCCGCGACCAATGTCGTGTAGCGGTTCAACACCACCGCGAGCGGAACACCGACGAGTGGGATGCCGATCTTGATGACGTTTCGCTGCAGGAGGTACTTTCCGACGACGGGAAGCCCCTTTGCAGCGGTCAGAACTGTCCCGGAGTAAAAGCGCTTGATTACCGGCCGCATGAGGGCGGGGACGGCCTTGGCTGCACCCTCACGCACGGCTTCCCCGCTCTTGATCGTAAAAGCCACACGGATGAGCTTCCACAGGTCCTCGGGGTCGGACAAGTCGAGCGGGACCCGATAAAGTACCGCGACGTCGTAGGCTAAGCGAAGCTGAAGCTGGGTAATGAACGCGACGTCGATCATGACCGTTGCGATCGCGGCCGGAACAGTTGCCGGCGACGAACCACCAAGGGTCCCAAGGGTGGCGGCGATCGTCGCGGTGTAGGCACCGGCAGAGAGCCCACCTTCGATCGCGGCATACCGAGCCGCCATCTTGGTCCGCTGGTCAATAATGGCGTCCGCAGGGACGCCCTCATACTTTTCCTGAAAGTACTGCCAGGTAACCTTATCGGTGTAGGAGCCCAAAGCCCTTGCACATAGCTTGGTGAACCAGCCGCCCGACTTGATGTCATCCGGGCTCAAACCTTTGATGAATTCCCGCAGGTTGGCTCGCTCATCGTCAACAATCTTCCGGTCAGCATCAGTGGCATCATCGGCGTCGACGAGCTCAATTGGAGCGTCGGGCATGGCAAGTCCCCCAAGTAGGTTCAATAACTGGCTAGGCTGCCAGCTCTTCGCACTACCGCGCTGACGTCTCAATAGGGTAACCCGGCGGCCAGCACATTTTTGGCGGACGCCCCGTACACCCGCGCCCCCACGTCCAGTACCCAGCAAGTCGGACCGCGTGAACCACATCCCACCCCGAAATCCACGGCGTCTTCCCAGCTAGCAGGAGTACCGTTAACGGAGCATGGGGGTAAGGGAATCACCCGGAAGGCACGATCATGGCAAAGAACTGGCAGCGTTGGCTTCCCGCCGGCATCGTCCCGGCGGTAATTGTGGCGGCAACCGTCGTCGGGCCCAACCTCGCGCAGGCAAGTCCCAAGCTGCCCGCGAAGACCGCCCAGGAACTCCTGGAGCTGGTCGCCGACAGCACCGACAGCGCCTTCTCGGGCACCCTTGAGCAGTCCTCAGAGCTCGGCCTGCCGGAGCTGCAGTCCATGGGCCCTGGCGGTGGAAGCACCGACGGCCCGGCCGCGGCCCTAGAACTGCTCACCGCCGACCACACCGCCCAGGTCTCCATCGACGGCCCCGACAAGGCGCGGGTCCAGGTGCAGGACCGGCTCGGCGAGCGCAACGTCATCCTGAACGGCGACGAGGTCTGGTATTACGACTTCCGCGAGCAGGAAGCGGCCCAAGCGGTCCGCCCGGCGGAAATCACAGAGGCTCCGATGGCCGAGGCCTACACACCGGGTCAGATTGCCGAGAAGTTCCTATCCACTATCGACCCCTCAACCGACATCACCGTGGGCGACAACGCCCGGGTTGCGGGCCGCACCGCCTATGAACTTGTGCTCACACCCAGCACCGATGACACCCTCGTCGGCGCCGTGTCCCTCGCAGTGGACTCCGAAACCGGTGTTCCCCTGAGCTTCACCGTCGCCGCGCAAGGCCAGTCCGAGCCCGCGTTCTCGGTCGCCTTCTCAAGCATCGACTTCAGCGCTCCCGTTGCGACCCTGTTCGAGTTCACTCCCCCGGCGGGCACCACCGTCACCGAGGTGCCGGTGAAGGAGCACCGCGATCACAAGATGCCCGACCGGGATCCCGGCACCGAGCCGAGGGTCCTTGGCGAGGGCTGGAGCTCGATCGTCGCTCTGCCGGCCGGTTCTGCGTCCGATGTCTTCACGGCCACCCCGAACAGTGAGGACGCCGCCGAGGCGCAGGCACTGTTGCAGCAGGCCTTCGTTCAGGTGGACAGCGGGCGCGTCCTGCAGACCTCGCTGGTCACGGTGTTCATCGCCGACGACGGACGCGTCTTCGCCGGGGCTGTCAGTGCCGACCAGCTGATCGCTGCCTCCCAGCAGTGACGCCGGGGGCGCCGCGGGGGCAGGCAACCGACCGTCGTCGGGCCCGCCTCGGGGTGCGCCCGTGAGCGCGGCCGCCACCGAGCTGGCTATTGAGACCCGCGGGCTGACCAAGACCTTCGGCCACCAGCGCGCCGTAGATGAGATCGACCTCCAAGTACCGCGGGGGTCGGTCTTTGGCTTCCTCGGACCCAACGGCTCAGGCAAGACGACCACCATTCGCATGCTGCTCGGCCTCGCCGCCGCGTCAAGCGGGGAGATCCGGCTGCTCGGTGGCGCCATGCCCGAGTCCTCCCGGGACGTCCTGCCCCGCGTCGGCGCCCTCGTCGAGGGCCCGGCCATCTACCCGTTCCTTTCGGGCCGGGCGAACCTTCAGCGGTACGACGACGCCGACCTACTCACCTCCCGGGCCACCCGGAACAAGCGCGTCGACGCTGCCCTGGAACGGGTGGGCCTCGGCCATGCCGCCCGGAAGCGCGCCCACGCCTATTCGCTCGGCATGAAGCAGCGTCTCGGCATCGCCAACGCCCTGCTCACCCCGCGGGACCTGCTCATCCTCGACGAACCCAGCAACGGGCTTGACCCGCAGGGCACCCGGGAGGTCCGGAGCCTCATCCGCTCGCTGGCCGAGGGTGGCACCACCGTCTTCGTCTCGAGCCACCTGCTGGCCGAGGTGGAACAGATGTGCGACCAGATCGCCGTCATGAGCGCCGGACGGTTGGTCGCCCAGGGCACCCTCGACGAACTTCGGGCGCAGGGCACCGCCCACGTCCGGGTCCTCACCCCCGATCCGGGCGCGGCCCGCCGGGTACTGGAATCCTTGGGCCTCACCCCGGAGGCCGGCGGCCGGGACGACGTCGTGACGGCCGAACTTACCCTCAACGGCCTCCAGCCGGAGACGGTGAACGCGGCACTGGTGCGGGCCGATGTGCGTGTCCGAGGGTTTAGCGTGAGCGGAGCCTCGCTTGAGGAACGCTTCGTGGCATTGACCGGAGAGGGGTTCGACGTTGCCGGCTGAAGCGGTTCCCTCTCCCCAACACGGTAATAACCGCGTCGTGAGGGCCCGACCCTTCGCCGGCCGGGCGCTGCTTGGCTCCGAGGTCTCTGTCCTGTTCCGCCGCCGTCGGACCTGGGCCATGCTGGCCGCGCTCGCGGCGATCCCGATCCTCATCGCCGTGGTGGTGCGGCTCTCCGAGGGGCCCGAGCCCGGGCGCGGCCCGGCGTTCCTGGCGAGCATCACCCAGAACGGGCTTTTCGTGTCCCTGACGGCGCTGACGGTGTCGATTCCATTGTTCCTGCCGCTGACCATTGGAGTGGTGGCCGGGGACACCATCGCCGGTGAGGCGAACCTGGGCACGCTGCGGTATCTGCTGGTGGCTCCAGCCGGGCGGGTGCGGCTGCTGCTGGTGAAGTACGCGGGTGCGGCGGTGTTCTGCCTTGTCGCGACGCTGACGGTGGTGACGACGGGGGCGCTGATCGGGGCTGCGCTGTTTCCCATTGGGCCGGTGGCGCTGCTCTCCGGCACGACAGTGGGCTTCGGCGGTTATGCGGTGCGCCTGCTGCTGCTGGCGTTGTACGTGACGATGTCCCTGCTCGGCTTGAGCGCGATCGGGTTGTTCATCTCCACCCTCACCTCCGTTCCGGTGGGCGCCATGGCTGCCACAGCCGCCCTGGCCGCCGTCTCGCAGATCCTCGGTGCGCTGCCGCAGCTTGAGTGGATGCACCCGTGGCTGTTCACCCACTACTGGTTCGGGTTCGGGGACCTGTTGCGGGATCCGATCGCCTGGCAGTCCTTCGGCGACAATGCGCTCCTGCAGCTTGGCTACATCGCAGTGTTCGGGGCGTTGGCGTATGGGCGCTTCAGCACCAAGGACATCCTGACCTAAGCCAACGCCGTGACATACGGTGGCGGGGCCGGCATCCGAAGGTGCCAGGCCCCGCCGTCGCGCATCAACCCCCTAGAACACCCGGATGGGAAGCTCCGCCGGATCCATCAGCAGCGACTCATCAGGGGATGGACGCACGCGCTACGTCCAGCGCGGTGCAGTACCCCCCCCCCCCCGCCCGCCCCGGAGCTGCTCCCCACGCTGATGCATTCCTCGCGCCGGGCATTACTCGCTAGGGCAATCAAAACGCTCACCACTCCGCGGAATAGCTCGACGAGTTTTTGGCCGCAAGAGCGAGGTCGATTACAACGACCCAGCCGCCGCTTGGTGCACCGCGCCTCCCACACTCAAGTCTGCTGAGTGAGGATAGGCAATCGCTCAGGCCCAAGGCCCGCCCAGCCTTATGACCGGTCGACAATTAATCATCAGACGACGGCAAACATCACTCTCGCGGGTCGGCCAACAACGTCAGGCACGGTCATGCCCCGCACTCCCTAGACGATCGGCACGCCCTTCAGCACCGTGGTGGCTGGAAGCTTCGAACCGCCGGGTACAGCTAGCACCCGTTGGCGGCGATTTTCGCTGGAGCAGGCGTGAGCAGGCGCCAGTCGAGGCACAGCAACCTAAGCAACGGATTGGGAGACCGAACTCTGAAGCGCGGCCGCCGACTCAGACAACCAAGGGCGGAAGGATCCGCCAAACGGCGCATGGATGACAGTTCCGGAGTGGAGCTGGCGCTGCACTCCGCTAACCGGCCAATGTGAAACGGTTCACCACGCATTTGATGCCCACTCCGCGATCTAGCCCACAAGCTAGAGAAAGGGCCGCGAGGCGTGGACTTCACCACATCGCGATCGCTTGACTCCCGCGTCCGCATTTTCTCCTGCTTGGACTTCTGCGCGACCGACTGTGGTGCTCACCAAGTTTAAAAGGGCCCAATGAGGTACCGTGTTGCGCCTTCACCCGTGATGGGCCCGAGTAAACTTCACATACGCAACAGTCGAGCCTCGGCGCTAAATTGTGTGAAAGCGATTGGGGCTCGAACCTGGCGAGGACAACGAGAACCACCTGCCGCTCCACAGCCACCCAGTGAGGACAACGAATGCCCATAGAGATCTCAAAGACGCTTGTGAAGAAACTGCCCGTGGAAGAGCAGGGCAACGTTGAGAAGGCATTATGGGACAAATCCGGCGGCGTGTGTTGGCTCTGCGAAGAACCCCTCAACCGTTCTTCTGACGATATACACACCGATCATGATGTGCCCGAATCCGAAGGTGGGGCGACTACCCTAGCCAACCTCAACCTCGCGCATTCGGCATGCAACAAAGCAAAGCGCAACGCAAAGACGGTTCCAATTCGGCCATACCTTAAACTTGTCGCTTTCAGCAAGAAGAATGGGGGGCGACTAAAGTACGACGGCTTCCTGAAGCACTTTGACATTGCACCCCAAGAGATTGTACTGAGCCGCAACGGCGACTCAGCATCGTTCGAGCTGCCGGACGGAACCAAGCGGACGGTTCCTATATACAGCGAATCGAACGGGACCGGCGTGCACGAATATGTATTTCTGCCTCTTCCCCGCAATGCGATTTTTAATGATGATGCTTGTCAGCCACGCGTTGTGAGAACTGACCACGCGTGGAGCATTTACAGCGACATGCAGCGCAATGTGTTGCACGAACCACCAAGTTGCCGGCTCGAAGAATACCGTCTAGATCAGCCCATCAGATTGTTGCTTTTTGACGGACAACATAAAACGATTGCAAGTTGGATGATGGGCCGCGAGGAAGTGGCCTCGAAGGTTTACCTGAATATGAACGCAGCAAAAGCCAACGAACTAGTTAACTCAATACAAGCTAAGATAAAAAAGCTGCCATTGTCGCCTTTTGAACTGGCGGGCAAGATGGCCGATGAATGGGAGAATAAATTCTCCGAGTACGAAGTAGCCGTCGGAGCAAACGAGGTATCTGAGGATGGTTTCATCAAGTGGCTACCACAGACTGATCGTGCGCGCGGCAAGTCTGCTTTGCAATCGGCACTTATCCAGAATCTCCTAACTTCTCCGGACCTAAGGATTACGTCGCACGTCAAGTCAGCAGGAGGTGCAGGTCAGCCGTTTGGCTTCACTGAACAGCAATTGAAGTCAAAAGTGTTGGAGAGATTGTTGTCGAAGGATCCCCTCGCATTAAAGGGTGAGGCGGCGCAACGAGCGAGGGACATCGAGGCAACAAACATAGTCACTTTGTTAAACCGACTCAATGATCTGGCCTTCGAGCCGAGTGCAGACGACGGTACGCTGGGCCCGACGGAGTTGGAACGGGCCCGCCGAATGTGCTATCAAAGTTCGCTCGCGTACATTTCATCGCTGATTCGGCAGATGTGGGTTCGGGTCAGCCTAGCCGCGAATCCGAAGGATCCGATGTCTTCTGAGGTGAATGAAAACCAGGACGCCGAACTGGCTGATGCGATGCGGTTGATTGTCGAGCACCCGGTTTGGACTGCTGCTTTCAACAGGGATGAAAAGATGGCGGCAGTCAAAGTTGCTCTAGAGAAAAACCAGGAAGCAGCGCCGGCATTCGCCGGCGTCGGTTTCGATTTTGCTTACGTTGTGCTCGGCAAGCAAGCGCCGACCTACATTCAATATTGGGGGTAGCTCGGTATCCCCACTTCGGTGCCTGTACTAACTATTCGACGCCTCATTTGTTGAACGAGATCGTGAGAATTCGTCTAGCGGCCGATTCGTTGTCGGCCGCGGTCGGCAGCGGCCGGTCTGCTCTACGGTGGCCGATTCGCCTCTTAGAGCGCAGCAGCCGCGACCCTGACAGGTTCCGCCAACCCCTTTATAGTGACTTGGGCGCTCCCGAGGATGTGCGACAAGACAATAGATATTCCTGTGTCGCCGAACGTCGAAGTTTTGGGCTTCGACGTCTGCTCTATGTGGAGGGCTACTACAAGAACTGCTGGGGCAAGCTCCCGTCTTTCCTGACAGAGCCTTACAGTAGCGCCATCTGAATGGACGCAGCCGCCAGTGGGCGCGCAAATGACGAAGGTTCCGGCGCAAGCCTGGGTATAGCAGTACGACCCGGGGTGGAGTTCGGCACTAGGGCATTATGGTGGAGAGGCTCTTCAGCCCGCGCGTTAGATATCATCGTACTGGAGGACGGCCTCGCAGGTTCGTTGGTGTGGCCACAGGGAATGGTCCCACGCTAAATGGAATCTGTCGTTCACACGCTGCAGCGGTATTCACTTCTGGGGCGTGGAGGAGTTTAAATCTCGGTTAGTGATGCGGAAGACGTCGCGCGTGATCGAGGTGCCCGCCATCACGCCGGGTTTTCCAGCAGCATGCCCGAGGGAGTCCCAAGCGACCGCCGAAGGTCGTAAACAGCCGGTGTTGACGGAATTCGAATATGCTCGAGCCCGACAGCTCTACCGAATCGACGGCAGCGGCTCACACCACAGCAGCCGAGCGAGGAGCAGCGCATGATCGTCGCGAACGACCCGCTGAACCTTCAAGGGACAGACCGCTCGGCCAACTAGCAGAATGGCAAGGGGGACGCCTCCACCTAGCTGTCCTCAACAAGCCATCCGCTGCACCGAGGTCGAGACCCAAATTCCCGCGAAGGCCATGTCCTGTCAGCTGGCAGGCCTTACCACCACTCGTGCCCGCAGGAGAAGTTTCGGCACTGCCAGGCAGGTGTTCCCAGTTCACGCTCCCCCGTCTTCGGGTTCCGTCGCTCACGCAACTCAATGCAGCAGCCGGCAAACACGGTATTGGGCATGGTGGCCTGCTCGTCGGGCAGAATCATCCCATAGGCGATGCGCCACGCCTCGGACCGGCAGACCGGGCACAGGCGTCGTCGTCGGGCCCGCGGGGCGCTGGGTGTGTCATTTGCCGGTTCCATGCGCCCACCGTAGAGCGGCGCACCCACTATTGTTCGTGTCGCCGCTAGAGATTTTTGTAACCGGGATAGCAGCCGGACCTAGCAGCCGGACACCGTGCCGTGCAGCGCGAATCACACCGCAGTAATACCGTGGACAGTCGATCAGGGCCGTCATAGCATGAAGCGACGCCGCCCTTCCGGCTGACGACCGGGGTAGCAGTGCGCCAGTGGGAATCCCACTGCTCGGTTGCTGGGACCGCTTTACCGCGTCTTGATCACCCGCAAAACCTGAGGATTGATCCCATGAAGGGTAATACTGCGCGTCTTTTCAGCACCACACTTCTAACCGTCGCCCTTACCGGAACCGGCGTCGCTGCCGGCGCGGCCGAGGTCCAGCATCACGGAGGAGGGACCGTTTCGCCCGGCGACCAGACGGAGCTTGCAAATTCCTTGGTCGGCCCCCTACGCATTGCCGCCGGGCCGGGCGGGTCGACCTACGTCACCCAGAACTTCGCCGGGCTGCTGAGCAGCGTCGACGGCAATGGCGTCGTCACGAACCTGGTCGAACGCCCCAATATTGAAGTCGGCGGCGTCACCACACACGGGCCGGACACGTACTTCACCGAAAGCGTCGGCGGGCCGGGCGAAACGAGGCCGCTGGTTGCCAACGTGAGCGTGCTCCGCAATGGCGCCGTCACCGTGCTGGCCGATCTGGCCGCGTTCGAGACTGCCAACAATTTCGACGCGAAATCCGAGTACGGGCTGCAGAACACCCCGCAATCGTGCCTGGACCAGCTGCCGCCGCCGATCGCTCCGTATGCGGGACCGCACGGCGGTGAGGTGTATTCACATCCGTACGCGACGGCGCTGGATCCCACCGGTCACACACTGTTCGTGGCGGACGCGGGCGCGAACGCGATCTTCGCCGTCGACCTAGCGACCGGGGCGGTTCGGTTCATCTCGCTCATCGGACCCGTTCCGACGGTTCTCACGGCGGCGGATGCCGCCGAGTTCGGGTTGCCGGCCTGCACCATCGGAAAGACCTACAACTCGGAACCGGTGCCGACGGACATCGAGGTCGGGAAGGACGGCTACCTGTACGTCTCGTCGCTTCCGGGCGTGCCCGAGGGTGAGATGGCAGGGTCGGTCCTCAAGATCAACCCTGCGACCGGTGACGGGGCATCGGTGATCGTCGGCCTGCACACGCCAACCGGCTTGGCGCTCGACGACAAGGGCAACCTCTTCATCGCCGAGCTGATGGCCAACCGCATCTCGGTAGTGCCCGCGGGGACGACGAAGGCCGTGCTGTTTACCCAGGCCGTGCTGCCGGCCGACGTCGAGGTCGACCAGAAGGGCCTCTTGGCAACGACGAACGTGCTGCCGGCGCCAGACGCGCCGCCGAACGGCATGCTCGTGAGGTACGGGTTGGTGTACGGCCGCTGACACTAGTTCGAATGACGAAGCCGCGCCTTCCGCCAGCGAGGCGGGAGGCGCGGCTTTTCTCTTGGTGTCATCCATTCGTTGAATGAGCCGAGAACCCTTGAGCTGCTATGCCCTTCCCTCGCATTGCTGCAATCCTCGCTCCGGCCCCGCCGAGCGCTGACTCACAGCGGCCAGAAAGCTGAACTGAGGCACACGTGCTTTCCTAATTTTGTCAGAACTCGACCGTATGGTGATTTCGACACGGGCTTCGGGCGCTGACCCGCTGCACACGTCTCGCGGTAGCCGGCAATGGTGTTTCTCTGACGCTATTGTCGGCAACAGAACAACAATTACATGGGGGATTCGAAATGCCGGCTAGAAAAAATCGGAAAGCATCGTCTCAGGCAAAGACGCCTCCGCGAGGCAGCGCAGTAGGTCCTTTGCAGGATTTGTCGGCGCACGAGCTTGCGGACTTTCTACTTAGTCCATCGCGTCGTCGGCCAACCGTGGTCATCTCCCAATCGCCAAGGAGTGCACTTGGCAAGGTGGACGGGAACCACCTGGCCTTGGAACTCAAGGACGAAGCCGACGTCGTTGTTCTCACTTCAGGACCTCTTACATGGGAACTAGCGGAGTTGATGCCGAGCGACACCGAAGTTTTCGGTGACGCGGTGAGGATTTACCCCCCAGATCTTGGATGGGTGGAGAATCCTCACTTGAGTCCGCTCCATCTGGTCCGGTCAGACACCGACCTTCAACCAGTCACTGAACGAGTACTCCGCCAAGCTATTGAGATGAACGACGGCGTCAACTGGATTACGCAGCCTGTTGAACCCAACTCGGCCGTCACACGCTCCGGAACGGTATTGAACTTCCTAGCGGGCGCTTCCCGGGCTATCGTCGAATTCGATAACGGCGAGCGGGCCACCATCAGAAATGAATCCCTCCTGCCGGATGTTCCGTTGGATTGGTTGTTCGCAAAGGGGCATCGAGTCACTGGCCGCTACGATCCGGCGACCGGGGAACTCCGGTGCATGCTCCTTGTGGGATCCCTGAGTGTTCCTTCGCACTACCCGCCAGAGTGCACGACTCTCGCGCTGGTGGAGTCGATCTCACTTACGGACGGTCACCTGAGCCTGTTTCCCGGTGCTACTTTCCCGTTAGGGCTGAGTGACATCACTTCAAATGAGCTGGACACTCTTGATGATTTGCTTACCGTTGGCGAAGTGGTGGCAGTCAGAGTTTCGTATGCGGCCGGCGCCGTTCGACTATCGATGTTGGACGTAGACGACACTGACCCCATGACCAAGCCACCGGTCCTCGTTGAAGGGGGCACTCCATGGCTGGAGTATGGTCGAAATCTCCCGCTGCACGAGTCACGCCCTAGAGATTTAGAGGTTCAACTCTCGGAGGACTGGTCGCCCGCGCAGGGCACCGCATTCAAAGCCCCAGGCACCGATCCGGAGTCTCCCTCAGCAGGGATAGGCGATAGAGCCGCCAATCGAAAAGCACTGCAGGACACTCTTCGCGCCCTCGACTCGGCTCGATCCGAGATTGCACAATTGAAACATCGCTTACACACCGCCGAGATCATCAAGACACCTCTCTCGAACCAATCCGTCCGGGTGGCGAAGGAACGACTCTCATCGACCGAGCTCGAGTCCAAACTTCACGCGGCAGAACGAAAAATTGAAGCCCAGCAACAGTCACTGATAGCGGCCTCGGAGAGACTGGCGGACCTCCGGAAGAAGCTGCGGGGAGCGCGAACAGAGTCAGGTGCCACCCACCATGCGCCGGTTTTTGCTGATGAGGAGGAGCAAGTCCGGCACGAGATTTACCTCACATGGGCTTCTCGAATCTCACCGGCTGACAAGGGGGCTCATCCCCTTCGGGAGTACGCCTTGGGTCCCCACTTCACCCGCTCAATGAAGAGTTTGAGTGAGGACAAGAAACGCAAGGCGCTCCGTGCCGTCGTTGATCTTGTAGCCGGTTCGGTCGACGCTCTTGCCGCGCATTCTCCTCACGTCTTGCGCGATAATCCAGCCGGTGGCGCCCCAGCTGTCACCCGCAACAACGGCTCGGAAGTATGCTGGCGACTCGCGATCGAGCAGAACTCCGAGGCGGCGCGCCGACTCCACTATTGGAAGCGCGCGGACGGGTTGGTGGAGCTCTCCCGGGTGGTTGTGCACGACGACTATAAACCGTGACCGGTCCTCGCCTCCGCAGTTTCCCCTCCCTCGCCCACCCACGTCTTCTCCACATAGCTGCATGCGGTCCGCCCGCCCTTGCACTACCTGGTATCCTGGAGTGTCACGACTTGAAGGGCTGAAGTGTTTCCTCTTATTGACCTATTCGCCGGTCCCGGCGGCCTGAACGAAGGCTTCTCCAGCGTCACTGCAGGAGAGGGTGAGTATGCGTTTGAGAATCTTGCCTCGTTCGAGATGGATGCGTACGCTTGCGAAACTCTCCGCCTACGTGAGACCTTCCGCCACCTCACGAGAACCGGCGCGGACACATCGGGTTATTTCGATTACATCCTGGGGCGCAAGCCTTGGTCTGAAATTTTCCAAGGCGCGTTCGCAGAGGCTTACTCCCTTTCCAAGGACAAGGTGTATCGGAAGGTCTTGGGTGAGGACGCCAGACCCGACGTGGACAACATAATTCGTCAAAAGCTTGCTCAGCAGGAGGAAGGCAGCCACTGGGCTCTGATCGGTGGACCGCCCTGCCAGGCATACTCGCTCGCCGGCCGATCTCGACGCACCGGAGATGCCACTTTTGCGTCGGACCACAAGCATTTCCTCTATCGGGAATACCTTCACATCCTCAGCGAATTTAAGCCAACTATCTTCGTGATGGAAAACGTTAAGGGCCTGCTGTCCTCCAAGAACGGAGACGACAGCATGTTCCAAACCATCTTGGCCGATTTGAGTGCACTGCCTAGCGGTGTCAGATATGAGATCCGCTCCCTTGTCGTAGACAAGTCTCCGAGTGATCTCGCTCCATCGGACTTCATCATCCGGGCCGAAGAGTACGGGGTGCCCCAAAAACGGCACCGCGTTATCCTGCTCGGGGTCCGCTCAGATGTCGCCTCGTTGATGCCGAGGAGGACCCTTCAGCGGGCGGACGGGGTAGTAACTGTGAGGGAAGCTGTCGCGGATCTCCCTGCCGTGACCGCCGCTACCTCAAATCGCGCGCCAAAAGCACAGATTGACTGGGCCGCTGCTGAACTCGCCGCCCTTGAAGACGTAGCGAAGCTTGAACCGGCTCAGGCGGTGGTTTCGATGCAGCAAGGGCAACGAGCTGCACGTGCCTACAGCTCATGGATTCGAGATTCTAACGTCCACAAGCCCGCGCAGCACCAGCCAAGGCCGCATATGGTCTCCGACCTGGTGCGTTACCGGGTGATGACCGCGCTAGCGGAGCGGCTCGGCAAGAGCCCCAAGTACACAGATCTTCCATCCGCGCTCCACCCCGAACACAGCAATGTCACAAAGGCTGGAACACCCTTCACCGACCGTTTCCGCGTTCAGGTATGGGACGCTCCGTCGACGACAATCGTCTCTCATATCTCGAAGGACGGTCATTACTACATTCACCCGGAGAAGGAACAGGCGCGTAGCTTCACGGTGCGTGAGGCTGCGCGCCTGCAGACCTTCCCAGACAACTACTTCTTCGAGGGGCCACGCACCCAGCAGTTTCACCAAGTGGGAAACGCCGTGCCGCCCCTGTTGGCGAAGCAGATCGGCGATATCGTCGCGGCCATGTTAAGCGGTGTTAAGGGCTGAAGGTTTTGAACCCTTTGGCGTTCGCCGCGCTCACTAGCGCAAATAGGCGCGCCGCCTGCCTCTCGGAAGGGAGACCGGGCCGGCGTCCTGTCACTAGGTCAAGGATCCCGAGGTCGGTAGGGCCGCCTACTCTGTTGCTGAGTGCAAAATCGCGAAGTTCCGTCCAATGTTCCTTGGGGATTTCCAGCAGCCGCACCTGCTGATTGATTCCATTGTCGATCTTCTGTGTTTGTCGCGCGTTTCGCTTCGATTCCGCGACCACCGATGGATCAGCAAGGCTGGCAATAAATTCCACCGGCAGAGCGTAGGGGTATGCCGCAACGGTGTTCCAGCACTCCGCCTTCTTCGCCCATTCCGTCACGTTCCGGACGGGCCGCTGCTCGTTCGTAAGAATTTTTTGGACGACTAGGGCGAGGTCAAGCCCAACATTCAGCATGCTGTCGGGGACGGCTTGCCGCCTCCAGATCTCCTCGAAGTTGAGCAGCCGCCCGCGGCCCTGGGAATCAATAAGGTTGGCGAGCTTGGCGACGGTGTAGGCCACGATATTTGCCAGGTAGGCGCGCTCTTCCTGGTACCAAGAAGTCTTGATCACATGCGCGCGGATCGCGTTGAACAGGATCGCCTTAGCGACAGACTCCTTGAAGTAGGTTTCGTTGAATGCGGTTTCGTCCTTTTCCCATTTTTTCGCGACGATGTCGGCGAACGCTACGAAGTTTTTCTGAGCACCTGCACTCACGATGTGCGGGCGCTGCTCCCAGGACATCACATACTTGGCCAAGGCCGGCTTGTCGAACTTCTGGTGCTTGGGATACTGCTTATCGAATCGCGCCGCTGACGCAGCGGGCAGCTTGTTCTTCTCGTTCTCGTACTGCCCACGTGTTCGCTCGTAGTACCACTTGGTGTCGTAGGTAGCTCCAGCAACAGCGGGCGCCAAGATCCGGCGGGAAAGCTCTTCTATACGCACGTGGAACGGGCTGTTGGAGAAGAAGTCCGCCGCACTCACAGCGTTCTGACTGTTCGCATAGCGTGAGATGTTGGGAACAAGATCGCCGGCCAGCTCGGGCGCAACGACTACGAGTTTCATAGGAACGTGCACCTTTTCAAGGCTGCCCTTGGTTTTCGACTCCTTGTCCACGAAAAAGAGTGACGCTGTGGTCTGGCCTCCGTTGACGATCTGCAGATCTTCAATCATCACCAGTGCAGACGAACCGTGCTTCGTCTGCACGGAGGTTGCCGTTGCGGTGATGCCATTGTTGAACGCCATGAATCTCTCGGGAGAGGAAAAGACGGTGTCTCGGATGCCCTTGTTGACCTTGCCCCGGTTGGTGAGATAAGACCGGACATTACTCTCTAGGAGTCGACTTCCAAACTTGCCATACAGTGAGGCAAGGAGAGCGCCTGGCACGGACGCGAGATAAGTCTTGACCTCGCTTGTCGCCTCAACCTCAAGAGCCGGCAGTCCAGCATCCCCGGTCCACGGGCGAAGATCGATCAGCAGAGGTTCCCTGCCGGTCTGTGACTCCTGCAGCTGATGGAACCGCTCGATATCCCAGAGGTGAAGGTCAACGGGAATGCCGCTTTCGGATTCCGTAGGCAGTTCCCGAAGTCGCGCACTGAGCTTGTCATCTGTCAGCAGGTAAATGCGGTACCTGGACACGTTCGACGCTCGATTATGAAGGTCATATGCGAGTTGAAATGCCGCGGAACTCTCTTCGCGGCCCTCGAAGAACGAACCGTCCCGGGCCTCGGCCAAGAAGTTTTGAACCGCCTTCAGGTAATTCTTGGCGTCTGTCGATGAGAGAACGCCCATGCTCGTGGACCCCGAAAACGCGGTCACGATGAGGGCGACACTGTTGTCGGCATTCTCAAGGTCGTACCCGTTGACCTTCAGCTTGCGGCGCCTCGTGCCCGCACCTTCAAAATCCAGCGTGACAACGTCGTCGAATTCACCGGCCTCAGTCAAGATCTCTGTACAGCGCTGCGTGAAAGCAGTGGCAAGGAACTCACCCTCAGCATCGGCAATTGATCCAACCGCGGACAGCAGATTCGATCGGTAGTCTTCAACGTCCATCGTTAGTCCTTACAGTACGCAGCGCAGCAAAGGCTGCTTCTTCGTCGATCCGGTAGGGTGTGAGTCCGTCTATATCCAGCTTGTACCGCACGTTTGTGACTCCGCCAGGCAGCTCGGAGCTCGTTATTCGGGGAAACGAATCCGTCACCAAGTAGTAGTCAAATGACTTGCATAGCAGGTAGACATCGTCGTGACAGGCATCATCGGGGTCGATTCGAAGTTCCCCCAGAGCGTCTTCGAAAGCTTCTAAGCTCGCACCGGCAAGCGTTGCTAGGGATCTAATTGCTCGCAGCTTCGCACCGAGCGTCAGCGCCCCTTCAAACGGAATCGTGCTGTCCACTACCTCGCCTATGGCCAGCACGATGTCATCACCCGCCAGTTGGTACTCGGAGGCGATCTCGACTGCACGGGAGGTGGCGCGTTTACTCTTGACCTCGTATCGGCCTTGGGGGAATCCGAAATCTTGGTCTCCGCCATATGGTCCTTGCCACGCCTCGACTACCGATTTGACTCCCGCCCGAGGAGCCAGCAGGTCGAACGCAAAAGTCAACTCGGCATAAAGTCCCCTAATCTTCTCTATGCTGAGTTTCCGTTGATCGCTCTTGAGGAGTAAGCGCCATTCTTCGATGGACGCTAAGGCGCGGGCCAGTCCAGCATCTGCAGTGGACTCACCACTTACCTTTGCATATATCTGGCCGCACAGTTGCGCGAAGACGTCCGCCAACGCCTGATCGTCCAAGGTGAAGAGAAGGAGCCATGACTGGTCATGTTCACGCCTGACTCGGGAGACCTCCACAGCCGAGGACAAAGGTGGCAGGTCAGGTGATCTGCGTGAAATCAAGCCAAAGCTGAGCCGGCCGCGCAGGTCGCCACCGTAAACCAATCGCGTAGGGATCTCGGGGTCAAGCTCACGCAGACCAGTGAGACCTGCTCGCACCTCGCTGAGCCATCGGTCAACAGTCCAAGGAGTGGTACCCATGCCTAGTCTTCGTCCTCGATGTACAAGTCCTCGAAGTCATCCAACCAGTACTGTTGAGCGACCCTATTCAGCACGTACTTGACCCGCCCATTCCGTGAGCGTCTCTCCTCCGGGGTGGAAGGCGACGGCAATGCAATTTTCAGGGCAAGGAGCGCTTCCAAGTCGCGGAGCGATTCCACCAGCTCCGCGTCCCGATCGGTCGGAGAGCCCTCGATGCGTATGCCGCTGCTCTTGTCCTTGCCAGGACGTGCCTCGGGATTTGGATCAAGGCAGTAGATCATGAGCTGTGGTCTCGGGAGGAACCTGTAGAACGCACTTTCTGGAACGAAACCGGAGGCCGTCCGAAGGTAGGCGTCGACGGCGGCCCGCTGAGACTCTTCATCCATCAGTCGGCGGAGATCGTCACTTCCCGCGACGCGGGCGCGGGCCCCGCTCACCCACAGGGACGGGGGGAATTTTCGGGCCCCCTTTCCCGGCGTTGCCCGCAGCACGAGCTGCCGTTCCACCTTGATTACGCGGTTCTCGTCCGTGCCGTCCCCCAGGACGAGGGGTAGGCCACTTGAGTCTCTCAGCACCGAGGAATTATCGCTGCGCTTGCCGTTCATCAAGACAATGTCCCATTCCAAGAACTTTGTCCCTTGGCTTGCCCGGATCATCTTCTCCAACCCCGACCCGGTGAAAAAGATGTCATCACCTGCTGCCTTGAACTGGGCCAGAAAGTCCGCGACCAGATCTTTCGGTACACGATTGAGGCGATTGTAGCCTCGGGCTGTCCGATCGATGGGCGAGGCAGATTGCAAACCGGCGCTCAACAGCTTCTCGAGGGCCGAGAGGTTGTTCAACTGTTCCTCGGTACTTGTCGAAAGCCTGCGAGTTTCGAGGTTTCGCCCTAAAAGGTTCACCTCTTTTTCCGAGACGATTGTGTGCTTAGACTTGTTGCGCGCGGTGATTAAGAGTGACTCAGGGTGCTGCTGAACGGCTAGACCGAAGTCGCGCGGCGTCATGTCGTTCCGCCGCATCTGCGCGAGGTCCTCACGGAGTTCCTCGATGGCATCGGCTACGAACCTGTAGTCGGCCGCGGTTTTGTCGCTAATCCAAAGGCGACATAGGTCCTTGAAGCCGTCTCGGTATCCGAACCAGCGGGCCATCTGCATCATAGTGTCGGCAGCACCGACACTCCTGTGGAAGTAGCTCACCACCAGCCCTTCAAGAGTGAGCCCGCGGCTTAGGAGGTCTCCGCCAACAGCAATCTGTCGGACTGGAATCTGCTCCTCGTAGGCGTCATCTTCCCCCTGGCTATTTACTGACGAGTTGTAAACCTTAACTCGCATGTCGGACGCAGCGGCGTGCAGCTGATTGAGCACTGCATCCCAGTCCTCGCTGATACCGGGGTAGGTGTCCTCAAAGGTTCGTTTGAACTCGTCGAGAATCGCGTTACCGATTCCCTGCGCGTAGGCCAAGCTGTGGAGCTCGATAGCAGACTTATACCGGAACAGCTCCTCCCCGAGGAGCTCCCCGACCTTGTCTTGGACTGCAGTGAAGCGGGAAACGTTGACAAGCATGGAGCGCCGTTTTGGTGGTTGCACCCGAAGGTCCATCACGGCGTTTGCGAGTAGGAAGACCCGCACCGCCTTACGGAGACTTTCGGGCAAGCTGGAGACGGACTGCGTCTTCTTGTGCTTGATTGGGATCCACGACTGCGCGTCGGATACGTCCATTAGGGCATCACTGTCAGATTCTGACCGTCCGAACGTCGCCCTTATTCCGACGTAGTTCGATGGCGCCTCAAGGGGGTAAATATAGTCCTCAGGAAAGAGGTCATCGTACGCCTCGCCTTCGGACTCGACGACTCCCGAAGCCTCATGGTCGATGAAGATATTTGCGAACGGCGTCGCCGTGATTGCCACATAGGAGGATCGGCTGAAGCTCCCTAGGATTGTGCGGATGGCTGCGTTGATCGCAGTTGGATCCTCCTCCGCCGCTGTGTTGATGGATGCGTAGTCCGACTCGTCATCCAAGAGAAGCAATGGGAGATCGATTTTCCTGCCGCGTTCCGCCTGACTGCGCGCCCATCCTGTAACCGCGTTGAGGACATGCTTGTTCTTCTTAAGAACAAACACAACTGGGGCCGAGGAATCACTAGGCAAGGGCATGTTTGATGCCTTCTTGCTCGCTTGGAGATAGTCCATGAGGACCGTGGTCAAGCTGATTGTGTTTGCGACGCTTCGGTCAATCTGCCCTACCCCAATATGGACGTCCTTGGACAGGGATGCACCCTTAGGCGTGTCGATCCTCGCGGTATCACGACCGATGAATCCCTCGTCGACCCGTTCGTGTGTCTGCCTCCGGAGGTACTCCGTGTTCCCGGACAGGATGATGACCAACCGGTAGCCCGCGTCTGCAGCCTTGTTGATCAGCCCGAGGTAATTCTGTGTCTTTCCCGATTGCACATCGCCGATGATCAGCCCGCGCCGATTCCAAGGCCCAGCCGCCTTGGGATCGCCCGCGAGATCGAGGATATCGTCGGTGAATTTATCCAATCGATCCAGCATCTGGCCGGACCTACCTGCGCGCGCGAGCATCGTCCGGTAGGCCCGCCACCTCGTCCACCTGATGTCCGCCTTCGCACCAGGCAGCCATGGGATGTGGTTCTTCACCACCGGTCCTTGACCGGGGCCGGTCGGGATGTACGCGCCGACGCGGTCCATTACTCGCCGACGGAGCTGGGCAAGCTGTTCTTCGGTTGCATCGACAGCCATGATCGAGAGCACCCGATCGAATGCCTCCTCAACTTGTGGCTCGGTCAGTCCAACATGGCTCTCGCCGGTCTTGGGGTCCGTTAGCAGGCCCAAGACGGCACCTTCGACAGATGACAACGGAAGCAGGAACTTCATCTCAGACATTTTCTTTCACCGTCTCTTGCAGGATCCGCCGTGACTTGGGATTGGAGTCAAAAGGTTCGGAGTTGGCCATCGATTCTACAAACACTTCCGCCGTAAGCGTTCCTTGCAGCGATTCCCACAATGATGAAGCGAGGAGCGCCAGTTCATCGTCAGGGGTCTTGCTGTCCAGCTGGGTTTGGTCTTGGCCCATACGGTTGTAGACATCGTCTACCGGGAAACTTCTCTCAAGCAGTCGCAGCAACGCGTCGACAGACTCTCCACCACCCACTGGTTGAGTGGCCAAGGCAATGACAGCCGGATGATCTCTGTTGATTTCGTATCTGAAGGAATTCCGGTCGTCGTAGACGTTCCACAGCCGCGCCTGCTTGCCGTCATTCGTCCGACGCCCTCGGTATTCGTGCACCCGCCGGCTCGGAGCAATGATGTTTGTTGCAACTTGGCGCAGTCGACGCTGGATGCTCGGTGGGGGTACCGCTTGTGCCTTTTTGATGTCGAGTGCCCACAAGTGGTCAAGAGAATTCGGCACATCCACTCTGACGCGGGCGAGTTTCCCGAGTTCCTGTTTGGGGGCAATGCGAAACCATGTTCCCCAGATCACCAACCGTTTCTGGCGGTAGATGTAGAAGCCCTGGCTGTCGCGCATCGAGCCCTCGACTTGAGCCCGTTCCCTGTCGGCGGTGGACAGTTTGTTCAGGTGGGGAAGGGTGTACGGACGAAGCTCGATCATTTCGCCTTCGACGTCGATCTTCTCAATGGGCCCGGGAAGAGTTGCTTTATGGTTCTGCAGGAGCGGATCTGCTCCCTCTATCGGTCGGAAGTTAATTGCTATCGCGAGCTTCTTACCGTGCTCGCCGGCTAGGAACCTGTGGAAGACCAAGGCGAGGTGCTTACGCACCCCTACCATGTGTGCATTAAGGCCTGCTTCTAGGTCACCCACCGTTGCCTCAAGCTGATCGAGTTTCCTCCACAGAACGAGCGTGCCGGATTCGTGCTTGTCCAACGCACTGAAGCCCGGCAGTGCTCGGCATTCGTCCTCCGAGAGCTCAAGCAGACTCCAACTCTTCGTCTCCATCAGATAGTCGAGGTCCCATCGGTAGCCGCTCAAGACTCCGTCTTGTTTAGTGACCACAACCAGGTCTCTGCATTGGGAGATTGATGCCGTCTTCAGACCCAAACCGAACCGTCCAAGGTCATTCGCAGCGCGATGGTCGCGTGAATTCAGCCCGGCCAGGCGCATCGCGTTGCGAGCTACCGCGGCCGACATCCCGCTGCCGTTGTCAACCAGCGCAACGTGCGGTTCGGGCTGGGCGGCAAAAATCAGATCTACCTCAGTAGCATCTGCCGTAATCGAGTTGTCGATGATGTCAGCGACGGCCGTTTCCAAGGTGTAACCGACGGCACGCATGGATTCCATTAGATGTGGATCCGGCACCATTGCAATCGCGTGACTCACGCGTCCCCATTCTCTTTATGCTTCAACTCATGCTTGGTCAACTCTAGTACTTCACCACCCACCACGAGCTCATTGAAACTCGGTCAGCTCACAGCAATCTAAAAACCGCGACGGGAATTTATTAGAACCAAGACCTCGGGGCGCGGCAGGGCCAAGAAACACGGCGCTCTAAAAGCAGATGGAAAACCGTGGTCACCGTCTAGCCTCTAGTTGCTGGGTCGTAGCGTGAACGAGAGGAACCACTTGTACTGCATACCGCAAGAGCCGGAGTTCAGTGAGAGTCAGTGGGCCGAGCGCGCGGTGTGGGAAGTGTTGCGCTCCAGCCTGCCCGACGACGTCGTCCTGGCCCACTCGGTTCACATCCGTGATGGAAACGCCGAACACGAAATCGACATCCTCGTCCTGTGGCCCGGAGTTGGACTTGCGGCCATTGAAGTCAAAGGTGGGCTCGTCACCGTCGAGAACGGGCAGTGGTATCAATCCGGTGGCACGAGCGGCCGCCATAGGCTCAAAGAAGGCCCACTCGCCCAGTCGCAGGGGTCCATGCACGCCTTCCGAAACTGGATCAGTGATGAGTTAGGCACACCGTTGAGGAGCCGGTTCGCCTACATGGCCTGCCTGCCCTACACCTCCCTTCCTCAAGGTTGGGTAATGAGCGGATGCCCGCGCCCTCTTTTTCTTGATCAAGGCGACCTTAAGTCACCGGCCGATAAGATCCGCCGGGCCATCGAAACTCAGGGTAGTGGAGCGACGCCCTTGGCGCCCGCCTACTTAGAGAGAATTGCCCGGCGGCTCGAAGGAACGCTCGAAGCACCTCTGAACCCCGAAACGAATCCGCAGGAGCTTGAAGACCGGCAGGACCAGCTGACGGTACGTCAGGCCGTCCTGTTGTCTGCCACCCGCGACATTCCCCGCATTCGTTTCACCGGGGGTGCCGGCAGCGGCAAGACCTGGCTTGCCCTCGCAAAAGCACGCTCGTTGTGCCGAGAAGGTCAGCGGGTGGGGTTGTTCTGCTACAACAAGGGCCTGGCGCAACACCTACAGAACCGCGTTTCTTCCTGGCGCCACGCCAAGCCCGCTTTCACCGGTGAGTTTCACGACTATGTACGTTCCCTGGGCGTACCGGACGGGGACGGGCAGGCCTACTTTGATGAGGAAGTGCCACAACATCTCAGGGACAAGGCAGCGGAACTGCCGTTCGAGCAAAAGTTCGACGCGATCATCATCGACGAGGCACAAGATTTCGCGCCGCTCTGGTGGGAGGCTTTGACCGCTTGTCTGAAGGACCAGTCCAAAGGGCAGATTTATGCCTTTATGGACGACCGCCAGGATGTCTACCGCCGCTGGGGCGGCGTTACCAACGACTTCATACATGGCCCCGCTGCGGATCTGGTCCCTATTCATATCGATGAGAATCTCCGCAATACCCGCCGTATCGCGGAAACTTTCAAGTCGTTCGCCGGTGAGCACTTCACCCCCCGTGGCGAAGCCGGCTTGCCTGTGCGCCGTGTTGAATGCTCGACGGAGGATGCCTTAGAAGTTGCTGGGGACTGTATAGAAGCGCTGCTTGACGAAGGATGGGCCAACAACCAGATCGCTCTCCTCACCACGCATCACCGTCATCCGATCCACCTGGATTACTTTGAGCGGAAGGCCACACAAGAGTACTGGAGCAATTTCCATGCCGATGAATCCGAGTTCTACGGACATGTACTCGGTTTCAAGGGCCTTGAGCGCTCAGTCATCATCCTGTGCGTGGACGGCTTTAAGGAACTGGACCGGGCCCCCGAGCAGCTGTACGTCGGGCTTTCACGCGCACGGAGCTTGCTCGTCGTCGTTGGAGACTCAGCTCTGTTGAGGGAAGCCGGCGGTCCAGAACTTGCGCGGGTGTTGTCGAGCGCACAACAGTGGAAGCCGATGGTGCCGTAGCCAGTAACGATGAGTCGATCACCCCCAACCGGCGAGCGCTCGCTATAGCCCTCGCCGCCGGGCGATTGAGTCCCAGGACTCCGCGCACAAACGATCTCCTAGGCGGACCTCAGCTCGGCGAGGACCGAGACGACCTCCTGCACTGAATCGGCGGATATGTCGGCAAGCGGAACATTCGGTCGACGCTTCCACTGAGACTCCCTCAAGGTCGCC
Source organism: Arthrobacter zhaoguopingii (assembly GCF_009828595.1). Classification (GTDB taxonomy): domain Bacteria; phylum Actinomycetota; class Actinomycetes; order Actinomycetales; family Micrococcaceae; genus Arthrobacter_D; species Arthrobacter_D zhaoguopingii. The sequence continues at coordinate 223,463 of NZ_WPNY01000006.1, forward strand.
GCCGCGGTCCGAAACTCTTCGATTCCCGACAAGCGCTGCAGGAAGTGATTGAACCGTTTGACGTTGGGCTCCGACGCTGCCACTTTCGGCACACGTGTGAGGCTCAGTTCGATGGAGGTCGAGCCCGCTGCGTAATGGTAGAGGTACACTGCCCCCGTCCTGCCGGTGTCATCCAATGTGATCTGAAGCGACCCGGCTGGGATGCTCTTCGCCCGTTTAGCCGAGCCCACGAACGGTATGTCATGGCGTCGGGCCTCCTCAAGCAGGAAGTCGAACTTCACCAGATTTGCCGGATCGTTCGCAGCAATCCACGACCGGCACTCGACCTCCGTCCAACGCCCCTGGGCCCGCTCAGAATCGGCTGCTTTCGCGCTGGCCAGCTCCTCGCCGTAGGTCGTCGGCAAGAGGATCTCGGTGTGCTCGCTGATCATCCGCTTGTACTCAACGGCAATAACAGAGGTTGCCGGCCCAGAAGTCGCGTTGAGGTACTCGACGATCCGCTTCAGATCCGTATTGATAGCGTCGACCGCCAAGACGATATTGAACCGTCCCTCTGAAAGATTCGCCGCGACCGCAGTGGCGAAACCTGGTTCCACCGACACCATGCTGTCGGTGAGGCTCTTACCGGTTCGTTTGAACCAGCGTTCCTCGAATTCGTCCATCGACATCCGCCAAAAGGCGGATGCATAGTCGAACATCTGCCCGATGATCTCCCTCCGCACCTGCCGGTTCGACGCGAGTTTGCATTCGACGATAGTGAGACCGCCCGCCTGATCAACCACGATCAGGTCGGCGGAGCCTACACCGGATTGGAACTCCCGGCATGCGACCCCGTCATCGCCGACCCCGGGAATGAGACTCGGGTGCTCGGCGAGGATCTGTTGAAGATCGGCCTCTCTCGCGTAGAGGGACTCGGGACTGCCGACGGTTTGGTTGACTCGTGGGGTTGATAGTTTCTAGGCGACCAGCGCCATGTTGTTGATTGTCTCAAACTCGATCGGCGTGAGTCTGCCGAGTGCTTTCTGCCGTCTCCGGCGGTGA
>NZ_WPNY01000007.1 GCF_009828595.1 Arthrobacter zhaoguopingii
ATCCGTCCACCGAGATCCGGTTCTCCGAATACCTGGAGCTGGACCTGTCCACGGTGGTGCCCTCCATCGCCGGGCCCAAGCGCCCCCAGGACCGGGTCGCCCTGACCGAATCCAAGAGCCAGTTCCGCAAGGATCTGGCCAACTATGTGCATGCCGTCGACGACGACGCCCTCGATGAGGCCCTTGACGAGACGTTCCCCGCCTCCGACGTGCCGGCGATGACGGCGCCCCTGGTCGCCTCCGCCGCCTCCCCGGGACGCGGGCGTCCCTCCCGTGCCGTGCCCGTATCCATGACCGACGGGCGGGAGTTCGAGCTGGACCACGGTGCGGTGACGATCGCGTCGATCACCTCCTGCACGAACACCTCCAACCCCTCGGTCATGCTCGCCGCCGCACTGCTGGCGAGAAACGCCGTGGAGAAGGGCCTGAGCTCCAAGCCGTGGGTGAAGACCTCCGTCGCCCCGGGCTCGAAGGTCGTCACCGACTACTACGACCGCTCCGGTCTCACCCCGTACCTTGAGAAGCTCGGCTTCTTCCTCGTCGGGTACGGCTGCGCCACCTGCATCGGCAACTCCGGGCCGCTCGAGGATGAAATCTCCTCGGCCATCTCCGCGCACGACCTCACGGTCGCCGCTGTCCTCTCCGGCAACCGGAACTTCGAGGGCCGGATCAACCCGGACGTGAAGATGAACTACCTGGCCTCCCCGCCGCTGGTGGTCGCCTATGCGCTGGCCGGCACTCTGGACTTCGACTTCGAGCACGACCCCCTGGGACTCGATGCGGACGGAAACGGCATCTTCCTCCGCGATATCTGGCCGAGTCCGGTCGAGGTGCAGTCAGTCATCGACTCCTCGATCGATCAGGAGATGTTCACCTCGAGCTACGGGTCGATCTTCGAGGGCGACGAGCGCTGGCGGGCCCTGCCCACACCGGCCGGCGCCACTTTCGCGTGGGATCCCGAGTCCACCTACGTGCGGAAGCCTCCGTACTTCGAGGGCATCACCGCGGTGCCGGAGCCCGTGGGAGACATCGCCGAGGCCCGGGTGCTCGTGATGCTCGGCGATTCGGTGACCACCGACCACATCAGCCCGGCAGGCTCCTTCAAGTCCGACACCCCGGCCGGACGGTACCTGCTCGAGCACGGCGTGCAGCGCAAGGACTTCAACTCGTACGGCTCCCGCCGCGGCAACCACGAGGTGATGATCCGCGGCACCTTCGCCAATATCCGGCTGCGCAACCGCCTGCTCGACGGCGTCGAGGGCGGCTTCACCCGGGATTTCACCCAGACCGGCGGTCCCCAGACCTACATCTACGACGCGGCGAGGAACTACGCCATCGCAGGCACGCCGCTGGTGGTCCTGGCGGGCAGGGAGTACGGCTCCGGGTCCTCCCGTGACTGGGCGGCCAAGGGCACCGCGCTGCTCGGGGTGAAGGCGGTGATCGCCGAGAGCTACGAGAGGATCCACCGCTCCAACCTCATCGGCATGGGCGTGCTCCCGCTCCAGTTCCGCCAGGGCGAGAACGCCGCAGTCCTTGGACTGACCGGCACCGAAACGTTCTCGGTGGAGGGCATCACGGCGCTCAATGCGGGCAGCATCCCCGACACGGTCCGCGTCACGGCGGTCCCGGAGGAAGACGGCGAGCCGGTTTCTTTCGACGCCGTCGTGCGCATCGACACCCCGGGGGAGGCCGACTACTACCGGCACGGCGGCATCCTCCACTACGTCCTGAGGCAGCTCAGTGCGCACTGAGTCCCGGATCTCCGGCGGGAAGATGCCAGGACAGCCCGCCCGCCGGTCCGCCGCGGAGGGGTCCCGGGCGTCGGGCGCCGGGAGATCGGGCACCTGCGGGTGGGCTGTGACGTTAGAGTTAACGGACATTGCCCTGGCGAAGTCTTCGCCGCAGCAGACGACCTGAGGAGGCGCCGGTGGGACTTCTTGAGACAATTCGCAGCCCGCAGGACCTGAGCCGGCTTACCGAATCCCAGCTCGACGCCCTTGCCCGGGAGATCCGTTCCTTCCTCGTCACCAACGTCTCCCGCACCGGCGGTCACCTCGGCCCTAACCTGGGCGTTGTCGAACTGACCCTGGGCGTCCACCGCGTGTTCGACTCGCCGCGCGACAGCATCATCTTCGACACCGGCCATCAGTCCTACGTCCACAAGCTCGTCACCGGCCGGCAGAACTTCGACACCCTGCGCCAGCAGGGCGGCCTCTCGGGGTACCCCTCCCGCGCCGAGTCCGTGCACGACATCGTCGAAAGCTCCCACGCGTCGTCGTCGCTGTCCTGGGCCGACGGAATCTCCCGCGCCCGCGTGCTGAACGGGGAGGGCGACCGGTACACCGTCGTCCTCGTCGGCGACGGCGCCCTCACCGGTGGCATGGCCTGGGAGGCGATCAACAATATCGCCGCGGACAAGCGCCGCCGCGTGGTGATTGTGGTGAATGACAATGGACGCTCCTACGCCCCGACGATCGGCGGCGTCGCCGATTACCTCGCCTCCCTCCGCCCGGCACTCGACTCGGTCCGCACCCACAAGGTGTACGAAAGAACCCTCGAGTGGTTCACCGGCCGGCTGCAGGCCGGCGGGCCCGCGGGCCGTTTCGCGTACAAGAGCCTCCACGCCACGAAAAAGGGCGTGAAGGACTGGTGGGCTCCGCAGGGTCTCTTCGAGGACCTCGGCATGAAGTACGTCGGCCCGGTCGACGGCCACGACCTCGGCGCCGTCGAGCAGGCACTCCACCTCGCCCGCAACTACGAAGGCCCGGTGATCGTGCACGCGATCACCGAAAAGGGGCACGGCTACGCCCCGGCACGCGCCCACGAGGCCGACCAGTTCCACGCCGTAGGCATCATCGACCCGGGCACGGGGGAGCCGGTCGAGTCCGGCGCCTCCCAGTCCTGGACCTCGGTCTTCGCCAACGAAATCGCCGACATCGCCGACGAGCGCCCCGACATTGTCGGCATCACCGGCGCCATGCTCATCCCGGTCGGGCTGCACCGCTTCGCCGCCCGCCACCCGGACCGCGTGTTCGACGTCGGCATCGCCGAACAGCACGCGCTCACCAGTGCCGCAGGAATGGCCTACGGAGGGCTGCACCCCGTCGTCGCGCTCTACGCCACGTTCCTGAACCGGGCCTTCGACCAGCTCCTGATGGACGTCGCGCTGCACAAGGCCGGGGTCACCATCGTCCTTGACCGCTCGGGGGTGACCGGGCCCGACGGCGCCAGCCACCACGGCATGTGGGACCTCTCCATGCTGCAGACCGTGCCCGGGCTGCACCTTGCCGCCCCGCGTGATGCCACCCGGCTGCGTGAGGAGCTGCGCGAGGCAGTCTCGATTCCGGACGCCCCGAGCGTGGTGCGTTATTCCAAGGGCTCGGTCGGTGCGGAGGTCGAGGCCATCGAGCGCCTGGGCGACGGCGTCGACGTGCTCGCCCGGCGGCCCTCCGGATCCACGAACAACGACGTGCTGATCGTCAGCGTCGGCGCCATGAGCGAACTCGCCCTCGATGTCTCAAACCGGCTCGGGGCCCAGGGCATCAGCTCGACGGTCATCGATCCCCGCTGGGTGCTGCCCGTCTGCCCGTCGGTGATCGATCTGGCCGCGGAGCACCGCATCGTCATTGTGATCGAGGACGGCGTGCGCGCCGGCGGCGTTGGGTCGAGGATCCGGCAGGAGATGCGGGCCGCGGGCGTCGATACCGCCCTGAACGAGGTGGGCCTCCCCGTGGAGTTCCTCGACCACGGCTCGCGCAGCGAGGTGCTCACCCGGGTGGGCCTGACCGCGCAGAAGGTCACCCACGACATCGTGGCGCAGGTCCTGGGAACGAAGGTCCCGGTGGCCCGGCCCCTGCCCGGCCACGATTCCGCTGCCGGCCGGGAGTCCACTTCCGGCCAGGACGCGACCACCGGGCAGTTCCCGACCCTCTAGGCTCCCGGCCTGCGTCGAGGACGCAGGAATAACCGGTGAACCGACGGCTGCCCCGGAATTACTGCGTCCTCGATGGCGGGGGAGGGCGCCGGATGGTTCGAGGCTGCTCAGCCCAGCAGGGCCCCGGCGAAGCGCAGGAACACCGACGCCGCGCCCGCCACGATCAGCAGCGCCACCAGGACCCACGACCACTCGGCCAGCAGCCGTGCGGCCCGCGGAGGAACCGGCAGCACCCCGGACGCGGCATTACGTGCCGTGAGGTGCACGGTCAGCACGATCATCACGACCCAAACCACCATGCAGTAGATGCAGAGGATGGAGATCACAAACAGCGCCTGGAACCACAGCCAGAGTGTGAACGCCGCGCCGAGGACCGTTCCGGCCTGCAGGCCGAGCCAGTACCAGCGGCGCAGCTCGGCCCCCGCGAGCAGCGCCATGCCTGTGGTGATCACGACGGCGAAGGCCACGAGGCCGATCAGCGGGTTGGGGAAGCCGAACACCGCGGCCTGCTGCGTCCGGAACACCTCGCCGCAGGAGATCCACGGGTTCAGGTCGCAGCTGGTGACGTACCCTGGGTCCGCATAGAGGGCGAGCCGTTCGAGGACCAGCTGCCCCGAGGCGAGCCAGCCGACGACGCCGGTGGCCACCAGGAGGAAAGCGAACCGCCGCTCCGGCCGTCGGGTCGCGGCTCCTTTCTCCGGATTCGTGGCGGAGGGAGCAGCGTGCGCGGGGTGTGCCATGGGGTGGTCGTCGTCCTCGGGTGGGCGGTCGGCGCCGGCATCCCGTGCGCCGATGGTTCCGCCACTCTAGCCGCCGGAACGGCTGATTTGCATGCTGGTGTGAGACAATTGCCGTGGCTGGTTCGGGAACCACATTTCCGTTCCGGTCCAGCGACAGGCTTCCGCTCTGCGGGCGATGCTTCCGGCGCACCGAGCCCATCAATCCTGATGGGCGGTTCCGGAATCCGCCTCGCAGGCCACCGTGATTACGACGGATGAGTTGGAAAAGCGCCGCTGGTCTTTGAGTGATGCCGCACCCTCCAGCCGGTGCGACCTCAAACGACACAATGACGACTTCCGGTCGCCGCTAGGGCGTAGGGTCCGCGGACGGCCGACATACTGCCCTGGAGGGCGCTGGAATGTGGCCGGTGCCGCAGGGGCTGGAGCCAATACATATGGATCAGTTCGAAACGCAGAACAACGAGCAGGGTGCAGCAGCAGGGGCCGCCGAGGCGCAGTCCCCAACAGTGCCGGTGAAGAAGGCCCCGCGGGCCCGCAGGGCGGCAAGCTCGCCCGCCGGAGCGCCGACGAAGGTCCCGGCGGCCGAGACCGCCGGAGACACTCCCGCACCGGAAGCATCCGCAGCGCCGGCCGACACGGCCTCCGAAGCACCCCGCCGGCGCGCCACCCGCGCCCGCAAGGCCCCGGCCGCTGTGCCGGAGTCGCCGGTGGAGGCACCGCTCGACGCCGCAAGCACCACGGCCGGCACTGACCCGGCCGGCGGTGGCGCAGCCGCCAGTGAGGCACCGGAGAGTGTCGGTGGGTCGGTCACCGGTTCCGCCTCCGACGTGCCCGCCGCCGAGCCGGCACCCAGGGCGAAGGCCACCCGCACGCGCCGCAGGGCCGCCACGGCCGAAGCAGGACCGGCAGCGCCCGCGCCCGAGGTTCCTTTCGGAGAGCCCGCCGCCGCAGAGGCCGCCGTAGCCGCGGCCGCCGTCGCCGGTGACACCGCCGACGCCGGAGCGGCACCAGCCGGGGAGGACGTCCCGGCCGAGAAGCCGGTCCGGGCCCGCCGGACCGCACGCACCCGCCGGACGAAGAGCGACGCCGGAGAGGCCGTCGCGGTTTCCGCGGACGGTGAAGCAGCCGAGGAGGCAGCCGCAGGCTCGGCCGACGACGCCGGAATCGAGGTCCCCGCGGCCGCCGCGCAGCAGCCCCACGCTACCCAGGCAGGAAAGACGGAGCCGGGCACGGCGGAGACCGCCGCCGAACCGGCACCGAAGAGCGCCGAACCCTCGTACGTCGACCCCTTCGCCATTCCGGATTCGCCCCTCTCCCTGCTCTTCCATGCCCCCGACCTGAGCGCCGCGGTCCAGGCCGTCAAGGTCACCGAGCCCGCGCTTGAGGACGACGAGGACGACGACTCCGATGACTCCGGACCGCGCCGCCGGCGCAGCCGCCGCCGGGGCCGGAACCGCAGCGACGACGGCTCCGGCGACGCCCAGGACGACGAGACCGGGGACTCTAGGGAGGGACAGTCCAACGGACCCTCCTCCGAGGCAGGGGACGCCGTTACCTCCCGCCGCCGGCGCCGTCGCCGCCGCGGAGACCAGGACCTCGAACTGACCGGCGGGGAGGACGACGATCCGCCCAACACGGTGACCCGGGTCCGCGCCCCGCGCCAGAGCAACGACGTCCCCTCCGACCGGGTGACCAGCGTCAAGGGCTCCACCCGCCTTGAGGCGAAGAAGCAGCGCCGCCGTGAATCCCGCGATTCCGGCCGCCGCCGCCAGGTCATCACCGAGGCCGAGTTCCTTGCGCGCCGCGAATCAGTCGACCGTCAGATGGTGGTGCGCCAGCGCGACGACAGGATCCAGATCGGCGTGCTCGAGGACGGAATCCTCGCCGAGCACTTCGTCTCCAAGACCCAGCAGGACTCGCTGATCGGCAACGTCTACCTCGGCAAGGTGCAGAACGTTCTGCCGAGCATGGAGGCGGCCTTCGTGGACATTGGACGCGGCCGCAACGCCGTGCTGTACGCGGGCGAGGTCAACTGGGACGCCGCCGGCCTCGACGGGCAGCCGCGCCGCATCGAGCTGGCGCTGAAGTCCGGTGACCCGGTGCTCGTCCAGGTCACCAAGGACCCCGTGGGCCACAAGGGAGCCCGCCTGACCAGCCAGATCTCCCTGCCGGGCCGCTACCTCGTGTACGTGCCGGGCGGCTCCATGACGGGCATCTCCCGCAAGCTGCCCGACGTCGAGCGCAACCGGCTCAAGCGCATCCTCAAGGACCGCCTGCCCGAGAACGCCGGGGTCATCGTGCGCACCGCGGCCGAAGGCGCCAGCGAAGAGGAACTGACCCACGACATCAACCGGCTGCGCGCCCAGTGGGAGGAGATCGAACGCAAGTCCTCCTCCACCAAGACGCTCGCCCCGGAGCTCCTTTACGGCGAGCCGGACCTCACCATCAAGGTGGTCCGCGACGTCTTCAACGAGGACTTCTCAAAGCTCCTCGTCTCCGGCGAGGAGGCCTGGGACACCATCGAGGCCTACGTCATGTACGTGGCGCCGGATCTGGTGGGCCGCCTTGAGAAGTGGACCTCGGAGGAGGACATCTTCACCGCGAGCCGCATCGACGAGCAGATCCAGAAGGCCCTTGACCGGAAGGTCTACCTTCCCTCCGGCGGCTCGCTGGTGATCGACCGCACCGAGGCGATGACCGTCGTCGACGTCAATACCGGCAAGTTCACCGGCAGCGGCGGCAACCTCGAGGAGACGGTCACCAAGAACAACCTCGAAGCGGCCGAGGAGGTGGTGCGCCAGCTGCGGCTGCGCGACATCGGCGGCATCATCGTCATCGACTTCATCGACATGGTCCTCGAAGCCAACCGCGACCTCGTGCTGCGCCGGCTCGTCGAGTGCCTCGGCCGGGACCGCACCAAGCACCAGGTGGCGGAGGTGACCTCACTCGGGCTCGTCCAGATGACCCGCAAGCGTATGGGCACCGGGCTGCTCGAGGTCTTCGGCGAGGTCTGCGAGCACTGCGCCGGACGCGGCGTAGTGACCCACGACGAGCCGGTCGAACACCGCCGCCACGCCGTCTCTACCGAGAACCACCAGCAGCACCTCCGCCAGGAAAAGATGTCCCGCAGTGAGCGCAAGCGCAGCCGCGGACGCACCTCCGAGCAGGTCGAGGAGCCGCAGGCAGCTCCCGAGCCGCGCGCGGAAAGCCCGGAGCGGGCAGCCAAGGCGGAGGCGGCGCGCGCCGCCCTCGCGAGTATCGCCGCGGCCACCCACCATGCCGCACACAGCGACGACGCGCCGGCGGTAACGCCGGAGAAGGCACCAGCCCCGGAGAAGGCGCCCGCCGCCGAGGGGTCCCGGGACGAGGCAGCCGCGGCGGTCCTCACCATCAATGGTGAGACCGTCACCCTGCCCCGCGCGGACGCGGCCGCGGCGCCAGCCGCCCCGGAGGGTCCGCGGCTGACACTTGACAGCCTTGCCGAGGCTTTCGACAAGAAGCCGGCCGGTGAACGGGGTGCGGGAGCCGCTGAGGCCCCGGCGCGGGATACGGCCCAGCGCGCGGAAGCCCCGGCCCAAACCCCGGCCTCGCCAGCACCGGCCACCCAGTCAGTACCGGCTGCCCAGGGGTCCCGCCGCCGCCCGCGGCGCCGGGCCGCCAGCGCCCAGGGCTCGAACGCCTCCATTGAAACGGTGACGGGCTCCGGCGCAGGCGAAGCCCAGCCCGGCGCACAGCACGTGGCCCGGGCCGGGAAGCCCGCGCCGCGGGAGGATAACGGGGGAGACGAGCCGATGATCCTCGGCGTCGGCGTGCCCGCCTCCGACCTGTAGGCAGGAACGCTGCTTCCTTGAGCGCACAGGAGCCGGACCCCGCACCGCGGGGGCCGGCTCCTGCGCTGTCCTGAAGAGTTTCCGGTTGACCGAACATCAGTTCGGCTCCCAGGTATGCAGAACGACGTCGAAAATGCGGAACCGACGTACGATCCGCCTATTCGGCCGCCATTACTGCACTGTCGACGGCAACCGGGCGATGGGAACCGGGCCCGGCGACGCATCGAAGTCGCACCCGGCCCGCACTCGGCCCGCACCGGGGCCGCACCTTGGCCGCGCCGGGAGGAGCCCTGAATTTGCGGGAAGCTGCCCCACTGACGTAACCTTGATCTTCGGTGCGTTCGCCTTCTAACCGGTGTATCCGGGGCGTAGACGCACGGCGCAGATATGGCTCTTTGAAGTGTCCTTCCCGGATGCCAGCCGCAGAGCGCAACCAGTTTTTCACATCAGAAGTCAAGATTGTCGAGAGAAGTGAGTTCCCAAGTGGTGTACGCGATTGTCCGCGCAGGCGGCCGCCAAGAAAAGGTTTCCGTTGGAGACCTCGTTACCCTTGACCGCGTCACCGGTCAGGCAGGAAGCACCTTTGCGCTGCCTGCCCTCCTTCTGGTAGACGGCGACAAGGTCACCTCAGCAGCAAAGGACCTCGAGAAGGTCACCGTCACTGCCGAGATCGTTGAGAATCTTCGCGGCCCGAAGATTGTCATCCAGAAGTTCAAGAACAAGACCGGCTACAAGAAGCGCCAGGGTCACCGTTCAGAGCTGACCCGCGTCAAAATCACAGGTATCGCGTAACCCTCTGCGGTTGCTCGGTCGGTCAAACAGTATCTTCAGCGAAGGCAGGCATAACTCATGGCACATAAGAAGGGCGCGAGCTCCACTCGCAACGGTCGCGACTCCAACGCTCAGTACCTCGGCGTGAAGCGCTTCGGCGGCCAGGTCGTCAAGGCCGGCGAAATCATCGTCCGCCAGCGCGGCACCCACTTCCACCCCGGTGCCAACGTTGGCCGCGGCGGGGATGACACGCTGTTCGCCCTCGAAGCAGGTGCCGTTGAATTCGGTACCCGCCGTGGGCGCCGCGTCGTGAACATCGTTGGGGCAGCCGCGGAGTAATCTGCCGCTTTCAACGCACGATGCTCCAAGCATTGAGGTGGGGTGGGCCGACATGGCTCACCCCGCCTTCTTTTAAGCCGGTTAGACCCGGCACAGTGAAGCATTTCAGAAGGAGATCAACGTGGCCAGCTTCGTTGACCGAGTAGTCCTGCACGTTTCCGGCGGCACAGGCGGCCACGGCTGCGTGTCCGTCAAGCGCGAGAAGTTCAAGCCCCTGGGCGGGCCCGACGGCGGCAACGGCGGCGACGGCGGCGACGTGATCCTGCGCGTCGACCCGCAGACCACCACCCTGCTCGACTACCACCACGCCCCGCACCGGCACGCCACCAACGGCGGCAACGGCATGGGCGACTGGCGCGGCGGCAAGAACGGCGAGACGCTCATCCTTCCGGTCCCCGACGGCACCGTCGTCAAGGCCAAGGACGGCACCGTGCTGGCCGACCTCGTCGGCGAGGGCGCCGAGTTCGTCGCCGCCGCCGGCGGCCAGGGCGGGCTGGGTAACTCCTCGCTGTCCTCCCAGAAGCGCAAGGCTCCCGGCTTCGCCCTGCTGGGTATCCCCGGCGACGAGCGCGACGTCGTCCTGGAGCTGAAGTCGATCGCCGACATCGCCCTGGTGGGCTTCCCCTCGGCGGGCAAGTCGAGCCTGATCGCCGCGATGTCCGCCGCACGGCCCAAGATCGCCGACTACCCCTTCACCACGCTTGTCCCCAACCTCGGCGTGGTCGAGGCCGGTAACACCCGCTTCACCATCGCCGACGTCCCCGGCCTGATCGAGGGCGCCAGCGAAGGCAAGGGCCTGGGCCACCACTTCCTGCGCCACGTCGAACGCTGCGCCGCCCTGGTGCACGTGCTTGACACCGCGGCCCTCGAGACCGACCGCGATCCGCTGGGCGACCTGGCCGTGATCGAAGGCGAACTCGACAAGTACGCCGTGGACATGAGCTTCGCGGGCTCCGACGGGGAGGTCGTTCCCCTCAATGAGCGCCCGCGCCTCGTGGTGCTGAACAAGGTGGACGTGCCCGACGGCCGCGACATGGCCGCCATGGTGCGGCCCGAGCTCGAGGCGCGCGGCTACCGCGTGTTCGAGGTCTCCGCCTCAAGCCACGAGGGCCTGCGCCAGTTTGGCTTCGCCATGGCCGAGATCGTCCAGGCCGCCCGCGACGCCGTGAAGGCCGCCCCGCCGAAGGTCGCGCCTCCCGTCCTGCGCCCCCGCGCAGTCAATTCCGCCGGGTTCCGCATCCGCAACGAGGAAAAGGACGCGCTGCCCCTGTTCCGCGTGCTCGGCGAGAAGCCCGAGCGCTGGGTCAAGCAGACCGACTTCACCAACGACGAGGCTGTCGGCTACCTCGCAGACCGCCTGGCGAAGCTCGGCGTCGAAGAGCAGCTGTTCAAGGCCGGGGCCAAGCCGGGCGACACCGTTGTTATCGGCGAGGGCGACGGCGTAGTGTTCGACTGGGAGCCCACCATGATGGGCGGGGCGGAGTTGCTGGCCGGCCCGCGCGGCACCGACCTGCGGCTGGCCGAATACGTCCGCCCCACCCGCGAGCAGAAGCGCGAGGAGTACCAGGAGCGCAAGGACGCGAAGGCCGCCGCGCGCGCCGAGCTCGAGGCCGACCGCAAGGCGGGCATCTGGACCGAGTCCGTGAACAACAAGGCCAAGCGCACCCCCGCCCCCGCAGACAACGCGGGCGACCAGGCGTAGGGACGCGATGGCAGCACACTCACCCCTGACGGACCGCTCCGGGCTGCCCGGGGCCCGGCGGGTCGTCGTCAAGGTGGGGTCCTCCTCCCTGACCTCGGTTTCGGGTGGGATCTCCACCGAGGCCCTGGTGGGCCTCGTCGATATCCTCGCCGCGCGGCGCCTGGCAGGCACCGAGCTGATCCTGGTTTCCTCCGGGGCGATCGCGGCGGGCCTCGCCCCGCTGGGGCTCGCGCGCCGTCCGGCGCAGCTGTCCTCCCAGCAGGCCGCGGCGAGCGTGGGGCAGGGACTGCTGATGGCCCGCTATACGCAGGCCTTCGGCGCCCATGGGGTGACGGTGAGCCAGGTGCTGCTCACGGCCGACGACCTGATCCGGCGCTCCCACTACGCCAATGCGCACCGGGCCATGGAGCGACTGCTGAACTTCGGCGTCGTGCCGATCGTCAACGAGAACGACGCCGTAGCGAGCCACGAGATCCGGTTCGGCGACAACGACCGCCTCGCGGCTCTGGTGGCCCACCTGGTGAAGGCCGACGCCCTCGTGCTGCTCTCGGACGTCGACGCCCTGTATGACGGCCCGCCGAAGGACGGCGCGCAGCGCATCCCGGACGTGCACTCGGCGGCCGACCTTGAGGGCGTCAGTATCGGACGCGCCGGCGCAGCCGGAGTCGGCACCGGCGGCATGGCCACCAAGGTGGAGGCCGCCGGGATCGCGGCAGCCTCGGGCATCCCCGCGCTCGTGACCTCGACGGCGAACGCCGCCGCGGCCCTGAACGGGGCCGACGTCGGCACCTGGTTCTCCGCCGGCGGCCGCCGCCAGCCCATCCGGCTGCTGTGGCTGGCCCATCTGGCGCGCATCCAGGGCACCCTGATTCTCGACGACGGTGCCGTGAAGGCCGTGGGGGAGCGGCGGCGCTCACTGCTCCCGGCGGGCATCCTCGCCGTGAAGGGCGACTTCGAGCCCGGCGATCCGGTGGAAATGGTCGACACCTCCGGCCGTGCCGTCGCCCGCGGGCTCGTCAACTACAGCTCCGCCGAACTGCCGCCCATGCTGGGTCGCTCCACCCGGGACCTCGCCGAGGAACTCGGGCACGGGTACGAACGCTCGGTGGTGCACGTCAACGACCTCGTGGTGCTCTGAGCCAACGCCCACTCCGGCCGCGGAGGCCGGACCCGCGGCACCGGGAGCCTCTCGGTAGACTGTGCTCATGATTCCTCCCCAGACGCTGCAGGGCGGGCGCACCCCCGCCGAATCCGAGGACGCCGCCGTCCAGGCCGCGTCCGGTGAACCGACCACCGTGGAAGCGACCACCGCGGAACCGACCACCGTGGAACCGGACGTCACGCAGGCCGTGTACGCCCTGACCGACCGTTCCCGCGCCGCCTCCCGCATCCTTGCCTCGGCCACCCGCGCCACCAAGGACCGGGCCCTGCGCGCCGTGGCAGCTGCGCTCACCGAACGCCAGGACACCGTGCTCGCCGCCAATGCGCTCGACGTCGAGGCGGGCCGGGCGAACGGCACCTCGGCCTACCTCCTTGACCGGCTCAGCCTCGATCCGGGCCGCGTGGCCGGGCTGGCCCGGGCCCTTGAGGAGCTCGCGGCCCTTCCCGATCCCGTGGGGTCGGCGGTGCGGGGGCAGACCCTGCCCAACGGGATCCGGCTGCGCCAGGTGCGGGTGCCTCTCGGCGTGGTCGCCGCCATCTACGAGGCCCGCCCGAATGTCACGATCGATATCGCAGGCCTGGCCCTGAAAAGCGGCAACGCCGTGATCCTGCGCGGCGGATCCGCCGCGGCGCACACCAACGCCGCGCTCGTGGAGATCATCGGCGCGGTGCTCGAGGAGAGCGGACTGCCAGCCGACGCGGTGCTGAGCGTCGACCAGTACGGCCGGGCCGGGGCGGCCGCCCTGATGGGCGCACGCGGCCGGGTCGACGTCCTGATTCCGCGCGGCGGGCGGGACCTGATCCAGACGGTCGTCCGTGAATCCTCGGTGCCCGTGATCGAGACCGGCGAGGGCAACGTGCACATCTTCCTCGATGAGAGCGCCGACGCCGGGATGGCCACCGACATCCTGCTCAATGCCAAGACCCAGCGGCCCAGCGTCTGCAACACCGTCGAGACCCTGCTGATCCACAGCGGTGCTGCCGCGGCCCCGGCGGTGCTCGGCCGGCTCGCCGACGCGGGCGTCCGCCTCCACGTCGACGGGCGGGCCCAGGCCCTGCTGCCCGAGGGGACGGCGTCCGAGCCGGCCACCGACGACGACTGGGGCCGGGAGTACATGGCCCTCGACCTCGCCGTCGGCGTCGTCGATTCGGTGGACGAGGCGCTGGCTCACATCCGGCGCTGGAGCACCGGGCACAGCGAGGCGATCATCACCAACGACCTGGCCAACTCGGAGCGGTTCATCGCCGGCGTTGACTCGGCGGCGGTCCTGGTGAACGCCTCCACCCGGTTTGTCGACGGCGGGGAGCTGGGCCTGGGTGCGGAGGTCGGAATCTCCACCCAGAAGATGCACGCCCGCGGACCCATGGGCCTTGCCGAACTGACGACCACGAAATGGATCATCTCGGGCGAAGGCCAGGTGCGGCAGTGACGCACGTGTGCGGCTCCGATCGAGCAGCGCGTAATATGGTATCGAACCTGCTCGCCGGCCCGGGCGCTCCGGCGGTCCGCCATTACATTCCAAGGGGAACTACATGCTGAATTTCTACGCCGACGCAGCGGTGCTTGCAGGCGAGGCGGCGGTGCACCACGAGCTGCCGCTTCCGGCGATCGTGTACCCGCTGATCGTCGGGGGCTTCCTGCTCCTGCTCATGATCGTCACCGCCTCGTTCTCCAACCTCGGCCACCGGCATGAAGCCACGCGGGAACACCTCGACCCGCACAAGCAGCACCCCAACAAGCACGACCACGGCGAAGCCACCCGGCGCTAGTTCCCTTGGGCGATTCGACGAAGGCCGGCGAGCCGGGCACCGGGGACACCGCACCGCACCGGCGGCGTGACGGCGGGCCATGGCGGCTCGGTGTCATGGGCGGCACCTTCGACCCGATCCACCACGGGCACCTCGTGGCGGCGAGCGAAGTCGCCGCCGTGTTCGGCCTGGATGAGGTGGTCTTTGTTCCCACCGGCCAGCCGTGGCAGAAGGCCGACACCCGCGTGACGTCGGCGGAGCACCGGTACCTGATGACGGTGATCGCCACGGCCTCAAACCCGGACTTCACCGTGAGCAGGGTGGACATCGACCGGCCCGGCCCGACCTTCACCATCGACACGCTGCGCGACCTCAAGGCCGCCCGGCCCGAGGCCGAGCTGTTCTTCATCACCGGGGCCGATGCGATGGCGCAGATCCTCTCGTGGAAGAATGTCGACGAGCTGTGGACCCTCGCCCACTTCATCGGAGTGACGCGCCCCGGGCACGAGCTCGACGGCGGCGGGCACGACGTGAGCCTGCTTGAGGTCCCGGCCATGGCCATTTCCTCGACCGACTGCCGCCGCCGGGTCGAATCGGGCAACCCGGTGTGGTACCTGGTGCCGGACGGGGTGGTGCAGTACATCGCCAAGTACGGGCTCTATGCAAGGACCGACGCTCCCGCCGCGCAGGGGGCCGACGACGGCGCCGGACCCGGGACGCCGCCCCACGGTGTCAATCCCACAGCGCTTCCGCAGACGACCGGATGAGAAAGCAATGAGCAAGGCTAACGACGAGAAGGACCCACGACCCGCCGCTTCCGGCCGCGGGTCTTCCGCTGTATCGGGAACCGGAACCGCAGGCGGGGGGCAGCGGCGGAGCCGGCGTGCCGCCGACGCGCCGGTCGACGCCGAGGTCCACACCTCCGAGCGGGTATCCCTGGTGCGGGCGAGGGACCGTGAGGCCCTGCGCACCTACCGTGCCTTGGCCGAACACTCAGTGCCCACGGTCACCGGCTCATATGACGCAATGCCCACCCGGCGCCAGCTGCGGCTGCAGCAGCAGGAAGCGCAGGCGGCCCGGGCGGAGGCTCCCACCACCGCTCCCGGCGGCACGATCCCGGGCGATTCCACCCCGGCTGCTTCCACCCCAGCTGCTTCCACCCCGGCTGCTTTGACCGCCGATGAGTCGGCCTCCGCTGCTTCGACTCCCGCCAATGCAGGAGCCGGCAGCTCGGCGCAGGGATCGGCCGGTGCAGCCCCCTCCGGCGCGGTGACGGCACCGGAGACGGCCGCGCAGCAGGGCGAAGGCCGCCCCCTGCACCCCGACGGGACCCCCATCGAGCGGCGGGTCGCCCAGGTGCCGCTCGAAGGCCGGCGCGACCGCCGCCGCCGCGTGAGCACCGAGGGGGCAGGCGCGGCCGGTGAGCCGCAGGCAACCGGCGCTGCCCCCGCCGCCGGCCAGGGAGCCGGTGGGGAGGACCTGAGCGTCGAGCAGGCCCTCGCGGCCCGCGAGGCCATCGCTGCGCAGGCCCGGGACCAGGTCGCTCTGATCGAGGCGGCGCAGGGCACCGATCCGTTCGCCGTCGACCCCGCCATCCTGGCGAAGCAGAAGGCCCTGGCCGAACGCGCCGCCGTCCTCAACAGCCGGGCGCAGAAGATCCAGAAGCTTTCCGAGGAAAATTCCCAGCGGCGTCCGCAGTCGAGCGACCCAACCACCGCGCACAACCTCTCGATCGTCGCGCCGCCCGAATACGTTCAGGTGCCCGGGGTAGGCGGCCCGGTCCTGAAGGCCCCGACCACCTCCCACGTTCCGGTCGTCCGCCGTCCCCTTCCGTCGAAGCCATCGGCACACCCTGCGGCTCCCGCCCAAGGTTCGGCCTCCGCCGGCAAGGGCCCCGAGCGGCGGTCGCAGGTGCTGGCGCAGGCCGAGGCCCTCGCCCGCAACCACGGCCGGGCCACCGACGACGGCGCCACTCCCGTGCGTGCCCAAAGCGCCCACGGGCTTGACCCCCTTGACGCGATGACCGCGGGCCTGGCCCGGGTTCGGCGGATGAGGTACCTGCAGTTTTCAATACTCGGGTTGGGCGTGCTTGCACTCCTGGCCGGAATTCTAATGATTGTCAGCGGCCTCGGCGGCTGACCACACACAAGGAGATCAGTGAGCGCTACCGAATCGTCCATCGGGATTGCCCGCACCGCGGCACACGCCGCAGTGGACAAGATTGCCCAGGACATTGTTGCCATCGATGTAAGCGAGCGCCTGGCGATCACCGATGTTTTCCTCATTGCCTCGGCGCCGAGCGAACGGCAGGTCAACGCCATCGTCGACGGCATCGAGGAGGAACTGTCAAAGCAGGGGCTGAAGCCTGTTCGGCGTGAAGGCCGGAGCGAGGGCCGCTGGGTGCTGCTCGACTACGCCGAGGTGGTCATCCACGTCCAGCACGAGGAGGACCGCGTCTTCTACGCCCTGGAGCGGCTGTGGAACGACTGCCCTTCCGTCGACCTGCAGCTTGAAGGCTCCCTGCAGAGCTCACCGCAGAACCCCGATGCGCCCAGCGCCGTCAGCACCGAAGCGGAGTGACGGGACACCGGCACGATGACCCTGCCGCCCGCAGGGTGATCTTCTGGCGGCACGGGAGAACGGCCTGGAACCACGGCGGGATGTTCCAGGGCCAGGAAGATATTCCGCTCGATGCGACCGGCCGGCGCCAGGCCTCCCGGGCCGCCGGGCTGCTCGCCCAGCGCCACCCGGTGCGCATTGTGTCCTCCGACCTCAGCCGGGCCGCCGACACCGCCCACGCCCTGGCCTCCATCACCGGCCTGAAGGTGCGGCTGGACAAGCGCTTCCGGGAGACGGCCGCCGGTGCGTGGCAGGGTCTCACCTTCGCTGAGATCGATGAGCGGTTCCCCGAGGACAATGCCGCCTGGCGCGGGGGCGACCCTTTGGTCCGGGCCGGCGGTGCGGAGAACCGGGAGGAAGTCGGCCGCCGGATGAGCGAGGCCACCCTCGAAGCGGTGGAGGACCTCGCCCCTGGGCAGACCCTCGTGGTGGTCAGCCACGGCGGAGCGATCCGCGCCGGACTGGCCGCCCTGATGGGCCTGCCCTCAACCACCTGGGGTGCGCTGGCCGGGGTATCCAACTGCCACTGGTCACTTCTGGACGAGCAGGTCCGCACCCCGGAGGCGCTCTTTTCCTGGCAGCTGCGGGAACACAATGTGGGTCTCGGGTCCTTCCCGGCGGAGCCGATCGAGGGCTAGCGGGGGCCGGTTCCGGCCGATTTTGCAGGAGCGGAAAACTTTACTAAACTAAACGAGTTGCTTCAGCCGGTTAGCCGGAGGGAAACAACGGATTGGGGCTGTGGCGCAGCTGGTAGCGCACCTGCATGGCATGCAGGGGGTCAGGGGTTCGAGTCCCCTCAGCTCCACCAATCCGCCGCCAGGTTCCGGGAATCACCCCCGAGACCTGGCGGCTTTTGTGTGCTCGGGAGACTGTGCGGCGCGGACCGGAACCTGCAACAGTTTTGGAACGATTCCGGCGCCCCTGCCCACGACGCGCCGCCGGGCCCCACAATGGACCGATCGATGCACTACCGATCGATGCACTATGGACAGATCAGCGGCCGTCCGGGAGGTCCACATGAACAAGAGGCGCACGTCCGTTTTATCCGTCAGCGGGGCCCTCGGCCTCGCCGTCGTGCTCGGAGCATGCGCTCCGGCCGCCTCGGGGCCGGCCCCCGGGCTCACCCAGTCGGCATCGAACAGCATCGCGGCGTCCTCGACGCCAACCCCGACGCCCGCCGGGACCACCGCGCCAGCCTCCACGCCGGGTGCCACGGCACCCACAGGCACCGCACCGCCGACCGACCCGCCCACGGCGCCCGGCTGGAACACCTACACGACCCTCGACGGCGAGCTCGCCTTCGACTATCCCGAGAACTGGACGATCGTCGCCGCGGAAGGGACAGCACCTGGCGGGGTCTCCATCGAGGTGGTCAGCGACACCGGAAAGTCGATCGCGACGCTGCGCACCAATCTGGTCACCGGCGCCGAGTGCGCCCAGAAGAGCCCCTACGGGGTGATCGAGTCGCGGCCGCTGCCCGCCCTGGCCCAGGCCGGCAGCACTCCCCGCTTCGTCTTTGAAATCCGCAGCGACCCAGCGCAGGCCGACCCGCAGAAGGGATTCAGCGGAGCCTATGGCATCACCTCGGCGCCGGAGCCGGTGGGCCCGACGGCGTGCCCGATTGCGCACTTCTTTACCTGGCCTCCCAGCGGCGCGGCATTCGGAGGCATCTACGACCCGTTCGACACGACGCCCGGCAACCCGCCGCACGCCGACACGCCGCAGGTGTACGCGGAGACGGAGGAGTTCGGGAAGATCCGCACCATGATCACGTCCCTGCGCCCGGCGGAGTAGGCCGCCGCCAGGCTCGGCGTCCCGCCGCGGGGCAGCCCGGCGTCGGCGGTGGTACTACCGGGCGGGCCCCGGCCGGCCCGGTCCGTCCCGGTTTTCGGACAGCCAGCGCCGCGACCAGATCACCACCACGTACACCACGAGGCAGTTGGTGATGACCCGCATCAGGGTCAGTTCGGTGCTGTAGGCGCCGAAGATCAGCACCGTGACGAGGACGACGAAGGCGCTCCTCCTCAGGAGGGAAAAATGCCGGGACGTCAGGCCGCTGGGCCAGGGGTGGAAGTCAACCTGCGGCGGTTTGTCCGCGTTTCCGAACACATCAGCTCCTCGGGTGGTTTCAGCTGATGCAGCAATGGTGCGCGCTCGGTCCACCGCGCACAAGGCCTATCCCGGAGCCCGCCGTATTTGGTCCTGTCCACCCATGCGGCCGCGTTGGTAGGGTACGGGCATGACTTCTCAACTTGTACGTCCGCGCAACGGCAAGGTGATCGCGGGGGTCTGTGCGGCCCTTGCCGCCCGCTTTGGCATCTCCAAGACCCTGGTACGGCTGCTGTTCGTGATTTTCGGCCTGGTCGGGGCCGGGGAGATCGCCTACATCATCCTGTGGATCGTGATCCCCAAGTCGTACTGACACGACGAGCTGGCTGGACGGGCAGGCCGACCCGGCATCGCCGGGCGGCCACTGACCGGTCGGAAGGTCAGGTCCGGCTTGACCGGACAAACTCCGGCCCGGTCAGGGACCCGACCACGCATACCGGATGTCCGGTGCCCGCTCCTCGTTACCGGTGCCGTCCGTGCGTTCGACGGCGACGAACCCGTGCCTCTCGTAGAACCGCTGGGCGCCGAGGTTTGACTCGAAGGTCCACAGCTGGAGTCCGGAGGGCTGCAGCGCCTTGGCGTGGCCGAGGAGTAGCGTGCCCACCCCGCGCCCCCAGGATTCGGGGGCGACGTAGAGCTGATCGATCCACCCGGGGCTGAGGCTGAGCAGGCCGGCGGCACGGCTGTCCCCATCCACCGCAAGCCAGGTCTGCCGTTCCGTGATCAGGACCCCGCGGACGAACTCCTCGTCCTCCGCCTCAGTATGGGCGGCCGAGGGCAGGTAGGCGGCGGCGGCCGTGCGGGAGCCCCGGAAGACGCGGATCGCTTCGGCAGCGTCCGCCGGTTCGGCGCGGCGTATCAACATTGCCTTTTCCTGTTCTCCGCGCGCCGAGGCGGCGCCGGTGCGGTCAACCGGTGGGGAAGGGGTCAGCCACCGGTCCTGCGTGGTGCCGCCGCGGCCCGGCCGGGAGCATCGAACGATTCGGCCTCGATGACCTCCTTGCGGACCTCCCCGCTGAGGGTTTCCTCGTGCGTGATGATTTCCTTGAGCACATGGATCCGCTCGACGGCGACGATCTCGGTCTGCACCACGGGGCGCTCCTGGTAGAGCACAATGGTGACCTCGTCCCCGCTGAACGCGGAGCCGACGGCGGCATACAGGTCGTCCCGGTCCGCGGCGGTATCCTCGTCGCGTTCCACGTAGGTGTACGACCCGCCGCCGGTGGAGGCCGCCCCGTTGGTGTGTCCGTTGCCGTTACCGTTGCGGTGGCCCGGCACATCGTCGAGGGGGACGCGCTCGATGGAGAGCTCTTCCCGCCGGACCGGCACCGTGATGGTGACCTCCTCCGTGACGATCCTCTTCACCAGGCGTACCCGCTCGGTCTCCCGGATCTCGGTGCCCGCGCGGAGCTGCTCCTCGGAGCGGATCATCACGTGGTCGCTCTCAAGCCGGGACGTGGCGTGCTCATCGGACCGGTCATCGGAGACCTCGTCGACGCCGGGGAGGAGCCCGTAGTGGCGCAGCAGGTGCTTCTCCTCCGCCTGGCTCAGGTGTCCGTCCTGGGACATGCCCGGGGCTGCGAGCACCGATTCTCGGGGGTAGGCGACCTGGACGTCGCCGCCCGACGTGGTGGCACCATCAAGCGGTACGAAGGACTCGGCGGCGGAGGCCCCCGTGTCCACGGTGACCCAGGTGGGCCGGCCCGTCGCATCGTCGACATACAGGCGCCCCAGCGGGCCGAGGATCTGCCCGTCCGCGCTCAGGACATTGCCGCCGGCGCTGATGAGCTCCTTCATCTGTTCCTGAGTGATCATGGGGTCTCTTTCCGCAGTGGAGATGGTCCGGGATGCCTAATGCATTTCTGTCCCGAGGCTCCCAACAATATACCAAGCATGCTTAGTACACAGCGGGCTACGCCGCGCCGATGGCAGCGTACTAAGCAAGCGGCCTCCGCCCTACCCCGGCCGCCGCCGCAGGCATAGTGTTCAGCCATGAACGCGGAGGCCGGGCCTGCAGCGAAGCGGTGGTCCAACCGTTTGACCGCCGCGGCCCGGGCGCGCTCCGCCGGAAAGGCCCGGGCCGATTCGGTTCCCGAAGTGCGCCTGATCGACTTCCGCAGACCGTGGGTGCTGTCGCTGCTGGGAGGGTTCTTCGGTGTCGACCGGTTCTACCTTCGGCGCCCGGTGTCGGGGGTCATCAAGCTGCTCACCCTGGGCGGCGCTGGCTTCTGGTGGGCGGCCGATGTTCTGGCGCTCGCCCTGGGATCCGCGGTCGACGGCGGCGGCCACCCCCTGGCGGGGCGCCGCAGCCACCGTGCCGCGGCGCTCGTTGCTTCACTGGTGGTGATCCTTACCGCCTTCACCCTCGCCTCGGGTCCGGCGCTGACCCTGCTGCGCGCCGGTGGCGGGTCGGCCATGACAGCCCTCAGTTCCGTCCTTCCGACCAAGGAACCTCCGCCCCGGTGGACCGCGGTGGCAGTGCTCGCCGGCGGGCCCGGACGGCCGGCGCCCGAACCATTCACCCTCACCGGAGGCGCTGCGCGGATTCAATACACCCTCGACGGGCCGGGATTCATCTACCTGCTGGCGGAGGGGACGGGCGGGGTGCCCGAGGGGGAGGAACCGCTGATCTCGAAGCTTGAGGCGGGCTCGGGCACCTACACCCGGCGGGTGGATCCGGGGGAGTGGACGCTGATGGTCCTTCCGGCCGGGACCCGTTGGTCTGCCACCATCGACAGCCTCACCGGAGGCAGCATCGAATAGCCCCCGCCTCAGCCCTGCCGAAGGCGCTCCGCCGCCTCCCGGTACGCCTCGGCCGCCATCTCTTGGCGGGATGCCTCGGCCTGGTGAAGCACGCCGTACGCGAAGGTGTTTTCGCCGGAGCGGTGTGCCGCGCGGGCGGTTCTGGTGACAAATTCCTGGAACATGACGCTGTCGCGGTGGACGCCGAGGGCGTCCTGGATGTCCTCGGCGGTCGCCAGGACGGCAGCGAGCTTGCTGCCGAAGTCGAAGCCGGTGGCCGTGGAGACCGATCGAATGGCGTACCGAAGCCGCTTGGACCGCTTCCTCACCTCGTGAAGGAGATGGATCCGCGCCGCGGCGTCCTCCTCCCCGGCGGCAGCGTCAACGAGTTCGAGCACCTTGCGCTGCTGGCGCTTGGCGGCCCGCCGGATGGCCTTCCGTGCGCTGTGCCCCTCCCGTTCGGCCGCCAGCGGCGGCCGGGCGGAAAATTCGTCGAGCACGGCAAGGAGCCGGAAATAGTCAGGGGAGCTCAATTCCCCAAGCAGTTCCCCGTAGGCCCGCCGGTACTGGGCCGAGGCCGTCCTCTGAAGCCGGCGGGCAACGTGGGCGGGAATCGATCCATCCGGAAGGGCCTTCACGCTTCCAGGCACCCAGCCACGGATCACGTCGGCATCGCGGGCGACGGAAAGGGTATGTCCGAGCCGTTGCAGCCGGCCCTCAAGGTCCCGGACGGCGGCGTCATCGAGCAGCTTTTCGTACGTCTTGAGCACGCTCCGCAGGGTGCGGGAGCGCACCCGCAACTGGTGGACGGCGTCCTCTTCGTCCACCCGTACGCGGAGGTCCCAGGTCTTGAGCTCGGCCGCGAGTGTCGAAAACACCGGGGCGAGGACCGCGCCGATCGGCGTGCCGGTGTCCGTTGGGGCCTCCGGGACGGTGCTGCGGCCCGCCGCGGGCGGTGCGAGCCACTCCGCGGGCCCGCCGGGGGAGGCACCCGCCGCGACCAGCAGGGCCTCGACGGTGTCAAGCAGCTCCCCGGCCTTATTGCCGTTGCCGTCGACGTCGCCATCGCCGTGGCCGCCGTCCCCAGGTCCGCCGTCCGCCGCCGGGTCAGGGAGTGCCTCTACCGTCCATTCCCGCCAGCCGGCGTCGTCGAGGGGTTCGACGGCGTCGTCCCTGACCCGCAGCGAGATGCCGTCGGATTCCGGGAGGGTGACCTCCCGACGCCGGAGGACCAGGTCGGCCACCGGCCGCAGGTCCCGGTCGCGGACATGGACCCGGACCCGCTCGAGGACCTCCGGCGGGACGCCGCCGGCCTCCGGGGACGCAACCGAGAAGTCCAGCTGGCTCAGCGCCGCGGGAAAGGTCAGGTCCCAGCGGGCCGCCGGCCCCTCACCGGTGACGGCCACGGTGATCCCCGCGTGCGCCAGCTCATGGTCGTCGAGATCCCAGTGGACGCGCCGAAGAACTGTGGTTCCGCCCTGCGGGGGTGTCCCCGCGCCGCCTGGCAGTTCCGGCAGGACGGCGGCGACGTCGGCAAGATACCGGCGCGCTGCGGGCGCTTCTTTCCCCTGGGTCATGAGCCATTATGGTGCCGCCCGGCGCCGGAGGGCCACGGGCTTCCCGCCGTGCCGGTGCTCTTGCGCCGACGGTGCACAGGAGGGCACGAAGGGAGGGTTTCCGGAGCGTACTCGTGACACACTGAACCCATGACGACTCCTGCTGAACAGCCAACAGACCGTCCAGCCGACAAGGCCGAAATCATCGAGAGCACCCCGGCCACGGAGGTGCCGGCGGCTAAGGTACCGGGCGTGGAGGTGAAGGAACGCACCCACCTGGGCATGAGAATCGACGACGCCTGGCTGGGCTTCCAGCGCCGGCTCGCCATCCGCCGAGGGCACGTGCAGACTGTCATCCCGTACACCGGTTACGGGACGACCAAGTGGGTTCGGGTGCTGGCCCGGGTGGTGCTGACCGATCCCCGCGACAGCGGTCCGGTGGAGGACAGCGGCCCCCTCAAGCCCTTAAAGGAGGGCATCCGCGGGTGGCGGAACTTCACCAGCGCTCCCGTGCGCGACGCCGTCGTGCAGGTGCAGATCAATGGAAGCACGCACACCGTCAAGGCCGACCACGGCGGGGTGATCGATGCCCGCATCGATGTGGAACTAACACCCGGCTGGCACACGGTCCGGCTGCGGTCGGGCGATTCGCGGCTCGCCGACGCGCCGATGCGGGTGGTCGACGACTCAGTGGACTTCGGGGTGGTCTCCGACATCGACGACACCGTCATGGTCACAGCCCTTCCGCGGCCCTTCCTGGCCGCCTGGAACACGTTCGTGGTGGACGAACACGCCCGGACGCCGACCCCCGGCATGGCTGTGCTGTACGAGCGGATCACCCGCAGCATGCCGTCGGCGCCGGTGCTGTACCTCTCGACGGGGGCGTGGAACGTGGCACCTGCCCTGACCCGGTTCCTCTCACGCAACCTCTACCCGGCCGGCCCGAAACTGCTCACCGACTGGGGCCCCACCCGCGACCGCTGGTTCCGCAGCGGCCAGGACCACAAGCGCACCTCCCTCGAGCGCCTGGCTGGGGAGTTCCCGTCGGTGAAGTGGCTCCTGGTGGGCGACGACGGCCAGCACGATGAGGCGATCTACGCCGAGTTCGCGCAGCGGCATCCAGACCGGGTGCGTGCCATCGCCATCCGGCAGCTCTCGGCCAGCGAGGCGGTGCTCGCCGGCGGGCGGTCGAAGACCAATGCCGCCGAGCTGACCCCGGACATCGAGTGGGTGTACGCCCCGGATGGCGCCGGGATGTCCAAGCAGTTGGAGAAGCTTGGCATCATTGCCCCGGATCCCGACCCGGACCCCGTCCCCGAGCCCTTTCCTCACCGCGAGGACAGCTAGCGGGCGGGAACCGAGTCGAGGCGGATCGTCAAAAGGATCCGCCGGAGCCCCATGCCGAAGGTCGCCGCGGCGTCGATCCGTTCGTTGACGGCGCTGGCGTGTACCTGGCGGATGAGGGACTCGACCGCGTCTTCCGCGGTGGCCTGGGCTGACGCTTCGGGATCCCAGGCGTCAATGGCCTCCGAGGTCAGCCGGCTGGCCTCGGCGAGGGGTACGCCCAGGGCGGCGGGCAGCGGCGCCGCGGTCTCCGAACGCCAGATGGCGCCGGAGAGCACCTCTGTGATGTCCTCGACGTAGAAGGTGATCCGTTCAAGGGACCGCAGGGCGTGGTAGTCGGCCTCAAGGTCCCGGCCGTTGCGGTAGCGGCGGAGGTTTCCCCGGCGGCTCGTATCGGCCAGCTGCACCGCGGCGCGTGCGTCCCGGCCCAGCCGGCGGAGCCGGTCCTGCCGGGAGGCCCACTCCTCGTGCTCGGGCGGCCAGCGTTCCTCAAGGGCTGCCCCCATGTCGCTGAGCTGGAGCGCCAGGGCGGAGCGAAATTCCTCGAGGCTCTGGATAACGCCGTTGAGGTGCAGCGGGGGGAAGACCAACGCGTTCACCGCAAGCCCGACGGCGACGCCGACGAGCATCTGGATCGAGTACCCCAGTGAATAGGTGTTGGCGTGGTCGCCGCCCAGCAGCAGCACGAAGAGCGCCGCCATCGGTATCCAGTCCCGTCCGGCGCCCAGGCGCGGAAGCCCGGCCAGCAGCACACCGAGCCCGACGACCAGTCCGACCGTCAGGCTGGTGGGGTTGCCAAGCAGGATCACCGGGAAGGCCAGCAGGATTCCGGCCCCGAGCCCGATGAGGGTCTGGAGGCCCGTCCGCGCCGAGCCGGCCACCGTGGGGTACATGCACACGAGCGCCCCGAGCGGCGCGTAGTACGGGTAGCTGGAGGCCACTCCGGGGACCAGCAGGGCCACCCACCAGGCGATGCCGGCGGCGATGGCCGCCTTCAGGGCGAGCAGGACGCGCCCATGACGCAGGTACGCGCCGAGGCGTCGTGGCAGGGGCCGGGGGACGGTGGGAAGTGGTGAAGCCATCCCTCCAGTATTGCAATGCGGAGTGGGCCCGGTTCGACCGGCGGCCCGGTCGGGGGCCCGGCCGGGGAGCCGTGGCGGTGCCCTTCAGGCCTCTGCGGCGCCTTGTCCGGCCGACGCTGCGACCCTCGCCGCAATGTCGCGCAGCTGGATGTTCCGGGCCGGTGGACAGCGAGGTTGGCGAGGTCGTAGAGGAAGTCCTTCACATCGGTGCTGTCCAGGACCAGGTCCCTCAGCGCCGGGGAACGTCCCGGAGCATCGGTGTTCACTGCCCGCTCGGCGTGCCTTCGACGTCCCTGTCCTGGATTCTGTGCCCCGTGGTCAGCCGCGCATCCGCCGGACGAGGATTCCGCCTGCTGTCGCCAGGGCGGCGGTGCCGAGCAGCGAGCGCTGCACCGACCGGCGCCTGCCGCTCCACCCGCCGGTCACCGCGGTGTTGCGCCGGTCCGCGGAGGGTTCGTAGAGGTTGCCGCTGGTGGCCTCGGCCGACTGTTTCCTCGACAGGTGGGTTTTCTCCACCTGGTGGGCCATTGCGGTCTCCACCTTCGCGGGGGCGAACCGGTGCTGGCGCACCATCGAGCGGCCGATCCTGCCGACGACCACTTCGCCGCGCGGCGAGTCGACAAGCTTGTAGATGGCGACGGCCACCTTCTGCGGGCTGTACACCGGCGGCATCGCCTGGGCCCGGCGGCCGGTGTAGTTGGCCGCCTGGTTGAAGAAGGGGGTGTCGATGGTGGCAGGAAGCACCGTGCAGACGTGGATTCTGCGGGCCTTGGCGAGCAGCAGTTCCGAGCGCAGGCTCACTCCGAGGGCGCGGACTGCGGCCTTGGACATCGAATAGGCGGAGGTGTACGGCTGGGGGACGACGCCCACGATCGAGGCCACATTGATGAGCACGCCCGAGCCCTGGCTGCGCATGTGCTGCAGCGCCACCCGGGCGCCGTGCACGTAGCCCATGATATTGACGTCGATCACCCGGTTGAAGTCCTTCAGCGGGACCTCAAGGAAGGGCGCGAAGAAGGAGACAGCGGCGTTGTTGACCCACACGTCGATGCGGTCGTAGGCCTCCACGGCCCGCGCGGCCAGTTCCTGGACGGCCTCGGGGTCGCTGGTGTCGGTGGGCACCGAGAAGGCCCGGGAACCGTAGGCCTCGCACTCCTCGATCAGCCCCTCGAGGGCTTCCTCCCGTCGGGCGGCCAGGACGAGGTCCGCGCCCCTGCGGGCGAAGTGGAGGGCTGTCGCGCGTCCGATCCCGCTCGATGCACCGGTGATCACGACGACTGGCTGCTTCTTGCTCACTGGGTTCTCCCTACCTTGGGCATGAATTGCGGCATGAACTGCGGTATGGACCCCGGCACGGCCGGTGGAGCGGGTGGACGGCTGGGGGCCGCCCACCCGCTCCGAGGCTACCGAGGCACGGAGGGCCCGACAACGCTTTTAGAGGTCCGCAGGAGGGGGTGCGGATCGTCAGGAAATGTGTTTCGGTTCGATGCTCCGCTGGCGAAGGATGTCGGCCAGCTGGTCCATGAAGAGCCGCACCCGGACGTTCTGGCGGTCCCCGGTCTGCAGGGCGAAGATGCTCCGGGCGAGCCGGATCTCCGGGACGTCCAGGGCGACGATGCCGGGCGGCCGGTTCAGCATCGCCAGATCTGGAACCAGTGCGGCGCCGAGCCCCGCGGCGGCCATTTCGAGGCTGGCGTTGAAGTCGTCGCAGTATGCCACCACCCGCGGATGGAGGTTGCAGCCGGCGAACAGGCGCTCGATCACCGTGGCGTCGGCCGTGCCGGGATGGTGGAGGATCCACGGCATGTCGGCCAGCTGGTCGGCACTGACCGTGGATCCGGCCCGGATGCCCCAGGCCTCGGGCAGGACCACCCGGAAATCGTCGTCGCCGATCCACTGCCGGCTGACGCTTGAGGGCCAGGCCAGGCCCGCCTGGCCCACCTGGTACACGAGGGCGAGGTCGAGTTCCCCGCCGGTGCGCAGGCCCTGGATGGTCTGTGCGGGTTCGGCGACGTACACCTTCAGGTGGATCCCGAGGGACTTCCACTGCTGGGTGCTGAGCAGCCGGGGCAGCGCATAGGTCGCCAGTGAGGGGAACAGGCCCAGGCGGAGCTCCTGGGACGTCTCGGCCTGGGCGCGGGCCGTGGAGGCGAGCAGCGCGTCGATGTCCGTGAGCACCTTTGCCGCATGCCGGGACATGACGACGGCGGCCTCCGTGGGCACGGCGCTGCGGGCGCTGCGTTCGAAGAGGGTGGCACCGGTGTCCTTCTCCAGCGCCGACATCTGCTGGGACACCGCAGAGGCGGTGTAGCCGAGGGTGGTGGCGGCTCCTGCGAAGGACCCGTGGCGGATCACCTCGAGCAGCGTCCTCAGATGGACGGGATTGACCATGGGCGGTCCTTTCCGGCGAACGATGGCGCGATGCTCCGGTGCGTGGGGCGGCGGAGCGATCCACAGGTGGGGGGACTCCGAACTTTAGCCGAGCCGGTGCCCGCTAAGTCGAGCCCGCGGTGCTCCGCACGGAATGTGTCGTGCCCTGCGCGGCCGGGACGGGAGCCGGGTGCGGGTTGGCGCTTCTACCTCTGCTACTCCGGGGCAGGTTTCCAGGCCGGGTAACTCGACGTGCAGCAGTTCCTCATCGACCGCCGGCCGTAGGGCCCGCGGCGGCCCAGGGGTGTGCCCTCGGACACCCCGCGGAAGGTCACCGCGACACGCCGAGAAAAGGACGACACAGGCAATTTTTTGCTGTGTGCAAGTACTCCACAGGGTGTGCACCCAGGGGTGCAGATCGGCGTAAATCCGCGGGTCCGAGAGGGCCCCGCCTGTGGATTTCATGTGGACTCAGGAGCGGGTGAATGACATACTTGTAATACATCATGTTGGGGTCTGTATCGGTGGCCCGCACTAGATGTAGTATCTAGATATCGAATCAACCGCTGGCCGGGCAGAGACCGCAGGGCCGGAAATTCCCCGGAATTTCCCCCTTATCGGGACGCTCCACCACCACCCACGGACACGGCAATACAGCAGCATCAAGAAGGGGACAGGGACATGACCGTAACGGTTTACACCAAGCCAGCATGCGTACAGTGCAACGCCACCTACCGGGCTCTGGACAAGAAGGGAATCACCTACCAGAGCGTCGATATTTCACAGGATCCGGCCGCACTGGAGCGCCTCCGCTCGATGGGCTACATGCAGGCACCGGTCGTCATCACTGACAAGGACCACTGGTCCGGTTTCCGCCCCGACAAGATCAACGAGCTGGCCGAGCTGTCCGTCACCTCCGTCGCCTGATTTTCCTGCCTTCGCAGGACCGGGCCGGCCTATCCCGCCGCTCATGACAACCACCGTGGATACCGAGACACCCCGCCTGGAGCAGACGGCTTCTGGCGGGGTTACCGATGCGCCGCTGATCTACTTCTCGTCGGTCTCGGACAACACGCACCGGTTCGTCACCAAGTTGGGCATGCATTCGGCCCGGCTCCCGCTGCTCACGAAGGATCCCACCCTCAAGGCGCTCCAGCCCTACGTGCTGGTCCTGCCCACCTACGGGGGAGAGTCCGGCAGGGGAGCGGTGCCGCGGCAGGTCATCAAGTTTTTGAACAATGAAGGAAACCGCTCGCTCCTCCGGGGAGTCATTGGAGCGGGCAATACGAATTTCGGGGAAACCTACTGTCTGGCGGCCGACATCGTCGCCGCCAAGTGCGGGGTCCCCGTCCTATATCGGTTTGAACTTATGGGGACGTCCGATGACGTAGACCGGGTACATCAAGGATTGGAAGAGTTTTGGACATGAGTGTTGCTGAGACGGACACCGCTGGGGCCACAAAGCACAGCGTCGATGCCCGCTACAAGGATCTGGGCTACCACGAGCTCAACGCGATGCTTAACCTCTACGGGCCGGACGGAGAGATCCAGTTCGAGGCCGACAAGGAAGCCGCACACCAGTACTTCCTGCAGCACGTCAACAACAACACTGTCTTCTTCCACGACCTCGAGGAGAAGCTCGACTACCTGGTGAAGAACGAGTACTACGAGCGGGAAACCCTCGACCAGTACACGATGAACTTCATCCGGGACCTCTACAAGCGCGCCTACAGCAAGAAATTCCGCTTCGAGACCTTCCTCGGCGCCTTCAAGTTCTACACCTCGTACACGCTCAAGACGTTCGACGGCAAACGCTTCCTGGAGCGTTATGAGGACCGTGTCTGCATGGTGGCCCTGCACCTGGCCGCCGGCGACGAGACGCTCGCCACCCAGCTCGTCGACGAGATTATCGAGGGCCGATTCCAGCCGGCCACCCCGACCTTCCTCAATGCCGGCAAGGCCCAGCGCGGCGAGCTCGTCTCCTGCTTCCTGCTGCGCATCGAGGACAACATGGAGTCCATCGGGCGCTCCATCAACTCCGCCCTGCAGCTGTCCAAGCGCGGCGGCGGCGTCGCCTTCGCCCTGACGAACATCCGCGAGGTCGGCGCGCCGATCAAGCAGATCGAGAACCAGTCCTCCGGCGTCATCCCCGTGATGAAGCTCCTCGAAGACAGCTTCTCCTACGCCAACCAGCTCGGAGCCCGCCAGGGAGCCGGCGCGGTGTACCTGCACGCCCACCACCCGGACATCAACCGGTTCCTCGACACCAAGCGCGAGAACGCCGACGAGAAGATCCGCATCAAGACCCTGTCCCTCGGCGTCGTCGTCCCCGACATCACCTTCGAGCTGGCCAAGCGCGACGAGGACATGTACCTGTTCTCCCCGTACGACGTCGAGAAGGTCTACGGCATGCCGTTCTCCGACGTGAACGTCACCGAGAAGTACTACGAGATGGTCGACGACGCGCGGATCAAGAAGACCAAGATCAAGGCGCGCGAGTTCTTCCAGACCCTCGCGGAGATCCAGTTCGAGTCCGGCTACCCGTACATTATGTTCGAGGACACGGTGAACCGGGCGAACCCGATCGAGGGCAAGATCATCATGAGCAACCTGTGCTCGGAGATCCTGCAGGTTTCGGAGCCCACCACGTACCACGACGACCTGTCCTACGCCGATACCGGTAAGGACATCTCGTGCAACCTGGGTTCGCTGAACATCGCGAAGACGATGGACTCGCCGGACTTCGGGCGGACCATTGAGACTGCGATCCGCGCCCTCTCGGCCGTCTCCGTGATGTCGAACATCACCTCGGTTCCCTCGATCGCCAAGGGCAACGAGCAGTCGCACGCCATCGGCCTGGGCCAGATGAACCTTCACGGCTACCTGGCCCGCGAGCGGGTCCACTACGGTTCCGAAGAGGGCCTGGACTTCACGAACATCTACTTCTACACCGTGGTCTACCACGCCATCCGCGCCTCGAACCTGCTGGCGATCGAGACCGGCCGGACCTTCGGCGGCTTCGAAAAGTCCAAGTACGCCTCGGGTGAGTTCTTCGACAAGTACACCGACCAGACGTGGGTTCCGCAGACCCCGCGCGTGGCGGAGCTGTTCAAGGACGTGCACATTCCCACGCAGGAGGACTGGCGTGCGCTGAAGGCCTCGGTCATGGAGCACGGCATCTTCAACCAGAACCTGCAGGCCGTGCCGCCGACCGGTTCGATCAGCTACATCAACAACTCGACCTCCTCGATCCACCCGGTGGCCTCGAAGATCGAGATCCGCAAGGAAGGCAAGCTGGGCCGCGTGTACTACCCGGCTCCGTACCTGACGAACGACAACCTCGAGTACTACGAGGACGCGTACGAAATCGGCTACGAGAAGATCATCGACACGTACGCTGCGGCGACGCAGCACGTGGACCAGGGCCTGTCCCTGACCCTGTTCTTCAAGGACACCGCCACCACCCGCGACATCAACAAGGCGCAGATCTACGCCTGGCGCAAGGGCATCAAGACCATCTACTACATCCGTCTCCGCCAGCTCGCGCTGGAAGGGACAGAGGTGGACGGCTGCGTCAGCTGCATGCTCTAGTCACCTAGATTGGGTGGGTCGTTCCCGAGGGGATGACCCACCCACCGGACCTCCCACAACGAAGGCATTGAGAAAGCCGACTGCAGGTATTGCATCGAAGACTCAGCCGAACCAAGTTTTACCTCAGAAAGCGAGTCGGAGTCATGACCGAAAAACTGAAGCTTCTCAGCCATGTTGAGGCGATCAACTGGAACCGCATCCGGGACGAAAAGGACGTGGAGGTCTGGAACCGCCTCGTCAACAACTTCTGGCTGCCGGAGAAGGTGCCCCTGTCCAACGACGTCCAGTCGTGGGCCACGCTGACCCCGGACGAGCAGCAGCTCACCATGCGCGTGTTCACCGGGCTCACCCTGCTCGACACGGTGCAGGCCACCGTAGGTGCCGTCAGCCTGATCCCGGACGCCATCACGCAGCAGGAAGAGGCGGTGTACACCAACATCGCGTTCATGGAGTCGGTGCACGCCAAGAGCTACTCCTCGATCTTCTCCACGCTGGCCTCCACCAAGGAGATCGACGAGGCCTTCCGCTGGTCCACCGAGAATGTGAACCTTCAGAAGAAGGCGCAGATCGTCATGGACTACTACCAGGGCGATGATCCGCTGAAGCGCAAGGTCGCCTCCACGCTGCTTGAGAGCTTCCTGTTCTACTCCGGGTTCTACCTGCCCATGTACTGGTCCTCACGGGCGAAACTGACGAACACGGCCGACCTGATCCGCCTGATCATCCGCGACGAGGCCGTGCACGGCTACTACATCGGGTACAAGTTCCAGAAGGGCCTTGAGGGCCAGTCGGAGGAGCGCAAGCAGGAGATCAAGGACTACACCTACGAGCTGCTGTTCGAGCTGTACGAGAACGAGGTCCAGTACACGCACGACCTCTACGACTCCGTCGGTCTGGCCGAGGACGTCAAGAAGTTCCTTCACTACAACGCCAACAAGGCGCTGATGAACCTGGGCTACGAGGCGATGTTCCCCTCCACCGTCACCGATGTGAACCCGGCGATCCTGTCGGCGCTCTCACCGAACGCGGACGAGAACCACGACTTCTTCTCTGGTTCTGGCTCGTCGTACGTGATCGGTAAGGCAGTCAACACCGAGGACGACGACTGGGACTTCTAGTCTGATCGGATATGCAGGCCCCATTGAAAGAATGACGGTCTAGCTGGAAGATGCGGCGCACCTGGTTGGAAGTCATCCAACTAGGTGCGCTTTTTCGTTCGACGAGGTGCATCGATTTCGGGCGGTCTCCGTGAACAGGCAGTCGTGCTGCACGCAGATACGTTGAGTCGATGGCGGCCGGGAGCCGGGGCCCGCTGCGGCGTTTGCACCGACCTGCGCGCTCCGGTCCCTAGCGAAGGGGCGTGCCGGACGAGTCGACCCGGAAACTCCCGATGACTTCATCGGTTTCGGTGTCGATGATGACCACCGACTTTTGGGGCCATGCAGGGTTCACTACCACTGAGTACTCGACGTCATCCGGATCGACAGCCGCGGC
Source organism: Arthrobacter zhaoguopingii (assembly GCF_009828595.1). Classification (GTDB taxonomy): domain Bacteria; phylum Actinomycetota; class Actinomycetes; order Actinomycetales; family Micrococcaceae; genus Arthrobacter_D; species Arthrobacter_D zhaoguopingii. The sequence continues at coordinate 33,134 of NZ_WPNY01000007.1, forward strand.
CCGCCCGTTCTCGTCCCGGGTGGAAGCGTCCACGACCTCGCCGGTGTCGGTGCGGACCGCCACGGTTTCCTTGGGCAGGCCGGACGTATCGCCCGAGACAGGGGTGCTGTTCCACCACCCTTCATAGCCCCCAACGGTGGGCTCCGGCGAGAAGGCGGAGCCTCCGGCGGCGCCTACAGCCGGTCCAGCTCCAACCCCGCAGGCGCTCATCAAAAGAGCCCCGGCTAGCAGAAACCCTGCGGTCACCGCCCCGTCAGCCTTCATCGTTCATCCCCCATGCGTCGAATTCCACAACCCAACCCCAGGAAGCTTCCACGCCCGCTGAGTAGGAGCCCGTGGGACGCGATGGTGAAGGACCGAACTCGAATCTTATCCTCGAGGAGTAGCGGATGTGGAATCGTTCGGGATTCTGCCTGTACGCCGTCCCTCAGCCGCGCTTCCCCGGTCGGGTCCGATGCTGGCTCCCGTCAGCGCCTGGCTACTGCAAAGGCGTCATAAGAAACTCCGAGTACCCGTGCGACGGGTTCTCCCAGAATGTCAATTCTCGTGGTCCTTTGGTCCGCACAGTGAAAGCACCTCCCCGAATAGTGCGGTCTGGGGCAGGATACGAAGTGTGGTCAAGAAAACGCCCGATGAGGCAAGCTCCCAGGTCCTGTCCAAGAAGGACTACAAAAAGGAACTGCTGCGGTTGCAGGAAGAACTGGTCGCCCTGCAGGAGTGGGTGCGCAAAACCGGGACGCGGCTGGTTGTTATCTTCGAAGGACGCGACACAGCCGGTAAGGGCGGAACGATCCAACGCATCAGCGGTGCGCTCAACCCGCGCTCCTGCCGCGTTGTTGCACTCCCGGCGCCGACGGAGCGCGAGCGGTCGCAGTGGTACTTTCAGCGCTACATCGCCCATCTGCCGGCGGCCGGCGAAATGGTGCTCTTCGACCGGTCCTGGTACAACCGGGCCGGGGTGGAGCGGGTGATGGGTTTCTGCACTGACGAGCAGTATGCCCAATTCGCCGACACTGTGCCCCGGCTCGAGGAGGCACTGATTGCCGACGGTATCGTCCTGGTGAAGTACTGGTTGAGTCTTTCCGACTCCGAGCAGCGCCGTCGATTCCAAAGCCGCATCGATAACCCGGCCAAGCGATGGAAGCTGAGCCCCATGGACCTCGAAGCGCAGGCCCGCTGGGTTGACTACGCAGAGGCCAAGGACAAGATGTTTGAGTTCAGTGACACCGAGCGCAGCCCGTGGTGGGTGGTGGACGCCGACAATAAGAAGGAGGCCCGGCTCAACCTGATGGCCCATCTGCTGTCGCTGTTGCCTTACGAGCAGCCGGAGTTGCCGGACATCGAGTTGCCCGACCGCCAGGACCGGAACTACGAGCGGCCGCCGTTGGACCGCCAGCGGTTCGTGCCCCAGCGCTACGAGATCGAAAAGTCGGAGAAAGCGCCGAAGGGCAAGGAGAAGGATTCCGCCGAGCGTAAGTCCGGTTGATTGGATCAATAAGTCCCGCTGAGTGGATCACCCTGAGCGGATGTGCCGACACTACGCGCGGTGGTCTGGTTTTACATCGCGTTAGGGCGACGGGACTTCACTCAGAGGAATGGCCGCAGAGGCCGGAGGACTGTTTCGGCGAACCAGGCGGCGGGGTGGCGCCGTTCCCACATCTGGGAGGACAATTCCAGGCAGTTCGCGCTGTCGGTCGCGAAAATTTCTTCCATGTCCGCGGCAAAGTCCGGATCGTGGACGATGAGGTTGCTCTCGTAGTTGAAACTGAGGCTGAGCCGGTCAATGTTGGCGGTGCCGACGATTGACCACTGACCGTCGATGGTCGCGGTCTTGGCGTGGATCATGGCGTGGCGGTAGAGAAGCAGCGTGATCCCTTCGGCCAGCAGCGCGGAGTAGAACCCGCGCGAGAGCCAGTCGGCCAGCACATGGTTCGAGTTTTCCGGCACGATCACCCTCACATCCACACCGCGCTGGGCTGCCTCGATCAGCGCGGTGAGGATTTGCTGGTCGGGGATGAAGTAGGCGGTGGTGAGATAGATGTGGTCCCTGGCGCGGTGGATGGCATCAAGATAGACACTGCGGATCGGGTAGACCAGATTGGCCGGGACGTTGTTGACGGCGTGCAGCTGCGAATTCCACGCCGCAAGATGCGAATGCGGCAGCTTCGGCTGCGGCCCCCAGGGATGGTTCCACAGGGCCGTGAAGGAATGCCCCAGTTCAAAGGCGGCAGGCCCGGTGAGACGAACGTGGGTGTCGCGCCACTGTGTGGCGTAGAGCGAGCCAATGTTGTAGCCGCCGATGAACCCGGTTTCGTCATCGACCACCAGCAGCTTGCGGTGAGTCAATCCGGTTGCACGCAACGGGGTAAGGAGCAGACGCGGGCGCACGACGGGAAAGCGGAAGACGTGCACGGCGGGGTGGAAACGGTAGAACGAGGAGGGCACGACCAGATTGCCGAAGCCGTCGTAGATCAGGTACACCTCGACGCCGCGTTTTGCAGCAGCGTTGAGCGCGTCCCGGAACTGCCGGCCCACGCCGTCGTTCTTCCACAGATAGGTCTCCATCAGGATGCGGCGCTGCGCGCCATCGATGGCGGCGAGCATGTCGCGGTAGAGATCCTCCCCGTAGGTGTGGATTCGGGTGCCCGTGTCGCCCACCGTGTGCTCGAATATGCCGGGCCGCGGGAATCTGGAGCGCCGGACCCGGGATCGGCGCTTGAGCGCGTCCGCGGCGATCAGGATGGCGATCACGGTCGCCTGAACCGCGATGAAGCCTCCGAGGGCGCGCAAAGCCACGGTGCGGAGACCACGCGGGTGCAAGAAGGAAGGAGGAGCCACCGGTTCAGCCTATCCGCGCCCGTCGACGGACTACCAGCGCTTCTGCCTGCCGGATAGGACTTCAGAACGGATGATTCGTTGCCCGGAACCTCCCGCCTCTGGTCGCGGATCACGAGTTTTCAGCGACCGCCGACCCAGCATTCCAGCGCCCCACAGGACGAAAACATCAAGAGACTGATGAATCATTTCCGTGGCACCCGTTCCTCCGCTCTGTCAGCGGCGAAGGAAAGTTCGAGAAACTGCAAGGGTATGTGGGAGCAGGCCCCACTTTCCGCCGGAAAAAGCCCCGACGGCGAACTCAGCAATCGGTGTTGTCATTCTTCGTGGGGCAGCAGACCCAGGAAAGCGACGATGACAACGGCGACGCGGGCCTGTGGGGCCTCCTGGGCCTTCTGGGCCTTCTCGGCCTGCTGAAGAGGAACAAGAAAGAGCACGTTGACCATGTCCGTACCGTGGGCAGCACCACGACCAGTGACACCCGCACCGCCGGAACCACAAGCACGACAGGCACGACGGGCACCACCGGCGTCAACGATCCGACCCGCCCCGGTTACTAGGCCGCATAATTCGGAGGATCTGAAATGAAGATCCACGCGCCGCACACAAGGGCTCACTCATCCACGAGTGGGCCCTTGTGCGATCATCGCCCTGCTGTCGGACGTTGTGTTGACTGACCGTTACGTCCTCTATGCCGGAGTGCAAAGGCCGTGGCGACATTTCCCTCAGAACAGCGGCCAGGGAACTGCCGGCATCCCACCGCTCGGAGCCGGAAACCGCGCCGCCCGGCGCAACCGGGTGCAGCGCGCGGCGAGTGCAGCGATTTCTTCTTCGGTGAGCAGGTCCGCCAGGCTGCGGCCCAGCTCACCGTGCAGTCCTTCGCTGACCCGCTCGATGCCGTCGAGTTCCTCGGCGGTCAATGCATCTCCCAGCCACCCCCACAGCACCGTGCGCAGCTTGTGGTCGCTGTGAAAGGTGAGCCCGTGGTCCACGCCGTGCCGGTGTCCGTCGGTCATCGCGAGGATATGGGCGCCCTTGCGGTCGGCGTTGTTGACGACGATGTCGAACACCGCCATGCGCCTGAGCGCCGGCGAGTCTTCGTGAACGAGGGCGACCATCCGTCCGTCCTGATCCTGGCCCTCGAGAACGGGCTTCCACCCGGTCTCGGGCACCTTGTCTGTCGCGACTAGGTCCACGGCGTTCTGGGCGGGATCCTGTTCCTGCCAGAGCTGCACCATTCCTTCGCCGAGCGGACCGTCGCGCAGCCAGGTCTTCGGCACGACGTTCCAGCCGGCCACCTGGGAGACGAGGTAAGCGGCGACCTCCCGCTGAGCCAGGGTGCCGTCGGGAAAGTCCCACAACGGGCTCTCGCCCGCTATCGGCTTATAGACGACCGCGATTCCGGCGATGCTGCCCAGGAAGGTGGCATTCGACGCCGTCGTGATGCGGCCGGTCAGTGTCAGGTCGGCGGCCGCCAGGTCGGGTGCCGGCATCAGTCCTCGGGAAGGGTGCAGGTATGCCCGTCGGCGTCCATCGGGTAGCCGCAGAGCGGGCAGATCGGACGCCCGGCACCCACGACCTCGCGGGTGCGCTTGGCGAACGCGCGGGCCGTGCCGACCGGCATCCGCACCCGTAGCACTTCGGAGCCGTCAGCGTCGTCGTCATCGAGGGTTTCGGCCTCGTCATCGGCTTCGAGGTCGGCCAGAGGGTAGGCCTCGACGACGATCTGCGCCGTCGTCGGGTCCCAGCCCAGGCTCATCGCGCCGGTCCGGAACTGCTCCTCAACGGCGTCGAGCTGGTCATTGTCGACAAGTTCGATCGGAGTACTCGTGGGAACGCTGAAAGGGTTGCCGTCGAGTGTGCTGAGCTGATCGAGGATTTCGTCGATCTTCTCCGCGAGCTGCGCGGACTGCTGCTTCTCCAGGGCGATACTCACGATCTGCTTCCCGGTGCGCGCCTGCAGGTAGAACGTTCGTTCCCCCGGAGCGCCGATGGTGCCGATGACGACCCGGTCAGGCCAGGGGAACTCGTGAACGATTGTAGGCATAGGACTATTTTAGGCTGAGGAAGCCGGTGGCGCCGTGTGCCCTGCGCCACCGCCCACCGGCGCATCGCCGGAGGGGGCGCTGTTCGCCAGCCAGGACAGATCTCCGGCGTCGGTGTTGGTGGCGTGGACGTTCGGCCGGCTCGTGCCATAGCGCACGATCGACACCGAGGCCGGACCGACCGTGATGCGCTGGAACAGGTCGAGGTGCACGCCGAGCGCGTCCGCAAGGATCGACTTGATGATGTCGCCGTGGCTCACCGCCACCCACACGGCTCCCGGCCCGTGCTCGGCTTCGAAGGCTGCATCGTGGCGTCGAATCGCTGCCACCGACCGGGCCTGCATCGCGGCCATGGACTCGCCGCCGGGAAAGGTGACGGCGGACGGTTGCGACTGCACCACCGACCACAGATCCTCCGTCGCGAGCTCACTGAGCATACGGCCCTGCCACTGACCGTAGTCGCATTCCGTGAGGTCCGGATCGACTGGTGAGTGAGGGGTGCCGGCTTGGCGATCGAGGATGAACCGGGCGGTCTGCTGACACCGCTCGAGGGGGCTGGACACCACTCCGACGACCGGCACGGCCGCGAGCCGGTCACCGGTGAGGGCCGCCTGATCGCGCCCGGTCTGATCCAGCCCGACGCCGGCGGCCCGACCGGCCAGCAGTCCGGTGGCATTGGCTGTGGTGCGGCCGTGCCGCACGAGAAGAACTGTTGCCATCCACCCAGCCTAACCATCCACTCGACGGCCAGACTCCCAACGCGGGGGAGCGCTTCCGCAATTTTCCTGACGCTCACCTGCATCGCATGCTAGTTTGCCCGCATGAAGACCGTGGGGGGCTTTGGGCGTGCGCATACAACGGGGCCGCGCCGCAGGCCAACCTTGGCGCATCGGGCGGGGCTGCTCATGGCGGCGGCCACGCTGGCTCTCTTGACTGGTTGCGCCGCCGAGGAGCCACGCGAACCCACGTCCCACGCAACCTCGGCGGAGGACGCGACCAACCGCCAGAGTGCCTGCCTGCGCGACCGGGGTTGGGCGGTCTCCATCACCGACGACGGCGCGATCTCGGTCTCGTCTTCGTCCGTGTCCGAAGAGCAGTTGGACCTGTACCGGAGGGACGCCGAGGACTGCGGGGAAGGCCTGCTCCCGAACCCCGCAACGTTCGACGACGGGCAGTGGTCGGAAATGTACGCAGCCGTGATGGAATCAGCGGACTGCCTTGCAGAACAAGGATATGAAGCTCCCGACAGGCCCTCACTTCAGGCCTTCATCGACATGGACGGCGGCTGGAGCCCGTACTCGGAGATCGATACCTACGACTTTGAGAGACTCGAGAATCTCTGCCCGCAGGCAGAATACTGGGGCTAAAACCGTCCCGGAACGTGCTGACCGGGACACGCCCTGATACCTCACACCTGTGGTCCCGCAGCGCTCAATCTAGACCGGCGCGAAGGCCTGTTGTGATTTATCGGCAAGGTCCTGCCTGCTGCGGGAGGCCACAGCAGGACGACCTCCACGTCGCGGAGTGCGCTTTACGGTCTCGGACCGGGTGGCGTTGATGAAGGAGGAGCGGATGTCCTCGATGGAGAGGGGTTGCATGAAGAATCGCCTTTGTGGTGGAGGAGGATCGGGAACAATCGGCCTCTGCCGGCGTTGTGCGTGCGGATGTTGCAGACCCGGGCGGGAGATATTGTCGACGCGCTGGTCGGGATCAGCTCCGGGATCTGTCCACTGCGCACGGGGAGGCGGGCATCGGCCGGGGCGCACAGCAGACCCGAAGGGCCACCCCACTCACCATGGCCATACCGCCCCCGGAGGTCCTCAGCATGTTCATCATCCTTGTTCTTCGACGCTTCTGCGTGCCTATCTTCTCAGGTGCATCGCACCGACGGAGGAGTGCCGCGCATTATTGACCGAGGGGGTCGTAACTCGCCGTTCGGTACCGGTTCTCGTCGATGAGGCCGCTGCGGTGGGCGATGACGACAAGCTGGGATCGGTCGCGGGCGTCGAGTTTACGAAGAAGTCTGCTCACGTAGGTTCGGGCGGTCGCGGGACTGATGAACAGGCGTCCGGCTATTTCTGCGTTGTTCATTCCGTGGCCTATTTCTGCCAAGACTTCGATTTCCCGAGGGGCCAGGTGAGCGATGAGCTCGGAATCAGCGGCGGGGCGTGAGCTGGCGGCGGCTCGCATGAGCGTGGCGGTCACCTCCGGCGAGAGCACCGGCCGGCCCGCGGCTACCGTCCGGATGGCCTGGCGCAGCTCGGGGGGAGCTACGTCCTTGAGGAGGTAGCCGGCCGCACCGGCCCTCAGTGCCTCGATGACTGTTTGGTCTTCGGCGAATGTCGTCAGGACCAAGACAGGGATGGTGGCCAGGTGGGGATCCTGGGTGATGAGTTGCGTCGCGGTGATGCCATCGAGTCCAGGCATCCGGATATCCATGAGAACAACATCCGGTCGCGTCTCGCGGACTCGGGCCAGAGCGGCTCCGCCTTGGTCCGCTTCGCCGACGATCTTGATGTCGCCGTCGTGTTCGGCGAGGGCTATCAGGCCGCTGCGCAGCAGCGCCTCGTCCTCGGCGATAACGACCCTGATCATTTGTCGTCCCCCATCGGAAGCATGGCGTTGACGGTGAAGCCGGACGGACCTGCCTCGATCCTGACATCGCCGCCGAGCAGCGCCGCACGTTCCCGCATTCCTGCCAGGCCCCGGCCCTCAACGAGGGTCCGCGTGTCGGCGCCCACGCCATCGTCGAGGACCCGGAGATACAACGCATCATCTTTCACCCGGACAATCACTTTCACGGCTGTCGCCTGTGCGTGCCGGAGCACATTGGTGATCGCTTCCTGAACTATGCGGAAGGCTGTGCTTGCCGTGGATGCGGTGATGGCGGCGGCCCCAACATCGATCAGGAGGTCAACGGCAAGTCCGGCATCACGTGCTGCCTGTGCCGTGGTCGATATGCCGCTCAGGGTCAGCGGCGCGTGATCGGTTGTGTCGGGATCTGTCCGAAGCATGGCGATCGTGCGGCGCAGGTCTCCCAGCGATGATCCCGTGGCACTGACAACATTGTCGAGCGCGTGGACGGCTGCGTCGTCGTCCTTGCCCAGGGCTTGTTGTGCGACGCGGGCTTGTACGGAGACGAGCGACAGGGCATGCCCGATGGAGTCATGGACATCACGTGCGATCCGAAGGCGTTCGGCCTCGAGCTGCCGGGCAGTCCTTTCCTGCTGGTGCCGGCGCTCCAGACGCGCCATGCGTTCGTGCTGATCACGCAGGGAACGACGGCTGCTCACCGCCAACGCCAGCGCGATGGCGCACCCGATGAGAGCTGCGTTAGTGATGACGTCATAGGCAAGGACGGCGCTTGATTCGCCGTCGCTCGTTCGGAAGAACAGAGACACCGTCAGCAGCACTGCTCCTGCGAGGGCCGCTGTGAGGACCCGTCCGCGTTCGGCGGCGCTGTAGAAAGCACCAACGACGGGGAGGGCCATACCGATCGGCGGGTAGTCGATGGCGTAGTAGATGAACACTCCAAGGATGCTGAGGGCCAGGACACCCACGGGCAGTTCCCTGCGGAACAGCAGAAGCGCACCGAAGCAGGCCGCGAACAGGTAAGGACCGTAGCTCTGATCCGCGCTGGCACCAGAGCCGACGGCAAGAATGAGCGCGACCACCACAGCCTGTCCCACGGCGACCAGCACGGTGAGAACCCAGGCCGGCACCTCATCGGCGTGCGCAACTGTCTCCGCGGACATGATCCACTCCTGATGTCGGTGTCCAGTCCTTCAATGGTGGCACCGCAGCACCCCCGCGGGTGTACATCCAAAAGCGACAACCGAACATCGCTTTGTGACGCAGCTCCCCGCAGCAAGTGACGAGCTTGAGCTGACACGCCAAGATCCGGTCCGGAAATAGCGTGGAAGCCATGAAATCATCATCGACACTCCAAAGCCTTCACTGGCCGCTGATCCTCGGCCTGACCGCCCTGGCGCTGATCCGCCCGCTGTTCTCCATCGTGGGATTGAGCGATGCCCTCGGCAAACCGGCAACTCCATTGATCCTTACCGCGGCCATCACCGCGGCCTGGGTCCTCATCGTGGGCCTCAGCCGTGTGCCTCACCCGGTCCTCACCCTCGTAGCTGCCGGACTCACGTACGCGCTTGCTTCGATCGTGCTCAGCGCAGTGCTTTCCCCCATCCTCACCGGCGAGCTGCAGGGACCCCTCGCAATGCCGCTGGCCATCATTCCGCTGCTCATCACCAACGCACTCTGGGGCCTGATCACCGGCGGGCTGGCTCTCCTCCTCCAGCGGATGCGCGCGGGCCGCAGCCCGTCCCGGGCAGCCCGCTAATGGCCAAGCGCGAGGCGCCCGCAGTGTCGCGGCGTACCGCCCTCAAAGCAGGTGGCCTGACCGTAGCCGGCCTCACCCTTTCCAACCTCTTCGCCGGCTGCACCATCGACAGCGGTGGTTCGAACAACAGTATCGAAGGCAGCGCCGGCCGCCTGTTGAAAAGCCGGCTCACACTACCTGCTGCTTTCCGCGCCCGTCTGCCGGTGCCGCCCGTCCTCGAACCGGTGAGCGTTGATGGCACAGCGGACCACTACGAGATCACCCAGAAGGCCGGTCTCGCGTCGATCCTCCCCGGAGTTCTGACCGAGGTCTGGGGTTATGACGGACTGTTTCCCGGACCCACCATCGTCTCGCGGCGCGGCAGACGCACCATCGTCACACACCGCAACGAGCTCCCCGTTCCGGTGAGTGTCCATCTTCACGGCGGCAGGACCGCCCCGGAGCATGACGGATACCCGACCGATCTCATCCTGCCCGTCGTCGGCGGGGACCGACACTCCCACCACGAGGGCGCCACGACAGCCGGGAGCAGGGACTACATCTACGAAATGAACCAGCCCGCAGCCACGTTGTGGTACCACGATCATCGAATGGACTTCACCGGCCCCCAGGTCTACCGGGGGCTGGCCGGCTTCCATCTCATCCACGACGACGTCGAGGACGCGCTTGGGCTGCCCAGCGGCGACCGTGATGTCCCGCTGATGATCACCGACCGCGCGTTCGCTGCCGACGGCTCCTTCCTGTACCCCTCCGTCGACCCCTCATTGGAAGGAACCCCCGGCGTCACCGCGGACTATATGAGCGGGGTCCTAGGGGACTGCCTCCTCGTCAACGGTGCCCCGTGGCCGGTGCTGGAAGTCGCCGCCGTGAAATACCGCTTCCGGATCCTCAACGCCTCCAACGCCCGCCGCTACCGCCTCAGGCTCGACGGCGGACAACACTTCATCCAGGTCGGAAGCGACCTCGGGCTGATCGCCAGACCGATCGAGCACGAGGAAATCGACATTGCCCAGGCGGAGCGCTTCGACGTCATTGTGGACTTCTCCGGGCATGAAGTCGGTGACGAGATCACCATGACCAATGAGCGGGGTGCGGGCCGGACCGCCGACATCATGCGGTTCATTGTCACCCGGCGCGAAACGGACACCGGCGCCGTGCCTAACCGGCTCGTCGATCTCGAAACTCTCTCACCAGACGACGTCACCGTTGAGAGGGAGTTCGTCTTCGCGCGCGGTGGTGCCCGGGCCCATGGCATGACCCTGTGGACAGTGAACGGCAAGCCCTTCAGCCCCGACACCCTCATAGCGGAACCCAGGTTCGGTACGACGGAGAAATGGACGATCCGCGCCGCGAACGTCGAGCACCCTTTCCACATCCACCTCGCACCCTTCCAAGTCCTTGGCCGGAACGGCAACGACGATCCCGGCCGCTACAACCATGGATGGAAAGACACCGTCAATCTTGACAATGGCGGACGGGCCGAGCTCCTCATCCGGTTCGACGGCTACCGGGGCAGGTATGTTTTTCACTGCCACAATCTCGAACACGAAGACATGATGATGATGGCTAACTTCGAGGTGGTCTGACACTGATTCGATGGGGCGGTGCACTCTGGCGTGCGAGAAGCCTCCGTACGGGGGTTAGGGTGCCGGCAAATGATGAACCGGCATCTAGCGCCTCATCTCTGCGCGACGGGCTATAAACCCGCCTCGGCCTTGGAGCGCAGGATGCAGAACTCATTGCCTTCGGGGTCGGCAAGTACAACCCACCCCGTACCGGGTCCATCCTTGCCGCGGAGGTCGTCCACCGTCGTGGCCCCGTGAGCCAGCAGCGACTCCAGCTCCTGGTCGCGGGTGCGATCACGCGGCCGCAGGTCCAGATGAAGGCGATTCTTGCCGCATCGCCGCTTGGCCGCCGCGGCGTCCGGCACCTCGATGAATAACAGCCGATGACCGGTTGCTGGGTCTTGGATCATGCACTCCTCATCGCCGGCCTCGTTGGGATCACCCTCGATGTCGGTGTAGCCCAGCACCGGCTTCCACCAGTTCGAGAGAGCGAAGGCATCGGCGCAATCAATGGTCGTATGCGAAATGAAGGAGGTCATGCACCGAGTTTCCACCCCCGGCCATCGAAGTAACATCCTGACGCGCCGAGAATGTCTTCACGCTGCTTGGCTGGCTGGTTTTCCCTTCAAGGAATACGAGCGAGATCCCGTCGGATGTAGCGCAGGTGCGCCCACTCCTCCTCTAGGATCACGCGGATACAGTCGCCGACGCTGGGACGCCAGTCACCGCCGCCCCACGGGTCCGCGCGTTCCTCCGCGAGCAAATCCACCGTGGCCGTGGCCAGAAATTCTGTTACCTGCCGTTGTCGCTCTGCCCGAACCGCGAGGATCTCCTCGTACGCCGGCGGGTCCACGCGGAAGATCGACATGTCGAACCCCATCTCAGCTGCACCGGTAAAAATCTGCCCGATCTCGTGGAACGGCTGCTCCTTCTGCAGGATCCCGCCGCCGAGCCAGGCATCGGTAGCCAGAATGAGGTGCCGCAGGGTCTGCGCCAAGGACCACTCGTCGTCTATCCGGGCATCCACCAAGTCCGGCGGCGTATTCGTTACCGTGTGCTGCCACGCGGACTGGACTGCGTTCCACCCCTCGCGCAGTCCTTCGGGGGTCTGTGCCTTCTGCAGTTCGCGGCCCGGGAACTGCCGGTTCAGCTCGGCGTCCACGAGCGGCACCACGTCGACCCCGTTTATTAAGAGGCTGCCGAAGAATAGGTCGTGGCTGTCGATGTCGAGTCCGTCCACGTCGACGCCGCGCATCGACACACCGCTGACATCGGAGAATCGCAGAGTGGCGCCCTTGAAACTCGTCTTGACAAAGGTCGCCCCCTCAAACTCCTTCGTGCCGAAATAGGTCGTCATCGCCCCATTATCAGACAGAGCCACCTCAACCTCACACCCTTCCGGAGCGATCCGCATCGTGACAGGTAGCGGAAGTCCGCTCGGCCCACTATGCAACGCAACAATTCCACGGCTGTCCCGAACCGCCGCCGAACGATTCCCGGCACCCGGGCGTTGAACCACCACATGCTGGGGTAGACGGCTCGTTACCAAGGGGTGAACGACTGTTGAACGGGTAGGGTAGCGGCACTAGGCTTCGATCGGCCCGAAAACGGGTTGTTCGTTGAACGCCCGGGCAGCTGGAATGCGAGGTGTAACGATGTCTGACCGGATTCTTCACGTGACCCGACGGGTCGGCGTCGTCGTGGGCCGCATCGTTATCTACGTCCTGATCTGGGCCGGACTCGCGCTGCTCATCGCCTCCCTCGGCATCCGTATGTACTGGGGCGAGATTTCCGTCGGTCAGATGCTCCTGAACCTCGTATCCGTGGAAACTGACGGCGGGGGCGGGCCCATCGTGTGGACCGGAATCCTGGGAATCGGCGTCGTGCCCCTCCTCATCACCGTCGGGGTGGCGATGTGGCAGTCCCTCCGCCGCCGCAGACGCCGCCGCAACGGCGACGGTGACCGTCCTCGTCGCCGTCAGTGGATGATGCACACCGTCTCCACCGCTCTGGTGGCCGCCGTCGTCGTCGGCGGCACCACGGCCTTCGCCACCACGGTGGGCCTCGGGGACTACATCCGGGCGGCGAACTCCAAATACGACATCGGCGACTACTACGTGAAGCCGATCGTCACCAACAACGACGACAAGCGCAACCTGGTGGTGATCTACCTCGAGTCCGGCGAGGCCACCCTCGCCAACGACCGGCTCTTCGAGAAGGACGCGTTCGCTCCGCTGAAGGAGGCGACCAGGGCCTCGGACGGCTGGCAAAGCGTCGATGATTTCCAGCAGTACGAGGGTGGAGGCTGGACGATGTCGGGTCTCGTCGCGACGCAGTGCGGCGTTCCGCTGAAGGGCGTGGGCTCCGCCGCGGGCAATGACCTCGGCGGCGGTCTCGACACCTACCTGGGAGGGCTCACCTGCATGGGTGATGTCCTGGATGAGCACGGCTACACCAACGTCTTCCTGGGCGGCGCCAACGCCGCCTTCGCCGCGAAGGGCACCTTCCTCAGCAGCCATGGCTACTCCGAGCAGAAGGATCTCTCCGACTGGCGTGCCGCCGGCGAGCCGCAGAAGAACTTCCGCAGCGACTGGGGCCTGAGCGATGAACGCCTGATGGCCTATGCCAAGGAAGAGATCGACGGGTTGCACGCCGAAGCGGAGAGGACCGGTGAGCCGTTCAACCTCACGGTGCTGACGCTGGACACCCACGAGCCGGCGTACATCTTCGACTATTGCGACGTGGATACCCAGGAGGAGGTCACCTCGGTGTTCTCCTGCTCCATGACCCAGGTGGCCGGGTTCGTTGAGCATATGAAGGAGAAGGGCTACCTTGACGACACCGCCGTGGTGATCATGGGGGACCACCTCAAGCACATGGGCGCGAATGACGCCTTTCACGAGCAGCTGGACAACCATCCCAACCGCACCATCTTCAACCGGATCTGGATTCCGGGCGGGGACCCGGACGGCGCGCTGCGCCCCCGGATTGATCAGCTGAACCTTTACCCCACGCTTCTCGAAGCCGCCGGGCTGACCCTGCAGGATCGAGAAGCCGGGCTGGGCGTGTCCGCCTTCGCTCCGGCGGTGCCAAAGAGTTCAGCCCAGGCGATGAAGCCTGACGCCTATGGTGAACTGCTGGAGTCGCGTTCCCCGCTGTTCTATACGGAGGCCTGGGCCGGCAGGGACGCCCGGTAGCGCCTTCCCTGCCCGACGGCGAGGCACAGCCCCTCCGGCCGCGAAGCTCCGTCACGCGCGAACGCCGGCAGCCATCTGGATGCTCAGCTCCGCGTGGGTCTGGGCAGTACCTCGCTGTCCTCGTGCCCGGAAGGCAGCGCAGTGGCGCCGGAACGACCCGAGGAAATCTGCCGCTTGAGCAGCTCAAGCTCTTTCTTAAGCAGGTCGACGTCGGCGCGGTATCGATCGAAGGCAGCCGTCCGGCGCCGGGCCATCGCGAAGCCGATGCCGGCGGCGAGAATAGCAAGCGGGAATGACGCCAGGAGGGCCCAGCCGGACGCGGCAAGGAAGTCCAGCGCGACGGGAAGTGCCTGCTTGAAGGCGAGGAACTCGTTCACCCCGCCGACCACGTCGTCCAGGGCGGAATCCAGGGGGCCCAGATACTCACCCACAATGGGCGTCCCGGATAACGATGGGGCGCTCAGGGACGAATCCTCCTCTGAAGACCACCGCGGATCGTCGAAAGAATTCAGGACGTAGATTGCGGCACCCGCATTGAGGGCCGCGAAAAGGAGGACCGAAGCAAGCGCGGTCCAGTGAAGCTTGCGCGGACGCCAAAGCCCGACCGCGAGCGCGAAAACGATGGACGCGGCCCAGGGAAGGATGCGGAGGACGTCGTGGCTTACGCCTCCCAATGGATCCATGGTATTTCCCTGCCCCCGACAGTTGGGATCGATGCGCGATCCGGTCCGAATCGAGCCTATCCCAGTCGTGCCCGGGCAGGCGCAGATCCTGCCTGATCGTGCTCCCATGACTGCCGGCCGCGGCACCGGCAGGATCACCGCGGGGAACAGTGACGGCAGTCCTCGGTGAGGCTAGGATGCCCACCAAGGAGGTCGGTGCCGTGAACGGATACCCTGTCCGATGGAAGTCAATCTTCTCCTGGGCTGCCGTGGTTCTCTTCGGTGCGCTGTTGGCCGGGTGTGGTGCAGCAGGGGCCCGGGGACCGGGGGCGCATGATCCCGAGGCGCAGATGCGCCCTGAGCTGCTTGAAGTCTCGGCTTCCCCGGTAACCCAGGGACAGACAGTCCACGTGCGCTTCCCGGAGGGAACCGAGCGGGGCGTCGGCTGGGTCCTGGAGGAACAGGACGGCGACACGTGGCATGTCCGTTACTATCTGAGCGCCACGAGTGCCGGCTACGCCGGCTCAGGTTCCCCAACGTGGTGGTCCGCCGATGACGCCGAGAACAAGGCGTGGTCGGCCGTTGCCATCGCCGGACCCGGCCCGGACAGCCTCACCATCCCGGACAGCATCCGACCCGGACCGTATCGGCTGTGCACGGTCAACGACGTCCCGAACATCTGCACCACGCTCGACATTGCCGAACAGGACCAGGGCGCCAGCTAGCGTCCCAAATGCGCCATTCCAGGTGTCGACGCGGCCGGGCGACCTTCAGGCCCGTCGACGCTCGGACGCCTAGCACCTGCCCGGGGCCGCAGAGCTACAACGGCGAGCAGGGGTTCGCCGGCACGTAACACCAGCGGGGGACCCTTGCGCCGGGTGCTCCGCGGTGCCACCCTGAGGCTGACCTGAGAGGGTACGACAAGGGAGGCCAACGTGAACCCGACAGAACCCGATACCAGCCCCGAGACCGCGGCGCTGGGTGCCGCAGTGGACATGAAGCTGGAGGTGATCGTTATACCGGTTGCCGACGTCGACCGCGCCAAACAGTTCTACGACAGCCTGGGGTGGAGGCTCGACGGCGAACGCGTCGACGGGGACTTCCGTAGCCTTCAATACACACCCCCCGGCTCCGGATGCTCGGTCCAGTTCGGCAGGCAGGTCACCCTGGCCGAGCCGGGATCGGCCCAGGGCACGCACCTGATCGTCACCGACATCGAAGCAGCGCGCCGGGACCTCGTCTCCCGCGGTGTCGATGCCAGTGAGGTCTTCCACTGCGAGTCCGGCTACGCGTGCAGGTTCCCCGGCAACGACGAGCCCGTTCCGGGCCCCCACCCGGAGCGCGGCACGTACGGGTCATTCGTCTCGTTCAGTGATCCGGACGGAAACAGCTGGATCCTGCAGGAGATCACCCAGCGGTTCCCCGGCCGCGTCCAAGGCGGGACAGCGTTCGGCTCGCCCGCCGACCTCGCACAGGCACTCGAGCGCGCCGCCGCGGCCTATCAGGACCTCGAGAAGCGCAACACCCAGGAGGACCCTAACTGGGCGCAGTGGTACGCCTCGTACCTCGCACAGGAGCAGAGCGGCGAAAAACAGACGTCATAACATCGGGAGGGCCCCCGGGGGTGGTTACTGCCCACCTCCCTCGAGGTGGGCGACCGCGTCGTCGTACGCCTGTTCCGGAGTGCGGCCCTGGTCCCGCGAGACGATAAACGCTGCGTACCAGTCCGGCCATGCGTGTGGAGCGGCTTCCGCTTCGTACTTGCCGTGGTGTTCCTCGGCCTCATGGAGAAGTGAGGTCAGTGTCGACACGTCCATTGCTGGTCCTTCCCAAACGTTAGTCGCTGATGGTTAACGGGAGCCGCAGCGCGGGTCGCCGGGGGACCATTCTCCCGAATTGCGAAGGATCTTGGAAGAATATTTCAGGACGAGCACACCTCAGGGGGTGAGTTCGACGTCCTCGCCCCGGAGGCTGGCGCGGAACCCGTCGTCCCGGACCGCGACGTCGTGGAGCACGAGGCCCTCCGGCAGTCCCTCGATGTCGTGCTCAACGGTCACGAACCTACGCACCACGGCGGCGGTGGCATCGGAGAGGAAGTCCGGCCCGCCGATGTCGATCGAGCGCGGTTCGACAACCAGCCTGCCATCCTCAACATCGACGGTACCGGTCGCGGTGACGCGCAGTTCGCGGCCCAGGGCCTCGACCGTACGGACGACCGTGGCCTGGCCGCCGTCGGCGGCCCGGACCACCGACCCGCCGCCGAGCTCGTCGGCCAGCACCTCGAACGGCACCGTCGCGTCCACGGCGAGCCGGCCGGCGACAAGCCCCTCGGGGCCCGAGACGATGTCCTGGCCGACCGCGCGGACGTCGTGGAGCAACGATCCGGCCGTCACCACCGTCCCGGCGTCGAGGTCAAGGTCGGCGAGCCACACCTCGTCCTCACGCAGCCCGTCCGGTGGCAAGGCGCCCTGTGTGGGCGACGGCATCCGCTCCGCTTTGTCTGCGCTCGCCGGGTCGCTTGCCGCCCACCAAAGGACGACGAGCGCAACGCCCAGAACGAGGACCATCCCCACAGCACCGATCAGCCAGTCCTTCGCACGCTTCCACTCCATGAGGACAGTCTGATGGCTCACCGCCTGAGGAGCGATACCCCTGTTGGTCGGATACGCCGGAGGTCACCTTGTGTCCGGAGTTCGCGGTGCCCGCTCGGCCTGAATTAGCGGATGCCCTCCAGTGCCTGCAGAATGACGTCGGTGACGATCTGGGGCTGGGACACCATGATGACGTGCGAGCCTTCGGTCTCGGTGATCGTCGCTTGAGCCCGTTGCGCCATGGAACGCAGCACGTCGCTGCCGGCGGCCTTGTCTCCGGTCGGTACGACGGCCCAGGACGGCAGGGTCTTCCAGGCAGGCGTTCCCGTCGGCTCGCCGAAGGCAGCGGCGGCGACGGGGCGCTGCGTGGCGGCCATCACCGCTGCCTCCTTCACGGACACATCGGAGGCAAAGGCGTCATGGAACTTCGCAGGGTCAACCGTAAGCTCGACTGCCGTCTCGGAGTCCTGCCCCACGGGGTACTGAGTGGGGATCAGTGCCGTGTTGAGGACGCTGTCAGTGGAGCCGTTTTCGATGCCCTCCAGGGTTTCACCCTCGTCGGGGGCGAAGGCCGCGACGAAGACCAGCCCAACAACGTTGTCGGTCTGCGGGGACGCATTGGTGATGACCGCGCCGCCGTAGGAGTGCCCGACGGCGAGCACAGGTCCGGGGATCTGCCGGATGGCGCTGGCGGCGTACGCCGAGTCGTGGGAGATGCCGCGCAGCGGATTGCTGACGGCCTGTACGGGTACTCCGGCGTCCTGAAGCCGTTCGACGACGCCGTTCCAACTGGAACTGTCGGCGAACGCGCCGTGGATCAGGACCACTGTGGGGCCGGCGGCCGAATCGGGGGTGGACTGCGTCATGTTGTCTCCTTTGAATGAGGACGGCTGCCTTCGCCTGTGCTGAGGCTGTAACCGGTCCAGGGATTGATGAGCCCCCGAGTTCAATGGTGGCCGGGGAATGTAAAGACGCGCTCAAGCAGGCGTCAATGTTTGAGGACTGCAGATGAACTGCAGGGGCACCGGGCGGGCCGGTCCCTTCACCCCTCCAACGTGATCTCCGCGTGGGCGGCCTGCGTGGGCGGCAGGGGGCGGCTCGTAACGGTGGTGTCCTACCGGACGCCTAGATCCATTCGTGCAGCCGCAGCGGCGGGTTTCCCCCGCCCGGGCGACGCACCAGCACCTGGTTGACGCCGTTCAGTCCCCGCTCGAAGCCGAGCGCGCTCGCCGCCATGTACAACCGCCACACCCGGGCCCGCCCCTCGCTCGTTAGCCGTACCGCCTCGTCCCAGTTCTGCTCGAGGTTGCGCACCCAGGCGCGCAGCGTCAGTCCGTAGTGCAGGCGCAGCGCTTCGACGTCGAGCACTTCGAGGCCGGCCGACTCGAGCGCCCCGAGCATGACGGTGAGGCTGAGCATTTCGCCGTCGGGAAAGACGTAGCGGGGGATAAACGAGTCGGGATCAGGCGGCATGTCGCCGGCGTTCCATGAAATCGCGTGGTTGAGCAGGCGCCCGCCGGGACACAGTAGGCCAAAGAGGTGGGACGCGTAGTTCACGATCTGCTCCCGGCCGACATGTTCGGCCATGCCGATCGAGCTGATGGCGTCAAACGGACCATCGGTGACGTCGCGGTAGTCCTGGACCCGGATATCGACGCGGTCGGCGAGCCCGGCATCGGCGGCCCGCTTCCGCCCGAGGGCCGCCTGCTCCTTGGAGAGCGTGACGCCGACGACGTCGACTCCGTAGTTCTGGGCGGCGTGCAGCGCGAAGCTGCCCCAGCCGCAGCCCACGTCGAGCACGCGCATGCCGGGCCGAAGGTCGAGTTTTCGGCAAACCAGGTCGAGCTTCGCCTCCTGTGCCGCATCCAGGCCGGTGTTTTCGTCCTTCCAGACCCCGCAGGAGTAGACCATTGACGGGCCGAGCACCAAGGCATAGAAGTCATTGCCGACGTCGTAGTGCGAGGAAATCGCTGCTGCGTCACGCTTCTTGGAGTGTTGTCTTCCAAACCGCGTGACGTTCACTTCCTCCGGCGGCGGCGCAGGCGGAAGCCCAAGCGCACCTACGCGGACCGCGGTGCGGAGCAGCGCGGAACGTTCGCCCAGGGTGGGAGGGCGAAACGCCTTCAGTTCGGCAAATTTGCCCACCGAGCTGAGCGCGGAGAAGCTCTCGAAGAGGTCGCCGGGCCCGTCGATATCGCCGGCCACATATGCACGGCTCAAGCCGAGCTGGTTCGGCGACCACAGCATTCGCCGAAGCCCCCGCCGGGAGCGGAACTCGATCACGGGCGCTCCGGAGGGTCCGGCCTCCGAACCGTCCCACGCCCGGAGCCTCAGCGGAATCTCCTGGGTGCCGAGCACGATCCCCAGGGCTTCGGCCAGGCGGGGTGCCACTCCGGTCCTCTTCGTCATGCCCCCTGTCTACTACGACTCGTCCGGGGGAGCCAGAGGCAGTTCGGCGGCGGACATCCCGCACCCGGCCGGCGCTGGTCCCGCTAAAGGAGGCACAGTTAGGGTGGTCGCATGGACTTCGACTGGCTCCGCGCCACGTGCCTGTCCTTCCCTGGCGCCTACGAGGACTACCCCTTCGGCCCGGAGACCGCGGTGTTCCGGGTCAGGGTGCGGCAGCAGGACAGGAGGCCTGTCCCTGGGAAGATCTTCGCCTTGGTCGGCGTCGACGCCCGCCCGCTGTCCATTTCCTTGAAGTGCGATCCGGCTCTTGCCGTCCAGCTCCGCGCAGCGCACCCGGAGATCACCGGCGCCTGGCACCTGAATAAGAGGCACTGGAACGGAGTGAGGCTCGACGGGAGCCTGTCCGCCGGGACCGTGCACGACATGATCGAGGACTCCTACGACCTGATCGTCGCATCCCTGCCCGCAACGGCCCGGGAGGGACTGGGCTGGTCGACCGGCGCTCCCTGAAAAACGCCATGAGCCGTCCGGCGAACTTTCGCGGACGGCTCATGTAGCAGGACTCAGGCGGATTCTTCGCCCTTGTCGTCGACCTCCTCGACCCAAGCCGGCGGTTCGTCGCGGCCCTGCTCCTCGTCCTTCTCGGCGTCCTCCGGCGTCGCCTGCACGATGCCCTGCGCGTGGTGCGTGGGCGCGTAGATGGTGTAGAGGCGGAGGGGTTCGTCCCCGGTGTTCTCGACGTCGTGCCAGGTGCCGGCGGGCACCTGGATGCTCCAGCCGTCCCCGACGTCCTGCTGGAACGACAGGTCGTCCTTCGAGGGCCCCATCTTCACCCGCCCCTTCCCGGCGTCGATGCGCAGGAACTGGTCGGTGCCGTGATGCACCTCGAGGCCGATCGCACCTCCGGGCTCGATCGACATGAGGGTCACCTGCAGGTGCTTGCCGGTCCAGGCGACGCGGCGGTAGTCGGAGTTCGCCGTCGTCGCGCTCTCGATGTCAAAGGCGTTGGGCTTCGGGCCGTTGTCAGTGATGTCCATGTCCGCATTCTGTCCCATTCGCCCCGCGAACGCCAAGGCGCCCGGACCGATCACCGCCGATTCAGGAGCAGCGCGTAGCGTGACCGGGCGGTTTCGGTGCGTCAACTGGAAGGACCAGAACCTGCGGAGGCAAGGCGGTCAGGAGGACCGTGGAGCAAGCGCAGACCGGTTCCGCCCCTGGTAGAGGCGGCGGTAGCTGGAAGGCGTGGTGTTGAGCTCGCGCGTGAAGTGCAGGCGGAAATTGGCTGAGGTTCCCAAGCCCGTCCTGGCGGCAACAGCTTGCACGGTCAGGTCCGTCGTTTCGAGCAGACGGCATGCCTCGGCGATCCGCTGGCTGGTAAGCCAGCGCAGGGGTGGAGTTCCGGTCTCCTTCAGGAACTTCCGCGCGAAACTGCTTGGCGCCCAGCCTGCGTGGGCGGCCAGGTCGACGACGGTCAGCGGCTCGGCCAGATGCTGGAGTGCCCAGCCACACGTTTCGGCGAAATGGGTCAGGGGCGCAGCGACGGGGCGTTCGATGAACTGGGTCTGTCCGCCCTCCCGGTGAGGGGCCACGACCATCCGCCGCGCGATGCGGTTCGCGGCTTCGGCACCGTGGTCGGTTCGGACCAGGTGCAGGCACAGGTCGATGCCCGCCGCGACGCCGGCGCTGGTGCTCACATCGCCCTCGTCCGTATAGAGAACGCCCGCGTCGACGGCGACGGCCGGATAAAGGGTCTGCAGACGCTCTGCGTTCCGCCAGTGGGTGGTGGCGCGCCGTCCGTCAAGGAGACCGGCGGCCGCCAGTGCGAAAGCCCCCGTGCAGACGGACACCACCCGGGCGCCGTTCGCCGCAGCATCGCGGAGCGCCTGGGTGACCTCCGGGGGAGGGTCGGTGAGCGGGCTGAATCCGGGCACCACAATGGTGTCAGCCGATCGAAGGGCGTCCAGCCCTTCCGCGGCGTGGATGGCGTAGCCGGTGGTCGTGTGCACCAGGCCCGGTTCGGCCGCGCACACCGCAAAGGAATAGCGCTGCCGCTCGTCCTCGTGGCCGAAAACCTGCGCGGGAATGGCCAGATCAAAGGCCACGACATCCGGCAGGGCCAGGGCAACGACACTGTGCATGGGGCCACTGTACCCACGGAGGACCGCCCGGGATCCAAGGTTGCAGGATCCTTTTCATAATGGTCATTTTCACCCCTCCCGTTGGCTGCTCCCGCTTGGCAGTCTTGTCCCATGTTCGACTCTCCCAGCCTGCAATCCCCGCCCAAGCATCAACTCGGCGGGATCGCTGCCGGCTCGGCGGGAACCGGGGTCCTCGCCGCACTGCTGCTGGCCGCCGCCCCGTTTGTGCCGGCAACCGAGGCCGGCGTGACCGGAGCCATTCTGGTCGGGCTTGCGCTGGGCTGGGGGATACTGGCCGTGCTCTCGGTAAGGTTCACCGATCAACCACAGATCTGGGCGTTTGCTCCGGCACTCTTCCTGGGAATGGGGGGCTTCCTTTTACTGGCGTTCGGTTCCCCTGCGCACGAGGCGCTCGCCTGGGTCTGGCCCCCCGCACTCCTGATCCTGGCTCTCTGGATGATCGTCAAGGCCAGCCAGCGGCTTCGAAGCCGCGGCGCCCGGCTTTTGCTCTACCCCGGCATCGCGGTGCTGGTGCTGGCATCGTTGGGCGCCGGCCACGAGACCGTGCGTGGAGCCGTTGATGCGCAGGCCCGTCCGGTGCAGGGTGAACTGATCGACGTCGGCGGACACCGCCTGTACCTGAACTGCACCGGCGCGGGCAGCCCGACCGTCGTCCTCGAACCGGGTGCCGGCCTCAGCTCCTCGGACCTTCGATGGATGACGCCGGTCGTTGCCCGGAACACCCGGGTGTGCGTCTACGACCGGGCCGGCCGCGGCTGGAGCGATTCGGCGACGACTCCCCAGGACGGCGGGCAGGTCGTGGCCGATCTCCACACGCTGCTCCAGCGCGGAAAGGTTCCGGGACCGTACGTGCTGGCGGGGCATTCGTTCGGCGGCCTCTACGCCCTCACCTTCGCTGCCCGTTATCCCGAGGAGGTCGCCGGACTGGTCCTCGTGGACTCGACCGCGCCGGCAGCGGGCCGGGAACTGGAACCCGCACAGCCCGCCGCCGCGGACCCGGATGACACGATAAATCGGATTTCCGCGCTGGTGGCGGGGGCTGCGCGCCTTGGCCTCGGCCGGTTGGTCGGGGTGGCCGAACCCAGCCACCTGCGGAGCACGGTGGAGGAGTACCTCCACGCGGGGGCCTCGGTGCGGAAGGCTGCGGCCCTTGAGACCTTCACGAACAGGCCGCTGGCGGTCCTGACAGCAGGCACCGGAACCGAGCCCGGCTGGGCCGCGTCGCAGGAGGCTCTCGCCTCGCTGTCGACCAACAGCCTGCATCGGGTCATCGACGGGGCCACCCATGCGTCGCTGGTCACCGACCGGGAGGACGCGGCGGCGACCGCCCGGGGGATTCTCGACGTCGTCTCTGCCGTGCGGACCGGAAGCCCCATGGATTCCGGGCGCTCGGCGGAGAGTGAGCGATAAGCTCAGAGAGCCAATGAGCTTCCGCAGCCCGTCGGGCGCGGGGCGGTAATCGGCGACCACGGCGTCCGTGGGCTACCGTGCGATGGCGCCGAGGATCTCCTCGTTGGAGAGCCTGCGTTCTCCAACGTAGAACAGGACAGCGCTTTCGGGCAGCCGCGTCTCCCAGCCGGGGTTGATGATGGCGCCCTCGTGCTGCACGGCGAGCACGGTGGCGGTGAAGCTGCGTCCGAGGGCTTCCTGGATCTGTCCGAAGTTCACCGGCGGCAGCGCATCGGGCAGCCGCGTGCTGTAGGTGTTGCGGCCGCCGTGGCTCATGAGGTCGGCGTACACGACGGCGATCCCGGGATCTTCGAGCTCCTCGGTGGCGAGGCGGGGCGAGTGCCACTGGACGCAGCGCACGTTGTCGTCGACGTAGGAGAAGTTGCGGGCCCGGCCCATATCGCGCAGCGTCACGACCGTGTGCGCGGTGGGGTTCACATGCGTGACGGCGACGGTGACTGCGAGCGCTTCATTATCGTCGCGGGCGTCGATGAGCACGCGCGCGGCCCGGTGCACCCCGGCGCGCCGCAGCACGCCTTCATCGGCGAGGTCACCGCGGACGAAACCGAGATCGGCCTGCTCTGGCATGGGATTCTGCCCAACGTCCTCCGCGGCGCACAGGACAACCGAATGGGCATCGTCAGCGGTGATTTCCTGGATCAGCCGTTCGGTGCGTCCGGGCGTGTAGCCCACGATCACGAGGTGGTCCGAGAGCTCCACAGCCCGGTTGCCCTTCATGCGTTGTCCTTTTGCATTCTCGATCGCCACGGCGATCCTGGTGAACAAGGTGGTCAGGGTGACGATGCCGCCGACAATGACGTAAATCCCGACGAGGCGGCCGCCGACCGTGGTCGGGAAGAAATCTCCGTATCCCACCGTGGCGGCGGTGACCAGGAACCACCACCAGTAACTCTCAGCGGAGGTGATGGAGTTGCTCGACGGCTCGGCCCAGACCATAAGGGGCCAGCTGGTGAGGAAGACCGCGGCGATGATGAAGGCCGGCAGGATCCAGATACGTGCACGCCCGAGCTGGCGGATCAGGCGGAACAGTACAAATGGCACCTCTGCGTTCCTTTCCGAGTCGCGGGACAATGTCGCTGCACAATACCGTCTGACCCTACCCTCCAATCTCCGTCCGGCCCGCTGCCCTTCAGCCAGCGCCTCCGCGGAGTACGTCCACGTGGACGTGGTCGAGGTGGCGCAGGATCTCGTTGCCGGGATCGGGTGCGTCGTAGTCGTGCCACCGGCCTCGGGGAAGATGTGCGCTCCAGAACTGGTCGTCGAAGATGACGTACTGGATCTCGAGGTCCTCCGCATGGGCGACGAGCCAATGCGCGAGTATCCACCCCTGGCGCCGGTTCTCCTCGCTCACCGGGCGGAAGAAGACGTCGATGGCGCGCCCGTCGTAGTGAGTCGATTCCGCCCCGTGCCCCCGGTCGACACCGCCCGGAAGGAATCCACCCAGGCTCTGCTCACCGAACACCTCGGTCATCGCCGTCCGCACCCGCTCGGCGCGCGGCGTCAGGCCGGCGGCAGTCAGTTGCTGTTCCGGCAGGCCATCGGCGGCGGAGCCCCGGCAGCTCAGACTTGGACCGGCATCCTCGGACGGCCCCTCGGCCAGCCGCTGCAGCACCGCTTCGTCCATCCCCGAGGTGTCCGGGGCCTCAGCCCCGCGCGCCCGGAGTGCCACCGCAGTCGTCGCCAGCCGCGCCTCCTCCCGGTTGAGCCCGATCCCTCCCTCCGGAGTCTGCACATTGCACTCCGGGCCCGCGAGCGGCGAGCCGTCCCCGTTGCGCAGACCGCTGAGCAGACCGGGCCCGAGAAGGACCAGCACGGACAGCAGGATCCCGAGCAGGAGCAGGCCCACTATCGGCCGCGTGCGGCGGCGGAGGGGTTTGCTGGTGTTCACGGCTGTGTCCGCCCGCGAACCGGATTGCAACCTCGTGCACCGCCCAGATCTCGGTGACTTCTCCGCTTGTCCGGGGCAGCTCGCGTACCAGCCTGCCTACCCGGGAATGCCGGCCGGTCCGACGAGAGTCTCACCTCCCTCGGGCGCAGCCCGTCAGAGCGGGAGCGGTTCAGAGCTGCGAGGGCGTGGCGGTCCATGCTTCAATCATGAACCGTTCCTGTGGGCGAAGGGCCCTCGGGGAGAGAATGCGTACGCGGCGAACCGTTCTCCGATCATCTGATGGGTGGCCGTATCGGGATGGAGCGCATCCGGCAGCGGATGCTCGACGGCATCGTCTTGACCGTACAGGCGAAGGCCGTCGAGGAAATGGAGGTTTCCGTCGTCGGATCGGCGTTCAACCACTGATGCAAGGCAGGCCCTGATCGTGCGAAGTGTGAGGCGGCCCTGCGCGGACTCCGCCTCGTCGCCGGTCGCCATGAACCGGATCTGGTCCGTGCCGAAGCTGGCAGGATCGATGGCTCCCGGGCCCGGGGTGTCCTCGTGGATGCCGCAGAAGATAGGAGAGATAAGCAGGAGCGGTGTTTTGGGGTGCCCGTCGCGGATCGTATCGAGGAACCCGTGAACCGCGGATTCGAACGCCCTCATCCTCATCACGTCCAGATTCACCAGGTTGATGCCGAGCTTGACGCTGATGAAATCAGCGGGGGTGTCACGGATCACCCGGGCGACAAAAGGATCAGCGAGTGCACTTCCACCGAAGCCGAGGTTGTGAAGCTGGGCTCCGCCTGTGCGCGCCGCGACTGCCGGCCAGGTCCCTGTCGGAGTACTCGAGTTCGAGCCCTGGCTGATGGAGCTGCCGTGGTGAACCCAGACCGGACCGGCCGGGGCCACTGCAGCAAAGGGAGCGTCCGCCCGAAGTTCCACCAATTCGACGGACTCATTGTGAGGCAGCCACAGCTCAATCAGCTTGTCGCCCTCTGGCAGGTCCGCGAAGACCGAGACATGCGAGACGCCTGAAGTGAAGCTGGATGCCCCCGTCTGTAGGTCCACTTCTGTCACATCGCCTCCGGAGAGAACGTCACTTCCAACCACGATGCCGTTGCTGGTGAGGTCCACGTGTCCGCGCGGGCGATCAACCCCGCGATAGGCAAGCCGCGTCGAATGCGTGACAAGTTCCAGATGACCCGCGGACGTTTTCCCCACCACCCTGATTCCCGAAGGCTGCGCCTCCATCATCATGAGCTGCGGGTCCGGGAACCGCGTGCGTATCCACGCCGGCAGGCGGTGCGGACGAAGACCGCGGGGCGTGCTTTCCACTTCCTGCGCGCCGCGCAGATGAGCTGGGGTGAGAGGGATGCTGATCAATGAAGCTTCCTTGCAGGGTCAGGGTCATCAATGGATGGCCAACTTGAAAAGAGGGCGTGCATAGCGTCGATCGCAATGTCCCACGACGATTCCGGTCCGGGACTACGGTGACTGAAGCTGCCTGATCCAGCCAGCGCAATGAAGCCGTTGATGAAGCTTCCGAGCATTCGAGTGGCATGCACCTGCCACTCGGGATGCAGCGCGTACCGGTGCAGCACGGATTCGGTCAGAGCGACAAGGCGTCCCACCGCAGCGGAACCGGCCATCCCGCCATCGGTGAGATGCTGAAGAGATTGCCACCGCCCGGGTGAGCGCGACGCATACAGCCGGTGTGCTTCGGCGAAGCCGAAAAGGGCTTCCCGCCCGCTTCTGCCGGCTATCCGGGTCGAAATAGCGTCCGACAGCTCCTCCAAGGCCAGAGCGGAAACGCCCGCTCTAAGCGCTGGAAGGTCCCGGACATGGGAATACAGACTCGGCGCCGCCACTCCCAGACGGCGGGCAACGGCAGAGATCGACAAGGAATCGAAGCCCAGCTCGTCAGAGAGGTCAGCGGCGCAGAGGATGACGGAGTTCGTGGTGAGACCTGAGCGCATAAGACCAGCCTATACCCTATAGGCAGTTGCCTACTAACTATAGAGTGATGGTCCAGTCGGATCATCGGACCCGGATGGGAAGCAGCGACCTGGTTGACGCGAATTGAAATTCATCTTGTCCGCGGCACCGACCGCGGCACGGCAGTCAGTGCGGGCTCGCGATGACCGCCGGCTTCTCGCGATGACCGCCGGCTTCAGGTCTGGCCGAACGAAACAACAATCACTTGCTTCGCGGGTGCGCGGCCCGGACCCCAGCACCAATAATGGAGGAGTGGGCAAACGCCGGGCGTGGTTGGTGTGGGGGACCGGTGTGGTCGCCTACCTCATCGCCGTGACCCAGCGGACGAGCTTCGGCGTCGCGGGGCTTGAAGCGACCGAACGCTACTCGGCCACCGCCTCCGCACTTTCCATCTTTACCGTGGTGCAGCTGCTCGTGTACGCGTCGCTGCAGATTCCTGTCGGGGTCCTGGTCGACCGGGTCGGCCCGCGGCTGCTCATCCTCGCCGGAGCCGTGCTGATGGCCTCGGGCCAGGTGCAGCTTGCTCTTTCGGAGACCGTCGCCGGAGGGATCGCGGGAAGACTGCTCGTAGGCGCCGGCGACGCCCTGACCTTCATCTCGGTGCTGCGGCTGCTTCCGGCCTGGTTCGAGTCCCGCAAGATCCCCGTGCTGACCCAGTTCACGGGCATCATCGGACAGCTGGGCCAGGTGGTGTCGGTGGTGCCGTTCGCCGCGCTGCTCGGCGCGGCCGGGTGGAGCACAGCGTTCCTGTCCGCCGCCGGGCTGTCGGCGCTCGCCGTCGTCCTCGCGGTGGCCGTCATCAGGGATGCCCCGCAGCGCCAACCCCGGGCAAGGACCGGGCTGCGCCAGACCGGGATCTCCCTCGCGCAGGCCTGGCGCCAGCCCGGAACCCGCCTCGGGCTGTGGTCCCACTTCACCGTGCAATTTCCCGGCACCGTGTTTGTCCTGATCTGGGGCTACCCGTATCTGGTGCGGGCCGAAGGGATCGACCCCGTGGCTGCGTCGGCGCTCCTGACGCTGTTCGTCGGCGTGGGCATTGTGTCGGGACCGATGCTGGGACTCTACGTGTCCCGGCACCCCCTGCGCCGCTCGACCATGGTTCTGGCCATCGCGTCCGGGATAGCCGGCTGCTGGCTCGCCGTCCTGTTCGCGTCCGGGCCCGCACCCCTGTGGCTGCTCACACTGCTCATTGTGGCGCTGGCCCTCGGCGGTCCCGGCTCGATGATCGCGTTTGACTTCGCACGCACCTTCAACCCGTCGTCGCGGATGGGAACGGCCACGGGCATTGTGAACATCGGCGGATTCGCCGCGTCCCTGGTCGCGATGTACGGAATCGGGGTGATTCTCGACGTCCTGTACGCGCGGGGACTGTCCGGGGGCGACCTGTATGCCCTCGGCTCGTTCCGGATCGCGATGGCTTTCCAGCTTGTGATCCTTGCGGCAGGAGCTGCGGCGATCCTGATTGTCCGGCGCACCGTGCGGCGGCGGATGGCGGAGCAGGGCGTGGTCGTGCCGCCGCTCCGTGAGGCGCTGGCGCGGGAACGAGCACGACGGCGGGCCGCCCGGTCCGAGCGAACCGATGATGGCAATTCCACCTAGGCCGGGTGTGGGGCGACCATTGAGGCCGCAGCAGGCAGGGAACCCTAGACCGGTGGGTGCGCAGACAGTGCCAGCACACGCCGCCCCTCGGTAGTGGTGACCGGGGCCCGCGTGTACGGAAGCAGCCAACCGAGTACCGGGTCCACTTCGCCTGTGCCAAATTCGCTTGTGCCAAACTGGGCCCAGCGAGAGCCGAACCAAGGGGGGGGAGACGTGGCGGGTACGGTCGGCAAGGGGGCAGAGCGGCGGTCCGTTCCTGTGAGGGACAACGGCATCGGGCAGGCGCTCCGGATTCTTACACCCGGTACCTGTTGATCGGCAGACCGCTCCTCCTGACCGTAGGGGCCGCCGGCTCGTACCTGCTGTTCGACGACGGGGCAAACCGGTGGGACCGGCGGCAGGGCCGCTTCCTCGAGGGAACCGCTCATTCCGACTCCCGTTAGGAGAACCAGCTGCAGTCCATTCCCCTCAATACCGGCGCCGAAATGCCGGTCCTCGGCTTCGGCGTGTACCAGATCCCTCGGGCGTCTCGGCCTGGACTACGTCGATCTGTACCTGATCCACCGGACGGCATTGACAGGCAGGTCTTCCGGGCGCACCCTTCGCATACAGGCGTCGCCGGCGGGATTTCTCCATCAGTGCTTCAACTGATGGGGGCCTAATCTGGGCGCAGAGCTTTCTCGGCCGTCCTGCCAGCCGAGAGACAAACGTAAGGACCACGGCATGTCATTCCAGGCGTACCTCGACACCATCGAAGACAGGACTGGGCTTACGCCCCGCCAGCTGCTGGACATCGCGAACAGCAAGGGGTTCGACGAGCAGAACGGGAAGGCCGGCGAGATCCTCGAATGGCTGAAGGCCGACTACGGGCTCGGGCGGGGCCACGGCATGGCGCTGGTTCACGTTCTAAAGAAGGGCCCCGGAATCGACAA
Source organism: Arthrobacter zhaoguopingii (assembly GCF_009828595.1). Lineage (GTDB taxonomy): Bacteria > Actinomycetota > Actinomycetes > Actinomycetales > Micrococcaceae > Arthrobacter_D > Arthrobacter_D zhaoguopingii. The sequence goes on from NZ_WPNY01000007.1 coordinate 62,814, forward strand.
AAAGCACGTGGGAACGACCGGGACGCACAGGGACGAGTCCGAAACCCTGTGGCTCGATGGAAAGGAGAACAAACCCTCATGACCTCGATTACCGACCGTGAGCAGCTGCGCCGAAACACCACCGGGACGGCGTTGTTCGTTGGGGCAGACCACGGCGCCGGCGTTTCTTTCTTCTGGGTGGACACGCCGCCCGGCGGAGGGCCGGAAACCCACTGGCACCCCTACACCGAGACGTGGGTGGTGCTCCAGGGTGAGGCAGTCATCGAGTCCGACGGCGAAGAGCTCCGCGCGGGCGCCGGCGCGATTGTGACGGTCCACCCTGGCGCACACCACCGCTTTCGAAGCAGCGGTACCGGAAACCTGGAGATGATCTGCATTCACGCCTCTCCCGAAATCATCCAGGAGTTCGTGGCCACCGCACCCGGTGCAACCTAGGCCGTCCACCCGCCGTGTGCCCGCATGTTGACTCCGGCATGCGCCGGTCAGGCTGTATCAAGGCCTCCACGCGGCAGGTGAAAGCACATCAGCATCACGGCTGAGCATGCGGGATGCATCCCTGGTCTGTCAGGCCCGGACAGCAGGACATCATCTCCTTTTCCGTGCGGCAACAAGTTGTCCTAGACCGCCATGGGTGGCGGGCTTTAACCTTCAAAAGTACGGCTTCGTCGTGGCTCCTGAGTTGCTGGGCCGGGGATCCGACGACTGTATAAGCGCCAACACGGTGTTCCTGGCGGGTGGCGTTTACATTCGCCGGATCTGCATACAGCAAAGAGGCAAGTGGTGAGGCATGTGCCTGTTTCAGTCCAGCTCCCGTCTTCGATAGCTGCCCGGCCCGTAGCGCCGGCATGTTCCGGAGAGGCGAATCTTCGGGCGGTCCGGAACGGGCAGGCGCCGGGGATGATGATCCGTGAACGCCTCATGAGGGCGGGATGAAATGCCCGACGTCCCATTCCCCACCGTGACAGTGGTTATCTGCGCCTATACGAGCGAGCGTTGGGACTGGCTGCTGAAACTTCTCGAGTCGCTACGCACCCAAACCCACTCCCCAAAAAAAGTCGTTGTGGTCATCGACCACAACGAGGCACTCTACAGGCGGCTCGCAGGAATCGTCGATGACGTCACCGTCCTAAGGAACACCCGTCCGCGCGGACTCTCCGGGGCACGCAACACCGCGCTGGACGCGGTGGACTCCGACATCGTGGCGTTCATCGATGACGATGCTGAGGCCGCGCCGGATTGGCTCGAACGCCTCACCGCCCTGTATGACGACCCTGACGTGCTGGCGGTCGGCGGAAGAGTGGATCCGATCTGGGAGGTAGGACGCCCTGGTTTTTTCGGCCAGGAACTCGACTGGATCGTGGGATGCAGCCACCGGGGTATGCCAAGGGTTGCCTGCGAGGTCCGTAATGTCATCGGCGCGAACATGTCCTTCCGCCTCAGCGTCATCCGCCAGGTGGGCGGGTTCAATCTTTTCCTGGGCCGGCAGGGTTCTGTCCCCTCGGGCTGTGAGGAAACTGAAATCTGCATACGGTCGACAATGGGGGCGCCAGGTTCCCGGATTGTCTATGAGCCTGCAGCAGTGGTGCGCCATCATGTGCCAGCGAACAGGGGGACTTTCCGCTACGTGCTCGCCAGGTCCTGGGCCGAGGGCGTTTCGAAAGCGCGGGTCAGCCATGTGGTGGGCTACAAGCGGGCGCTGGGTCCCGAACGCCGGTACGTCCGCAGCGTCCTGCTCCGTGCTTTTCTTGCTGGTTTGTATGACTGGGCTCGGCATGGGAAATTCGTCGGGCTCGGACGCGCAGGGGTGGTCCTCACGGTACTGGTCACCGCAACCGCCGGTTATCTCTGGGGCCGCCGGCTTGTGCATGTGTCAAGGAGGCGCCCACGCCACCCTGCCCAACCATGGCGCGACGTGCAGTAGGCTGCCCGAGCAGGAGCACTGCTGTACCAGCAGGTGACGCCGGCGGACCGCTCGGACGTCGTAACTGCGCACCGGGGGAGGGGTTCCGGGTGGCCTGCGCGCACGGGCGGGCGTTCCGATGGAACATGGCGTTGAGCCGCATCAGCGGACAGTTTACCCGCAATTCTCCGACGGAACCCGAAATCCTCCGGCGCCAGGCAGGCAGACTCCTTCGATAGCCAGAACGGTGTTCGCCGTGCATCCTGTAATTGTCCGTTCTCCGCGGACGGCTTTTCCGCCCGGTGCTGGTCTCCCGAGCAACTCGGGCTCACCTTGAGGAGGTTGCTTCTGCCCGTGTCGCAGCCCAGCGGGTGGTGTCTCGAACCACGTTCCGCGGTTGCTGCGTTGAATGCAGGATCTGGAAGGGACGTGCGCCTTGAAGCCGGATGCGCTTGATGTCTCGGTTGTAATTCCCGCGCGCAACGCCGCCCGGTGGTTGCCCCAATGTCTGGAATCGGTGTGGACCCAGCGGCCGCGGGAAGTGATCGTCATCGATGGGTGCTCCGAGGACTCAACGGTGGAGATTGCGCGTTCCTACGGCGCACTAGTCCTTTCCGACGAGGGACGCGGCCTGTCGGCTGCGAGAATGCTCGGCGTCAATAATGCAGCCTGCCCGATTGTGGCCCTGATTGATTCCGACGTAGTGCTGCCGCGCGACTCTCTGAAGCAACTGGTCGCTGAATTCGAGCAGGGTGGCTACGACGGACTCCAGTCGGGCTTGGTGAGCGAGTCCGATGGAGCCGGGTACTGGGGGGAGGCACTGGCATGGCACCACAATCGCAGCCGGGCCCGCTTGCGGTTCGGAGTCTGCGCCACACTGCTGAGACGCGATGTGCTTCTGCAGGCAGGCTTCGACGAGGAGTTCGCCTCTGGGGAAGACATAGACCTGCGGTTGCGGCTACGGGAAGCCGGGCGGCAGTTGGGCGTGTCCACCTCCACGTTCGTGAGACACCGCTTTCGTGACGACTTCGCTTTTGCCCGCGACCAATGGCTTCAAGATGGCGCTGGACTGGCTCTCAACATTCGAAAGCACCCGCGCTGGGCTGGTTTGCTGGCTGCTTCACCACTCCTCGCAACCGCACGTGGTGCAGGGCTGGCGCTGTTGGGAGCCCCCCGCTTTCTGCCTTATTGGGCGGCGTTCCTCTTTTACACCTACCGCGCCATGTTCAAGGAACTTTCCCGTCCGGCCGACAGCGGTCTCTCCCTCGGCGGCAACGCACTGTGGTTGACCGCAGCCAGAGTCGCGCCCATGGCCGCGGGCTTCCTCTTCTGGATTCTGGCCGCACTGCTCCTGGCCCCACCTCAGCTCGGTTTGGGTTCTGCAGTAGTGGCGTCGGCACTGTTGACAGTACAGATCGGGATGCTCGGAGTTGGCCCGGCCACGCTAACGCTGCTGCCTGCCCAGAACGACCGGCGGCGCCGGCTGATAGCCACAGGACTGCTCACGGTGGGACTCGCGTCATTGATTGTTGCTATAGCGCTGCTCAACATCACGCGTGCCCTCGGTCCCGGCGTCGGTCAGGCCTGGGACGATCCAGCGGTCACGGTGGCGTTCCTGGCTGCCGCCGTCTTTGCCAGTACCGCGTACCAGCTTGATCACATCAGTGTGGCATTGTCGCGTGCCGACCTGGTGTTGGTGCGCAGCGTGCTGCAGGCTCTCATCCAGCTCACGGTTCTCATTGTCTGCCTGACGGCGGGGTACCGCAGTGTGATCGCCGTCGTCGGCGCCGTCGCCCTTGGAGCGGGGGCCAGTGTGGTACTCGGCATGCGCCAAATCCGTCGCGCCGGTCTCGGCCCCCAGTGGTGGGCCGGCGCCCGGTTCGACGAAGTGGTGCGTCTGTTGCGCCCGGCTTTGCGAAACTATCCCCTCGTGCTCGCCGACCGCGCGCCTGCCTACCTCCTGCCCCTGATTGTCGCCGCGACACTCAGCACCTCGGCCGCGGCGACCTGGTACGTGGTCTGGATGCTGACGACGGCAGTGTTTTTCGTCCCTCAATCCGCCGGTTATTCCCTTCAGGCAAAACTTGCCGAGTCGGGACCCGTCTATTTGCTGATCAACCGGGCCCTGAGAATCAGCCTGTTGCTCACCTTCGCAGCCGGAGGGATACTCCTGGCGGCGGGCCCCTCAATCCTGCAAGTGCTCGGCCCGCAGTATGCCCCGCAATGGGTGCTGCTGCCGTTGCTGGTCCCGGCGGTAGTACTGAGCTGTGTGACTCAGGTCTATTACGCCGTGTGCCGGGTGTATGGCTACTTCACGGAAGCCACGGCGGTTGCAGTTCTGGCGGCCGCCGTCGGCTTGGTGCCGGCGGCAGCCGTAGTTCAAAATTCGGCCCTACCCGGACTGGCCGCGCTGTGGCTCCTGGCCCAATTGTCGGCTGCAGTTGTTGCCGCGTTGCGTCTACGGCGTCTGGTCAACGGGACGGGACGTCTGGGTCCCCCAGAAGATCTCGACTCAGCCTTCGGGGCGCGAACGGGTTGAGAACGCAACGATGCGAAAGAAGTCGAGGGCGCCGGGCCTCGCAGTCGACTGCCTCCCTCGGCGCGTGCGGTTGCTCAGCCGGACGCGCATTGCGGCCGACAGGTCGCCGGAGGGATACGGTGTCCACGCCTGAGAAATCCGGATACACCTAGTCCTTGGCCCAGATCGCCACCCAGTCGACGTAGACATGGCCGCGGGTGTCCGGATCGGGACAGGTCGTCAGGCAGGACTCGGTCTGCAGGATGTAGTGCATCGGGGTGTCTGGTATCGCCGACGTGCTGGTGCCGATCAACTTTCCGTCGAGGAAGAATTCCACGCGGTCGGGGCTCCACTCGATAGTAGCTATATGCCAAGAGGTGAAGGTGGACGTGGTACGGAACTGATCGAGCATCGTGTCCTCTTCACCAGGTCCGTGCAGGGCAGCGTAAATGGTTTTCGACAGATCCCCTTCCGGAAAATCTATCTCGCCGTCCTCCGGCCATTGCTTACTATCAGGCCACAACAGCCACGCTAGTTTGAATCCCTTCAATTCGTCGGCCTTGAAACGCACGGAGTACCGGCCGTAGGTTTGGCTGTTGAAGGGCCGCTTACCGCCCTTCTCGAATCGAGGAGATGGTGCGGCACCCATCGAAATCCCATTTTCAGTGTGAAGATACATGTCCAAGAGACCGTCATGAACACTGAGGACCTTGGAGGGATAATATCCAGACTTTGTCTTGAGAGTCTGAGCAGCTGTATCCGGTGTGCCATCGAAATAATTTGCGCTCCATCGCGCCCTGTAGGTCCGGTCAGGAAATTCGCCGATTGGGACATCTCCGTCGGTGAAGTCTTCGGTGAAGACCTGTCTCCAACCCGGCAGATCACCGACCGGCATGGCCGCCGTGGCAGCAGAGATGTCGTCGAGGCGGTCTTCGGTTGGCTGCGACGAGTTCGAAGCCGCGCTTGGGCGGTCCCTTGCTTCCTCGTCAGAGCTTTGGCCCGGCATTGAATCCGAGACGAAACCGACCAGGGCGTAGGTGGCTGTGAACAGAACGACTATTAAGACGACGATGCGAGCCCGCACGTGATGTCCAATCCTCTTCAAGGTGCCGCTCCGAAAAGGAGGTCATCTCTTCGATCTGAAACGATTGGTATTATCCAGTCGCTCGGGAGGGACTCCCTCATCGTGCGGAAGCGGAGCATCCAACCTGTGTTGCACGCCCCGCACCACCCGAGCTCTTCGTGCCGCGGGGAGCATTGTCATGCTCCTCGTGGCAGATGCATCCAGGCCGATTTGCAACGGCCCGATGTTAGTAATTTACCGAAGCGGCCCGAAGTGGAACAGTAGCGGCCGGTACTGGAAAATATTCGAGCCTACTCGGATGGAGCGGCAAGCACAGCTCAGCTGCTCAACGGCCTCGGCGGTGTATCTCGGAAAAGGATGCGACCCTGCGGGGATCAGTTGCGGATATCGGCCACGCCGCCGGGTTCCGGGCCGCGCCGCGGTAGAAACGGAATTCGGTCGAGGTCGTTGGCGGCAATGACCGATGCAGACCCTGCCGTGTCCTGCGCCTGCGCAGCCAGGACGCCGGCGTCATCGTAGCGGGCCGAAAAGTGGGTCAGCACCAGCGTTCCCGCGCCCGCCGTGCCTGCCAGGGCGCCCGCCTGCCCCGCCGTGAGGTGGAGGTATTGCAGGGCCAGGGCGGCATCTTCATCCCTGAAGGTGGACTCGGACACCAGCAAGTCCACCCCCTCCGCGAGCTCCTCGGCACCGCCGCATGGTGCGGTGTCCATCACGAAGGCGAAACGCCGGCCCGGCCGGTGCGCGCTGACATCCTCGAATCGAACGCCTCGGAGGCTTCCCCTGCGCTGAAGGTCCCCGACATCGGGCCCCGCAATGCCGGCTGCAGCGAGCCTGTCGGGCAGGAGGGTGCGGCCGTCGGGCTCAGTGAGCCGGTAGCCGTACGCCTCAATGCGGTGCAGCAGGGGCCGCACCTCGAGGCCCTCCGCAACAGCGCCCTGAGAACCGTGCGGGTGGAGCCGGAGGTCGAGACCCGGCGTGGCCAGCGCGACGAGCGCCCGGACGACGTCCTCGCCGGATGCGGGGTAGTGAAGGTGGACCGGGTGGGCCACGCCGTCGAGCACCATGCGCGACAGCACGCCCGGCAGGCCGAAGCAGTGGTCGCCGTGAACATGCGTGAGGCAGATCCGCGTAATGCGGCTCGCTGATACGCCCGCCCGGATCATCTGGCGCTGCGTTCCCTCGCCCGGATCGAACAGGAACCCTTCGCGCTCCCAGCGCAGGAAGTAACCGTTGTGGTTGCGGGTCCGGGTGGGCACCTGGGATGCGGTGCCGAGAATGACGAGCTCACGCATCGCCCCAGTCTGCCATCGTGCCGGTAGTCGCTGCGACGCCGGGCCGCCCAGCCCTGCCTGATGCCGTTCCAAAAGGCCCACCCACGATTGGTCAGCCCTTACCTGTATCAGGAAATCTGATGGAACTGCGGGTGCAGGAGGCGTTTACCGGGCGTACCGTAATTCGTACCGCACTTATTGCGCCTCCCTTGCTCCCGGAAGGAGATTGATGCTCGTATCATTCGCAGCGGCGTATAGGGATCTAGCGGCGATGATGATTAACGCCTTATGGGCCGCGCGAAATTTCGAGCAAAAAGGGGGAGTTGATCGATCAGGAGCGAAGGCTTCGGATTACCATCACTCTTCTCGGGGCAGGGCCGTTCATTCCCCTTTTCTGTCGCTGGCGAGCGTCTGCGGGGCCGCGTGAGGGTCGATAATGCCGGACCGTGGCTGATGACCAATGGGCTCATCCTTTTGCTCATCGGGTTGTGGTGGCTGGCTCTTCCCGGCACGTCGCAGGGAGCAATCGTTGTCCTGGTGGGCGGCGCCCTGCTGCTGACTGGAGGCAGTGTGAAGTGGCGTGCCGACCGCCGGCGTCGCACAAATGAACGTTAGGGACCGCGGACGTCACGACGGCAGGGTGGTCGTTGGTCCTTCGGTTCCTTCCCACGTCGCGCTGTGTGCTGGCGAACGGGGTACCCCTGCGCTGGCCGTGGATTCTGACAGCGGTGCTCGCCGTCGTTCCCGTCGTCGCCGCTCTGATTGTCTTGCGGCTGGCGGGGAGACGGTACGCGGTTTCCGGGGACCGGTTTGCGATTTCCTCACGCCTTGCCCAGAGTTCAGGACACCTGGTGCTCGACGTCAGGGCCGCTGATGTGCCGAGGATCCTCCGTGCCGCAGTGGTGGAGCTTCCCCGGTTCCAACTGCAGACGGCTGACCCGGGTGGCGCTGAAATGTTCACCAGAGCGAGCATCAGGACCTGGGGCATCGTCGTCGGCTTGGGGTTCGAGCCGATGGACGCGGCAAGAACCCGGATCAACGGCGTCGGCGGCGCCGTTGATCACTCCACCGGTTCTGGACTACGGTCAAAGCCGGGCTAATCTGCGTGACTTGTTCGATGCCCTCACACGCTGCGCGGCAAAGGCGGAACCATGACAGGCAGTGGCCGGTGCCGATCCACCACTTTCCTGCGAACTGGAGGCGTGCTCCTCCCGTCAGTTTCTCATTGGGACGGGACCTGGCGTTGTCGACTCCGTCTCCCGATAACTGGTCGAGGCGGACCTGAAGGTACTTCCTAATCCGGGCATTAGGTGGGCTGGACGCCTGTGGATATCTTCCGGCCCACTCTTCCTCCACAATCGCCCTTCCCGGGGGTAAATAGAACACCTGTTCGATAGAATGGGGGTATGGCAACGGCACCGGTCGAGGAGCATGCGGGCACCGGGGAGTCTCTTCCCGGTACCGGGGAGCTGCTTTCCGCGGTCCACGCCGGACTCAGGGGATTTGCGGCCGATTTTTCCGGGCGGTTCCTGCTGCTGGGGCGCCGGGAGGTGGCCGATACGGTGGCCCGCATCGAGGAGCTCTCCCGGATCGTGGACCATCTGCAGGTCCTGGGCGCCCATGCCGCCGAGCAGCACCGGCTGGCCTGTGCCGGGGACGGTCCGTGGCCCACTCCCGGCGGCGGTCCGTGGCCTGCTCCCGGCGGCGGGCACTGGGCTGCTCCCGGCGCTGCTTCCGGGGCGGCTCCCGGCACCGGGCCCGGGGGCGGCGGTGCTGCCCGGGCGGAGTTTAGGGATACCGCCGATTACCTGCGGGGCCGGCTGCGGATCAGCCGCGGCGAGGCGGCCCGGCGGCTGCGCCTGGCCGCGGCCATCCTGCCGGCGGTGCCCGCCGGCGGGCTGGAGGCGCCGGCCGCGCTGGAGGTCCTCGGCGCGGCCTGCGGCGCCGGAGAGGTCAGCGGGCGGGCCGCGACCCTGATCCGCGATGCCATCGAAAGGACCAGGCCCGCCGCCGCACCGCCGGACCTTGAGGCGATGGAACGCCACCTCACCAGTCAGGCAACCCAGAGCGATGAGGACCTGCTGCGCGCGCTCACCCGGCGCTGGGAGAGCGTCCTGGACCAGGACGGGGACGAACCCTCGGAGAAGCTGCTGCGGGCCCGCCAGGGCGTGTTCCTGCGCGGGCGCCGCAACGGGCTGCACTTCCTGGAGATCGGGGCCACGGATGAGCAGTTCGAACACCTCGCCACGGTGATGAACACCGCCACCAACCCCCGCCTCCCCGGCACCGGTGCGGGCCCGGACACCGGATCCGGTGACGAGCCCGGCGGTGGAGGTACCCGTAACGACATAACCGGTGACACCCCGGATAGTGGATCACACCGCGCCTCCCCGTTTGGCGCAGACGAGCGGCCCACCCGGGCGCAGCAGCTGCTGGCGGGCCTGGTGGGCGCCTGCAGGATCGCCCTGGCCACCGACGGCCTTCCGGCCGCCGGCGGGCACCGCCCCCAGATCATGGTCACCATCGATTACCGGACCCTGACCGGCGAGCTCGACCACGCCGGCGATGCGGTGTTCGCCCAGCAGATCCCGGCCCGCAGCATCCGCCGGCTCGCCTGCGACGCCGACCTGATCCCCCTGGTCCTGGGCGGCAAAGGCCAGGTCCTGGACCTTGGCCGCGCCCAGCGGCTGTTCCCACCGCACCTGCGCCGGGCCCTGGTGGCCCGGGACAAGGGCTGCGCCTTCCCCGGCTGCACCATCCCCGCCACCTGGTGCGAGGCCCACCACATCACCCCGTGGGAAAAGGGCGGCACCACCACCCTCGGCGACGGGGTGCTGCTGTGCTCCCACCACCACCACCGCATCCACGACGGCTCCTGGACCGTGCACTCCCGGCACGGCATCCCCTTCTTCCTCCCACCCCACCACCTCGACCCCGACCAAAAACCCCGCCGAAACAGCTACTGGACAGCCCGACCCCCCAAGAGAACCACCGACCCCCTACGTGAATGAGCAGGAGAGCACCTCCTCGCCGTCCCACCCGGCCAAGCGGCCCGACGGCGCGGCTCATCCAAGCGGCTCATCCCAGTGGCCCGATCACGCCGCCCGACGGCGCGGCTCATCCAAGCGGCTCATCCCAGTGGCCCGATCACACCGCCCGACGGCGCGGCTCATCCAAGCGGCCCGACGGCGCGGCCCGATCACGCCGCCCGATCGCCCCGCCCAACCAGGAGACTTTCCCGGTTTCGGATGCAGTCCATCGATCCAGCTTGCGGCGCAAGTCAGAACCCGCCCTAGGGTAAAAGACATGAGTGCCGCCGCCGACTTCATCGACGACTCCCTTCAGTACGAAAGCACCGAGGAACGCGCGGAGGACTACACGCGGCGCCTGGGGGAGTCCCTCGAGTTCTATGGAGCGTCCGCGGGCGCCATCCGGGGCACCATCCGCAACGCCTCCCGGCGCTACCCGGAACTCCAGCACGACGCAGTCACCGCCCTCGCGTCCGAACTCTGGAGCCGGCCCGTCTTCGAGCGCCGGCTCGCGGCCGTGGTGATCCTACAGTCGAACCTCAAACTGCTCCACGTTTCGGACCTCACCCGCGTCGAGGGATTCCTGCGCTCGGCCGCCGTGCGCGACCTTGCTGATCCGCTCGCGGTCGACGTCGTCGGAGCACTCCTCCTTAGGCTTGGCGGGCAGGACGCCCTCCGGGCACGGGCGGTCCTCGAACGCTGGGCGGCCTCGGAGAACATCTGGCTGCGCCGGGCGGCGGTGCTGGTACACCTGCCCGCTTTCCGGAAGGGCGAGGGCGACGAGGCGGTCTTCCGCCGCACGGTCCGGCTGGTAACGGGGGCGCAGGACGGGCGGGTCGAGGAGGTAGAGGAGGTGATGCGGCTCGTCCGTGAGGCTATCGGGTCTTGAACAGCGGTGGTGTCACGGCGCCGCTGCGGCGCTCGTCCGAATCATGATGCTCGTCCGTAAGATGAGGCATGACCTTCTCGGACGCGGTCTGGACGGCGGCGGGTGCCGGGCTCATCCTGCTGATGCTCGCCGACGTCCTTTACACCCTCCTCTACCCTCACGGGTCCGGTCCCGTGTGCCGGGCCATCATGCGGGGGTTCTGGCACGTGTCACGAACGGTGAGCGGGCGGTCCTCCGCCTTTGCCGCCCCCGCGGCAATGGCTGCCGTCATTGCGGCGTGGGCTGCGCTGGCGGTCGTGGGGTGGGCCTTCCTGTACCTACCGCACCTGCGGGACGGATTTGTCTACGCCGATGGGGTGCCGCAGGAGGGAAATTTCAGCGAGGCGCTCTACATTTCCATGGTCGCACTCTCCACCGTTGGATTCGGCGAGATTGTTGCGGAGGACGCCGGCCTCAGACTGCTCACCGCATCCGAGGCGATTACCGGCTTCGGCCTGTTGACGGCAGCGGTGTCCTGGATCCTGCAGGCCTATCCGGCGCTGGGCCGCCGCCGCGCGCTCGCCCATGAACTGAACCTACTCCGGGAGGCGAGCGGTCCGGAGGGTCTGACTCCTCTGGACCCACACCATGCTGCCGGCCTCCTTGAATCGCTGGCCCGGCAGGTCTCGCTGGTAAGCATCGACCTGCTGTCGTTCTACGAAAGCTACTACTTCCATGAGGTGCAGGAGAGGGGCTCCCTGCCCGACACCGTCTCCTATGCCCAGCAGCTCGCCGATGATGCCCAACGCAGTGGTGACCCCGAACTCCGCTTCGCGGGCAGGATGCTTACCTCGGCCTTGGATGACCTCGCCCAGGTTCTCCGCAACCGGTTCGGCCATTCCGGGGCGACCTCCTCGGCGGTCTTTGACCACTACGCCGTGCACCACCGACACCGCCGGGTCCGCGCCGGGCGCACCCCGTAGCAGTCGGGCGCACCCCCATAGCAGCCGGGCGTGCATCCGGGTCCGCGCCGGGCGCACCCCGTAGCAGCCGGGCGGCGCCAGCAACAGTTGCTACACCCCGTAACCGCCAGCGCACCCAGGAGCAGCCCGACGCCTCCGGTCAGCGGCGGAGAGCCGTGTTCAGTCGGGCGGCCTGCCGCGTCAGGTGATCCCGTTCCGGGAGGTTCGGTGCCTGCCGTGCCGCCTCCGTGTAGAGCCGTGCCGCGGCCACCCGATCGCCGTCCCGCTCGTGGAGGTATGCAGCGGCGGCAGTATGACGGGGGATGGCGGGATCGAGCGACGCCAGCGCGGCCAGGCCGGCCCGGGGCCCGTCGGCCTCGCCCACCGCAACGGCCCGGTTGAGCCGGGCCACCGGGCTGTCTGTGAGGCGCACCAGTTCGTCGTACCACTCCACGATCTGCACCCAGTCGGTCTCGGCGGCCGTCCGGGCATCGGCGTGCAGCGCGGCGATGGCTGCCTGCGCCTGATACTCGCCCAGCCTGTCACGGGCCAAGGCTTTCTGCAGCACATCGACACCCTCGGTGATCAGTCGGGTGTCCCATAGGCTGCGGTCCTGCTCCGCGAGCGGCACCAGGCTGCCGTCGTTCCGGGTCCGTGCGGATCGCCGGGCGTGGTGGAGCAGCATGAGCGCCAGCAGCCCGGCGACCTCCTGGTGGTCAATCCGGGCTGCGAGCTGCCGGGTCAGCCGGATCGCCTCGGCAGCTAGGTCGAGCTCGCCCGAATAGCCCTCGTTGAAGACGAGGTAAAGGACCCGCAGCACGGTAGCCACGTCACCGGGCTGGTCGAACCGGATGCCGGCGACGGTCCGCTTGGCCCGGCTGATCCGCTGCGCCATGGTGGCCTCACCGACCAGGTAGGCGCGTGCAATCTGCCCGGTGGTGAGACCTCCAACAGCGCGCAGCGTGAGCGCAACCGCCGACGACGGTGTGAGGGACGGGTGGGCGCATAGGAAGTAGAGCTGAAGCGAATCGTCCCCGCCCGGGCCGGAGCCGGGGGAGGGCTCGGCCACGACCCGCTGCTCCCGCAACCGACGCGAGGCATCGGCCCGCACAGCGTCGAGGAACTTCCGCCATGCCACCGTCACCAACCAGCCCTTCGGGTCACGCGGCGGTCGCTCCGGCCAGGTGTGCAGGGCCTCGATCACGGCCTCCTGCACCGCATCCTCGGCCGCCGCGAAGTCGGCTCCGCGGCGGACGAGGACGGGGATCACCTCAGGGGTGAGGCTCCGAAGGAGGACCCCATCCATGGGTTACTCCGTCACGGTGGGAGGCATGGCAAGGAACGGACGCAGCTCGAGCCACTCATGAATCGGCCGGCCGCCGGCCCCCGGAGCCGCTGACAGCTCCCCGGCAAGCTCGAGCGCGCGGTCGTAGCTGTCGACGTCGAGCACCATCCACCCGGCAATGAGGTCCTTGGTCTCCGCGAACGGGCCGTCGGTGACCGGGGGTCGTCCCTCGCCGTCGTAACGGACCCAGGTGCCCTCGGGCGACAGCGCCTGGCCGTCGATGTACTCGCCGGTTTCCTGAAGCCGCGCGGCGAAATCGTCCATGTACTGCAGGTGGGCCGAAATCTCCCCGGGCGTCCACTGGTCCATCGGCACGTCATTCACCCCGGTCGGTGCCCCGCGGTAGTGCTTGAGCAACAGGTACTTGGCCATCGTCGTCTCCTTCTCGTTCCTAGAACACAGCCCATTGTGGCTGTATTCACTCCAGGGACGAAGCAGCACGGGAAATCTCGACATCCGTCTGGAAATTCTCTTCGGTACGGTGCTTCCGCCCGCGGGGGACCGCGGCTACGGCATTCCGGATCCGACGTCGGAGCTGCTGTGAACGGTGACATCTCCATAGGAGGAGTTGGCGCGCACCTGAACCGCCGCGTGGCCGTCGTCGGGTGCATCGGCCGGGTCGAGCCCGCTGCGGACCTGCCCAAACTTCGTGGTCAGTCCCAGCCAAACCGCAGTGCCCGGCCGCACGCCGATATCAATCGACCCGGCGGAGGTGTGCGCGGTGATGACTCCGCGGTGCACCTCCTGAATCCGCACTGCACCGTTGGAGGCCCTGGCGTTCACATTGCCGCCGGCTCTGTGAATCAGGATGTCGCCGTTCGCCGCCTTCACCTGCAGGTCTCCGGTGACCTCGCCGACGAAGGTCTCGCCGTTTGAATTTCGAATGCTGCCGGACCCCTCAAGGCTGTCGACGTCAATCCTGCCGGTACCGCTGGTCAGTTCCGCTGGGCCGGTTGCCCGCAGGACCGTTATATCGCCCATTCCGGTCTTGGCCCTGAGGGCGGCGCAGGTGCCGACGCGGATCTCGCCCACACCGGTGGACAGCGAAACGTCACCGAACTCCCCGTCCACGCGGAGGCTCCCCATCCCTGAGGACACCTCCAACGACGAGCCGATCGGGACCTCGACGGCGGCGACGACGGCGCCCCCGTCGCTGAACCAGCTGTGGCGGCGCCATTGCTTCAACTTCACGCTCAGCCGGCCGTCGACGAACTCCACCGTTGTCTGTTCGGCGGCGTCGATGTCCAGGGACCGTGACGGGTTCCGCGGGCGGACGTCGACGGTCACCTCCGCCCGGTCGGTGGCGCCGACCCAGATGTCACCCCGGGCGCCAATGTCGATGCGCGCTCCAACGGGTCCGGAGGTTTCAAAGAGCGTCATGAGCGTGCCCATCCTGTGATGCTTCGGGTGCCGGGAATCGGCCTGGAAACGGGCCGTCCTGCACTGGAATCGAGTGACGCGGCGACCGCGCGTACCAGCCAGGTGTTCACCGACAGGCCCTCACGGCCCGCCGCGGCTTCAACCCTCGCCTTCAGGTGGTCGGGCAGCCGCAGCGTCGTCCGGGTGGAGCCGCCCTCCTCGGATAGGGCCGGGATGCCGGCCTCCACTCCCGCTGCTGGACCGGCAGGTTCGTCCGGCAGGCTGACGACGAACTCTGGATCGACGCCCCGAAGGCGGACCTCGACCGAACCCGGTGCCAGGTCATCGGTGATCTCGCCGGCCGCGTTGGACAGGGCATCGAGAAGCATCAGGCGAGCGGCGGATTCGAGCGGAGTCACCAGGCGTTCTGCGACATCCCGGGCATCCCCGCCCCCTGCCTCCGCTGCGACGAGCAGCTGTTCACGGAGCCGCTCAAGATAAGGGAGAAGGTTCATGACACCAGTATGACACCATGTGGTGTCAGCGTAAGGGCTCGGGAAAATAGTCCGCCGGGCCGGCGGGCTATTCTTCGCGTTCAAACGTCAAGGAGCCGCGGTCATTGCTCAGAATAAGGGTCTGTCCGTCCCAGCTGTAGCTCAGCGGCCGCTCGATGAGGTGGTGCAGCCACAGGTCGTAGTCGCCGACCGGCGGCGCGCAGTACTGCGCCTCTATGGACATCCTGCGGGTGTCAACGACCAACCTGTCCTCGGTCACTCTGACAGGGGCCTGGAGCCCGCTGCACGGCGGCCGGATGGAGGCGGTTCCCTCCCCTCCGGCGTTTGTCATCCGCCAATGGATCGGATGATCCCCAAGCCACTGGAGGTCACCGGCGGGATCCGTGCCGGAGACGGTGCGGAACTGGATATCGTCCAATCCATGGGCGGCCGGGCCACCACAACCCGATACCGCGCCGGCGAAAACCGCCAGCATGCCGAGCAGGATCCGCCGCGCTGGAATTCCGACCAGAGCGATCCCGGTGCGGGGGCGGCGGCGATCCGGCGGTCCTGCCACCGGCTAGAACCGCGACACGTTCAAAATCGGCTCCGGGAAGCCATCGAGGTCGTTCAGGAGAGGCCCGGGCTCCCCGGAACTGACCAGCGCGCCCTGGACCTGCTCGGGCGGAGCGCCCGGATTGTTGGCACGGTACAGCGCGGCACCGCCTGCGACCAGGGGAGCGGAGAAGCTTGTTCCACTACTGGCTGCGTACTGGCTATCGAGAAAGGTGGAACTGAGGCAGGTGCCCGGTGCGGTGATGTCGACGGCCGGACCAAAGTTCGAGTAGAACGCAAGAGTGTCGTCCGTCACACCGGGTATGCAGGCCTCGGTGGGTCCGAGGCCGCCCGGCCGACCGTCGGTGTCGGACATTGCGGAGACGGTGATGACTGAGGAAAAGGCGGCCGGTTCCAGGAAGCCCGCGTCGCGGGCCTCATTTCCTGCCGCTGCCACCACGGTGACACCGGCGGTCGTGGCTGCACAGACGGCCTCGAGGATCATGCTGTCGTTCGGGGGTGCGCAGTCGACGTCATAGCCGCGCAGGGGTCCGCCGAGGCTGAGGTTGGCGACGTCGACGGTGGCGGCGTTGGCGGTGACCCAGTCCAGCCCGCACAGGAGGCTTGAGTCGGTGACGATTCCCTGCGGGTCGGCCACCCGGACCGCCCACAGCCGCGCGCCGGGTGCTGCTCCTACCCGTCCAATCGCATTGTCAAGGGCGGCGGCAAGACCGCCGACCATCGTGCCGTGGCCGACGACGTCCTCGTGCCCGTCCCCGGGCGCACAGTCAGCGCCGCCGACGACGTTGAGGTCGGGATGATCCGACTGTAGGCCGGTGTCGAGGACCGCGATGTCGGCGTCGACCCGCTCGTCGATGCCGTCGATCCTCGCCGTCGGACTCTCCAACGCGCCGATCCGCTTCACGCCGTTCGACACGAGCTGGGCCGGCTGCGGCGGATTCTCAACCGCGCCGATCTGGGGAGCAGCAACGGTCCGGTCCGGCAGGATTTCGCTGACGCGCGGATCGGCCTGCAGCTGCCGGGCCTGGGCCTCGGACAGCACGGCCGAATAGCCCTGGAAGGCTGAGCTGTAAACGATGTCCGGCTGGACTCCCGAGGTCTGTGCATGCTCTGCCGAGACCTGGCCCGCATCAACGCTCGAATTGAGGATGACGATGACCGGCCCGGCAGCGGCCGGTTCACTGGGCTCCACACCGCCCGCCGGCGAGGGTCCAAGGGTTACGGCGAGCAGTGCCGTGAGGATAGTTCCGAAAATTCGTGAAGCGTTCACAAGACGCCTTCCTGGCCTGCAGATGGGGCAAGGTTCGGGGAGGATCGCTCACCGTTGTGCCCATCTTAGGTGCGCCGGGGCCATGCAACAACGGGCGAAAGGCCCGCTGGTTTCCCTGGACCGCCTTCAGAACTTCCCCGCGGACGGCGTGCCAGCACGCCGCCGGGCCCGACGACGGGGACGTCCACGCCCTGCCGCTAGGCCGAATCGGCAAGTTGCCGGGCGAAAAACCGCGCCTCGGCCTCGATTTCGAACCGCGGCACGGCGGTGTGGCCGCCGGCGTTCGCATGAAGCGACTTTTCGGTGGACGCGAGGGCGTCATACACCCCGAGGCCCACCGCACGGTCCACGAATTCGTCATCCCATTGCAGCAGGAACTGGACGGGCACCCGGATACGGCGGGCCTGCTCCCTCAGCTGATCGCTGCCGGTGAGTCCCAGGACGGCGGCGGTGATCCGCCGTTCCCCGGCGACGAAGGGGATCCCGATCGTTGCCCCCAATGACAGTCCCCAGAACCCGATGCGGACGTCTGCGCCGATCTCGTCGAGCGCCTGGACAGCGGTGAGCACCTCGAATAATTCGGGCAGGGCCTGGGTGGCGATGTCGGCGTTGTATCTCTCCATCAGGTTGCGCACCGGGGTGCCGTCGCGTCGCGCTTGCGTCAACTGCTCGATGAACAGCGTGTCGCGCGCGCTCCGTTCCCGGTCACCGTGGCCCGGGGCGTCGATGGCGACGATGGCGGCATCCAGCTCCTTCAGGTACTGCCGGGCGCGGCCCGCCACGGCCGGTGCGCTCTTATGCTGGCCGCCGCCGTGGGCCAGCAGCACCAGCGCCGTTCGCTGGCCCGGCTGGTCCCGGGTCCACATCACCCCCGGGACCGCCCCGAGCCGGAAAGGACGTTCGAGGATGCCGTCGGCCTGGGTCCCTCCGATGAATTTCATGGGTTCTCCCGCTCGGCGATCAAGGTAACTCCCGGTGCGGGGTCCAGCCAATAGGGAGCGGGCCCGTGATGTCCGCGCGGCGCCGGTCGGCGGCCGCCGACCAGCCCTGCGCCTCCCGGGCGCCCGGTTCACCGACCGCCCCCCGCGCCACCCGGAAACCAATATCTTCAAGGACAGCGTCCGGGGCGCTGCCCCGGCGGACCGACGCGCGGGTGCTCCACGCCTTGTCGGCCCACCCACCTCCACGGAGGGTCCGGTAGTCGCCGTACCGGGCAGTGTCGGCATAGTCCCAGCACCATTCCCAGACATTTCCGATCATGTCGAACAGTCCAAAGGCGTTTGGAGCCTTCAAGGCCACTTGCCTGGGTGCTTCGACCCGGTCCGCCGCCGTCCACGCGATGTCCGGGAGCGGCCCGTAGGTCGGGGTCAGCGTGCCCGCCCGGCAGGCAAACTCCCACTCCGCTTCGGTGGGGAGCCGGTAGCCGTCCGCACCAACGTCCCAGGTGACTTCCCGCGAAGAGATGGTGTAGGCCGGCCGAATCCCGGTCCGCGACGACAGGTTGTTGCACCACCGAATGGCGTCGAACCACGTTACCGGGTGAACGGGAACCAGTCCCGCCCGTTCCGGGGCTTCCGGTGAACCGCTGGCCTGCGCCCACTCGGCCACCGTGATCTGCGTTCTTCCGATCGAATACGGAACCAGGGTGACCGCGCGGAAGGAGCCGGACCGGGCATCGCGCATTTCGAGGGTGCCCCCGGGAACCAATACCAGCGGGACAGCCCCGGCGGGCGCGGCAGGAAAGTCTGGCTGTGCCGGGAGGGCGGGATTCTGCCGGTGGAGGGCAGCGCCGTCGTCCTCATTCGCCGTCGTCATCATTCACCATCGCTCCCATTCGCCCCCCCTCATCCGACTGTCCTTTGTCGCCATGGCCCTCATTGTCCACCGGATTTCCCTTGTCCACCCGGATTCACCCAGGCGTTGGATGCCTGTCTCCGGCTGGCCACCTAGAGCCGGAAGAGTCTCGTGGGTCAGCTGTTACGGCTGAACACAACGAGAACCTGCTTGTCGACCAAGGAGATTGCCTGTGACGCATCCCACCGCGAAAGTAAGCACACCCCGGCGGAAGGAACCCCTTCGGGCCCTCCTCACCGGCGTGATGACCCTGGCGACCCTCGCCGCAGGCATCAGCGGAGCCGCCGCCGAATCCGCAAAGGAAGGCCGCACCACCGTGATCGCCCACCGCGGGGCCTCAGCAGACGCCCCGGAGAACACGCTTCCCGCCGTCGACCTCGGAGCGGCTGTGAAGGCCGACTTCGTCGAGATCGATGTCCAACGCACCCTCGACGGCGAACTCGTAGTCATCCACGACACCACCCTCGGACGCACCACGGACGTGGAAACCAAGTTCCCCGGCCGGGCCCCCTACCGCGTCGCCGACTTCACCTATGCGGAAATCTCGACGCTCGATGCCGGATCCTGGTTCGGTCCGGAATTCGCAGGGACACGGGTTCCGACGCTACAGCAGGTCCTCGATACCCTGCATGGCCGGGCGGGGTTGCTGCTCGAGGTCAAGAGTCCCGAGCTCTACCCGGGGATCAGCGCCGATATCGCAGCCGAGCTTGACTCGGAGGGTTGGCTGAACGCCGACGAGCGGGCCGGACGCCTCGTCGTCCAGTCGTTCAACTGGGACTTCATGAGGGAGTTCAATGCCCTTGCTCCCGAGGTCCCGGCCGGGCTGCTGGGTGGCCCGCCCGCACCGGCCGAATACGCCGAGCTGTCCACCTGGGCCGATCAGATCAACCCCAGCCACACCCGGCTCACCAGCGGGTTCGTGGATCTGGTCCACCAGTACGGAATGGAAACCTGGCCGTACACCGTCGATGACCCGCAGCGCATGCGCGCCCTGACCGCCCTCGGCGTCGACGGCATCATCACAAACAAGCCCGCCCTCCTCAGTGACCTGCTGAAGGTGGACGCCGTACCCACCCGTTAGGCCGATGCCACCGGTACGGGGATCCGACCGCCCCGTACCGGTGGTTCCACCGGACGTCCCGCGGTGCTGCGGTTACGACCGCAGCCGGATGCTGCCGTCATGACCGCAGCCGGAGGCTGCCGTTGCGGCCGCGGCCGGATGATAGCCTTCACCACCGCGGTGCGGAAGGCTATCATCCGGGAAAACGCCGGATCGAGGAGGGCATCACCAATGAGGACTGCTGCCGACTTCGAAGCCGCGCTCCGTGCGCTCGCCACCGAGGACCAGCGGGTCAAGTACAGGCGGTTCTTCCCCGGGGACAACTCCTTCATCGGCGTGCGGATGGGAGACGTCTTCAGCCTGGCCAAGACCGCCCTTGACCTGCCGGTAGCGGAGCTGGAGGCACTGCTTGAAAGCCCCACCCACGAAGTACGCGTGGGCGCCTGCTCGATCATGGGAAAGGCGGCCATGGCCAGGAAGATCCAGCCCGGGCGCCACCTCGAGTTATATGAGCTGTACCTGCGGCGGCACGACCGCATCGACACCTGGGACCTGGTGGACCTCGCCGCGCACCAGGTTCTCGGCACGTGGCTCCTCGACAAGCCCCGGACCCCGCTCGACCGGCTGGCCGAATCCCGCTTCTGGCCCGAACGGCGCAGCGCCATCGTCGCGACGGCCGCGTTCTTGAAGCGGAAAGAGGTGGATGACACGCTGAGAATCGCTGCAGTGCTCGCAGGGGATCCCGAAGAGCTCGTGCAGAAGGGGGTCGGGTGGATGCTCCGCTATGTCGGAGACATCGATCGGGCGAGGCTGCTGGCCCACCTCGACCGGTACGCGGGCGCGATGTCACGTACAGGAGTCCGGGCGGCCATCGAGAAGCTCGATACCCCAACCCGCGACTCCTACCTCCGATCCCGCTGACGCGGTGGGCGCCTATCCGGAATCAGCACGTCTGCCCGTGGAAGGCCGCGGCCTGCTCCACCCCTGCCACTCCCACCCGGCCACTGCCAATCCGGCCACTGCGATCCGCTACCCTAGCCCGCTACCCCAGCCCGCTACCCCAACCCGCTACCCCGACCGGACATACGCACCCCGGCTCCTACCCGCCCCAGCCCGATGCGCCCAGCACGCCCAGGGTCTGCAGCGCCGGGTTATCGATCCTGAGGAGCGATGCACCAATCCCGCCCACCGCATACAGCGAGACCGGCACCAGCAGGCACCACTCCCGGAGGGATCCCGCGTTGCCCAGGATGGGCACGGCGAAATGGCCGTTCCGCTTCCACATCCAGCCCACCACCGGCAGTGACGCCACGACCCGCGGCGGTCGAATCCGAAGCGGGTAGAGGAGGTTGCAGCCCCCCGTCGTCATCATGTCGCCGGCGATGTGCACGACGACGCCGAGCCCGACCGCGATCGGGAACCAGAACTGCTCCTCGGGTGCGAAGGCGGTGACGAAGGCGCCGGCGGCCAGGCCCACCGCCCAGGGGAACTTGCGCATGGTGTCCGGGATGATCTTCAGCGCCTTGGCGGCGAAGGAGACCAGCAGGACGGTCAGCACGCCCGCTCCGGGATAAACAGTCCCATACGCTGCGGTTTCCGCGGTCCACATGCCTGCCAGCCAGGCCACGCCCACGAAGGCCAGCACGCCGAGCAGGGAGTGGGTACCGCGGCGGTGCCCACCGGCGATCCTGCCGATGCCGGTGCAGACGAGGTTCGACACCGGGGGCAGTGAGTTGGCGATCGTTGCGCTGCGGTGGTCCGCGTCCGGGAGAAGTGCGGCCCCGGCGGTCACCAGGGCGCCCGTCACGACTCCGATGGGGCTGACGTCGAGCAGGCCGAGCCCGAGGCTGAGGGATCCGGGTGCACCGGCAAGCAGCCCGGCCACCTCAATCCGGGTGGTCACAGCGACCCAGGCGGCTGCGCCGCAGGCTGCGTGGTGGGCTCCCATCATGGAGCGGTCCCTTCTGGAGAAACTTCGCCTTGCCGCAGATCTGCGGGCCGGGCGTTTGGCCTCACCATCGTTGCCGCTGCCACTGTCATTGTGCCCGGCAGGGCCATTGCCGGTCGGGCGGCGGGCTGGCATTCTTGAGGGAACCGCGGCCGCCAGCAGCACATGGGAGGAACCGAGGATGCCGCTCTACCTGTCGAAATTCAGCTACACCCCCGATGCCTGGGCCCGGCTCATCGGCAACCCGGAGGACCGGCGGGAGGCCGCCCGGACCTACATCGAATCGGTTGGTGGAAGCCTCCACGGCTTCTGGTACGCCTTCGGATCCTCCGACGGCTACACTCTCTGGGAGGCACCGGACAATGTGTCGATGGCCGCGGTGGCCATGGCTCTTAGCGGAGGCGGCGCCCTCAGTTCGCTGGACACGACGGTGCTCATGACGATCGACGAAACCCTCACCGCCCTGCGCCGCGCCGGGGATGTCCGATACCGCCCGCCCGGCGCCTGAGCTCACCCGTAACCGAGCCGCCGGTGGGCCCGCCGTCTGAGAGGCGGAGCTACCGCTCCTGCAGCACGGACAGCACGTTTCCCGACGGATCCTTGAACCAGGCGATGAAGGGCCCTCCGCCGCGGTGGACGCCGGCGTCATCCTGCTCGATGCCGTCGTAGCGTTCGAGGCGCACTCCGCGCTCGGCGAGCGCGCCGACGGCGGCGTCAATGTCATCCACCTCGAAATTCAGGACCGTGTAGCTCGCCGGAGTGGAGTCGGGTTGTTCGTAGACGAGGGTGTCCCGTCCTCCGGCGAGGTGGAGCCACATCAGGCCGTGCTCCTCGGAGGTCCTGAGCCCGAGGGTGTCACCGTAGAACCGTCGGGCATCCTCAAGGCTGCGGACCGCCAGGCCGCTGAAGGCCTTGGTATCAGCGAACATGGTTCATCTCCTCCTCATTGGGGCCGCTGCACCGCGGCCGGTAGCCCCAGAATGGCACTGTGCGCGCCCGCGCAACAGGGGAGACTGCGCAGCTCCCGTGCCCCGCGGCCCGCAAGGGGCAGGCGTCATCCAAAATTTCGGCCATTGCTTGTTGCCAAGGGGCCCGCAAGGGAGTGAAGTAGGTCCCATGTTCACGCCGGGGTCCGGCCGCTGTCCGGTGCCGGAACCGCGCACCCGCTAGGGAGGTCACCATGAGCACGACTTCTGAACCAGTAACCGAGCCGGCCCGCGAGGGTGAAGAGCCGGCGCTTAAACGGGTCCTCGGGCCAAAACTTCTGCTCCTGTTCATTGTCGGGGACATTCTGGGAGCAGGGGTCTACGCCGTCACCGGCACCATGGCCGGGACGGTCGGCGGCATCGTCTGGCTGCCGTTCCTGCTGGCCTTCATCGTGGCGACGATGACCGCGTTCTCCTATCTCGAACTGGTCACCCAGTACCCCCAGGCGGCCGGTGCGGCGCTCTACTGCCACAAGGCGTTCGGGATCCACTTCGTCACCTTTCTGGTCGCTTTCGCGGTCGTCTGTTCGGGCATCACCAGCGCCTCGACCTCGGCCAACGTACTGGCTCAGAACTTCTTCGGGGGCCTCGAGATCAACGGCTGGATGGATGTGCCCGGCCAGGGCGTGATCACCGCGGTAGCGATGGGCTTCATGCTGCTGCTCGCGGCGATCAACCTTCGCGGGGTGGGGGAAAGCGTGAAGTTCAACGTCCTGCTCACCCTCGTCGAGATGATCGCCCTGTGCATCGTGATCGGGGTCGGCTTCTACGTCATCGCCCAAGGGGAGGGGAACCTGCAGCAGGTCACCGTCTTCTCCGACTACCAGGACAAGGGACTCTTCCTTGCGGTCACAGCGGCCACCTCCATCGCCTTCTTCGCGATGGTCGGCTTCGAGGATTCGGTGAACATGGTCGAGGAGGTCAAGGATCCTGAGCGGATTTTCCCGCGGACCATGCTGACAGGCCTGGGCATCGCAGTGATCCTCTACATGCTGGTGGCGGTCTCCGTGGTCACTGTGCTCACCCCCACGGAGCTCGAAGGGATCCGGGAGGCCGAAGGCGCCGCGCTCCTCGAGGTGGTGGAGAAAGGCTCCCCGGACTTCCCAATCGACAACATCTTCCCGTTCCTTGCTGTCTTCGCAGTCGCGAACACTGCCCTCATCAACATGCTCATGGCAAGCCGCATGATTTACGGCATGGCCCGCCAGAACGTCCTGCCGCGGCCTCTGGGGAAGGTTCTCCCGGGACGCCGTACCCCGTGGGCCGGTATCGCGTTTTCCACGATTCTCGCCCTTGGGTTGATCTGGTACGTCACAAGCGACCCGGACAGCAACGTCGTCGCAAACCTGTCCGGCACGACCGCGTTCCTGCTGCTGTGCGTGTTCACCGTGGTCAACGTCGCCTGCGTCATCCTGCGCCGCAAGCGGGACCCCAACCGCAAGGTATTTTTCACCTCGCCGGGGCCGCTGCCCCTGATTGCGGCGGTACTGTGCGCCTTCCTCGCCGGACCCTGGGTCGGCCGGGACGTGATCCAGTACCAGATCGCCGGCGGACTGCTGGCGATCGGCGTGGTGCTGTGGGCTATCACCTGGTTCGTCAATAAGAAGACGAACACCGGCGCCTCCCAGCGGGGGTGACGTCCTGACGGACAACTGACGGCGATGGCGCGGCACCGCGGAGGCTGGGCGACCAGTACCGCGCAGGGGGGCTAGACGACGAGGAACACTGCCAGTGCCGCCATGAGGACGGCGATTCCCCCGTCCAGGACGCGCCAGGCGCTGCGGCGGCGGAAAACGGGTGCGAGGAACCGGGCGCCGACGCCGAGGGCGGAGAACCACACGATGCTGCCCACGCCTGCACCCGCGGCGAACCACCACCGGCCGTCCGGGCCGTGGGAGCTCGCCAACGACCCGAGGAGAAGGACCGTATCCAGATAGACGTGCGGGTTCAACCAGGTGAGCGCCAGACAGGTGCCCAGGGCGGCCTTCCAGGTGCGCTTCTCCTGCGCGCCGACGACGTCGAGGTGCTCCCCGCGGATGGCCCGGACGGCGGCAAGGACCGCGTACCCAAGCAGGAATGCGGCACCGGCCCACCGGACGACCTCGAGAAGCAGCGGGGCCCGCTCGATGGCCACGCCGAGCCCGCCCACGCCCAGCATGATGAGAAGAAGGTCCGACAGGGCGCAGACTGCGACCACCAGGGCGACATGGGAACGTTGCAGCCCCTGCCGCAGGACGAAGGCGTTCTGGGCCCCGATGGCAATGATGAGGGACAGGCCGGCGGTCAGGCCGGCTGCAGCAGGAAGAATCACCCTTCCACGGTAGGCACCACACCAAAATTAGGACAGCTCAGCTTTCTAAAGAATGATAAGAAGAGCTAATGAGGGAGATCGACCCGCACCAGGCCCGCACGCTGGCCACCATCATCTCCACCGGCAGCTTCGAGGCGGCTGCGGCGGCCCTGTCCGTAACGGCGTCAGCGGTGAGCCAGCGCATCCGGGCCCTCGAAACGGCCGTCGGGCGGCCGGTGCTCCGGCGGACCCGTCCGGTCGAACTGACCGACGCCGGCCAGGCCGTGGTGCGCTTTGCCCGGCAGCTCGAACTGCTTTCCGCCGATGTCCTCACCGAACTGGGATCGGACGATCCGGCCGCGGGACGCGGCCTCACGATCGTCATCAACGCCGATTCGCTCAACACCTGGGCCCTGGCGGCCCTGGCGCCGCTGGCCCTGACACTGCAGCTTGAGGTGCTCCGTGAGGACCAGGAACACTCGCTCGAGCTGCTGCGCAACGGTGCCGCCGCTGCCGCCATCACCTCCACAGGCGCCCCGATCCCGGGATGCTCCGCCCAGCCGCTGGGCGTCATGCGCTACCTCCCGGTGTGCACCGCGGAGTTCCGACGGGAGTGGTTCGCGGACGGAGTTACTCCCGCGGCGCTCACCCGCGCCCCGGTGATCGTTTTTGACCGGAAGGACGATCTGCAGGACCGATACCTGCGGGGGCGGGGCGTCCTGTCAGGCACCCCGCCCCGCCACTACATTCCGGCTGCCCATGAATTCGGGGAGGCCATCGCGTTAGGCATGGGGTGGGGGCTGCTTCCGGAACTGGAGCTGGCCCGCGATTCCCGCCGACGGAGCCTTGCCGCCTTCGACGCCGGAACATTCGTCGACGTTCCCCTGCACTGGCAGCAATGGCGCCACGGTTCGGCGGCGCTCGACGAGGTGGCTGCGACCATCCGAGGGGCCGCAGCGGTACTGCGCTAGGGGGACGGTGCGGCGCGGTCCGGGTTGCGGGGCGGTCCGGGTGCTGCGTCGTCCGCAGCGCGGCCGGGCGAGGGCTCGGGAGGCCGTGCAGCCCGCCCGCACCAGGAAGCGCCGTAACAGTACGCCGCCGTAACAGTACGCCGCGGTTCGGGCGGTGCTTGGGATCCTCCGAGGGGCGGCGGAGGATGGATCGGAGACCACGAAGGCCGGACCACCGAAGCCCGGACCACCGACGAGAGGGAGCAGCAGATGGTGCGTATCACCGTACTGGGCGGAACCGGCTACACAGGAAGCGCCGTCGCCAGGAAGGCGCAGCGGCGCGGCCACGAGGTCGTCGCGGTGAGCCGGAACCGGCCGGCGGACCCGCTTCCGGGGGTCACCTACACTCCCGGGTCGGTGCTTGACCCGGACTTCCTTGAAACGGTCGTGGCCGGCAGTGATGTTGTCTTCGAGAGCGTGGCCCCCCGCGGGGAGATGGCGGGCAGGGAGGAAGGCGTGGTGGAGCGCCTGATCGCCCTGACCGCCGGGACCGGGATCCGCCTCGGCGTCATGGGAGGCGCTTCCTCGCTCCTCGTCGCACCGGACGGGCCCCGGCTCTACGATGTCAGCACGGTACCCGAGCCCGTCCGCCCGGAGGTGGAGACCGGCATTGCGCTCCTTGAGATGCTCAAGACTTCCCCGGAAAACGTCGACTGGTTCTACGTCAGTCCTCCGGTGACATTCGGCGTCTGGGCCCCCGCGGAGGAAAAGGGCAGCTACCGTCTCAGCGACGACGTCCTGCTCGCCGATGCCGAGGGGAAATCGACAATCTCAGCGGCGGACCTCGCCCTCGCGGTCCTCGACGAGATCGAGGAGCCCCGGTACCGCCGCCGGCGCTTCCACGCCGCCCACTGATCGCGTGGCCCGGTGCGCCGGCGGTGCGTGAGCGCGCAGCGGGGAAGAGTTCCGGGCATCGGTGCTCAGGCGCAAAGTTCCGGGGCAAGAGTTCCAGGCACCGGTCCCGCCTTCAGTCCGGGGCGCTGTAGTCGATTCGGAAGTTGCCGATGAAGGTGAGGGTGTTGCCGTCCGGGTCCTGAAGGGAGCACAACGTCACGTTCCTGTTCGCGGTGACGACCGGGCCCGGTTCGATTCCCTGTGCCGCAAGCCCGGCGATATGGGAGTTCAGGTCATCGACGGCGAAGTTGAGCAGGCCGGATCCCGCCCGCACAGGGTCGAGCGTTACCTGGACCCATCCCTGGCCGGTGATCCGCCACTCCACCAGGGACTCCGGCATCGGGACATTGGTCGGGGGAGTTCCCAGCACCCGCTCGTACCAGGCGCGCGCCGCAGCAAGGTCTGAAACGGGAACGACGGCGAGGACGTGCTGGATCGCCACGGCCTCTCCTTCCGATAACGGGGTCCGCGGGCCGGACCGGCTCGGGCGCAGCCGGACCGCCCCAGTATCACCCCCGTTCGGGGGTATCCGCTAGGTGCCGTTCGGCCAGGTCTCCATCTCGCGCCCATGCCTGCCCTCGTGCCCTGACGGTTCGCTCTGGGGCTGGTGGGCCCGGTCCGACCAGCGGTGCTTCGCGGCAGACTTTTCCGCAGGCACTGGTCCGGCGGAAATCCGGTGGCTACCGTGGTGGGCACAAGGGAACCGGTACCGCCGGCCTGCGGTACCCGCGGCCAGGACGCAAACGGAGCCGCGACGCGCCCGCGACAAGAAGGAGTAGACCCATGAGCACCATCGCCGCAATGCTTGAGACGTATCCCAAGGACCTGGGCGGTATTGACCGGGATCGGCTCATCGAATGCATCACGGCGTGCTTCGAGTGCGCCCAGGCCTGTACCGCATGCGCCGACGCGTGCCTGAGCGAGGACTCGGTGGCCCACCTCACCAAGTGCATCCGTACGGACCTCGACTGCTCCGACGTCTGCGTGTCGACCGGCAAGGTGCTGTCCCGCCACACCGCCTACGACGCTAACCTCACCCGGGCGGTCCTCGCGGCCTGTGAAGCGGTGTGCCGTGCCTGCGCCGACGAATGTGAATCCCACGCCTCAATGCATGAGCACTGCAGGATCTGCGCCGAGGCCTGCCGACGGTGTGAGAACGCCTGCCGGGAACTGGCCGCAGTGCTTGGCTGATCCGCTCCCAGGCCCCGCACTGGGGCGCGGGAGCGGATCCCGGCCGGCGCAGGCCCGCCGCCGAATTGGGCGGTCACCGTCCCGCCGGTGTGACGCGTCCGGTCCGGCCGCGCTCAGGAGAACCCGAAGAGGGGCGGGAAGGCCAGGACCACGACGGCCGCCCACAGGGCATACACCGGAAGGTACCGGGTCTGCCAGCGCTCGAGGGCGGTGAACGGACGGCGTCCGCGGAGGAATCCGACCGTGAGCCAGCCGGTGCGGACAAGATGGACAAGCAGCAGCAGGTTCAGCCCGAGCGCCGCGATCTTGTTGGGACTGAGACCGAACTCCGCGATGCGCGTCAGCATCGCCGTCAGCATCACGGCGTCAACGGCGAGGGCCGCGGCGACAAGCACCAGCTGCAGCACGTCGAATACGCCGGGGGGCGCCAGCGAGTTCCGGGCCGAGATCGCGTAGAGCAGCAGGCAGAGCACCAGCACGAGGATCGCATCCATGAGGATCAGCAGGCCGCGGTCGACTTCCGCAAGTCCGCCGACGGCGGCGAGCACGGCCAGCACCGCCAGCAGCATGGCGATCGTCAGGGGGGTGAAGACCCGGGTGAGGACCGGGGCGATGTTCTCGACGACGTTCTGCTTGGCCTCCACGAGCCAGGCCGCGACGACGAGCGCCCCGGGAACGGCAAACGGCAGGATCCAGTTTTCAAGGACCGGTTCGAGGTCGGCGCCGACCAGCTGCAGGACGGCGAAGGTGAGCCCGGTCAGGACGGCCCCGCCGAGGGCCAGCAGGACGAAGTAGATGACGAGCTCGCCGGTGAACCGGGCGAAATCCATGCGCCGGCCGTCGGAGCGCCACCTGCCGCCGACGTAGGCGATTCCGGTCAGCAGCCACAGCACTACCGGTGCGTGAAGCACGGCCAGCAGTTCGGTGGAGCCACCGGGTGCGAACGGATAGGCGTTGAGGACGACCGCCAGGACGGCGAAGGGGACGAGGATCCCCACCACCACCTGGGCGCTCAGCCGCCGCTTCCAGGCGAAGTACCCGGCGAGGAACGGGAGGACGAGCAGCCCAAGGTTCCGGGCCAGCACTCCACCACCCTCGATCCAGGCCAGGCCCGCCTTGACCGCGAGGCCGGCGCCGACGGCGAGCGCGAGCACGATTGCCAGTTCACGCCACGGCGGCGCCCCGGCGTCCGCCGGGTCCTCGGGCATCAGGACCAGCTGTTTCCAGAGCCGGTCGGAGTGTTCCCGCGCGAATTCGCGAGAGACGGCATCGAGGTTGCCCAGGCGCTTGATGGCCACCAGGAAGGCCTCCTCGTCGTCCAGCCCGGTGGCCTGCCGGTCGGCGACCTGTTCCCGCAGGTGGTCCTCCAGTTCGTCGACGTCGGCGGGTGAGATGGCCTGGCGCCGCTGGACGTAGCCGCGCCACCTGTCGATCTGGGCCTCAAGCTCCGCGTGCTCCATCACGCCCACCCCTGCGCGACGGCGGGCGGGCGCTGCGCGGTGTGCCAGACCTGGCGCAGTGCCTCGGCCACGACCGTCCACTGCTCCTGCCGGTCGGCGAACGCCTCCCGGCCCGCGGGGGTGATGGCGTAGTGCTTGCGGCGGCGTCCGGCCTCCGAGGTGCCCCACGACGATGAGACGTAACCGAGCCGTTCCAGCCGGTGCAGCAGGGGATAGAGCATCCCGTCGGTCCACTGCATGCCGCCGCCGGACAGCTCGCCCACGCGTTTCAGGATCGCGTACCCGTACAGGTCACTGTCCGACAGGATCCCCAGCACCAGTGGGGTCGCCGACGCGGCGACCAGGTCCTTATCAATGCGCATTGCGCCTCCATACCTAGAAGTAAAGGGTATCGAACCATAGCAGTGCTAGGTATGACAAGTTGGGGCGGTTGCTCCTAGCCCGGAGCACCGGCCGGAGGCAGCGCCTCGACGACGGCGCCTTCCTGCGGCAGGCCGGAGTCCCGGATCCGGGAGGAGCCCGGCCCGCGGGGCCATTCCCGATACCGCGCGAACGCCATCGGAATGCCGCGGGCGGTGGCGGCGTCCGGCCCGTCCATCACCTGGAGGTGTACGTGCGGCTGGGTCGAGTTGCCCGAGTTCCCGCATGCGGCGATGGGTTGACCGGCGGCAACCTCCTCACCGGGCGTCACAACGATGGATCCGGCCCGGAGATGCGCCAGGGCGACGAAGGCCGGTGGATGCCTCAGGCGGATTACGACGTGGTTGCCCGCCACTGCGGCCACCCCCTCGCGCAGGCGCGCAGGCTGCCCCAGGGCGTAGGGCAGGAGCGCAAGCTGCGAGCGCCGGGCGGCGTGGTCCGGTTCGCCGTCGTGGACTCCGACAACGACGCCACCGGCAGGGGCGAGTACCGGCTGCCCCCAGGCGACAAACCGATCGGGCGGTTCGGTGGCGGCAAGGGTCCGCCAGTCGCTGGCGAACGCCGTCCGGTGGCGCGGGTCGACGCCGATGAAGTCGATGGCGTACCGCCCGCCCAGCAGGTCGGTGCCGTGGCTCGGCACCCGCCGTGCGGGACTGTTCCGTGCCAGCCACCTGCCCTCAAAGGGCAGCCGGAGCATTACCGGCGCACCGGGGCCGCCGGGCCGATTCTCCTCGTTCATGGACGGAAGTCTAGGTCCGCCGCGCCCCCGGCGCCCGTCCTCATCCTGCAGGACCCTTCCGGCTGCCGGTCTCAGCTCCCGCCGGAGCCGTCGGTGACGGGGGAGTAGGCGCTGCCGGTCCGGGTCCTTTCGAGGAGTTCGGAATCCACCAGGTAGCGGCGCAGCGTGACGGCGTCGGAGGTGTACCTGCCGAGGCGTTCATTGACGTCCTTCTCCGACAGTTCCTCTCCGGGGGTGAACGCCTTCCCGGCGATCCACCGCAGCAGCTCGTAGCGCTGGCGCTTGTTCGCCGGGTACTGATCGATCCTGCCGGCCACGAGGAAACGCTCGACTCCCTCCCTGCGTCCGGCACCTCCGGAGGCCTCCAGCAGCGTGCGGAAGATCGAGGGATTGGGGGACCAGCCGTCCTCCCGGACAGCCAGTCCGGCGGCAGCAAGCTGGTCCAGCGCCTTGGTGCGCTTCGGCTCGGACACCACAATGCCCCGTCGGCGCGCGTCATCGAGCACCAGTTCAGCAAACACAATGCGGAGCTTCTCGTTGGCCAGGGCGGCCAGGACCTGTCGCCAGCTGTTCACCGTGGATGACCCGTTCCTGGAGTGCTCTTCCCGCCCGGCGGTCCGGCGCGGCATCACCGGCCGGTTGCCCGGCGTGGTGCATCCCGTTAAATGTCCGGCGGCCCGGCGGGAAAGTAAAGCGGCGCGCCGCATGCGGGACTCAGCATGCGGGACTCCTGCCATTGCCTGGGCGCCGCGGCAAGGGAAATCGCGTCCACCCGGCGCCCGGACCTGATCGCTTTCGGCGTGCGAGGCTGGGAGAGCGCCGGCCCCCGGCGGGCGGCCGGGAGGAGCGCCCTTGTGGTGCGGTCATCGACACAGGCTCCGGAGGGAGAACATGGGACTGCCAACCGATGCCCAGGCAGACCGGCCGCTGCGCCGCGACCGCACGATGTGGGCTGGAGTGATGATCGGGCTGGGGTTAATGGCCGCCGTCGACGAAATCGTCTTTCACCAGCTGCTCGCCTGGCACTCCTTCTACGACCGGGCCGGAGGCACTGTCGGCCTGGTCTCGGACGGTGTGCTGCACGCCGCTGAACTGTTCCTGCTCATCGCCGGGTTCTTCCTGCTGGCCTCAACGCTCCGCCGTGAGACGGCGTCGGCCGGCGCCGCCCTGGCCGGACTGTTCCTTGGTGCCGGCGGGTTCCAGCTGTTCGACGGGCTCATCAACCACAAGGTGCTCCGATTCCATCAGATCCGGTACGGCGTCGACGTGCTTCCCTACGACCTTGCCTGGAACGCGGCGGCCCTGGTGCTGCTCCTGGTCGGCGCCGTCCTTGCCGGAGTTGTTGCCCGCAGGCGGCGGAGGAGCGGAAGCGGCACGACGGCGGACCGGCCCGATGCATGAGCACCCCGGCGAGGGCCTCGGCGTCCTGCTGCTTGGGTCACTCCCGTTCCTGGCCGCGCTAATGCTCTACCTTGCAGCGGCCGCCGGATCCCGGCGCGCCGGACGGCCCTGGCCGGTGAACCGCAGCGTGCTCTGGTCGACGGGGGTGGGGGCGGCCGCCCTCGGCTTCCTCGGCCCGGTTCCCGGGAGCTTTCCGGCCCATATGAGCGCCCACCTCCTGGTGGGCATGGCCGCCCCCCTCCTGCTGGTTCTGGCCGCACCGGTCACCTTGGCCCTGCGGACGCTCGCCGTCGGACGCGCCCGCCGGCTCTCCCGCCTCCTCAGGTCTCCGCCCCTGCGCCTGCTTGCCCATCCGGTTCCGGCCGGCGTCCTGAACACCGGTGGGCTTTGGCTTCTGTACACCACCCCGGCCGCGGAGGTCCTCGGCTCCGGTGCCGGGCATGCGGCGGTGCAGCTCCATTTCCTCCTGGCCGGCTGTCTTTTCACCAACGCCATTATCGGCGTCGACCCGAATCCGCACCGGGCCGGGTTCGCCCTGCGGACGGCGGTGCTCCTTGCCGCGCTCGCCGGGCACGGCATCCTCGCAAAATACCTCTACGCGTATCCGCCCCCAGGGGTTCCCGCCGGTCAGGCCGAAACCGGGGCCTCCCTGATGTACTACGGCGGCGCACTGGTCGAGACCGCACTGATCACCGTGTTCTGCGCCCAGGAGTATGCCCGCGCCCACCGGGGTGGCCGCGGAGCCGGCGGTCTGGTCAGCTCCAGGGCGTCCGGCGGCGCGGCTGCGGCACGCCGTCCAGCAGCAGGTCCGCCCTTTCCTCGAAAAAGCAGACGAGCCCGTGAAGATCGGCGGTTTCGATGAACGGCTCCGCATAGGTCCAGGCGAAATCGGGGTAGGTCTGTTCGGGCAGCTCGACGTTCCAGTACCGGGCCCGGCCCTTGTACGGGCAGATCGAGCGGGTGTCACTGGGGACAAGCGGCACCCGGACGGCGTCCGCCGGGAAGTAATAGCGCACGGGCAGCATCGTCTCGAACACCAGCAGCGGGCGGTTCGTCGAGGCGAGCGTGTGCCCGTCGAGCCGCAGCTCGACCTCCTGGGAACTGCGGCGCCGGTCGACCCGCCAGTAGGGATCCCGGGGATGCCCGATGATCTCCTCATCCTCTTCAAGCCACGCATCGAGTGAGTCGAAGGAAAAAAGAACGTAGTCCCGGAGGTCGGCATCGTCCGGGCGGAACGCCTCGGCGGCCACGGAGCTTCCGGGCATCCACGCCTTCAGGGCAACGCCGGCACCGGCGTGGATCCGGAACGGGACGGCGGGACTCAGCACCGGAGCGCTCGTCGCGACGTCGGGAAGTTCAACCACCGCCTCGGTGCGCGATGCAGCCGGCGCGGCGGCCTCCGGCACCAGCTCGCAGGCGACGTCCGCCACCGGGACGGCATAGGTGGGAAGGACACGCCGTGGTTCCCAGACAAGCAAGGCCTTCCGGCTGTCGAAGAGGGTCTGGCCATCGAGCATTCCCCGGATGCGCTTGGCGGTCGGTTCATACCGCAGCTCGCCCAGGTGCCTGCCCAGGAGGTCCCTGATGCGTACGCCCATCCTTCTTCGCCACCCTCCGCGATGATGGTGCTGGGCCCGGGAAGCCGGAGACCGGACCGCAAAATAAGCCTACGCCGGTTCCTCCCGGTGTGCCCCGATGGGGCGTTCGCTACCGGGCGGGCTCAGGAGCACGCACCGGCCGCGAGGGTGATCCCGAAGTCGTACGTCAGCGTGTAGCTGCGGAATCCGGTGGAGTAGGTGATCCGGGCTCCGTCGGTGACGCCGCCGCCACCGGCACCATCGGAGACCGCCAGAATGAGGTTCCCGGTGGCCCCGGCAGGAATTTCGCCGCCCACGGCCGGCTCGGCCGCGTCCCACCACCGGCGGTGCTGGTCGTCGGGCGGAACTGTCGACCCGGCACCGAAGGTGGCACCGGCGCCCTCCGGCACCATCAGCAGGTGCGCCTCGACGAGGTCAAGGCCCTGCGGCTCCTGCAGTTCGACCTTCTCCAGCGTCACGGGGTGCCGCGAGCTGTTCGCCAGGAGGATCTGGCCCGCCGCCGCATAACCCTCGGCCTGCTTCGGCATGCACACACCGGCACCCGAGTCATGGGTCCTTCCCAGCGGTCCGGGATCGAGCAGCCAGGCGGCGGCGGCCAGGCCCCCAGCGGCAAGCCCCACTGCTGGGAGGAACCTTCGGGACAGGTCCTTTCGCGATGGGGCCTTTCCGGATTGGGCCTTTCGGAAGGGCGGAGGAGGGGGCGCCGAGGGAGCGCCTGGGGCCCCGCCAACCGTTGAAGCCGTGTCGGTCCCGTACCCTGCGCTCATGGCTTCCCCTCGTGCCCGGATGAGTCGGCGGTACGCGCCGGACGGCCACCGGACCGCCTGGTGTGCTGAAGCATAACGGCACAGGCGCCGAAAGCCTATGGTCCGGCCCGCCGGCCCCTGACTCCCGCCGCGGGGAGCGGGTATCGTGTGGCGGGTGGAGATGCCGACCCATTCAGCCTTCCCCGCAGGGACCGCATCCGGCGGCCGGCCGGGCGGCACCTACGCGGCAGCACCGCCGCCCTCCGAAGGCCGGCGGATGCTCCTGGCCCGGCGGATCCGTCTCCTGGTGGCGGCCACCATCACCTATAACGCAATTGAAGCGGTGGTGGCGCTCGGCGCCGGAACCGTCGCCTCGTCCGGAGCGCTGTTGGCGTTCGGGCTCGACTCGGTGGTCGAGGTGCTCTCCGCAGCGGCCGTGGCCTGGCAGTTCGCCGGACCCGATCCCGAGGCCCGCGAACCGAAGGCGCTGCGGTTCATCGCGTTCTCCTTTTTCGGATTGGCCGCCTTCGTGACGATTGACGCGGTGCGCGCGCTCGCCGGCGGCGGCGAAGCCCAGCACTCGCCGGTCGGCATCGCCCTGGCGGCGGCCAGCCTCGTCGTCATGCCGTTCCTCTCCCTGGCGCAGCGGCGGGCCGGACGCGAGCTCGGGTCCCGCTCCGCCGTGGCGGACTCGAAACAGACCCTGCTGTGCACCTATCTCTCCGCGGTCCTGCTCGGAGGGCTGTTGCTCAACTCCACGCTGGGGTGGTCCTGGGCCGATCCGGTCGCCGCGCTGATCATCGCGGCGATTGCCGCAAAGGAGGGCCGGGAGGCGTGGAAGGGGGACACCTGCTGCGCGGCCCCGATGGCGTCGGCGGCGGTACCGGCGGCCCGAACAGCCGCCGGCCCAGGGGAGCGGGCGGTCCCGGCAGCCGCCGAAGCGCCGTCGTGCGCATGCTGCTCCGCCAAGCCGGCGGAACCTTCCGAATGAACGCCATCGGTCCCGGGTCGTCAGGAGTCTGGTGCTTCCGCGACGACGTGGACACCGTTCTGGCGCTGGCCCGGTCGGGTTTCGACTGGGTGGCCCTTGACGCTCAGCACGGCAGGTTCGACCGGCGCTCGCTGATCGACAACGGGCGCGCTCTGGCCGGTGCCGGTCTCGCCTTCGCGGTCCGCACTGGGGGCCCGGACCCGGCCGGCATCGGACTTGCCCTGGATGCCGGCGCTTCCGCGGTGATCGTTCCCCAGATCGACACCCCCGACGAGGCACGCCAGGTGGTGGACGCCGGCAGGTATCCACCGCTGGGTTCCCGCAGCTGGGGCCCGTTGGCACTGCTCTGGGGCCTCGAGGCGGCACCGCCAGCTGCTGCTGCTGCCCAGCTCGGTGTCATGATCGAATCCGCAGCCGCGTTGGCAAACGTCGGCGCGATTGCCGAGGTACCCGGCGTCGACCTCCTGTTCATCGGGCCGTTCGACCTCGCGCTGTCCCTGGGCACCACCGTTGACGCCCTGCTGGCCGAAGGGGACGGGCCCCTGGCCGAAATCGCCGCCGCGTCGTCCGCGGCCGGGAAGGCGGCAGGCATCTTCGCCGGCGATCCGGACCGCGGCCGAATCCTGCGAGCCCGCGGCTTCGACCGAATCGCGGTGGCGACGGACTCCGGCGTCATCGCGGCAGGGGCGCGCGCCGTCCTCGGCGGACCCTGACCGGCCTGTCCTGACCGGCCAGTCCTGACCGGCCCGTCCTCGGCGGGCCATCCTGACCAGGCCGCGCTGATTGGACCGCGCTGATTGGACCGCGCTGATTGGGCCGCGCTGATTGGGCCGCGCTGATTGGGCCGCGCTGATTGGACCGCGCTGATTGGACCGCGCTGATTGGACCGCGCTGATTGGACCGCGCTGATTGGACCGCGCTGATTGGACCGCTCTGATTGGACCGCGCTGCTAAGGCCGGGCTGATTAGACCGCGCTGATTAGACCGCCGGACCGCGGAAGCGGGCCCGGATCTCAGCCGCAGGACCGGGTGGGGCCCGTCCTCAACCGGAGGGCGCCGCGCCGCCGATGGCCAAAGATATGAATGCCAAAGTGCGCCCTCAGGTGCAGTAAAACCAGCCGGGCGGCCGCCACCCGGAGGGGACCTCGTGGCCGCCCGCCGACCCGCAGCGCGTACATGTGTAGAACGTCCGTGCCGGCTCCGTACCTCCGTCCGGCACCTTTGCGGGCGGCAGGTAGGAGGAGTAGATCAGGAAGTCGTCCGTGCCGCACTGGGGGCAGGAGGGAATCCGTGCCTGCGGCGTCGGGCTTTGTTGGGTTGGGGCGGGCCGGGTGCGTGGCGCTGTGAGAGCGCCGTTGGAGGAGGGCATGGAAGCGGCGTCCGATCCTATGGTTTTTCGGTTCTGCGGGTCCGGGAATCCAGGACCCGCACTGGAGTGTCGACCAGCGGCCCGGTATGAGACCGGACCGGTCCCCTGCATCAGTATGGTCTTCCCGGGCGGCAGACAGGAGGGCCATTGGTCCCGATTCGCCATCCACCGGCCGGCGCCGGCGGACACCGGCTTGCGGGGATCGGTGACCTTCGGCCCTAGGCGGCGATGTGCGACGGGGTCACCCTGTGAGGACGGGTCACCGTGGACGGAAAGTCTGCTGCGGAAGGAACAGTCATGGAGCGTGGGGTTCGGGGACGTGTTGTGGTGGGCCTTGATGGCTCCGCTCAGTCGGTGAAGGCGCTCCGTCTTGCCGCGCGGATTGCGCCCGCCCTGGATGCCGACATTACGACGGTGGGCGCCTGGGAGTACCCGGAAGAGTATGCCGGGTACGTCCCGCTGGGCAGCGACAACTTTGCCGAAGTGACGAAAAAACGGATGGACGACGCCATCGCCGAGGCCTTCGGTGCGGAGGTCCCCCCTCAGCTTGAGCGGAAGGTGGTGTTCGGGCGGCCGTCAAAGGCCCTGGTGCGGGAGGGCAGGGATGCCGACCTGCTCATCGTGGGGCGCCGCGGACACGGCGGCTTCCGAGGCCTGCTTCTGGGCTCGGTCAGCGCCGCCTGTGTCTCGCACGCAGCGTGTCCGGTGTTGGTCGTCCACGAGGATTCTGACTAGCGCTTCCGCGCCGGCCCGGCGGAGGGACACCACCGTGATTTCACTGGTCGGCAGACCCGGTGGAGCCCTCCGGGCGGTCGAAGGGGTTGGGGAAGGCCGCGGTAGGGGCGCCGGTGATGGCCTGGCGGTTGGAGGAGGGCAGGTTGCCGTCCTCGTCGCGCACCCCGTAGGCCGCGGCCGCCTCGGCGGCGACCAGGGCGAGGCCGCTGAGGCGCAGCACGTCCGGGTCGGCGGCCAGCGCGGCGACAGTCCGTCCGACGAACAGCGGAGTTTCCCGGTTGGTCTCGTGCTCAAAGTACTGAAGGTTGGCCACCACGCTCTCGGTGAGGACCAGCCCCGGATAGAGGGCGATTGAAGCGACACCGTGGTCCCGAAGGTCGAAGGCCATGCCGGCGGCCAGGCGGTCGATGGCCGCATGGGCGACGCCGTAGGGGACCGGAGGAACGAAGACCTGCCCGGCGAAGGAGGAGAGGGTGACGATCAGGCCCTTCCCGGCGCGGACCATCAGCGGGGCGGCGAGCGAGGAGGCGGCGTAGTGCGCCCTCAGGCCCGCGCGGTGCATGGAATCCCAGAGGCCGAGCGGCTGTTCCCAGAACGGGCCGGGATTGAAGTCGCTTCCATCGGTGAACCGCTCGTACCCGCCCCAGGCGGTGTTGGCAAGGACGTCAAGCCGGCCCTGCTCCGACTCGATGCGGGCGAACGCCTCGGTGAGTTGGGCGTCGTCGGTGACATCCAGACGCAGCGGGATGCCGGTGCCGCCGGCCTCGGTGACGAGCCGTGCCGTTTCGGCAATGGTCCCGGGCATCCGCGAGGGCGCGGTCCCCTCCTCGGTGGTGCGCCCGCCGACGTACACCGTGGCACCTGCCTCACCGAAGGCGGAGGCGATGCCGCGGCCCACGCCGCGGCTGGCTCCCGTGACGAAGACGATCTGCCGGTCGGTGCTGGTCATGGGGCTCCCTCGTCGGTGCTGCTGGCTACCGCACCAGCATGGCGCACCTCAATCCGGGGACCAACCCGGACGGGTCAGAGCCCGGTGTTGAGGGTGGTCCCGGCCACCGGTGCGCCGCCGGAGAGCACGGTGGCCAGGTCGAAGCTCACGGGCTCCTCAAGCTGGCCGAAGGTGCAGGAGGCCGGATCCCGGTCCGGCCGCCAGCGGTTGAACTGGGCGGTGTGGCGGAACCGGGCGCCTTCCATGTGGTCGTAGCGGACCTCGAGGACCCGCTCGGGGCGCAGGGGAGTGAAGGACAGGTCCCGGCCGGCGGCCCAGCGGCTGCCTTCGGCGTTGAACGGCGTGCGGATTCCGTCGTCCTCCCGGGCGGCGGCCCAGGGGTGCTCCTCCGGCGAGGTGACCAGGGGCTGCAGTTCCTGGAACAGCTCACGGCGGCGGGCTGCGGTGAAGGCGCCGACCACCCCGACGGCCATCAGGTCCCCGTCGTCGGTGTAGAGCCCCAGCAGCAGGGAACCGATCCCTGCTGCGTCGGCCTTGTGGGTGCGGTAGCCGGCCACCACGCAGTCGGCGGTGCGCTCGTGCTTGACCTTGAACATCGAGCGCTTGTTCGGCTCGTAGGGCCCGTCGAGCGCCTTGGCGACGACCCCGTCCAGGCCGGCGCCCTCGAACTGGGAGAACCATTCACCGGCCACGGCGGAGTCGGTGGAGGCGGGCGTGAGGTGCACCGGCGGACGGGCGGCGGCCAGGTGCTTCTCCAGCAGCGCCCGGCGTTCCCGGAAGGGCCTTCCCGTGAGGTCCTCGTCATCGAGGGCGAGCAGGTCGAACGCGACGAAGTGGGCGGGGGTCTCGCGGGCAAGCAGCGCCACGCGGCTTG
This sequence comes from Arthrobacter zhaoguopingii, assembly GCF_009828595.1. Lineage (GTDB taxonomy): Bacteria > Actinomycetota > Actinomycetes > Actinomycetales > Micrococcaceae > Arthrobacter_D > Arthrobacter_D zhaoguopingii. The sequence goes on from NZ_WPNY01000007.1 coordinate 102,005, forward strand.
CAGCGGGATGGATGCGCTGCTGGAGCGCTTCGAAGTCGAGCCGTGCCCCGCTGACGACGATCAGTTCGCCGTCGAGGACGCAGCGCGCCGGAAGGTTGGCCCGGACCGCCTCGACCACCTCGGGGAAGTACCGGGTCATCGGATTGCCGTTGCGGGAACCGATCTCAACCTCGTCCCCGTCGCGGAAGACGATGGAGCGGAACCCGTCCCACTTCGGCTCATACAACAGCCCGCCCTCGGGGATCCGGGCAACTGACTTGGCCAGCATCGGGCGCACCGGCGGCATCACGGGTAGGTGCATGCTGATCGTTCTCCTCGGAAGATGGGGTTCAGTGGTCAGGGGGTCAGGGGGTCAGGGGGTCAGGTCCGGTGCCCGGAAAGTGTCGCAGGCGTTGATGTCGCCGGCGCGGTAGCCCCGGAGGAACCAGGCCTGGCGCTGTTCGCCGGATCCGTGCGTCCACACCTCGGGATTGACCTGGCCGGTTGCCGCCTCCTGGATGCGGTCATCGCCGACGGCCGACGCCGCCGACAGCGCATCGCGCAGGTCCTCGGTGGTGAATTCCCGCAGGAAAGGCTCACCCGTCTCGGGGTCGGGGGTGCTTGAGGCGTGCGCGGCCCACAGGCCCGCGTAGCAGTCGGCCTGAAGCTCGACCCGGACGGCCCCGGACTCCGGCCCCTGGGGATCCTGCCGGCCGGCCTCGAGGGTGTTGGTGAGGTTCTGGATGTGGTGCCCGAACTCGTGGGCGATCACGTACTCCTGTGCCAGCGGCCCCCCGGAGGATCCGAACCTGGTGACGAGGTCGTCGAAGAACGCGGTGTCGTAGTAGGTCTGCTGGTCCACCGGGCAGTAGAAGGGACCGACGGCGCTGGTGGCGCCGCCGCACCCGGTATCCGTCTGGCCGCTGAACAGGGCCACCCCGGGTGCGCTGTACTCGACGCCGTACTGGTCCAGGTAGGGCAGCCAGAAGCTGTCGAGGCTTTCAGCGGTGGCAAGGATACGGCAGTCGAGGCGTTCGTTGGCGTCGGCGCCGGTCTGGCACGACGTGATCGCCTCCGGCGCGCCGGCACTGCTGCCCTGGCCCTGGCCGGTTCCGTCGTCGAGGCCGAGCTGGCCCACCACCTCGGGTCCGAACAGGAGGGAGAGGATCAGCACCAACCCTCCGCCGAGACCGCCGCCCACCGCCAGGCCGCGGCCGCGGCCGCGCCCACGCCGGTCGCTTACGCGTGAAGGGTCAAGGCGGACGTTGTCGTTGAAACTCATGGAACCAACCATAAGCCAACTGATGATTCCGTGAAGGGAGAAGGAGGAGGAGAAGTTGTGCGGCAACCGCGCGGCAAGGCAGCGGCATTGTGCCAGTGCAGCTTCGTTGCTCCAAGGGAAATTTAGCTTCGGTCCGGCGGCTTGCGGCACCGCGGGCGCCACGGACAATAGGGGTTACCGCCCTGCGGTTTCCCGGCTCGAGGGAGCCCTGCGTGCGCCGCCGACCAGAAGGAGATCCCCGTGAACCTGCTGCACTCGATGGTCGAAGCCCTTGAGAATTTCAAGCCCCTCGATACTGTCGCTGCGCCGGTCGCCGCGGCCGTTGAGAAGACCCTGAGGCCGCGGGTCCTGCGCAACGCCCTGAGCGGCAAGGCCCTGGGGCACCGACTGCACCCGGTGATGACCGACATCCCCACCGGGGCCTGGACCATGGCGACCCTGCTTGACCTGGTGGGCGGCCGGGACTCGGAGCACTCTGCGGACCTCCTCGTGGGAGTGGGCATCGCCTCGGCCCTGCCGACGGCGCTCACCGGAGCGAACGACTGGGCCGACACCGTCGGCAAGGACAGCAGGGTGGGCCTCGTCCACGCCGTGGGGAACAGTACCGCCCTGACCCTCTACAGCCTCTCGGCGGTGGCCCGGCGCCGGGGCAGCCGCACCGCCGGCACCCTGCTGGGTGTCGGCGGGTGCGGGGCCCTGCTGTTCAGCGCCTATCTCGGCGGGCATCTGAGCTATGCGCGCGGGGTCAACGTCAACCGCACCGCCTGGCGGGAAGGCCCAGAGGCATGGACGCCTGTGCTGACCGACGGTGAGCTGGCCGACGGCGAGCGCCGCGTGGTGGAGGCCGACGGCGTCTCGATCCTGCTGTACCGCGACGGCGGCACGGTCCGCGCCATGGACAGCGTGTGCAGCCACCTTGGCGGACCGCTTGAGGAGGGCGAAATCTCCGATGGCTGCGTCACCTGTCCCTGGCACGGCAGCACCTTCAGGTTCGACGACGGGACCGTGGTCCGCGGCCCGGCGAGCAACCCGCAGCCCGTGTACGAGGCGCGGGTCGACGACGGCATGATCACCGTCCGCCGGGCCGGTGCGGAGGAGAGCATCAGCTCCTCCTAGGCCGGAGCCTAGTGCGCCGGCACGGCCGAGGGGTCCGGCGCGTTCTCGGGCTTGCGCACGAAGATGGCCGCAATCACCGCGCCGAGGGAGATGACGGCTCCCCAGACGAAGGCCACCTGGATGCCGCCGGCCAGGGCTGCTGTCTCCGACTGCCCCGCGGCCGCCAGGTTGCCCGCGACGATGGTGGTCACCGAGATGAACAGTGCCGTGCCGACGGCGCCGGAGATCTGCTGCACGGTGCCGAAGACGGCACTGGCGTGGGAGTACAGGCTCGGCTTCACCGAGCCGAGCGCCGAGGTCAGCAGCGGGGTCAGCATCAGGGCAAGGCCGAGGCTCCAGACGATGTGGGTGATCAGCACGAAGTAGATCGGCGTGGTTTCCGAGGCGAAGCTCAGGGCCACGAAGGAGACCCCGATGAGCAGCGCCCCGGGTACGAGCAGGACGCGCGGTCCCCGGCGGTCGAAAACCCGTCCCGCCCACGGTCCGAGGACACCGATCAGGACGCCGCCGGGAAGCAGCAGCAGGCCCGCGACCAGCGGTGACTCACCCAGCACGCTCTGGACGTAAATCGGCAGGAGGATGATCGTCCCGAACAGGCCCATGAAGGCGAGGAACGTGGTCAGGATCGCGAGGGTGAAGTTGCGTGAGGAGAAGGTGCGCAGGTCGAGCAGTGCGCGGTCGGCGCGCTGAAGCCGGATCTGGCGTGCGATGAACAGCGCGAGGAGGACGATGCCGGCCGCCAGGGGAATCCAGGCGGGAACCGCGGCTTCGGCGCCGGCCTCTCCGAGCTGGCTGAAGCCGTACACGATGCCGCCGAAGGCCAGGGCCGAGAGAATCACCGACAGCACGTCGATCGCACTCTTGTGGGGGGAGGTGACGTTTGTCATCTTGGTGGCGCCCAGGATGAGGGAGACCAGCGCGATGGGCAGGACGAGCCAGAACATCCAGCGCCAGTCCAGGACGCTGAGGATGGCGCCCGCGGTGGTGGGGCCGACGGCGGGGGCCACGGAGATCACGATCGAAATGTTGCCCATGGTGCGCCCGCGGGAGGCGGCCGGCACCAGGGTCATGACGGTGGTCATCAGCAGGGGCAGCATGATTGCGGTACCGCTGGCCTGGATCACCCGGCCTGCCACAAGGGTGCCGAAGCCCGGCGCGAGGGCGGCGAGCAGAGTGCCGGCGCTGAACAGCGACATGGCGACCAGGAACAACGGACGGGTGTTGAAGCGCTGCAGGAGGAAGCCGGTGATCGGGATAACGACTGCCATCGTCAGGAGGAACGCGGTGCTGAGCCACTGCCCGGCGCTCACGGTGATGCCGAGATCCTGGACCAGGCGCGGAATGGCGACGCCGGTGATCGTTTCGTTGAGGATGACGACGAACGCCGAGATGATGAGGAGGCGGATGACCAGGCGGTCCTTCGCCGAAACCCCGGGTTCGGCCGGCAACGGTGCCGGTTCCGCCGAAGGTGGATCTTGGGACACCTGTGGTGACGTGCTGCGAGGCATGAGTTCTCTTTCTTCTAAGACGGCGCCTACTTTTGCTTCTGCCGCGCATACCGCGGCGGCCCCACTACTCCCGGGCGGGAGCGCCGGCGCTTGGCTGGGCCTAATTCTCGATAACCCGGCAGTCCTCCGCTCTATTCCGACGATGGAGAACGGTTTTCCGGCGCTGCGGCATCCGCGCCGAAGCCCCGCCCGGGCGGCGCGCGGGTGAAACGGTGGGCTGCACTAGCATGGTGCGGGTGCGCCGGAGCAGGGCTTGGCGCCTTCCACCTGCAGATGCCCGAAGGAGTAGCGCATGTCCGGCTCGTATTACCGCTCGTTGGGGGAGGGCCGGTTCGAGTCGACCGTCCACGCCCAGGGGGCCTGGAACCCCGGTGAGCAGCACATGGCGCCCGTTGCGGGACTGCTCGTGCAAAAGCTGCTGGACTGCGAGCCCCGTCCGGACCTGCAGCTGGCCCGGGTGGGTTTCGACATCCTGGGAATGATTCCCGGCGGCGAGTTCGAGGTCTCAACCCGGGTCCTCCGGCCCGGACGCACGATCGAGCTGCTCGAGGCCGAGCTGCGTGCCCAGGGCCGCACTGCGGTCACCGCGAGGGCGTGGCGGCTGGCCAAAACCGACACCGCCGAGGTCGCCGCCGTCGAGGATACCGGCATGCCCGGGCCCGACGAGGCGGGACCCTACGACGGCATGACACAGTGGCCCGGCGGCTTCATCGAATCCCTCGAGTTCCGCGTGGTGCCCGGCCACCGCCCGGGCCGCGGCCGCATCTGGCTGCGGACACCCTTGGAGCTCGTCGATGACGGGCCGACGCCGGACCTCGTGCGCCTGTGCGGCATGGTGGATGCGGCGAATGGGATCGCCGCCAGGGTCCGGCCGGGCACGGGCAGCTGGATGTTCCCCAACGTCGACCTCCAGCTGCACTTCCACCGCCCGCCCTCCGGGCCCTGGCTGGGCCTGGATACGAGGGTGACGTTCGGGGCGGACGGGGTGGGGCTCACCTCCAGCGTCCTGCACGATCAAGACGGGCCTTTCGGCCGGTCCGAGCAGATCCTCACGGTCCGCCCGCTGTAATTCCGGAATGGTCGGTGCCGTCCGGTCGTTGGGACAAGTGGGCCGGAACGGTCCGTGCGCACTAACCGCAAAGGAACATGAACTATGCCAAAGGCAGTCTGGAACAACCAGGTCATCGCGGAATCCGCAACTACGGTTCTGGTCGAGGGTAACCACTACTTCCCGAAGGACTCCGTCAACGAAGAGTTCTTCCGGGCAAGCCCCACGCAGACCACCTGCCCGTGGAAGGGCCAGGCCCACTACGTCACCCTCGAGGCGGACGGCAAGCAGAGTGTCGACGCCGGATGGTTCTACCCGCAGCCCAAGGACGCGGCACAGAACATCAAGGACCACTACGCGTTCTGGCGCGACGTCGTCGTCACTGACTAAGGTCGGAAGCAGCGGGAACGCCCGGACCCAGCCCGGGCGGTCCCCTCGCACCGCCTGCACCGCCCCGGTCCCAGGGCCGGGGCGGGGCTATGGTGCCGCCCGCAGGACCAGTGCAATGGAAGGGATCGCATGGAGTACCGGAGACTTGGCAGCAGTGGCACCTCAGTATCGGCGCTGGCCCTTGGCACGATGACGTTCGGGGCGGAAGCCGACGAGGCCGAGTCCCACCGCATCCTCGATGCCTACGCCTCCGCCGGCGGAAACCTGATCGACACCGCCGACGTCTACACCGCCGGGATGTCCGAGGAGATCATCGGGCGCTGGCTGGCTCGAAACCCGGCCGGGCGCGACTCGATGGTGATCGCCTCCAAGGGCCGGTTCCCCATGGGCAAAGGGGTCAATGACCTGGGCCTGTCGCGCAGGCACCTGCGCCGGGCGCTCGAGGCCTCACTGACCCGCCTCGGCGTTGACCACCTCGACCTCTACCAGGTGCACTCCTGGGATCCCCTCACACCGCTCGAGGAAACCCTCGGGTTCCTCGACGAGGCGGTGCGCAGCGGCAAGATTTCCTACTACGGCTTCTCAAATTACACCGGGTGGCAGCTGACGAAGGCCGTGATGCTGGCACGGGCTTCCGGGTACAGCGCGCCGGTCACGCTCCAGCCGCAGTACAGCCTGCTGGTGCGCGAGATTGAGGCCGAGATCGTCCCTGCCACTCTTGACGCCGGCATGGGTCTGCTGCCGTGGTCACCGCTCGGCGGCGGCTGGCTGAGCGGAAAGTACTCGCGGGACACCCTGCCCACGGGAGCCACCCGGCTGGGGGAGAATCCTCAGCGCGGGATGGAGGCCTGGGAGCAGCGCAACGCCCAGGAGCGCACGTGGCGGATTGTTGACGCCGTCGGAGAGACGGCGAAGGCCCGCGGCGTCAGTGCCTCGCAGGTGGCCCTGGCCTGGGTGGCGGGCCGGCCGGCTGTCACCTCGGTCATCCTTGGGGCGCGGACAGTGGACCAGCTTGAGGACAACCTCGCCTCCGCAGGGCTTGAACTGACGCCGGAGGAGGCCGGCCGGCTGGACGCCGTCAGCGCGCCCCAGCTCAGCGACTACCCCTACGGCGGACCGGCGCTGGAGCAGCGCAGCCGGGAGCTCGACGGAGGGCGCTGAGCCGAGCGCAGCGGGTCCGCCCGCTGCGCCGGTCGACGCCTACCGCGGCCCGGCCGTGCCCGGTTCGCCGGCCAGGTCCACGAACTTTCTTTCGCGCCCGTCCGCGCGCCGGGCCGGACCCCGGCTTAGCCGAGGACGGCCAGGGCGCGAGGGGCGGCCTCGACCAGAACCTTCGTCTCTGCCGGAGCCGATTTGACCTCGCCGTCGAGCTGGTAGGGCATGGGCTTGACGGTGGTGAACTCGTACCTGCTGACGCTGGGCTGCTTGCCGAGCCCCTTGGAGGCGGCGCGCAGGGCTGTCAGCAGCACCTTCCACTTCGCCATATGGGGGAAGACCACCACTTCGAACTGTCCGTCGGACGGGTGGTCCTCTGCCTCGCTGAGGGTTGCGTACTTCGCCATCTCCGGGATGTTCGCCAGCACGAGGCTGTCGAATCTGCGGTGGACCCCGTCGGTCTGGCGGATTTCGAAGGGCTTGAACTTCGCGAAGGTACGCACCACCGTCACCATTTCCTTGAAGGCGCCCTTGCTTCCCTTTTCGAGGTCGATCGCCACCACGGGCGTGAGCCCGAAACCGATGTAGGAGTGGGCGTAGTGCGTCTCGGCCTCCGCTTCCTCGCCAATCGTGATTTTCAGGAGGTCGAGGCGCCGCACCTCGCCCTCGGCAATCGCCTCGGGAAGGGATTTGGTCCCGGTGGTGCGGCGGTGGTCGTTGGCGTTCCCCGCGGCCATGACGGCGCAGACGGTGTCGCTGCTGCCGCTCTGCATCACCCCGTTGACCACCTCGTTGTACCCGCCGTCGCCGCTGACCGAGACCACGAGGGCATTGCCCTGCCGGGCGGCCTCCCGGGCGAGTTCCACGGCATGACCGGCGCGCTCGGTGGGCCGCAGGGTGATCTCCGGAGCGTAGGACAGGAGCCGGGTCAGGTCATTGTGGAGCCCGTCGGCGAGCCGTGGCGCGTCCCCGGTGCTGTTCGGGTTGAAGATGATCGAAACGGAGTCGAAGCTGCGCGCTGAGTCCATGAAGTGCCCCCGGTGGAGTTCGGTGCTGCGAGACGGTTCCGGTGCGCCTCCGGCAGTGCATCGGGGCGGTCCAGACCTTACAACTCCAAGAGTGTCATATAGATTGGGCGCGGGGCACGCTGCCGGGCGCAGGCCGCCTCGGGGCGGGTTGATCCGCCCGCGGGAGAGCCGGAGCGCCGGTGCACGACGCGGAACGGGACGACGCGGAACGAACGGACGGAGCCGGAGGCCATGGGGAACCCCTGGGAGGGAGCGGACACGCTTGAGGTGTATCAGCAGCGCCGCACGTCGGGTGCCTCCGAGGACCTCGACGCGGGCATCGCGCTCCTGAGGGAGGTGGCCGCAGGGCGGCGCAGCCCCACGCTGCGTCTGTACCGCCCGGAGCCGACGGTGGCCTTCGGACAGCGCGACGCGCGGCTTCCGGGATTTCCCGAGGCCGGCGGCAAGGTGCGGGCGGCGGGATTCGAACCGGTGGTGCGCCGAGCCGGCGGAAGGGCCGCCGCATACCACCGGGGCTGCCTGGTGGTCGACCATATTGAACCGGCATCCGATCCGGTGGCCGCCACGCGCGCGCGCTTCGAATTCTTCGGAGGCCTCTTCGCCCGGGCGCTGCGGGACGCCGGTGTCCCCGCCGCCGTGGGCGAGATCCCGGGGGAGTACTGTCCCGGGGAATTCAGTGTCCACGGCCCGGCGGGCGGGCGGGGGCAGGTCAAGCTGGTGGGAACAGCGCAGCGGGTGGTGGCCGGGGCGTGGCTGTTCTCCTCGGTGCTGATCGTTGTGGATGCGGCGCCCCTGAGGGCCGTGCTCACCGACGCTTATTCGGCCCTCGACCTGAAATGGGACCCGGCCACCGCGGGAGCGGCCGAGGATCTTCGCCCGGGCATCCGGGTCCGGGACCTTGAGGAGACGGTACTTGGCGCCTACGACCGGCACGTGCGGCTCGTTCCGGCGCCGGATCTGTAGGGCTGGATCAGTTGGGCGGCCTGGACCTGCTGGACCGGCAGGCGGGGGCAGGAGCGGCAGCCGGCGGGACGCGCCCGCCGGCCGGCCGCTGCGGCCTAGACGCCGAGGCGGGTCTTGACATCCGCCACGGACGGGTTCGTCGCCGTGGAGCCATCGGGGAAGATGACGGTGGGGACCGTCTGGTTTCCGCCGTTGAGCGAAGCGACCAGCTCGGCCGTCCCCTCGGTCTCCTCGATGTTGATCTCGCGGAAGCCGATGCCCTGGGCTGTGAGCTGGGACTTCAGCCGGCGGCAATAGCCGCACCACGATGTCGAGAACATGGTGATGGTCCCGTTTTCTGGTGTGTAATCCACGGTGCTCCTCCTGGGATGGCTGCAAAAAATGGTGCTGTTGTGGTTTCAGTACCTACAGGTGCAACGCCGCTGCACGGGTTTCGATTCCGTCAGGCGATTTCGACGATGGAAACGGTGCCGTCCGGCTCGACCCGCAGGCCGGGGTTGTAGCAGACCTCCCACCGGAATCCGTCGGGATCCGCGAAGTACCCGGAATAGCCGCCCCAGCTCATCTGGGTGCCCGCCGCCACGATCGACCCGCCGGCGGCTGCGGCCTCGTGGAGCACCGAATCGACCGCCTCCGGTGAGTCAACATTGTGGGCCAGGGTGAACAGCTGCGGATTGCCATGCCCGCCTCCGCCGGCCTCCGCTGCGAGGTGGTCAAGGCGGAACAGGGACAGCAGCAGTCCATGGCCCACCTGGAAGAAGGCCACCTCCTCGGGAACGTGGAGTTTGGGCGTCCATCCCAGCCCGTCCGCGTAGAAGGCGAGGGAGGCCCTGAGGCTGCGCACCCCGAGGGTGATCACATTCACCGTTGAATCCATTCCCCGATCCTCTCACCGCCACCGCCCGGTCCCCGGACGGACGCCCGGGCGTGGCGCGGCGGTTGTTGGTCGCGCCCGAGCGCAGCGGATACGATCAGAGGACCGCGGCGACGCCCGATTCCGGGTGCGCCTGCCCCGGATGCACGCCAGTCATTAGCTCGTACCACTTTCGCAAGGAGACCACTGTGTCAGCGCCCCTACCTATCACCCTCATCGTCGATGGCGAAGAGAACCAGGTGACCGCGGGCACGACCGGTGCCGATCTCTTCCGGGAACGCCGCGACGTCGTCGTGGTCCGGGTCGACGGTGAACTGAAGGACCTCGACCAGCCGCTGCCCGAGGGCGCGCAGGTCGAGGCCGTCACGATGGAGTCGCCCGAGGGCCTCCAGGTGCTGCGGCACTCGGCCACCCACGTGCTCGCCCAGGCGGTGCAGCAGCTGCGTCCCGGTGCCCGGCTCGGCATCGGGCCCTACATCACCGACGGCTTCTACTACGACTTCGACGTCGACGAGCCGTTCACCCCCGACGAGTTGAAGCAGCTCGAGAAGATGATGCAGAAGATCGTCAACGCGAACCAGCTCTTCGTGCGCCGCGAGGTGTCCGAGGATGAGGCGCGTCTGGCCATGGCCGACGAACCCTACAAACTCGAACTGATCGGGCTCAAGGGTGATGCCTCCGACGAGGAGGGCGCCTCCGTGGAGGTCGGCGCCGGCGGGCTGTCGATCTACGGCAATGTCGATCGGAAGTCCGGCGACGTTATCTGGGAGGACCTGTGCCGTGGTCCCCACCTGCCCAACACCAAGCTGATCTCCAACGCCTTCGCGCTGACCCGCTCCGCGGCCGCGTACTGGCGCGGCAGCGAGAAGAACAAGCAGCTGCAGCGGATTTACGGCACCGCCTGGCCCACCAAGGAGGACCTGGTGGCCTACCGGGAGCGCCTGGCCGAGGCCGAGCGCCGCGACCACCGCCGCCTCGGCACCGAGCTCGACCTCTTCTCCTTCCCGGACGAGCTCGGCTCGGGGCTGCCCGTGTTCCACCCCAAGGGCGGCGTCATCCGCAAGGCGATGGAGGACTACTCCCGCCAGCGGCACACCGAGGCCGGGTACGAGTTCGTTTACACCCCGCACATCACCAAGGGCCACCTCTACGAGGTGTCGGGCCACCTCGACTGGTACCGGGACGGCATGTTCCCCCCGATGCACGTTGACTCGGAGCTCAATGAGGACGGTTCGGTGCGCAAGCCCGGGCAGGACTACTACCTCAAGCCGATGAACTGCCCCATGCACAACCTGATCTACAAGTCGCGCGGGCGTTCCTACCGGGAACTGCCGCTGCGGCTCTTCGAATTCGGTTCGGTGTACCGGTACGAGAAGTCAGGCGTCATCCACGGCCTCACCCGGGTCCGCGGCATGACCCAGGACGACGCCCACATCTACTGCACGCGCGAGCAGATGAAGGAGGAGCTCACCGGGACGCTGAACTTCGTCCTGGGGCTCCTCAAGGACTACGGGCTCGATGACTTCTACCTTGAGCTCTCCACCCGGAACGAGGAGAAGTCCGTCGGTGCCGACGACATCTGGGAGGAAGCGACCCGCACCCTCGCCGAGGTGGCCGAGGAGTCCGGCCTCGAGCTGGTTCCCGACCCGGGGGGAGCCGCGTTCTACGGCCCCAAGATCTCCGTCCAGGCCAAGGACGCCATCGGCCGCACCTGGCAGATGTCGACCATCCAGCTCGACTTCAACCTGCCCGAGCGCTTTGAGATGGAGTACCAGGCCGCCGACGGCACCCGCCAGCGCCCCGTGATGATCCACCGCGCCCTGTTCGGCTCGATCGAGCGGTTCATGGGCGTGCTCACCGAGCACTACGCTGGTGCCTTCCCTGCCTGGCTCGCACCGGTGCAGGTCCTCGCCGTCCCCGTGGCGGAGGCATTCAACGACTACCTGTACGACGTCGTCGACCGGCTTAAGGCCGAAGGCATCCGCGCCCAGGTCGACGCCGGCACGGACAGGTTCCCCAAGAAAATCCGCACGGCGAGCAAGGAGAAGGTGCCCTTCGTCCTGATCGCCGGCGGCGAGGACCAGGAGGCCGGCGCCGTCTCGTTCCGCTTCCGCGACGGAAGCCAGGAGAATCAGGTGCCCGTCGAGGATGCCGTGAAGCGCATCGTCGATGCGGTCCGGACCCGGGATAAGTCTCTCTGATGGAGCGGACCCCAGACGCCGGAATGGACTATCCCGGGGACGCGGCGGCGACGGATGACTTCCAGCTCGCCGGGGTGCCCGATGCCTTCCAGCGCCTGTGGACCCCGCACCGCCTCGCCTACATCAAGGGTGGCCAGGACCAGGTCACCGGCGAGAACGACTGCCCGTTCTGCGTGGCTCCGACCCGCAGCGACGAGGAGTCTCTGATCGTCCACCGGGGCGAGCATTGCTACGTGGTGCTCAATCTCTACCCCTACAATCCCGGCCACCTCCTGGTGGTTCCCTACCGCCACCTTCCCGACTACACCGATATCGACGGGGCCGAGACGGCGGAGTTCGCCGACCTGACCCAGACAGCGATGCGGGTGCTTCGGACGGTGTCCAACCCCACCGGCTTCAACATCGGCATGAACCAGGGCCGCACCGGGGGTGCGGGCATCGCGGCGCACCTGCACCAGCACGTCGTCCCCCGCTGGGGCGGGGACGGGAACTTCCTGCCCATCATCGCCCAGACCAAGGCGGTGACGCAGACCCTGGACGAGGTGCGCCGGCAGGTGGCCGAGGGCTGGCCCGCCTCCGGGGCCGCCGCGGGTGCGCGGAATGCCAATGCTGCGGAAGGGCGTGCCTGAACCATGCTCAACAAGTACGCGAGGACATTTTTTACGACCCTGTTCACCCCGCTGGCTGCGCTGCTGCTGCGGTGGGGGGTCAGCCCTGACGCCGTGACCATCGCCGGCACGGCGGGCGTCGCCGTCGGCGCGCTGGTCTTCTACCCGCAGGGCGAGCTCTTCTGGGGCACGCTGTTCATCACCGCGTTTGTCTTCTCCGACGTGATCGACGGCATCATGGCCCGGCTGCGGGGACCGGGCGGCCCCTGGGGGAGCTTCCTCGATTCCACCCTCGACCGGGTGGCCGACGGTGCAGTGTTCGCGGGCCTGGCCGTTTGGTACTTCACCGGCGGGGACTCAGTCCCGACGGCGGTCGCGGCCCTGCTGTGCCTCGTCCTCGGAATGCTCGTCTCCTATGCCCGGGCCAAGGCCGAGGCGCTCGGCTTCGACGCCAGTGTCGGCATCGCCGAACGCGCCGAGCGGCTCGTGTCGGTGCTCGTCACCGCAGGACTGACCGGCCTGGGCCTGCCGGGGGAGTTCCTCCTCGGCGTCCTGGTCCTGCTTGCCCTTGCGAGTATGGTCACCGTGTTTCAGCGGGTCGCCGCCGTGCGGCGCCAGTCGATGGACCCCCGCCCGGCCGGGCAGGGCTGAACCCGGTGCCTTCCAACGGCCGTACCGCCCTGTGAGCGTGCCGCCGGCCGCCGCGCCCGCCCCGCTGCGGGCCCTGCTGATCGTCAACCCGACCTCCGGCCGCGGCCGGAGCCTGAGATTTCGGGCCCGGGTCCGGAGTGCCCTGGCCGCGCAGGGCTATGACGTCGTCGAGCATGTGACCGAAGGGCTGGCCGACGCCCGCGCGGCCGCCGCCACCGCCGGCCCGGGCACGCTCGTCGCCTCCCTCGGCGGTGACGGGCTGCACGGGGCCGTCGCCGCCGGCGTCCGGGGCACCTCCGCGGTGCTGCTGACCCTTGGCGGCGGGCGGGGCAACGACACGGTCCGCCGGCTCGGGCTGCCGGTCAACCCCGTCAGGGCCGTCCGCTCGGTGCCGGCCCTGACGGTGCGCCCCCTCGATCTCGGTTGTGTGAACGGGGTGCCGTTCCTCGGCGTCGCCCACATCGGGTTCGACGGCTTCGCCGCGGAACTGGCCAACGCCGCCCGGGTCGGACTGGGCCCCCTGAGCTACCTCGCCGGGGGAGTGCGGGCACTTCTCACCTGGAAGGGCGTCGGGTTCGTCGTCGAGGTCGACGGCGACCGGGAGGAGTTTCCCGGCTGGTTCGTCGCCGTCGGCAATGTCGGCCAGTACGGCGGCGGCATCCGCATCGCCCCCGACGCCGTCGCTGACGACGGCCTACTCGACGTCGTCCGGCTGCGCGGCGGCGGCAGGGTCCGCCTCGCCTCCGTGTTCCTCTGCGCCTTCCGCGGCGCCCACGTCACCCAGCCGGGCGTCGCCTCCTCCCGGGGCCGGCGGATTCGGCTGACCGCGGCGCCGGGCCTGAACGTCTACGCCGACGGGGAACTGGTCGGGCCCGCCCCCGCCGAGGTCACGCTGCTTCCCTCGGCCGTGCTGGTCATGGTGCCGCGCTCCTCCCCGGCGCTTCGGGAAAACTCGGCGGCGGCACCCGGGCGCCCGCGCGCCGGCGCGGGAGGGTAGCCTCCCTTTCCAGACGGCGCGCCGAACCAGCGGAAGGGGCCGGAACGGGCAGCGGTGCGCCGGCCCGTCCGGGCGTATTATGGGATGCGTTACCTTTTACCAATCTTTAGGGGCTTTCTGTGTCCACCGTTGACGACAATTCAACAACCGCCGCTTCGACCGGCGGCAGCCGCGTCAAGCGCGGAATGGCTGAAATGCTGAAGGGCGGCGTGATTATGGACGTCGTCACGCCGGAGCAGGCCCGGATCGCCGAAGATGCCGGCGCGGTGGCTGTCATGGCCCTCGAGCGGGTTCCGGCCGACATTCGCGCCCAGGGCGGGGTCTCGCGCATGAGCGACCCCGACATGATCGACGGCATCATCGACGCCGTGTCCATCCCGGTGATGGCCAAGGCACGGATCGGGCACTTCGTCGAGGCGCAGGTGCTGCAGTCGCTCGGCGTCGACTACATCGACGAGTCCGAGGTGCTGACCCCGGCGGACTACGCCAACCACATCGACAAGTGGAAGTTCACGGTGCCCTTCGTCTGCGGCGCCACGAACCTGGGGGAGGCGCTGCGCCGCCTCAACGAGGGTGCGGCAATGATCCGGTCCAAGGGCGAGGCCGGCACCGGCGACGTCTCCAACGCGACGATGCACATGCGCAAGATCCGCTCGGAGATCGCCCGGCTCTCCTCAATGGCCGAGGACGAACTCTACGTCGCCGCCAAGGAACTGCAGGCGCCCTACGAGCTGGTCAAGGAGGTCGCCCGGGAGGGCCGCCTGCCGGTGGTGCTCTTCACCGCCGGCGGCATTGCAACCCCCGCCGACGCCGCCATGATGATGCAGCTCGGCGCCGACGGCGTGTTCGTCGGTTCGGGCATCTTCAAGGCCGGGAACCCCGCCGAGAGGGCCGCCGCCATCGTCAAGGCGACGACCTTCCACGACGACCCCGACATGGTCGCCAAGGTCTCCCGCGGCCTGGGTGAAGCCATGGTCGGCATCAACGTCGACGAGCTGCCGCAGCCGCACCGCCTCGCCGAGCGCGGCTGGTAGCCACCGGCGCAGCAGGCTCAAGGCACAAAAGAAGGGGCACCGCCACCAGGCGGTGCCCCTTCTGCGTTCCCTCTGGGGGCGGGTGGGTCAGTGCCGGCCGCGGCCGAGGTCGCCGTCGGCCTCGATCTGCTCCTTACGGACCTCCTCGTTGACCGTGTGCTGCTCGGTCACTGTCTCCTTGTCGAGGCGGACCCGTTCGACCGGAACGGCTTCCTTCTCCACGACGGGCCGCTCCTCGTGCAGGACGACCTCGTGCTCCTCTTCGCTGATGGCCGGACCGGCCATTGCGGCATCGCGGTTGGCATCGGTGATCGGCTCACGCTCGAGGCGGACCTCTTCGCGCGACACCGGAACCGTCTGGGACACGTTCTCGGAGACGACGAACTTGCGCAGGCGCACCCGGCCGGCTTCGCGCGACTCGGTGCCCACGCGCAGCTGCTCCTCCGAGCGGGTCATCGCCTCGTCGGTGGTGGGGCCGGAGGTGTCGTGGCCGACGGCTTCACGGCCGGTGGTGGTGCCGGTGGTGTCGTAGTCGGCGCCGCGGGTCCCGTCGGAGCCGCCGTTGAGGCTGTAGTGCCGGTAGAGGCGGTCCTCCTCCTCGGGGCTCAGGTGGCCGTCCTTCTCCACCTTGGGAGCGTCCTTGACGAGGTCCTTGGAGTAGGGGACGCGGACGTCGTTGCCGTCAACCGATGCGGCCTGGAGCGGAACGAAGGACTCGGAGGTGCCGAACAGGCCGGTGTTGACCGTGACCCAGCTGGGCTGCCCGGTCTCGTCATCGACATACAGCTGGCCGATCGAGCCGAGCTTGCTGCCGTCATTGGTGTACACGTTTCCGCGGCCGGCGGCCAGGTCGTTCAGGTTTTCCTGGGAAATCATGTTTCTCCTTGGTGTTCACGAAGGTGTTCACTGGCTCCGCCGCGGTGGGCGGCGCCGTAGTGGAGGTCATGGGCGCGGGGCCCCGGGCTGCTTGCACCGCCCACTCTAGGGGCCCCGGAAATAATTGGCAAGCCTGCTTACTACTAGGCGATCTAGCGGTAGAATACTGGCGTTGAAACGGCGATCGGCACCCTGCGTCCCGGACGGATCTACCCGCATCCACCGCAACGTTCGAGGAGAGTTTCATGGCACAGCACAACACTTCCGGGCCGAGTACGCCGGAGGGTAGACGTGACGAGATCGCCGCCGAGGAACGGCGGCAGTTCGGCGGAATGAAGTTCGGCTCGGCATTCTTCGGCTGGATGACGGCCACGGGCATCGCGGTGGTCCTGACCGCACTTCTCGGCGCCGTCGCCGGCAGCCAGTTCAACGTCCTCGGGGGCCTTAACGGCTTCCCCCGCATCCCCGTCAATGAGGGTGCGCTGACCACCGGTGGGATCATCGCCCTCGTCATTGCCGTCATCGTCCCTCTGATCGGGGCCGTGCTCGGCGGCAAGGCCGGGATGCGTTTCCGCGGCAAGGTCGACCAGGTCGACGCGAACTCTGCGGCCGGCCTGAACGTTTAGCTGACACGGCCGGTGGCAGCTCCGCCGGATCGAGGCACTCCGGCAGGCCGGTGAAGCAGCAGCAGGCTAACACTTTGGAGGATTTGAATGGCGCGGTTCGCGGGACGGACTCGACCCCGGGGCGCAAAACGCGTGGCCGGGCTGGTCGTGGGCTGGCTCCTCGTGGCCATTGGGCTCGCGGCCCTCGTCCTCCCCGGCCCCGGGCTGCTGGCACTCGTTGCCGGCCTCACCATGCTCGCCCAGCAGTACGAATGGGCCCGCCGGTGGCTGCAGCCGGTCAAGACCCGGGCCTTCGCGGCCGCCGCCCGAGGCGTTCGGACCCGGCGCAACATCGCGCTCAGCTTCGCCGCCGCCCTGGTGCTGGCCCTCGTCGGCGTGCTCTGGTGCATCAAGCCGGCCGCACCCGGCTGGTGGCCGCTTGAAGCGCAGTGGTGGCTACCCGGCGGTTGGAGCGTCGGCTCGGGGCTGATTCTGTCGGCACTGCTCGCGGCGGCGTTCATCGCCTACAGCATCCGGCGGTTCCGTCCCCGCAGTGCCCCGGACGCCGCCTAGGGTCGCCGTCCGCCCTGCCGTCCGGAGCTTAGAGTGCCATCCACAGTGTCTTGCCCCGGCCCACGAGGTCGAAACCCCGGGCCGCGAAGAACTCCGACCCCGAGGGCGCCGCATTGACCGCCAGATGCCGGGCCCCGGATGCGGCCGCCGCCTTGGCAGCGCGGCTCAGCAACGCGGTGCCGAGGCCGCGGTGGCGGTACTCCGGCAGGACCTCGAGGGAGAAGATCCCGCCGAGACCCCGGAGCCCCGGGACCCCCGAGGGGTAGAACGCGTACGCCGCGCCGACGACGTTCCCGCCGGCCCTCGTCTCGGCGTGCCAGGCCTGCCGGGGCTGGGACCGTACCACCCGCAGTTCCCGGGCCAGCGGCCCGAGATACTCAGGCACCTCCGTCGACAGTTCGGCGGCGCCGTCCTCATAGGCGGCCGGTACCCCGACGGGCGCGGCCATCCACCACGGCTGCCACCCCGGCGAGAACCCCAGTGACGACAGGGCGCTGCTGCGCACCGCGCCGTTCAGCCAGACGCCCACCGTCTTCGCTCCCAACCTGCTGCCCTCGGCGAGGCCCGGGCGGATGCCGGCCAGCGAGACCTCCTCCGGGAACAGGAGCAGAAGCTGCGACCGCGCCGGAAGCCACGCCCACGTGCACCCGTGGGTGGAGAAGGTCTTTCCGCCGGTGGCGGTGGCAAGCGCCGCGAACCAGGCGGTGTGCAGGCGCTGGACCTGGGCAATTGTGACCATCCGGGCTCAGGCCAGGCCCCGCCGCTTCAGCAGCGGCTCCAGTTCGGCATCCCGGCCCCGGAAGTTGCGGAACGCCTGAAGCGGGTCGATGCTGTTACCGCGTGAGAGCAGCTCGGTGCGGAAGGTGTCGCCGTTGGCCCGGGTGAGCCCTCCTGAGGATCGAAACCACTCGACGGTGTCGGCGTCGAGGACCTCACTCCAGATATAGGCGTAGTAGGCGGCGGCATAGCCGCCGGCGAAGATGTGCTTAAAATAGCCGGTCCGGTAGCGCGGGGGAACCAGTGCGAAGTCGACGCCGGCCTCCTGAAGCGCCCGCTGCTCGAAGGCCGACGGGTCCTCAACGGTGGTGCCGGGCGGCAGGGAGTGCCAGGCCAGATCGAGCAGGGTCGCCCCGAGGTACTCGGTGGTAGCGAAGCCTTCGCCCCACGTCGACGCCGCCGTGACGCGGTCGATGACCTCCTGCGGGAGGGCCTCCCCGGTCTCATGGTGGCGGGCGTAGTTCGCCACGACCTCGGGCCACAGCATCCACATCTCGTTGACCTGCGATGGATATTCGACGAAGTCACGCGGAACGCTGGTGCCCGAAAAGGTGGGGTAGGTGACGTTGGAGAACAGGCCGTGCAGGGCGTGTCCGAATTCGTGGAAGGCGGTGACCACCTCGTCGAAGCTGAGCAGCGTCGGCTCCCCGGGCGGGGGCTTGGGAATGTTCAGGTTGTTCACCACGACCGCGCGGGTGCCCTGGAGCGCGGACTGGTCAACGAAGGAGTTCATCCAGGCGCCCCCGTTCTTCGTGTCGCGCGTGTAGTAGTCGCCGAGGAACAGGCCCAGCCCGGATCCGTCCTCGTTGAAGACCTCCCACACCTGCACCTCGGGGTGGTAGCCGGTGAGGTCGGGTCGTTCAGTGAAGCGCAGCCCGTACAGCTGCCCGGCCGCGAAGAAGATGCCGTCCTTCAGGACGCGGTTCAGCTCGAAGTAGGGCCGGAGCGCGGCGAGGTCGACGTCGTACTTCGAGCGCCGGACCCGCTCCGAGTGGAAGGCCCAGTCCCACGGCTCGAGCGGGTGCCCGGCGTCGGCCCCGAGCTCGGCCGCCTCCGCCCGGGCGTTGCGCACGGCGGGACCGGTGAGGGCGGCGAGGCGCTCCCGGATGGCCCCGAGCGAGGGTGCGGTCTGGTCGTCCGTGGCGGCCGCGGCGTACGTGTCGAAGCCCAGCAGGGCAGCGCGGTCGGCGCGCAGGGCCGCCATGCGTGCGGCCAGCTCCAGGGTGTTATCCGGGCCGTCGCTGAAGCCGCGGTTCACCGACAGTTCATACAGCCGCCGGCGCACCGCGCGGTCGGTCAGCAGCGCCATCGCCGGCTGGTTGGTGGGAAGGATCAGGGTGAGCAGGTACCTGCCGGGGTGGCCCGCCGCTTCGGCTGCCGCCGCGGCGGCGGCGATGTCATCGGCGGGGAGGCCGTCGAGCTCGGCCGCGGTGTCGAGCAGGAGCGCGGAGGCATTGGTGTCCCGCAGCAGCCGCTGCTGGTACTCGGTCGAGAGTTCGGACAGCTCTGCGTTCAGCGCCCGCAGCCGGGCCTGGGCGGCGTCGTCGAGTTCGGCGCCCGCGGCCGTGAACCGCCGAAGGTACTCGGCCAGCAACCGGGCCGGTTCGGCGTCGAGGCCGTCCGCCGGGACCGCCTTGAGGCGCTCGAAGAGGGCGCGGTTGAGGTGGATATTGTCCTGGTGCTCGGCAAGGCGCGGCGCGATGCGCGTCTCAATGTCCTGGATGGCGGCCGTGGAGTCGGCCGAGGAACGGTTATGGAAAGCGGCGGCCACCCGCTGCAGGACCTGCCCCGAACGCTCAAGGGCGGTGATGGTGTTCTCGAAATCCGCGGGTTCCGGGCTGGCGGTGATGGCCTCGATCTCGGCAAGCTGCTCCGCGAATCCCGCCTCGAAGGCCGGCAGGTAGTGGCCGTCCTCGATGCGGTCGAAGGGCGGCAGCTGGTAGGGGAGCGTGCTCGGCTCGAAGAAGGGGTTGCTCATAAGCCTTAACTTTTGCATGCCGCGCCACCGGCGGGGAACTGGTTCCCCTCCGGGGCCCGTACCGGCCGGTTCAGGACCGGATGACCAGCCCGGACCAGCCCGCTGAACTATCGGGCGGGGCCGGCACGAAGGTCAGTGCGGACCGAGGTCAGCGCGGGCGGCTGCCCGCCTGGCGCCGGGCGAGGTCGGCGAGGGTGTCGTCGACCTCGCCCGGCTCGAAGATCCCGTACTTCCGCTCGACCGCGGTCCGGATGAGGAAGTCCGCGATCGCCGGGTTCTTCGGGAGCAGCGAACCGTGGAGGTAGCTTGCCACCACGTTGTGGCGGCGCGCGCCCTCGTGGTTGTCCCGGGCGTTGTTGCCCTCGCCCTTGGTGACGGTGGCCAGCGGCGTCACTCCGGCGCCCAGGAAGGTCTGCCCGCTGTGGTTTTCGTACCCATGGATCTCGCCGAACTCCCCGCTGGTGGCGACGACGTTGCCGATGAGGCGCTCCTTTCCACCGTGGGTCTCAAGGTCAAGCACCCCGATGCCCGGGATCACCGTGCCGTCCACGGTCTTAAAGAACCTGCCGAACAGCTGGTAGAGCCCGCAGATGGCGAGCATGGGCTGTCCATCCTCGGCCAGCCCACGCAGGCGGGGCCCGATGGCCTGCAGGTCCTCCTGGATCACCAGCTGCCCGCTGTCCTGGCCGCCGCCGCCGATGATCAGGTCGGCGTCGTCGGGGAAGCTGTCTCCTGCGTTGTGTTCGGAGATGACGGCGTCGTACCCGTGCCAGGCCAGGCGCTGCTTGAGCACCAGGACGTTGCCCCAGTCGCCGTAGATGTTCATCTCCCGGGGGTACAGCTGCAGGATGGAAATCGTGCCCTTGGACATCAGGAAACCACCTCGACGGTCGTAATTTTGGCGAGTTCGCGCCGCACGGCGAGCATCGCCGTGTAAGTGCAGAAGATGCGCTTGGGCTGCCCGGGGCTGGCGGCGATGAACGCCTTGAGCGCCGCCGGGATCTCGGGCTCGATGCCGCGGACCTCGACGTCGTCGTATTTCAGGCGCAGCGCCATGTCGTAGGCGCGCACCCCGGTGACGTGGTCGACGCCCGCGGCGCGCAGCGAGTCGAAGTCAACGTCCCACAGCCACGACATGTCGCGGCCGTCGGCGTAGTTGTCGTTGATCGCGATCATCGTGGCAGTGCCGGCCGGATCGAAGGACTTCAGTCCGAGCCGGAAGCCGCTGGGGTTCTTCACGAGCACCAGTTCGAGGGGCTGGCCGTCAACGGTGACGCTCTCGCCGCGCCCAAAGGCCGGTTCGACGGCCGACAGCGAGGCGAACAGGGCATCCTGGTCGGCAGCCCCGCCAAGCACGGTGCGGGCCGCGGCCAGGGCAGCGGCCGCATTGAAGATGTTGTAGACCCCGCGCAGGCGCAGGTCGGCCGGCACCGATGTCCCGCCGACGCCGAACACCGCGCCGTTGCCTTCGACCTGCTCCAACACGACGTCGGCAGGGAGGTCGGAGGGCGCCGGAACGCCGGTGGCGCCGCGGAGTTCGTCGTCATTCGGGAAGGTGCTCCGCAGCGAGGGGTCGAGGCCGAAGTAGACCACGCCGGCGTCCCGCACCGTCGGCGCGAGGCCGGCCACGCGCGGGTCCTCGCGGTTGAGGATCACCGTGCCGGTGGTGGCGGCGGCGATCTTGCCCAGCAGGCGGGTGGTCGCGTCGATCTCACCGAACCGGTCGAGCTGGTCCCTCAGGACGTTCAGCAGCAGGGAGTACTTCGGGCGGACAAGGTTCACGAAGTGCACGGCGTGGGCCTCGTCGAGTTCAAGGACGGCGATGTCGGCATTCAGGCGTCCGCGCCAGTCCACCTCGCCCAGCAGGGCCGCAGCGACGCCCCGGGTGAAGTTGCTGCCGGTGCGGTTCGTGAAGACCTTCAGGCCCTGCCCCTCGAGCAGCTCAACGACCATCTTGGTGGTGGTGGTCTTTCCGTTGGTGCCGCTGACCACCATCACGCCGTGCTCAAGGGTGGACAGGGCCCTTCCCATGAAACCCGGGTCAAGGCGTTCCACCACAAGGCCCGGCAGTGCGGACCCGCCGCCGCGCAGCCTCGAGGCGCGGCGCACCGCTTTTCCAACCAGCACGCTCAGGGGATTCATGCCTTTAAACCTAGCGCAAGCACCGGAGGGAACCGGTCAGTGGGCCCGCGCCCGGCGCGGAATGGGACAACCTAGAATTGGACCATGGCCTCTTCCTCACCTTCGCCCTCCTCAGGCGTGCGCATCGGCGTGCTGGCCGTCCAGGGGGACGTGCGCGAACATATCCGAACCATCGAGTCGCTCGGCGGTACCGCCACCGCCGTCCGGCGGCCCTCCGAGCTGGAGGGGATCGACGGGATCATTCTTCCCGGCGGCGAATCCACGACGATCGACAAGCTCACCCGGGCCTTCGACCTCGCGGAACCGCTGCGCGCGCGGATTCTGGGCGGGCTGCCGGCCTACGGTTCCTGCGCCGGCATGATTATGCTCGCCGACGTCATCGCCGACCCCTCCACCGACCGCCAGGGCAACCCGCAGCAGACCCTGGGCGGGCTCGACATCGTGGTGCGGCGCAATGCCTTCGGCCGCCAGCGCGAATCCTTCGAGACCGACCTCGCCTTCACCGGGCTCGCCGACACCGCCGGCGCTGGCGGAGACGACCCGGTGCGGGCCGTGTTCATCCGCGCCCCCTGGGTGGAGAAGGTCGGGCCCTCGGTGGAGGTCCTCGCCGAGGTGCCGGCGCCCGCGACGCCCCCGCCCGGCGGGTCCGGCGACGGCGGCCCGGATAAGTCCGGGACGGTCGCTAGAATTGTGGCAGTGCGGTCGGGCAACCTGCTCGCGACGAGTTTCCACCCGGAAGTCACCGGCGAGCGGCGGGTCCACGAGTTGTTTATTCGAATGATCAGAGGAGAAGCGTAGGCATGTCGGGGCACTCTAAATGGGCTACAACCAAACATAAGAAGGCCGCGATCGACGCCAAGCGCGCGAAGTCCTTCGCCAAGCTGATCAAGAACATCGAGGTGGCGGCGCGGGCCGGGGGCGCGGACCTCGCCGGCAACCCGGGCCTTGAGCTCGCGGTGTCCAAGGCGAAGAAGACCTCGGTCCCGATCGACAACATCAACCGCGCCGTCAAGCGCGGCGCCGGGCTCCTCGGCGACGCCGTCGACTATCAGACCATCATGTACGAGGCGCGCGGGCCCCAGGGCTCGGCCCTGCTCATCGAGTGCCTCACCGACAACAAGAACCGGGCCGCCTCCGAGGTCCGCCTCGGCATCACCCGCAACGGCGGCAGCGTCGCCGATCCGGGGTCGGTCGCCTACCTGTTCACCCGCAAGGGCGTCGTCACCCTGCCCAAGAACGGCCTGTCCGAGGACGATGTCCTGATGGCGGTCCTCGATGCCGGCGCCGAGGAGGTCAAGGAGTCCGCCGACACCTTCGAGGTGGTCTCCGAACCCCAGGACCTGCGGGCCGTAGTGGCCGCGCTCGAGGAGAACGGCATCGAATACGACACGGACGAGGCTGAATTCGTCCCCTCGATGCAGGTCCAGCTCGACGTCGACGGCGCGAAGAAGTTCCTCAAGCTCGTTGACGCCCTCGAAGAGCTCGACGACGTGCAGAACGTCTACTCCAACGCCGACCTCTCCGAAGAGGTCCTCGCCGAACTCGAGACCGACGATTAGCAGCTGCCGGGAAGGCCTCGGGGAGGAGGCGCCGTGACGATCCGCGTTATGGGCATCGACCCCGGGCTGACCCGGTGCGGACTGGCCGTCGTCGACGTCGAACCGAACCGGCACTCGACGCTGGTCGCCGTGGGCGTGGTCGGCACGGAGGCCGGACGCAGCCTCGACCAGCGGCTTCTGGTCATCGCCGAGGCCGTCGATGAGTGGCTCGACCTTCACTCCCCTCATGTGCTGGCCGTCGAACGGGTCTTCAGCCAGCTCAATGTCAGCACCGTGATGGGAACCGCCCAGGCCTCCGGAGTGGTCATCGCCGCCGCGGCCCGG
Source organism: Arthrobacter zhaoguopingii (assembly GCF_009828595.1). Lineage (GTDB taxonomy): Bacteria > Actinomycetota > Actinomycetes > Actinomycetales > Micrococcaceae > Arthrobacter_D > Arthrobacter_D zhaoguopingii. The sequence goes on from NZ_WPNY01000007.1 coordinate 125,673, forward strand.
CGTGGAATCCCCGTTGCACTGCACACCCCCACCGAGGTCAAGGCCGCGGTGACCGGCAACGGGCAGTCCGACAAGGTGGCCGTCACCAAAATGGTCACCAAGATCCTGCGGCTCGACGCCCCGCCGCGGCCGGCCGACGCCGCCGACGCCCTGGCCCTGGCCATCACCCACGCCTGGCGCAGGGGGGTGGGCCTGCAGGGTGCGGCCGCCGCCGCCGGTGCGGGAGCCGCCACGCCTGCCCAGCGCATGTGGGCCGAGGCTGAGGCGAGGGCCCGGCGTCGCTGACTGGCACCGCGGAGGACCCGCCGGCCCACGGACGGACCGGTGTGGCGTTGCACGCCCGGGGCCCCGGACCGGTAACGTAATAGAAAGTATGTTCGGACGCTGGTTCGGGCGATCGATCCCAACACCTCTCTGGAGCTCCCCGACATGATCAGTTCCCTCCGCGGCACGGTGGCCTCCGTGGGCCTGCAGTCCGCCGTGCTCGACGTTCACGGTTTCGGCATGCAGGTCCAGGCGACGCCGCAGACCCTGGCCACGCTCCGGGTGGGCGGCGAGGCCCAGGTCTTCACCACGATGGTCGTACGCGAGGACTCGATGACCCTCTTCGGCTTCGAGGACGCCGAGCAGCGGGAGGTCTTCGACACGTTGCTGGCCATCAGCGGCGTCGGCCCGCGGCTCGCCCTGGCCGTGCTCGCCGTGCACACCCCCGAAGCCATCCGCATCGCCGCATCCTCCGGGGACGACAAGGCCTTCAGCAAGGTGCCCGGCATCGGGCCCAAAGGGGCGCGCAGGATCGTCCTCGAACTCGCCGGCAAGCTGGTGCCCCTCGAAGCGCCCGGCGTGCCGAAGAACACCTGGCAGGGCCAGGTGCTCACCGCCATGATCGGCCTTGGCTGGTCCGAGAAGGACGCCGGGGCCGCCATCGACGCCGCCACCGCCGAGGCGCCAGAGGTCGCGGCCACCGGCGACGTCGCCCAGATCCTCAAGCTCACCCTCCGCCGGCTCGGCTCCGACGGCGCGCGGAGCTCGGCCCGGGCGAAGAGCCTCTGATGGCACCCGCGCAGCAGCCCGGCGACGCTCCGCTGGTCGCGGCCGGCTCCGACCCCGAGGACCGCGCCGTCGAGGCTGCGCTCCGGCCGAAGAACCTCGACGACTTCGTCGGCCAGAAACGCGTGCGCCGGCAGCTGTCCCTCGTGCTCGAGGCCTCACGGCTCCGGGGCCGCAGCGCCGACCACGTGCTGCTCTCCGGCCCGCCCGGGCTGGGCAAGACCACGCTCGCCATGATCATCGCCGCCGAGATGAACGCCCCGCTGCGCATCTCCTCGGGCCCGGCGATCCAGCACGCCGGAGACCTCGCTGCGATCCTTTCCTCGCTCACCGAGGGCGAGGTGCTGTTCCTCGACGAAATCCACCGGATGTCCCGTCCGGCGGAGGAGATGCTCTACATGGCGATGGAGGACTTCCGCGTCGACATCGTCGTCGGCAAGGGCCCCGGCGCCACGGCCATCCCGCTTGACCTCCCCCCTTTCACCCTCGTCGGCGCCACCACCCGGGCCGGGCTGCTGCCCGGGCCGCTGCGCGACCGCTTCGGCTTCACCGGCCACCTCGAGTTCTACTCCACCGACGAGCTCGAACTGGTGCTGCGCCGCTCGGCCATGCTCATGGACATGAAGGTCAACTCGGCCGCCTTCGCCGAGATCGCCGGCCGCTCCCGGGGCACCCCGCGCATCGCGAACCGCCTGCTGCGCCGGGTGCGCGACTGGGCGCTCGTCCACGGCATCGACCTGATCGACGCCGGCAGCGCCGGGGCGGCCCTGGACATGTACGAGGTTGACGAGAAGGGCCTGGACCGGCTCGACCGCTCCGTGCTGACCGCCCTGATCACCAAGTTCAACGGCGGACCGGTGGGCCTGTCGACGCTCGCCATCGCCGTCGGGGAGGAACCGGAGACCGTCGAGACGGTCGCCGAGCCGTACCTGGTGCGCGAGGGCATGCTCGGGCGCACCCCGCGCGGCAGGATCGCCACTGCCGCGGCCTGGCACCACCTCGGGCTGGTGATGCCGCCCTCGGTGGCCGCAGCGATGCCCGAGGACCTCTTCACCGCCGCGCAGGAGGAGGAGGTTTCCGGCGGGGACCCGGCCGGGGACTGGATGACCTGACCCCGCCTGACCGGCCGGGGGCCGGTTTCCCTTTACACTGGGAGGACACGCGGCGTGAGCCGGCTGAATCTGCGCCGGCTGTGCCGACCCCAGTTATAGGAACGGAACTTTTCTGTGTTCGCAAACGTAGTAGCTTCGACCGCCACGGAAGCCGGCGATGCCGCCGGTTCTTCGTTCGACATCTTCAACCTGATCCTGCCGCTCGCGCTGGCGTTTCTGATCTTCTCCATGTTCCGCCGGCAGCGCAAGGCCAAGCAGCAGGTCACCGAGATGCGTTCGCAGATGGAGCCCGGCACCGAGGTGATGACCCAGTTCGGTCTCTTCGGGACCATCGTGTCGATCGATCAGGAGAACAACAAGGCCGTCATCGAACTCTCCCCGGGCAACACGGCCACCGTGCACACCCAGGCCCTGAGCAAGGTCGTCCGGCAGGAGCCGGCAGAGGACCTCGCTGACGAGCCCTCGGTTGCCGCGCCGGACACCATCGCCACCACCGGGGCCGCCGGCACCGGGGGAAGCACCGCCGCCGAAACCCCCGAGGAAACCGTGGCGCGCCTCAACCGCGAGAACAACAGGAACAACGACAACTAGCACGCGGCCCCGGCCCCGGGCAGTCCCGGCGGCCGGGTCCCACCGGCACGGCGCGGACACCGCGCTCCACTCCTAAGGACAATCGACAATGCCACGTACCGGCCCCGGCACGGCAGCCAAACGAACCCTCGTCTGGCTGGGCGTACTTCTTGCTCTGCTCGCCGCGCTGCTGGGCGCCGGCTCCGTCTGGAGCAACGCAAGCTGGACCCCGAAGCTCGCCCTCGACCTCGAGGGCGGCACGCAGCTGATCCTCTCGCCCAAGCTCCAGGGCGGCGGCTCCGAGATCAGCCCCGAACAGCTGAACCAGGCCGTGGAGATCATCCGCCAGCGGGTCGACGGCAGCGGCGTGGCAGAAGCCGAGATCTCCACCCAGTCCGGCCGGAACGTCATCGTCTCCCTCCCGGGGACCCCCGACTCCGAGACCCGTGAGCTGATCCGGGCCTCGGCGCAGCTTGAATTCCGCCCCGTGCTCGCGGGCGGACCGGGCCAGGCGCCCGCCGCGGAGACCCCCACGCCCGCCGACCAGCTGCCCAAGCCCACGGCCGAGCCCACCAACGCCAGCGACCCCAACTGGATCACCCCGGAGATCTTCACCGCGTTCGAGACCCTTGACTGCCTCGACCCCGCCGCGCTTGAGCCGAGGACCGAACCGGCTCCCGCCGACCAGCCGATGGTCGCCTGCGAGCCCGAAACCCAGGGCAAGTACATCCTGGGGCCAGTCGAGGTGCCCGGCACCGACATCGACGGCGCGACCCACGGGCTCGCCCGCGGCCAGCAGGGACAGTCCCTCAACAGCTGGGTCGTCAACATCGACTTCAACGACGACGCCACGAAGGTCTTCCGTGACGTCACCGAGCGGCTCTTCGCAATCGGCCAGGGCGACCCGCGCAACCAGTTCGCCATCGTCCTCGACGGCCGGATCGTGTCCGCCCCGACGACGAACGCCGTGATCCCCGACGGCAACCCGAGCATCAGCGGCAGCTTCACCGAGGAATCGGCCGCCACCCTCGCCGAGCAGCTGAAGTACGGCGCCCTGCCGATCAGTTTCGAGATCCAGAGCGAGCAGCAGATCTCCGCGACCCTCGGCGCCGACCAGCTGCGCCTTGGCCTTATCGCGGGCCTGATCGGCCTGGTGCTCGTGGCCGTTTACTCGATGTTCCAGTACCGTATGCTCGGCCTGGTCACCATCGCCTCGCTCGTCGTGGCCGGCGTGCTGACCTACCTGGCCATCGCGATCCTGGGCTGGACCGAGAACTATCGGCTGTCGCTGGCGGGTGTGGCGGGCCTGATCGTGGCCATCGGACAGACCGCCGACTCCTTCATCGTGTACTTCGAGCGGATCCGCGACGAACTGCGTGAGGGCAGGGGCATGATCTCCGCCGTGGAGAACGGGTGGCGCCGCGCGAAGCGGACGGTGCTCGCCTCCAAGGCGGTCAACCTCCTCGCCGCCCTTGTCCTCTACTTCGTGGCCGTTGGCAACGTCCGCGGCTTCGCCTTCACCCTGGGCCTCACGGCCATCGCGGACCTCATCGTCGTCTTCCTGTTCACCCACCCGGTCCTGCGCCTGCTGGCACGGACCCGGTTCTTCGGAGAGGGCCACAAGTGGTCCGGGCTGGACCCGGAACGGCTGGGCGTGGCGTCGCTCTACCGCGGAGCCGGACGCTTCCGCAGCCCCGCCGAGACGGCCGCCCGGCCGGCCGTGGCAGCCAAGACGAAGAACAAGGCGGCCGCCGGCGAGGCGGAACGCCGCATGACCATTGCCGAGCGTCGCATCGCGGAGCAGCAGAAGGCATTGGCCGGACGCGGCCCCGCCGAAGAGAAAGAAGAAAACCGATGAAGCGCAGCAGCTTCGCCGACTTCGGTAACGAGCTCTATTCCGGCAAGCGGTCCTACCCCTTCGTGGCCAAGCGGAAGCTCTGGTTCATCATCGCCGCAGCCGCCGTGCTCCTCTCCCTGATCATCCCGGTGGTCAAGGGTGGGTTCAACCTGGGCATCGACTTCCGCGGCGGCTCCGAGTTCACCGTCTCCGATACCGAAAACACCGACATTGCGGTGGGGGAGCAGGCGGTCACCGACGTCGTCCCCGGGGCCGTCCCGCGGGTCACCAACATCGCGGCCGAGACCATCCGTGTCCAGACCGAGCGGCTCAGCGACGACCAGACGCTGAGCGTGCGGGACAACCTCGTGGAAGCGTACGGCGTGGGGCCCGAACAGGTGACCTCGAGCTTCGTCGGGCCCACCTGGGGCGAGGACGTCAGCCGGCAGGCGCTGATCGGCCTGGTGGTGTTCGTCCTGCTGGCCGCGGTGCTCATGGCCCTGTACTTCCGCACCTGGAAGATGTCGCTGGCCGCCATGAGCGCCCTGGTGGTCGTCATGGTCGTGACCGCCGGCCTGTACTCGCTCAGCGACTTCGAGGTGACCCCCTCGGCGATCATCGGCTTCCTCACGATCCTCAGCTACGCCCTGTACGACACGGTGGTGGTGTTCGACAAGATCCGGGAGAACACCGCGGAGCTCTCCGTGACCTCCAAGCGCACCTTCGCCGAGCAGGTGAACCTCGCGGTCAACCAGACGCTGGTGCGCTCCATCAACACCTCGGTCGTGGCCGTGCTGCCGGTCGCCTCCATCCTGTTCATCGGCGCCTACCTCCTCGGCGCCGGAACGCTTCGGGACCTGTCCCTGGCGCTGTTCATCGGCATCATCCTGGGCACCCTGAGCACCATCTTCATCGCCGCGCCGATGTACGCGTGGCTGCGGCTGAATGAGCCGGAGATCAAGGAGCAGGAAAAGACAGTCCGGCAGCGGCGGGCCCTCGAGGCCGCAAACGCCTGATCCGGAGGTGCCGGCGGTGCAGCTCGTGCGCCGCCGGCACCGCTAGACTTAACGGTGTGCACTCCCGAAGGGCATGAGAGGTAGCCGACGCGCTGAGGATAAGGGCTGAAATGGCTGAAGCGGTAACACCCGCAGAGCGGTCCACCACCGGCCGGACACCACCGCCGGCCGCTTCGCCGCGTCCTGTTCCCGGTCCGCCGTCCGCCGCTCCGGCCGCCGGACCGAACTGGAGTGCGGCGCCGGTCGCTCCGGCCGCTCCCGCAGCCGCACCGGCCGCTCCCGCAGCCGCATCGGCCGCTCCCGCAGCCGCATCGGCCGCTCCCGCAGCCGCACCGGCCGCTCCGTCCCGCATGCCCGGGTCCGAACCGCCCACCCCCGGCCGCCGCGGGCGTACCCGCGCCCGGATCGCCCGGCTGACCGGGCGCGGATCGAGCGGCTACTCGCCGGTGCTGGAGCCGCTGCTGCGCACGGTGCGGGCCAACAACCCCAAGGAGGACCTGGACCTCATCCAGCGCGCCTACCTCGTCGCCGAGCGCAGCCACGAAGGCCAGATGCGCAAGAGCGGGGACCCGTACATCACCCACCCCGTGGCCGTCGCGACGATTTTGGCCGAGCTCGGCATGTCGGGGACCACCCTGGCCGCGGCGCTGCTCCACGACACCGTCGAGGACACCGCCTACACCCTCGATGAGCTGCGCCGGGACTTCGGCGCCGAGGTCGCCATGCTCGTCGACGGCGTCACCAAGCTGGACAAGGTCTCCTTCGGCGACGCGGCGCAGGCTGAAACGGTCCGCAAGATGGTCGTGGCCATGGCCAAAGACATCCGGGTGCTCGTCATCAAGCTCGCCGACCGCCTCCACAACGCCCGCACCTGGCGCTTCGTCTCACCCGAATCCTCGGCCCGGAAGGCCCGGGAAACCCTCGAGATCTTCGCCCCGCTGGCTCACCGGCTCGGCATGAATACCATCAAGTGGGAGCTCGAGGACCTTTCCTTCGCCGCCCTCCACCCGAAGGTGTACGAGGAGATCGTGAGGATGGTCGGGGACCGCACCCCCGAGCGCGAAAAGCACCTCAACCTGATCCGCGACCAGATCGACGAAGACCTGCGCGCGGTGAAGATCAAGGCCACCATCACCGGCCGGCCCAAGCACTACTACTCGATTTACCAGAAGATGATCGTCCGGGGGAAGGACTTCGACGACATCCATGACCTCATGGGCGTCCGTGTCCTCGTGGACAGCGTCCGCGACTGTTATGCCACCCTCGGCTCGCTGCATTCGCGCTGGAATCCGCTGCCCGGCAGGTTCAAGGACTACATTGCGATGCCGAAGTTCAACATGTACCAGTCCCTCCACACCACGGTGATCGGCCCCGGCGGCAAGCCCGTCGAGATCCAGATCCGCACCCACGACATGCACCGGCGGGCCGAGTACGGTGTGGCGGCGCACTGGAAGTACAAGAACGGGGCAGGAAAGGCCGCCGAGGCCCCCGACAGCGGAGACCTCGGCTGGCTGCGCAGCCTGGTCGACTGGCAGCAGGAGACGGCCGACCCCAACGAGTTCCTCGATTCGCTGCGCTTCGAGATCAACGCCCGCGAGGTGTTCGTCTTCACCCCGAAGGGCGAGGTGATGGCCCTGCCGGCCGGCTCGACCCCCGTCGACTTCGCCTACGCGGTGCACACCGAGGTGGGGCACCGGACGATCGGCGCCCGCGTCAACGGCAAGCTGGTGCCGCTAAACAGCGAACTGAACCACGGTGACTGGGTCGAAATCTTCACCTCCAAGGCCGAGGGCGCCGGGCCGAGCCAAGACTGGCAGGGCTTCGTCAAGAGCCCGCGGGCCCGGAACAAGATCCGGCAGTGGTTCACGAAGGAGCGCCGCGAGGAGGCCATCGACAAGGGCAAGGACCTGCTCACCCGCGCCATGCGCAAGCAGAACCTGCCCCTGCAGCGGATGATGACCCATACCGCGCTGCTCTCCGTGGCCCAGGAACTCCACCACCAGGACATCGCCGCCCTGTACGCAGCGGTCGGCGACGGGCACACCTCCGCGCAGAACGTCATCGAGCACCTCGTGGCACTCATGGGCGGCCACCAGGAGGCCGAGGAGGACCTGGCCGAGCCCGCGGTCGCCAGCCAGCCGCGCCGGCCCAAGTTCTCCGACTCCGGGGTGACGGTGCGCGGCGTCGGCGACGTCTGGGTGAAGCTCGCCAGGTGCTGCACGCCCGTTCCCCCCGATCCGATCATCGGATTCGTCACCCGCGGCTCAGGGGTGTCGGTGCACCGCTCGGACTGCCGGAACGTCCAGGAGCTGCGGGACCAGCCGGACCGGATCGTGCCGGTCGAGTGGGCGCCGACCCAGTCCAGCGTGTTCCTCGTGGAGATCCAGGTGGAGGCGCTGGACCGGAAGAGTCTGCTCTCCGACGTGACCCGGGTGCTTTCGGAGAACCAGGTCAACATCCTCGCCGCGAGCGTCAACACCTCCTCGGACCGGGTTGCCATGTCGAAGTTCGCCTTCGAGATGGGCGACCCGAAGTACCTCAACCACGTGCTGGCCGCCGTGCGGCGGATCGACGGCGTATTCGACGTCTACCGGACGACCGGCTCGCAGCGCCGCACCTAGGACCGCCTGCCGCGGGCCCGGCCACCCGGCGCCCGAGACTGCGTGACGGATGCCCGGTGACGGATGCCTGACGACGGCTGCCTATGCCCGGCGCCGCGCAGGAGGCGTTCCGTGGGGGGAGGCCTCCCGGACACCCGTGCCGCCGGCCTGCCCGAGGCGGGCGAGGGCACGGGCCTTGCCCGGCACCCTGCGTGTGCTCGCCAGAGCCGCCTCCACCAGCCGCAGGGGACACTCGAGACCCGGCGCGGAGGCCAGGGCGGCCAGGATGTCGATGGCGGTCGCCTCGGGACCGTGGATTGCGATGTCGAGGGCGGTGCGCAGCGGCGTCGTCACCGGCACGCCGCCGACGAGGTTGACGTCGAAGGGCCCCAGCGCCACCTGGTGCATCGTGGTGGCACCGAACGCAGGGACCGCGGTGGTGCGCCGGCGGTGGTCCGTGACCACGCTCAGGAGCGGCGGCGGCGGTGCACACCCGTACACCCAGGCTGCGCACTGGCGGGCCAGCGCCACCCGGCCGCGCAGCGGTCCCGGAAGCGCGTTCGCTGCGGCACAGGCGCGCGCCACCGCATCCTCCGGGCAGTCGGTGCGCCGGTAGGTGTCCCGGTAGACCCGCCGGACCAGGCCGTCGAAGGTCATTCCCTGAAGCTCGACTGCGCTGAAGAAGTCCCCGGCGTGGAAGAGCACGGCCTCACCCTGCGGCTGCCGCACCGCGGGCCCGGCACGCGCCCACGTGTCCCGGACGACCCGGACGGGTGGAACAGCGGAGCCGGTGCTCAGCGGTGACATTGCTCAAGCATTCCGAATCCGGCACGGCAGACAAAAGCCCCCGGGTCCCGATGTGGAAAACCGGGCTCCAGGGGCTTTCGTTCGGACCCGGGTTAGGAGAAGTCCTGGGCCGACCGCTGCAGCATCTCGAGCCACTGCTCGCGGGCGGAGAGGGCTTCCTTCGCGGTGGAGATCCGCTTGGCATCCCCTGCCTTCTCGGCCGCCGCCAGGTCATCCTTCAGTGTGGCGATGGTGGACTGCAGCTGGCTCAGCGCACTGTTGGTGCGGGCCTTGGTCTCGGGATTCGTCTTGTGCCAGTGCTCGTCCTCGGCGGCCTTGACGGCGTCCTCAACGCGGCGCAGGCCGGCGTCCATCCTTCCGATGTCGGCGCGCGGCACCTTGCCCGCCTCCTCCCAGCGGTCCCGGATCGACTGCAGCGCCTTTTTGGCCGCGGCGACGTCCTTCACCGGCAGAAGCGCGGCGGCCTCCTTCAGGAGGGCCTCCTTGGCCACCAGGTTCGCGCCGTACTCCTCGTCGACCGCTTCGTTGGCCGACTTGCGGGCCTCGAAGAAGCGGTCCTGAGCGGCGCGGAACCGCGCCCACAGGGCGTCGTCGTCCTTGCGGCTGGCCCGCTTCGAGGCCTTCCACTCGTCCATCAGGCGGCGGTATTCGGCAGCCGTTGCACCCCAGTCGGTTGAACTGGAGAGGCTCTCGGCGCGGGCGATCAGCGTCTCCTTGGCTCGCTTGGCCTCGGCGTTATCGCTGTCCAGCTGGGAGAAGTACGCGCGGCGGTGCCGGTCGAAGATCGTCCGGGCGGAGCGGAACCGCTTCCACAGGGCATCCTCGGTGCCGCGGCCCAGCCGCGGGCCGTTCTTCTGCGCGGCCTTCCACAGCTCGAACAGCTCGTTCATGCGCGTGCTGCTGACCTTCCACTGGACGGTCGCCGGGTCGCGGCCCGCCAGTTCCTCCGCCTCGGCGACGATCGCCTCGCGGGCAGCGAGTTCCTTGGCCTTGAGCTCGTCCTGGACGGCCCGCTCGGCCTTCTCAAGGCCCGAGATGGCCTCGGTCAGCATGTCGATCCGCGCCTCGAGGGCCGCGACGTCGCCGACGAGCTTGTGCTCGGACACCTGGCTGCGCAGGTGCTTGGCGGTCTTCAGCATGTCCGCCGACGGCGCCTTGCCCCTGACTCGCTGCTCAAGCAGCGCGACCTGGCTGACGACGTCGTCATACTTCTTCACGAAGTAGGCGAGGGCCTCCTCGCGGGAGGCATCGGGGTACTGGCCGACCGGATGCTCCTCGCCGTTGAGGAGCAGGAAGACGTGTCCGTCATCCTCGACGCGGGCGAACTTCTCCGCCTCGGCCAGCGGAGTGCTGTGCGCCGGGGGGACCGCCAGCGGGGTCTGAGCCTTCTTCAGCGGCCGCGGCGCCATCGCTGTCGGCAGGGGAGCGCGCGGGGCGGCCGGTGCGGCTGGCCTTGCCGGGGCGGCGGCCGGTGCAGGAGCTGCGGGGCTTTCCGCAGCCGGGGCGGCCGGGGTCTCCTCGGCTGGGGTCTCTGGAGCTGACGGGGTGTCCTCGGCTGCCGGGGTGTCCGTAGCGGCCGGCGTCTCCGGAGCTGCCGGGGTGTCCGCAGCTGTCGGTGTCTCCGGAGCTGCCGGGGTGTCCGCAGCTGCCGGTGTCTCCGGAGCTGTCTGGGTGTCGGTGGCCGGGGTCTCACTGTCCGAGGTCACCGCAGCTGCCGGGACGGCTGCTGCGTCGGTTCCCGGTGCTGCCGCGGTCTGCTCCCCGGCGGCCGGGGCGGCGTCGGCCGGACCCACAGCGGCGGGGGTGTCGGCGCTGGCGGTCTCCTCCGCTGGCTCGTCAACGGCCGAATCCACGATGGGGTCCTGGGCCACTGATTCGTCGTTGATGGTCATTTCGTCGGATTGCTGACTGTCTGTCACCGCTATAAGTCTTTCGCTCGATGGATGGCACGGACCGGTCCGCCGCCATTTCGTTCAGAGATAAGGAGTCTATCGTTCCGGGGGCCGCAGGGGTTCCGTGTGTAGCGGTGCACTTCCAGGGGCCTTCACCGCGTTTTCGCCGGGCACCCGGTCAGCCCCTAAAATGAGTGCCGCACCGGTGGAAGCGCCTCCCTGGCTGCATCGAGCAAGGAGAAACGCCCATGGCCCGTAAGGCATCACTGTCCGGCTTCCCGGAATGGCTTCCGCAGGAGCGGCTGATCGAGCTGCATGTGCTTGACACCCTGCGCCGCGTGTTCGACCTCCACGGCTTCTCCAACATCGAAACCCGGGCCGTTGAGACCGTTGACCAGCTGCTGCGTAAGGGCGAGATCGACAAGGAGGTTTACGCCGTCTCCCGCCTGCAGGCCGACGAGGCCTCCGCATCCGAGGCGGGCCTGGCCCTTCACTACGACCTCACCGTGCCGTTCGCCCGCTACGTCGTCGAGAACGCCGGCCACCTCGCCTTCCCCTTCCGACGGTCGCAGATCCAGAAGTGCTGGCGCGGGGAGCGCCCGCAGGAGGGGCGGGCCCGGGAGTTCACCCAGGCCGACATCGACGTCGTCGGCGACGGTGTCCTGCCGTTCCGGTACGACGTCGAACTGGCACTGGTGGTCGTCGAAGCGCTTGGCGCGCTGCCGATTCCCGACTTCACGCTGCGGGTCAATAACCGCAAGCTCGCCGAGGGGTTCTACCGTGGCATCGGGCTCACCGATACGGCCTCGGTGCTGCGTAGCATCGACAAGCTTGAGAAGATCGGCGTCGCCAAGGTGGGGCAGCTGCTGCGTGAGGAGCTCGGCGCCACCGACGCCCAGGTCGACGCCGCCCTCGCCCTTGCCGCGATCCGCACCCCGGATACGTCCTTCGTGGCCCAGGTCAGGGCGCTCGGTGTGTCCGACGACTTGCTGGAGGAAGGGCTGACCGAGCTTGAGCAGGTCATCGCCGAGGCGTCCAAGCGGGCGCCGGGGCGCGTCGTGGCGGACCTGAGCATCGCCCGTGGCCTCGATTACTACACCGGCACCGTGTACGAGACCGTCCTCAACGGCCACGAAAGCCTCGGCTCCATCTGCTCCGGCGGGCGCTATGACAGCCTCGCGGCGAAGGGCAACCGCACCTTCCCCGGCGTCGGGCTGTCCATCGGCGTCACCCGGATCGTGTCGCGAATCCTCAGCCAGGACTTCGCGGCCCCCTCCCGGCAGGTTCCCACGGCCGTCCTGGTGACCCTTGCCGATGAGGACTCCTGGTCGGCCGCGCAGGACGTCGCCGCGTCCCTGCGGGCCCGGGGCATCTCGGCCGAGGTGGCTGCCAGCGCCGAGAAGTTCGGCAAGCAGATCAAGTTCGCCGACCGCCGCGGCATCCCCTTCGTCTGGTTCACCGCTGCCGACGGCACCCACGAGGTCAAGGACATCCGCTCTGGGGCGCAGGAGGCCGCCGATCCGGATTCGTGGACGCCGCCGGCCGAAGACCTGGTCCCGCAGGTGCTGCAGGTCTCCTAGGGCGGCCGCCGCACCCGAAAACGACAGGAACGCCCGAAAACGACAGGTACGCCCGAAAACGACAGGCGAGCCCGTTATTTCCGGTCCGAAAGTCGCTTTCGGGCGCGATTTCCGCCGTCGGGACGTTCTCTCCGGAAGGTCGGCCCGCGGCCGGGTCAGCCGCGGGCGGAACGCCGGTTCCGCCGCCGGAGCACGACGGCTCGGCCCGCAACGCCGACCGCGAGGATCGCCGTCATGGTCAGCACCGACGCCCCGGGCAGCGTGAACGCCAACAGCAGGCACCCCGCGGCGCCGACGACGTTGAGGATCTTCGGGGCGTACCACTGGCGCTCGGCGAGGGTGAAGGCCGCCGCATTGGCCACCGCGTAGTACAGCAGCACGCCGAAGCTCGAGAAACCGACGACGGTGAGCACATCCGTCGTCAGCAGCAGGACAATCACGACGGCGGCGGTTGCGGTATCCGCCGCCCACGGCACCCCGAACCGGGACCAGATCCCGGCGAGGGCCCGGGGCAGGTCGCCCTCCCGGGCCATGGCGAGTGTCGTGCGGCCCACCCCGGCGATGAGCGCCAGCAGGGCACCAAGGCTCGCCAGGGCGGCGGCGAGCGTCACGGCCAGCACCGCGGTTCCGGCGGCGCTTCCCCCGGGCCCGCCGCCGGCAGCACCGGCCGCGAGGACGGCGTCGCGCAGGGGTGCCGCGGAATCGCCCAGCCGCCCGGCGCCCAGGGCCGTGAGCAGCGCGGCGGCGAGGACGAGATAGAGCACGAGCGTGAACCCGAGGGCACCGAAGATCGCCCGGGGAATGTTCTTGCCGGGCTCGCGCACCTCCTCGCCCATGGTGGCGATGCGGGCATACCCGGCGAACGCGAAGAACAGCAGGCCGGCCGCCTGAAGCACGCCCCACGGCCCTCCGGCCGGTGGCGTCCACGGCTGCGGGGCCGTCGGTCCGGCGAAGGCCACGACGGCGGCAAAGGCCAGGACCGGCACCACCAGGGCGACGACCGCCCGCGTCATCAGGGCGGTGCGGGTGACGCCGAGCAGGTTGACCGCCGTCAGCCCCACGACGGCGGCAACAGCGGCCGGAGTCTCGTACCCGGGGGCGGCGTACAGCCCGAAGGTGAAGGCCATGGCGGCGCAGGAGGCCAGCTTGCCCGTGACGAAGCTCCAGCCGGCGATGAAGCCCGGCCACGGCCCCAGCTGGCGCCTGCCGTAGATGTAGGTGCCGCCGCTCGACGGGTGCACGGTGGCAAGGGCGGCACTGGCGGCGGCGTTGCAGTAGGCGATGAATCCGGCCAGGACGACGGCGGCGGGAAGCAGGCTGCCTGCCGCCGCCGCGGCCGGGCCGAAGACGACGAACACGCCGGCACCGATCATCGACCCGATGCCAACGGTCGTGGCGTCGAATCCGCCCATTGAACGCCGCAGCCCCGGAATGTTGCTCATCTTCAGTGCCCTCTCGTGGGATGCGGCCCGGTGGCCGCCGTACCGCCGTGCCGGGCCGGACCGCCGGTCGGAGGTGCGGCTGCTGGCCGGGACAGCCGCGGTGGACCGGTAAACTCGGACACGTTTGATCTAACACTAAGCAGGTGAAGCTCCGCCTGCGGTACTTCGGTAGGAAGGAATGCTGTGCTGCGCACGCATGAACTCGGCTCGCTCGGATCCGGGCATATTGGACAGACCGTCACCCTGACCGGCTGGGTGGCCCGGCGCCGGGACCACGGCGGCGTCGCCTTCCTGGATCTCAGGGACGCCTCCGGCGTGGCCCAGGTCGTCGTCCGCGAGGAGGAGGTCTTTTCCACCCTGCGCAACGAGTACGTCCTGCAGATCACCGGCACCGTGCAGAAGCGGCCCGAGGGCAACGAGAACCCCGCCCTGGCCACCGGTGAGATCGAGGTGATGGCCGATCAGGTCGTCGTCCTCAACACCGCCGATCCGCTGCCGTTCCAGATCGACGAGCACGTCGAGGTCGGCGAGGAGGCGCGCCTGAAGCACCGCTACCTCGACCTGCGCCGCCCAGCGCCCCAGAAGAACCTGCGCCTGCGCTCCGAAGCCAGCCGGGTGGCCCGCGAGCTGCTTCACGCCGACGGCTACGTCGAAATCGAGACCCCGACCCTCACCCGCTCCACCCCCGAGGGTGCGCGCGACTTCCTGGTGCCCGCCCGTCTGGCCCCCGGTTCCTGGTATGCCCTGCCCCAGTCGCCCCAGCTGTTCAAGCAGCTGCTGCAGGTCGGCGGGTTCGAGAAGTACTACCAGATCGCGCGCTGCTACCGCGACGAGGACTTCCGCGCCGACCGCCAGCCCGAGTTCACCCAGCTGGACATCGAGGCGAGCTTCGTCGAGGAGGACGACATCATCGCCCTGGGCGAGCAGCTGATCACCCGGCTGTGGAAGCTCATCGACGTCGAAATCCCGACCCCGATCCGCCGGATGACCTACGCCGACGCCATGGCCAAGTACGGCTCCGACAAGCCCGACCTGCGGTTCGGGCTCGAACTCACCGAGCTCACCGAGTTCTTCAAGGACACCGGCTTCGGCGTCTTCAAGGCACCCTACGTCGGCGCCGTCGTCATGCCCGGGGGAGCCTCCCAGCCCCGCCGCACACTCGACGCTTGGCAGGAATTCGCCAAGCAGCGCGGCGCCAAGGGCCTCGCGTACGTCTTGATCGACGACGACGGCAGCCTGCGCGGACCGGTGGCTAAGAACCTCAACGACACCGAACGCGAGGGCCTCGCCGCCGCGGCCGGGGCGAACCCGGGTGACTGCATCTTCTTCGCCGCCGGAGAGAAAACCTCCTCCCGCGCCCTGCTCGGCGCCGCGCGCGTCGAGATCGGTCACCGGACCGGGCTGATCAAGGACGGCGACTGGGCCTTCGTCTGGGTGGTCGACGCCCCCATGTTCGAACCCGCCTCGGCCGCCGTGGCCGCGGGCGACGTCGCCGTCGGCGCCGGCGCCTGGACGGCCGTGCACCACGCGTTCACCTCGCCCAAGCCCGAGTTCATGGACACCTTCGACACCGATCCCGAGAACGCGCTGGCGTACGCCTACGACATCGTCTGCAACGGCAACGAGCTCGGCGGCGGCTCCATCCGTATCCACCGTCGCGACGTGCAGGAGCGCGTCTTCGCCGTCATGGGTTTGAGCGCCGAGGAAGCCCAGGAGAAGTTCGGGTTCCTGCTCGAAGGCTTCAAGTACGGCGCGCCTCCCCACGGCGGCATCGCCCTGGGCTGGGACCGGGTCGTCTCCCTGCTCGCCGGCACCGACTCGATCCGGGACGTCATCGCGTTCCCGAAGTCCGGCGGCGGCTACGATCCGCTGACCGCCGCTCCGGCGCCGATCACGCCGCAGCAGCGCAAGGAAGCCGGGGTGGACGCCCGTCCTAAGTCGGCCGAACCGTCGAAGCCGGCCGAGGGGAAGCCCGCACCGGCGGAGGCCTAGTTCCGGTCTCCAGGGCCAGCCCACTCGATTCCGCAGCTCACCACGTTTTCGGCCCCCGAAGCGTGGTGAGCTGCAGTTTCGGTGGGCATTCCTGCGTCCGGCCGTCGCCCGCCGTCGCCCGCCGTCGCCCCGCGCCTCGCCCCTCGCCTCGCCTCGCCGAGTATGCAGTTCACCACGTTATGCGGCCGGGAAAGCGTGGTGAGCTGCAGTTTCAGTGGGGTTGGGGGTGTGGGGACTCCTTGCGGCCCTCGAAGGCGCCTGCAGGACCCCCGGCGCGCCCGCATTCCGCGCGTCACGGGTGTGCCGTTCGCCACATCTCCACGTCGGAAAAGGGGGAGCGCTGCCGTTTCGGGACGTAAGAGGGTGGAAGGCGGCCGGATTTCGCGCGGTTTTTCCGGCTTCACCGGCCGCGGTCCGTCGGAACCCCCCGGCCGGTGATCGCCGGGAGGGAAATAACGCGGCCAGGTCGCGCGTTGTGGAAGAATCATACAAGTACGTGCTCCGGGGTCGGTGTAATTCCGAACCGGCGGTTATAGTCCGCGACCCGGTGGTGACTGCGCATCCGCGCGGGAGCCCTCGGTTGAGCCGGTGAAATTCCGGCACCGACAGTTAAAGTCTGGATGGGAGAAGCACGAACAGCAGGACGTCGCGGATGCGTCCCCTCCTTGGGGGACCATGCCGCGGAGGTCCACGCTGGCGTCTCCGCCACGCGTGGCCTGAGTCCTTCCAGCTGTCGTCACCCCGAGCCGTTGAGACGGTTAGGAACGACATGGATCTAATTCAGTGGCTCTTCGAAGCCCGCATCCCCGTAGGCAGCAGTTCCCTCCTGCTGCGTGAGGTCATCGGAAACGTTTTCGGTCTGCTCAGCGTCCTTGGCGGCATGCGCCGGCGCGTCTGGGCCTGGCCCGTCGGCATCGTGGGCAATGTCCTGCTCCTGACCGTCTTCCTCGGCTCTGCCTTCGGCGGAGCCGGCACCGTCGACCTCCTCGGCCAGGCCGGCCGTCAGGTCATGTTCATCGCCGTCTCGGTCTACGGCTGGCGCCAGTGGCAGGCAGGCCGGCAGGCCGCCGGTTCGGCCGTCACCCCCCGCTGGGCCTCCGGCCGGGCGCGCATCGGGCTGGTCGCCGGGATGATCCTCGGCACCGTGGCTCTCACTCCGGTGTTCCGTGCCATGGGCTCGTACGAGCCGGTGTGGGCCGACGCCTGGACCTTCGTCGGCTCCCTGCTGGCCACCTTCGGCATGGCCAAGGGCTGGGTCGAATTCTGGCTGATCTGGGTCGCCGTTGACATCGTCGGTGTTCCCCTGCTCTTCAGCGCCGGCTACTACGCAAGCGCCGTCATGTACCTGATCTACGGTGCCTTCACGATCATTGGATTCGCCGTGTGGACCCGCGAGCGCCGGCGGGCGGAGGCCCGGCTGGTGTCCGCGGTCGATGCCCCGGTGAAGCAGGCGCTGTGACGTCAGCAGCACAGGATCCGCAGGCGCTGGATCCGGCCGGGGTGAACCCGGCCGAGGTCCGGGCCATGGACCGCGCCCTCGAACTCGCTGCACAGGGAGTGCGGGGGGCCAACCCCCTGGTCGGCGCGGTCGTGCTCAGCCCCGAGGGGCAGGTGCTCGGCTCCGGGTATCACCGCGGGGCCGGTACGCCCCACGCCGAGGTCGCCGCCCTGGCCGACGCCCGCTCCCGCGGCGCGGATCCGGCCGGCGGCACCATGGTGGTCACCCTCGAGCCGTGCAACCACCAGGGCCGCACCGGACCCTGCTCCGCGGCCATCCACGAGGCGGGCATCCGCAGGGTGGTCTTCGCCGCCCCCGACCGCACGGCCCAGGCCGCCGGAGGCGCGCGCTGGCTGCAGGACCACGGCATCGAGTGCGACGGCGGCCTCCGCCAGGCACAGTCGGAACACCTCAACGGCCGGTGGCTGCGCGCCACCGCCGAATCGCGGCCGTTCGTCACCCTGAAGACCGCGTCGAGCCTCGACGGCCGGGTCGCGGCGGCCGACGGGACGAGCCAGTGGATCACCGGCAGCCGGGCCCGCGCCGACGGCCACGCCATCCGGGCGAGGGTCGACGCCGTGCTCGCCGGCACCGGCACGGTGCTCGCCGACAACCCGCGCCTGACCGCCAGGCCGGTCCCGACGGACGAGGCCGGAGCGGCCGGAGACGCCGGCAGCCCGCCCCCGGCCCAGCCGCTGCGCGCCGTGATGGGACTGCGCCCGGTACCCCAGGACGCCGCCGTGCGCGGACCGGGCTTCCTCCAGCTGGCCACCCACGATGTCCCCACGGCCCTGGCCGAACTGCACGGCCACGGCGTCCGGCACGTCCTCGTCGAGGGAGGCCCCGGAATCGCCGGGGCGTTCCTGGCGGCGGGGACCGTGGATGAGCTGGTCAGCTACATCGCGCCGGTGGTGCTGGGGGCGGGGACGCCGATGTTCCCGCCGGTCGGCGTGCCGACGCTGACCGCCGCGCACCGGTGGGTCCCCGACCCGGCCGGTGGCGGCGCCGTCACCCAGCTCGGGCCGGACGTGCGCCTGCGCCTGCGCCCCGCCGACGGGGACGACGGCGACGACGCCGCAGCCGACGGCACCGCAGCCGACCGCACCGCAACCGGTCGTACCACCGCCGCAAGTACCACCGCCGCCGCACCTACCTCCGCCGGCACCGCGACCGGCATACCGGTAAACCCGTCCACCCCCCAGCACAACCAGGAGTAAGCCATCTTCACCGGAATCGTTTCAGAACAGGGACGCGTCGTCTCCCTCGACCTCGCCGCCGACGGGGAAAGCGCGGTGCTCGTCTTCGAGGCCGCCGCCACCGGCACCGACCTGACCCCGGGTGCCTCGATCGCCGTCAACGGGGTCTGCCTCACGGCGGTTCAGCTCGACGGCGCCCGGGTCGCGGTCGATGTCATGGGCGAGACCCTGCGCCGCACCACCACCGGCGCCCTCACACCGGGGGCAGCGGTGAACCTCGAACGCTGCGTCCCCGCCGGAGGCCGGCTCGACGGGCACGTCGTCCAGGGCCACGTCGACGGTCTCGGCGTGCTGCGCGAACGCGAGGACCTCGGGGCGTGGCACCGCCTCCGCTTCTCGCTGCCCGCCTCCCTGGCCCGCTATGCGGCCGAGAAGGGTTCAATTGCGATCGACGGCGTCTCCCTGACGGTCACCGCGGTCAGCGCCCCCGAGGAGCAGGACCCGTGGTTCGAGGTGGGCCTGATCCCCACCACCCTCGCGGAGACCGGCCTCGGCACCAAGGTTCCCGGAGACCCGGTCAACCTGGAGATGGACGTGCTGGCCAAGTACACCGAACGCCTGCTCGGCTTCGCCCGCGGAGCGACAACGTGACCTTCGGAGCCGCCATGGTGCGGCTCGACGGGATCGACGAGGCGGTCGCGGCCATCGCGGCCGGGGGAGCCGTCGTCGTGGTCGACGACGCCGACCGCGAAAACGAAGGCGACATCATCTTCGCCGCCGAATCGGCAACCCCCGCGCTGATGGGCTGGACCATCCGGTACACCTCGGGCGTGCTGTGCGTTCCGCTCGAGCAGGCGGCCGCGGACCGCCTGAACCTGCCGCCCATGACCGCGGTCAACGAGGACGCCAAGGGCACCGCCTACACCGTCTCCTGCGACGCGGCGGCCGGTGTCACCACCGGGATCAGCGCCGCCGACCGGGCCCGCACCGCCCGCGTGCTCGCCGACCCGGCCAGCTCCGCCGGAGACCTCACCCGCCCGGGCCACGTCTTCCCGCTGCGGGCCGCGCCCGGCGGGGTACTCCAGCGCCCCGGCCATACGGAGGCGGGGATCGACCTGTGCAAGCTGGCAGGCATGCAGCCGGCCGCGGTCATCTCCGAGCTGGTCCACGACGACGGCGGCATGATGCGCCTGCCGGCCCTGCGGGCCTTCGCCGACGAGCATTCCCTCCCCCTGATTTCCATCGAGGACCTGGCCGTTCACCTGCGGTCCGCGGCCAACACCGCGCCGTCCCCAACCCCCACAGAAACACCAAGGAGAACCCCATGAGCGGCCACGGAGCACCGGTTATCGACATCAGCGGCGTCAGCACGCAGGAGGCCCCGCTGAAACTGGCGGTCATCGCGGCGAGCTGGCACACCGAGATCATGGACGGGCTGCTCGACGGCGCCCGCCGCGCCGCTGCGGAGGCCGGCGTGGAGACCACCGAGGTGCGGGTCCCGGGCAGCTTCGAACTGCCGGTGGCAGCGGCGCGGATGGCACCGCACTTCGACGCCGTCGTCGCGCTCGGGGTCGTCATCCGCGGCGGCACCCCGCACTTCGAGTACGTCTGTTCCGCGGCCACCGACGGCCTCACCGAGGTCAGCGTGCGCACCGGCGTGCCCGTCGGCTTCGGCGTGCTCACCTGCGACACCGAGCAGCAGGGCCTGGACCGCGCCGGGCTGCCCGGGTCCAAGGAGGACAAGGGCCACGAGGCGGTCACGGCGGCCCTCGCCGCTGCGGCCGCCCTGCGCCCCTGGAAGATGTAAGCGCGGCCCCGGGGGCGGAGGTTTTTGTCACACCCCGCCCCCCGGATGCGGAACCCGGCGGGGAACCCAGTAACGTTGGCATGGTGAAAACCTTTGATTCCCTCTTCGAGGAGCTCAGCGCGAAGGCCACAGCCCGCCCCGCCGGGTCCAAGACCGTGGCCGAACTTGACTCCGGCGTCCACGGAATCGGCAAGAAGGTCGTCGAGGAAGCCGCCGAAGTGTGGATGGCCGCCGAGTACGAGTCGAACGAGAATGCCGCCGAAGAGATCTCCCAGCTGCTCTACCACCTGCAGGTCCTTATGCTCGCCAAAGGCCTGACGCTCCAGGACGTCTACAAGCATCTGTAGCCGCACCGCGGCGCTGATCCCAGACCCTCATCCTCTTCGAGCGAAAGACTCCCCAATGCTTCGAGTAGCAGTTCCCAACAAGGGCGCGCTGTCCGAATCGGCAACCGCCATGCTGGCCGAGGCCGGCTACCGCCAGCGCCGCGATCCGCGCGAGCTGGTCCTTGTCGACCCGGACAACGACATCGAATTCTTCTTCCTCCGCCCACGCGACATCGCCGTCTACGTCGGCTCAGGCACCCTCGACGTCGGCATCACCGGCCGCGACCTGCTGCTCGACGCGCAGGTCAAGGCCGAAGAGCTCCTGCAGCTCGGCTTCGGTGCCTCCACCTTCCGCTTCGCCGGGCCGGTGGGCGATTTCTCCTCCCTCGAGGAGCTCGCCGGTAAGCGCCTGGCCACCAGCTACGACGGGCTGCTGCGGGACTACCTCACCGAGCGGGGCGTGGACGCCACCGTGGTCCGCCTCGACGGCGCCGTGGAGTCTTCGGTCCGCCTCGGGGTGGCCGACGCCATCGCCGACGTCGTCGAAACCGGGAGCACCCTCAAGGCCGCCGGGATGGAGATCTTCGGCGAGCCCATCCTGCGCAGCGAGGCGGTGCTGATCGGCCGGGCCGAGGGCGAGGCGCCCGCCGGGCTCGACGTCCTCCTGCGCCGGCTGCAGGGCGTGCTCGTGGCCCGCCAGTACGTGATGATGGACTACGACATCCGCAAGGAACTCGTCGACGAGGCCGCCGCCCTCACCCCGGGCCTGGAGTCGCCCACCATCTCCCCGCTGCGCGACTCCGACTGGGTCGCCGTGCGCTCCATGATCAAGCGCAACCAGACCAATCAGGTGATGGATGAGCTCTACGAGTTGGGCGCGCGCGCCATCCTCGTCAGCACCATCCACGCCTGCAGGATCTAGGGGGCTCCCATGGCTGTCGCAATCCGAGTCATCCCCTGCCTCGACGTCGACGCCGGCCGCGTGGTGAAAGGCGTGAAGTTCGAGGACCTCCGCGACGCCGGCGACCCGGTGGAGCTGGCGCACCGATACGACCGAGCCGGGGCGGACGAACTGACCTTCCTCGACGTCACCGCGTCCTCCTCCCAGCGGGAGACCACGTTCGACGTCGTCGGCCGCACCGCCGAGGAGGTCTTCATCCCGCTGACCGTCGGCGGAGGGGTCCGCAGCACCGCCGACGTCGACCGGCTGCTGCGCTACGGCGCCGACAAGGCCTCGATCAACACGGCCGCGGTGGCCGAGCCGGCCCTCATCGACGACATCACCCGGCACTTCGGCTCCCAGGTGCTGGTCCTCTCCCTCGACGCGCGCCGCACGCGGGACACGCAGACGCCGTCGGGCTTCGAGGTGACCACGCACGGCGGGCGCACCGGCACCGGGATCGACGCCGTCGCCTGGGCGCGGGAAGCCGCCGACCGCGGGGTCGGGGAGATCCTGCTCAACTCGATCGACGCCGACGGCACCAAGGACGGGTTCGACCTCGAACTGATCCGCGCGGTCCGCGCGGCGGTCGGGGTGCCGCTGATCGCCTCGGGCGGCGCGGGCGCACCGGAGCACTTCCCGCCGGCCGTGGCGGCCGGGGCCGATGCGGTGCTGGCGGCCTCGATCTTCCACTTCGGGCCTCCCGACGCCATCGCGCAGGTCAAGAAGGCCATCCGGGACGCCGGGTACCCCGTCCGCTAGGACCCCGGGCGGTTGCCGGCGGGCCGGGAACCCGGGACCGTCAGACCGGGATCCGTCAGGGCCCGACGTCGGCGCTTTCGAGCAGCGCGACGGCGTCGGGCCGGCCCTCGAAGGTGACCAGCGCCTGCCGCCGCCGTCCGTGGGCGTGGAGGAGCAGTTCGGAGGGTTCGCCGACGATCGCCACCGACACCGGCGCGCGGCGCGCCACGTGGCGGGGCCCGTCGGGGCGCACCAGCACGACACCCACGTCCACGCCCCGGTAGAGCAGGGCGGCGCGCTTGATCAGCTCGGTCCACAGCGTCGATGAGTACCCCTCATCGAGGGCCCGCGGCGCCCACCGGCTTCCGGCCCGCCGCACATCCTCGGTGTGGACGAAATACTCGACGAGGTTCGCGTTCCGGGCGATCCCGCCGATCCGCAGGGGCGACAGCGCGGGAGGGCCGGCCCGGAACTTCTCCACCAGGGCGGCGTAGTCCTCGGGGGCCGCCGCGGCCTCGGCCGTCCTGCGCACCGCCCGGTCCGCGGCCGGCGCCAGCGGCTTCACCATCAGGCCCAGCCCGTGGGCCGGCCGGTGCTCCCGCAGGTAGAGGTGGGCCGCGAGTTCCCGGGTCCGCCACCCGTCGCAGAGCGTAGGGGAGTCAGGGCCTGCCGCCATCAGCGTTTCGGCCAGAACCTCGCGGGACGGAGTTACGTAGCGCATCACTGGAAAAGCTAGCATGAAGCGGCCTCCGTGGGGACGCTGCGCGGGGCGCGTTGGCGCGGCACTAGAATTGGTTCCGATGTCTTCTCCACAGTCCGGCCCCCCGACCGCCGCGGACCCCGCCCTCCGCCTCGACCCCGGTGTCGCCGCCGCGCTCAAGCGCGACGACGCCGGACTCGTCGCCGCCATCGTGCAGCAGCACGACACCCTCGAGGTGCTCATGCTCGGATGGATGGACGAGGAGGCCCTGCGGCGCACCCTCACCACCGGCCGCGTCACCTTCTACTCCCGTTCCCGCCGGGAGTACTGGCGCAAGGGGGACACCTCCGGACACACGCAGTGGGTGAAGTCGGTGTCCCTCGACTGCGACGGCGACGCCCTGCTCGTGGCCGTCGACCAGGTCGGCGCGGCCTGCCACACCGGCACCCGCACCTGCTTCGACGGCCGGGAACTCGACGCCGTGACCGGCAGCAGGGACGACGCCGTCGCCGCCGGAAGCAGCGCCGACGGAAGCAGCGCCGACGGAAGCAAGGAAGGCTAGGCGGATGCAGCAGCTCGGAACGATTAGCCCCACCCTCGAGGAGTTCCGCCGTCTGGCCGCGGACCGCCGGGTCATTCCGGTCTCAGTGAAGGTCCTGGCCGATGCCCACACGCCCATTGGGGTGTACCGGAGGCTGGCCGACGGCCGGCCGGGCACCTTCCTGATGGAGTCGGCCGCCGGCGGGGGAGTCTGGTCACGGTATTCGTTCATCGGCTCCAAGTCCCGGGCCACCCTGACCTCCCGCGGCGGCGAAGCCCACTGGCTGGGCGAACCTCCCGCCGGGGTGCCCACCTCGGGCAGCCCCGTGGAGGCGGTCCGGCTGACCGTCGAGGCGCTGCGCACCGAACGCTTCCCCGGGCTTCCCCCGTTCACCTCCGGCCTCGTCGGATTCGTCGGCTGGGAAGCGGTCCGGCACTGGGAGCGCCTGACCAGCCCGCCCGAGGACGACCTCAACCTGCCCGAGCTGGCCATGTGCCTCGTCACCGACATGGCCATCCACGACAACTCGGAGGGCTCCCTCACCCTCGTCGCCAACGCCATTAACTTCGACGACTCCGACGAGCGGGTGGACGAGGCCTGGCACGACGCCGTGGCGCGCATCGAGCGCATGCTCGCCGCCCTCGCCGAGCCGGCCGACCAGCCGGTCTCCGTGCTCGACGCCGCACCCGCGGCGGAACTGATGCAGCGGGTCCGCGAACGCTGGGACGAACCGCTCTACCTTTCGGCCATCGAGCGCGGAAAGCAGGCGATCGTCGACGGCGACGTCTTCCAGGTGGTGATCTCGCGCCGCTTCGAACTCGACTGCGACGCTTCGGCGCTCGACGTGTACCGGATCCTGCGCACCACCAACCCGAGCCCCTACATGTACCTCTTCAGCCTTGAGGACGCCGACGGCAGGGAGTACTCGATCGTCGGGTCTTCGCCCGAGGCCCTGGTCACGGTCACCGGGGACGAGGTCATCACCCACCCGATCGCCGGATCGCGCCCCCGCGGGGCCGGCCAGGAGGAGGACCGGGCGCTGGCGGAGGAGCTAAAGGCCGACGATAAGGAAAAGGCCGAACACCTCATGCTCGTGGACCTGGCCCGCAACGACCTCTCGAAGGTCTGCCGGCCGGGCAGCGTCGACGTCACCCAGTTCATGGAGATCGAACGGTTCAGCCACATCATGCACCTGGTCTCCACCGTCGTCGGGCGCCTCGCCCCGGGCCGGAGCGCCTACGACGTCCTCGCGGCCACCTTCCCCGCCGGAACCCTCTCCGGGGCGCCCAAACCGCGGGCCCTGCGCCTGATCGATGAGCTCGAACCCCATCGGCGGGGCATCTACGGCGGCGTCGTCGGCTACCTCGACTTCGCCGGCGACATGGACCTGGCCATCGCCATCCGCTCCGCCCTGCTGCGTGACGGCCGGGCGTTCGTGCAGTCAGGCGGCGGCATCGTCGCCGACTCCGTCCTGGCCGACGAGGCCCTCGAAACCGTCAACAAGGCCGCCGCCCCGCTCCGGGCCGCCCTGGCCGCCTCCGGCCTCCGCCCGGCCGGCAGTTCCGTTCCCGTCTCTCCGGCGGCCGGGCGATGAGCGCCGACCGGCCCCCGCGGGGCCAGCGCCGCGGGACGGTGGTGCTGGTGATCGTGGCGGTGGCGCTGCTGGCCTTCGGCACCACCACCCAGACCTGGCTCGAGGTGCGCCTGCCCAGGGAGGCGGTGCAGACCCCTGACCTCGCCGTCCCCGGCAGTGAGGCCGCCACCCCGGTGAGCGCCTTCGCGCTGGTGGCCCTGGCCGCCGCCCTGGCCGTCTCCATCGCCGGACGGGTGGCCCGGTGGTTCGTGGCGGCGATCCTGCTCATCGCCGGCGGAGGCATCCTCCTGACCAGCATCCGCATCGCGCTCGACCCCGCCGCGGCCGCCGCCCCCGCCATCGGCGAGGCCATCGGCATCAGCGGCGGCGCCGGCGCCACGGCCGCCGCCACCGCCCTGCCCTGGCTGGCCGCCGGCAGCGGGCTGCTCCTGGCCGCCGCAGCGGTCTGGGTGGCCCTGGCGGGCCGGCACTGGGAGCGGGCCCGGCGCTACGAGAGGACCACCGGGCCGGCTCCGGCGGCCCGGGCGGCGTCGTCCCACGCTACGGACATCGACAGCTGGGACCGGCTCACGCACGGGGAGGACCCGACCCGCTGACTCCGGTCCCGGAGGCCGGACGTGCAGGGGTGCGGCGGGTCGGTGGACCGGCGCCAGTAATGGCAGAATGTACGAAGACACCCAGAAGGAGAATCACCATGGCAGAGAACACGACCGCAGCCACGAACCGGAACTCGCCTGAGAGCCATGCCCAGATGGGTGATGAGACGATCGGCCATGGCAACAGCCCGGCGGCGTGGACCTGCGTCCTGGTCATGATCCTCGGCGCTGCCATCTCCTCGTTCGCCTACATTTTCGCAAGCACCGAGGGGAACTTCGAGACCGGAACCGTGCTGTTCTGGATCGGGATCGTCGTGATGTTCGCCGGCCTGCTCGTCGGCTTCGTCATGCGCAAGGCCGGCTACGGCGTGGGCGGATCGAAGCTCAAGAACAACGGCCACTAGGTGAGCGTTCTCGACGACATCATCTCCGGCGTCCGCGAGGACCTGAGCGCCCGGACGGCGGAGGCGCCCTTGGCGCAGGTGCGCGCCCGCGCCCTCGACCGGGCACCGGCGGCCGACGCCCTGGGCGCGCTGCGCGGCGACGGACGCACCCTTTCGGTGATCGCCGAGGTCAAGCGCAGCAGCCCCTCCAAGGGTGCGCTGGCCGCCATCGCCGACCCGGCCGCCCTCGCGGCACGCTATGAGGCCGGCGGCGCCGCAGTGGTGAGCGTCCTGACCGAACAGCGCCGGTTCCACGGCTCCCTGGCCGACCTCGACGCGGTCCGGGCGAGTGTGCGCATCCCCGTGCTCCGCAAGGACTTCACCGTCGAGGACTACCAGATCTGGGAGGCACGCGCGCACGGCGCGGACCTGGTCCTGCTCATCGTCGCTGCCCTGAGCGACGCGCAGCTCGAGCACTTCCTCGGCCTGACCCACGAACTGGGCATGAACGCCCTCGTGGAAACTCACACCGCCGACGAAGTCGAACGCGCCACGGCCGTGCGATCCCGGATCATCGGCGTCAACGTGCGCAACCTGAAGACGCTCGACATCGACCGGTCGGTCTTCGCCGACCTGGCCCGCCGGATCCCGCAGGACGCCGTGACCGTCGCGGAGTCCGGTGTCCGCGGCATCGGCGACGTCGAGGAATTTGCCGCCCAGGGTGCCCGGGCGGTCCTCGTGGGCGAGGCCCTCGTCCGCGGGGAGGACCCGGAGGCCGCGGTGGCGCAGTTCCGCGCGGTGCCGGTGCGCGATCTCCCCGGACTGCAGCAGCGATGAGGCGCCCGCCGCTCTGAGGCGGGCACAGGAGCCCCCGCCGGGGCCCCGCGGAAGCGAATCCGGCCGGCAGCAGCCGGCCCCGATGGATCCAGAACAGGAAAGCTCATGACACACCAGCACACCGGCGGCCGGGCATCCGAGCCGGCCGCGCAGATCGACGGCGACGCCGCAGCGGCCTTCCTGAGCCACGAGGGCCGTCCGGAGAGCCTGCGCCACGCGCCCGGACCCTACTTCGGGGACTACGGCGGACGCTGGATGCCGGAGTCGCTCATCGCCGCCCTCGACGAGCTGCAGGAGACCTTCGAGGCGGCCAAGGCCGACCCAGAGTTCACCGCCCAGGTCGCCGAACTCAACGCCACCTACGCCGGCCGGCCGTCGCTGCTGACCGAGGCGAAGAGCTTCGCCGCCCACGCCGGCGGCGTCCGGGTCTTCCTCAAGCGGGAGGACCTGAACCACACCGGGTCCCACAAGATCAACAACGTGCTCGGGCAGGCCCTGCTGGCCAAGCGCATGGGCAAGACCCGCGTCATCGCCGAGACCGGCGCCGGCCAGCACGGGGTCGCCAGCGCCACCGCGGCCGCCCTCCTCGGACTCGAATGCGTCGTCTACATGGGTGCCGAGGACACCCGGCGGCAGGCCCTGAACGTGGCCCGCATGCAGCTGCTCGGCGCGGAGGTCATCCCCGTGACCAACGGCTCCCAGACGCTCAAGGACGCCATCAACGACGCCCTGCGTGACTGGGTGGCCAATGTCGACACCACGCACTACCTGCTCGGCACCGCCGCCGGTGCCCACCCGTTCCCGGCGATGGTCCGCTACTTCCACGAGGTGATCGGCGAGGAGGCCCGCGCGCAGATCCTGAAGCAGACCGGCAAGCTTCCCGACGCCGTCTGCGCCTGCGTCGGCGGCGGGTCAAACGCCATCGGCATCTTCCATGGCTTCCTCGACGACCCCTCCGTGCGCCTCTACGGCTTCGAGGCCGGCGGCGACGGCGTCGACACCGGCCGCCACGCCGCCACCATCACCCTCGGCCGGCCCGGGGTGCTCCACGGCGCCCGCTCCTACCTCATGCAGGACGAGTACGGCCAGACGATGGAGTCCCACTCCATCTCCGCCGGCCTCGACTACCCCGGTGTGGGCCCCGAGCACGCCTACCTCGCGGACATCGGCCGGGCCTCCTACGAGCCGGTCACCGACCGCGAGGCCATGGACGCGTTCCAGCTGCTGTGCCGCACCGAGGGAATCATCCCCGCCATCGAAACCGCTCACGCCCTGGCCGGGGCGCTGAAGGTCGGCCAGCGCCTGGCCGCGGACCTCGCCCCCGGCGAACAGGCGGGCGACAAGGTCATCATCGTCAACCTCTCGGGGCGCGGCGACAAGGACGTCGCGACGGCGGCGGAGTACTTCGACCTGCTGCCCGACGACAGCGCCGAGCAGGAAATCGCCCAGGAAGGGGAGCAGCTGTGAAGACCCTGTCCTCCAAGGCCGCAGCGGCGGTCGAGAAGGCGCGCACCGAGGGGCGCGCGGCCCTGATCGGCTACCTGCCCGCCGGGTTCCCCGACGTGCCCACCACCGTTGAGGCAGCCCTGGCCATGGCGGCCAACGGCGTCGACCTGATCGAGATCGGCATCCCCTACTCCGACCCGGTCATGGACGGCCGCGTCATCCAGGACGCCACCGTCCAGGCCCTCGCCGCGGGGTTCACCGTGCCCCAGATCTTCGACGTCGTCCGCGGCATCACCAGCGCCACCGATGTCCCGGTCCTCGTCATGACCTACTGGAACCCAGTGATGCGCATGGGCGTGCGCGAGTTCGCCTCCCGCCTGGCCGAGGCCGGCGGGGCCGGACTGATCACCCCGGACCTGATCCCAGACGAGGCCGCCGAGTGGATGGCCGTCTCCGACGAGTTCGGCCTGGACCGCGTGTTCCTCGTGGCGCCCTCGACCTCGCCCGCCCGGATGCGCAGCACCGTGGAGGCCAGCCGCGGCTTCGTCTACGGCGTCTCGGTCATGGGCATCACCGGCGCGCGCACCTCCGTGGGCGCCGCCGCCCGCGCCGTCGTCGATGACGCCCACGCCGCCGGCGCCGAGCGCGTCTGCGTCGGCCTGGGCGTCTCGAGTGCCGCGCAGGTCGCGGAGATCGCACGCTACGCCGACGGCGTCATCGTCGGCACCGCGCTGGTGGCAGCACTGCGCGACGGCGGGGTGCCCGCCGTGGCCGCCCTGTGCAAGGACCTCAGCACCGGAACCGGAAAGAACCCCTCATGAACGCCGCCTCTGCCCTTCCCCTGCCGGTCCCGGCGTCGATCCCCAGCCCGCCGGCGGAGTGGGCGAGCTTCAGCCTCGGCCCGCTGACCATCCACCTTTACGCCCTGTGCATCCTGCTGGGCATCATCCTGGCCCTGTGGCTGACGCAGAAGCGATTCGCCCGCTACGGCGGCCGGCCCGAGGCCGTCTGGGACGTCGCCGTCTGGGCCGTGCCCTTCGGGATCATCGGCGGCCGGCTTTACCACGTGTTCTCCTCGCCCGACGCCTACTTCGGCCCCGACGGGGACCTCTCGCTCATTCCCCAGATCTGGCTGGGCGGCCTCGGCATCTGGGGCGCCGTGGCCCTCGGCGCCGTCGGGGCGTGGATCGGCTGCCGCCGGGCGGGGATCCGGCTGTCGGCCTTCGCCGACGCCGCCGCCCCCGGGGTGCTGCTCGCCCAGGCCATCGGCCGCTGGGGCAACTGGTTCAACCAGGAGCTGTACGGCGCGCCGACCGACCTGCCGTGGGGGCTTGAGATCGACGCCGACAACGCGTCGTTCCCCGCCTCCGCCGAGCCCGGCACCCTGTTCCACCCCACCTTCCTCTACGAGTCCCTGTGGAACCTCGCCGGGTTGGCGCTGCTGCTGCTGGCCGACCGCCGCTTCGGGCTGCGCGGCGGGCGGATGTTCTGGCTGTACGCCGCGTACTACACGCTCGGACGGGTCTGGATCGAGGCGCTGCGGATCGACGACGCCGAGATGATCTCCCTGTTCGGGATCACCGCACGGCTCAACGTCTGGGTCTCCATCGTGGTGTTCCTCGTCTCCGTGGCCATCCTCGTCTACCTCAGCCGCCGCCTGCGCGGGGCCGGCACCCCCTCGGTGTACCTGCCCGGCCGGGAGCCGGCCGCCGACGCCGTTGGCGACGGGACGGCCGGAGCGAACGCCGCCACCGACGCGAAGGCCACCGACGCGGAGGGCACCTCCGGCGCCGCGGACGACGCGGATGTCCACGGGGCGGACGGTTCGGCGACGCCGGAAAATGACCGTGGTAATCTTTCGGAAACACATGGCTCCTCAGTGACCCTCGAGTCGCAGGACCCCGCGAAGGCGGAGCCACGGGACTCGGCCTCCCGAATCCAGTCCCCGGGCCACCGCCCCTAAAGGACGCTTCCGGACCACACCGACGTGGCTCACCGGGTACCGGCCGGGCCACCCCTCCGGCGCCGCTACCTACGGCTTGCCAGCGCGGCACGGCGACACCTGTCTCCGCCCGCGCCACCGCCTGCCCGGAACACTCGATCAACAAGAACTACCGGCGCCCGCCGGCTCCCGTGGGCGCCCTGGGGCCAAGGCCGTCCCCTCCCGACGCTCCATTCTGGGGGAAGGACTCTTCGAATGACCGCTGAACACCCGAACACCGCTCCCGTTCCGGGGGAGGCCACCGGCTCCGCTCCGTCCGACGGGGAGACCGGCACCGTTCCATCGCCCTTCGAGCGTTTCGCCGCGCTTCCGCCGGTCTCGGGGCTGTACAACCCGGAGAACGAGAAGGACGCCTGCGGGCTGGCGGTCATCGCCACCCTGCGCGGTGTACCCGGCCACGACATCGTCGACGCCGCCCTGACCGCGCTGCGCAACCTCGAACACCGCGGCGCCGTGGGCGCCGATGAGGGCACCGGAGACGGAGCCGGGCTGCTCACCCAGGTCCCTGACGAGTTCTTCCGCGCCGTCGTCGACTTCGACCTGCCGCCGGCCGGCTCCTACGTCGTCGGGACGGCGTTCCTCCCGGCCGAGGACAAGGAGCAGGAAACGGCGCGCGCCGGCATCGAGTCGATCGCCGCGTCCGAAGGGCTGGCCGTGCTCGGCTGGCGGGTCGTGCCCATCGTCGCCGACCTCGTCGGCGCCATGGCCCGGGCGTGCATGCCCCACTTCGAGCAGGTGTTCCTCGCCCCCGTCGACGGCGCCGGCACCGACCTCGACGCCATGGCGTTCCGGGTGCGCAAGCGGGCCCAGAACAAGTACGGGGTCTACTTCCCCTCGCTCTCCTCCAAGACGATGGTCTACAAGGGCATGCTCACCACCGCCCAGCTTGAGCCGTTCTACCCCGACCTGTCGGATTCCCGGTTCAAGACCCGGCTCGGCATCGTCCACTCCCGGTTCTCCACCAACACCTTCCCCTCCTGGCCGCTGGCCCAGCCGTTCCGCACCATCGCGCACAACGGGGAGATCAACACCGTCAAGGGCAACCGCAACTGGATGCGGGCGCGGCAGTCGCAGCTCGCGAACCCGCTGCTGGGGGACTCGCCCGAGGAGCTCTTCCCGATCTGCACCCCCGGCGCGTCCGATTCGGCCTCCTTCGACGAGGTTGCTGAACTGCTGACCCTCTCCGGCCGGCCGATCACCCACTCGATCATGATGATGATCCCCGAGGCGTGGGAAAACCACGCCACCATGGACCCCGCCCGCCGGGCCTTCTACCAGTACCACTCAATGCTCATGGAGCCCTGGGACGGACCGGCCGCCGTGTCCTTCACCGACGGCCGGCTCGTCGGGGCCGTCCTTGACCGCAACGGGCTGCGCCCGGCGCGGTACTGGGTCACGGAGGACGGCCTCGTGGTCCTGGCCTCCGAGGTGGGCGTAGTCGACATCGCCCCCGGGCGCGTGGTCCGCAAGGGGAGGGTCTCCCCGGGCAAGATGTTCCTGGTGGACACCGAGATCGGCCGCCTGATCGAGGACGAGGAGATCAAGGCCGAGGTCGCCGCCGCGAACCCGTGGGCCGACTGGGTGCGCGAGAACCTGATGTCCCTCGAGGACCTGCCCGAGCGCGAGCACGTCGTGCACACCAAAGCCTCGATCAACCGCCGGCAGCGGACCTTCGGCTACACCCAGGAGGAACTGAGGATCCTGCTCGGGCCGATGGCGAGGACCGGCGCCGAACCGCTGGGCGCCATGGGCTCCGACACGCCCGTGGCGGTGCTCTCCAAGCGGCCCCGGCTGCTGTTCGACTATTTCGTGCAGTCCTTTGCGCAGGTGACCAACCCGCCCCTTGACTCCATCCGCGAGGAACTTGTCACCTCCATGGGCCTGTCCATCGGCCCCGACGGCAACCTGCTCTCCACCGGGCAGGTCCGCTCGAAGCAGGTGG
Organism: Arthrobacter zhaoguopingii; assembly: GCF_009828595.1. Classification (GTDB taxonomy): domain Bacteria; phylum Actinomycetota; class Actinomycetes; order Actinomycetales; family Micrococcaceae; genus Arthrobacter_D; species Arthrobacter_D zhaoguopingii. The sequence continues at coordinate 158,120 of NZ_WPNY01000007.1, forward strand.
CACTGAAATTCCCGGTGATCAACAACGACGAGCTCGCCAAGATCGCCAACCTCGAATCCGACGACGGGGACCGCCTCACCGTCCGGGTGCGCGGGCTCTACCGGCACGACGGGGGAGAGGCTTCGCTGCGGGCGCGGCTGGCCGAGATCTGCGAGCAGGTCTCGAGCGCCCTGAACCGCGGCGTGCAGTTCGTCGTCCTCTCGGACCGCGACTCCAACGCCCAGTGGGCGCCCATCCCGTCGCTGCTGCTCACCAGCGCCGTCCACCACCACCTGCTGCGCAGCGCCAACCGCACCAAGACCTCCCTGGTGGTCGAGGCGGGCGACGTGCGCGAGGTCCACCACGTCGCGGTCCTCATCGGCTACGGCGCCTCCGCCGTGAACCCCTACCTCGCCATGGAAAGCTGCGAGGAACTGGTCCGCAACGGCGACATCACCGGCGTCACCGCCGAGGCGGCCGTCGCGAACCTCATCAAGGGCCTGGGCAAGGGCGTCCTGAAGATCATGTCGAAGATGGGCATCTCCACAGTGAGCTCCTACTGCGGCGCGCAGACCTTCGAGGCGCTCGGACTCGCGCAGGAGCTCGTCGACGAATACTTCCACGGCACGCAGACCCAGCTGGGCGGCGTCGAACTCGACGTGATCGCCGCGGAGGTCGCAGCACGCCACGCCGCGGCCTATCCGGAGGACGGCATCGAGGACCCGCACCGCGGCCTCGACAACGGCGGGGAGTACCAATGGCGCCGGGAGGGCCCGCCGCACCTGTTCAACCCGGAGACGGTGTTCCGGCTCCAGCACGCCACCCGTGAACGCCGGTACGACATCTTCAAGACCTACACCCGCGGCGTCGATGACCAGTCACGTGAGCTGATGACCCTGCGCGGGCTGCTGAAGCTGCGCGGCGGGGAACGCCCGCCGGTGCCGCTCGAGGAGGTCGAGCCCGTCTCGAGCATCGTGAAGCGCTTCTCCACCGGCGCCATGAGCTACGGCTCCATCTCCAAGGAGGCCCACGAGACCCTGGCCATCGCCATGAACCGGCTCGGGGCGAAGTCGAACACCGGCGAGGGCGGGGAGGACACCGACCGCCTGCTCGACCCCGAGCGCCGCTCCGCCATCAAGCAGGTGGCCTCCGGCCGGTTCGGCGTCACCAGCCTCTACCTGACCAACGCCGACGACATCCAGATCAAGATGGCCCAGGGAGCCAAGCCCGGCGAGGGCGGACAGCTGATGAGCCAGAAGGTCTACCCGTGGATCGCCCGGACCCGGCACTCGACGCCGGGCGTCGGACTGATCTCGCCGCCGCCGCACCACGACATCTACTCCATCGAGGACCTCGCGCAGCTGATCTACGACCTGAAGCGCTCGAACCCCTCGGCCAGGGTGCACGTGAAGCTCGTCTCCGAGGTCGGCATCGGCACGGTGGCCGCCGGAGTCACCAAGGCCAAGGCCGACGTCGTGCTGGTCTCCGGCCACGACGGCGGCACCGGCGCCAGCCCGCTGAACTCCCTGAAGCACGCCGGAATGCCGTGGGAGCTCGGGCTTGCGGAAACCCAGCAGACCCTGATGCTCAACGGGCTGCGCGACCGGGTCGTCGTGCAGGTGGACGGTCAGCTGAAGACCGGGCGCGACGTCGTCATCGCCGCCCTGCTGGGAGGCGAGGAGTTCGGCTTCGCCACCGCGCCGCTGGTTGTCTCGGGCTGCGTCATGATGCGCGTGTGCCACCTCGACACCTGCCCGGTGGGCGTCGCGACGCAGAACCCCGAGCTGCGCAGCCGCTTCACCGGCAAGCCGGAGTTCGTGGTGAACTTCTTCGAGTTCATCGCCGAGGAGGTCCGCGAAATCCTCGCCGAGCTCGGCTTCCGTACCCTCGAGGAGGCCATCGGCCGCACCGAGGTCCTCGATCTGAAGCAGGCGCTCGACCACTGGAAGGCCGACGGGCTCGACCTCGAGCCGATTCTGCGCGGCGGCGAAACCGGCCCGGACACCCCGCGGCGGAACCTCACCACCCAGAACCACGAGCTGGACAAGCACTTCGACAATCGGCTGATCAGCATGAGCGCCGAGGCTCTAGCCAACCGCTCACCGGTGCGCATCTCCGTGGACGTCGTCAACACCGACCGCTCGGTGGGCACCATGCTCGGGCACGAGGTGACGCGGCGGTTCGGCCTCGACACCCTGGCCACCGACACCATCGACGTGACCCTCACCGGGCAGGCCGGGCAGTCCCTGGGCGCCTTTCTGCCCGCCGGGATCACCCTGCGGCTGCTGGGGGACTCCAACGACTACGTCGGTAAGGGCCTCTCCGGCGGCCGGATCATCGTCCGCCCGGACCGGGCCAACCTCTTCCACGCCGACCGCAATGTGATCGCCGGCAATGTGATCGGCTACGGCGCCACCAGCGGCGAGATGTTCCTCCGCGGACAGGTGGGGGAGCGGTTCCTCGTGCGCAACTCCGGGGCCACGGCGGTGGCCGAAGGCATCGGGGACCACGGCTGCGAATACATGACCGGCGGCCAGGCCCTCATCCTGGGCCGCACCGGCCGCAACTTCGGTGCCGGCATGTCCGGCGGCACGGCCTTCGTCCTCGACCTCGACCGGACCCGGATGAACAAGCAGAGCCTCGACAGCGGGGAACTGCTGCTCGTTCCCCTTGACGCCGAGGACATCGAGATCGTGCGCCGGCTGCTGATCCAGCACTCCGAGGAGACCGAGTCCGCCCTCGCGGCGAGCCTGCTGGAGCGCTTCGACGAAACCGTCGGGCGCCTCACTAAGGTGCTGCCCCGCGACTACGCCGCCGTCCTCGATGCCAGGGCAAGCGCCGTCCAGCAGGGGCTCGACCCCGACGGCGAAGAAGTATGGACCAAGATCCTGGAGGTAACCGGTGGCTGACCCACGTGGATTTCTGAAGGTACGCGACCGCGAGACCCAGCCCCGCCGCCCCGTTCCGGTGCGCATCATGGACTGGAAGGAGGTCTACGAGGCGCAGGAGAAGGGGGTGCTCAAGAGCCAGGCCGGGCGCTGCATGGACTGCGGCATCCCGTTCTGCCACCAGGGCTGCCCGCTCGGGAACCTGATCCCGGAGTGGAACGACCTGGTCTACCGGGACAAGGGCCGGGAGGCCGTCGAGCGCCTCCACGCCACCAACAACTTTCCCGAGTTCACCGGCCGGCTCTGCCCTGCCCCGTGCGAGGCCTCGTGCGTGCTGGGCATCAACCAGCCAGCCGTCACCATCAAACAGGTCGAGGTGTCGATCGCCGACCTCGCCTTTGCCGAAGGCATGGTGGAGCCGCACCCTCCCGAGCGCCTGACCGGGCGCACCATCGCCGTCGTCGGCTCCGGCCCCGCCGGCCTCGCCGCAGCCCAGCAGCTCACCCGCGCCGGGCACACCGTGGCCGTCTACGAGCGCGACGACCGCGTCGGCGGGCTGCTGCGCTACGGCATCCCCGACTTCAAGATGGAGAAGATCCACCTCGAGCGTCGCCTCGACCAGATGCGGGCCGAGGGCACCCGGTTTCGCACCGGCGTCGACGTGGGCCGGGACATCAGCTGGGACCAGCTGCGGCGCCGGTACGACGCCGTCGTCGTCGCCACCGGGGCCACCGTGCCCCGCGACCTGCCCATCCCGGGCCGGGAGCTCCAGGGCGTGCACTTCGCCATGGACTACCTGGTGCAGGCCAACCGGGTGGTGGCCGGGGAAACCGTCGACAACCAGATCTCCGCCGAGGGCAGGCACGTCGTCATCCTCGGCGGCGGCGACACCGGTGCCGACTGCCTGGGCACCGCCCACCGCCAGAAGGCGGCCTCCGTCACCACCCTCGCCATCGGGCAGCAGCCGCCCTCCGAGCGGCGGCCGGACCAGCCCTGGCCGACCTTCCCGAACCTCTTCGAGGTGGCCAGCGCCCACGAGGAGGGCGGGGAGCGCACCTACCTCGCCTCGACCGTGGAGTTCCTGGGCGAGAACGGGAAGCTGACGGCCCTGCGGGTCGCCGAGACCGAAGTCGTCGACGGGCGCCGCCGCGCGAAGGCCGGCACCGAACGGGAAATCCCGGCGGACCTCGTCTTCCTCTCCCTCGGGTTCACCGGCCCCGAACCGGCGGGACTCACCGAGCAGGTGGACGCGGCGTTCGACGAGCGCGGCAACGTCGCACGGGACGGGTACTACATGACGAACACCCCCGGCGTCTTCGCCGCGGGCGACGCCGGCCGCGGGCAGTCGCTGATCGTGTGGGCCATCGCCGAGGGGCGCGCCTGCGCCGCCGCCGTCGATCAGTGGCTCATGGGCTCGACGCGCCTCCCGGCGCCGGTGGCCCCCACCGACCGCTCCATCACGCTCATTTTAGAGCGCCCCTGACATTCGACCCCCCAAATCACGACTAGGCTAGGTTTTATGAGACGCGCGAAAATTGTTGCAACATTCGGTCCGGCTATTGCCAGCTATGAGAACACTCTCGCTGTGCTTGAGGCCGGGGTGGACGTGGCCCGGATGAACATGAGCCACGGGGACTACGAAGTCCACGCCAAGACCTACGAAAACGTCCGGAAGGCCTCGGCCGAGCTCGGCAAGCCGGTCGGTATCTTCGCCGACCTCCAGGGCCCCAAGATCCGCCTCGGGCGGTTCTCGGACGGCCCGCACGCGCTGTCGCGCGGAGATGTGTTCACCATCACCACCGAGGACATCCTGGGCACCCAGGAAATTTCCTCCACCACGTTCAAGGGCCTCCCGCAGGACGTCAACGTCGGGGACCTGCTGCTCATCGACGACGGGAAGGTCTCGCTGCGGGCCACCGCCGTTGACGACGTCAAGGTGGTCACCGAGGTCGTCGTCGGCGGCATGGTCTCGAATAACAAGGGCATCAACCTGCCCGGCGTTGCCGTCAACGTGCCGGCCCTGAGCGAAAAGGACGAGGACGACCTGCGCTGGGCCATCCAGACCGGCGTCGACATGGTCGCCCTGTCCTTCGTCCGCAACGCCTCCGACGTCAACCGGGTCCACGAGATCATGGACGAGGAAGGGCGGCGCGTTCCGGTCATCGCGAAGATCGAGAAGCCGCAGGCCGTCGAGGCCCTCGAGGAGATCATCGACGCCTTCGACGCCATCATGGTGGCACGCGGAGATCTGGGCGTCGAACTGCCGCTGCAGGAGGTGCCGATCGTCCAGAAGCGCGCCATCGAACTGGCCCGCCGCTGGGCCAAGCCGGTCATCGTCGCCACGCAGGTGCTCGAGTCGATGATCGACAACCCCCGCCCCACCCGCGCGGAGGCCTCCGACTGCGCCAACGCGGTGCTCGACGGCGCGGACGCCGTCATGCTCTCGGGTGAGACGAGCGTGGGCAAGTACCCGATGGAAACCGTGAAGATCATGAACGACATCATCGAGTCCACCGAGCAGCACGGCCTCGAGCGCGTTCCCGCCTTGGGCAGCAAGCCCAGGACCCGCGGCGGCGCCATCACGCGTGCCGCCGTCGAGATCGCCGACCAGCTGGACGCCAAGTACATCTGCACCTTCACGCAGTCCGGCGACTCCGCGCGCCGGCTCTCCCGGCTCCGCCCGAAGAAGCCGATGATCGCCTTCACGCCGGTCCAGTCGACGCTGAATACCATGTCGCTCATCTGGGGCATCCAGCCGCTGCTCGTCGAGTTCGTCGCCCACACCGACGAGATGACCGCGCAGGTTGACCGGACCCTCTTTGAATCCGGTCTCGTCGAGGTCGACGACCTGGTGGTCATCGCTGCCGGGTCTCCTCCCGGACAGGCGGGGTCGACCAATTCGATCAAGGTGCACCGTGTCGGCGACATCACCGACGCCGGGCAGCGCCCCGACGACCACACCTCGCCCAGCAAGGAGAAGGTCGGCCCCTGGCCGGTCAAGGGCAAGAAATAAAGCCGCCTGACCCGGTAAAAACGGAAGGACCCCGCCCGGTGGGCGGGGTCCTTCTGCGTCGCAGGTCGTTCTGCGTCGTTGGAGGGCCGGCAGATCCGGGCCGGGTCAGTTGACCTGGTTGATGATCGTCTCGGCGACCTCGCGCATGCTCAGGCGGCGGTCCATCGAGGTCTTCTGGATCCAACGGAAGGCCTCGGGTTCGGTCAGGCCCATCTTCGTGGTGAGCAGGCTCTTGGCGCGCTCCACCAGCTTGCGGGTGGCGAACTGCTCCTGCAGGTCCGACACCTCGTTCTCGAGCGCACGGATCTCATCATAGCGGGACACGGCGATCTCGATGGCCGGCATGAGGTCCGCCGGGGTGAACGGCTTGACCACGTAGGCCATGGCGCCGGCCTCACGGGCCCGCTCAACGAGTTCCTTCTGGCTGAACGCGGTCAGCAGCACGACGGGGGCGATGCGCGCCTTGGCGATCTGCTCCGCCGCGGTGATGCCATCCATGACCGGCATCTTGACGTCCATGAGCACCAGATCCGGCTTGTGTTCCTTGGCGAGCGCCACGGCCTTCTCGCCGTTGTCGGCCTCTGCCACCACCTCGTAGCCTTCGCCCTGCAGGATCTCCACGATGTCGAGCCGGATCAATGTCTCATCCTCTGCGACGACGACCCGTCGGGCGGGACGTGAGGCGGGCGATTCCTTTGATTCAGACACGGTTGCTCCTTGGCTACTACTTCGTACCGACCGGTCGGAGGCGTCCCAACCGGTTCTCCGATCCAGCCTATCGGCATGTAGAGTTGTTTCGCGCACCGATGAATATGTGACTCCCTCGAATGGGGGTCTGCCGGGCGTGGTAGAGGCCCGAATGGCGGAATTGGCAGACGCGCTGCACTCAAAATGCAGTATCGAAAGGTGTGTGGGTTCGAGTCCCACTTCGGGCACCGTATTCCCGCAGGTCAGGGGCTTTTTCAGCAGCAAGTGTGGACAAAAGGCCCGAAAGTGTGGACAGCGGCGTAGCATTTTTCCTATGGCCAGCATCCGGAAACGCACGAAGAAGGATGGATCGACGTCCTTCATGGTGTGCTGGCGGGATCCGGTCAGCCGCACGGAACAGGGCATCACGCTGCCCTCGGAATCCGAAGCAATCACTCTGAAGCGGCTGCTCGACGCCAATAACCAGTCCTTCGAAATTGCCCAGCATGCGATGGTGACCAATCAGACAAAGGCTCCCACCGTAGCGGCGGTGATTCAGGAGCATATTGGCCTTCTGGTCCGGCCTTCCGTTGGCACGATCGACACGTATCAGTCCATGCTGAACCTGCACATCGCGGACGTGATCGGGCATATCCCAGTGGACAAGCTCGATTACCGGCATTTGACCTACTGGATCAAGACGATGCAGACCAAAGGACGTTCGGCTAAGACCATCAAGAACAACCACGGACTGATCTTCTCCGCAATGGAAACTGCGGTTCGTCTTGGGTACCGGAAGGACAATCCTTGTCGGGGCGTGCAGTTGCCGTCAGGCGAAAAGGCTGAGGACGAGGCCAGGTTCCTCACCCATGCGGAGTTCGGTCTGATCCTGGAGTGCATGGGGGAGCGATACAAAGCCTTCACAGAATTCCTGGTCATGACCGGAACCCGTTTTGGTGAGGCCACGGCGGTGACTGTTGCGGATGTTGATTTGATGTCCCGGCCGGCAACCATGCGGATCAACAAGGCCTGGAAGCGCGGGTCCGAGTCCGAGTACTACATCGGTGCCACCAAGACCGGCGCCGGGAAGAGGACAGTTTCTCTCAATCCTCATCTGGTGGAAGTCCTAATCCCGCTGGTGGCCAGCCGACCAGGGTCGGATCTCCTGTTCACTACGCCCAAGGGCGAGCGTGTCATTCACAAGCTGTACTGGCACCACTACTGGATTCCCGCAGTAGCCGAGGCCCAGGCCCGTGGCCTTAAGAAGTCACCCCGGATTCACGACCTGCGCCACACCCATGCGTCCTGGCTGATCCAGGACGGCGTACCGCTCTTCACTGTCTCCCGCCGCCTGGGGCACGCATCCACCCGAACAACGGAGCAGGTGTACGGGCACCTGATGCCGCAGGCGCTCCAGGATGCCGCCGACGCCGTCGAGCGTTCCGCCGTTGTGTGGCGGGGGTAGCGCATGGGCGGAGGGCTAGTCTAAGAAGAGATGCTGCGGCCCTGCGCTCGTGTCCCGATCACCCGGACGGACTGCGCCGTAGGGCCACTGGTCCGGACTTCCCGTAACGCTGCAATCTCCCTGAGGTGGGCAGAGGTGAAGATGATCTTCCCCTTGCCCCAGACAGCGTGTGGGAACTCACGTCTGGCGGCCCCGTCTCTGAGCCACGCCTCGGAACACTTCAGAATGCTGGCGGCCTCGGCTGGTTCAAAGAACTTTAGTTTCATGGCCCTGTCCGATCCCTCCGTGATTCTGCGGTGACGGTCCACGCTAGTCCTACCCCAGTTCATGGCACCCGGGAATCAGTGCGGCATGACGTGGAAGCTGGCTTCCAGGGCCGCGGTATGAAGCCGAACCTGTTCGGCGGATGCACTAAACCGAGGCGATGAGTGCTGCACCAGTCCGGCATCGCGGAGCAGGCCGAGCTGCCTGCGGATGGCCGAGGGCGAGGCAGATAGTCCATGGCTGATTTGGCCACAAGTGGAGGGCCCGTTCCTGAGCAGGAAGCGAACGACTCGGCTTCGCGTTTGATTCATCAAGATGCTCGACATGGGAGCTCACAACTCGGAACGGGGAACGAGGGCCTTGTAGACGGGTCTACAGTCGAAGGGTACTCCGGATAATCTGGTGTTGGAAGACCGCAGCGCGTAAGTGAAGTCTCGAGGGGATCGGACATGGGCCTATAGAAAACCAACCGCAGATCAGCGAAGTCAGTGATGTGGCCGAGCTTGTCCTAATGCTTTCCCTAAGCCTTCAGACCAGGCAGTCGATTGCCGCGTCGGACTACTCCCGCGATACTGGGGCGGAAGGGAGTCGTGGCGCCTGACCAGGCTTTCGGCCCGAATGACATCGAGAGGGGGACAGTGAGAATGGACGAGACAGACCGCGGGGACCAGTTGCCCCCTCAGGCCCAGTTGGCTCGTCGTCTCAATCTGTTGCTTGATGTCGTGGCTGCCGAACGTGGCAGGCCTGTGACCTTCCGTGAGGTCCAGGCCGAGCTCGACGGGAGGGGAATCAAGTTGTCCCGCGCGCGCTGGTTTTATATGAAGGAGGGTACTGGGCGCCTGGTTAGCGATCCGGTGCTCTTGGCAGAGCTGTGCAACATCTTCAACGTCGACCCCTCGTATCTGGCCGGCGACAGCGCCGATCTACCCCAGCGAATCGATTCGCAACTCGAGTTCGTGAAGGCCCTCCGTGCTGCCAGAGTGAAAACCTTCGCCGCGCGGACGTTGGGGGATGTCTCCCCGGAAACCCTGAAAGCCATCACTGAATACCTTAACCTGGACATTGATCGCCATCCTGGAGCGGACAAGGGTGCAGCTAGTCCTCCAGAAGATACTCAAGATGGGCCGCCAGCAACTCCTTGATCCGCGTGGGATTGGCCGAATAGCGCGGTGACCGCCCGTGCCGTCGGCCGGGCTCGAGGTCCACCGCGATGGCGCCGGTTTCCTCGAGTGCAAGCAGGTGTTTGGCCACGCTCGGCTCACCGGCGCTCACTGCTGCCACAATGTCACCGCGGGTCGCCGGACCGTGCGACGAAAGGTAGCGGAGGATCTCATTCCGTGACCTGTTGCCAAACGTCGCAACAGCGGCTTCGACGTCACTCGACCAAGCGTCGTCGTGAGGCTGCGTGATCCTAGGCATGGATCCATTCTGGCCGAACGATCCGAAAAAAGTAAGACCGGCAGTCTTGACGATACTTAAAGTATTCTCGACAATAGGTTGCATAGCGTTCTCACGGCAGTGGCCGGCCGCAGTTGGTGCCGCCACTCTTCGGGCGTTGCTCGTGGCGACGCTGAAATTTATCGGAATCGTTTAGTTAAAGCGGTGAACACCATGCGAGTCGAAGCCAGAGCGAGTCAAAAACCACCAGATCAGCCCTCCATAGCAAATATTGATATCTCGCTGCAGGGTGCTCCCGAGCCTGCCGCAGCTGCAGTCCCGGTAGATCGAATCATGATTGCCGTCGACGGCGTTCAACCGTATGTGGTCTCGCGTCTGCGGCGGATCGGTCGGGTTAGCGACGTAGACGACGTCATGCAGGACGTCCGGATCGCGGTATGGGATGGCGTGGCCCGGGGGCGTTATCGCCAGCTCCCCGGTGTTCCCTTCGAGGCATGGGTGCAAGGTGTGTGCGCGAATGTATGCGCCGCCCACGTACGTCGGGAGCTGAACCACCAAACGCTCCCGCTGATCGTCGAAGCGGGGAATGCAGACGGGCCGACTTCCTTTGTTTCTTCAGCGGTGCTGGGTATGGACCGGAGCGACGGTCGAAGTGCTGAATTGATAATTGACCAGCAGTGGGCACGAACGATCATCGAACTGACCCGGGTCAGCGTGCCGACAGGGGTTTGGGACCTTGCCGCCGATAGTCTCACCGGGCCGCGGCAATACGGTCCGCCATCACCGCAGGACCGCCGGCGCTGGCACGCGGTGACCGTGGTGCGCCAGACGGCGAGAACTGTTCAGAACGCACTCGAAGTTGAGCCTATGGCCGTCCGGAACATCGGAGACCTTTGCCAGCAGGCAGCACGCTGCCTGCCCACACCGGTACTCCGCAGAACAGCCGAATGTATCGTTCGCCCCGGTCTACAAGGAAGCGACAGAAAGAGGGCTCTGGAGGCGTTGGCACTCGAGTTGGGCGTCACCGAGCGCTATCTGGCTGTCCAGATCGGCTCAGCGCGCCGGTTGTATCAAGCGGCATGGAGAGTTATCCGGGCCGGAACGCGGGCTGCCTTCTAAGTCACGTTGTGGACCAGTTCTTTCGCCATGAGCAGGCGAGGAGGACATCCGAATGCTCGTATTGCGAAGAAGGGTTCTGCACGGTCCCATCGGGCGGCACAGGTGGTGGATCGCAGTGATCGCGCTGCTCAGTGTGATCATGGTGCTTTTCGCTTTTGCGGGGCCGGCGACCGGGCCCTCAGCGGCTCCGGTTACACCGCCGTCGCCTGAACCCACTCCATCAAGTGCAGCGAGCGCTTCCACGGCCGCGAAGGCGCCATCCCCGACGGTGGCTCCTGACCCTGTGATTGCTAATCCAGGGGACCCACCTCGCACTGCTGACTTCCGCACGCTCGCCGCCGCGGCAGCGACGGCGATCTACACCTGGGACACGCGAACGTCTTCCTATTCGGAAGTCTATTCACGGCTCCGTGACTGGTGGGAGGTGTTGCCGGGCGGGTCCAATCCCTTGGCGGTTCTGGTTCAGGAGTTCGAAGCCACCGGAGTCAATGCGGGAAGCTACGCGACCTTGGTGGATCAACAGGCGTTCCGGTCGGCCACGGTTGAATCCCTGCATTGTGACAGTGAGCTCGCCGAAGTTCAGGAGCGGCCGGCGCCCTGGGCGGGACTGCATGTGTGCACGGCCTCTGTACGCGTTCTGGACCAATCGACTTCTGCTCGCATTACCTACACGGCCCCTGTCAGCGTCATGGTGAACTGTCCGCCGGCGGTGACGGCCCCTACCGACCACTGTGCAATGGTCGGCTTTTACACCACGCCGAGCAGGATTGTTTACTGATGTCAGCTGCGGTGGTGTCTGCTGGCGTGGTCAAGCGACGGGCCATTAGACGGGTCTCGCTGGCCGCGGCCTCGATTCTGATCCTGATTCCTTCCATGGCGTTCAGCGCTGCCGTGGCAATGATCGGTCCGGGCATGGCCGACGTTCCGCCCGTCTGCTTGGAGGGCGGCTCGCTTCGACCACTTGTGCCTGAGGCGGGCGCACCGAGTGACCGCACGCGAAGCCGGGCCCCGGTCAGTGTGACAGCCAGGCAGATGGCCGTTGCAGGGGATTACGTCTCCATCGGCCGGCAATTGGGGGTTCCCCGAGAAGGCCAGATTATCGCCATCATGATGGCTCTGCAGGAATCCGGCCTCAGGGTCCTCGCTAATGTGAACGTTCCTGCCTCGCTCGAATATCCGCATGACGGTCTCGGCAGTGACCACGATTCGCTCGGCACCGCCCAACAACGTCCCGCGGCTGGCTGGGGCACGGTTGAGCAGTTGATGGATCCCACGTACAACGTGCGCGCCTTCTACGGGGGACCAGCGGGCCCCAATCGGGGCAGTCCACCTGGGTTGTTGGATACACGAGGTTGGCAGTCCATGGAAAAAGGCCAAGCTGCACAAGCTGTTCAAGTGTCGGCGTTTCCGGAGTTGTACGCGCGGTGGGAGGCCGAGGCAACGGCGATCGTTGAGGCGCTCGACGGCAGGACAGCACCCGCAATGTGCACTCGCACGGCGGATTCCGCGACGGACATGGTCGCGCCCGCAGGCCTGAGCGAAACCCGTCAACAGATCCTTCGGTTCACCGAAGAAGGAGTTGGGGGCGACTACGTATGGGGAGGCACGGCTTTCAAAGCATGGGACTGCTCCGGTTATGTTCAGTGGATCTACAGGCAGGCTGGGGTCAACCTGCCACGGGTTGAGCAATGGAGGGTCGGAACACGGACCGAGAGCCCCCGCCCGGGGGATCTGGTGGTCCAGAACGCAAAGGGTCCGGGCGATTGGGGACACGTTGGCATCTACGCGGGTGACGGGATGATGTACAGCGCGCTGAATCCGACAGTGGGTACGCTGCTGCATCCGATTGCGTGGAATAGCGATACTGCGTATTTCGATCTCTTGGCATGACGTGCAGATATTCCAAGCACCTGAAACCGATCTGAGCTCGCATGGGTCCGGCTTGATCAGTAGACAGCTGGTGGTGCGTGGAGCTTCCGCCCTTCAGCGCCAGTGCCTTCAATCGGGAACGGGATCGGCACGCCCTCACACATAGCGGGGGCGACGTATCTCGACCGCAGGTAGTCCCTCTCAATGGATCTTCGGCGAAGCTCCCGTGCGGGGTGTCCGGGGCGGTCATGTCGCCCCGCGGCGCAGCCCCTATGTACTCGTGAACCCAAAAGATTCATTCCCTGCGACGACAGATGGAGCGCGCCATGTTGATAGCAGCTGTTGATCCCGGAATTGTCCCGAACCCCAGCTTCCCGTTCTTGGAGTCGCTGAAACAAATTGGTGGCGGCATACTCGTCGGTGCCTTTATAGTCATCGCGATTGTGGCGATCATCGGAGCCGCGATGCTGTTGGCGGGCAAGCTGAGCCAATCGTCGCGCCTGGCCTCCGGCGGGGGCATGATCTTGCTCTGGACGGGGCCCGTGGCAGCTATCCTGGGTGGCATTAACGGCTACATACTTTGGTCTCAGTCTGCGTTCAATCTGGGATTCTAGGTCCGAGCTGTCATGCCGCTCGAATGTGATCTCAATGGATGGTGGCCGCCCGGGTGCGGGCTCGCCTCCCAAGCAAACGATGGGATCCAGGGTTCAATCACATCGCTCTTCGCGAACATTCTCCAAAATATTGCTTCCTGGATCTGGTCCTTCATCACGGGCGCGTTCAGCTCCTCAGACGTGGACGACTCACAGTGGACCGCCATCGAAGGACTCACGAGCTGGTGGGTCGTCGTCATGATGACACCCCTTGTCGTGGTCATGACCCTCCAGCTGGTGTCCGCTTTCATCAGCCAACAACCCCGCCGTCTTGTGCGTGCCCTGATAGGCGGGGCTGCCGCTGTCCCCATGGTGGCAGGTGCGGTGTACTTGGTCCGCCAGCTCACCAAGGTCAGTGATTCGGCGTCGGAGGCGCTTCTTGGCTCAATGGGAACGGATCCCTACCTGCTGTTCATGAGGCTTTTCGGCTTCGAGAAGGCTCCTCCCGGCACCGGCAGAGACTGGAACGTCATCGCGTTGGCTCCGGGGTCGAGTCAAGGCGCGGTCGGAGCGGTTGTCGTCACCGCCATGGCAGTCATCGTTGTCTGGGTTCTTGCGTTCATCCTCATGTGTTCAATGATTTTTCGGTCTTTTGCACTCATCGTGCTCGCCGCAGTCGCGCCGGTCGCTCTGATGCTCATACCGTGGGAAAGGACGCAATCGTGGGCTAGGCGGTGGTGCGAGATTGTCGTCGCGTTGCTCCTCGCGAAACCCTTGGCCGCAACCGTTCTGGCAGTAGCCATCAAGCTCTTTGCCGAGTCGGAGTCATTCGCTGGACTGGCAGCGGGCGTCGTGGGTATGGCCGTGGCATGTGGTGCTCCGCTCATGGCGTTACGCCTGGTTAGTTTCGCCGGCGGTGAGCTTGCAGCAGCCGCACAAACTGCGGGAGGCGGTCACGTACTCTCGCGAAGCTCGGGCTTTGCCGCCCGGCAGATCAGCAGACAGGCCGGCGGCCGCTTCACGCTTGCGGGCCTGGCATCGCACTCAACTGCGACTCGTCCAATACAGTCGAGCCGACCGCAGTTTCCCACTCGCGTGCTGCCACCCCCGGCGCCACCGCCGCAAACACAGGCTGGCGCGATGTCGCCCCAGACCCCCGCGAGCAATGGCGCCGCATTGATGCTCGACGCCAGCACCGCAGCTAAGGAGCGACCGTCGCCCCCTGCGCGCGGAGGCGGCCGTGGGACGTATGCGAGTTCGGGTGCACCGAGCGCTGGAGCGAGTTCGCCTGCAATCGACGAGCAGCCCCACCAGTCGAGCCAGTCGGCTGATCCGGCGGCCACTCGCGCGACACCGCCGCCAGCCTCCCCGCCGCCACCTCCAATGGCAACACCGGCCCGCCCGCCCATCCGACAGCAAGCAGTTGTCCAGCACCTGAATGACGGTGATTCCCATGTCTGACAATTCACGCGCCCTCGAAGCCGTCAAGTTCCCCAGGCACGAGCGCCGCGGCTTGTTCCTGGGCTTGAAGTGGTATCAGCTGTTGCTGATGGCGGCCGGGGTCCTAGTAGCCAGTACGGCCTCGGCAGTCCGCGGACCGGTCGGGCTCTTCGCATCGGGACCCCTGTGGGTGTCGCTCATCCTCCTGGGGTTGCTCCAGTACTCGAGGATTCCCTTTCCGGTATGGGCCGGGCATGCAGCCGTGTTCTCCTACCGGTTGGCCGTCAAACAGACCCGCTTCCTGGTCCGGCCGGAGCGCCCCGCCTTGCTGGGGTGTTTGGCGTTGCCGGGAGGACTGGGAAACCTGGAATTTCGTCAGACCTCAAGCGGTGAGTCGTTCATTGTGGACGCCCGTGGCAGGGAAGCGATCGCCGTGCTGCGCTGCAGCACCAGGTCATTTGCGCTCCTAGACTCCGATGACAAGGCTTGGGCGGTTCAAGCCTGGTCCCGTGTACAGGCAGGCATGGCCCAGCGCAGCAGCGTCGCGCGAATAGCAGTACAGGACTATACCGTCCCGTATCCCTCGTCAGCGTTGCGGGACTTCTATGAACGTACCGCCCCAGAGCAGGTGGCAAATACCGGCAATCCCAGCTGGGGGCAGCGCGCGTATGAGGACCTCATTGCTGCAGCGGGGTCGGCGATGAGCCATGATCTCCTGCTCGCCCTTGTCCTAGACACCGGCAAAGCGCGACGTCGAATCAGGGAGTCCGGCGGAGGATTGGCCGGCATCGAACAGGTGATGCGGCTGGAGGTTGAGGCTATGACCACCGCGTTGCGAACTCACAATGTGAGGGTCGAAGAGTGGCTTTCGGAGACAGGCCTCCTTGATGTCGTGCGTGACGCCTTTGACCCCGCCGCCCCAGCCCGGCAGCCCGTACTCGGCACGACGCCCCGGGGGGCCCAAAACGATACGGGGTCCAAGTCACCGGGAGGGGCTGCCGCGCCAATGGCGGTCGATGAGCACTGGACGTATCTGCGCACCGACTCCGGATTCCATCAAACGTTTTGGATTGCCGAATGGCCGCGGCAGAAGGTCTTTCCAGGATTCCTCCACCCCCTGATCTATGTCGGCGAATTCCGCCATACGGTCACCGAGGTGATCCGGGCCGTACCTACAACCGAGGCGCTGCGGGACATTCGCTCCGCTCAGGAGGCCCACGAAACGCGTCGGCGGATCAACACCCGCTTTGACAGACCGCTCACCCGGGAGCAGCGAGCAGAGGAAGAAGAGGTCACCCAGCGGGAGGAAGAAATCGTCGCAGGTCATGGAGACGTACGGCCCGCCGCCTACGTCACCATCACGGCGGGCACCCTCGAGGACCTAGCTCGACACCGGCAGGAGCTCGAGTCGGCGGCGGCGGGAGCCTTCGTCGAACTGCGGTTGCTGGCCGGTCAGCAATGGGCTGCCTTTGTTGCCGCTGCACTCCCGTTTGGGCGGGGACTGCGGTGAAGAGGACAAGCCAATCGGTTCAGTACGTGCCGGCGGGCAGGAACGGCCAGGAGCGGAAGGAACGACGCCGACAGGACGCCTACGCCCACAACCAGCCATGGAAATCCGCACTCCGCAGCGTAGGAGAGACGGTCGTCGCCAGCCTTGACAGGCGCGAGCCCGGTGGCGACTGGGGGAGCCGTGAAAGGAATTCCCTGCGCGGGCCGCACCGCCTGCGCCTGGCACCGCACCGGGCGTCCACCATGACCTTCGCCGCGGCATACCCGTTCATCACCGAATCCGGCCTGGGTCACGAGGGGACCTACATTGGTACAGACGTCTTTGGCTCAGGTGCGTTCTCCTACGATCCGTGGATTCTCTATGACAAGGGAGTGATTAGCGGCCCGTCGATCGTCGTTATTGGCACCGTGGGAACCGGGAAATCCATGTGCGGAAAGTCCCTGGTGGCCCGGTCGATCACGCTGGGGCGGAAGGCTGCGGTCGCCTCTGACCCTAAGGGTGAGTGGGTTGCCGTCGCGAACGCCGTCGGTGGGAAAGTCATCTCTGTAGGTCCTGGCCGGGCTGCCCGGGTCAATCCTCTCGATGCCGGCCCGCGGTCCAGTGCGCTGAGCGAAGCTCAGTGGCAGGCCGTGGTCCGTCAACGGCGCCGCTACCTGCTGGTGGCGCTTGTGTCCCTCATGCGGCAGGGGACGCCGCTGCATCCGGTCGAACACACAGCCCTGGACATGGCGCTTATGGAAACCGTGGCCGAGAATTCGAATCCCACCCTGCCAATGGTGCTGGACCACCTGCTGAACCCTTCCAGGGAAACCATTGGGCTGGTCGGCAAGGACGGAGGACAGGCCGTCAGCCACTCGCTGCGGCGGACAGTGTCCGGCGACTTGGAGGGTATGTTTGATGCCCCCTCCACGGTCTCCTTCGATGCCGATGCTCCGATGATGGTCATGGACACATCGGCGCTGATCGGGGCCTCGGAGCAGGCGCTGTCCCTCGCCGCGGCGTGCGGCGCCACCTGGCTGGAGGCCGCTGTCACTAACCCCGACGGCGGCAAGCGGCTGGTGGTCTACGACGAAGGTTGGCGCATGCTGGCCGACCCCTACATGCTCGCCAAGATGAGCGAACAATGGCGGCTGGCCCGTACGTACGGCATCGCGAATCTGCTCATCATGCACAAGGTCGCCGACCTCAACGAAATCGGAGACAGCACCAGCGGCCACCGCCAGAAGGCACTCGGCCTGCTCACGGAAGCCGACACCAGGATTATCTACCGCCAGAAGCACGATGCAATGCGCCTGACGAAGGAGGCCCTGGGGCTGTCCGAAGCCGAATGCGAGCACGTGGAGAACCTTCCCAAGGGCGTCGGCCTATGGAAAGTTGGGAACCGTTCCTTCATCGTCGCCAACCGCGTCACCACCGATGAACTCGCGGTCTTCGGCACCGACGACCGGATGATCTGACGACCGGTATGAATCGGCGTGCGGGAGACAGCACACCATTCGTCACGGCCGGCCTTATCGCAACCTCCGGCTACGTAGGCCTGTGTGTCATCGTCCAGAGCGCAGCGCACCTCCAGATGCTCTGGCGCTGCGGCGGCAGGCCGCCACCGCAATTCAACCCGGCCGCCGCCGTCGGGCTTGTTGTGGGCCGTATGGATTGGATCAGCGGTGAACCAGAGGGATGCGACGTCGGCGTCGCCGGGGTCTGGTGGGTGGTCGGTCCGATGCTCCTTGTGATGGCGGCGCTCGCCGTCGGCTCCGTCGTGGCGTGGCGGCGGTGGAAGCAATCAGGCGCGTGGCTGCGCCAGGACATCCTGAACCGTGAGGGTATCGCCCGGCGCTCCGAGATCCTCCACGACTTCGGAGCACGGGCCGTCCGAAGGCGGGGAAAATTCACCCGGCCAGGTTTGGTCAAACCCCGGATCGAGGACGTGGCCTGGACGTTGGGCCGATCCCGCGGTGTAACGGTTCACGTCTCCACGGAGGAGTCCATGGTCATCCAAGGCGCTCCACGATCCGGCAAGGGCCTTTACGTGGTCATCAATGCCATCCTTGACGCGCCGGGGGCCGTAGTGACCACGTCTACCCGCGCCGACAACCTGGTAGTCACCATGAAGGCCCGGGCCAAGGGGAGCAGGCCGGTAACAGTCTTCGATCCGCAGGGCATGTCCGGGCTGCCTTCGACGCTTCGTTGGTCTCCCGTCCGTGGCTGCCGGGACCCGGATATTGCTACCCGCCGCGCACTCGTCATCTCCGCCGATACCGAGATGAAAGGCGAAAACGCGGCCTGGCAAAAGCGCTCGCTGATTATTCTGCAATGCCTCTTGCATGCTGCGGCACTGTCCGGGGAAGGCGTCCGCGCGTTTCGCCGGTGGTCCTCGAGTCCTGTACTGGCACGTGAGGCTCTGGAGGTACTCAGCAGTGCGGAGGCGGCGATGGGATGGCAGGCCGATCTCATGGGCATCCTCGAAGATGACCCGAGGAATACATCGAACTCCTGGATCGGCGTTTCGGCGGCTGTTGCGCCGCTGTCATCGCCGAAAGTACTGGCAGCACTTGACCCGTTGGACGAATCTGAGGAATTTGATCCAAAGTCATTCATCAGGGATCGCGGCACCCTGTATCTGATTGGGACCCGCGCCGGAGCCGCCGCGGCGGGTCCGTTCCTTTCAGCCCTGATCGACGACATCGACAATGCTGCCCGCGAGATGGCCTTCATCGCCCCTGGGGGCAGGTTGGATCCCCCGCTGTCCCTCATTCTGGATGAGATTGCGAATCTGGCACCGTGGCCAGGCTTGCCCATCGCACTCTCTGACGGTGGCGGCATCGGCATTTCCACTCTTGTGGTCTTGCAGTCCCTGTCCCAGGCGCGGACAGGCTGGTCGATCGAGGAGGCCGCAACCATCTGGGATTCGGCCATCATCAAGGTGATCTTTGGCGGCGGCTCGGACGAGCGAGACCTTCGTTCGCTCGCCGGGCTGCTGGGGGAGCGGAGCTTGATTCTGAACACCCGATCTTGGTCCGCTCAGGGCCGCCAGGACGGCGAACAGATCAGGGAGAGCCCAGTCCTGGCGCTGCATGAGATCCGGCGCCTGCCGACTGGCACGGCCCTCATGCTGGGGCGGCGAACCCGCCCTATCCTTTTGGATCTTCGCGAGTGGCACAAGCGCAAGGACGCGGCCGAACTCGGCCGGTCGAAGCTGGAGCTTGAACAAGCTCTCGCGGCCGGACACCGGCTCCGGCAGCAAACGCCGGTGGAGGTGGGCGATGGCGAGCCGGGATGACCCCGAACGCTTCGAAATTCCCTCTGCGGGAGGCGAGGACGACGACCTGACGGCCGAGCTTTTCCGATCCGCATTCCGGCCGCCCGGGAGCGTGGCCGGCGTGACCTACCGTTGGCGGGACCTAACGGCTGCGCAGGCCGTGATCGTGTGGAGCGACCTGGCGGTGTGGGTCAGATGGTTTGTCGCCACGTATCAGCTGACGACGTCGGTGGTTCCGGATTGCTGGTGGCGACACACGGACATCGTTGCAGAGCTCTACGCGCTGCACCGGGCGGAACTTGCCTCCTACGCCAGCGACGATCCCGGCTTCGGTCCGCTCGCCTTTCACGAGCGGCTGCCCCACGCCGTCGAGCGTCTGCGGACCCATGCCCGGACGGCAGGCTGCGTCGGCCTTCAAGCGCACAAGGAGCCCACATTGAGAATCCTGCGGTTGAATGCGCCTGGCTTCGTCGAGTGGCAGGCCGATTCCCACCAGTTCGGTGACGACCACTGAAGTCATGCTGTTCGGGCCTTACAGGACATGAACAGGTATCCGCACGGTGCTCCGGCGGTACTTCTAGAAGTATGGAGGGCGCCCGTCATGGCCCCTGGGACTGATCACGCGCCCCGCGATGGGACAGTGAATGCCGCCCTCCACGGTGGCGATACCGGCAATGCCCATATTAGACCGGAAGAACGCATCGCGGCCTTGACGGACGGTCTCCATCTGATGATGGACGAGGCCGTTGAATGTCCGTCGCACTGGCAGGTGCTGTTGGACGCTTCAGCAACATTGTGGCGTTACTCGGGCGGCAACGTCGCGCTGCTCATGATCCAGATGGCCCAGCGCGGCACCGAAGAACCAACCCTGGTGGCCGGCTATAAGGAATGGGCTCGCCACGGCCGCACCGTGTCACGGGGTGAGCGCGCACTCTGGGTGATCGCTCCCCGCACGGCCAGAGTTCAGCAGGCGACACCTCCCGACGGTACCCAGCAGCGTGTTGCGGTGGGGGATCAGTTGCCGCGGGGCGCGGTCGACGATGGAAAGAAGACCGTCATTACCGGTTGGCGCGGGCAGGCAGTCTTCGACGTTTCGCAGACGCAGGGCAAACCGCTGTTGGTACCACGCGGCGTTGCCGCTGCTGGTGCGGACGTGAGTGAGCTTTGGCAATCCCTTGCTGCCGTAGCTGACAGACACGGGTTCGAAGTCGATGTAACGGACGCTCAGCATGGCCTGACAAGCGGCTTCACTGACTTCGCCGGACACCGGGTTCAAGTGGGTGGCTGGCTGGGCCAGCAAGAGCGCACCGCGGTCCTTGCCCACGAACTGGGGCATGTGCTACTACATGGACCGGACGACGAGATCGGGCGACTCTACGGCAGCGGCGCGGACCACCGGGGGTTGGCCGAAGTCGAGGCGGAATCCGTCGCCTACACGGTGCTGAGGGCCCATGGGATCGACCGCGGCCCGCAATCCGCCACCTACCTGGCCGGGTGGGCTGACGCCGTCATCGAGGCGGAGAATGACGCAATCGCTCACGACGCCGGCTATAGGCGGCCAAGGTCTCGTGCGGATATTGCCAAGTCAGTGCTGGGTCGCGTCACCGGCGCCAGCAAGGGAATTCTCGAAATCTCCCATCCGCCGGGATTCGGAGGCAAGATCTCTGCATCTGACGTGGAACCCCGCATCGATCCCGCAGTGTCCTACCTGGGCATGGAACAGCCCGTGCCGTCTGTAGACGGGCCAGGGATGGCCGGGCCGTAATGACGGCCGTACCAATTCTGTCCGGCAGGAGAGTCCCGCCGACAACTGAAAGGACAAGGGCAATGAGCACCAAGATCCCGGTCAACATCGCAGGCAATCTCGTCGCCGATCCCGAACTGAGCTTCGGCGAAAGCGGCGTGGCCCACGCTAAGCTTCGTGTCGCCGTCAACCAGCGACTCCAGGGGGCAGACGGCTCTTGGCACGACGGAGAACCCGTCTTCCACAACGTCTCCGCCTTCCGCGCGTTGGCAGAAAACGCGGCGACCTCGCTGAAGAAGGGCGACCCCGTCACTATCGCCGGGGAGCTGGAATTCCGCTCCTACGAGAAGGACGGTGAGCGCCGCGAAGCCCGCCGAATCCTCGCCGACACCATCGGACCGGACCTTCGCTTCGGCACCGCGGTGTATCAACGCTCTTCTCACGCAGCAGTGGTTGGGCCAGACGCTGAAGTTCAGTTCGGTTCCGGGACAGCGAGAGTGGAGAAACCTGCGTCCCCGGCCTACAACTTAACTTCTAAAGGCCCAGTGGCGGCGCCCACTTTCGGCGTAGCGGCGGGAAATGAGATGACCTAGTGAACTTGGGAGGCCTTACCGAATGACGGGGCTCGAAGGTATACACAGCGAGTGAGGCTGAAGTTCGGCTGTGTTTACATGCCCCGATCCCGGCGGCGCGGGAGTCGATTCGGGGGCGAATCGGAAGCTTTTCGAGATGTCAGGCGATCGCTGGCAAGCTGCAAGAGCACAACATGATGTCGGTTATGTTGTGTCGTTGACGTCGCCCTGCTCGTTGGAGGAGCGACCCCCTTGCGCTCGTCGACCAACTAACAGCCAACCATCATATTGGAATCGGTCAGTCGGAATAATCGCGCCGCCGGTGACAGGTTTTTTGGAAGGCGTTTCGTGGCGGACTCGCGGTACCGGTGTCAGTCGTCGTCCGCACGGAACCCCAAAGTCGTCATCACTCCAGTCGGGTGCCGCGGGCGGCCCTCACGGGCAGCTAACCGTCAGACTCCATGCCTGAGCTTCAGAATCTAAGGAACGCGTTGATCCTCTTTATTAGAAGCTCTGCGCGGTCCAAGGTGGCGGATGGGATCTTCAAGGAGTTTTGCTTTTGAAGAAGATGCTTGGCCGGAGAGTAGTGGTTCAATCTGCCCTTATTGATGCCGCGTTCCTTGAAGACGCTGGCGATTCGATGGGTGACTCGGTCCCCCGTGGGCAGGTCCGCCACCTTCAAAGGCTGGTCATTCAGTTGGTCGGCGTAGGCCCCGTTGACCAGTTTGAGGTAGAAGCCAGTGTCGAGGATATCTTCTACATCAGCCTCATCCCGTCCCACCACTTCACTGATTAGGACGATGCCAGCGTTGGCGAGTTTTCCTGCTGCTCTGAGTTTTTGGACGGCCTCTTGATCGTTGAGTGAGGCGTCGGCTAGGACCGCGATGTTGAGTTTGTTTGCGCCCAAGAGAGTAACGAAAGCAGGTAGCTTGGTGATGCCGCCAATTGGAGCGAGGGCCCATCGAGGGTCTAGACCCTCACGTCCGGCTGCTTCCAGAGCGCTTGATAGGACTTCTAGGTAAATGATGTCGGACGGTCCCTCGACAACGAGAGTATCAGGGGCGACGAACAGCGTTTGTGCAAGGTCTATACCCATTGCTGCATGAAGGGGAAACGAAGTCTCCGAGTCGGCGTACATAACGTCGGAAGAGACCTTGGTGCCAGCTCCATCCTGGTCGATAACCGTTCGCACTCTTCCAAAGGCATGAGGATTAATCATGAAGGGCGAGTGCGTTGTGAAGAGCACCTGATGCTTCGGGGCCAGGCGCTCATCAATAAAGCGAAGGAGGTCGGCTTGAGCGGACGCATGAAGATTGATCCCTGGTTCGTCCAACAGCAAGATGAGAGGCTGCTCGGACTCCGACTCCAGGTGTGAGAAGTATGCGAGAAACGAGAAAAACCAAACGAAGCCCCTGGACCTCTCATCAAAAGGGACAGTGACCCGGTGCCGCTGATTTTCAACACGGATTTGGAGCAGTGGGACCGAATCTAAGGGGGCGACGGCACCCTTCTCAGCCTTCTCGATTAGGTTGATTTTCACAGCTAGGTTCTGGTTTTGAGACCAGTACTGGAATACCTCCTCTGAAATACTGTTAGAGGCATTCTCGGAGTCCCTAATCAGATGTTCGTGACTCTCGGGGGATAGGAAGTCCTCCAGTTCAACGTCTGCAGCATCGAGCAGAGAAACTACTGCTTGCTCACTTCGCGTCAGGGTCTCTTCATCGCGCTTTGCAACAAGGTCCGGGATCGAAACCATACCCGGCATTGAGTCGTAGTCATCGAAATAGACGAACTTCGGGCGTCGCACACTCAAAGTGTCGATGGCCTTCAAGGACGCCCGTGAGTCTCGCCAGCTCCTGATTGTCGCCAGGACCTCTGTAGCAGCGGCAGTTTGCGCCTCTACTGACGACAAAATCTGGAGGAGGCTCTTGGCATTGGTGGCTGCTTTGAGACGGGCTTGGTCCGAGGGCGGCAGCTCGATATCTCGCGTCAAATGGGCGACAACAGCCGCGTCATTGATGGAGACATCCCACGTTGTGCTTGCGTTGTAGTTGTAGCCCGTGGTTACCTTCACGACAGTGGATTTAAGGGCACCCTTGCCGAGGTGAGACTCGACGGCAGCTATGTCGGCTGCTTCCAGTTCGTATGAAAGAACCGTTACCTGGATTTTGTCAGCGTTCTTGCGCTCTCGGGCCTTCGTCGTCGGGTAATCGAGACCAATGTCGAAGGTTGCCTTTTTCTCGATGGGATTGCTTTTGTAGAGTGCCTGCAGCACTGCAGATTTGCCGGACTCGTTCTTGCCCACGAGGGCAGTGACATCACGTTCGACGCTGAACGAACTTCCGTCTTCGATGCTTCTGTATCTTCTGACATTGGCGTTGATAAGTTTCATAGTTCCCAGCCTTCGTTTTAATCAGGTTATCGGATGGGTCGCGCATTGGCCGAGTGTGAGCCGCCAAGGTCAGCTGTCCCGACCACTGTAGCTGGGGACTGCCCAACTTTTGTAGTCTCCTCGGCTTAGCGAGCTGAGTCTTTCAAATGTGCAGCACCCGCAACAATTCAATTCGCGCAGGCAAACTGTCATCAAACCCTCAGGAGCCCCGACTAACGGGCGCGAAGGCATGCATCCGTTTCAAGGTGGGCCGCGGCAGGAGGTGCCCGCCCGGCCCGGCTGGAACAGATGACTACCTACGGCGACGCGCCGATCAAGTTCGGGATTTCGGTCTTAACCCTGGTCACGGCTCTCGTCGCTCTGCCATGCACGCCGAACACGCTCCTGAGGAGCGAAGACTTCTGGTCGCCGTTCGGAAGCGCAAGCGTCAGCCACGGAAGGTGCAGATACACCTAATGGGTTGTCGTAACCGCATGGCATTTGACATGGGTCTTTCTCCTAGCCGAGCAGCACCCGGCATGAGGAATCCGCTACAAAACGGCTGGCCGTCGTGCAGCTGTTGCCGGAACCTCTGGCCGGCCTCCATCTCCTAAGGCCGACTGGGCCGTGATTGAGGGGTGAATCGGCCGCCTCGGTTCACTACCCAGGCGTCGGCTAGCCGCGAGGTTTTGAGATTGATTTGGCTACGCTGCCCGGCGCCCACGCGAGGCAGTCTTGAGCTCTTATCTGGTAGGTCAACGGCCATGGTTCCCCTGGCATCACCTGGGCAGGGTCCGGTGCAATCAATAGTATGGATCCGGTCCATAGCGGGTCGGGCAACGCTTCTATCCATGCCCGTTGAACGTGGTCGAACCGGTTCCACCTTATGGTGATCCAAGACCCTGTTGGGTCGAGGGAATCCACGCTGAGGAGAGTGATTTCTGTCGTCGTCCCGCGCGTTCGCCTCATGTCGTCGAAGTGGAGCCACATTTCGTTCGCAGCTACCGTCCAATCACGCCGCCGACGGGCTCGGGCGAACCAGATCGCGCCGATCACTGCCGCAAGAAGGCATGAAACCAAAGTGGCTAACCCGAAAATCAAGGAGGTCTGCCTGCTGGCTGTCACGGATTCGATAGAGAAGACGACGCAGCAGGTGATTGCCACGCTACTGAGGACCAACGCGGGTGTTGCAAGTTTCGGCTTCAGGGCTGGGTTTGCATCCATGACTACCTTCTCGACCAGTTTAGATTTGCCAGCCGACATTGATAAGCCGGGCCTTCCCCTCAATCGGGTTATGAAGCGACTTCGAAGTCTGGTGGTAACTGGCTGACGATGGAGCCGTTTGGTGAAGAAGGCGGGTGATCCTTGCGCGCTGCTCCTGTTGTTCCCAGTCGTAGGATTCAGGAAGCGGCCCGAGCGGAAGGGGGGAGTCATCAATACCCCACCGGTCCCTGTGGATGGCGATCTGGCGAATAACGTTCGTCGCGTGCGCGGGAAGTGTGTCTGGACCCAAGGCCTCTATGAGCGCTTGTTTCCATTTGGTGTCACCCATCAGGGCGTTGCGGGAGACATGGTTCATTCGTTGCTGGATCCTGTCTTGGACCTGGTCAATCATGTTGGCGAGTTCGGGGCGAGAGGTGCGGACAGGTACAGCCAAAGGATCTTCGCCAATGGTGGGCATCTCAGTTAGAAATTGACGGAGTCGGGAGTGTACGACGGCCGCCATGTCTCCCACGAGCTCCTTCGAATCCAATGCGGTGGCGACAATACGCTTCGTGCTTGGACGGCTAATGCAAATCGAACGGCGCCACGCCGCGACCGTTGCTCCCCACGAGGGCGACTGCTGGAGTTCGGACGCCCTGCCGGGCGAGTAGGCCTCAAGGAACTCGGTCATGTCTTCGGAGGCTGCGATTTGGGAGAGGTAGTCAAATTCAGAACTCAGGCGCTCCAGGCTGTCCGCCTTCGAACGCTCTGTGTCGCGGACTTCGTGGGCTGTTCTTTCCGCGCCCTCGGCGGCTAGGACCTCGCCAAGGATCTGGCGCCATGAGGTTTGCGCTCCGGAATCCATGGGCTCATCGTCCGAAGGATCGTTCCCACTGACATACGCATGGTTTCCCGATCGTCCGCGGGTCATGCTCACGTACAGCAGCTCACGCGTGAGCCGGCCCTGAGTAACAACGGTATGTCCGGTGTCCACGGTGATGCCCTGCGAACGGTGGGCAGTCGTCGCATATCCCAGTTCAACCGCGGCCTCAACGTATTCCCGGCCTAGTGCAATCGTGGCGCCGGTGTCACGGCGCACCGCCGTGAGCGTGCCGTCGCGCCTACCAGTACGGACGACGTCGAGCATGGTCCCGTTCCGGATGAAGTCGCGGCTGCTGTCGGTGATGCTGCGGTCATTTTGGCGGGCAATGACGGTGTCGCCAGGGCCGGCCCGTGATCCGTCGCTGAGCGGCACAGTGTGTTCCGCGTCGACGGAACCTTGCATGACGCGGTCGGCCTGGGCGCGCTGGTTGAGCATACTGACCGTGTCGTTGTCGGCCGCGATGAGAATGGACGACTTGCCTGCTCGGAGGTCGGAGTGCCAGCTCAGGTAGGCCTCGTCGACCATTTCGACGTACGAGCCGTGTTCGATACGTTGGTGTTGGTCATAGTCGGCGATAGCCCCGAAGTCCCCGGCACGCAGTCTGAGCGACGCGTCCTGCTCCCACTCCTGTTCGAACCGCCAGATCGTGCTAAGGCGCACCGTCTTGTTCTGCCTGTCGAGCCACCCGAGCGTACCGCCGGCGTCGATGGCATCCAGTTGCCCGGGATCTCCCACCAGCAGCACCTTCGCCCCGGCCTCCCGGGCCTGCTGTACCAACGCAGCCAGCTGAAGGGTTGAGACCATGGAAGCCTCGTCGACGACCACCAACTGGTTCGGATGGAACCTCCACCTGTCCTGTTCGGCAGTGAGTCGGGCGGCTCTCTGTGCGAGCCGAAGGGCCCGAGGACCGGGAGTAGCACCGGAGGCGAGCTGATACTCCGTGTCGAAGAACTGCGCCGCCCGATGTCCAGCTCCCTGTCCGACCGACTCGTAGAGCCACTTCGCGACGTTTTCTGTGGCCAACGACAGTTCGCGCCCGAGGACCTCAGCGCTCGCCGCAGCGGGCGCCAGCCCGACGACGGAACCGGCCCCAAATTCCGCCTCCCACGCAGTCTGGACTGCGCCGAGAGTGGTGGTCTTGCCGGTGCCGGCTGGACCGACGACGGCATCAAGCCGGTTGCCGCTGAGCAGCACCTGAGCCGCCGCCGCGCGCTGGTCGCTGTGGAGCTCGAACCGACCGCGGTGTTTATAGCCGGCGAGCAATTCCAAAGCGACGGCCGCACTCACGGCCGGTCCGCCGTCGTCGTCCCTTGCCGCCATGACGACACGCTCGTTAGCGAGGGTCGTCGTGTCCGTGTAGAGAAGGGAGCCGTGGAAATCGAAGATGCTCCGGTTTGCGAATCGAAGGTCGGGCGGGGCGCTGACGGGAACGGTGTAACGGTAACCGTTGAGTGGAACTGACTGGTTTTCAGCGGCGGTGGCAACGGCATCGACCATGGCGTTGCGGTCTGCCGGCATATCACAGCGGATCTCGGCGCAGACCCGTTCCGCTTCAGCCAGAAGGTTCCATCGGTTCCAGGTAGCGCGTTTCGTTGCTACACGCTCGCGGGTCAGGGAGCCGACCGCGTCGATCCAGGCGGCCGTGAAGTCATCCATGCGGTACGGGGTTGCGTGAGAGCGTCGCACGGTGTTCGCGAGCACGAGACTGGGCTCGAAGCCTTTGGCGGCTGCGCGGGTGCGCCACTGTGCAGAGAGCTGATGGAGTGGTGTGGGCGATTTCGGTTTCGAGGTGCGGGTGGAAAGAGTTGCCTGCTGGCGAAGCTTGATGGTGGTGGTAGAGGTTGGGGGAGTGCCGTGGCTGGCGGTCCATTCGCCGATGAGACGGTCGGTTTCAAGATCGATGAGGCGGGAGCGGTTGGAAAATTCGCTAATCAGTATCTCGTCAACACCGGTGAGTTGCTGGCTGGGGTTGTGTGTATTCATGGCGGGCTTACGGATGTCTGTGTCGGTGCCGAGATTCCGGTGGAGTGCGTCGAAGAGGAGCCCGTTGTAATGCTCGCTGGCGGCGACAGCGGCCTTGTAGAGCGTCCGTGAATCCAGTGTGGCCCACGCACCGTCGGTGACCCGCTGGACCCGGTTGGCGACGACGAGGTGAGTGTGAAGCTGCGGATCCCCGTCACGTGATTCCCAGTGGTCGAAGGCAGCGGCAATGGCTCCCTGGGTGCCGAGGCGGGCGACGCCGTTGCGGCCGGCCCGCGTATGGATCACCGATTCCTCAATCCATTGCAGGGTCGCCTTCACTGCGTCGTGGTGGGTCTGGAGGATGTGATCCTGGATGCTTCTGGGGCTCAGAGCCCAGACGACGGACACGGATTTGGGAACGCTGAAGGTGAGGTCGAAACCGACGACAGCGTGACGCGTTTCGGTTAGGCCGTGACTGTTCTGGGCGAGAGTGGGTGGGCTGTGCGGACGCCCTAGGGAAGCGCCGGTATCCGGGTGGACCGCGTGGTCGAAAAGCGCTTTGGCGTCGGATTCCGAGACGACCTCCCCGCTGGTGCGACTGATGCCCGGCAGGCCGGAGCCAAGCCAGTGTCCCTGTGGCGTTCCCGCCTTCGTGTAGTAGGCGGTGACATCTGTGGGAGTGACCGTCAGGTCGTCCACCATGGTGGTCTTGAAAAGATACTTCAGGCCCGACTGGGCGGACAGTCGGGCGATGGACATGGTCATCGTTTACGTGCTTCCTGATGGCGGCCGGTAGCTGTCCACCCGCGCCGGCGGAATATCGCTTTGGAGGCGCTGTCGAGTTCAAGGCCGGTGGCCCGGGCGAGAGCCAAAAGCTTGCCCGCGAGGTGGACCAACTCCTGGGAATCGGATGTGTGGACGCTTCGGGAGCGGTCGAGGTCGACGCGGAGACTCTTGATGATGCCTCGTAGTTCCGCGTTGTCGGCCGCCAGGCGTTCGCTGTCTACGGCTTGGAACCGGAGCTGCGCCTGCAGCGATTCCTGGAAGCTGTTTCTTCTCGCGAGGGCCGCATCGATGCGGGTCTCGGCGCTGTGCGGACGTTCCGGGTGGGGCGATGCGCTGGCGCCCGAGTTGAGCGCAACATCCGCACCGGGCGCGGGCAGCGCCCTCTTTGATCCTTGTCGCCGTCGACGATCACGCTGCCGGTTGGCGCAGCGCGTGGAGCAGAACCGTTGCACCGCGCGTGACGGCTCGAAGCGCTCGCCGCATGACTCGCAGATCTTTCCGCTCACAGTCGTTCATCAACGCCGATGCACCCTGCAACATGACTTGCCGTGAGTACGTGCTCACGGCGAGTGCCTTGGATGCCAGAGGTGTGAGGGTGGTGGATTGTAGTGCTCTGGACATGTCCAGAGCACAGGCGTTCAATGGTGGTAGCGATTCTTTTGCCCCATATGACCGAGTTGATCGTTGAAGGGCAGCGGCATCGATACGAGCCAGCAGTCCAGACGATGGGATCTCCATGGGACGTTTCGCTGATTCTGAAAATTCGCCAGGGCGAAGCGCTGCGGAAGGCTTTCGAGCGCTGAGATTGCCCGGCCGCCTTTCCTTGGACCGTCTGATCTCGATCATCGAGACAGTCCGCGGACGGCGGATTGAGATTGACGTGTTTGAGTCGCTGAGCAGCGGAACGATCTGTGGACTGTGGCTGTCGACGAACACTCGGGAGATCATCCTGCACGCGCCAACACAGTCGGCGCTTCACCGCCAGCAATTCATCCTCCACGAACTTGGACATATGGTGCTCCGCCACGATGAGGCCGTCGTGTCCGCGAACTACGCCGAGACACTATTTCCCAATCTTTCCGGGGAGAAGGTCTCACGCATTCTCGGGCGCAGCGACTTCCTGGATCACATCGAAGCCGCTGCCGAAACCCTGGCGGATCTCTTTGCCGCTGCAATTCGGGACAGCACTATCGAACCCCGGTCGTTTGAAAGGATCCTGGGGTGATCCAACTCTTTGTTGCCGCAATGATTTGGGGCCTGGTCCTTTGCCTCCTTCCGCGCATGAAGCGGCGCAGCGACCACAGCGTCATGGCGGCCGCCGTGACCATTGCCACCGCACTAACCCTGAACGTCGACGTTATCTACCTCGAGGGGGACCGGCTTCTCGGCGCCCGCAATATCTTGGACCTGGTGTCCAACATCTTTCTGGTCGTGGGGATCTTCTTCCTGTCCCAGGCGGTCCTGCGGGCTGCCGATCCCGGCGAGACGTCGCAACGCCGGAACAGGGTCGGCCTCATTTTTCTGGGACTGGTCGGCGTGGCACTGATTATCAGTTTCAGCTTGGTTGATGCCTCGCGGACGTCCACCTCTTTTATGGAGGACTTTGGCAGCCAGTGGGCGGCTGCCGCGTATTCAAGCATCCAGTTCCTCTACCTTGGGGCTGTTGTGACCGTCACCGGCTATACGTGCTTCAAGTTCCGCGGCGAAATGGCAAGACCGTATTTCCGCCTCGCACTCACCTTCATTGGTATTGGCTGTTGCCTGGCCGTGGTGCTCGTTCTTGCGGTGCTGGGCATGAATGTCCTGCACCTGATGGGAGAGATTGACCCGATGCGGCGGCTCTCTTACGTGTACGACGCCGCACTATTCGGAGCCATGACGTTCCTTTGCATCGGACTTGCCATGCCGCCCGTCGCACGTGGCCTCGAACACAGGTCCGATTCGCGGACCGCCGCTGTCCTCCTCGACCGCCTGGCTGAACCCTGGGAACGAATCACCGCGGCTCGCGCCGGCGTCCGGCTCAACGTTTCGGCGGCCGGTTGCCCGCGTGATGTCGCCAAGCAGCGTCTCCACCGGACGATAGTCGAGATTCAGGACGCCCTTTTGGTCGACCCAGAGCTCGTGAAGTCATTAGGGGAGGGAGACATTCATGCGTTGGCTGAAGCGGAGGCGTATCTCGGAACCCGGGAGTCCAGACCCGGGCAGGAGAGAGTCGGTACTTCGATCAAAAGGGTGTTGAAGTCGTGACAGCCAACGACGGCGGGCTCGCCGAAACGCCGCAAGCACGCCTTGCGCGGAAGTTGAATCTCCTCCTTGATCTTTTTGAGGCTCAAGGCTCGTCACCGTTGACCTATCCCCAAGTCAGCCGGCATATGGAGGAACGGGGAACACCCTTGTCCCGCTCCCGGTGGGCCTACATGCGCAGTGGTGACGGTCCCATGGCGACGGACACGGCGCTTCTGCGAAATTTAGCCGAATATTTTGGCGTTGACTCCCGGTATCTCCTCGACGACACCGGGGAGATTCCAGACCTGATTGATGCCCAACTACAGCTGTTGCGGACGCTAAGGGAAAACCGGGTCCGAAATTTTGCAGCCAGGCAACTCCAAGAGATTTCCCCCGTCACGCTCCTGCGTCTGCGCCAAGTAATCGACGACCGTATGAAAGAACCAGAGGACGACGGCGGTGCGTAGGGTCATCGCGGGTGTGGTCATGGGTGGTGTCGTGGCGGGCGCCGCAGTACTTCTCGCGTCGGCCTATTTCGCGCGTCAAGTCGTGTTGCCCACCTCGCGGCGAGTCGAGGATCTGCCAATCCGTAGGGTTTTCCGCGATAGCAACGATTCGTTGTTGATCGAACTGCCTGCATCGGCCCGGACCACGGTCCCGGGCCGCTACAGCATCTGGTTTGCGAATGGAGCCGGTCACGCCTGCATCGGAGAGATCGTGGCCACCGACGACGGCGCAGGGCCCGCTCCCGCCGGAACGGTGACGCGACTGGTTGAACGGGTTGACTCGGGGGACCTGACGAGCGCCAAGGCCGGGATCTGGAGCGGGTACGTCTACCCAACGCCCGATCCGCTGGGCCTTCCCTTCCACGACGTGGTCATTCCAGTAAAGAACGGCAGTGCGCCTGCCTGGCAGTTCTCACCAAATGCGACGCCAAAAGGAGATTCCGGTATGTGGGCCATTCATATTCATGGCTTAGGGGGCACGAAACCTGGTGCGCTCCGTGGGGTACCCGTGGCGAATCGGCTGGGTTACACCTCGCTGGTAGTGTCATTCCGCAATGATGGGGAAGCGCCGGCGTCGGCGGATGGCCGCTACCACCTGGGGCAGTCCGAATGGCACGACGTGGAAGCAGCAGTGTCGTACGCCATGGATCATGGCGCGAGCAGGATTGTGCTGTTCGGGTGGTCCCTCGGCGGCACCATTGCACTTCAGCTCACCCTGAAGTCGCAGTTCCGGGACCGCATTGCCGGGCTCGTTCTCGATGCGCCGGTCGTCGACTGGACGAGCACGCTGATGGCCAACGCCCGATCCAGCAAGCTTCCGCGCTGGAGTGCAGACCTCGGGCTGCAGATTCTGAAGTCACCTCGATTGCGTTGGATCACCGGGCTGGAAACACCGCTCAATTTGAAGGCTTTGGATTGGGTGGGACGAACCGACGAACTTCGCCTTCCCGTACTGGTGATCCACAGCGAGAAGGACCGGTCAACTCCCTTCGCGGTTTCCCGCCGGTTCGTCGACCGCCATCCTGATTTAGCCACCATGGTGACGTTCCCCTCTGTGGAGCACACTCAGGAGTGGAACGTCGACCCGGAGGGGTGGGACAGTGCGGTTTTCGAGTGGCTCAGAAATCGTGTGGCGTCAGTCTGATTTCGGGTTCCGCGCGTGATTCGACTTCTCGGTGCGTGCTCACGAGGCGCCAAGTCCGCGATTCCGGTACGCCGTGTTCCTGTCCATGGTCCAGCCGGCCACCGTTCCTCGACCGATCACCTGGTCACCGAGCCTGGCCAGGCGGTAGTCAGGGTCGGCCTCGAGGGCGAGTTGCAGGTACTGATGAGCCTTGCTTCCTCTGCCCTCCCACCAGCTAATGAAGGCAATAGCGGTCAGGATTGGGGCGGAATGTGGGGTGCTGCTGCGCGTGTATGCGTGCAGTAGCAGTTGCTCTGCCCACTCGACCCGTGCCCAGTGCGGTTTGCTGTTCGTCTGGGCTAGGAGAACGCGGTCCATGGGTTCGTCGATTCCGGGGATGTCCGCCATGAGTTGATCCCGAATAGTGGGGAACTGGAGGCTCGCGATCAGCCTGATGATTCGCTCATCGGTCGGAAAGGATTTTGCTTCCAGCATTTCTTTCCAGAGGGCCCGCGCTCTGTCCGTGGCATCTCGGACACCCAGTTTCTGCATCGATTTCGCGCAACTCTCGACAGCGTCCGCCGTCTGGAAGTCTTCGGTCGAAGCCGGCAAAGCAATGCGATTGGTTGGGGCGATGGTGCTGCCGCGGTAGACGAACTCGGCGTTGATCTGGCTGGCCTGCATCGATGTTAGGGGCAGGGACGGTTTGCCCGGGGGATCACTGTCGTACGGCGACACTGTGTCGTCTCCTACGAGGAGCCCGTCACGGATGGACATTCCTTGCTCGGCCAGGGAACCGGTGAGTGCCGCGATGGTTGCGGCGTGTGGCCTTGCCTGTCCGGACTCGGCGGGCATCGATGTGTATAGTGCAAAAATCACGCCAACCGCATGACCGTCGTGTGCCAGGTATTCAGCGATGGTTCGAGCGTGGCTGATCTCCGCTCCCGGCTTCGGCAGGTCAACGCGCAGGGTGGCCCCGACGTGGTTGTCGACGAGGGTGACGCAGACGAGGCTCTCGTGGGGCCAGAACCCCAGGGTGTGTCCGATGAAGCTGAGTACGTCTGCAGGCGTTTCGATCGTGAACCTTTCCATGTTCCTTCTCCTTCACCGACTGGGCGAAACGGTCTACGCCCGTTCAATCTGGGCGTCGTTCTGATAAAGGAATTACCGCTGGGTATGAGGGGCCGGAGTGCAACTTGGGGAACCGGGAGCGATCCAGAAGTTCGCGAGGAAATAAGCGACGCAGGAGCGCCGAGTGCAACTTTGGGATGGAAACCGGCGCAGGGCGCCCTGGTTGCGCGAAGGGCCCGCCCAGCGATGATGGGTATCAGAATGACAAACAGCGGAGATGCGTCTGTTCGTTCATGGGTGGTTCTCGGTGACGCGGCATGACGTCGACGGCTATTTGAATGCCTCCAACAACATAGACCGCTCCTGGTTTCATCAACGAGAGTCCGGGCCTACTTGTAGGCCCGACACACCAGGAACCACCACGTCAATCGAACGAACCTGTGAACCCGGTCGGCTCCCTCGGGAACACCGCTCTCTTCCTTCACCGGTTTCCGGGCCGCGGCTCCTCTGGCGGGGCCGGGGTGACTGCACCCCGCCATACCCATCCCTCGCGTTGGATCATGATCAGCGGCTCGAAGAACCGAATCTTTAGCGCCGTCCTGGTGTAGGCCAGGGCGTGCGCTTAGACCCGGATGGCCTTGGAGGGGTAGCGGATCCACGCGTACACCCGCCGAGGCCCGGGGAAGTCCACGGGTGGGGTGTTGTCGAGGTCGAGTTCGGCCGCGGTGAGCATGATCAGCTCCTCACGCATCACGAATTCCTCGATCCGGGCATCCATCAGTTTCGCGTAGTAGGCGCGGTACCTTTTGCTGGAACCCATGACCGGTACCCGCCCACCAGTTGCCGCCCGGTCAGAAGCCGGTGGGGCCGGCGACGCGGTGCAGCCGCCAGCCCTGCCAGCGCGGATCGGCGCTGATATCGAACTCCAGGACCGGGGAGGCCGGCCCGGTCTGGGCACGGAATCGCCAGGACCGGGTGGTGATCACGCTGCCGCTTCCGCCCAGGGGCGTGGTGTCTGGTTCCCACCAGCTGTTCGAACTGGACCACTGCATTGGCTCGCCGATGACCTGCCAGATGCTTCCCCGCCACCGCAGGGCCAGCGGTACTCCGGTGCCGGTGAACCGCACGGCCGCCGGTTCATCGAGCGTCTGCCGGTCGGTGCTGGGGGTACCCATGGATGGACCCGATGGTTGTGCTGTCATCGCCTCTTGTCCTTCACCTCAACGCTCGTACTTCCGGGTCAAATAGAACACAGATTCGATTTTTTTGGAAGCCGGCAGGCCGGGCGGTGGCCTCCGAAGCGAGGGTGCCCGTTCGGGCCTGCGCTGAGAATGCCTCCGCTTGGGGGTCCGCGACGTCCCGGAACTGGATCTCCTGTCACCGGCAGATGGATCGTGGTCAGGACATGATCCCCGACAGCTAATGCGGGATGGTTGCTCTGGTCGACGATACCAACAGTGAAGTCGAACATCGCGTCGCCGATGTCAAGGGGGAGTGGTCGCTGTTCGCGTTCCCCATAAGGATCCCATTGGAGGGGTCCAAGGAGACCAGGGTCTTCCGCACGGGCACCTGCCCCTGGGCCGGGACAGGCGCCCGTCCGTCCTCGATCCTGAAGTTGCTTCCCTTCGGATTTCCATGCGGTCGCGCTGCGAGGACGAGGCGTCGATTCACCTGCGGGCTCAAATGCGTTCCTTTCATGAAGGAGGGCCGTAGTGCCGCTATCTGAGAAAGTCATGGCAGTGATCCCAGCCAGTACCCTCGAAGACCCGGGTAGTGGCAGGGCCCTCCCTCATCGTTCCCAGCGCTGGGTACCGTAGCGGTATGACCGACAACGCCAACCACCTGGGTGAATACCTCAAAGCCCGACGAGAACTCGTGACCCCCGAACAGGCGGGCATTCCCGATCACGGGAAGCGGCGGGTACTGGGGCTGCGCCGTGAAGAAGTTGCCATGCTCGCGGGCATCAGCGTCGAGTACTACCTGCGCCTCGAGCGAGGACGTGACCGTAAACCCTCGGTGCAGGTGCTCGAGTCCATCGCCCGGGTCCTCCGTCTCGATGACGAGCATCTGGCCCATCTCCTGAGCCTGGCCGCGGACCAGCCGAGCACCCGCCGGAAGGGCGGCACCGAGGCGGTACCCGGCGGCATCAGGATCCTGCTGTCGACGCTGCCTTACCCGGCCTTCGTCGAGGGACGGTACTTCGACATCCTGGCGGCGAACGCCCTGGCCGCAGCGTTGTCACCGCGCCTGTCAGTCGGGCGTAACCAGCTTCTCGACGTGTTCCTAGACCCAGCCGAGAAGTCCCTCCATCTCAACTGGGACGGCACCCTCAAATGCTACGTGGCGAGCCTGCGTCAGGCCGTCGGCCCGGACACCGGGGACCGCCGCTTCATTGACCTCGTCGGCGAGCTTTCCCTCGCCAGCCCGCGCTTCCGCGACCTGTGGAACCGCCACGACGTCGGCGCCCAACGCGGCGCGTCGGTTCTTTTCGACCATCCGGAAGTCGGAGAGATCACCCTGCACCGCGAGCGGCTCACGATCAGCGGAGCCAATGGAATGACGCTCGTGGTGTACCACGTCGAGGCGGATTCCGAGGATGCCGATAAGCTGGCGCTGCTGGCCTCCTCCATGCTTGAACCTGCGGACGGCAGCGGGCCGGACCGCCGGTCGCCCATCCGACGCCCGGCATCTGACAGGCGGGACTAAGACCTTCTGACGTTTGCGCAGGCATATTCGTCTGGGCAACCGTCAGACTTGCGTACCGAACGGTGCGCGGCACCCGCCTCCACATCCCTTGTGTTCTATGGCGCGGCTCGCAACACGTCACAGGTGGTGCCTTAATGCGCTGAAATTGCGGAAGGCGATCAGATGAGCCCTCTGGCCGCTCGGGATTGAGCCGGAGCACTCCCGCCTTAATTCTGAGGGCGGTTGGAGGCGGGACGCGGCTTTTCCGACCAGGCTTGATGCAGGGCATCCCCGTTGTCGCGTTCCGGCCCCACCCGGGAGCCAACAACGCCCCCTCGGTGGGAACGGCGAATGCTCTCGGCGCGTATCTGCGCGCCCGACGGGAACTGATCAGCCCTACGCAAGCAGGTATCCCGATGTCGGGGTCCGCCGTGTGCCCGGACTGCGCCGGGAGGAAGTCACCATGCTCGCGGGCATCAGCGCCGACTACTCCCTGAGGCTCGAGCGCGGACGTGACCGCCGTCCGTCCTTGCAGGTACTTGAGGCCATTGCCCGCGTCCTTCAACTCGACGATGACCACCTCGCCCACCTGCTGTCCCTGGTCGCCGAGGTCCCGCGCCGGAGCCAGCGCCGCCC
Organism: Arthrobacter zhaoguopingii; assembly: GCF_009828595.1. Classification (GTDB taxonomy): domain Bacteria; phylum Actinomycetota; class Actinomycetes; order Actinomycetales; family Micrococcaceae; genus Arthrobacter_D; species Arthrobacter_D zhaoguopingii. The sequence continues at coordinate 195,372 of NZ_WPNY01000007.1, forward strand.
GGGCGCTCAAACCTCTCGAGTCCCTTGCCCAGCCTGCATTTATCGAAGGGCGGTACTTTGACATTCTGGCGTCCAATACCCTCGCGAGGGCACTCTCGCCGCGACTCGACGCCGGGGGCAATCAGCTCAGGGATATGTTTCTCGACCCTGCAGAACAGGCGGTGCAACCCGACTGGAAATTCGTTGCAGAATGCCTCATCGCCAACCTCCGGCGATCCGTCGGCACCGACATCGACAACCCCAGGTTCGTCGGGCTCGTCGGCGAGCTTTCGCTGGCGAGCCCTCTGTTCGGCCAGGTTTGGGCCCGCCATGAAGCCCGCGGGCAGCGAGGAACCCTGATGCGGTTCAACCATCCGCAGGTGGGCGAAATGATCCTCAACCGGGAGAGACTGAGCATCGGCGGTGCCGAGGGCCTGATGCTTGTCGTGTACCACCCGGACGCCGATTCCCGGGACGCACACAAGCTCCCGCTGCTCGCTTCCGCCGGCCTTCCGGCCACATCACCGCGAACGGTTCCTCAGTAGACACTGACGGGCGTACGCACGAAAAACACCGGCGGTCAGGCCGGAACGATGCGGAGAGCAGCGCCCGAAGTTCACGCCGGCCGCTCACCGTGACCGCCCTCCGGCCCTCGACGATGGATCCCCAAGGATAAGTACGGCCGGTGCGTGGACCTCGTCGAACCCTGCCGGTGCGGCGATCAGTTCGGCCACGCCCTCCGCCCGGCCTGGGCGCGCCGGACGGACAAGGGCGGCCCGGACCTGTGCCCGGCCGGGCGATCAGGCTGGGCAGGATCCACGGCGGAGGAGCGCAGGGGCCGCAGCACACATACGCCCGCCCTTCCAGGGAGAAGGACGGGCGCCTGCCTGTGGTGACGAAGAATCACTCGGTGCCGGAGAGCTCCGAGATTTCCTCGGCGGAGAGTTCCAGTTCCGATGCCTTCGCGGAGTCCGAGATGCTTGCCGGACGCGTAGCGCCCGGGATCGGGATGACCGTCGGGGCCAGCGCGAGCTCCCACGCGAGGCAGACCTGCTGCGGGCTGGCGCCATGCCTGTCGGCGACCTGCTGGAAGGATGCGAAATGGGTACCCAGTCCACCGGCGTTCTGAATGCCGCCGAGCGGGCTCCACGGAAGGAAGGCGATACCGTTCTCGCCGCAGTAGCGCAGCTCGCCCTCGCTGGAACGGAACGCGGGGGAGAACTGGTTCTGCACCGCGACGAGCCGTCCGTCCAAAATCTTGTTGGCCTTCCTGATCTGGTCCACGGTGGCGTTTGAGACGCCGGCCATACGGATCACGCCCTCGTCGAGCAGGTCCTTCAGGGCGCCGACCGAGTCCTCGTAGGGGACTCCGGGATCTGGCCGGTGGAGCTTGTAGAGGTCGATGGCGTCGCCGCCGAGCCGCTTCAGGGAGGCCTTCGCGGCTTCCTTGAGGTAGTCCGGGTGGCCGTTCTGCGTCCACGAACCGTCACCGGGGCGCAGGTGTCCGCCCTTGGTTGCCACGAGAACACCGGTGGAGTCCGAGCCGTAGCTTGAGAGGGCCTCAGCGATGAGTGACTCGTTGTGGCCGACTTCGTTCGCTTCGAGGTGGTAGCAGTCCGCGGTGTCGATCAGTGTGACGCCGGCATCGAGCGCGGCGTGGATCGTTCGGATGGAACGGTCCCGGTCGGGGCGTCCCTCGATCGACATGGGCATCGCGCCCAATCCGAGGGCGCTGACCTTGGTTCCGCCGAGTGAGCGTTGCTGCATTGTCGTTCTCCTTTGGGTGGATGCGCGCGTGCGCGTGGTGGATTGGTTCCGATGCTACGGTGTGGACTGCCGGGTAACTCCTGAGTGAATCTGAACGGAGCCCCGCCCCGGGCGGAGCGCACCAGCTGCGGTCGTTCCCGGGGCGTGCAGGATGCTCCGCTGCACAGCCGCCGGCCGGAATGCTCGCCCGAAGCTGAGCTGGCTCATGGTTCACAGCTGCACTCGTCGGCCCGTCGCGGCCGAACGTAGGACCGCGTCGAGGAGTCGGTGCCGCCTGACCGCGTGGGCGAAATCAGGCACGGCCGGTGTGCCGCCCCGGAAGACGTCGCCGATACCTGAATAGGCGTGTGTCAGGGAGTGGATTGCCGTGTCAGCCAGATGCGGATACCGGTCATAGCTTTCCGGAAGCATCAGTGGGGCCAATCGATCGCGGCCGCGGCCGCCCCGAACCTTGACCGGGCCAATATGGGCGTGGTGGGGCGCCGAGATCTCCAGGGTCCCGTCGGTGCCGTCGATCACCATGAGGAACCCTGAGCCCGACGCCGTCCCGCCGCGGTGGTGAGCCGACAGGACGGCGCCCCCGGCAAGAGTGCCCACCACAGCGATCTGGTCCTCGGCTGTCATGGCGACCATTCGCCCGGATTGGGCGAGCGGGACCTCGGGGTGCCGTACTGCGGTCGCCGCCATCACATCCTGAAGTTCGCCGACAACGAGCGCCGCGGTATCCATCGCGTGGCCGAAGCCAATGCCCAACATTGTCGCGCCCTGGTCGCGGTCCAGCATGTAGAGCGACTGCTCGTGAACGGGGCCGCCCCACTCGTCAAAGGTCGCAAGCACGGTCGCCGAAAGGACCTGACCCACATAGCCCTGCGCCACGAGATCAGCCAGCCAGCGAAACTTTGGTGACGATCTACCCTGCAGACCAACGAACGTCGGGATGCCCTGGGCAGCCCGGGCCATCTCCTCGGCCTCCGGCAGGTTGACGGCGAAGGGCCATTCGCCGAGCACCGGCTTTCCGGCCGCAAGCACCGGAAGGATGAGCTCGCGGTGGCGGGGCGTCTTGACGGCCACCACGACAAGGTCAATGTCAGCGGCCCCCGCAAGCGCCGCCGCTGAATCATAGGCATCCACCCCGAAAACCTCGCTTGCAGCCCGGCCTGAAGCTGAAGAGCTTCCCACAAGCCCGCGGACTTCGAAACCGCCGACGGCTGACATGGCCGGCAGGTGTGCTCCGGCCCCCCAACCGCCGCCCGCGCTCAATCCTATGACTCCCACACCGACCATCCGGCCAAGTCCTGCCGGGGGATGTGCCGGGCGCGTCTTATTGGCCATTTCCGTCCTTCCAGGTTCCATTAAAATTCCTCCTTCGACCGCATTGCCCGCGTCATGCCAGTCAGGCCGGGGGAGATTCGGCTGTGGCCGTGTTCCGTCCCGGCCGCAGGCAGCCGGTCGGAGGAGCCGGCCGGGTGCGCAGGGCGAGATCCGGAACTTCCCATTTTTCACCTGCGTGAACCGTTGCCTGCGGGATGAGGTGGAGGCTGTCCGTTCCTCCGCTGGGCTGGCACGCGGCCGTGACAGCCGGCGGGATCGCGGGCGGGTTCATGGGATTCCAATCGTGGGGCAAATCAATCGATGCCTCCAGTAGATCCGTATCCATGATCTCCAACCAGTTCCCTGCGGGACCCGGGTAGCGGCAGGGTCCCCTTCACCGGCGGTGCGCACCCCAACGGGACCCGGCGATAAGACGGACCCGACGGACCCGACGGACCCGACGGATCGAACCAGAGCGGGCCGGACCGTGGTGCCGAGCGGGCGCCGCCCGGGCCGCTGGTGCGCCGAGGTTCCTGTCAGTCAGGGTGATCACGATCTTGCCGGTCCCGCCCGCGGACGGCCCGTGCGCCGTGCTCATCGAGCCGGGAGGCAGCGCGTGGTCGACGCGGGGGCTGCGCGGGTCATCCATTTCTCCGGGACAGCACCTCGTCACCTGTCTGCGGGCTTGCTACGCCGAAAGGGTCAACGCGGCGCCGGGTCACAACATTCAATCGTTGCGTCGTCGTGGAATCATCCCGACTAACCGGGAACGCGTATCTGGCGGTAATGGCGAGCTTCCCCGGAGCCGCGGACACTACCCCGGAGTTTTCCATTGCGAAGCTGCGGTCAAGGCCGGCGACAGAGGCCGAATCCTCGTATCCGGCGCCTGCCCCCGTTACCTTTTTCGTAGCCCGGGTCCTGTTGCAGGATGAGGGTGTGTTGGCCGGTCGGTCCCGGCATGGTTGCTGCCCCCAGTCATAAATGATCCGGGGGGTGTTGTCACCGGGACCGGCTTGGGCGGCAGCTGATCGCTGATAGAGGCACGACGAGGGTCCTTCGTAACGTGGATGCCGACACCTGCCGCCGCTGACCGGCCAGCACGCGACTGTGACAGTGACAGACGAACGAGGGAGCGGGCATGGCGGTGATCGTGGATCAGCAGGACGTGGACGTATTCATCGGTTTGGACGTCGGCAAGTCCGGCCACCATGCGGTGGCCGTGAACCGGTCCGGCCGGAAGCTTTTCGATAAGGCCCTGCCCAACGATGAGGCGAAGCTGCAGGAGATCCTCGCCGGGCTCACCGGGCACGGGAAGATCCTGCTGGTGGTGGACCAGCCGGCGACCATCGGGGCGCTGCCGGTCGCGGTCGCCCAGGCCGCCGGCGCCGCCGTGGGCTACCTCCCGGGCCTGGCGATGCGCCGGATCGCGGACCTGCACCCGGGCCAGGCCAAGACCGATGCCCGGGACGCGATGATCATCGCTGAGGCCGCCCGCACCATGCCCCACACGCTGCGCTCGATCGCCCTGGATGATCAGCTGCTGGCCGAACTCGGGGTCCTCTGCGGCTTCGATGATGATCTCGCCGGGCAGATCACCGCGGTCTCCAACCGGATCCGCGGGCTGCTCACCCAGATCCACCCGGCCCTGGAACGGGCCCTGGGCCCGCACCTGGACCACCCTGCCGTGGCGGACCTGCTCACCCGGTACCCCACACCGGCCGCGCTGCGCACCGCCGGACGAGGCCATGTCCGGGCCCGGCTGAAGAAACACGCACCCCGGGCCGCCGAACGCCTCACCGAGGCCGTCTTCACCGCGCTCGGGCAACAATCCGTCGTGGTCGTAGGCACCGGCGCCGCCGGGATCGTGCTGCCGAAACTGGCCGAGCAGCTGCTGTCCCTGCGGCGCCAGCGCGATGAGATCACTGCCCAGGTCGAGGCCCTGGTGGAGGCCCACCCTCTTTACCGGGTCCTGACCTCGATGCCCGGTATCGGCGTCAGGACCTGCGCCCGGATCCTCACCGAAGTCACCGGCAAACACTTCGCCAGCGCCGCCCACCTGGCCTCCTACGCCGGCATCGCCCCGGTCACCCGCCGCTCCGGGACCTCGATCCGCGGCGAACACACCAGCCGGCGCGGAAACAAGAAACTCAAACGTGCCTTGTTCCTCTCGGCCTTCGCCGCCCTGCACCACCCGCCCTCACGGGCCTACTACGACCGCAAACGCGCCGAAGGCAAACGCCACAACCAGGCCCTCATCGCCCTAGCCCGCCGACGCTCCGATGTCCTCTTCGCCATGCTCCGCGACGGAACCCTCTACCAAGACCCACAACCACGGAACCTGCCATCAGCGGCTTGACGAAAACCATAGAGGCACCCCCCGGGGCCGGTTCGGAACGCCGATCGAGGAAACGGCAGGGGCTGCCGCCGAGTTGATCAGCGAGGGCAGTGCTGCAATTCGGGTTGTCCGAAGCATCCCCCGCCACGATCCGCCCCGCCCACGCCGTGCTGCCGGTGACGGCGCTGCAGACAGAGTACTCGCTGTGGACGCGCGACGTGGAAGAGGAGATCCTGCCCCTGCTGCGCGAACTTCGCGTCGGTTTCGTTCCCTACTCACCACTGGGACACGGCATACTCACTGGGCAGATCCGGACCGTCGAGGACTTCGCCGACGACGACTGGCGCAAGACCAAGCCCCGCTTCACCGGGGAGAACTTCACCCGGAACCTCCGCATCGTCGATGAAGTCCAGAGCGTCGGCGCCGAGATCGGCGCTACCCCCGCCCAGACCACCCTGGCCTGGATCCTGACCCGAGGCGACGACATCGCGCCGATCCCACCCGCCGTGTCTCCCGAGTCGAGGAGAACACCTCGGCCCACGCCGTCGAACTCAGCGCAGACCAGCTCCAACACCTGAACTCACTGCAGCCCGCAGCGTTTCCCTTAGCAGTGCTGCCGACCTCACCCGTGGTCGTCGAATACGCCATCACGCCTCTTGGGGAATCGCTGCGAGAACTATTCGGGCATGCCTACGACTGGACTGTGACCAACGCCCCGTCAATCCGCCGCAAGCAGATCGCCTATGACCAGCGCAAAGAATCCGGTGCAACCTGATTCGTCCGCTGGAAGGCCCCACCCGAAACCGTTCGAGCCGCCTCACGGTGGCGCGCATGCAGTATGTAAGGCGGTTGAAAATCGACGGGCACAGGGTGCAGGAGAACCACGCGGACGCCACGGCGGCAAGGGACCGGCTTCCCCGTCAGGGCCCTTCCCTGAAGAGGAGCTGAACCCATCCGGAGGATTTCCCTATGCGGTTATTGCACAACCCATCTACCGGTCCATCTACATTACGGAGCGCGAAGCCGTCGCACGGTGTTTAGGCCGTGCGTCGCGGTATCTGCGGCCGGGCGCACGATGGGGGGGGCGCGGCCCCGCGTGTAAGCAAGCACGGGCGTTGTAGAACGTGGTCTCCATCCACCACCAGCCAGCACATATAGCGGAGCGGTCCGAGGGGGCTATCTGGGAGGGAGACCTTGTAATGGGCAGGCGCCCGTGGGCTGTCATAACCTTGGTTGATCGGAAGACCCGGTATGTGCAGCTGGTCGAGCTGCCGGCGGTAATCACAGCCGACGTCATCCGACAAGCACTAGCGTTGAGCTTCCGCGGGTTACCAGCCCGGCAACGCCGCTCGCTGACCTGGGATCGGGGCCGGGGACCGACTGCTCATCAGGGCTCACATCGGAGCTGGGTTTGTCGGGCTACTTCTGCGACAAGCGCAGTCCCTGACAGCGGGGCACGATCTAGAACACCAGCCGGCTACTGCGCTCGTATCTGCCGAAGAACAGTGACCTGCGCCGGCTAACCCAGCAGGACCTTGAAGAAATCGCGGACAGGACCTGCACCAGCGCGCAACGTCCTGGACTGGAAGATGTCCGCAACCGCTGTCCAACCCTCTGCGCGGCCCGCCGCCGGTGTTTCATAGACAGCGTCCGACTGATGCCGGAGTGGGTGACACCGGAATCGATAACCTGCCGGTTCCGTGTCCGCTCGGTCAGCCGCGCCCCCGTGGCAAGAAGGCGGGCAGTTGTCCACCGCCGCGTATCCATCACGTAGCGACTTTCCTTCTCAACCGGAACCCCGAGTGTAAGAAGCCTACCAAGTTTGGATGGCAGCAGCGGCCGACCATCCTCCACGCCATCTGCTTCGTATTCGCCGCGAGAATATATTGTCCAGCAATTCCAGCACAGCGTTCGTCAGCGGATTGCTTACGGGCACCCAGACTCACGTCATGGTCTGCTAGTGCGCCTCCGACCAAGCAATAATCTCGTCCTCGGGATAGTAGAGCTGCTGTTGTCCCGTGAATCGCACGAGATACTTCTGCTGGTCCTCGTAAAAGCCGATGATGATGCCATAAAGCCCCTTCAACGGCCCTTCCGTCACACTTACGCTGTCTCCAGGGCTGAACTTGTGCATAATTCTCTCCGATTGTATTGGTTCCGAATCCGGCTTCACTTCATCTTCCACACCACAACCATTTACAGCGAGCATTCCGGCGAAAATCGACCCAGCCACTGCAAACCCACGGATCTTCACGATAACTTACAACCTTCCCCCAATATTCCTAGCCAACACACGGCCTCCAAGATGCATCATCACCTGATGCCCGCTCATCGGTGCCGCGGCTCCTAGCCTTACGTTCAGGGTGCCCGCGTTGTACAGAGAAGGCCGGGAGGTCCCGCTGTCATTCAGTGTCAGTATTGCCCGCACGCCCCAACATGCGTGGCGCCCAGTATCAACCAAGGACCGATCGACATCTCATCGTGTAGTGCGTCTGTGCCTTCTGACGCCTAGCGAGGCGTGTCGGCGGCCCGAATGGCAGGTGCCGTGGTCCCAGCAAGGAAGTCACGGAGCTGTGATCGGGAAGTGATTCCAAGCTTGGGAAAGACACGGTATAGATGTGAACTGACTGTGCGGGGTGACAGGAAGAGTTTCTCGCCGATCTCACGGTTGGTAAGCCCAAGCGCAGCAAGCCGGACGACCGGCCATTCCTGGGGGGTGAGCCCGGTAAGCACATCGGGGGCGTGGCCAGTGACATCCATCCCCGCGGCGCGCATCTCCGCCTGAACCCGTTCGATCCAGGGACGGGCGCCGAGGCGGCTGAAGATCTCCAGAGCCGCGGTGAGCCCTGGCCGGGCTTCGGCAATGCGGCGACGGCGCCGCAGCCACTCCGCGTAATCAAGGAGCGTCTGAGCCCATTCAAAAGGCCACTGTCTGAACGCACGATCGGCCAGAGCGGATTGAAACCAGGTTTCGGCATCTTCCGGATCGGAGAGCAGCGCCCGGGCACGGTCGATCAGTGCCTCCAGGCGCAAGGAGGCGCCGCCGCCGAGCTGGTGCGCGGCGCGCTCGACAATAGCGGCGGCCTCGCTGCTGTGGCCGCTGCGAGCAGCTGCGGCGGCCAGTTCGGCCAGGGCTGCGTAGGAGGCGTGGTAGTGCAGCGGTGCACCGTCGGAACGAAACACCTGGCGTAGCTGCTCGAAGGCGGTGCCATAATCGCCTTCTGCCACCGCGGCTGCCCCGAGGGCCCGCCGGGCGTAGACGGCGACCGACCGGCTCACGAGCGGGTCGATGAGGGCAAGGGCGTTTCTGGCCAGCCCGCGGGCCTTGCCTGCGTCGCCTTCCAGCGCGCACACCATGGCCTCCACGGCCGACGCGCAGGCCCTCGCGTGGTGGAGCCCGGTCACCGCAGCCACGGAGGCGACCTCTATGCACACGGCCCGCGCCTGAGACCACCGGCCGTATTCGAGGTATGCCAGGGCGGCAGCACACGTCAGGCCGTGCGGCAGAGGCTCCCGGCTCCGCCACTGGTCGAACGTCACATCAAATGTCCGCACCGCGAGAGGGGTTTCGTCCAACAGCCACGCCGTGATGGCAAGAATCAAAAGACGCTCGGGGCGGTCTGTCTCCGCCCGTATCATTACCGGCAGGTCCGGTGCGATGCCTGCCGCGCTTCCGAAAGGATCGGTGAGCGCGCTCACCCACGCCCGCAGTGGGGCGTCGGGAGGCTCCTCGGCGATTGTGGAAAGGAGCTCCTCAACCTGAGGGCGGTGCGTTTCCTCGCCCGCGTAGAACTGAGCCACGACGGCCTCACCCAACACATTCAAGGCCTCTCCCGGTTCCGCCTGTGACAGGTGCACCGCGGTACGCCTGAGCTCAGCGAAAGCCAAGGAGTGATGCATGGTCATGGTCATCAGCCTTGCCGCCTGGTGCGAGGCCGCCCCCCGAAGGGCCGCGTCATAGGTGAGGGCCCGGGCTCTGTCGGTCAGTTCCTTCACCCATGCGAGTTGTCCGGTGAAGACGGCAGCGCGGGCGGCCGCCACCAGCAGCCGGGCGCTCTCTTCCCGTTCCGGGGCGAGCTCGGCAGCCCTCTCCAGTGCCTTGGCCGCTGCCACGTGCCCACCGCGGCGTCTGGCCCGGTCCGCCGTTTGTTCGAGCGCAGCGGCAACGTCCGCGTCCTGCCGGCTGGTAGCCGCAGCCAGGTGCCAGGCACGCCGGTCGGGCTCGGCCCGCAGCGTTTCGGCGAGCCTCAGATGGGCGTCGGACCGCGCGTCGAATGACGCTGCGTGATAAACCGCGGCGCGGATCAAAGGGTGTCGAAACGTGATCTGCCGGCCAACCTGCCGGATCATGCCCGCCCTCTGGGCGGGAAGCCATGCCTTGTCTCCAAAGTCGGGAAGCCCCTTGGATATGGCTGTTGCCGGGTCCGCCGCATCTGCAGCGGCCAACAGCACCAGAGCACGTTCCGTGGCTTCGGGCAGCTCGTCCAGGCGCGCGGCGAACGTCCGTTCCAGCCGCAGGGTCAGTGGCAGCGGGCCGCCTCCCAAAGCGTCCGGCAGACCCTTCAAAAGCGGCTCCGCACCTGCAAGCTCCAGCAGTGCGAGAGGATTCCCGGCCGCCTGATCGAGAATCTGCATGCGCATCCGGCCGTCAGGCACGCGGGGTCGACGTGCATCGAGCAGACGGCTGGCCGCTTCTTCATCGAGTGGCTTCAGCAGCAGTTCCGGATACCCCTGGAAGCCCGCGATCGGATTGTCACCATCGACAGTCAGCAGCATGGTCACCGGCTCGTGGGCCAGCCGCCTGGCGACGAACGCCAGGATGTCCAGGGAAGCACGGTCAATTAAGTGAGCGTCGTCCACCAAGATCACAAGGGGTTGTCGGTCAGCCAGCTCAGACAGCAGGGCAAGGACCGACACGCCCAAGAGCATGATGTCCGGCGGCTCCGGCGCAGGTTCGAGGCTGAACACCCCCAGCAGGGCTTCGCGCTGCCGGACCGGCAGATCCGCCGCTGCGCGCATAAGGGGCCGCAGTATCTGATGCAGTCCAGCGAAGGCCAGGTGAGATTCTGTTTCGCTGCCGACCGCGGTAAGCACGCGGTAACCGGCCGCGCGTGCACGACGGCCGGTGCCGTTCATGAGGGTGCTCTTACCTGCCCCGGTATCGCCGACCGTCAACAGGACCTGGCTCGCTGATGGGACGCGCTGCATCAGAATACCGAGTCGTTCGGCCTCTTCCGTCCGCCCGACGAGCGGGTGGCTGAGGCCGCACTCTGCTCCCGTGATTGCACCGTGGTGGGACAGGTGGTCATCCACGAGGGCCTCCAAAAAACTGCAATGTCAGCAAGCACCCATCATAGCCAGCCGCCGGGGAACGTCGGATGCAGCACAGTGCAGGCAGGATAACCTCACCCACCACCAGTGAGTACGAGGTGACCATTCTGCCCAAGTCCTCCATCTCCGTTGGAACTGAACATGTGCTGCTGCGAAGGTGCGAGCTACAATCGCCGCCGGTGAAATCCGCTGTGCAGCCCCAGTTCCTAACGCCGACGCCTCCACTCCCGCGCCAGGGCCTCGCGGAGGGGAGGAACGACGACGCCCTGCTGGGCCATCTGCTGCCGTACGCGGCGCCGAACGACAAAAATTGCGCTCGACCCCGCTGCGAGGATAACGAACTGCACAGCCAATGCGAGGCGGAACGACGGGAGCGCATACAGGTCGCCCCCGGAAAAACCGCTGTCCAGCAGCAAGTCCAGGACGATCCCAACGGCAAACATGGCCACGAGCGAGGCCAGGAATCCGCCGATGTTCACAATGCCCGTCGCTGTCCCCATCCTCGCTGCGGGGTTGAAGGTACGTGCGAAGTCGAAGCCGATGATCGAACCGGGTCCTCCGACGGCCAGCGCCACCACGAGGAAGATGAGCAGCGGCAGGGGGGCGGGACCCGGGTAGAGCAGCACGGCGAGCCATGCCACGGCAATGACGGCGGCAATGCCCAACACTATGGTGGACCGACGGAGTGGATGAAGGGCGACGTACCTGCCAAGGAGCGGACCGCACGCGATCCCGACAAGCACGAAGAGCGTCAACAGGGCCGACGCCATTCCCTCCCCGACCTTCTCGGCACGGACAAGGTAGGGGTAGCCCCACATGAGGGCAAAAACCGTGCCGGGAAACTGAACCGTAAAGTGGGACCACAGGCCAAGCCGCGTGCCCGGTTGTGTCCAGGCGGCGGCGAGCGACGCACCGGTCTGGCGGAGCGTCTGGGACACCCTGCCGCCTCCTGGAAGCGGTGAATCCCGGATGATGGAACCGGCGAGGACCGCGGTGAGGACCGACAATGCGGCGGCCGACATAAAAGCGGTCTGCCATCCGAGCGCCGAGAGCAGGGCGGCGAACGGGATGACCGAAACCACCTGACCGAGCTGACCGACAATATAGGTCCACTGTGTGAAGACTGGCATGCGGCGCGGCTCGAACCAGGCGGGCAGCAGCCGGATGACGCTGACGAACGTGGTCGCATCACCAGCCCCGACGAGCAGGCGGCCAACAATTCCGGCACCGACTGAGTCCGCGATGGCCAGCTGAGTCTGACCAATGGCCATGAGCGCGGCGCCGGCAACTATAAGCGTCCGAGGCCCCCAGCGGTCGACGAGGATACCGACGGGTACCTGCAACGCGGCGTACACGAGCAGTTGCACCACGGTGAATATCGACAGCTGGGATGCCGAGGCACCGAATCGTTCCGTCGCGTCGAGTCCGGCGACGCCGAATGTAGTGCGCTGTGTTACCGCCACGAGGTACGCCAGTACTCCGACTGCCCATACCAAGAGTGCATTCGAGGGATTTACCACTTCTTTTACCTGCCTGCAGGGGTCCTCACCTCCTCGGGGAGGTGGATGCCATCGGCGCGGTCCCGCAGACCACGCCGATGGCCTTCCTGGTGCCTACGTCACACTGACGTGAAGCCTGTTGTCACGCGGCGGAGAGGCCGCTGTCCCAGCAATCCTCCCGCAAAGTCGGCCAGCACCGATTGTAGGCAGTGGCCGGGTTGGTGCACCGTGTCTAGTCGGTGAGCACCGCCAGGGCATCGATCTCGACCAGCAGGCCGGGAGGCAGCTCCATGTAGACGGTGGTGCGAGCGGGGTAGGTTTCGCCCACTCCCAATGCGTAGGCGTCGTTCATCTCCGCCAAATGAGCCGGATCGGTGAGATACACCCGCAGCATGACGACGTCTTCCATGCCCGAGCCGGCCGCGTCCAGGACCGCGGTGATGTTCCGCAGGACCTGGGCCGTCTGCTCAGCAACCGTCGTACTGACGATTGCGCCTGTGTGCGGATCGAAGGGCAGCTGCCCGGACACCTGAAGAATTGGGCCCTTGCGCACGCCCTGGGCCAGGGGTGCGTTCAACTTCGGCGCGTGGTCCGTGCTAATGATGGTTCTGCTCATGTCAATCTCCTTCGAGGGGAGTAGATGGAGGTTGCGGCTGCCGTCCTGATCCGACGGGCGGACTGCACCGGATCAGGACAGCAGGCCAATCAGCGCCAGGCGATACGTTCGCTGCCGCGGGGGTCTTCCTGGACGTCCCATGCGTCTGCGTCCATGACGAGCGTCGCACGCCGACGTGTGTCGTAGCGGCTCCAACCGGGATCACCGGTGGTGGCGAAGGCCACCCATGCGGCGTGAGTGCGCGCCGCCAGGTCCGCAGGCGGCTGCTTCGACCCAAGGAGTGCTTCACTGCCGTGCAACCGCGGAAGCCCGATCACATCGAAAACGAAGGGCAGCTCCATGGTGTGGGCAGCCCCGAGCTCACCCCCAAGGCTGTCAGAGCGCCAGGCAAACAGGTAAGCGTACGTGGCAGAGGTGGAACCCGCAGCGTGCGCATCGGCAAGCCGCCAGCTTCCGGCTTCGAAAAGGGCGGCGCCCATGATGGCTGAGCGCAGCTCGCCGAAGCTCGCCCCGGGCCGGGCCTTACGGTAGATCTCCACAAGCCGTTCCGGGTCATGATGGGAGCGCTCCGCCGCCGCCTGGAGATCCGCCTGCGTCGACGTCGAAAGATTGCCGAACGGTGCCAGATAGAGGTTTCCCTCCTCCGCGGTGGTTCCCACCATCAGATCGACAGCGCTTCCGCCTCCGGCGGCGACCGCCTCTGCCGGCTGCTGGTCAAGTACGACGCTGAACGGGCTGAGGCCGATCAACGGGTCTCCATCGGTTGCGGTGCGAAGATCGATGCCCGACAGCCTGGGCATGACGGCCACCAGGTCCTCATCGGAAACGGCGGCAAACGCACCAACCGTCGGCTCGATGCCCAGCGCCTCGGCGGCCACCCCGGTGACCCAGGCGGCCTGCTCGGGCGTGAAGGCGCCCAAGCCACTGCCGCTCTGAACGATCGCTCGTGTGAACAAGCCCTCAGCCGTCGGGTCTGCCAGGATGGCGCCGACAATCGTGGCTCCGGCGGACTGCCCGAAGATGGTTACGCGGCCGGGGTCTCCGCCGAATGCGCCGATGTTGTCCCGCACCCAGCGTAGGGCCGCGATCACGTCGAGCATCCCCCGGTTCGCCGGTGCGCTGGGAAGGTCGAGAAATCCATGAATGCCCAACCGGTAGTTGAGTGTCACCAGCACGACGTTGTCCCGTGCGAAGGTGGTGCCGTCAAACAGCTCGGACTGGGTGGACCCCGCGACGAAACCGCCACCGTGCACGAAAACCATCACCGGCAGTGGCTCGCCACTGGTCCGGGGCGTCCAGATGTTGACGGTCAGGTAGTCCTCCCCGCGGATCCAGCCCGGTCCGAAATAGGCGGACATATCGACCGACCCGAGCCTGCGCTCGGCCTGGGGCGCATTCGGACCCTGATGGGTCGCGTCCCGTACGCCCTGCCAGGGCAGGTGAGGCTCTGGAGCCGAGAAACGGCCCGCTCCCACCGGGGGGGCGGCGTATGGGATGTCGAAAAAGGCAAGGACTCCGTCGTGGATCGATCCCTGGACCGCACCCTGCGCGGTGCTCACGGTGGTGCCGGTGCCATTCAGAGCGGCATCAATGGAATCTTCAGGAGCGTTGTGGCGTGTTCGCTTCATAGTGTGCTCTCCGCGGTCTCGGCAGGGGCGTAAAGGTCAAAAGGAGCCCAGCCCTTGATGGCAAACTTATTCCCGTCACGGCTCACCTCGGCGGCACCCTGACCGCCAAGATGCGCAGGAACGACCAGTGCGTTGTTGTCGGCAGCCCATCCGAGAATTCTGCGGCGCGTCGCCTTGGCGCCGGCGGGGTCCTCGCAGAAGCAGCTGTTCGAGTCCGGCTCGATGATTTGAACCGGGTTGTGCAGCATGTCGCCGACAAACACAGCCCGGTCCGATCCGGAAGCCAAAGTGACCACCGAAGACCCCGGGGTATGTCCCGGTGCTGTATCCAGCCGAAGGTTCTCGTCGATGGTGTAACTGTCCTCCCACAGCACCGACATGCCCGCCTCATGGACGGGGGCCACGCTGTCTTCGAACACGTTCTGATTGCCCCGTCCCAGCAACGGCTTATAGCCATTCACCGGGTTCCAGAAGTCGAAGTCACGCTTGGGCATCAGGTACGTCGCGTTCGGGAAGGTCGGAACCCACGCCTTGCCGTCCAGATACGTGTTCCACCCGACGTGGTCGATGTGGAGATGCGAGTTGATGACGATGTCCACCTCCTCGGGCAGCACGCCGGCGCGGGCCAGATTGCCGAGGAAATCGGTGTTGAGGTGGCTCCAAACCGGGGCGTAGGGCCGCTCCTTATGGTTGCCCACCCCGGTGTCGATGAGGATGTTCTTGCCCCCGCTGCGCAGCAGCCAGGTTTGGATCGCGGAATTGACGATCTGCGTCTGAGAGTCTAAGAAGTGCGGTTCCAGCCACGCGGCATTTTCCGTCCACGCCTCCGGTGGACTTCCCGGAAAAAAGACATCGGGTTTCATGTCCACCGGTCCGAAATACTCCCACACCCGCGTGACGGTCACATCGCCCAACGTGATCTGATTCATGACTGATCCTTAATTTTTGCACCGATACTCACGGTCTTCTCCGGCTGACAGTTGCTACTCGATCCAGCACCCGGGAGGCTCCCGCGTACCAAGGGAATGTCGTCCTTCGATCATGGTTCACCGGGAAGGGCACGGGTATCCGTCAGGTGACTGCAACCGGCCGCCCTGGCTCGGGCACCAATGCGGCGAGGCACTCCCCGGTGCTCGGGTACAAATCCACCGCTGGTGAAGGAATCAGACTAGGTTGCAACCCGGCCTTCCCTATCACTCCATGTCTGAGCACTTTCTGAAGGATGGCGGTATATCCGCGCGTTCGATAGGGGAGGGGTGGATGCGGACCTCATCGCGCTGCTTACTGACCTGGGCCCGTGGATCGGACAGTGATTTATGCCGGCGATACCCGGGGGTTCGGGCTCCATGTGGGCTCGAGGAAGCCCGCGCCGTCGTTGGGATTCCCGTCATCGGGGCAGGTTCCGCCGCAGCAGCGGCTGCCCTCGCCTACGGTGGCCGCGTCGGCGTGCTCGGACTGAAAAGCCCGGTGCCCGCCCCGATTTCCAGCGCGCTGGTGGAGCGGATGATCCTTCTCGATGGATCCGATGGTGTGGAGATTTCCGATGGCTTCCTGCTGCCCACCGGCATCCTCGGCTCCCCGTCAGGAGCGTAGATGCTTGCCGAGGCGGGAGCAAGTGTCATTTTGCAGGCGAGAACAGGCCTGTGCAGCGTCGGCATGGCAGAGGTACTGCGCGGTAAGCTCGGCCTTCCGGTCATTGACGCTGTGACGGCCGCCGGCTCCATGCTGACCGCAGCCGTATCGACGCGCCCCCCCGCCCGTGGAGGAAGGACCCCCGGCAGGTGCGCCCCCATCCTGCAACACGACCCGGGCTCTGGCATGGTCCAATTTCAGAGGTGGTGCGGCCCGCGGGCGGAATTCTACCGGGTAGATATGAGCGGAGGGGTTTGCTTGGGGCTTGGTTCAGCGTCGGAGGAGGCGTCCACCGGTCTCGTCGGCGAGGGCCGAGAGGAGCCTGTCCGGGAACGCCGTGCCATAGAGGGAGGGGTGGGGCTCTCGTCGGTGCTTCGCAGCACCGCAGCTGCGGTGTCGGGAGGGAGGGACGGCAGCGGGGCTGTCCCTCCCTCAGGTGCGCTGGCCTCAGGGGCGCTCGATCACGGCGGTGGCCTGTACCTCGATGCGCAGGCCGGAGAGGACCAAGTCGATTCCTCCGAGAATGGCGGTCGGAGCGAAGTTCTCGTCCATCAGTTCGCGGCAGATGTCGATGAATTCGAACGCATCGCGGGCATCGGCCAGGTACACCGTCAGACTGACGATGTTGGCCAGGTTCGTGCCGGCGGCCCCGAGAGCCAGTCCGACGTTGCGGAGGGCCTGACGGGCCGGGGCACCGAATTCGGGCGAAACGATGTTGTATTCCTTCCTGCAGGACGCCCTGCTGGCGCGGATCTGTGACTACATGTTCCCCGGGGACCCGATCCGTGATCATGCGCTGTCCGCACGGGACCGTCTGGTGGCGTGCCTGCGGCAGATCCTCGCTCCGACCGGGGTGGGGGCCGAAGCCCGCAAAGCCTGGGAAACGGTATATAAGGCCTTCATCGAGCCAGAACAGACCACGGACCTCCGCTCAACCTACGCGGGGATCGAGCGGCAAGGAATGCGGCGCGTCAGGTACGGGCTTTCAGTCCTCGCCGAGGAGGGCGCCCTCCAGCGGGCCGATCACACCCCGCAGGCTCGGTTTCTCCTCACCGT
Source organism: Arthrobacter zhaoguopingii (assembly GCF_009828595.1). Lineage (GTDB taxonomy): Bacteria > Actinomycetota > Actinomycetes > Actinomycetales > Micrococcaceae > Arthrobacter_D > Arthrobacter_D zhaoguopingii. Next base: position 212,526 of record NZ_WPNY01000007.1, read on the forward strand.
CCTGAACAGACTCTCGTGCGAGCGGGCACTTCCCTCGAGCGGATCGCTCCTGCAGGCCGAAACCGCCACACTTCATCTCGCCGTCGACGCGGTGCTTGGAACCCACCACACCGGCGAAACCTCAGAAACGACGAGTGCTTCGAGTGGCCAACCCGCCGGCGACACTGGTGGTGTCCCTTAGCCCTGTGCCGCCAAGGCAGTCTGCACGGCAACAGGCAGACGGGGCCGCCGGCCGACACCGAGAGGGTATGCGAGTCCCTTTCCGGTGATGCTTCAGGCACTGCCGCGGCATCGGGTAGTAATCCGGATCCGTTGATCCCGTGGCGGCCGGCGCGGATCGGTTACGTCTTGGCCTTCAGGAACTCCTGGAAGCTGTCTCCTTAGTCGGCCATACCGTCGAGCAGCCAGTGGTACTTCAAGCGGAGTCCGCGCTCCATGCTTCCGAGCACGGCGGCAAATCCGAGGCCGACGTTCATCCAGACCGGCAGGTGGACGGGTGAGGTGAAGGTGCCGAAGCGCTCCATCAAGGGGGGTATTTCCGAGATGGGTTCGGCCAGCTGCAACAGATTGAGGGTCACACCAATGATGAGCATGAGTGCCGCGACCGTCCCGATGACACGGCTCGCCTGCGGGTGCTCGCGCTCTAAACGCAAACGGCGTCCAATGGGGGAGGAAGGGTCTGCGACGAGCTGCGCCTCGGTGCCGTCGGCGCTGACAAAGTGGGCCCGCTTCAGCCCGAATTTTGTCTGCGCCACCTCGAAGTACCCACCGGCGGCAGGCATCACGGCGGGCATCGGCGACTGCGCGGAATGCCTTCTGTCGGCGAACAGGTGCGCCATGACTCTTTCGCTGCCCGGGCGCACGTCCACGGCATATTCAACCTGCCGGCCGTCCTGCCAAAGGTGCAGGTACAGCAGCTTGCGCCCGGTGAGGAAATGCCACCACCGGAAGCGTTGCAGGGCGCGGCCGTCTCCGGGCCGAACTCGCCCGAGCGCCCACTGGCGCTTCACATTATCGAACATTCATGCCTCCCGGCCGTATCACAGAGCGCAGCCGCCATGGCCGCCACCCCCGGACCGCAGTACCGTTATTCACGTCAGCCATGACGGACGGGGCCACAACAGACTAGCACGCCGTACTAGTACGGTGTGCTGAGGGAGGATTTGGAGTTTCCTGTAGACCCTTGGAGGGACGTAACCCCCTCGCGCCCAAGGCCCCTGAATGCAGAGCAGACCAGGCTGGTCCGGTCCGCGATGTCAACGGGTAGCGGACCCAGCCCACGCAATCCGTTGAACCTCATTCTCGAGGTACACAACGCCAGACACCGGAACCAGCACCCCAACACCCAGTCAGCGTTCTACCAAGGCGCGCCTGTAGCGCGGACCGGCACCCAACACACCCCTCGAGGAATAACCCCAGCGACGCCGCCCGGCACGAGCGCGATGCCCAGGCCCGCGGACTCCAGACCGATCGAGCGGGCCAGCCACGCCCCGAGAATGCGATCTTCGGGTCGGGCAGGTCCGGTCAGGCTCCGAACTCGGGCGAGCCGTTGGTGCTCGCGCCCACGATCGACCGTTGGTGCGGAATTTGGTGCGCCATCGCGGTGGGGTAGCCGCCCAGAACCAGGCGCCTAGCGAGCCGGTCGTGTATCCCGGCCAGTTCCTGCTTAGCGGCTGCTAAGCGTTCAAATACCTGTCCGGCATGCCTGACCAGCCCTTCACCCGCTGCTGTTGGACGCACCCCCCCGCGCCCGCCGTTCGAACAAGGGCCCGCCAGTTGCCCGCTCGCTCGCCGCGACCTGAGGCGAGACCGCGGACTGGCTGTAAATAAGGGTCTCGGCGCATCCTCCCTTCAGCGTCGATCAGTTCCGGGAAATAAACAAGAGTCCTTGATAAAGATTCCTTAATGAAGGAGTCTTTAGCTATGGAGATCGAAAAACACTCGCTACCGACCGCCACTCCGCGTGATGGCATCAGCTACCGTGGGCCGTCCAACGAGCAGGTTGTCAGTGACCCGGTGCGCATCCGGGCCCTTGCCCATCCTGTCCGGCTGGAGCTCCTCGATTACCTGGATGATGAAGGGCAGGCAACGGCGACGCAGTGCGCAGTGGCGACTGGTGAGTCGGTGGCAAGCTGCTCTTACCATCTGCGCATGCTCGCGAAGCATGGGTACATCGAACAGGTCGACCAACCGGGCCGAGAAAAGCCCTGGAAGGTCGTCTCGCATGGCAGGTCATCCGTCACCGACCGGAACGCAGAAGGGTCAGTGCACGCTGTGTCCGCCCTGGCGAGCATCTTCGTACATCGTCAGTTGGACCGCATCCAGTCGTGGCTGCAGCGCGCGTCGCAATTACCAGTGGAGGACATCGATGTCTCCACGGTCACCACGTCTAGTTTCTATGCCACTCATGATGAGATCCGCCAGTTTCGGGAGGACCTCTGGGAACTGGCCCGCCGCTTCAACGGACGATGGCAGAATCCGGAGTTGCGGCCCGAGGGATCAGTGCCGGTTCAGCTTTTCTCCGTCATGAATGTAGACCCGGACCGGCCAGCGCACCGGGCCGATCGTGAGGGCAGCTGAGCATGGCTGCAGATGATCCGAGCCCTCAGCAACCAGTGCTCGCAGCCGGCCTCATTACGGAAGAAGAATCGACTCCTCGGCCTAACGACGTCGGCACGAACCGCGACGTACTGAAAGTTCCGACCTTCCGTCGCCTCACCCTGGTGTGGATATTCACGAACTTCGGTGACTCGGCCCTGTTCCTGACAGCCGCCATCTGGGTGAAACAACTCACTGGAAGTGACGCCGCCGCCGGAGTCGTGTTCGTCGCCCTCGGCCTACCGGCTCTCCTGGCACCTCTGATAGGGCAACTTGCAGACCGGTTCAAGCGAAAGCCGCTGCTGATCATCAACAAACTGTGCGCGGCAGCAGTGGTCCTGGTCCTCTTGGCCGTTCAGACAGCTGACCACCTATGGCTGGTCTACCTGGTCGTGTTCACCTACGCGACGTCCAACTACGTGACCTCCGCAGCCCAATCCGGACTCCTCCGCGACATGCTCACGGACCGCCTACTCGCGCCGGCGAATGGGCTCCTGAGCAGCATCGACCAGGGTCTGCGAATCATCTCTCCCCTCATCGGAGCGGGAATGCTCGCCCTCTGGGGAATGCACGCAGTAGTACTGACCACCAGCGTCTGCTTCATCCTGGCCGCGGTGATTCTTACAGCGATCAAGGTTCAGGAATCGGAGCCCGGCACAAACACCGACGAAAACTTCTGGCAAAGCACGACAGCCGGCCTGCGCTTCCTTGCCCGCCATCACCTCCTGGCACCAGCGATGTTGGCCCTCAGCATCGCCATCGGCGCCTCCGGGATCTTCAACGTCACCATCTTCGCCACCATCGAACAAGGCCTGGGCATGCCCCCTGAATTCCTCAGTGTCCTCGTCAGCGTTGAAGGAGCCATGGCGATCGTCGGCGGGCTCACCGCCAGCACTCTCATACGCAGGATCGGTATTCGCCCCGTCATCATCCTCGGCGTACTCCTGCTCGGCATCGCAGTGCTTTCATCTGCCGTGCCATCGACGCCCGTCGTCCTGGCCGGTTCGGTCCTCACAGGCCTCAGCGTCACGTGGACTGTCATCGCCTTCATGACCCTCCGACAGACCGAAAGCCCTGCCCGCCTGCAGGGAAGAACCTCAGCTGCAGCCAGCATGCTCATCAACGTCCCCCAGGTTGGAGCGAACATGATCGCAGCAGCACTCATCGGCACCATCGACTACCGGGCCCTCATCATTACAACAAGTATTATCTGCATGGCAGGAGCACTTCCCCTCCTACTGCGCCGCACTGAACCATCAACATACGAAGCCGAACTGCATGAGAGCTGACCCACCTTAATGTTCTGCTGTACACAGCCCACATGAAAGGGACTGCTGAAGGTTTGGTTGATTCCTGACCTGTGAGGATGAGACTCGCGGGTGGAAGGATGTTCATCATGCCGAAGGCTTTTCCCGAAGAGTTCCGCCGTGACGTGGTCGCGGTCGCCCGTAAGGGCGAAGCACCCCTGACCAGGATCGCCAAAGACTTCGGCGTTTCACCAGCCGCCCTGCATCGGTGGCTGAAACAGGCCGACGAGGACGACGATCCCGGAGCGCGGGCAGCGAAGGAGGAGTCCGCCGAGCTGCGCGAGGCCCACAAGCGGATCAGGCTCCTCGAGCAGGAAGCCGAGGTGATGCGCCGGGCCGTCGCGTATCTCTCCCGAGACGTCAACCCAAAATGATGTTCCCGCTGGTCCGCGAACTGGCCGCTGACGGTGTCCCCGTCACGGTGACTTGCCGGGTACTTGGCTTCTCCACTCAGGCCTTTTACAAGTGGAAGGCCCACCCCGTTCCGAACCGGGACTGGGAGGAAGCGTATCTGATCAACGCCGCCTTCGATGTCCACGCCGATGATCCGGCGTTCGGGTACCGGTTCATCGCCGATGAGCTCAACTCCGGCGCTACCCGGGTCGCCAGCGAGCGGCGGATCTGGCGGCTGTGCTCGATGAACGGCATCCTCTCGGTCATCCACCGCAAACGGGTTGGTGGACGCCAGGCGGGCCCGCCGGTCCACGATGACCTGCTCGAGCGGGACTTCACCGCCGCTGCCCGGAATACCCGGTGGGTCACGGACATCACCGAGCACCCCACCGGGGAGGGCAAGCTCTACCTCTGCGCGATCAAGGACCTGCACTCGAACCGCATCGTGGGCTACTCCATCGATGGACGCATGAAAGCCTCCCTCGCCGTGGCAGCGCTGGCCCACGCCGTAGCGCTTAGAAATCCCTCGGGAACGATCGTCCACTCGGATCGAGGCAGCCAATTCAGAAGCCGGAAATTCGTCTCCGCGCTGCACGCCAGCGGGCTGCAAGGCTCGATGGGCAGAGTCGGCGCGTGTGGTGACAACGCAGCCATGGAATCGTTCTTCGCCCTGCTGCAGAAGAACGTCTTGAACCGCAAACGCTGGGACACCCGACAGGAACTCCGCCTGGCCATCATCACCTGGATCGAACGGACCTATCACCGCCGGAGACGGCAGAAAGCACTCGGCAGACTCACGCCGATCGAGTTTGAGACAATCAACAACATGGCGCTGGTCGCCTAGAAACTATCAACCCCACGAGTCAACCAAACCGTCGGCAGTCCC
>NZ_WPNY01000008.1 GCF_009828595.1 Arthrobacter zhaoguopingii
CAGGTCATGATCGGGTCCTGGTTCGCCGGGACCTACGAGAGCCCCGGGGACCTGCACACCGACAGCGACGGCCGCCGCTACAAGGAAAGCTTCGGCATGGCCTCCGCGAGGGCGGTGCAAAACCGCACCCAGGCCGAGGACGTCTTCGCCCGGGCCCGGAAGGGACTCTTCGAAGAAGGCATCTCCACCTCCAAAATGTACCTGGACCCCGCCCGTCCCGGCGTGGAGGACCTGCTGGACATGATCACCGCCGGCGTGCGCAGCTCCATGACCTACGCCGGAGCCCGCACCCTGGCCGAATTCTCCGACCGCGCCCTGGTCGGCATCCAGTCCGCCGCCGGCTACGAAGAAGGCCGCCCCCTCCCACAAAGCTGGTAACCGAACCGCCCCGGGTGGGACTCCGTTTCCCGCCCGGGGTGCCTGGGGTAAACTGAAGCCCTTATGGACAGCTCCTCTAGGGGCCGGCCGACGAACCAGCAGGCGCCACGGAACCGTGACCGCGCCGGCCAGGCTTCGTCCGAGGCCGGCAGACCCCGACTTAATGCCCATCACCTTTCTTCTGCTGCCGTCCCCGGCCGGGCGGTGAACCGTTTATGGAGTGGATCTATCTAGCGGCGGGCCTGCTGCTCATCCTCGGCACCGGCTTCTTCGTCGCCGTCGAGTTCGCCCTCGTCGCCCTTGACCAGACCTCCGTTCAGCGGGCGATCGAGCAGGGCGACAAGAAGGCCGTACCGCTGCTGCGCTGCCTCAAGTCGCTTTCCACCCAGCTCTCGAGCTGCCAGATCGGCATCACCCTGACCACGCTGCTCACCGGCTATGTCATGGAGCCATCGGTCGGGCGCCTGCTGCAGGGCCCGCTGGCCTCGCTCGGGCTTTCCGGGGGCGTGGCGTCCTCGGCGTCGCTGATTATCGCGATCGCCCTGGCCACCCTGCTCTCGATGCTGCTGGGTGAACTGGTGCCCAAGAACATGTCGATTGCCCTGCCCTTCAAGATCGGCCGCGCCCTGGCGCGGCCGCAGCTGATGGTCACGGCGGTCCTTCGGCCGGCCATCTTCGTGCTCAACGGGTTCTCCAACCGCGTGCTGAACATCTTCGGGCTCGAGGCCAAGGAGGAGATTTCCGGCGCGCGTTCGCCGGCCGAACTCTCCTCGCTGGTGCGCCGGTCGGCCCAGCTGGGCACGCTCGACCAGGGCACGGCGAACTTCCTTGCCCGCACCTTCAGCTTTTCCGACCGGACGGCGGCCGATGTCATGACCCCGCGCATCCGGATGGAAACCATCGATTCCGACCAGACCGTCGCCGACGTCGTCGAGGCGGCCCGGCGCACCGGGTACTCCCGGTTCCCCCTGATCGGGGAGTCGGCCGACGACATCCGGGGCGTCGTCCACGTCAAGAAGGCCGTCGCGGTGCCGCGCGACCGCCGGGCGTCCCTGCCTGCGGGCACCATCATGACCGACGTCCTGCGGGTCCCCGAGACCGTCCACCTCGACTCGCTGCTGCGCGAGCTGCGCGACGCGAACCTGCAGCTGGCCGTGGTGCTCGATGAGTACGGCGGAACCGCGGGGGTTGCGACGCTTGAGGACCTCGTCGAGGAGATCGTCGGCGAGGTCGCGGACGAGCACGACAAGCTCAAGCCCGGGGTGCTGCAGAGCGCCTCCGGCACCTGGTACTTTCCGGGAATGCTTCGCCCCGATGAGGTCACCGAGCAGATTCCCCTGCTCACCGTGCCCGACGAAGCGGGCTATGAAACCGTTGGAGGCTTCATGATGGCAGAGCTTGGCCGGATCGCCGCCGAGGGGGACACCGTTCCGGTCTCCGGCGGCACCCTTGAGGTGGAGCGGATGGACGGGCGCCGGATCGACCGCGTCCGTTTCCTGCCAGGCCGGACCGGGGAGAATGCGACCCGCACCGGCGCCCACGCCCTGGGCGAGGGGGGCCTCCGATGAGCGACTGGGCCGGAATTGCCTGGCTGGTGGTGCTGCTGATCGGCAACGCGTTCTTCGTGGGCGCCGAATTCGCCATCATGTCCGCGCGGCGGAGCCAGATCGAGCCGCGTGCCGAAGCGGGGTCCAAGCGTGCCCAGACCACGCTGTGGGCCATGGAGCACGTCTCACTCATGCTCGCCTGCGCGCAGCTGGGCATCACGGTGTGTTCGCTGCTCATCCTCCAGGTTGCAGAACCCGCGATCCACCACCTCTTCGTGGTGCCGCTGGAAGCGTTGGGGATTCCCGAGGGTGTGGCCGACGGCGCCGCCTTCGGCATCGCCCTGCTGATCGTGACCTTCCTCCATGTCACCTTCGGCGAGATGGTGCCCAAGAACATTTCGGTCTCCGCTGCCGACCGGGCGGCGCTGATCCTTGCACCGCCGCTGGTGATGATCGCCCGCATCGTGCATCCGGTGATCTCGTCGCTGAACTGGCTGGCGAACCAGATCCTGCGCGCACTGAAGGTCGAGCCGAAGGACGAGGTCACCTCCTCGTACACGCTCGAGGAGGTGCAGTCGATGGTGGAGGAATCCACCAAGCACGGCCTCGTCGACGACGATTCCGGCCTGATCACCAGCGCACTCGAGTTCTCCGGCCAGACCGCCGAGACGACAATGGTTCCCCTGCATGACCTCGTCACCCTCCGCACCGATGCCACGCCGGAAGAGTTCGAGCGGGCCGTAGGGCGCACGGGTTTTTCGCGGTTCGCCCTCGTCGACGAGAAGGAGAATCTCACCGGGTACCTGCACCTGAAGGACATCATGTCCATTCCGCAGGCGCTCTACCAGAAGCCGATCACCGAGAACAAGGTGCGCGCCCTTGCGAACCTCCGTCTCTCTGACGAGATCGAGGACGCCCTCGCGGTGATGCAGAAAACCGGCTCCCACCTGGCGCGGGTGCTCGGCCCGGGAGGGGAGACCATGGGTGTCCTCTTCCTTGAGGACGTGATCGAACAGCTCGTCGGGGAGATCCGGGACGCCACCCAGAACCAGGGTGCACGCCGGCTCGGCGAGGCGATGACCGAGCACAGCGGCAACCCGCTGCAGGAGGGGCGGCTGCCGTAGGGCGGGCGTGCGGTGATCTAGGCTAGACTTGATCCGCTAACGTAAACAATTCTCATTAGAGTGGATCGAGGCAGGTATGTCCCGCGCACCCATGCGCCGCACGGCTTCACTGGCAGGACTCGCCGTATTGGCACTGACGGCTTCGGCGTGTGGAGGGAACGCCGGCGCCGGGAACGCCGCGGACACCGGGTCGGAGCCGCTTCAGGTGGTCACCGGCACCAATGTCTATGGGAGCATCGTCGAAGCGATCGGCGGGGACCGGGTGGAAGTCACGGCGATCGTCGACAGCCTGAGCCAGGACCCGCACTCCTACGAGGCGACCGTCCAGGACAAGCTTGCGGTCTCGAAGGCCGACCTGCTGGTGGAGAACGGCGGAGGGTACGACGCCTTCCTGCACCGCCTCGCCGACGAGACAGGCCTCGACCACGACCGGGTGGTGACCGCCGTCAGCGTCTCGGGCCTTGAGGGTGCACCGGCGGAGGACGAGAATGCCGACGAGTCGCACGCCGAAGGCGAGGAGGGTGACGGGCATGGACACGGCTCGTTCAACGAGCACGTCTGGTACAGCCCCGAGGCGATGAAGGCCCTCGCCGGTGCCATCGGCGACAGGCTCGGTTCCCTCGATGAGGCGAATGCCGCCGGCTACGAGGAGCGGGCGGAGCGTTTCCAGGACTCCCTCACGGAGATCGAAGACCGTCTCGCGGCAGGGGGTGAGGGCAACTTCGCGGCCACGGAGCCCGTCCCGGTTTACCTCCTGGAGGCGGCCGGACTCACCGACGCCACCGTGCCCGAGTACACCGAAGCCGTCGAAGAGGGCAACGACGTACCTATTGGGGTGCTCAACGAGATGCGGAAGCTGCTCGCCTCGGGGAGCGTGAAGTTCCTCGCCTACAACGACCAGACCGAAGGACCGCAGACGCAGGCCGTGCGTTTGGCCGCGGAGGAGGCCGGCGTTCCCGTCGTCGACTTCACCGAGACGCTGCCGGACGGTGAAGACTACCTGACCTGGATGGAGACCAACGCGGAATCGGTCCTTGAGGCGCTGAACGCCGGGTGAGTGTCGAAGCGGGCCCCGGAGGGCCGGGACGTGCACCGGTTGTGAGCCTGCGCAACGCCGGGCTCTCCTTCGGTGAGCGCGTGCTGTGGGAGGGGCTAGACCTCGACATCCACCCGGGCGAGTTCTTCGCCGTGCTGGGCCCGAACGGCTCCGGCAAGACGAGTCTTCTGAAGGTGCTCCTGGGGCTGCAGGCCCTCGGCTCCGGCACCGCCACCATCAATGGCGGACCGCTGCAGCGCGGCAACCGCGGCATCGGCTACATCCCCCAGCAGCGCCCGTTCGCCGCGGACACGCCGCTGCGGGCGCGGGACCTCGTGGGCCTGGGCGTGGACGGCCACCGCTGGGGGGTCCGCCTCCGGGGCCGCAGTCACCGGGACACGGTCGACGCGCTGCTCGCCGAGGTCGGCTCCTCCTCCTACGCCGACGCCCCTGTCGGGAGGCTGTCGGGCGGGGAACAGCAGCGCCTGCGCGTGGCCCAGGCGCTGGCCACCGAGCCTCGCGTCCTGCTGTGTGACGAGCCCCTGCTCTCACTCGACCTGCACCACCAGCAGGCGGTCAGCGGCCTGATCAACCGGCAGTGCCACGAGAAGAACAGCGCCGTCGTCTTCGTCACCCACGAGATCAACCCCATCATCGACTACGTCGACCGGGTGCTCTACCTCGCCGGCGGCCGGTTCCGGGTCGGAGCCCCGGAGGAAGTCATGACCAGCGAGGTGCTCTCCGACCTCTACGGCAGCCCCGTGGAGGTGCTTCACCACGAAGGGCGGATCATTGTGGTCGGGCTGCCCGGCACCACGGCCCACCACCACCATCCCGCCGGAGAGGTCTGATCATGGATTTTCAGTCGTTCATGGAGGCGGTCTTCAACTTTGACAACTATTCCGAGCTGCTGCCGCTGGTGCGCAACTCGATCTGGGCCGGCGCCGTGCTGGGCCTGCTCGGCGGGCTGATCGGGACCTTCGTGATGATGCGCGACCTCGCCTTCGCCGTCCACGGCATCGCCGAGCTCTCCTTCGCGGGGGCCGCCTTCGCGCTCCTGGTCGGGGCGAACGTCGTCCTGGGCTCGCTGGTGGGTTCGGTGCTCGCGGCCCTGGTGCTCGGGGTGATGGGGATCCGGGCCCGGGACCGCAACTCGATCATCGGCGTCGTCATGCCCTTCGGGCTGGGGCTCGGCATCCTGTTCCTCGCTCTGTACGAGGGACGGGCGGCGAACAAGTTCGGCCTGCTCACCGGGCAGATCGTCTCCGTGGACAATGTTCAGCTGAACCTGCTCGCGGGCTGCGCCGTCGTGGTGATGGCCGCACTTGCCCTGATCTGGCGTCCGCTGACCTTCGCCAGCGCCGATCCGGACCTCGCCGAGGCCCGCGGCGTGCCGGTGCGGGCCCTGTCGATCCTCTTCATGGTGCTGCTGGGCGTTTCGGTGGCGCTGTCCATTCAGGTGGTGGGGGCGCTGCTGGTGCTGGCGCTGCTGATCACCCCGGCCGCGGCCGCGCTGAAGGTCACCTCGACGCCGCTGCTCGTGGTGCTCCTGAGCATCGCCTTCGCCTGTGTGTCGGTGGTCGGCGGGATCCTGCTTGCCCTCGGCGGCCGCATCCCGATCAGCCCCTACGTGACCACGATTTCCTTCGCGATCTACCTCGGGTGCCGGATCCTGGGCAGCCGGAGAAGCAGTGCTAGACCGGCCCGCGTCCGCACCGCGGCCTGAACCCCCGGCGCCGGGCGTCCAGGGTCAGCGCCCCGCCTTCGCCGCGGTGCACTCGGGGCACAGCCCGAAGATCTCGACGGTGTGGGCCGCCTCGGTGAATCCGTGCGCGGCCGCCGTCCGGACCGCCCACTGCTCCACCGCAGGGGCCTCAACCTCCACGGTGCGCCCGCAGTTCCGGCACAGCAGGTGATGGTGGTGATGCTCGACGGCGCACCGGCGGTAAACGACTTCCCCGTCGCCCCGGCGCAGGACATCCACCAGGCCGTCGTCGGCCATTGACTGGAGGACCCGGTAGACCGTGGGGAGGGAGACTGAGTCTCCCCGGGTGCCTAGGAGCCGGTGGAGTTCCTGGGTGCTGACAAAGTCCTCGAGCTCGTCAAGGGCGGCGCTGACGGCCAGCCGCTGACGGGTGACCCGCTGTTCGGAGCCCTTACGCGGGTGCTCCACTTCGGATCGCATGGTGAGCCCTTTCGGCGGAGGGAAGGATGAACCAGCATCAAGATTATCAGCAGGGGCTGGAGGTATCCTGTGCGCTATGAAGCTCACAAAGTACACCCACGCCTGCGTCCGGCTCGAACAGGACGGGTCGGCTCTCGTGATCGATCCGGGCAGCTTCTCCGAGGTCGAGGAGGCCCTCCGGGGAGCATCGGCGGTGCTCATCACCCACGAACACCCCGACCACCTCGACGTCGAGCGGGTCGCGGAGGGAATGGCCGCCGACCCGGGTCTGCAGCTGTGGGCCCCGGCAGCGGCGGCAGCCGCCCTGAGAGCCCGGCTGGGAGCCGGCGCTGCGGACGGGGTGCACGTCAGCGAGCCGGCCATCCAGTTCACGGCGGGGGGATTCGACGTCCGGACCTTCGGCGGCCAGCATGCGCTGATCCATCCGCACGTGCCCATGATCGCGAACGTCGGCTACCTCATCAACGACAACGTGTACCACCCGGGGGATTCCTTCATCGTGCCCGACGCCACCGAGGTTCGAACCCTGCTGGTCCCGGTCCACGCGCCGTGGTCAAAGACCGCCGAGGTGATCGACTTCATCGCCTCCGTCCGTGCGGCCAAGGCCTACCCCATCCACGACTCACTGCTCACCGACGGCGGGATCGGCCTGGTCGAGTCCCTTCTCGCCCGGTTCGGGGGGTCCGCCGGATCGCGCTATGAGCACCTGTCGCCCGGCCAGACCACCGAGGTGTAGGCGGCCCCGGACAGGACGGCCCCTGCCGGTCAAGCAGGAATTCCGCGCGGAGCGGGCCTTCCTTCCGGTGCGGGCCGCGGTTAGCCTCGGGGGACAATGGCAGCTGCGACGCAAGGGGGCGTGATGGCAGGCAGATTCGAAATCTTCCGCGACGACCAGGAACAGTTCCGCTTCCGGCTCACCGGTGAAGACGGGGCGACCCTCATCACCAGTGAACCTTACGAAGACAAGGAGACGACGGTCGACGGAATCAACGGGCTCCGGGACTGCGCGTCGATGGCCCTTGTCGCCGATCTGACCTGACCCGCCCGCTCCGCATGCCTTCGCGGCGGAGTGGAAACGGGCGGTCGAGGCGAATTAGGGCCTTTCGCCCCTGTAGTTCCGGGCGGTGCGCAGACGAACCTTAGAAAGGATCGTTGCGCACGCACGAACCGGAAAAGGAACTGCAATGGCACAAACGACCCCGCCCGGTGGGCGGATCGGCCGGGACGCAGGGTTTTCCCGGCCCGCCCACGAGGGGAGCCCGGCAGTACATGCCCGGCGGCGGGCGATGGAGAACCACCCATCGAGCATCGGGGCGCGCAAGCTGAGGATCCTTGTACGTCTGGATCCCGAACTCGCGTCGGCGCGCATCTGCGTCCGGGGCGTTCTCACCCCGGCCAACCTGTATGCGCTCTACTGCATTGCCCGGCGCACCAACGGCCTGCAGCCCGGAATGCCCATCACTGTCGACCTCACAGGGGCGCAGGCGCAGGCCGACGCGCTCCAGGCGCTCCACTCGAGCGCGGCCGAACGGCGCCTGCCGGCCACGGTCGATCCGGCCGGCGCCCCCTGCTGGCTCACCGTGCTGGAGCCGGGTCCCGGAACCGGCAGCCGGCGGTAGTCCAGAACTCGTCCGCCCCCTGCCGTACCCGCCCGCCGGGGCTATCGGGGGAGGAGGGTCGGCGGGCCCGGCCCGTCGTCAGCCTTCGCGGCGTGTCAGTCCCCGGGCCGCCGTCACTCTTCGGGCCAGCCGCGCGCGGTCGCGATAAAGACGGCGGCCTGGGTCCGGCGCTGGAACCCGAGTTTGGCCAGCAGGGAGGACACATAGTTCTTCACGGTCTTCTCCGCGAGGAACATGGTTTGGCCGATTTCCTTATTGGTCAGCCCCGCGCCGATGTAGTGGAGCACCTTGCGTTCCTGCGCAGTCAGGGCATCGAACCGGGGGTCTTCGCCCCCCGACTCGGCGAGTCCGGCGGAGATCTTTTCCTTGACCTCAGGGTTGAACAGCGATTCGCCTCGGGCGGCCCGGCGCACCTTATGCACCAGGTCCGTACCCAGGACCTCCTTGAGGATGTACCCGGCGGCACCGGCCAGGACCGCACCGCGCAGGGCCTGCTCGTCGTCGTAACTGGTGAGGATGACGCAGCGGAGGCTTTCGTCCACGGAGCGGACGTTGCGGCACACTTCGATTCCGGTGCCGTCGGGCAGCCGGGCGTCGAGGATGGCGACGTCGGGGTTCAGGGCGGGGATCCGGCGGGCGGCCTCTTCGGCGGACCCTGACTCACCCAGGACGGCGAATCCCTCGCCCTCGAGCAGGTCGCGCAGGCCGCGCCGCACCAGCTCGTGGTCGTCGAGGATGAACACCGTGGTGGTTCCGGTCGGCCCCGGCTGCGGGTCGCCTGGTTCGTGGCGGTTCATCGCGCCTCCTCATCCAGCATCGGATTCGCGGCACATCCGAGATTCCGGACGCTGCCGTGCTCCCCATGATCCACCCGGACGGGCGGTTGTGGCAGGGCCAAAAGTCCGCAGGGCCCCGGGCCGGCAGTCCGGGGCCGGGCGGGCGGCTAACGCACAGCGGCCGGGTACCGGATGCAGACCCCGGTCCCCGGCCGCTGCGGGTTTCCTCAGACGCGGGCGGTGTGCTTCTTGCGCAGCACCAGGGCAAGGGCGATCATGCCGACGCCGAGGAGCAGGTGCAGCCAGTTATCGGCCGCATTCAGCGGTACGAAGTTGCCCGCCGACTCCTGGTCGATCACGAGGCCGTAGATCCAGAGCACAAGGTACATGATGCCCCCGACGAGCAGGTAGGACCGGGCACCCGACGCGCTGCGGGCGAGCAGAATCCCCGCAACGCCGAACAGCAGGTGGACGACGTTGTGCAGCACGGAAACCTGGAAAAGGCCCAACAGCAGCGCGCCGGAGTGGTGTCCGGCGAAGGCGAGCTGTTCGTACTGCGAGGTGATGCCCGGAACGAATCCGAGGAGCCCGACGAGAAGGAAGACGGCGCCGACGGCCAGGGACGCCTTCTGGACGGCTGTCCTTGAGTTTGTGCGCGAGTGCTGTGATGTTGTCATGAGTCTTCTCCTGAAGGTGTGCGGAATGGGAACTTGTGGTTTCCACCGCTAATTCGCACTCGGGCGGGCTCCGGATGGGAAGGTAATGCGATCTTCGGCGGACCGTTGTACGACCGTTACCGCACCGGTTCGGGGAGACGCACGGGTGGAGGGTCTGTAGGGTCGGAGGCATGAGCGACCTCATCGAGTTCCTCCTGGCGCGCATCGAGGAGGACGAAGAGAACGTCCACTCCTGGTGGCACCAGCAGTCGGTCGCAGTGCTGGACCGGGCGCTCGCCGAATGCGAGGCCAAGCGCCGGATGGTGGCCCACTACTCAAGCATCGACTGGTCCAGGAACCAGCCGGACGGCCGGGACGACGCCGTCGTCTTTATGCGGCTGCTGGCCCTGCCGTATGCCGGGCACCCCGGTTACCGCAGGGAATGGCGCCCCTAGGACGGGGCCCGGTGCCCACCGTGGGCTCCCGCGGCCTCCGCGGCCCTCACTCGGGCCAGCGGCCGGTCGCGAAAAACTCCTCCAGGACCGCCTCGAACGGTTCCGGGTCCAGCCCCCGGCCCTTAAGCCAGGCATCGTCCTCGTAGGATCCGGCATATCGATCTCCGGAATCGCACATCAGGGACACGATGCTCCCGGCCCGCCCCTCGGCCCGCATGGCCGCCGCGAGCTGCCACACCCCCCACAGGTTCGTTCCCGTCGACGGTCCGGCGTGCAGCCCGGTGAGGCGCTTGAGGTGCCGCGCGGCCGCCACGGAGGCCGAATCGGGC
The DNA here is from genome assembly GCF_009828595.1 of Arthrobacter zhaoguopingii. GTDB lineage: Bacteria > Actinomycetota > Actinomycetes > Actinomycetales > Micrococcaceae > Arthrobacter_D > Arthrobacter_D zhaoguopingii. The sequence goes on from NZ_WPNY01000008.1 coordinate 10,106, forward strand.
ACCTGGATCATTGCGTCGATGACCCCGGGAACGAAGCTCGGCTCCTGCCGCGGCCGTCCGATGCCCTCGATCCGCGACGCCCGGCCGGTTGCCGGCCCCGACGGGTCCGCCCAGGCGGGAAAGAACGCCGAGTTTTCGGGGTCAACGACGGCAAGCCGGGTCGAGTGGCAGTTGTAGCGCAGGTACCTGCCGATGGTCGCCGAGGTGCCGCCCGTGCCGGCGCCGACGACGATCCATTCGGGGACCGGGTGCTCCTCGAGGGCCAGTTGGCCGAAGATCGACTCGGCGATGTTGTTGTTTCCCCGCCAGTCCGTGGCGCGCTCGGCGTAGGTGAACTGGTCCAGGTAGTGGCCCCCGGTTTCGCGGGCGATCCGCTCGGCCTCGGCGTAGACCTGGCCGGCGTCGTCGACGAAGGAGCAGGTCCCGCCGTACTGCTGGATCAGGGCGATCTTCTGGGAACTCGTGGTGCGCGGCATCACCGCGATGAACGGCAGGCCGAGAAGCTGGGCGAAGTAGGCCTCGGAGACAGCGGTCGACCCGCTGGAGGCCTCAACGATGGTCGTGCCCTCGGTGATCCAGCCGTTCACCAGCCCGAAGAGAAACAGGGAACGGGCCAGCCGGTGCTTCAGGCTTCCCGTGCGGTGCGTCGATTCGTCCTTCAGGTAGACCGAGACCTGCCATCCGGGCGGGAGGGGCACGGCGAAGAGGTGCGTGTCGGCGGACCGGCGGTTTTCGGCCTCGATCCTTTGGACAGCGTCTGCGGTCCAGGCGCGGCCGGCGGAGGCGCTGTAGGTGATCATTGGATCAGCCTACAAGCGCTACTGGTGTCGGCCCGGTGCCTGTGGTGGACTGGCGTGCATCAGGACCGGCCCGGTGCCGGCTCAATTATCTAAGGAGATCTTGATGAAGACTCTGATGGACGTGCAGACGCTGCGGGACCGGATGACCTCCGGGCTGCAGACAGTGCTGCTCGATGTCCGGTGGTCGCTGGGTGATCCCCACGGCCATGGGCATTACCGCTCATCGCACATCCCAGGGGCCATGTACGTGGACCTGGAGGAGCAGCTGTGCTCCCGCCCGGTTCCGGCCCTTGGACGGCACCCGCTCCCGGACCCGGACGCGTTCCAGGAGACGGCCCGGCAGTGGGGCATCAACCGGCCCGACGACGTCGTCGTCGCCTACGACGACTCGGGCAACCTTGCCGCCGCACGCCTGTGGTGGCTGCTGCGGGATGCCGGGCTGCGCTCGGTCCACCTCCTCGACGGCGGGCTGACCGCCTGGCGCGCCGCAGGGTACGAACTCGAGGGCGGGGAGGAACAGCACTGTCTGGGCTCGGTCGAACTGGGCCGGGGCGGGATGCCCGTGATCGACCTCGACGGCGTGCGCCGCGGCGGGGAGGACCTGCTGCTGCTCGACGCGCGGGCCCCGGAACGCTTCAGCGGCGAGTACGAGCCGGTCGACCCGAAGGCCGGGCACATCCCCGGGGCGCGCAGCGCACCCACGACGGACAACCTTCGGGCCGATAAGACCTTCCGGCCGCCGGCGGAACTGCGGGAGCGGTTCGCCCGCCTCGGAGTAGCGGGAGCCGGCAGCGTCGCCGTCTACTGCGGCTCCGGCATCACGGCCGCCCACGAGATCGCCGCCCTGGAGATCGCCGGCATCCCTGCCGCCCTGTACCCGGGCTCCTGGTCCCAGTGGTCCTCCCGGCCCGACCTTCCGGTGGCCACGGGAGCCTGAGCTGCAGGCCGGGGCCGGGACGGGCACCGTCTCCGCCCCGGCTGGCAGGGACGGTGCCCAGCAGGTAGCGTCGAGGCATGAACCCCGGACGTCCCTCGCCCCCGCCGCTGCGGGGAACCATCCCTGCCAGGGGAGCGGGGCGCGCCCCTGGCGAAGGAGGGCCTGTGACCACTGTCTTTACCCGGATCATCCGCGGCGAGATTCCCGGACGCTTCGTCTGGGCCGACGACGATGTCGTCGCGTTCCTCACCGCTGCCCCGATCACCCCCGGGCACACCCTCGTGGTGCCGCGCCGGGAGGTTCCGCACTGGCTCGAGGCCGACCCGGAGACGCTCACCCGGGTGATGGCCGTGGCCCAGGCCATCGGCAGGGCCCAGGAGCAGGCGTTCGGCGCCAAGCGGGTGGGGGTGCTGCTCGAAGGCTTCGAGGTGCCCCACCTCCACGTGCACGTTTGGCCGGCGCAGGGCCCCGAGGACTTCGACGTCCACGACGTTGACCGGAACCCCGACCCGGCCGCCCTCGACGCCGCCGCTGACTCCCTCCGCGAGGCGCTGCGCGCGGCCGGCTCCACCGCCGTCCCCTCGGCCTGAGCCGGCGCCTCGTCCCGCACCGCCGGTGGAAGGAGCCGACATGTGGATCGGCACCATCGAATTCGACCTGCTGCTCGGCGATGTCCATTCGCTCAAGGGCAAACGCTCCGTGGTCCGCCCGCTGGTGGCCGACCTCCGGCGCAGGTTCGACGTCGCCGCCGCGGAGGTCGAAGGCCTCGACCTGCACCGCCGCGCCGGCATCGGCGCCTCCGTCGTGGCGGCCGACCGGCGGCACGCCGTCGAGGTGCTCGACGCCGTCGAGCGTTTCGTCGCGGCCCGCCCCGAACTGGACCTGCTCAGCGCCCGCCGCCGGCTGCTGAACTCTGAGGACCTCGCCTGAACCCGTTACAAGATGTCGGACCCGGGCACCCTCAGGCGGCGAGTGCCTCGCCCAGGGCGGCCCGGATGCGCTTTTCGGATACGCTGTAGGCGGTGCCCAGCTCCTGGGCGAACAGGCTGATCCGCAGCTCCTCAAGCATCCAGCGCACCCGCTTCAGGTCAGGCGCAGTCTTCCGCGCGCCGGCCGCCAGCGCCGCCACGGCGTCGTCGTATTCGTCCTCGAGGCGCTGCACGACGGCGGTGCCCGCATTGTCGCGGGCGACGTTCGACGCGAGCTTCTCGAGGCGCATCTCAATGCCGCGGAGGTAGCGGGGGAGGTGGCTGAGCTGCGCGTAGCCGGTCTTCGCCACGAACCCCGGGTAGACGAGTTGTTCGAGCTGGCTGCGGATGTCGTTGAGCGCGGTGATCATCGCCAGGCTCGTGGTGCCCTTGAGCTGCTTGGAGATCCTGCGGTGGCTTGAGAGGATCTTCTCAACGGTGGCCGTCACGGTGAACACCGTGTCGATCAGCTCCGCCCGCACGAGCTCGTAGAGCGCGTCGAATTCCTTCTGTGTCCAGGGCAGCTGCTCGGGGACCAGCTTGTCGATGGCGGCCAGCGAGCAGTCCGAGATGAGCGCGGCAACGCTGCCGTGGGGGTTCTGGCTGAAGGTGAGCTTCTCGGTGTTGCTCAGGTGCTCAAGGACGTACTTGGCCGGGCTGGGCACGCGCAGGGACAGCAGCCGGATGACGCCGGCGCGCATCGCCCCGGCCTGCTCGGCCGGGCTGGGGAAGACCCGCAGGCCCACCGAGGTGGTTTCGTCGACGAGGGCGGGATAGCCGGTCACGAGGTGCCCGGCCACTGTGCGGGAGACCTCGCGCGGCACCGTCCCGAAGGTCCACGCCGTCGCCCCTGTCACTTCCTCAAGTCCCGGCGTGCCCCCGGCCGACGGCGTGGCGCGCGCGTCGGCGGCCGCGGGCTGCGGTGCTGCGGTGGTTCCACCGTCGGCCGCCGGGGCCCGGCCGCCGCGGGGGCCCTTGGCCGTGCCCGAGCCCTCCGGACGGGTGCTTGACGGGGTCGCTCCGAGGGACGCGGCGATGGCCCGGCTGACGGCGGGCGCCAGGGAGGCCTTGAGGGCGTTCAGGTCCTGGCCCTCGTCGAGGACCTTCCCCTTGGCGTCGACGACGGTGAAGGTCATCGACAGGTGCGGGGGCAGCACCGACCAGTTCCACGATCCGGGCGGGATGATGTGCCCCTTCAGGCGGCGCAGGACCAGTTCGAGGGAGGCCTCGAGGTCGTCCACCGCCGGATCGAAGTCCGCCTCGAGCGCGGCGACGGCGGACCGGGCCACGTCCGGCGCCGGGATGAAGTTCTTGCGGATGCCCTTGGGCAGGGACTTGATGAGCGCCGTGACGAGCTCCACCCGCAGGCCCGGGATCTGCCAGCGGAACGGACCGGACTCGAGCTGGTTGAGGAACAGCACGGGGATCCGCACCGTGACCCCGTCGGCCGCGCCGGGGGCGCCGGGGGAGAATTCGTAGCTTAGGGGCAGCTCGAAGCCGCCCTGGTGCCAGGTGGTGGGGAAGGCCGAATCGTCGAACGCGTCGGCGTCCTCGGCGAGCAGGTCCTCCGGATCGAAGTCGAGCAGGTCCGGGTCCGCCTGGCGTGCCTGCTTCCACCACGAGTCGAAGTGCCGTTCGGAGACGACCTCCCGGCCCACCCGGGCGTTGTAGAAGTCGAAGAGTGTCTCGTCGTCGACCCTCAGGTCCCGGCGGCGCAGCCGGTTCTCGAGCTCCTCGATCTCCGCCAGCCGGGCCTGATTGCGGGAGAAGAACTTGTGGTGGGTCTTCCAGTCGCCCTCCACCAGGGCATGCCGGATGAACAGTTCGCGCGCCACCTCGCGGTCCACACGGCCGTAGTTGATGCGCCGCTGCGGCACGATGGGCACCCCGTAGAGGGTGACCTTCTCGTACGCCATAACCGAGCCCTGCCGGCTTGACCAGTGCGGTTCGCTGTAGCTGCGCTTCACCAGGTGGGGAGCCACCTGCTCGGCCCACAGCGGATCGAACCGGGCGGCGACCCGGGCCCACAGCCGGGAGGTTTCGACGAGCTCGGCGGCCATCACCCAGTCGGGGGACTTCTTGAACAGGGCCGAGCCGGGGAAGACCGCGAAGCGGGTCCCGCGGGCGCCGGCGTACTCCCGCTTGCGCTGGTCGTAGAGCCCGATGTGGCTCAGCAGGCCAGAGAGCAGGCTGATGTGGATGGCGTCGCTGTTGCCCACCGGGTCGATGGCGCCCGGGGCGAGGGTGATGCCCAGCGGCTTGGCGAGCTGGCGCAGCTGGGCGAAGAGGTCCTGCCACTCCCGGACCCGAAGGTAGTTGATGAATTCATTGCGGCACAGCCTGCGGAACTGGGTCGAGGACAGTTCCTTCTGCTGCTCTTCGAGGTAGCGCCACAGGTTGAGGTACCCGGTGAAGTCCGAGTGCTCGTCGAGGAAGCGCTTGTGCTTTTCGGCGGCGCTCTGCTGCTTGGCCGGCTGGTCGGCGGACGGCCGTTCGCGGGGGTCCTGGATGGTCAGGGCCGCAGCGAGGATCATGACCTCCTTGGCGCAGCCCCGGCCGGCCGCCTCGACGATCATGCGGCCGAGCCGTGGATCGACCGGCAGCTGGGCGAGCTTGCGGCCGACGCCGGAGAGCCCGCCGTCGTCGTTCAGGGCACCGAGCTCGCGCAGCAGGGCCACGCCGTCGGTGATGGCCTTTGCGTCGGGCGGCTCGACGAAGGGGAACTCGGCGATGTCGCGCGGGCTCTTCGTGACGCCCATGGCGGTCATCTGCAGGATCACCGCGGCCAGGCTGGTTCTCAGGATCTCGGGCTCGGTGAACGGGCGCCGGGACTCGAAGTCCTCCTCGGAGTAGAGGCGGATCGCGATGCCGTCGGAGACGCGGCCCGAACGCCCGGAGCGCTGGTTCGCCGAGGCCTGCGAGACGCGTTCGATCGGCAGCCGCTGCACCTTGGTGCGGTGGGAGTACCGGGAGATGCGGGCCGTGCCGGTGTCGATCACGTACTTGATGCCCGGAACGGTCAGGGAGGTTTCAGCGACGTTCGTGGCCAGCACGATGCGCCGGTTGGAGCCGCCGGCGCTGAACACGCGGTGCTGCTCCTGCAGGGACAGGCGGGCGAACAGGGGCAGCACTTCGGTGCCGCGCAGGCGCTGGGTGTTCTGGATCCTGGCCCGAAGGGCGTCGGCCGCGTCGCGGATCTCGCGCTCGCCGGAGAAGAAGACGAGGATGTCCCCGGGGGCCTCGCGGGAGAGTTCGTCGACGGCGTCGCACACCGCGTCGACCGGGTCGCGTGCCTCCTCGAGGTCGTCATCGGAGTCGTTGTCGCCGGCGGGCTGATCCAGCGGCCGGTACCGGATTTCCACCGGGAAGGTGCGCCCGGAGACCTCGATGATCGGCGCCGGCGCGGTGTCCGTGACGGCGGCGTCGGCGGCGAAGTGCCGGGCGAAGCGTTCCGGATCGATGGTCGCGGAGGTGATGATGACCTTCAGGTCCGGCCGCTGGGGCAGGATGCGCTTCAGATAGCCGAGGATGAAGTCGATGTTGAGGCTGCGTTCGTGGGCCTCGTCGATGATGATCGTGCTGTATTTCCGCAGCATGCGGTCGTGCTGGATCTCCGCCAGCAGGATGCCGTCGGTCATGATCTTGATTTTGGTGCTGCGGCCCACCTGGCCGGTGAACCGGACCTGGAAGCCGACCTCCTCGCCGAGCTTGACGTCGAGTTCCTCGGCGATGCGTTCGGCCACGGTGCGCGCCGCGAGGCGGCGGGGCTGGGTGTGGCCGATCAGCCCGGAGTCGGCCAGGCCGAGCTCCAGGCACATCTTGGGGATCTGGGTGGTCTTACCCGAGCCGGTCTCGCCCGCGATGATGGTGACCTGGTTCGCCGCGATGGCCGCCATGATGTCCGAGCGGCGGGCCGAGACGGGAAGATCCGCGGGGTAGGAGATTGTCAGTGCCATAGTTGCTTCCAGTCTAGTGCTCCGGCGCCTGGTGGGCCGGGCGGCAGGGAGCAGCCGGGAGGGGAGCGTGCCCGCCGTCCGGGATCCCCTCGGCGCACCTGCCCGCTGAGCGCGTCAGCGGGCGTACCCGGTTCCGGCCCGGCCGGCGGCCCGCCGCAGGCGCCCCGCGAGCTCGGCGGCCCGCTCCCTCATGGCCTCGGGCTCCAGAATCTCGAACTCAACGTCGAGGGAGGCCAGCTGCATCAGCGGGTAGTCGAGCGAATCAAAGCCCGCCCGCAGGATCGTAGCGTCGGGGCCGTCGCTGGTCAGCTCGGCGATCTCCGCGGGAATCCGCTGTTCGATCTCCCGGATCCCCGCCGAGAGGCGGATGACGGCGTCGTAGCTGTAGGGGGAGCGGGTGATGGACTTCTGCACGTACCGGGCCAGGTCCGCCGCGGGCAGCGGCCGGGCCGTGAACCGCGCGCGGGGGGAGGGGATGCTCCGGCAGCGGTCCACCCGGAACGTGCGCCAGTCCTCCCGGACGGTGTCCCACGCCACCAGGTACCAGCGCCGCCCGGTGTCCACGAGCCGGTACGGTTCGACGAGGCGGCGGGAGGACTCGCCGTCGTGCCGCTCATAGCGGAAGGCCACGATACGGCGCTCGGTGATTGCGGCCGACAGTGCTGTCAGGACCGCAGGATCGACCGGGGTGCTGGGCGCGGCCATGCGGGTCACCGCCGACCGCAGCCCCGAGAACCGGGGCCGCAGCCGCGCGGGCAGCACCTGCTCCAGTTTGGTGAGCGCCCGCACCGAGGCTTCCCCGACGCCGGCCACGGGGCTGGCGGTGACGGCGGTCAGGCCGATCGCCACGGCGAGGGCCTCGTCGTCATCGAGCAGCAGCGGCGGAAGCTGCGCCCCGGCACCGAGCTGGTAGCCGCCGGCGATGCCGGGGGACGCCGAAATGGGGTAGCCCAAAGTGCGCAGCTTGCCGATGTCCCGGCGCACCGTCCGCTCGGTCACCTCCATGCGCTGGGCAAGGGCGGGGCCCGTCCACTCCCTGCGCATCTGCAGGAGGGAGAGCAGGTGGAGGAGGCGGGCCGAGGTTTCCAGCATGAACCCAAACTACCTCGGACCGAGGACAAAACCTGTCCTCATCGATTCCTAGGCTGGGGGGAGAATTCAACCGGTGGCCTGCGCCGCAGGCCCACGACCTCAGGAGACGCCATGGGCACGCCATTGAATGTTCTGCTGTACCTTCCCGAGGGGATGGCCGACTGGGAGGTCGGCTATGCGTCCGCCGAACTCTCCGGCGGTCAGTTCCTGCGCCCGGAGCGGCAGGTGTTCCTCTCCACCGCCTCGGCCGGCGGCGGCCCGATCCGCACCATGGGCGGCATGACGGTGGTTCCGGACACGGCGCTCGCCGACACCGCCGGCGAGCAGATCGACGCGCTGATCCTGCCCGGCGGGACGAGCTGGGACTCCGCCGCCAATGTGGAGGTGCTTGACCTCGCGTCCCAGCTGAAGGACCGGGGCGCCCCCGTAGCGGCCATCTGCGGCGCCGTCGACGCGCTGGCCGGTGCGGGGCTGCTCAACGATGTCGCGCACACCGGGAACAGCGCCGACTCCCTCGCAGCCCACGAGGGCTACTCGGGGTCCGCCCTGTACCGGGAGGAGCTCACCGTGAGCGATCGCCGGGTCGTTACCGCGGGGTCCTGGGCGCCCGTGGAGTTCGCCGCCGAAATCTTCCGAACGCTCGACGTCATGGACCAGGAGACCCTCGGAAGCTGGCTGCTGTTCTGGGGTAAGCGCGATGTGCGCGGGATCTACCAGCTGATGGAGGCGCAGGCCGAATGAGCACCGCTGGAGAACTCGCCGAACAGCTCTCCTGGCACTGGGAGCACCAGGCACGGCCCCGGCTCGAGGGGCTGACCGACGCCGAATACTTCTGGGAACCGGTGCCCGGCTGCTGGAGCCTACGTCCGCGGGAGGAGGCACGCGCGCCGGTCGCCGCAGGCGTTGGGCGGTTCGTCCTCGAGTTCGCCATTCCGGAGCCCGATCCCGCCCCGTTCACCACCATCGCCTGGCGGCTGTGCCACCTGATCGTGGGTGTGCTGGGGGAGCGGGTCGGCTCGCATTTCGGCGGCGAACCGATCACCTACCGCGGCTTCGAATACCCGGAGACGGCCGGCGCCGCCCTGGCGCGCCTCGACGGGCTCTACGGGCAGTGGACCCGTGCCGTGTCGGGCCTGAGCGGGGAGGAACTCGCCCGCCCGGTCGGCCCCGCCGAGGGCCCGTTCGCCGAGTACCCGATGTCGGCCCTGGTGCTCCACATCAACCGGGAGATGATCCACCACCTCGCGGAGGTCGCCCTGCTGCGCGACCTGTACCGGGACGGTCCCGCGAAGGGGTAAGGGCGCGCACCGGAGGCAAAGCAAAGCGCCGCCGTCCCGAAGGACGGCGGCGCCGGGATGCCGGTTGTTCCACCCGGCCGGTGGTGCCCTCGATAGGATTCGAACCTACGACCTTCTGCTCCGGAGGCAGACGCTCTATCCCCTGAGCTACGAAGGCATGGGACGGTTTTTCTCCGTCTCCGTAAGGGACTTAATGAGCTTAGCAGGTGCACTCGGCGGAGTGGAAACGCGCGGTTCCCCGGCCAACGTCATGGCCAGCTACAGCTAGTAGCCGAGGAACGCGTCGGTGGTGACCCTGCCTCCGCCGGCCTTCCGCACGGCGGCGCGAAGGTGCGAAATGATCAGCGGCGAGCCTGAGACGTAGACCCGCCGGGAGGGCAGATCGGGCACCTCGGCGGACAGCTGGTCCGCGCTCGGGTAGCCCGCCCCGGCGTAGCGCCAGCGCGGGGGCAGGTGAACGCCGTCGTCAGCCGGGTCGTGCGGGGCGAAGAGGACGACGGGCGTGCCGAGCTCCGCGAGCTCCTCCCGGTAGGCAATCTCCTCAGTGGACCGCACCGCGTACACCAGCACGGCGTCGCGGTCCTGGCCGCGCCGGGCCACGTCGCGGAGCTGGCTGATGAACGGGGTGATGCCGATCCCGCCGGCCGCGAGCAGCAGCGGAACTGACGGGTCCTTCGGCAGCCGGAAGTCCCCGCCGACCAGGGTGCCCGTCACCACGGCGCCGGACTTCAGGCCCAGCAGCGCCTTCTTGAAGCTGCTTCCCGGTTCGCTCACGCGCAGCCCGAAGCTGAGGGTGTCCCGGTCCTGCGGGGCGGAGGTGATACTGAAGACCCGCCGGGACCCGCGCCCGTCGGTGCGTTCGTGCGGCAGGTTCAGCTCCATGTACTGGCCCGCCTCGAACCGCACCGGATGGGACGGAGCAAACACCAGCTCCGAACTCGTCGGGGTGAGGTCCCGGCGGGCGGTGAACCTCAGCCGGACGCTGCGCCGCTGGCCCATCAGGAAAGCGACGGCGTTGCCGATGACGAGCGCGAACTCCGGTCCGAGGAACACCGGGCCGAGCGAGGGCTGGGCGGCGAAGACGACGGCGACGACGGCGGCGGTGACGAACTGCTGCCAGCGCAGCGGCGGCAGGGTGAGCGGTTCGGTCAGCATGAACCCGACGAGGAAGAGCACCGGGTAGGACACCAGGACCAGCTGGCCCGCGGCCAGCGGCGCAAGCCCGCCCGAGGCCAGGCCCGCGACGAGGATGCCGGTGCTCAGCGCCACAAAGACGGCGCCCATGACGAGCTTGCGCGTCCGGTACAGCAGCACGAGGGTACCAAACAGGACGAAGGGGAGCAGGTACGGGTTGGCCACCCACCAGCCGGCGGCTGAGAGTCCAAGCAGCGTCGCGACGACGGCGCCGGCGGCCGCCGGGTTGAAAATGTGGCGGCCACGCACCGCGAGGAGGAACTTCGAGGCCGCCGCGGCGAGCCCGGCGGCGGCGATGCCGCCGAGCCCGGGCCCGTCCAGGGTGGGAAACATGATGAAGAACAGGATGAAGCCGGTGATCAGCGCCGACTCATTGTGCGGCCGCATCCGCAGGATCATCGCCATGATCCGGGTGCCGCCCCAGGTGGAGACCAGGGCGGTGGCAAGGGTGGCGGTGAGCTCCGAGGGGCGGAAGGCGAGCAGGCCCGCGGCCGAGAACCCCAGCGAGACCGCGGTGAGCAGGATCAGGAGGGAAAGGGTCAGCCGGTACATCGAGATCCGGCCCAGCAGCTGGTCGATACCGCTCATGGGGTGAACAGTGCTCCGTTCAGGGTCGGGGAAAAGCGGGAGTGCCCGTCGGAGAACACCTGCACGAAGTCGAAGGCAAACTCCTCGCCCAGCACTTCGGGCTCGGCGAAGAACAACGCCGTGGCCAGGGCGTCGGCGGTCATGGTGTCCGCCGCGAGGACCCAGGTCGCCACCACTGTCGAGACGCTGGTGCCGGTGCGGGCGTCGACCACGTGGTGGAGGCCATCGCCCCAGGCCCTGCGGTTCGAGGCGGAGGCGCACAGCGCCCGGCCGTGAAGCTGCACGGTGCCGATTGCGCGCGTCGGATCATAGGGGTGTTCGAGCCCCACGGTGAGGGCCGTGGTGCCCGAGTGGAGCATATCGCCGCTGGCGTCGACGAGGAATTCGGTCTGCCCCGCGTCGGCGAGCAGACCGCCCACGAGGTCGACGAGCTGGCCCTTTCCGGCGGCGCCGACGTCGAGGGTGACCGGCCCGGAGGCCGTGACGACCGTGCCCACCCAGTCGAGCGCCGCATCCCAGGCCCGGGCCGGGGCGGGTGGCCCCTTGGGCGTGAAGCTGTAGAGCGCGTCGTAGCCCTGGTGCTCAAGGACGGACCCGACCAGCGGAGACATCGAGCCGTCCGTGAGCCGGTACAGCCTCCGGTACAGCCGGCCCAGGGAGGCGCCGTGCGCGGGAAGCTCGAGCCGCCCGCCGCCGTGGGCGAGGGCGGCCGCCGCGGAGTCGGGGCGGAAGCGCGAATACAGGGCGTCGTAGTCCTCGATGAGGCCGGCGATGGCGGTACGGACCCCGGGCTCCAACGGAGCGGCAGTGTCGATCTGCCAGCGGGTCCCGATGGCCTCGAAGATGAAGCTGCCCCCGACCGCCATCGACTAGAGCTGAGCTTCGCTCTTGATGAGGTCCGTCGCCTCGGCGAAGCCACCGCTGGTCAGGGAGGACCCGGCCACCTTGTCCACCTTCAGATCGTCGAGCTTCTTGCCGACAATCTCCTCCTGGATGCCGCCGCTGAAGCGTTCCTGGTACAGCTTGGCTGTGGGGTTGGACGGCATCGGCTCGGTGGTCACCGCCGTCACGACGTCCTTCTCGAGAGTCAGGGTCACCCCGATCTCCTCGGTGCCGCCGGGGGAGACGTAGGAGCCGACCTGCGTGAACTCGCCGTCCTCGTATGTCTGGTCGGACGCGGCGGGGCCCGCTTCGGTCGGCCCGGCGCTGGCCGGTGCCTCGGGTGCCGCGCTGCTGGCCGGTGCCTCGGCCGGGGCGCTGCTCGCGCCCTCCGCTGCGGGTTCCGAGCCCGGCGATGGGGCCGTTCCGGCGCAGCCCGCGACACCCAGGAGCGATGCCGCCGCCAGTGCGTGGAGCACGCGCTTCCCGGTGATGCTGCGGGTGCGGGTGTCGGCGGATCCGGCTTCGAGGTCTTTCACGGCGGTTATCTCCTTGACGGTAGGGCCCGGGAATCGCCCGGCTGCTTGCGCCGGGCGGACACTGGTGACTCAACAATTGTGCAGCAGCCCGGCAGGAACAACCCGGCAGGAACAACCCGGCTGCCCTGTATTCGTTCCCGGCGGAGGCCCGGATGGCGTCCGGGACCCCTTCCGTGCCCCGGCTGTCCCACCCGTCACACAAAACGGCAGCCGCGGCGTGCGCCGTTATGCTGGACGGGTGACTCCTGAAGAACTCTCCTCCGCTATTTCCGCCTGCCTGAAGACCGCCGTCGCCGACGGGGAGTTCGACATCGAGCTCCCGGCGGAAGTGCGCGTCGAGCGGCCGAAGAACCGCGAGCACGGGGACTGGGCCACGAACATCGCCCTGCAGCTGTCCAAGAAGGCCGGCATGAATCCCCGCGAGTTCGCCGGGATCCTCAAGAACCGCCTCGAGGCGATCGACGGCGTCGCCTCGGTGGACATCGCCGGACCGGGCTTCCTCAACATCACCCTCGACGCCGGAGCCGCCGGCGAACTCGCCCGCACCATCGTCGAGGCGGGCACCGCCTACGGAACGAACACCACCCTTGCCGGCCGCAGGATCAACCTCGAGTTCGTCTCGGCCAACCCGACCGGCCCCATCCACATCGGCGGCACCCGCTGGGCGGCCGTTGGCGACGCGCTCGCGCGCATCCTGCAGTCGCAGGGCGCCGACGTCACCCGCGAGTACTACTTCAACGACCACGGGGCACAGATCGACCGTTTCGCCCGCTCCCTCTACGCCAGCGCCCTGGGCCAGCCGGCACCCGAGGACGGTTACGGCGGGGACTACATCGTCGACATCGCCAACCGGGTGCTCGCGAAGGATCCCTCGATCCCCTCGCTGGACGAGGCCGACGCGCTCGAGCAGTTCCGCGCCATCGGCGTTGACCTCATGTTCGGCGACATCAAAAAATCACTCCACGAGTTCGGCGTCGACTTCGACGTCTACTTCCACGAGCACTCCCTCTTCGAGAACAACTTCGTCGAAGGCCTGCTCGAGCAGCTCAAGGGTTCAGGCAACCTCTTCTTCGAGGACGGCGCCTGGTGGCTGAAGTCGACCGACTTCGGCGACGACCGCGACCGCGTGGTCATCCGCTCCGACGGCACGCCCGCTTACATCGCCGGCGACATCGGCTACATGGTGAACAAGCGCCAGCGCGGGTTCGACCTGAACATCATCATGCTCGGCGCCGACCACCACGGCTACGTGGCCCGGCTCAAGGCCGCCGCCGCGGCGCTGGGCGACGACCCCGACACGATCGAGGTGATGATCGGCCAGCTCGTGAACCTGGTGAAGGACGGCACGCCCGTCCGGATGTCCAAGCGTGCGGGAACCGTCGTCAGCCTCGAGGACCTCGTCGAGGCGGTGGGCGTCGACGCCGCCCGCTACACCCTCGCGCGGTTCTCGGCGGACTCGAACATCGACATCGACCTGAACCTGCTGACCAAGCGCAGCAACGAGAACCCCGTCTTCTACGTCCAGTACGCCCACGCCCGCACCCACGCCGTTGAGCGCAACGCCGTGTCCGCCGGCGTCGACACCAGCAGCTTTGACGCCTCGACCCTGGGCCACCCCACCGAGGGCGAACTCCTCGCCGCACTCGGACAGTTCCCCGGCGTCGTGGCGCAGGCCGCGGCCTTCCGGGAGCCGCACCGGGTCGCCCGCCACCTCGAGGTCATCGCCGGCACCTACCACCGCTGGTACGACGCCTGCCGCATCGCGCCTATCGGCGGGGAGCCCGTCGAGGAGGTCCACCGCAGCCGGCTCTGGCTGAACAACGCCACCCAGCAGGTGCTCGCGAACGGACTGACGCTGCTCGGGGTCTCCGCCCCGGAAAGGATGTGAGCATGGCGGCCGGATCACCCCTCGCCCCGGACTGGCTCACCGTCCCCGCCGACCCCGCCGCGCTGGAGCGCAAACTGTGGGCCCGCGACGTGGCGCGCTCCGCCGACGGGGTGCTCGCCGTCGACGGCGTGTCCGTCGAGGAGCTGGCCGCCGAGTTCGGCACGCCGCTGTTCGTGGTCTCGGAGGCGGACTTCCGCGCCCGCGCCGCCGGCTTCCGTGACGCGTTCCGGGCCGCGTTCGCCGTCATCGGCGGGGAAGTGGACGTGTACTACGCCGGCAAGTCCTTCCTTTGCTCGGAGATCGCCCACTGGGTGTCCGAGGAGGGGCTGAACCTCGACACCTGCTCCGGCGGTGAGCTCGCCGTCGCCATGCGCGCCGGGCTGCCCGGGGAGCGGCTGGGCCTTCACGGGAACAACAAGTCGGCCGCGGAGATTCACCGGGCGCTGGACCTGGACCTTGGCCGGATCGTCGTCGACAGTCTTCAGGAGATCGTGATCGTCGGCGACCTGGCCGAGGCCCGCGGGGTGCGCGCTAACGTGCTGCTGCGACTGACCCCGGGCGTCCACGCCTCCACCCACGAATTCATCGCCACAGCGCACGAGGACCAGAAGTTCGGCCTGTCGCTGGGCGCCGACCCGTCCGATCCCGAGGGCGCCTCGCCGGCCTCCCGAGCCGTCGACGCCGCGCTCGCGCACCCCGGCCTGCGCCTGCTCGGGGTCCACTGCCACATCGGCTCGCAGATCTTCGAGGCCGAAGGCTTTGAACTCGCCGCCCGCCGCCTGCTCGGCTTCCTGGCAGCCGTCCGGGACCGGCACGGCGTCGAACTCCCCGAACTCGACCTCGGCGGCGGCTACGGCATCGCCTACACCGAGGCCGATGTGCCGCGCGGCCCGGAGGAGATCGCCGGCGCGATGGCCGCCGTCGTCGGCTCCACCTGCGCCAACCTCGGGCTTGCCGTCCCCCGGATTTCGATCGAGCCCGGGCGCGCGATCGTCGGCCCCTCGACCTTCACCCTCTACACCACCGGCACCACCAAGACGGTCCACGTCGACACCGTCCCGGCCGGGCCCGGGCAGCCCGCCACCGAGCCGCGGCGCTACGTCTCGGTCGACGGCGGGATGAGCGACAACGCACGGCCCGTGCTGTACGACGCCGACTATTCCGCGGTGCTCGCCTCGCGCGTCTCCGGTGCCGGCCCAGCGCTGTCCCGCGTCGTCGGCAAGCACTGCGAGAGCGGGGACATCGTGGTGCGCGATGTCTATCTTCCCGGCGACACCGCCGCGGGGGACCTGCTCGCCGTGCCCGGCACCGGTGCCTACTGCTGGGCGCTTTCGAGCAACTACAACTACCTCGGCCGCCCGCCGGTGGTGGCCGTCGCCGGCGGCACCGCCCGGCTGATCGTCCGCGGCGAGACCGAGGCGGACCTGCTGGCCCGCGACGTCCAGCGCGCCGCCACCCCGACCCCAGGAGCCCGATCCAGCGCATGAGTCTTTCCGAAGCCCCCGCCAACCCCCTGCGCGTCGCCCTGCTCGGCGCCGGAAACGTCGGCTCCCAGGTCGCCCGCATCCTCCTCGACGACGCCGCGGCGCTCGGCTCCCGCGCCGGCGCGCCCCTTGAGCTCGTCGGCATCGCCGTGCGCTCGCTCGAGGGCGACCGCGGCCCCGGCATCCCCCGCGCCCTGCTGACCACCGACGCGGAGTCGCTCGTCGAGGACGCCGACATCGTCATCGAACTGATGGGCGGCATCGAACCGGCCCGCTCGCTGATCCTTCGCGCCATCGAGCACGGAGCCACGGTGGTCAGCGGCAACAAGGCGCTGTTCGCCCAGGACGGCCCGGCCCTTTATGAGAAGGCCGATGCCGCCGGTGTGCAGCTCTCCTACGAGGCCGCCGTCGCCGGCGCGATCCCGATCCTGAGGCCCATCCGCGACAGTCTCTCGGGGGACCGCATCACCCGGGTGCTCGGCATCGTCAACGGCACCACGAACTACATCCTGGACCAGATGGACACCACCGGGGCGCAGTTCGCGGATGCCCTGCGTGCCGCGCAGGAGCTCGGCTACGCGGAGGCCTATCCCACCGCCGACGTCGAGGGGCACGACGCCGCGGCGAAGGCCGCAATCCTCGCCTCGCTGTCCTTCCACACGCGCTTCGCCCTGGAGAACGTGTACTGCGAGGGCATCACGCAGGTGACCGCCGACGACATCGCAGCGGCCAAGGCCGACGGGTACGTCATCAAGCTCCTGGCCATCGCGGAACTGCTGTCCGACGAGGCCGGCGACCCCGGGGTCAGCGTGCGGGTGCATCCGACGCTCCTGCCCCGGGACCACCCGCTGGCCGCGGTGCACGGAGCGTTCAACGCGGTGTTCGTCGAGGCCGAAAATGCCGGGGAACTGATGTTCTACGGCCAGGGCGCCGGCGGCACCCCCACCGCGTCGGCCGTGCTCGGCGACGTCGTGAGCGCCGCACGCCGCATGGTGCTCGGGGGCCCGGGCCGCACCGAGACCACCACCGGGCACGTCCCGGCGCTGAGCATCGACACCGTGAGCACCAGCTACTGCATCGGCCTCGACGTCGCCGACCAGCCGGGGGTGCTGGCCCGGATCGCGGCGATCTTCGCCGACAACGGCGTCTCGATCGAAACCATGAGGCAGAGCATCCACCAGCCGGACCCCGGCGCGGAGGGGACCGCGGAGCTGCGGATCGTGACCCACCGCGCCACCGAGGCCTCGCTCGCGGCGACCGTCAAGCAGGTCGCGGCGCTGCCCGTCATTCGTTCAGTGACATCCGTTCTTCGAGTAGAGGGAATCTAAGTGGCCCACCAGTGGCGCGGGGTAATCCGCGAATACGCCGACCGACTGCCCGTGACCGAGTCCACCGAAGTCGTCACACTCGGTGAGGGAGGCACCCCGCTCGTGCGCGCCCGGGCCCTCTCGGAGCTCACCGGGTCCGAGGTGTACCTCAAGGTCGAGGGGATGAACCCCACCGGCTCCTTCAAGGACCGCGGCATGACCATGGCAATGACCGCGGCTGTCGCCGCCGGCGCCAAGGCCGTCGTCTGCGCCTCCACCGGCAACACCTCGGCCTCTGCCGCGGCCTACGCCACCCAGGCCGGCATCACCTGCGCCGTCCTGGTGCCCGACGGGAAGATCTCGATGGGCAAGCTCAGCCAGGCCATCGCCCACGGTGCCCAGCTGCTGCAGGTCAACGGCAACTTCGACAACTGCCTCGATGTCGCCCGCAAGCTCGCCGAGGCCTACCCGGTGTTCCTCGTGAATTCGGTGAACCCGGCGCGGCTCGAGGGCCAGAAGACCGCCGCGTTCGAGGTCGTCGACAGCCTCGGGGACGCCCCTGACTACCACCTGCTTCCGGTCGGGAACGCGGGCAACATCAGCGCGTACTGGAAGGGCTACAAGGAATACGCGGCGCCCTATGCCACCGCGGAGGGAGAACTCGCCCCGGTGGCGACGAAGACCCCCGTGATGTGGGGCTTCCAGGCCGAGGGTGCCTCGCCGCTGGTGAAGGGCCACCCCGTCACCGAGCCCGACACCATCGCCACGGCCATCCGGATCGGCAACCCGGCCTCCTGGGACCTCGCGGTCGCCGCGCGCGACGAATCGGGCGGTCTGATCGAGGCCGTCAGCGACGACGAGATCCTCGAGGCGCACCGCTGGCTGTCCGCTCGCGAAGGCGTCTTCGTCGAACCGGCCTCCGCCGCCGGAGTGGCCGGGCTGCTGAAGAAGCACGGCCAGGGCCTCGCCCCCGTGGGCAAGACCATCGTCATCACCGTCACCGGCCACGGGCTGAAGGACCCCCAGTGGGCGCTGCGCACCGCCGACGGCTCCGACGTCGAGCCCACCAAGGTCGAGTTCGACGTCGTGAGCGTCGCGGCCGCCCTCGGGCTCGAAGAGACCGCGGACCGCGCACGTGCCTGAGGACGCCGTGCTCTCGGCCCCCGCACGCCTCGTCGACTCCGGCCAGGCCGTTCGGGTCACCGTGCCGGCCACGAGCGCGAACCTGGGCCCCGGGTTCGACAGCCTCGGGCTGGCCCTCGGCCTGTTCGATACGGTGCGCGTGCGCACCCTCGACTCCGGCACGACCGAGGTGCTCCCCACGGGGGAGGGCGCCGGGGACCTGCCCACCGACGGCTCGCACCTCGTGGCCCGCGCCCTGCTCGGAACCCTCGCCAACGCCGGCTGGTCGGCGCCCGGGCTCGAGATTGAGACGGTCAACGTGATCCCCCACGGACGCGGACTGGGCTCCTCCGCCGCGGCCATCGTGTCGGGGGTGCTCGCCGCGAACGCGCTGCTGCCCCAGGCCCACCGGCTCGATGACGCGGCGGTGCTCCAGTGGTGTTCAACCCTTGAGGGCCACCCCGACAATGTCGCCCCGGCGCTGCTCGGCTCGCTGGCCATCTCCTGGGAGACCGGAAGGGCCTTCCAGAGCACCCGGGTGGAGGTCCACCCCGACATCATCCCCATCGCCGTCATTCCCGACACCGCCCTGTCCACCGAGAGCGCACGCGGGCTGCTGCCGACGTCGGTGCCGCACGGGAGTGCCTCGGCGAACGCCGGCCGCGCGGCGCTGCTCGTACATGCCCTGACCGTGAGGCCGGACCTGCTCCATCCCGGGACCCGCGATGCGCTGCACCAGGAGTACCGCGCCTCGGCCATGCTTCCGAGCGCGGCCCTGATGCAGTCACTGCGGGCGCAGGGGTTCGCTTCGGTGATTTCCGGTGCCGGGCCGACCGTCATGACCCTCGCCGTCGGCGAGGAGGAGGCAGCGCGGGCACTCGGGGCCGCCCGCGCCCTTGCCGCCGCGTCCGACACGCCGGGCGGCTGGCGGATTCTTCGGCTCGATGTTGCGCGGGAAGGTGCTAAAGTGGAAGTGCACCAAAGGTAGGAACCGTACTTACGGTTCTGAAGAGTGCCTCTGTTGAGCCGGCCGTCCTTGTCTTAGACCGCCGAGAAACTGCAGGTTTATCAGCAGTGGCGCAATCTCCGGTGTAGCCTCCGAAATCATCGTTGTGCGGCCAGGTCCGACCTGACGCGCAGAATTCCCCAGGCTTCCAGCACATGCGGCGAACCCGACCATAACGGGTCAGCCGAACACCTCCTGTCCATCTAGAGCGGCAGCGGGGCTAACCTACGCGGCACACTTCGAAAGTGGCCGCCCGACGAGGGGGAAGGATCCTTCGTGACTGATACCACTGACCTGTTGCCAGGTGTGGATACATCCAGCGCTGAACCAGTCAGCGCACCGGCTTCAAAGAGCAGCGGACTCGCAGGCCTGAAGCTGGCCCAGCTCCAGGCGCTTGCCGGACAGCTGGGAATCACCGGCGGCTCGCGGATGCGCAAGAGCGACCTGGTTTCCGCAATTTCAGACCACCAGCGCGGTTCCGCCGTTGCCGACCGCCAGCAGGCCCCGGCCGCGGACCGCCAGCAGGCCCCGGCCGCGGACCGCCAGCAGGCCCCGGCCGCGCGCCAGGACGCCGCCTCTGAGGCCGCCGACAGCACCGCCCCGGCCGAGCGCGCCCCGCGCACCCGCAACCGCAACCGCCGCGCCGGAAGCGACGGCGTCGTCACCGCCCAGGGCACCCCTGAGGCAGCTTCCGACACCGCTGTCGAGACCGCCGCCGCCGAAGCCCCCGCCGAGACCGCAGACCGCGGCAACGGCGACCGCGAAGGCTCGGGACGCAACCAGCGCAACCGGCGCGGACGCCGGGGCGATGACCGCGGCGAGGTCTCGACCACCGAGGGCGCCGACGCCGAGGAGACCCGCACCGCCGGCGATTCCGGCAACGCGCAGCAGGGCGAGGGCCGTGACCGCAACGAGCGCCGCAGCCGCAACCGGGGCGAGCGCGATGACGACACCCGCGGTGAGCGGAACGGGGACAGCAGGAGCGACAATCGGGCCGACACCCGGAACGACAACCGGTCTGATTCCCGGAACGACAACCGGGCCGACCGCGGCGGGGACAGCCAGGACGAGGGCCGTGGCCGCAACCGCCGTAACCGCACCGGGCGCAACTCCCGCGACGAAGAGCGCACCAGCAGGTTCCGCGACCGCAACGAGCGCAGCGACCGCCGCCGCGGCCGCAACGCCAATCCGGACGTCGACGACGTCGAGGTCACCGAGGACGACGTGCTGCTGCCCGTCGCCGGCGTGCTCGACATCCTGGAGAACTACGCCTTCGTGCGCACCTCCGGCTACCTGCCGGGCCCGAACGACGTCTATGTCTCCCTGGCCCAGGTCAAGAAGTACAACCTCCGCAAGGGCGACGCCGTTGTCGGCGCCATCCGCGCACCCCGCGACGGCGAGACCCAGGCCAGCACCCGCCAGAAGTTCAACGCCCTGGTGCGCGTGACCTCGGTCAACGCCATCCCGGCCGAAGACCTTCGGGACCGGGTGGAGTTCGCCAAACTGGTGCCCCTCTACCCGTCCGAGCGGCTGCGCCTGGAGACCGAGCCCAAGAAGATCGGTCCGCGTGTGATCGACCTCGTGGCTCCCATCGGCAAGGGCCAGCGTGGTCTGATCGTGTCCCCGCCCAAGGCCGGTAAGACGCTGATCCTGCAGGCCATCGCCAATGCGATCACCATCAACAACCCTGAGGTCCACCTCATGATGGTCCTCGTCGACGAACGTCCCGAAGAAGTCACGGACATGCAGCGCACCGTCAAGGGCGAGGTCATCGCCTCGACCTTCGACCGTCCCGCCGACGACCACACCACCGTGGCCGAACTTTCCATCGAACGCGCTAAGCGCCTCGTGGAGATGGGCAAGGACGTCGTCGTCCTCCTCGACTCGATGACCCGCCTGGGACGCGCTTACAACCTGGCCGCTCCGGCCTCGGGCCGCATCCTCTCCGGTGGCGTCGACTCGGCGGCGCTGTACCCGCCGAAGCGCTTCTTCGGTGCGGCGCGCAACATCGAGAACGGCGGTTCGCTGACCATCCTCGCCACCGCGCTGGTGGAGACCGGGTCCAAGATGGACGAGGTCATTTTCGAGGAGTTCAAGGGCACCGGCAACATGGAGCTCCGCCTGTCGCGCCACCTGGCCGACAAGCGCATCTTCCCGGCCGTTGACGTCAACGCCTCCGGCACCCGGCGCGAGGAGAACCTCCTGTCGCCGGACGAGGTCAAGATCATGTGGAAGCTCCGCCGGGTGCTCTCCGGGCTCGAGCAGCAGCAGGCACTCGAGCTGCTGACCAACAAGATCCGGGAGACGCAGTCCAACGTCGAGTTCCTGATGCAGGTCCAGAAGACCACCCTGGGGTCCAAAGACTCGGATTAGCGTCCGTCCAGCCGCCTCCGGGCGTGCAGGCCACTTTCGTGGTCAGCACGCCCCGGGGCGGCTGTTTCGTTAACGGCGTCGAGGGCGCAGCAGATACAAACCCCGCGGGGGTGCCCCTGCGATTTCTGCGTCCTCGAGTAATCACTAGACTGGCTTGCACGAGCCGAAAGAGGTAGCACCAATGTTTGAGTCCATCCAGGGCCTGCTCGACGAGCACGCGGAACTTCAGCTTCAGCTGTCCGACCCCGCGGTCCATGCCGACCAGTCGCTGGCACGGAAACTCGGACGCCGGTACGCCGAGCTCGGCCGCATCGTCGACGCGCACAACCGCTGGAGCGCGCTCGAGGACGACCACGAGGCGGCCCGTGAGATGGCGGGGGAGGACCCCGAGCTCGCCGCCGAGGTGCCCGTGCTCGAGGAGCAGCTGGCGGCAGCGCAGGAACGCCTGCGCCGCCTGCTGATCCCCCGCGACCCCAACGACAGCCGCAACGTCATCATCGAGGTCAAGGGCGGCGAGGGCGGCGACGAGGCGGCACTGTTCGCCGGGGACCTGCTGCGCATGTACGTCCGGTACGCCGAATCCCGCGGCTGGAAGACCGAGCTGATCTCCGCCACCGAGTCCGACCTCGGCGGCTACAAGGATGTGCAGATGGCCATCAAGGGCAGCTCCAACGACCCCGCGGAGGGCGTGTACGCACGCCTGAAGTTCGAAGGCGGCGTCCACCGCGTGCAGCGGGTTCCGGTCACCGAGTCCCAGGGCCGCATCCACACCTCCGCCGCCGGCGTCCTCGTCCTGCCCGAGGTCGACGAGCCCGAAGAGGTCGAGATCAGCCAGAACGACCTGAAGATCGACGTGTACCGCTCCTCCGGCCCGGGCGGCCAGTCAGTCAACACCACCGACTCCGCGGTGCGCATCACCCACCTTCCCACCGGGATCGTGGTGGCCATGCAGAACGAGAAGTCCCAGCTGCAGAACCGCGAGGCTGCCATGCGCGTGCTTCGCTCGCGCATCCTCGCGCACGAGCAGGAGAAGATCGACGCGGCGAACTCCGACATCCGCAAGTCGCAGATCCGCACCATGGACCGCTCCGAGCGCATCCGCACCTACAACTACCCCGAGAACCGGATCGCCGACCACCGCACCGGGTACAAGGCCTACAACCTGGACGCCGTCATGAACGGCGACCTCGAGCCGGTGGTGCAGTCCGCCATCGAGATGGACGAGCAGGCCCGCCTGGACGCCATCGGCACGGACGACTGATCCGGTGGATCCCGACACGCCGCTGAGCGACGGGCTGCGCGCCGCAGCGGCCACGCTGGCCGCGGCGGGGGTGCCCAGCCCCCGCGTCGACGCCGAACTGCTGGCGGCGCACCTGCTGGGTGTGGGCGTCGGACGGGTCCGCGCCCTGGCGCTGACCGGCGCAACCATCCCCGCAGGCTTCGCCGGGCTCGTCGCCGAGCGGGCCCAGCGGATCCCGCTGCAGCACCTGACCGGGACTGCCTACTTCCGACACGTCGAACTGGCTGTGGGACCCGGGGTGTTCATCCCGCGGCCTGAAACCGAGTCGGTGGTGCAGCTGGTGGTCGACCACGCGGCGGGCCTCGCCGCCGGACTTCCCGCCTCACCCACCGACCGCACCGCCGGGGACGCGCCGGGTGCCGCGGCGGGGGAGCGGCCGGCCCTGAAGATCGTCGATCTGGGAACGGGCTCCGGCGCCATCGCCGCCGCCCTCGCCGACGAGGTCCCGGGTGCGCAGATTTACGCCGTGGAACTCAGCGAACTCGCCGCCGCCTGGGCCGAGGTCAACCTCCTCCCGCGCGGAGTGAGGCTGGTCCGCGGCGACCTCGCGACGGCGCTTCCCGAGCACGACGGCAGCTTCGACATCGTCGTGTCGAACCCTCCCTACATTCCCGCCGCCGCCACTCCCCATGAACCCGAGGTGGCCCTCCACGATCCGCCCGAGGCCCTGTACGGCGGGGGAGAGGACGGCATGGTGCTCCCCACGGCGGCGGCGGCCTCAGCGGCGCGGCTGCTGAAGCTCGGCGGCTTCTTCGTGATGGAGCACGCCGAAGTGCAGGCCGAAGCCATCGCGGCGATGCTCCGGCGGGCCGGCACCTTCTCGGACGTCACCACCCACCTCGACCTCAACGGCAGGCAGCGGGCCACCAGCGCCGTGCAGGTTCAGCCCGGACAGACCCTTTACCCCGCCCGACCCGCCGGCACCTCCGCGGCGGCAGGCCTCCCCGACCCAAGGACGAATGCATGACCAACGTAGCCGTAGCGGCCGTCACCTTTGACCGCCACGAGGAACTCGGGCTGCTGCTCAAGGGCCTCGCCCAGCAGAGCGTTCCCGTTTCCTCGGTCGCCCTCGTCGATTCGGGCACGCGCCCGGCGGCCGACGTCGTTGCCGCAGCGGACGGCAACATCAACTACCTCCGTTCGGAGGCAAACCTGGGTGGAGCCGGGGGCTTCGCCTACGCCATCCTCGCCGCGCTGGCCAGCGGCGCCGACTGGATCTGGCTGATGGACGACGACGGGCACCCTGAGGACGCCCGCTGCCTCGAGGTCCTCCTCGAAGCCGCGGAGGAGCACGGGCTCGACATCGTCAGCCCCCTCGTGGTCGCCACCGAGGACCCGAACCGGCTCTCGTTCAACTTCCGCATCAACGGTCTGCTGACCAACGACCGCACCCGGCTCGAACCGCTGGGGTACCTGCCGGACATGCTTCACTTCTTCAATGGGGCGCTGATCCGCCGGGAGGTCTTCCACACCGTGGGCCTGCCGGACCTGAAGTTCTTCATCCGCGGAGACGAGGTGGACTTCCTCGCGAAGGTCCGGAAGGCCGGCCTGAAATACGGGACGGTGGCGACCGTCGCGGTGCGCCACCCCGCGTCCTGGGCCGAGATGAAGCCCATCTTCCGCGGTTTCATCACCCCGGTCATCCCCGAGGGCGACTTCAAGCGGTACTGCTACTTCCGCAACCGCGGCTACCTCACCCGCCGCTACCGCAACCTGCGCTGGTTCGCCGCGGATATCGTCGGCTTCCCGTACTACTTCCTCTCGGTCCGGGACGGCGGAGGCCTGGTGCGCTGGGCCCGGGCCTATTCGGCCGGCTTCCGCGGCAGGGGCTTCGGGGCGCCGGAGGAGCTGATGAAGAGCACAGCCCGCTGAAGTCCGCGGCCGGTGGGCCCGTGCGCCCGCCGCATGCATAGCCCGCTGGTATTGACCCGCGCTGGTAAAGACCTGCGCAGTGAAAGAATGGTCTTGTGACAACAACCTACGACTGCACCGATCCCGCCCAGCGCGGCGAGGGACTCGCCGCCGCCCAGCGGGCCCTTGCCTCCCAGCAGTGCGTGGTCCTGCCGACGGACACGGTGTACGGAATCGCGGCCGACGCCTTTTCGCCCCGTGCGGTTGCCGCCCTGCTCGCCGCGAAGGGGCGGGGACGCAACATGCCGCCCCCGGTGCTGATTCCCCGGCCGCAGACGATGGAGGGCCTCGCCACGGGAATCCACCCCGACGCCCGTGCCCTGGCCGAGGCGTTCTGGCCCGGCGGGCTGACGCTCATCCTCCACGCCCAGCCCTCGCTCACCTGGGACCTCGGAGAAACCCTCGGCACCGTTGCCCTGCGGATGCCCGACGACCGGGTGGCGCTTGACCTGCTGACGCTCACCGGCCCGCTCGCCGTCTCCTCGGCCAACCGCACCGGACAGCCCGCCGCGCGGACCGCGGCCGAGGCCCTCGAGCAGCTCGACGGCACGGTGGCCGTCTACCTCGAGGACGGCCCGCGCCCTCAGAACGCCGTGGGCTCAACGATCGTCGACGCCACCGCCGGGGTGCTGCGGGTCGTCCGCCAGGGCACGCTGTCCCTTGAGCGGCTGCGCGAGGTGGTGCCCGCGATCGTGGGGGCCGACGGGCAGGCACCCGATCCGGCCGGCGGAGCTGCCCCCGCGTCAGGCGCGCACGCCGCAGGAGCAGACGTACCGGCGGTGGAAGCAGACGTACCCGCCGTGGAAGCAGACGTGCCAGCCGGGGCAGCAGCCGCAGACGCCGCGCCGGCCGGGGAGCCCGGCCGGGGCCCGGTGCAGCACCAGCCGGACCGGGGCTGATCAGCTCAGCGGGCCGCCCCGGTCAGCGGGGGCATCGGCTGCCAGTCCGGGTCCCGGCGGATCTTCCGCCCTTCCCGCCAGCCGCGGGCCAGGGCGGGAAGTCCGCTCACCGAGCGTTCGACGGCCACCAGGCGCAGCACTTCCTTGCCCGCCGTGAGCAGGGTGCCGAGGGCGAATCCCGCCGGGGTGTACCGCCCCCGCGTGCGCAGGTACTGGGCGACCAGGCCGCGGTTGCGCATCGAGTAGAACCTGCTGAGGTCGCTCGAATCGTTGAGGTGCCGGATCCCCAGGTTGATCTGGCGCTGGGGGCGGGCCTTGGAGAGCACGTACGCGTCGACGTAGGCCACCTCATGGGTCTGGGAGATGAGCCACCCGTAGGTTGAGTCGTCGCCGCCGAGGAAGAACCGGGCGTCGGGCAGCCCCACCTCGCGGACAACGCTTGAGTGCACGAGCATCCCCTCGAAGCAGCCGACGTTCGTGCGGAAGACGGGGGAGTCCCGGAAGACATCCCCGGGCACCGGCAGGTGGATCCCGAGGAAGTCGACGAACCGGTGCTGCCAGAAGAACGGCCGCCCGGCGGCGTCCCAGCGGCGGCCGTGGAGGCACTTGTGCTGCTCGGTGAACGGGGCGAGGGCCGCCAGGGCGCCGGGCACCGCGGTGACGTCGTCGTCCATGATCCACAGCCAGTCGGCTCCCTCGGCCAGCGCCCGCTCCATGCCGGCCGCGAATCCGCCGGCGCCGCCGGTGTTGGTGGCGAGCCGGTGGTGATACACCGGGAAGGGTGTCTGCGCCGCCGCCTCGGCGATGATCCCGGGCGTGTCGTCGGTGCTGGCGTTGTCGACGACGACCACAGCGGTGGGCGCGGGACGAAGCGCCCGAACCGAGTCCAGCAGGCCGCGGAGGTAGTCCGAGCGGTTGTAGGTGGTGATCACGAGCATCAGGTTCTGCCCCTGCAGCGCACCGGGTGCAGCGGCGGCCTCGATGTCGTTCAAGCTGTTCCTTCCGGACCCGCGGCGCGCGCCCGGCAAGGGGCGTGCGGAGGTAGTGCGGCTAGTATTCTCGGGTAGAACGAGTCTATTACACCGCCACAGGCCGCCGGCCGGGCCTGCCGACGCGGTAGCGCGTCGGCGCTGAACCTTCTGCACGACGTTGTTAGGAACCATGAGACGAACCGACGGCACCAGTGAATCCAGGGGCCCGGGCACCGAGCCCGGACGGCCAAGGACGGACAAGCCCGCGCTCTGGCTCTGGTCCCAGTACCTGCTCGACGCCGCCGCCTGGGTTGTCGCGATCCTCCTCGCCCTGGTCCTGCGGTACGAGCTGATCGTCAACGACATCAATGCCGGGGGTGTCGTGGTCTTCTGCGCCGTCGCGGTCGTGGCGCAGCTCTTCGTGGGCCTCAGCTTCGCCCTGTACCGCGGGCGGTACAGTTTCGGCAGCTTCCACGAGGCGAAACTGCTGGTGATCGTCACGGTGATCGTGTCGGTGCTGCTGGTGCTCGTCAGCGTCGCCTTCTTCACGGTCATCGAGATCCCCCGCAGCATCGGCATCATCGCGTTCCCGTTCGCGTGCATCTTCCTTGCCTCGACGCGCTACCTCAAGCGCATGTACGTGGAAAGCAAGGCCCGGCCAGGGGAAAACGCCCAGCGCACCCTGATCTACGGTGCCGGGTTCCTCGGCAACTCGCTGGTCTCGCGCATGATGCAGGACCCCGAGTCGCCCTACTTTCCGGTCGGGCTGATTGACGACGACCCGGCCAAGAAGCACCTGCGGCTCGCCACGGTGCCCGTGCTCGGCCGGCTCGATGACCTCCCCGAGGTGGTGGCCCGCACCCGGCCCTCGGTGCTGGTGATCGCGTTCTCCGACGTCGAGGCCGCCACGGTGCGCAGAGTCTCGGACCTGGTCGCCGGGCTGAACATCAAGGTGCTCGTGCTGCCGCCGCTGCGCGAGATGCTCGACGCCGGCTCCGGGCTTTCCGATTTCCGCGAGGTGGCCGTGGAGGACCTCATCGGACGCCGCCCGGTGGACATCCACGCCGACGAGGTCTCCGGCTACATCACCGGACGGCGGGTGCTGGTCACCGGCGCCGGTGGCTCGATCGGCTCTGAGCTGTGCCGCCAGCTGGCCGGCTTCCACCCCGCCGAACTGATCATGCTCGACCGCGACGAGACCGGCCTGCAGACCACCCAGATCTCCCTGACGGGACGGGGCCTGCTCACCGGTCGGGACACGGTGCTCGCGGACATCCGCGACGCCGACACGCTGCTCAATATCTTCGAAGACCGCCGCCCTGAGGTCGTCTTCCACGCCGCGGCGCTCAAGCACGTCTCGCTGCTTGAGCAGTACCCCGAGGAGGCGTGGAAGACGAACGTGCAGGGCACGGTGAACGTGCTGCGGGCCGCGGCCGCGGCGGGCGTCACCAACTTCGTCAATATCTCCACCGACAAGGCCGCCGACCCCACCTCGGTCCTTGGGCACTCCAAGCGGGTGGCCGAGAAGGTCACCGCGTGGCACGCGGCGAGCACAGGACAGAAATACGTCTCGGTGCGCTTCGGCAATGTGATCGGCAGCCGGGGTTCGATGCTTCCCCTGTTCACCGAGCAGATCCGCAGCGGCGGACCCGTCACCGTCACCGACCCGGAGGTGACCCGGTTCTTCATGACGATCCCCGAGGCCTGCCAGCTCGTGGTGCAGGCCGGAGCCATCGGCCGCGGCGGCGAGGTGCTCATCCTCGACATGGGGGAGCCGGTGAAGATCCTCGATGTCGCCCAGCGCATGATCGCCATGTCCGGCAAGGAGGTCCCGATCGTCTTCACCGGACTGCGGCCGGGGGAGAAGCTGCACGAGGACCTCGTCGGAATCGACGAGAACGACTCGCGCCCGCTGCACCCGAAGATCTCGCATACCCCGGTCGCCCCGCTGGACCCGGCACGGCTCGACCTGCAGGAATGGAGGAGCCGCGGCTCCTTCACCGCGGTGGCGCAGGCCGGCTTCCCGAAGACCCCCGAGGGCAGGGCGCTCTCGTGAACGTCCTGCTGCTCCTCGTCGCCGGCGCGGCCTTCGCCGTCAGCGCCGTGCTTCCCTTCGCGGTGAAGCCCCTCCTGGGGCGGCTGGGGGTCCTCGACGTGCCCAACGACCGCTCCTCGCACACCACCGTGGTGATCCGCGGAATGGGCATCGCCGTCGCCGGCGGAATCACCGTGGGCCTGGTGCTCGCCCTGCTCACCGGTCTCGTCGCAGTCGACCGGTCGCTGGTCCTGATCATCCTGGCCATGCTCGGCGCGGCCGCCGTGCTGGGCTGGATCGAGGACCTGCGCGGGGTCTCAATCCTCACCCGCGCCGGTCTTCAGCTGCTCATCGGCGCGCTCGGAACCGCGGCACTGGCCGCCGCCATCGGCCAGAGCTACTGGTGGGTGCCCGTCGGTGCCGTGGCCGTGGCGGCCTACATCAATGCGGCGAACTTCATGGACGGCATCAACGGTATCTCCGGCATGCACGGGGCCGTCGTCGGCATCTTCTACGCCATCGGGGGAGTCCTGAGCGGCCAGCAGTGGCTTACCGTGACCGGCCTCGTTATCGCGATGGCGTTCCTCGCCTTCCTGCCATGGAACCTCGGCCGCGGCTTCGTCTTCCTCGGCGACGTCGGAAGCTACCTGCTCGGCGCCTCGATCGCGGCCACGGCCATCACCGGGCTGCTCGCAGGGGTGTACCTCGAGTACCTGCTCTCCCCGGTGCTCATCTACCTCGCCGATACCTTCACCACCTTTCTGCGCCGCGCCCGCCGCGGCGAGCGCCTCTACGCCTCCCACCGCTCCCATGTGTACCAGCGGCTGACCGACACGGGCCTGGGCCACGTGCAGGTGGCCCTGCTGGTCACGCTCTGCTCGGCGCTGACCGGCGCCGCGGGATTTGCCGTCGCGACCGCCCAGGCGCCGGTGGCGGTGGCAGGCTCGCTGTTCGCCGCGGCCGTCGTCGCCCTCTACGTGAACTCGCCGCGGATGTTCGCCGCCGGCGCGGCCCGCCGGGTGCGCCGCACCGCCTAGGGCTCCGGCGCGGCCCGCCCGCAGCAGCAGGCGAATTCTATCTGCTGTAGAATAGAAAGGCCTGCGGGAGCGCCAGCCGCTGCCTCGGCCGCGGCCCAGCGGGGCCCGCAGCCCACCACCTCCCCTCCACGGACGGAATGCATTGAGTACATCGGACGCCCCGGGTGTCAACGGGAGCCCGGCACCGCCCGGTGTTTCCGGCCCCACGGCCTCGCCGTGGCTGGACATCCTCAGGAAGTGCCTGCTCGCCACCGGCGCCGCCGCACTCCTGGTGTCCGCTGCGGCCGGCCTGATCGCCGGAGGCGGGGCAGCGCTCAGCGCCGCCTTCGGCTACGCCGTCGTCGCCCTGTTCTTCGGTATCAGCCTCCTCATCGGCCACTTCGCGGGCAAGACCAACCCCTCGGGCGCCCTCGGGCTCTTCGCCGTGACCTACGCGATCAAGGTCGTGGGGTTCGCCGCGGTCCTGTTCGTGCTGGGCACCCCGCCGTGGCTCGAGAGCACCTGGTTCTTCAGTGCCGCCGTCGGCACCGTCGTCCTCTGGCAGGTCGTCGAGGTCCTCGTCTTCTCGAAGGCGCGCCATCAGCTCTACAACGACGATTCGGAGGCCGGCCGTGAGCCGTAAACCAGGGCCCGCAGCGGGCCGAGGGCAGGACGATCGGGGCCGGTACGGCGAGGGCGGTTACAACGCTGGAATCGCCGTGTTCAGCTACATCGCTGGCGGGATCCTGGTCTGGAGTTTGATAGGGTGGGGGCTGGATAATCTTCTGGGAACACGTTGGATAGTGCTCGCAGGGGCTCTCTTGGGTGCCGGGGGCGGTTTCTACCTCTCCCACATGCACAACCTCACCCGATCGCAACTCTCTGATTCCGGCAGCGCGCCGCAGGGCCGCCCCGAGCCTCCAGAGATCAGCCCGAAGTGATGCCTAAAAACTTAATCAGCCGGAGCAGTGTCGCTGTCGCCGGTGGAATCATGCCCAACGATGGACACTGCAGAGAGGAAACGCGTTGATCGCGCTTGCGCTCCCGGCCGCAACAACCGATGAGGGTTTCGTTGCCCCCACGATTGAAGACACCCACTATCCGGACATCCTCCCCTGGGGCGGTGAATACGGCGTCTGGTTCGAAGGTGGCTTCGGCAAGCAGATGCTCCTTGTCATCTTCTCCGTCATCCTGATCGCCTCCTTCTTCATGGCCGCCTCGCGCCGCCGCCAGATGGTTCCGGGCAAGCTGCAGTTCCTCGGGGAGTCCGCCTACGGGTTCGTCCGCAACTCCATCGGCAAGGACATCATCGGCGGCCGGGACTACCTGAAGTACGTTCCCTGGCTGTTCGCCGCATTCTTCTTCGTCCTGGTCAACAACATCTTCGGCGCCATCCCGCTGCTGCAGATCCCGACCTTCTCCCACCCGGGCAGCGCCTACGCCATCGCCGCGATCTTCTACATCCTGTGGATCGCCATCGGCGTCAAGAAGCACGGCCTGCGCTACTTCAAGCTGGCCGTCGTGCCCTCGGGCGTGCCGTGGTACATCATGCCGCTGCTGATCCCGATCGAGATCATCTCCAACTTCCTCGTCCGGCCTGTCACGCACTCGCTCCGGCTCTTCGCGACGATGCTCGCCGGCCACCTGATCATCACCCTTGCGGGCTCCGCAATCGAATACATGGCGCTCTCGGGCAGCATTCTGCTGCAGGGAACCGGTGTGCTCGTCCTGGGCGGTGCGGTGGCGATGTATATGCTCGAAGCTCTGATCATGGTCCTCCAGGCGTACGTCTTCACCCTGCTGGCCGCGATCTACATCGAGGGCGCGCTTCACGCCGACGCCCACTGATCACAAATTCTTCCCCGTCGGGGATGATCCCAAACAACCTGCCGCACCAAGGCGGCATCTTGAAAGGAACACAATGGAAGTACAGGGTAGCCTCAACCTCGTTGGATACGGTCTCTCCGCAATCGGCGGTGGTATCGGCGTGGGTCTCGTATTCGCCGCCTACATCAACGGCGTAGCACGTCAGCCCGAGGCACAGCGCGTTCTTCAGCCGATCGCCTTCCTGGGCCTGGCTCTGACCGAAGCCCTCGCGATCCTCGGTCTGGTCTTCGCCTTCGTCATCGGCGCCTAAGAACTCCAGGCTGGAAATCCGAAGACCAGTTGAAGAAAGACGGGTGAAACATGTTTAATGCAGCCATTATGGCAGCGGAAGAGGGCGCAAACCCGCTCATCCCGAACGGGTGGGAAATCCTTGTCACGCTAGCGGGCTTCGCGGTCCTGATGTTCATCGTCATCAAGTTCGTCATGCCGGCGTTCGAGAAGACGTTCGCAGAACGCACGGAGGCCATCGAGGGCGGTATCGCCAAGGCGGAAGCCGCCCAGGCCGAAGCCAATGCGGCACGCGAGGAGTACAAGCAGCAGCTTGTGGACGCCCGCGCGGAGGCCAACCGCATCCGCGAGGAGGCCCGCGCCGAAGGTGCACAGATCCTCGCCTCGCTCAAGGAGAAGGCGGCCGCCGAGTCGGCACGCATCACCGAGCAGGCCCACGTCCAGATCGAGGCCGAACGCCAGGCCGCCGTGGTGTCCCTGCGGGCCGAGGTCGGCACGCTCGCCACCGAGCTGGCAAGCCGCATCGTCGGGGAGTCCCTGGCCGATGACGCACGCTCTGCGCGCGTCGTTGACCGCTTCCTCGCCGATCTGGACAACCAGAGCGCAGGTGCAGCGAAATAATGGCCGGTGTATCAAGCCAGTCCCTCGCCACGGTCCGCCGGGAGCTCGAAACGCGGCTCCCCGGCGCCCCGCTGTCACTGGCCGAGGAGCTTTTCGGAGTCCTCTCCATCCTCGACAGCAATGCGGGCCTGCGCCGTGCGCTGACCGACCCTTCCCGCACGGGCGGGGACAAGGCCACGCTGGTGGACCAGCTCGTGGCGGGCAGGGTCTCGGCTGACGCCGTTGCAGTGGTCAAGGAGCTCGTCGCCGAACGGTGGGCCAACGCCCGCGACATCGGCGATGCCCTGGAGACGCTCGCTGCGACGGTGGCCATCTCGGTGGCGGAATCCCAGGGGAGCGGCCCGCAGGGGCTGGAAAAGCTGGAAAGCGACCTGTTCTCCTTCATCGCCGTCGTCGATTCGAACCACGATCTTCAGCGTGCGCTGTCCGACCGCCAGGCGGGCCCGGAGGCGAAGGCAGCCCTTGCGCTGCGTCTCGTCCCCGAGGCCGGTGATGCGGCTCAACTCCTCATCCGCCAGGCTGTGACCGCACCGCGCGGGCTCAAGCCGGCGGCGCTCGTCAAGCGCTTCGTTGAACTGGTTGCCGCCCGGCAGCAGCGCTGGATTGCCACTGTCAGCGTCACCCGTCCGCTGACGGCGGAGCAGCAGTCCAGGCTTGCTGCCGGCCTCAACCGCCTTTACGGGCGCGAACTGCAGGTCAACCTCAACGTTGATCCTTCCCTGATCGGCGGTGTGCGGGTCAGCGTGGGCGACGAAATGGTCGATTCCACGGTGGTCACGAGGCTGTCCGAGCTCCGCCGCAGGCTGGCGGGATAGGCGCCTTTTCGCGCCAAGCAACATCCAACATTGAATTACACACAGGTCACCGCCGTCGGCGGTGATCGCAACACAGGAGAGCAGGGACTGCAGATGGCCGAATTGACCATCAACGCCGAAGATGTCCGTAATGCGTTGAACGAATTTGCGGCGTCCTACGAACCCGGAAATGCGGAGCGCGTCGAAGTTGGCCGCGTCACCACCGCTAGCGACGGCATTGCCAAGGTTGAGGGTCTGCCTTCGGTCATGGCGAACGAGCTGCTGCGTTTTCAGGACGGCACGCTGGGCCTGGCCCAGAACCTTGATACCCGCGAGATCGGCGTGGTCGTCCTCGGCGACTACGGCGGCATCGAAGAGGGCCAGGAAGTCCACCGCACCGGTGAGATCCTTTCGGTTCCCGTCGGTGACGCCTTCCTCGGCCGCGTCGTCGACCCCCTCGGCCAGCCGCTCGACGAGCTGGGCGAGATCGCTGCGGAGGGCCGCCGCGCCCTCGAGCTCCAGGCCCCCGGCGTCACCATGCGCAAGTCGGTCCACGAGCCGATGCAGACCGGCCTGAAGGCCATCGACGCGATGATCCCGATCGGCCGCGGCCAGCGCCAGCTGATCATCGGTGACCGCCAGACCGGCAAGTCCGCGATCGCGATCGACACGATCATCAACCAGCGGGACAACTGGGCCTCCGGAGACGTGAACAAGCAGGTCCGCTGCATCTACGTCGCCATCGGCCAGAAGGCCTCGACCATCGCGGCCGTGCGCCAGACCCTCGAGGACAAGGGCGCCCTGGAGTACACGACGATCGTGGCCTCCCCGGCCTCCGACCCCGCCGGCTTCAAGTACCTCGCACCCTACGCGGGCTCGGCCATCGGCCAGCACTGGATGTACGGCGGCAAGCACGTCCTGATCGTGTTTGACGACCTGTCCAAGCAGGCCGAGGCCTACCGTGCGGTGTCGCTGCTGCTGCGCCGCCCGCCGGGACGCGAAGCCTACCCGGGCGACGTGTTCTACCTGCACTCCCGCCTGCTCGAGCGTTGCGCCAAGCTCTCCGACGAGCTGGGCGCCGGCTCGATGACGGGTCTGCCGCTCATCGAGACGAAGGCCAACGACGTCTCGGCGTACATCCCGACCAACGTCATCTCCATCACCGACGGACAGATCTTCCTCCAGTCCGACCTCTTCAACGCCAACCAGCGTCCTGCGGTCGACGTCGGTGTGTCGGTGTCCCGCGTCGGAGGTGCGGCGCAGGTCAAGTCCATGAAGAAGGTCTCGGGCACGTTGAAGCTCGACCTGGCACAGTACCGCGACATGCAGGCCTTCGCCATGTTTGCCTCGGACCTCGATGCGGCCTCGCGCCAGCAGCTGACCCGCGGCTCGCGCCTGACCGAACTGCTGAAGCAGGGCCAGTACTCCCCGATGCCCGTCGAGGAGCAGGTTGTCTCGATCTGGGCCGGCACCAACGGCCACCTCGACGAGGTTCCCGTCAGCGACGTCCGGAAGTTCGAAAGCGAATTCCTTGACCACCTGCGGAACCGCTCGTCGGTCCTGACGACCCTCGCCCAGACGAACAAGCTCGAGGACTCGACAGTCCAGGAGCTTGAGAGCCAGGTCGAGGCCTTCAAGCAGGGCTTCTTCGGCCAGGGTCCCGAAAGCCTCACGGCCAACGAGAAGCACGACGCCCTTTCCGAGGACGCAGTGGACCAGGAAAAGATCGTCAAGCAGAAGCGCTAAGGGCCACCGGCCGCCGTCCCGCAGGAATGCGGGACGGCGGCCGGCGCCTGGAGCCTTAGTCGTTCCCCGGACGGGGAGCGAAGGAAAGGACAAGTATGGGAGCCCAGATTCGGGTCTACCGCCAGAAGATCTCCTCAACGACCTCGATGCGGAAGATCTTCAAGGCGATGGAACTGATCGCGACTTCTCGCATCGGCAAGGCGCGCACCCGCGTCGCGGCGTCGCTGCCCTACGCCAATGCGATCACCCGTGCCGTTTCCGCAGTGGCGTCGCAGTCGGAGATCGACCACCCGCTGACCACCGAGCACACCGAGGTGCGCCGCGCCGCGGTGCTGATCATGACCTCGGACCGCGGCCTTGCCGGTTCATACTCCGCCAGCGTGCTCAAGCAGGCCGAATCGCTGCTCGAGATGCTCCGCAGCGAGGGCAAGGAAGTGAAGTCGTTCCTCGTCGGACGGAAGGCACAGGCGTACTTCGACTTCCGCAACCGTTCCTACGAGAAGGCCTGGACCGGCGGCACCGACGCGCCGGAGTTCGCCACCGCCCGTGAGATCGGCACCGCGCTCGTCGACGAATTCATCACCGGCTACGAAGACGGCGGCGTCGACGAGATCCACGTTGTGTACATGCGCTTCCGTTCAATGGTGACGCAGGAGCCAACAGTCATCCGGCTGCTTCCGCTCGAGGTCGTTGAAGAGGAAACCTCGAATGCCTCGGATCTGCTGCCGCTCTACGAGTACGAGCCGGAGCCGGAGCGTGTCCTTGATGCCCTCCTGCCTCGGTACATCGAGTCCCGGATCTTCGCGGCTCTGCTGCAGGCAGCCGCCAGCGAACTCGCCGCCCGTCAGCGGGCGATGAAGTCGGCGGGGGACAACGCCACCGAACTGATCAAGAAGTACACGCGCCTGAGGAACACCGCCCGCCAGGCGGAGATCACGCAGGAGCTTTCGGAGATCGTTGCCGGCGCCGACGCGCTCAGCGCCTCCTGATCCACAAGATAAACTTAGTTCCACGCCATCTACGTAAATGAAGTGAGAGAGATGACTGCCCAGACTGTTGAACACGGTACGGACTCAGTTGCCCCCGGAGCTACCGGCCGTATTGCACGTGTCATTGGCCCGGTTGTCGACGTCGAGTTTCCGGCTGACGCGATCCCCGCAATCTACAACGCGCTGACCTGCGAGATCACCCTCAATGGTGAGACGCACATGATCACCTTTGAGACCTCGCAGCACCTCGGCGACAACCTGGTCCGGGCGATCTCGCTCCAGGCGACCGACGGACTCGTCCGCGGCACCGTGGTGCACGACACCGGCTCGGCGATTTCCGTGCCCGTCGGCGACGGCGTCAAGGGCCACATCTTCAACGTGCTGGGCAAGCCCCTCGACGTCGAGGAATCCGCCCTGCAGATCACCGAGCGCTGGCCCATCCACCGCAAGGCTCCTTCATTTGCCTCCCTCGAGGGCTCGACCGAGATGCTCGAGACCGGCATCAAGAGCATCGACCTGCTCACCCCCTACATCAAGGGTGGAAAGATCGGCCTGTTCGGCGGCGCCGGCGTCGGCAAGACCGTCCTCATCCAGGAAATGATCACCCGTGTCGCCCGGAACTTCGGCGGCACCTCCGTCTTCGCCGGTGTGGGTGAGCGTACCCGCGAGGGCAACGACCTCTGGGTCGAAATGGAAGAGGCGGGCGTGCTCAAGGACACCGCGCTCGTATTCGGCCAGATGGACGAGCCGCCGGGAACGCGCCTGCGCGTCGCGCTGTCGGCCCTGACCATGGCCGAGTACTTCCGCGACGTCCAGAAGCAGGACGTGCTGTTGTTCATCGACAACATCTTCCGCTTCACCCAGGCCGGTTCCGAGGTGTCGACCCTGCTAGGCCGCATGCCTTCGGCCGTGGGCTACCAGCCGAACCTCGCCGACGAGATGGGCCTCCTGCAGGAGCGCATCACCTCGACGAAGGGCCACTCGATCACCTCGATGCAGGCGATCTACGTCCCCGCCGACGACTACACCGACCCGGCGCCGGCAACCACCTTCGCGCACCTCGACGCGACGACCGAGCTCTCCCGCGAAATCGCTTCACGTGGACTGTACCCGGCCATCGACCCGCTCGCGTCGACCTCGCGCATCCTGGATCCGCAGTACATCGGCCACGACCACTACAACACCGCGGTCCGGGTCAAGCAGATCCTGCAGAAGAACAAGGAACTCCAGGACATCATCGCGATCCTGGGTGTCGACGAGCTGTCCGAAGAGGACAAGATCGTCGTCTCCCGTGCGCGCCGCATCCAGCAGTTCCTCTCGCAGAACACCTACACCGCCAAGCAGTTCACCGGCGTTGAAGGCTCGACCGTGAGCATCAAGGACACCATCGAAGGCTTCAGCGCCATCTGCAACGGTGACCTCGACCACATCGCCGAGCAGGCGTTCTTCAACATCGGCGGGCTCGACGACGTCGAGCGCCAGTGGGCGAAGATCCAAGAGCGGACCGGAAAGTAAAGCTCATGGCCTCTGCAGAGCTCGAAGTCGAAATCGTCGCGGCCGACCACTTCGTGTGGTCCGGCCAGGCGACCATGGTCAAGGCACGCACCAGCGAGGGCGAGATCGGGATCCTTCCCGGTCACTCTCCGGTGCTCGCCCTGCTCGGGGAAGGCGAACTTGCCATCCAGCCGGTGAGCGGTGAGCGCGTCGTGGTGGCGGTCGACAGCGGATTCTTCTCCGTCGACAGCAACCGTGTGGTCATCGTTGCCGACAACGCCACGATCGGCGATTCGGTTTCCGCGGGAAACCGCTGACACCACCACCATGGACGGTCTGAGTCTGCTGTTGATTCTCATTGCGGCCGTCTTCGGCGTGCTGGTCCTGCTGGTCGGCGCGTTCCTGCTGCGCCGTTACCAGCTGGGCCGGACGCTCGGTACCTTCGACGCCTCCATCCGCCTCCCCGACAAGGGGTGGCGGATGGGGGTTTGTCGTTATACGGACACCCACCTCGAATGGCTGCGGCTGATGTCGCTCAGCCCCGTGCCGCCCCACCGCTACCTGCGCAGCTCGCTTGAGCTCAAGGGGTGGCGCCAGCCCACCGAGGCCGAGGATGGCCGCGTACTGCCCGGCTGCATCGTGGTCACGCTGGCCTACGAAGGCTCCGAGCTGCAGCTGGCCATGAAATATCCGGTCTATGCGGGCCTGTCCTCCTGGCTTGAGGCCGGTCCGGTGATCGGCATCGGCACCTGGCGCTGAGCAGCCCCTGGCGTCAGGGCAGTTTCAGCCAGACCCCGGCCCTCAGAACCCCCAGCAGGTCGAGCCCGGGGGAGACGATCACCGCGTCGGCGCGCAGGCCGGGGCGCAGGCTGCCGAGTTCATCGGCCAGCCCAAGAACGCCGGCGGGGACCGCCGACGCCGAAACCACGGCATCGTGGAGCTCCACGCCGGCCTCCACTGCGCAGCGCACCACCTCCAGCAGCGTCCGTGTCCCACCGGCCGGCGCCTCGGACCCTCCCCTGCGGGCCACGCCGTTCCGCACCGTGATCTCACTGCGGCCCAGCCGGAACACCCCGTCCTCCCGCCCCGCGGCCGCTGTTGAATCACTGACCAGGCAGATATTGGCCGGTCCGGCGAGCGTGAAGGCCATCCGTGCGGTGTCGGCGTGCAGGTGCACGTTGTCGGCGATGAGCTCGACGGCGATCTCCCCGGCGCGCGCCCGCTCGAGCAGCAGCGGGACCGGCCCGGGGGAGCGGTGGTGGATGGCGGGCATCGCATTGAACAGGTGCGTGGCCATGGGCCGGCCGCTGAACCCGTCGAAACCGGTCGAGGCGAGTTCCTCATTGATCAGGTCGAGGGCGGCGGAGGCCTGTTCGGCGGTGCAGTCGGTGTGCCCGATGGCGGGAATGACCCCGTGCGTGACCAGGTCATAGACGAGCGTGTCGGTGCCCTCGAGTTCCGGGGCGTACGTCATGGAGATCAGATGGCCCCCCGCCGCGGCCGCCAGGTCCGTCAGCAGGCCCTCATCCGGGTCCTGGAGATGAGCCGGGTCGTGCATGCCCGCGCGTGCGGGGGACAGGAACGGGCCCTCGGCGTGGATTCCCGCGATCAGGCCCTCATCGGCTGCGGCGGACAGGAGCGCAAATGCCCCCAGGAAGTCCTCGCCCGGGGCGGCGCCCGTGCTGGCGAGCAGCGTCGTCGTCCCGCGGCGGTGCTGGAAGGAGACGGCCGTGCGGATGTCCTCGGCGCTGCCGGAGGTGAAGTCGCCGCCCCCGCCGCCGTGGCAGTGGAGGTCGACCAGCCCGGGGAGGATCAGCGCTCCCTCGGGCAGCGGCGGGGTGCCCGCCCCGTCGGCCGGCCGGGCCGGCCCGGCGTAGGTGATGCGTGAACCCTCCCAGCTGAGCACGGCGTCCTCGATGATGCCCGAATCGGTCACCATCCGCCCGGAAAGGTGGTTGGACGTGCCCTGCAGGTTGGCCATGGTCCGATTCTATGCGCCGGAACCGGCCCGTGCCGGAGCCGGACGTACTGCTAAAACAGACGGGACTCTTTATCGTCGACGCCGCGCATCGCATCGTAGTCGAGCGTAAGGCAGTCGATGCCGCGGTCCGCGGCCAGGGTGCGGGCCTGGGGCTTGATCTGCTGGGCCGCGAAGACGCCGCGCACCGGCGACATCAGGGGGTCGCGGTTGAGCAGTTCAAGGTAGCGGGTGAGCTGTTCCACGCCGTCGATGTCGCCGCGCCGCTTGAGCTCGATGGCCACGGTGGCGCCCGAGCCGTCGCGCGCCAGGATGTCCACCGGCCCGATCGCGGTCATGTACTCCCGCCGGATCAGGGTGAAGCCCTCGCCGAGCAGCGTGATCTGCTCGGCCAGCAGGCGCTGCAGGTCCGCCTCGACCCCGTCCTTCACCAGGCCCGGGTCGACGCCGAGGTCGTGCGAGGACTCGTGGAGCTGCTCGCGGATATTGATCACCAGCCGGTCATCGCTCTTGGCGTGCTGGACGGTCCACACCTCGGAGATCCCCTCGGCGGCGTCGGCCTCGTCGGGGGCGCTGACGCGCAGCGAGGCCGGCGGGCTCATCCAGTTCAGCGGCTTGTAGGAGCCGCCGTCGGAGTGGACGAGCACGGAGCCGTCGGCCTTGACCATCAGCAGGCGGGTGGCCAGCGGCAGGTGGGCGCGGAGGCG
This sequence comes from Arthrobacter zhaoguopingii, assembly GCF_009828595.1. GTDB lineage: Bacteria > Actinomycetota > Actinomycetes > Actinomycetales > Micrococcaceae > Arthrobacter_D > Arthrobacter_D zhaoguopingii. Next base: position 50,113 of record NZ_WPNY01000008.1, read on the forward strand.
GCCGATGTAATCGACGGAGCAGCGGGCAATGACTAGACGCACACGCTTCACTGTACCGTTTGGCGGCCGGCCGCCGGGCCGGCGGCCCCGGAGCGTGTCCGCGGCGCGCCGGCCCGGCCGCCGGCGGGGTTTCGGCCCGGACGGAAGTTCGGGCAGACTTGGACCATGCCCCGCTCGAACCGCCCCCGCCGCACCAGGGGCCATTCCCGCGGCACGGCGCCGGTTCCGGCGGAGCTCGACCTGGAGCGGGCACGGGCCGGCTTTCCGCTGCGAGTGAGCGCCCCGGACGGCGAATGGTCGGTGCGCCGCATCACCGAGCGCAACGCGGCCAAGGAGTACACCTGCCCCGGGTGCCACCGGGTGATTCCGCCCGGGGTCGCCCATCTCGTGGTGTGGCGTGAGGATTCGCTGCTCGGGGCGGAGTCGGCCCTGGCGGACCGCAGGCACTGGCATGTGCACTGCTGGAACACCCGCAGCTACCGGTACTGAGGGCGGCCCGCCGGCGGGCACCTAGAATGGGGAAATGGCCAGTGATCCCCAGGACTACGAGTTCACCCCAAGCACCGGACCGATCGACATCCGCGCCTCGACGGTGCTGCCCGCCGAGCGGCGGAACATCGAGCTGAAGACCGCCGACGGACTGACGCTCGTCGGCGAGTTCGCCGCACCCCTGGACGGGGAGCCGAAGGCGACCCTGGTCACCCTCCACCCGCTGCCGACCCACGGCGGGTTCATGGACTCCCACCTGTTCCGCAAGGCCTCTTTCCGGCTGCCGGCCCTCGCCGGGATCGCCGTGCTGCGGTTCAACACGCGCGGCACCTGCTCTCCGCGGGGATGCAGCGAGGGAACCTTCGACGGCGGCGGCGCCGAACGCCTGGACGTCGAGGCGGCGGTCCGGTGGGCGGTCGACCAGGGCCTGAAGAACATCTGGCTCGTGGGCTGGTCCTTCGGCACCGAGCTGTGCCTGAAGTACGGCGCCTCCGACCAGGTCGCCGAGCACATCGAAGGCGCGGTCCTGATCTCCCCGCCGCTCCACCGTGCTGACGACGCCGACCTGGACACCTGGGCCGCTTCGGGACTGCCCCTGACGGTGCTGGTCCCCGAGCTTGACGACTACCTCCGCCCGCCGGCCGCGCAGGAACGCTTCGCCGCCGTTCCGCAGGCGGTGGTGACCCCGGTCGACGGTGCCAAGCACCTGTGGGTGGGGGAGAAGTACGCTGCCCGGGCGCTGAACGAGATCGTCGAGGTCGTCCTTCCCGGGCAGGCCTCACCGCTGCCCACCCAGTGGGAGGGCGAGGCGGCCACCGCCTCCTGAGCGCCGGCCGGCGCCCCTACTGCTGGTCCTGCCGGGCGATGAAGACCTCTTTGAGCAGCAGCATGATCGCCGCCGCGGTGGGGATGGCGATGAGGGCGCCGAGTACGCCGAGCAGGCTGCCTCCCGCGATCACCGCGATGACGGCGACAGCGCCGGGGACCGCCACGGCCCGCTGCATGATGCGCGGGGAGATGAAGTAGGCCTCGAACTGCAGGTAGGCGAGGTACGGGATGGCGAACAGCAGCGCGGTCTGCCACCCGACGGTCAGGGCCACCAGGCTGACGAAGCAGGCGGCGATGAGCGCCCCCACCAGCGGGATGAACGCCAGCAGGACGACGACGAAGGCCAGCAGCACCGAGAACGGCACGCCCGCGATGGACATGACGATGAAGGCGAACGCGCCGTTGAGCAGGGCCACGCAGGCCTGCCCGATCACGTACATGCCCACGCTGCGGGTGATCTCCTCGGACAATGACTGCACGCGGGCCCGCCGCGACCGGGGTGCGAGCCGGTAGGCCCACTTCTTCATCGAGGGGAGCGAGGCCAGGAAGTAAAGGGTCAGGACCAGCACGATCAGGGTGCCGAACAGGCCGTTCAGGATGACGGTACCCACCCCCAGGACGCCGCCGAAGATCCCGCTGACTATGCCGTCCTCGGCGAAGAAGTTGTTGATCTCCACCAAGGCCCGGTCACGGACCTGGAACTGCCGGTCCACGGTGCGGAAGAAGTCGGAGTTGAGGAAGGTCTGGGCGTAGGCCGGGCCGCGCTCGATGATCTGGGAGGTCTGGTTCACGATGGTGGGAATCAGCGTGGCAAAGAACCCCACCACCAGGCCCACCAGAACCGTCAGGGACAGGGTGATGCCGGCGGGGCGCGGCACCCCGCGTTCGTCGAGCCACCTCACGATCGGGTCGAGTCCCAGGGCGATGAACAGGGCCGCCCCGATCCACAGCAGCAGCTGCCCGACGTTCATGATCATGAAGTAGGCGAGCAGTGCCAGGCCCGCCCCGACGCTGGCCATGAACCCGAAGTGGATCGGGTGCTGGCGCATCGAGCGGGGAGGCAGCCCGCCGAACTTCAGCCGCTCGTCAGTGAGCTGCACCGAGGGGTCGACGGGGACGGGCAGCGGGTCCACCTCGGGCGGGAACTCGAACCGCCGCCGCGGCTGGGCCCCGGGGATCGGCCGCCGCAGCCGGGTGAACAGCGCAGCCATCCGGCCCTGGGCGAGGGCAGGGTCGGCTCCGCTGCCGGCAGGGTCGATTCCGCCGCCGTCGCCGTTATGGACCGCCGACTCGCCGTCCGGCCCCGGCAGGGGCGCGTTGACCGGCACTTCCTCATTGTTCGTCACGCTGCGGTCTGCTTTCACTGGTGCTGCATTCCACTTTGAATCACAAGCGAAACACTACAGCCGGGCTTCGGGGAAGGCAGGCCTTTCCGCGCACTCCGGGCGGCCGTGGTGCGCCCCGGGCGGCGGGCGCTGGCGCCGGAGCGGAGTGAGCCGGTACACATGAATCAGTTCCCCACGGGCAACTTCGCTACCATGGGAAGACTAAATCGAGAGAAAGTGCAGCCTGGCCCGTGCGTGCCCGCGGACGGCCGGCGGTGCGCCGCGGATCGGGAGGTCCGCTCCACACGACAACGAATAGGTACCCGCGTGCGCGTGAAAACTGCAGTCCCGATCATTATTGCCGGCGTGCTGCTGATGCTGATTGGCATCGGCCAGCGCACGTTCTGGGCCCCACCGGAGACGGTGACCTTCAGCGTGCCCGCCGGGGCGGAGGCCGGGCCGGTGACGGTCATCGACGCCGCCGCCCGGAACGACGACGCAGGCGACGTCGATATCACCGTGAAGAGCGGCGGTCCGTTCACCCTTGCCGTGGGCAGGGCGGCGGACGTCGACGCGTGGGTCGGCGACGCAGCCCACCTGCGGGTCACCGGCGTCGGTGACGAGGAGCTCACGACGGAGTTCGCCGAGGGCGAGGCCACCGTGCCCGATCCCCGCGGCGCGGACCTGTGGACGAGCGAGGAGACGGCGGAGGGCTCGGTGACCCATCGCTGGATCAACCCTGCCGAGGGTGACTTCTCCATCCTGCTCGTATCCGACGGAACCGCCGCTGCGCCCTCGGACATCTCCATCACCGAGCCGAACGACGCCTCGACACCGCTGGCCGTGCCCCTGATCGTCGCCGGCGCCCTCCTCGCGGTCCTGGGGATCGCACTGCTTTTCATCTCCCCGCGCAGCACCGGATCCGGCCGCGGCCGCCCGACCCCGGCGCCCGAGGGTTCGCGGGCCTACCTCCGCCAGCAGCGCGCCCTCGCGGACCGCGGGGTCCGTGCGCGCCGCATGGTCCACCCGGTGGCCGCGGCCGCCGCAGTACTGCTGGCCGGAACGGCCGTGGCAGGCCCGGCCGCCGCGCAGCCGGCAGTCCAGCAGCAGACCAAAGCCCCCGGGGGCGGCTCCGGGACGGCAAAGCCGGGTGCCCCGGCCGTGCTCGAATCCCAACTCGAGCGCATCCTTGAGTCCGTCGCGACCACGGTCGCCGAGGCCGACGCCGCCGCCGACTCGAAGCTGCTCCAACCCCGCGCCGGCGGTGCGGCGCTCGAACTGCGCACCGCCGGATACGCGGTGCGCGCCAAGGACAAGAAGGCCTCGGCCCCCGCGCCGGTGGCCGGGTCACCGGTGCTCACCCGCATCATCCCCACCGCCGGGGAGTGGCCGCGCACGGTTGTGGCCCTGACCAAGGGCGAGGGGAACCCCGTCCCGCAGGCACTGGTGCTGACCCAGGACAATCCGCGGACCAATTACAAGCTGGTCTCCGCAATCCAGATGCTTCCGGGCACCACCTTCCCGGCCTCCGCGGCCGACGGCGCGCTCAAGGAACTGGCGCCCGACGCCGACGAAGGGCTCGCCATGGCACCGCAGACCGCGGTGGCCGCCATCGCCGACTTCCTGACCTCGCCCAAGGGCAAGCACAAGGGAACCTTCGAGGCCAACTCCTTCGCCGACGCCATTACCGGATTCCAGTCGGGTGTCGTGGCCGATCGGGACAACGCCGCGGCCACCATCTCCTTCCGCCACGTCGCCCAGGCGCCGAACACCCGGGCGCTGGGCACCGAGGAAGGCGGCGCCGTCGTCTTTGGATACCTCAAGCACACCTACTCGAGCGTGCCGAAGGGCAGGGGCGATTCCATCGACCTCAACGGGACGATCTACGAGACCCTCACCGGCCGGGAAAAGACCGAAAAAGGAATTGACGTCAACTACGGTGAGGCCGTGATGATGTACGTACCACCGGCGGGCAGCAAGGACAAGATCCGCGTGATCGGCGCCGCGCAGCAGCTGCTGGCCGCCAAGCTCAAGTAGACGCCTCCGGCACCCCCGTTCACGAACTCCTGATCCGAAAGGCAAGCCATTGTCCACACCAGCCGGCCGCGGCAACGTGCCGCCGTCAATGAACCTTCACGGCGCCGTCGACCTCGCCGCCGTCAAGGCCCGCGCGGAGGCGGCGGCCCGGCCGGCCGCGGACCGGCCCGCCGCCGCCAGCCCGTACATCGTCCAGGTGACCGAGCAGACGTTCCCGCAGCTGATCCAGCTGTCCGCCTCGGTTCCGGTGATCGTCGACCTCGGTGCCTCCTGGAGTGAGCAGTCGGCCCAGGTCAGCGCCGTCCTCGAGGCAGCTGCCATCGACTTCGACGGCCGGTTCCTGCTGGCCAAGGCCGACCTCCAGGCCCAGCCGCAGATCGCTCAGGCGTTCCAGGCGCAGGCCGCTCCCACCGTCGTGGCGGTGGTCAAGGGCCAGCCGGTGCCCATGTTCGAGGGAGCGCTGCCGGCCGAGCAGATCCGCGCCTTCATCGACGAACTGCTCAAGGTCGCCGAGGCCAACGGGGTCACCGGCACCCTCAACGACGGCGCACAGGCGCCGCCCGCGGCGCCAGCGCCGGAACCCGAACTGCCGCCGCTGCACCAGGAGGCCTTCGACGCCATCGAGGCCGGGAACTACGCCGCGGCCGCCGCGGCGTACCGCCGGGCACTGGCCGAACAGCCGGCCGACGCCGACGCGAAGGCCGGCCTCGCGCAGGTCGAACTCATGCAGCGCCTCGAAGGGTCCGACGCGGTCGCGATCCGCACCGCCGGGGCCGAGCGCCCGGACGACGTCGAGGCCCAGCTCGCCGTCGCCGACCTCGACCTGAGCGGGGGACACGTCGAGGACGCCTTCGCACGCGTCACCTCCTTCGCGGCCCGCAGCGCCGGCGAGGACAAGGAAACGGCCCGGAAGCGGCTGCTCGAACTGTTCGAGATCGTCGGCCCCACCGACCCCCGCGTCACCAAGGCCCGGGCCGCCCTCGCCCGGGCGCTCTTCTAGGCCGCCTCGCCGGCCGTTCCGCAACACCACTTTCGTTAGGACTCCATGACCTCCGGCACCACCGCCTCCGGCACGACCACCCCCGGCCTGTTCGACCCGATCACCCTGCGTTCGCTGACGGTGCCCCACCGGGGGTGGGTGGCCGCGATGTGCCAGTACTCCTGCGATCCGGTCGGCGCCCCCGGGGTCCCGACGGACTGGCACCTGGTGCACCTCGGCCAGTTTGCGACCGGCGGTGCGGCGATGATCATCACGGAGGCCGCCGCGGTCAGCCCCGAGGGACGGATCAGCCCGCGCGATGCCGGTATCTACAACGCCGAGCAGGTCGCCGCCTGGCGCCGCATCACCGACTTCATCCACACCCAGGGGACGCCCGGCACGCTCACCGGGATCCAGCTCGCCCATGCCGGGCGGAAGGCCTCGACCTACTGGCCCTTCAGCAGGCTTCACGGGTCGGTGCCCGAGGCCGAGGGCGGCTGGGAAACACTCGGCCCCACCGGCGAGGCCTTCGACGGCTATGCCGCCCCGCGGGCGATGACCGAGGAGGACATCCTCGCGGTGATCCGCGACTTCGGCGAGGGTGCCCGCCGTGCCGTGGAGGCCGGCTTCGACACCGTCGAAATCCACGGCGCCCACGGCTACCTGCTGCACCAGTTCCTGACCCCGCTGGTCAACACCCGCACCGATGGCTGGGGAGGCTCCGAGGAGGCACGGTTCCGCCTCACGCTGGAGGTCATCGACGAGGTCCGCAGGAACATCCCGGCCGAGATGCCGCTGCTCCTGCGCATCTCCGCTTCCGACTGGGTCGAGGGGGGCCTCGACGGTGCCGCATCGGCGCGGCTCGCTGCGAAGGCCGCCGAGCACGGGGTCGACTTCGTCGATGTCTCCTCCGGCGGAGCGGTGGCGCATGTGCGGATCCCCGTCGGTCCGGGCTACCAGGTGGAGTTCGCCGAGACGGTGCGGGCGGCCGGGCTTCCCACCGGCGCCGTCGGCCTGATCGACGACCCGGAGCAGGCGGAAGGCATCATCCGCGAGGGGAAGGCCGACGTCGTCCTGATCGCCCGGGCCGCGTTGCGCGACCCCCACTGGTGGCTCCGGGCCGCGCACGTCCTGAAGCGCGAGCTCGCCCCGGTGCCGCAGTACCAGCGGGCCGGATCCTTCGGCCGGACCAGGTAACCGGCAGGGGGCCGGCGGTAGACTGGTTCCATGACGATGCCCGCAGACCCCTTTGCCAACGACCCCCTGGACAGCCCCGGCGCCGGCTCGACCGCCACCCTCGAGCGGGAGGAACAGCGCCAGGAGGTGGAGCCGGGCGACAGTGAGCGCTTCGCGCATTACGTGCGCAAGGAAAAGATTATGGAGTCGGCACTCACCGGAGAGCCCGTCATCGCCCTGTGCGGCAAGGTCTGGACGCCGGGCCGCGACCCGGAGAAGTTCCCGGTCTGCCCCGAGTGCAAGGAAATCTACAACGGCCTGCGCCCCGGCAAGGACGACACGCCGAAGTAGGCCTCCGGGCCGGTGTCCAGCCCCACCGCCTCCTGCGCCGCGCGGGAGGGAAGCAACGATGCGTGAGGTGCCATGACGGATACCCCCGCGCCCGAATCCGCAATGGCGGCACGCCTGCGCCCGCTGACGTTCGGGCTGATCGCAATCATCACCTGTGCCGCCTTCGAGGCCATGGCCGTCGCCACCGCCATGCCCGCGGTGGCGGACGAGCTCGACGGGGAGGCCAGCTACGGCCTGGCCTTCTCGATGTACCTCACCGCCTCCCTGCTGGGCACGGTCCTCGCGGGGTCCTGGACGGACCGGAAGGGGCCGCGCCCCGCATTGAGGGTCGGCATGGCCCTGATGATCGCCGGCCTGCTCCTGTCCGGAGCCGCGCCGGAGTTCTGGGTGGTGACGGCAGGACGGGCGGTCTCCGGGCTCGGCGGCGGCTTCCTGATCGTCGCCGTGTACGTGGTGATCGGCCGGGCCTTCCCTGCCGGGGCGCAGCCCGTGGTCTTCGGCTGGCTCTCGGCCGCCTGGGTGGTGCCCTCGCTGGTGGGGCCCCTCGTGGCGGGGGTGGTGGCCGAGGAACTGCACTGGCGGTGGGTGTTCCTCGGAGTGGCCCCGCTGGTCGCGGCGGCCGGCCTGGTTGTAGCTCCCCGGATCCGCTCCCTGGGCCCGCCGGCGGACCCCGCCCCCGGCGGAACCGGCGGCGCCGGCTGGCGCCGCGCCCTGCGGGGCCTCGGGCTGTCGGGCGGAGTATTCGCCGTGCAGTGGGCCGTTATCCGGCTGGCGGCCGACGGCAACAGTGCCGCCGCGACGGGCCTGCTTGTGGCCCTCGCCGCCGTCGGACTGGCGGCGGTGTTCATCACCCTCCCGGGGCTGCTGCCGCGCGGCACCCTGCGTTTCGGCCGGGGCCTGCCGAGCATCATCGGCACCCGCGGCCTCGTGAACGTCGCCTTCTTCGGCGCCGAGGCGTTCATCCCCCTGATGCTCGTCAGCGCCCGCGGCGTCGACGCGCCCACCGCCGGGCTGGCCCTGAGCGCCGGGGCCCTCGGCTGGAGCGCCGGGGCCTTCCTGCAGACCCGCGTGCGCTTCCGCCGCCAGTGGCTGCTGGTGGCCGGCTCGACCCTCCTCTCGCTCACCCTGGGCGGCTTCGCCCTCGCCTCGGGGGCCCAGGCGCCCCTTCCGGTCCTGATCCTCATCTGGGCCTTCGCCGGAATGGCCATGGGGATGACCCTCTCGAGCACCTCGGTCCTCGTCCTGTCGCTCTCACCGAAGGCCGAACAGGGGCGCAATTCGGCGTCGCTGCAGATCGCCGACCAGCTCGGTGGGGTGGCCGGCACGGCCGGGGCCGGCACCCTCTTCGCCCTGCTGCGCGATCCCGCGGCGCCGGGGCGCGTCGAGGTGTTTGTTGCGATCTGGCTGGCTCTGTGCCTGTTCGCGGCAGCAGGTATAGTTTCCGGTCTGAGAGGGGCACAGGCACCCAAGGCCGGCCCCACGAAGGACACCAAGAAGTCAATGGAAGGTACTGTCCCGGCGTGAGTAGTGACACCCTGTTCGGGGCCGGCCCAGCCCTGCCGCCCGCCTACCCGGAGCGAGCGGCGTGGGGCACGGCACCCAAGCTCCGGCAGTGGCAGAGCGAGGCCCTGGAGAAGTACTTCGCCAATTCGCCGCAGGATTTCCTCGCCGTGGCCACCCCCGGGGCGGGAAAGACGACCTTCGCCCTGCGGGTCGCCACCGAGCTCGTCGAGCGGGGCATCGTGAACCGGGTCACCGTGGTGGCGCCGACCGACCACCTCAAGCGCCAGTGGGCCGACGCCGCCGCGCGGGTGGGCCTGGCCATCGACCCGAACTTCAAGAACGCCGACGGCCGCCACGGCAACGGCTTCATCGGCGTCGCCGTCACCTACGCCCAGGTGGCCAGCAAGCCCATGCTGCACCGGGCCAAGACCGAGGCCGCGAAGACCCTGGTGATCCTCGACGAGATCCACCACGGCGGCGACGCCCTGTCCTGGGGCGACGGGATCCGTGAGGCCTTCGAGCCGGCCACCCGCCGGCTCGCCCTGACCGGAACGCCCTTCCGCTCCGACACCGCGGCCATTCCGTTCGTCGAGTACGTCGAGGACGGCGACGGCATCCGCCGCTCGCGCTCCGACTACACCTACGGGTACGGCCAGGCGCTGCGCGACCACGTGGTGCGCCCGGTGATCTTCATGGCCTACTCGGGCCAGATGCGCTGGCGCACCAGCACCGGCGACGAGATGGCGGCGTCCCTCGGCGAGGCGGCGGTCACCAAGGACATCACCGCCCAGGCCTGGCGCACCGCGTTGAACCCGGCGGGGGAGTGGATTCCCGCGGTGCTGGCGGCGGCCGACAAGCGCCTCACCGAGGTGCGGCGGACCGTGCCGGACGCCGGCGGCCTCGTCATCGCCACCGACCACGACGACGCGCGCGCCTACGCCGGCCGGCTGAAGAAGATCACCGGGGAATCCCCGACGGTCATCCTCTCCGACGATGTCAAGGCCTCCTCGAAGATCGAGGAATTCTCCGCCGACACCACGCGCTGGATGGTCGCAGTCCGCATGGTCTCCGAGGGCGTCGACGTGCCGCGCCTGGCGGTCGGGGTGTACGCCACCTCCACCGCGACGCCGCTCTTCTTCGCCCAGGCCGTCGGCCGGTACGTGCGTGCGCGGCGCCGCGGCGAAACCGCGTCGATCTTCCTGCCCTCGGTTCCGAACCTGATGGCCCTGGCCAACCAGCTCGAGGCCGAGCGCGACCATGCCCTGGACCGCCCCACGACGGGGGAGGAGGACGGCTTCGCCCTCGAGGAGGGCCTGATGGAGGCGGCGAACCGCGAGGAGAAGGCCTCCGATTCGCTCACCAAGCAGATGTTCGAAGCCCTCGAGTCCCAGGCCTCCTTCGACCGGGTGCTCTTCGACGGCGGCGAGTTCGGCACGGGCGGTGAGATGGGCAGCGAGGAGGAGTTCGACTTCCTGGGCATCCCGGGGCTCCTTGACGCCGACCAGGTGGGGCAGCTGCTCCGCCAGCGGCAGCAGGAGCAGCAGTCGCGGCGGCGCGGACGCGCCCCCGAGCCCGCACCGGCCGACCCCGCGGTGCCCGACCACCGGCAGCTGACGGAACTGCGTGGGCAGCTCGCCAAGAACGTCTCGGCCTGGTCGGCGCGGACCGGCACCCCCCACGGCGTGGTGCACACCGAACTGCGCAAGGCCTGCGGCGGCCCGGCGGTGGCCCAGGCCAACGAGGAGCAGCTGCAGCGCCGGCTGAAGAAGCTCCAGGACTGGTTCATCGGGCGGAAATAGTTCCTCCCGCGTGCTCCGGCACCCCGGGCAAGGGGTGCCGGAGCGCGGTCACAGGTGCCGAAGCACGGTGCTCAGCGCTGGACCTCGACCCCTGCCGCTACGAGTTCATCGAAGGTGTCCTCAAGCCTTCCGGCGTGGACGGCCCGCGTCAGGCCCGTCAGCACCGACACCGAGTAGCCGGCGGCCACGGCGTCGAGGGCGGTGGCGCGCACGCAGTAGTCGGCGGCGAGACCGGCAACCACCACCTCGTCAACGTCCCGGTCGCGCAGCCAGTCGTCGAGGCTCAGCGGTGTCTCATCGGGTTCGGTCAGGGCCGCCCCGAGCTTGCGCTCCCCGGTGGGAACCTCGTCCTCGGGGGCCAGGACCCCCTCGAAGCCCGAGTAGGCTGCCTCGAACTGGCCCTTGCGGAACACCGCGTCGATGTTCTCGGTGTCGAGGTCGGGATGGAAGTCCGCCCCGCGGGTGTCGGCCACGCAGTGGACGGGCCAGGAGTCGATGAAGTCGGGGGTCTCGGAGAAATGGGGGCCCGGATCGATGTGCCAGTCCTGGGTCGCGACGACGTAGTCGTAGTCGGCGGCGCGGGCGTCGGCGTGGTCGCTGATGGCGGCCGCCACCTCGGCGCCGCCCTGCACCGCGAGGGATCCTCCCTCGCAGAAGTCGTTCTGGACGTCGATGATGATCAGTGCACGCGTCATGGAAGGGTCTCCTCGTACTCGGTGGGGATGGCAGGCTCGCCGCGCTGGAGCCGGTGCACCGACTCCGGGAGCTCGGCGACGGACTCGGAGTGGCGCAGTGCCGCCCGCTGGACGCCCTCGGGCCCGGTCCAGCCCGGAAGGACCTCGCCGCCCTTGACCAGCTGCTGCAGCAGGGGCCGGTCGTTGCCGTCGTCGGAGGGCGACGCGGAGATGCCCACCACTTCGGCGGTGGCCGTCCCGTTCTCGTCGAGCCGGCGAAGGGCGTACTTCCGGCCGCCCACGGAGGCCTTGTTCTTGGCGGCCTTGGCCACGGAGACAAAGGTGCCGTTGTTGTCCTCGCGGCTGACGAGCTTGTAGACCATTCCGGCGGTCGGGGCGCCCGAGCCGGTCACCAGCGAGGTGCCGACGCCGTAGGCGTCAACGGGGGCCGAGGCCAGCAGGCCGATGGCGAACTCGTCGAGGTCGGAGGTCACCACGATCCGGGTGTTGGTGTTGCCCAGATCGTCGAGCAGTTCGCGCACCCAGCGGGCCTGGGTCACCAGGTCCCCCGAGTCCAGCCGCACCGCGCCCAGTTCAGGGCCGGCCACCTCGACGGCGGTGCGCACCCCCTGCTCGACGTCGTAGGTGTCGACGAGGAGGGAGGTGCCCCGGCCGAGGGCCTGGACCTGCGCCTCGAAGGCCTGGCGTTCGGTGTCGTGGAGCAGCGTGAAGGAGTGGGCGGCGGTGCCCACGGTCGGCACCCCGTAGCGCCGCCCGGCCTCAAGGTTGGAGGTGCTGGCGAATCCGCCGATGATCGCCGCCCGGGAGGCGGCCACGGCCGACTCCTCGTGGGTGCGCCGGGAGCCCATCTCGATGCACGGCCTGCCCGCGGCGGCGCTGGTCATGCGGGAGGCCGCAGAGGCGATGGCGCTGTCGTGGTTGAGCACCGAGAGCACGAGGGTCTCAAGGATGCACGCCTCCGCGAAGGTCGACTCGACGATCAGGATGGGCGAGTTGGGGAAGTACGCCTCACCCTCGGCGTAGCCGAAGATGTCGCCGGTGAAGGAGAAGCCGGCGAGCCAGTCCAGGGTCTTGTCGTCGACGATTGAATTGTCGGAGAGGAACCCCAGCTGGTCATCCCCGAACCGGAACGCGGCGAGCGCTTCGAGGAGGCGGCCGGTGCCAGCGGTGACGCCGTACCGGCGGCCGTCGGGCAGGCGGCGGGCGAAGGCCTCGAAGACCGAGCGGCGGTGGGCCGCACCCGAGTGCAGGGCCGCCTGCAGCATCGTGAGCTCGTACTGGTCGGTGAACAGTGCGGTGTTGGGCTGCCGGGGCGCCGGAGCGCTGCTGGGAGAAGTCACAGTCAAAACATTAGCCGTGCGTTCGCTTTGTGAGTACCGGGGCCGCCCGGGTCCGCGGCGCATCTTAGAATGAGGTACATGACACTTGGCACTGCGACCGATACCCGTGCGCGGGATGAGGCCTCGACACGTTCCGAGGCCGGCCTTGACCAGCCCTGGGTCGTTGTGGTGTGGAACGACCCGGTGAATCTGATGACCTATGTCAGCTATGTCTTCCAGACCTACTTCGGCTACAGCGAATCCAAGGCGCGCAAGCTGATGCTCGAGGTCCACGAGCAGGGCAGGTCGGCGGTGGCCACCGGCAGCAGGGAAAAGGCCGAGCGGGATACCGTCGCCATGCACTCCTTCGGACTGTGGGCCACCTTCGAAAAAGCCGGAAGCGAGTAGGGCCCCATGGCGAAACCCTTCAAGTCAACCCGCCGCGGGATCACCGGGCATTTCGAGCCCGGTGAGGTGCGCCTGCTGGGCACCCTGTTCAGCGACATCATCACCATGCTCGAACCGGACACCGCCCCCAGCACCGATCCGCTGGCCGCGATGGTGGGCGTCGACGCCGAGGCGGCACGGCCCGAGGATTCGGCGCTGCAGCGGCTGCTGCCCGACGCGGTGCGGGACGACGACGCCGAGGCGCTCGAGTTCCGCCGGCTCACCGAGCGCTCCCTGCGGGAGCAGAAGATCGGAGCGCTCCGCAGCAGTGCCCTGCTGATCGAAAACAACCCGGTGACCCTGAATCCCGAGCAGGGGCGGCTGATGGCCCAGGCCTTCAACGACGTCCGGCTGGTGCTGGCGGACCGGCTGGGGATCGAGACCGACGAGGACGCCGCCCGCCTCCACGGGATCGACGACTTCGCCGACGCCGAGGACGTCGAGGCGTACCTGGCGCTGGTGTACAACTTCCTGACCTGGCTCCAGGAGTCCCTGCTGCAGGCACTGCTCAGCAGCACCCGCACCGCCCGGTAGCCGCGGGCTCCCGGGCGGATGTGATGGATCCCACGCGGAATCCGTTAGTGTCCGGGCCCGACACACCCTATTCTCAGTAGATTATGAGTTCAGAGCCTGCGGGAACATCGCCCTTGAGCAAGATCGGGGCGCCGATCGGTATTTTCGACTCCGGAGTCGGCGGCCTGACGGTCGCCCGCGCCGTCATCGACCAGCTGCCCAATGAATCGATCCTCTACGTGGGCGACACGGCCAACGGCCCGTACGGTCCCCTGCCGATCGCCAAGGTGCGCGCCCACGCGCTCGCCGTCATGGACGAGCTCGTCGACTCGGGCGTGAAGCTGCTCGTCATCGCCTGCAACTCGGCCTCCGCCGCGGTGCTCCGCGACGCCCGGGAACGCTACACGGCGCGGTACGGCATCCCCGTGATCGAGGTGATCCAGCCCGCGGTCCGGCGCGCGGTGGCGGCCACCCGCAGCGGGGACATCGGCGTCATCGGAACCTCTGCCACCATCGGCTCGCGGGCCTACGAGGACACCTTCGCCGCCGCCCCGCACCTGCGGATCACCTCGGCCGCGTGCCCGGAGTTCGTCGAGTACGTCGAGGCCGGGGTCACCGCCGGGCCCGGGCTGCTCTCGGCCGCGAAGCGCTACCTTGAGCCGCTGAAGCGTGCCGGCGTGGACACCGTGGTGCTCGGCTGCACCCACTACCCGCTGCTGACCGGTGTCATCTCATACGTGATGGGGGACAGCGTCAGTCTGGTCTCCAGCGCCGAGGAGACCGCCAAGGACGTCTACCGCGCCCTCGTCTCCCACGACCTGCTCAGCAGCGGCAGCGGTCCGGCCGTCCACCGCTTCTTGGCCACCGGTGACGCCGGGAGCTTCGAAGTCCTCGCCCGGCGCTTCCTCGGTCCCGAGGTGCTCAGCGTCCAGCACGTCGACCACGTCGCCGCGCAGTACCCGACGGGAAGCCTGGCGAGGATCACCCCGGACATGATCACGGCCTCCGGTGGACCGCGATGAAGCTGACGATCGTGGGCTGCAGCGGCTCCTTCCCCGGCCCGCAGTCGCCCGCGTCGTGCTACCTGATCACCGCCGAGGCCGAGGGCCGGACCTGGCGGATCCTGCTTGACCTCGGCAACGGCTCCCTCGGGGCCCTGCAGCGGTATATGGACCTGCGGCAGATCGACGCGGTCTTCCTGAGCCACCTCCACCCCGACCACTGCATGGACCTGTGCGGGCTCCACGTCGCCGTCCACTGGGATCCCGCCGGCTGGGGCCGGGAGCGGATCCCCGTCTGGGGCCCGGCGGCGACGGCCGACCGCATGGCGACCGCGTACGGCCTGGCCCTTAACCCGGGCATGCACGAGGACTTCGAGTTCCACTCCTGGCAGGACCGCACCGCGGTCCGGCTCGGGCCCTTCAGCATCACCCCCTTCGCGGTGCTGCACCCGGCCGAGGAGGCCTACGCCCTGCGCATCGAGGTCACCGAGCCGAACGCGGACGGGGTGCCCGAAACCCGCGTGCTGACCTACTCCGGCGACACCGACTCGTGCGAGGGCCTGATCGAGGCGGCGGCCGAAGCCGACCTCTTCCTGTGCGAGGCGGCGTTCCAGGAGGGGCGCGACGACGGCATCAGCGGGGTGCACCTGACCGGCCTGCGAGCCGGTGAGATGGCGGAGGCCGCCGCCGCCAAGCGGCTGCTGCTCACCCACCTGCCGGTGTGGAACGACGCCAATGTCTCGATCGGCGAGGCGCGCTCGCGCTACAGCGGGCAGCTCGCCGTCGCCGTCGCCGGGGTGTCCTACACCGTCTGACCGGCTGCCTTTTCGACCTGCCTGGGCACCGGCCTCCGCCACAACCGCCGCGGGGCCTGTACCCTATGCGGAAGTACCGGTCCCGAGCGGACCGGTAGGTCTCTCCGATTGAAAGGCGCAGCATGGCACCCTCGGCGCACCCCGACGAGCCCCCGGCACCCGCGGAACCGACCCCGTCAGGGCATCCGCAGCAGGGCAGGCGCCGGCGGACCCTCGTTGCACTCCTGGGCGCGGCCGCGGCGCTCATGCTGGTCCTGCTGGTGCTTCTTCCCCAGCTGCAGCAGGGATCGTCGGCGGCCGGTGATGACCGCCCCACCTCGACGCCCACTCCGGCCCCCTCGGCGACCAGCGCCCCTGCCGCTCCCAGCGCGGCCCCCGTCACGCCCCCCGTCACGCCCCCCGCCAAGGCGCCCCCCAAGGCACCCGCCGGGCCGGCCGCCGCAGCTCCCACCCACATTCAGGTGGAGGCCGCCGGCATCGACGTCGCGGTGCTCCCGCTGCAGCCCACCGCCGCCGAAGTGGCGAGCCAGTCGATCGTGCCGCCGTTCACCGACGAGGGCTACTGGCTTTCCTCCTACGGCACCCCGGGCGCCGGGTCGGTCAATACGACCTACATCACCGGGCACAGCTGGGAGGGCAGGGAGGCGCCCTTCGACCGGTTCAGCACCCACACGGAAGTCGGTGACACGGTGAGTGTCACGACGAAGACGGGCACCCTGCGCTACACCGTCGACTCGATCACCACGCATGACAAAGACACGCTGAAGACCAGCGACATCTGGAACATCGTCCCGAACCGCCTCGTCATCATCAGCTGCTACACCGAGGACCCCTGGGGCAAGAACGTCGTGGTGACCGCCTCACCGGTTCCACCGGCAGCGGGCTGACCGGCGGCCGGCCCATCCCGGCAACCGCGGCGGTCCCCGGCGGCAGCCTCGCGGCTGCCGTCCCTACCCGCCCCTACCCGCCCCGGCCCGTCCTGCAGCCGTCCCGCGCCCGCTCCGCGCCGCCGGGCCGGGCACGCCGCCGGTTTAGACTGGCTCCATGAGCCCAGCCGATCCGCACCCCGCCCCGTCCACCACCGCCACGGCCACCCCCGACGGCGCCACTCCCGCCCCGCCGACGGTGCGGCGGGCCGACGGCCGCACCCCGGACCAGCTGCGGAACATCAGCATCACCCGGGGCTGGTCGAACCAGGCCGAGGGCTCGGCGCTGATCGAGTTCGGCAACACCCGCGTACTGTGCACGGCCTCGCTGACCAGCGGAGTCCCGCGCTGGCTCAAGGGGGAGGGGAAGGGCTGGGTCACGGCCGAGTACGCCATGCTGCCCCGGGCCACCAACACCCGCTCCGACCGCGAATCGGTCAAGGGGAAGATCGGCGGGCGCACCCACGAGATCTCCCGCCTCATCGGCCGGTCGCTGCGCTCGATCATCGACACCAAGGCGCTCGGGGAGAACACCATCGTGCTTGACTGCGACGTGCTCCAGGCCGACGGCGGCACCCGCACCGCGGCGATCACCGGCGCCTACGTGGCGCTCGCCGACGCCATCCGGTACGCCAAGGACAAGAAGCTGATCCCGGCCGGTGCCAAGCCGCTGGTCGACACGGTCGCCGCCGTGAGCGTCGGCATTATCGACGGCGTTCCCATGCTCGACCTTCCCTACGTCGAGGACGTGCGCGCCGAGACCGACATGAACGTCGTGGTCACCGGCTCGGGGAAGTTCGTCGAGGTCCAGGGCACCGCCGAGGGTGCGCCCTTCGACCGGGCCGAACTCGACGCGCTGCTCGACCTGGCGCTGCTGGGCACGGCCCAGCTCGCGCAGATCCAGCTCGACACCCTCAAGGAAGCAGCCGGTGCCTGAGCAGGTGCACCGGCTGGTACTCGCCACGCGCAACCCGGGCAAGCTGCGCGAACTCCGCGAGCTGCTGCGCGGACAGGTTCCCGGGCTCGACGTCGACACCCAGGTCGTTGACGCCGAGACCGCGGGCGCGGCCGACGTCGTTGAAAGCGGAGTCACCTTCGAGGAGAACGCCGTGATCAAGGCGCGCCAGACCGCGGCGGCCACGGGGCTGGTGGCCGTGGCCGACGACTCCGGCCTCGCCGTCGACGTCCTCGGCGGAGCCCCCGGGATTTTCTCGGCCCGCTGGTCCGGCCGCCACGGCGACGACGCCGCGAACCTTGACCTCCTGCTCGCCCAGCTGGCGGATATCGGCCCGGAGCACCGCGGCGCGGCCTTCCACTGCGCCGCAGCGCTCGCCGTGCCCGGCGGTGCCGTGCATGTGGAACTGGGCGAACTGCGCGGCACGCTGCTGACCGGGCTGCGGGGCACCGGCGGATTCGGCTACGACCCGGTGCTCGTCCCCGCAGGGCTCGACCGGACCTGCGCCGAACTCACCCCCGAGGAGAAAAACCGCATCAGCCACCGCGGCCTTGCCTTCAGGGCGCTGCTGCCGCACCTGATCAGGGCCCTCGACGGCGGCCGGGATGGTCTCCGGTCCTGACCGTTTTTTGGCGGCAGGCGCCGGACATAGGGCAGACTTGGTGGCGATGACTATTTTTCTGCAGCAGGGCCTGACCACTGAGTCCGACGGATCCGCACTGGGCGGGGTTGCCGAGTGGGCGGTGAACGTGATGGAGACGATCGGCGCTCCCGGCGCCGGCCTGGCGATCGCCCTGGAGAACCTCTTCCCCCCGCTGCCGAGCGAGGTCATTCTTCCCCTCGCCGGATTCACGGCGAGCCGCGGCAACTTCACGCTGTTCGAAGCGATCTTCTGGACCACCCTCGGTTCGGTGGTGGGCGCCTACGCGCTCTATGCGCTCGGCGCGGCGCTGGGCCGCCGGCGCATGCGCGCGATCGTGGCCCGGGTTCCGCTTGTCGACCTTGAGGACATCGACAGGGTGGAGGCCTGGTTTGCCCGCTACGGCTACCGCGCCGTCTTCTTCGGCCGGATGATCCCGCTCTTCCGCAGCCTGATCTCCATTCCGGCCGGGATCGAAAAGATGCCGCAGGGGAAGTTCCTGGTCCTGACCGCCGCAGGCAGCCTGATCTGGAACCTCATCTTCGTCCTCGCCGGTTTCTACCTGGGGGAGAGCTGGCACCTCGTGGAGCGGTACGCGGACACCTTCCAGAAGATCGTGATCGCAGCGGTGGCCCTCTGCGCCGCCTACTTCATCATCAGCAGGATCCTCAAGCGCCGCAGGGCGCCGGAAGCGCGATGACCGGGATCGTGCGGTGACGGGGACCGCCGGCACGCGCCTCGCTGAGTTCTGGCCGCTCTTCGGGCTGTCGATCCGCACCCCCCGGCTCATCCTCACCCCGGTGCGCGACGACCAGCTGCCCGGCCTCGTTGACGCGATCCTCGCCGGCGTCCACGACCGCTCGGTCATGCCCTTTGGCGTCCCCTGGACCGATGCGCCCCGGGATATCCTCATCCGTGAAAGCCTCAAGTACCAGTGGAGCCTCCGGGCTGCTTTGAGCCCCGAGGACTGGACCATCAGCTTCGCGGTCCAGCACGAAGGCCGCATCATCGGCGTCCAGGACCTCTCGGCGCGCAGCTTCGCGCTGCTGCGCCGGGTCAGCACCGGCTCATGGCTGACGCTGGAAGCGCAGGGCAGGGGCCTGGGCAAGGAGATGCGCTCCGCCGTCCTCTCCTTCGCCTTCGACCACCTCGGGGCGCACTCGGCCGTCTCCGACGCCGCCGTCTGGAACGCGGCCTCGCTCGGGGTGTCGGCGGCGCTTGGGTACCAGCCCAACGGCACCACCCTCGCCGAGGCACGCCCGGGCGAGGTCCGCGAACAGCAGCTGCTGCTGCTGGCACGTGAAGTTTTCCGCCGCCCGGAGTGGACGGCTGCCGTGGAAGGCGTCGAGGCCGTCCGGCCTATACTGGCAGGCGCCTGAGCTCGCGCGAGAGATCGGTCTCCCGCAGGTGCAGGCGGGCGTCGATCCCGAGGCCGCGTGCGGCCGCAATGTTCGCCGCCGAATCGTCGATGAACAGCACGCGGCCGGGCTCGGTGCCCAGTTCGGCGAGGACGTGGGAGAAGATGGCGCCGTCCGGCTTGATCAGGCGCAGCGACGAGCTGAAGAACAGCTTTTCGAAGTGTCGAGTCCACGGGGCTCCGGCGAAGTGCCCCACCATGGGGGCAGGCATATTGGAAAGCAGCGCCAGGCGTGCGCCGGACCCGGACAGTTCATCGAGCACGTCGAGGGTCTCAAGGTTGTAGTGCGACCACTGGTTGGCGTCGAGGACATCGAGCCATGAGGCGCGGGCGTCGCTGACTGCGTGTCCGGTCACCCGCGACCAGTACAGCACCGGGCTCAGGTCTCCGGCGTCGTAGCCGTCGCGGTGCTGCCAGTAGGCGGACGAGCGCTCCCGCAGC
This sequence comes from Arthrobacter zhaoguopingii, assembly GCF_009828595.1. Taxonomy (GTDB): domain Bacteria; phylum Actinomycetota; class Actinomycetes; order Actinomycetales; family Micrococcaceae; genus Arthrobacter_D; species Arthrobacter_D zhaoguopingii. Next base: position 69,769 of record NZ_WPNY01000008.1, read on the forward strand.
CCCGGAACGCCGGCCTCTTCCTCCAGCCGGTCCCAGTCCTCGCTCGTGGGCTCGGTGGAGATCACCATTCCGTAATCGAAGAGATACCACTGCGGGGGAGGGAGGAAACCGGGCATGGTTCAGCGTACGACCACCCGGCGGTTCCCGGCACGCCACCGGGGTGAACGTTGGATGAACGGTTTCGCCATCCGGCACAGGTAGCCTTGGAGAGTGGGAATTGAGTTCACGGCGATCGACTTTGAAACAGCTAACGGGTTTCGGGGGTCACCCTGCGCAGTGGGACTCACGAAGGTCCGGGACGGACGCGTCGTGGACGAGGCCTCCTGGCTGATGCGTCCACCCGCCGGCCACGACTACTTCGATTCCCGCAATACCGCCATCCACGGCATCACCGCCGACCAGGTGGCCACCGCGCCCCGGTTCGGAGAGCTGTTCCCCGAGATCGGCGGCTTCATCGGCGGGGACATCCTGGTGGCTCACAACGCCGCCTTCGACCTCGGGGTGATCCGCTCGGCGCTCGAAGTGTCGGAGCTCTCAGGGCCCGGCTGGGACTATGCGTGCACCGTGATGCTCTCGCGCCGCAGCTACTCCCTGGCCTCGTATTCCCTTCCGTTCGTTGCCGAGGCGGCGGGGGTTCCGCTGTTGAACCACCATGACGCCGTGGAGGACGCGCGGGCCTGCGCGGGCATCTTCGTGGACATCGCTCGGCGCAGCGGCGCGTCGACGGTTGAGGAGCTCATGGCCGTGCAGCGGCTCCCGCTTTCGCGCGCCGAGCCCTATGAGCCCGGTATCGATGAACTCTCAAAGGCCACCCGGACGGCGCTGGAGCGCGGCGCTGCGGCAGGGTGGGCCGGATGGCCGGAGGAGGGCGACAACCCGCCGCCCAACCCGGCCGCCGATGCGAACCACCCGCTCTACGGGCAGACCGTCGTCTTCACCGGCGACCTTGGCATGCCCCGCCCGCAGGCGAAGGAACGGGCGGCACGGGTGGGGGCTCAGCCGGCCAGCGCGGTCACCCGGCGCACCACGGTGCTGGTGGTCGGCAATGGTTTCGTGGCCTCCGACCTGCGCAACGGCCGCGTCACGGGCAAGGCGCGCCGGGTGCTTGAACTGCACGAGCGTGGACAGCAGATCGAGGTGCTCTCGGAAGCGGAGTTCCTGCAGATGATCGGCGGCCTCTGGCCCGTCGGCAGCCAGTAGGCCCCGCCGCAGGTTCCACCGCGGGCCGGGCCCGGCTACTCGCCGGTTGCCGCCTTGATGAGGGAGGAGCCCACGGCCCTGATCACCTCGGTGCCGTCCAGGCGGTCGAGCCACGGCCGTGGCAGGGCGGCCTCCCCGTACAGTGCCCCCAGGATGTTCCCGGTGACCGAGCCGGTCGTGTCGCTGTCGCCGTCGTGGTTCACGGCCAGGACGACGCCGGCGGTGAAGTGTTGCGCGGGGTCCGGCCGGGCGGAGGCGAGCGCGGCATAGACGGCGAGGGAGAGGGCCTCCGGGGCAAGCCATCCGCGGCCCAGCTCGTCGGGCAGCCGTTCGGGCGCGACAGGACCGTCGGCGGCAAGGGTGGCCGCAGCCGTGAGGTTCCCGGCGAGCTCGGTATCGCCGAGGATCCCGGCATGGGCGACGGCGGACTGCACGGCGGCCTCAAGGCCCAGCTCGTCGAGGGCCAGGGACCGGATGAGGTGGCTGAAGACGGCGGCCGGAGTCTGCGCGGCGGGATGGCCGTGCGTCAGGGCCGCGGCGTCGAGGGTCAACCGGTCCGCCATCTCCCCGGGAATCCGGGGCACCAGGCCGAACGGAGCGGAGCGCATCAGCGCCCCGGACCCCTTGGCCTGAGGGTTGAGCGGACGCTTCCGGGTTCCCATCACCCCGGTGAGCAGCCCGGAGAGGCAGGCCTTGCCGGGGTCCCTGCGGTGGTGCAGGACCTCCTGGGCGTCGATCCACCGCGGCGGCGAAACCGGCGCGGGATCCGGAGGGGTTTCGCCCTGCGTGGCAAGCCAGCGCAGGTAGGCCAGCCAGAGAATGGCCATCTCATCGGCCGACACGCCGTCATTTGCCCATTCAAGCGCCTCGACCAGTCCGTCGACCGTGTACAGGGTCAGCTGGGTGTCGTCCGAGAAGACGAACGGCGAACCGTCCTCCGGCGGAGCGGTTACCCCGCCGGGGCCGAACCGGGTACGGATCGCCTCAAGGCTGTCGCGTTCGACCGTGTAGCCGAGGGCGTCTCCGAGCGCGCCGCCGAGCAGACTCCCGGAGACCCGCTGGGGGTAGGTTGCGTGGTATGCCATCGTTCAAGTCTAGGTCCGCCTAGGATGGGAGACTGGACGGCTGTGCCCGCCGCCCGGGAGCGCGAGCGAGGGCGGCGGGCACAGCCAATGGCCCCAACCGAAGGACGCACTGCCTTATGTCGCACGGAATCCATCACTCCACGGACGCCGGACAGGACCGGACCGGAGCCCTGCCCCTGCGCTCCTACGGCCCGGCTGCCCGGACTGCCGCCGAGGCAGTCGGCTCGTTTGCTGTCGTCCTCACCGGACTGGGCGTCACCATGCTCAACACCCAGTCGGGCGTGCCTCCGACCCTGGCCTTCGGATTCGCGCTGCTCGCGGCCATGATCGCCTTCGGATACATCTCCGGTGGGCACTTCAACCCCGCCGTCACCCTCGGCTCGGCCGTCGCCGGACGCACAGGGTGGGGCTCCGTGCTGCCCTACATCCTGGCCCAGCTTGTCGGCGGCCTTGCCGCCGCCGGCCTGCTGTGGCTTCTGCTCAGCGCCAACTCCCAGCTCACCGACGTCAACGGACTCTTCGCGGCGGCCTCCAACGGCTTCGAGGAGCACTCGGCGGCGCAGTTCCCGCTGAGCAGCGTGTTCCTGGCCGAAGCCGTCTGCACGGCCCTCCTGGTCGCCGTGTTCCTCGGCGCCACCGCCGGGCACGCCGGCCGGAGCACGGCACCGTTCGCGGTCGGCCTGACCTATGCCGCCCTGCTCACCCTGCTGCTCCCGGTCACCAACGGCGGGCTCAACCCGGCACGATCCACCGCCTCGGCCCTGTTCACCGGTGACTGGGCCACCGCCCAGTTGTGGCTGTTCTTCGCGGCGCCGCTCGTCGGAGCGATCATCGCCGGCCTGGCCTTCCGAAGCTTCGACGCGGCCGGCCGGAAGTCCGTATCGGCGCCCGCTGCGCCCGTCGGAGCCACCACCGCTGCCCCCTCCGACTCCACCGGCACGGATACGGTCGGAACCGGCGCTGCAGCTCCGGCGGCGCCCCCAGCCGGCCCGGCGGCTTCTATAGGTTCCCCGGACGACGCGCGCTCCTTCTTCGACAAGGGACCCGGGACGACGGGCCGCGGCTAACGGCTCCTCTCCCCGGCCGCGGGCGCCGGGAAACTCCTTCGGGGGTGGAATTTCGCCGGCGCCCGCGCGGTGCCCGCAGGAATGTCCGGGGCGGGCGGTAGCGTAAAAATATGCTGTTACTCCACACCTCGGATTGGCACCTCGGCCGTTCCTTCCACGGAGCGGGAACCCTCGCGGCCCAGCGGATGTTTCTAGACAACCTCGAGAAGACGGTGCGTGACGCCCAGGTGGACGTGGTGCTCGTCGCCGGGGACGTGTATGACCGGGCCCTGCCCGGGGTGGATGTCGTCGCGCTCTTCGACGAGGCGCTCGACCGGCTGCGCGGGGCGGGCGCCGAGGTCATCATCTCGAGCGGCAACCACGACTCCGCGACCCGGCTGGGCTTTGGCGGCCGCATCCTCGAACGCGGAGGAGTGCACCTGCGGACCCGGACCGAGGACATCGGGCGGCCGGTCACCTTTCCGCTCGGGCCCGGGGCCGACCTCGCCGTCTACGGCATCCCCTACCTGGAGCCCCGGGTCGTTGCCGGCGCCCTGTCGGCCGAGCCGACCCACTCAAGCGTCACCCGGGCCGCCGTGGGGCTGATCCAGGAGGACCTGCGCCGCCGGAGGTCCGCAGGCACCGTGCACTCCGTGGTGATGGCCCACACGTTCGCCAGCGGCGGCATCAGCTCGGACAGCGAGCGGGAACTGGCACAGGGCGGGCTCGGCGCGGTACCGCTGGACCTGTTCGATGCCTTCGACTACACGGCCCTGGGCCACCTGCACGGGCAACAGAAGCTTTCGCCCACGGTGAGGTACTCCGGTTCGCCGCTTGCCTACTCCTTCTCCGAGGCCCGCCAGACTAAGGGTGCCTGGCTCGTGGAGATCACGGCCGCGGGACTGGGCCCGGTGACGCCCGTGCAGTGGCCGGCACCCAAGGAACTCGCCGTGCTCAGGGGCCGCATCGAGGACCTCCTGAGCGATGAGTCCCTCGCCGACGCCGAACACGCGTACTGCTCGATCACCCTCACCGATGCCGAGCGCCCGCCGCGCGCCATGGAACGGCTCCGCGCCCGCTTCCCGGACACCCTCGTCCTCGCCTTCGAGCCTGAGGGCGGGCACGCCGGTGACCTGCGCACCTACAGCCAGCGCATCGCCGCGGCGACGAATGACGCCGAAATCTGCTGCGGATTCCTCGAGCACGTGCGCTCGCGCGAGGCTTCACCCCAAGAGCGGGAACTCCTGTCCGCGACCGTGGACGCCGCCCTCAGCCTCAACTCCGAGCGGTGAGCGGCGGTGGCGGGAGACCAGACCTGGAAAGCACCAGACGCAGACGATGACGGGCCCGGAAGCAGCCCAGTGAACATGAACAGGGGAAACGCAGCGTGAGGATCTCCCGCCTTGAAATCCAGGCCTTCGGTCCCTTCTCCGGGCGGCAGGTCGTGGATTTCGACGCGCTGAGCGCCCAGGGCTTGTTCCTGCTCAACGGCCCGACGGGTGCGGGGAAGTCGAGTGTCCTCGACGCGATCTGCTACGCGCTGTACGGATCGGTGCCCGGAGTCCGGCAGGGCGCCAAGCGCCTGCGCAGCGACCATGCGCCCATCGGGCTCGCTCCGGAGGTCGAGCTTGAGTTCACCGTCGGCGCGCGCAGGTTCTCGGTCACCCGGTCCCCGCAGTGGGAGCGGCCCTCGAAGCGCGGCGGTGGAACCACGACCGAGCAGGCCCGGACCCTGCTTTCCGAATTCGTCGACGGCGCCTGGGTTCAGAAGTCCGCCCGCAACGACGAGGCCGGCCTGGAGCTGCTGAATGTGCTGGGCATGGACAAGGAACAGTTCACCCGCGTGGTGATGCTGCCGCAGGGCGAGTTCGCTGCCTTCCTGCGCGCCGATGCCGGTTCCCGGCGGGAGCTGCTTCAGCGCCTGTTCTCCACGGATCGATTCGAGAACATTGAAAAACTGCTGAGCGAGCAGGCCGGCCAGGCGGCGTCCCGCCTGGCCACCGCGGAGGACGGACAGCGGCAGACCATCCAACGGGCGCTCGACGAGGCGGCGCGGCACGGCATCGAAGCCGACGTTCCGGCCGAGGGTCAGCCGGCGCCGGGCGGCCAGGCGGTCGTGCACACGCTGCTCGAAGCCGTCGCTGCCCGTTCTGCCGAAGCGGCGGCGGCGGCGGACCGGACCGGACGGCAGCTGGAACAGGACAAGGCGCGCTACTCCGGGCTCGCCGCGGCTCGGGCACGGGCGGTCGCGCTCGAACGGCACCGTACCGCGCAGGCCGAACACGAAGCCGGTGCCGCAGAGGCGGCGGCGCTGGCCGCGGCCGTGGAGCGGCACCAGGATGCCCGCCTGCTGGCCGGGGTCCTCGACGCCGCCGAAGACGCCGGCCTCGAACACAAAGACTGCCGCACGCGCTGCGACAGAGCCCTCGACACGCTGCGGGCCGACGGCACCGCGGCCACCTACCTCGCGGGTGCCGGTGACGGTACCGACGCCCTCTTCGACCTGGCGCCCACTGCCGCCCGGCTCGAGGCCGCGGCCCGTGCCGCGGCCTCGGATCTGGGAGTGCTGCAGGCTGCGCTCCCTGACGAGGACAGGCTGCAGGGACTCAACGAACGTATCCGGGACATCTCGGCGAAGCGCGCCTCACTGGCCGAGCGGACGATCGGGCTGGAGCAACGGCTGGCCGAGCTGCGCGCGGACAAGGCGCTGCTTGAGCAGGAGGCCGTTGGGCTGAGGGAAACCGCGGGGGAGGAGACCCGGTGCGCCGAGGCGCTTGAGGCCGCCCGGGCGCTTGAGGCCACCATCGCCGAGCATGCGCAGGCGGACCAGCGGCGCTCGGTAGCCGAGAAGAACTACGCGGCAGCGCACGAGGAGCACCTCCGCCGCAAGGAGATGTGGCTGACCCGGCTGCAGCTGCGCCTTGAGCAGGCCGCCGTCGAGCTCGCGGCCCAGCTTGAGGACGGCAAGGAGTGTGCCGTCTGCGGCAGCCTCGAGCACCCGGACCCGGCCCGGGCCGGCGACGACGAAAGGGTCACCCACGCCGACGAACAGGCGGCCCGGGAGGCCCACGCAGCGGCGGAGGCACGCCTGAACGAGGCGCGGGCACTGCGGGACGCAGCGGCGCTTGAAGCGGCCCGGCTCGCCGCCCTCGGTGGCGGACGGGACGCGGCCGTTGCCCGGGAGGCGACCCAGCAGGCGCAGGCCCGGCTCACCGAAGCGCGCCGGGCCCAGCAGGAGCTTGAGGACGCTGCGGCACGGATCGACGCGCTCGTCGCCAGGGAACAGCAGATCCTTGCGCAGTTGGAGGACGCGGGCCGGGCCGCTTCCGAGGCCGCCGCCCAGCTGCGGAGCCTTGAGGACCAGGCCGCGGAGCTCGCCGCGCGCCTCGAACACCACCGGCGCGGTTTCGGTACCCTCCACGAGCGCGCGGAGGCGGTCGACTCCGCCCGTGCGGTGCTCGTCGCGGCCCGGGAGGCCCTCGAGGCCCTCGACCGGGCCGCAGGGCGCAGGGACAAGGCCGTAAGCGCCCTCGCCGATGCCCTCGCCGGCTCCCACTTCGACGGGGCCGCTGCCGTCCGGGAGGCCCTCCTCGAAGCAGAAGCGCTTGAGGAGACCCTGCGCCGCATCCGCGCCCATGAGGCGGCAGGGCACCGGCTCGAGGCCGAGGGGGAAAGCCCCGATATCACCGCCGCCCTTCAGGACGAGGCAGAGGGCCGCTCCGTCCCCTCCGAGGACGAGGTCCAGGCCGCTGGCCGCGATTACGCCGCGCTGGGGGAGAGGGCAGCCGATGAGGCGGTGGCCCTGCGGCTGCTTGACCAGTCATTGAGCCAGCTCCAGGCCTACAACGCCCTCCTGGTGGAACAGGAAGCGGCCGTTGCGCCGCTGCGGGAGCGGCACGCGCTGCTGCGCTCGGTGGCCGACTCCGCCCGGGGCGGCGGCGACAACCGGTACAAGATGCCGCTGAGCACCTACGTCCTCGCGTCGCGCCTCGAGCAGGTCGCCGAGGCCGCCACCGAGCGGCTGCTGGCCATGACGGACGGGCGCTTCGCCCTCGTGCACAGCGACGCGCTTACCGGGAACAAGAAGGCAGGGCTGGGGCTGAGTGTCATCGACGGGTGGACCGGAAACCGCAGGGACACCTCGACGCTTTCCGGTGGGGAATCATTCATGGCGTCCCTGGCCATGGCACTCGGCCTCGCCGACGTCGTGCAGCAGGAGGCAGGCGGCATCGACATCGAGACGCTCTTCGTCGATGAGGGCTTCGGCTCGCTCGATGACCAGGCACTGGAACAGGTGATGGATGCGCTCGACGGCCTGCGCAGTGGAGGCCGGGTTGTCGGCCTCGTCAGCCATGTCGCCGAACTGAAACTGCGCATCCCGGCCCAGCTCCAGGTCCACAAGGACCGCGAGGGCTCCCGCCTGGAATTTGTGGATCAGCTCCAGATGGTGTAAATTCACTCAGTTACCGGGTAGGGCGCATCGGGAGGAGGGACGATGCGCGATTCGAAGTACCCGGATGACAATGAACGCAATTCCTTCCCTCAGCCCCGCTGCCGAACGTTCGCCCGCCGGCCCTGAGCGGCCCCGCCGGTTCGGCCGCTTCGGCCGCCTCCCGCAGTTGGCCGGCACCTCCTTCCTCTCCGTCGGGTTCCTGGCACGGCTGCCCCTCGCCATGCTGACCGTCGGCGCCCTCACCATCGTGACCTCGGCCAGCGGCTCCTACGCGCTGGGCGGATTCGCGGCCGGCGCCGTCGGCATCGGCTCCGCCCTCGGCGCGCCGATCCTCGGCTTCCTCGCTGACCGCTTCGGCCAGCGGGTCGTCCTGCTGCCGGCGGCGGCCCTGAACACCGTCGCCACCGTGGCGCTGGTGGTGCTCGCCCTTGCCCTCACCGGGACCGCCGCCGCGGCCGCCGTTCCCGTCATGGCCGCCGCCTTCCTCACCGGCTTCACCTCTCCCCAGATCGGGCCGCTGGCGCGGGTGCGGTGGGTGGCGATGACGCGCAGGCCCTCCGACCTCGACACGGCCATGTCCTACGAAAGCACCGCCGACGAGCTGACGTTCGTCCTCGGTCCCGCCCTGGTCGGCCTCCTCGCAAGCCTCGCCGCCCCCTGGGTCCCCCTGACCCTTGCCGCGGTGCTGACCCTGGCCATGGTGAGCGCGTTCGCCGTCCACCCCACCGGCCGCCTGGTCGGATCCTCGCGCGGCCGCTCTGACGTCCAGGAGCCGGGGCCGGCCGTGACCGGCCGGCGGTCTCGCCTGCTGATCTCCATTCCCGTCCTGGGCATGGTCGCGATGGGCACTTTTTTCGGGGGGACCCAGACGACGCTCACCGCCTTCGCCGGGCAGTTCGACGCCGCCTCCGCCGCGGGGCTGCTCTACGCGGTGATGGGGCTGAGCTCGGCGGGCGCTGCCCTGTCGGTGGCGTTCTGGCCCGCCACCTTCGCGCACTCCTGGCGGTGGATCGCCTCGGCGGCCGGCATGGTCGGCCTGGCGGCGCTGCTGTTCCTGCCCTCGGGCATCCCGGCAATGGTGCTCGTGCTGTTCCTCCTCGGCATCCCCGTCGGGCCGACCATGGTCTCGATCTTCAGCATCGGGTCGATGGTGGCACCCCGACGCCTGCTCGGCACGGTCATGACCCTGCTCGCCAGCGGCATTGTCGCCGGCTCGGCCCTCGGCTCCGCCGTCGCCGGGTCCCTCGCGGAGAGGGTGGGAACCGATGCCGCCTTCGCGGTGCCGGTGCTGGCAGCCGCCGCGCTCCTGGTGCTGGGCCTGGCCGGTGCGGCCGGACTCCGGGCGCACCGCCGGTCCGTCGAGGCCACCGCCGCCGCTTCCGGTCCCACTGGCTCCTGACGCGCGGACAGCCTCTTGTGGGATCAGCCCCCGCCTCCGCCGGCACCTCGGCCACAGCGGACTCCTGACGCGCGGAAATTGATCCGCAGGACCTCCCCCATCCCGGGGAGGTCCTGCGTATGATTTAGCTCACGTAACCGAACGTTCTGTCGGTAATGTTTTCCCGTCCCTTGGAGTGACAATGACGTCTTTCACCGCTGCGAACGCCACGGAGCATCGCACCTCACGCGAGGAGCGCCGCGTCCTGGCCGGGACCCTCGTTGGAACAACCATCGAGTGGTACGACTTTTTCATCTTCGCCCAGCTCACCGCCACGGTCCTGGGCGCGCTGTTCCTCACTCCGCTTCGGGAGTCCAACCCGGGCCTGGCCCAGGTCCTCGCCTTTTCCCTGATCGGCATCAGCTTCCTCTTCCGGCCCCTCGGAGCGATCGTCGCCGGGCACCTCGGTGACCGCATCGGCCGTAAGTCGGTCCTGGTCTTTACCCTGATCCTGATGGGCGCGGCGACCGCGCTGATCGGGATCCTCCCCACCTATACCTCCATCGGGGTGTGGGCGCCGATCCTGCTGATCCTCCTGCGCATCGTCCAGGGGTTCTCCGCCGGTGGTGAATGGGGCGGTGCGGCGCTGATGTCGGTGGAACACGCCCCGGTGGGCAAGCGGGGCCTGTTCGGTGCCTACCCGCAAATCGGCGTTCCGATCGGCATGATCCTGGCCACAGGCACCCTGCTGCTGCTGCGCACCGCCATCCCCGAGGACCAGTTCCTCGAGTGGGGCTGGCGGGTGCCGTTCCTGCTGTCGGTGGTGCTGATCATCGTCGGCTACCTGATCCGGCGTGCCGTCAGTGAAAGCCCCGTCTTCAAGGAGATGCTGGCCCGCAAGGGTGAGAGCAAGGCGCCGCTGCGCCAGTTGTTCCGGAAGAACACCCGCGAGGTGCTCCTTGCCGCCGTCATCTTCATCGGCAACAATGCCGCGGGCTACCTGGTCATCGCGTTCTTCATCTCCTACGCCACCACGGCGCTGGAGATGCCAGTGGTGCCGGTGCTGCTGGCCACGACGCTCGCCTCCTTCGGCTGGCTGATCTTCACCATGGTCGGCGGCTGGCTTTCCGACCGGATCGGCCGCGTGCGGACCTTCCAGATCGGCTATGCGCTGGTGTTCGTGTGGATGCTGCCGATGTTCATGCTCGTCGACACCGCCAACATTTTCCTCTATGGGCTGGGCCTGTTCGTCCTGACCATCGGCCTGGGACTGTCCTACGGGCCCATGTCCGCGATGTACGCGGAGATGTTCCCCGCGAACGTGCGCTACTCCGGCATTTCCATCGGGTACGCGCTGGGCGCGATCCTGGGCGGGGCGTTCGCGGCGATGGTCGCGCAGCTGCTGCTGGAGACCTACCAGTGGTCGGGGGCCGTGGCGATCTACATCATGATCCTGTGCGCCATCTCCTTCGTCGGGGTCACCCTGGCCCGGGAGACCCGCGGTGCGCCGCTTGGAGTCTCCCAGCACTGAGCCGGCACGCCCGGGACCTTCAACCGGGGCGTCCGGGCGCACACGCGCAGCAGACAAAAGACCGGAGGGCCAGGAAACCAACCTGGCCCTCCGGTCTTTTGCGTTGCCCCCCCGGGCTCCTAGGATCGAAGGAACAAACACCTACGCCGGAGGATGAAATGACCGAGACGCCGAACGGCAAGAAGCAGGACACCAGCGGGCAAGGCACCAACGGGCAGGACACAGGGGAGGGTCCCGAGGGCACCATCCCCGACAACCAGGAGGGAATCGGCGCAACGACGCTCGATGAGCCCTCAAACTTCGAGCCCGAAGAGGATGACGTCGAGGGCGGCGAACCCCGCTGAGCGCTGCCCTGGAGCAGCGCTGATCCGGACTAGCGCTGCCCCGGACTAGCGCTGTCCCGGACTATCCGAGGCTCGGGGCGTGCGAGGGCGGGTCGGGGATGTGGATGTTCCCGGTGGTGATTCCGCCGGTCGAGACCCCGTCGCCGTCGTCGGCGGGGGCGGAGCCTGCGGCCGCCTGGGGTGTCCCGATCCCCGAGAAGCCCGCGCCCTCGTCGGAATGGACCCGCAGGAGCAGGGCAACCTCGTGGGCGTCCGGACGGTCCTGCGGGTTCCGGGCGGTCATGCTGGTGAGCAGGCTCGCCCAGTCGGCGCCCAGCCATTCCGGGATCTCGGGATCACGGAGCAGGCGGGCCAGGGCCGCCTCCACGACGGGCCCGGGGAAGGCCTTGTCGCCGGTGAGGCACTCGAGCAGGACCAGGCCGAGGGAGTAGATGTCGCTGCGCTCGTCGATGTTGCCCGACTGCGCCTGCTCCGGGCTGAGGTAGTTGGCCGTGCCGATGGTGGCCCCGACGGCGGTGGCCATGGTGGAATCCACCATGCGCGCGATGCCGAAATCGGTGAGCTTGGGGTAGAGCCGGGTGTCGTTGTCGCCGGAGTGGAACATCAGGATGTTCGCCGGCTTCACATCGCGGTGCACCACCCCGTGGGAGTGGATGTAGGCGAGGGCGTCGGCGAGGTCGGCTCCGACCTGGGCGACGGCGGCGGGGGCGAGGGGACCCTTCTTCAGCAGCTTGCGCAGGTCCTCGCCGTCAACGAGTTCCATCACCAAAAAGCCGGTGGTGCGTCCGTCCTCATCCTGGTGCAGCCCCGCATCGTGGAGGGTCACCAGCCCGGGGTGGTTCAGGGTGGAGAGCAGGAGCGTCTCGGTGTGCTGCCGGCGGTAGTCGTCGTCATCGGCGGTGGTGGGCTGGAAGACCTTCACCGCGACATCGCGCTGCAGGTTGCGGTCGACCGCCCTATAGACGGAGGCGGCGCCGCCGACGCCGAGCAGGTCGGTGGTCTGGTACCGCTCGGCAAGGAGCACATCCATGGGTGTTCTCCCGGGAAAGTGGTGGCTGGAAAGGTCAAGGTGGGGCGCGCAGAAAAGGTAAGTCTACTGAGCACTTGGCTCGATTGTATCCTGCCCCTACGGTCTTTTGCCCTGCGGCGCAGGTCCCTTTACCTAAAGTTTATCCGCTGCGCCAGCCACCCGCAGCGGGCGGCGGCCTGCGCGGGGGCGGGTTCAGGCGGACAGGAACGCCACGGCGGCGGACTTGAAGGCGCGCGAGGTCACCGCGTTGGCGTGGGTCCGGGCGGGCAGCTTCAGGAGCTCCGCCTGCGGGGCCAGATCCGCCAGTTCCTGCGCCGTCGCGGCGAGGTCATCGTTCTCGCCGGCGACCAGCAGCAGCGGCATCCGGGGCACGGCCTCGGAGGGGATGAACGGCTCGTCCTTCACCGCCTCCACCATGGTCAGCAGTGCGAATACGTCGTTGGTCGGCACGAGCCTGGCCATCCGCATCAGCTCGGCGGTCCGGGCATCCTGGATCGGGGTGCCTTCAGCGAGGAGCTCCTGCGCCGCGGCGAGGTCGAATTCGGCAAGCGGGTCACCGCTGCCGGGGCCGCCCAGCACCATGCGGTGGACCAGTTCGGGCTGGGTGGCGCCGAATTCCCACGCCAGCCGGGAGCCGAGGGAGTAGCCGATGATGTCGACGCCGCTGGCCGGCATGCCCTCGCGCAGGGGCACCACGTGATGGTCCTGAAGGACCTGCAGGACATCGGCGCGGATGCGGCTGGGGGAGTAGGAGTCGCGCGCCTCCGGTGCGGCGCTGGCGCCGTGTCCGGGCAGGTCGACGGTGAGAACGGCCCGGCCGGCCTCGTTGAGGAAGCGGATCCAGCCGGTGTCGGTCCAGTTGAGCTTCGTCGAGGAGGCGAAGCCGTGAAGGAGCAGCACCGGGCGCAGCCCGGCGTCGGAGGCGGGCGGATGCAGCGCCACGCTCAGCTGCGGATCCGATCCCTCCACCAGGTGGTCGCGGTGCCTTCCCATGCCTTGTCCTTTCCTGCCGTTGAAATCCCGCTCCGCGGGCCGGTGCCTAGTCGTCGTCGAGCACGGCGCTGAGCCGTACCCGCCGGGCCGGGGCCTTCTCGGCGGGCACCGTGCCCACGATGCCGGCCGTGTCGTCCGGCACCTCAAAGACGATCAGCGGATCGCCGACGGCGATCACCGCGCCCGCATCGCCGTGGACCTTCACGACTGTACCGGCCTGCGGGGAGGGCAGCTCGACGGCGGACTTGGTGGTTTCGACCTCGACGAGGGGCTGGTTCCGCTCGACCTGGTCGCCCTCGGCGACGAGCCACTCGAGGATGGTGGCCTCGATGAGGCCCTCGCCGAGGTCGGGCAGGGGGAATGAGAGTTCAGCCACGGCGGTGCTCCAATACGCGTTGGATTCCGAACAGGATCCGGTCAATGTTGGGAATGTACTCGTCCTCAAGGTCGCCTGACGGATAGGGGACGTCGAATCCCGTCACCCGTTCCACCGGCGCCTTGAGGGTATTGAAGCACCTTTCGGTGACGAGGGCGGCGATTTCCGCGCCGAGCCCGCTGCTGCGCGGCGCCTCGTGGACGACGACGGCGCGGCGGGTGCGCGAGACGGATTCTGCGAGGCCGTCGGCGTCGATCGGGCTGAGCCAGCGCAGGTCGAGCACCTCCACCTCGATGCCGTCCTCGGCCGCCAGTTCGGCGACCTGCAGGCAGCGGGCGACCATGGCGCCCCAGGCGATCAGGGTCAGGTGACGGCCGGGCCGGGCAATCCGTGCACCCTCAAGTGCACCGGCGTCCGCGGGATCGACGATGCCCTTCTGCCAGTAGCGCGCCTTGGGTTCCATGAAGATCACCGGATCGGGCATCGACCCGGCGAGGCGGAGCAGGTGGTAGGCCTGGTGCGGGTCCGCGGGGGAGACGACCTTCAGGCCCGGCACGTGGACGAAGAGGCTCTCGAGGCTCTCGCCGTGGAGTTCGGGTGCGCGGATCCCGCCGAAGCTGGGCACCCGCAGGGTGATCGGCATGGGCAGGGCCCCGCGGCTGCGGTAGTTCATGCGCCCGACCTGGGAGACGATCTGGTTCACGGCCGGATACGCGAAGCCGTCGAACTGCACCTCGGGGATGGGGTGGAAGCCCGCCATCGCCAGGCCGACGGACATGCCCAGGATGCCGGATTCGGCGAGCGGGGTGTCGAAGACGCGCTCGGCGCCGAAGCGGGCCTGCAGCCCGTCGGTGATGCGGAAGACCCCGCCCAGGCGGCCGACGTCCTCGCCGAAGATGAGGGCCTTGGGGTTGTCCTCAAGTACCTCCCCGAGCGCACGGTTCAGGGCCCCCTGCATCGAGAGCGTCAGCGGCGCGGGTGCGGCCGGCCCGTCGCCGCCGGCGGCGGGGGACAGGGGGCTCGACAGGGTCTCAGACATGCTCGGATTCCGTCCTCCAGGCGGCGGCCTGGGCTTTCAGTGCGGGGGTCGGCTCCTGGAAGACGAAGTCGAACATCTCGCTTCCCGGGCGGGGAGCAAGGCCCTCAAGGCCCTGCCGGACGGCATCGGCCTCGGCCTCGCCCGCGGCGAGGGCCGCGGCGAAGAAGGGGTCGGGCGTGCCGAAGCGTGTGCGCAGCAGGGCCTCGCAGGCGGCCAGCGGATCGGAGCGGCGGGCCGCCTGCTCCTCATCCAGGCTGCGGTAGCGTCCGGGGTCATCGCTCGTAGAGTGCGGCCCCAGCCGGTAGGTCCGGGCTTCGATGAGGATCGGGCCGCCGCCGTCCCGGCAGTGCGCGAGGGCCTGCCGGGTGGCCTCAAGCACCGCCGTGACGTCGTTGCCGTCCACGCTCAGCGACGGCATGCCGTACCCGGCGGCCCGGGCGGCGACCGACCCGCCCGCCACCTGGCGCTCGGTGGGCACGGAGATGGCCCAGCCGTTGTTCTGCACGAAGAAAATGACGGGTGACTTCATCACGGCCGCGAAGTTCATCGCCTCATGGACATCGCCCTGGGAGCTGGCGCCGTCGCCGAAGTAGGTCAGGGCGACGTTGTAGCCGTCCTCGCCGGGCCCGGCCAGCTTCTGGCCGTGCGCCCAGCCCACGGCGTGGAGCACCGATCCGCCGACCACGGCCTGGATGGGGGCGAAGTGGGTGGCGGCGGGGTTATAGAGCCCGCCATGCCAGGTGGCCTTGTGGGTGGCCATGTATTCGACCATGTCCACGCCCACGGCCCGTGCAACGCCGAGTTCCCGGTAGGTCGGGAATAGAAAATCCCGCGTGGGGTCAACGGCGTAGCCGCTGCCCACCTGGGCCGCCTCCTGCCCGAGCAGGGGGGCGTAGCCGGGGATGATGCCCTGGCGCTGCCAGCGGACCGCGGCGGTATCGAGCTGCCGGACGGCGGCGAGGAGCCGGTAGAGCTCCTCGAGCTCGCTCGGATCCGCAGGTGTCGGAGATTCCATGGTGCGTCCTTGTGTAGAGGGTCTTGGGCGACGGTATCCGTACCCGAGCTCCTGCGCAATCTGCCGCGTCGATCCTCCGCAGTTTGCCGCAGTTAACGGTGCCTGGGCGCAACCGGCTGTACAGACTGCTCCGTTCAGCCGTTATCGTCTGTACAAACAGGCGTCCGCCCTTAGCCGGCCCCGGCCCGGACAGTCTCGGCCCGGGTGGTCAGGGCGCCGCCGCGGCAGGGCACGGTGTGTCCGGGAGGAAGGCAACCCATGGAGATTGACCGGCTCGACGTCCGCATCGCTGACCTATTCGCCGACAACCCCCGGATCTCGGTGCTCGAGGCATCGCGCGTCCTGGGGGTCGCGCGGGCAACGGTGTCGGCGCGGCTTGAACGGATGCAGCGCAGCGGGGTGATCAGCGGCTGGGGCCCCCGCATCGACCCGGGGTCCATGGGGTACGGCGTGACGGCCTTCTGCTCGCTGATCATCCATCAGGATTCGGGTCACGACGCGGTGGCCGAGGCGCTCGCGGAGATCCCCGAAATTCAGGAGCTGCACACCGTGTCGGGGGAGAGCGACCTGCTGGCACGGGTCACAGCCCGTTCCAACGCCGATCTGCAGCGCGTGATCGACGCGATCATCGCAACCCGGACCGTCATCCGCTCCTCGAGCGTCATCGTCCTCAACACCCACTTCGAGGCGCGGACCCTGCCGCTGATGCGGGCCGCGGCCTTCGGGGGCCCTGCCGCAGGACCTGGAAGCCTGTTATAGTCATAGTGACTTTAACCGAGGCTGCCGCGGCGGACTGAACTTTAAGGGCGGTGCAGGCATGGACTTCAGCTCGGCGAACGTGACCGAACGCAGCCAGCTCCCCCCGGCACTGGCGATCTCCACGGTGATCTTCGCCCTCCGCTCCGACGGCGGCCGGCAGGCGCTCTGGATGCCACTGGTACGGCGGATCCGCGAGCCGCACCTGGGCAAGTGGGCACTGCCCGGGGGGCCGCTGTCGGGCCGGGAGTCCCTCCAGGACGCCGCGGCGCGGAACCTGAACGAAACCACGGGGCTCGCCCCCCGGTACCTCGAACAGCTCTACGCCTTCGGCGGGCTCGACCGCGCCGCCACCCAGCGGCTTGTCTCCATCGTCTACTGGGCCCTCGTGCAGCCGGGGGAGGCGGACCTCGCGCGCGAATCGGAAAACGTGAAGTGGTTCCCGGCCGACGCCCTGCCGGACCTCGCCTTCGACCACAACACGATCGTCGAATACGCCCTCTGGCGGCTGCGCAACAAGATGGAATACGGGCCGATCGCCTTCTCCTTCCTCGGTGAGTCCTTCACCCTCGCCCAGGTGCGCGGGGTCTACGAGGCGGTCCTTGGCCGGGAGCTCGACCCGGCCAACTTCCGCCGCCACCTTCGGGCCACCCCCGACATCGTTCCAACCGACACGTTCCAGCAGGGCGGCAGGCACCGTCCGCCCCGCCTCTACCGCTACACCGGCGCCGCCTCACCCAATCCCGGCTTCCCCAGGAGAACCCCATGACCTCTGTCAACACCGCGGTCCAGCTCATCACCCGGGCCGAAGCACAGGCCGCCCCGGCCGCCGGTGGCACCTGTTCACCCGCGCTCGCCGAGGGCCCGTGGGCCTTCGACACCCCTGTGCCCACCTATGGACCGGGCGCCTCGATGGCCGACCCCGCGCCCGCCGCGACCCCCCGCCAGGGCGAACTGCCCGAGGAATATCGGAGGGCCGGCGACGACGAACTGGACCGGCGCATCACCGCGGCGCGGCACGCCCTGGGCAGCCGGGTGGTCATCCTCGGGCACTTCTACCAGCGCGACGAGGTCATCCGCCACGCCGACTTCGTCGGGGACAGCTTCCAGCTCGCCCGCGCGGCAACCCAGCGCAGCGAGGCCGAGGCGATTGTCTTCTGCGGCGTGCACTTCATGGCCGAGACCGCAGACCTGCTCTCCCGGCCGGACCAGGCGGTGATCCTGCCCAACCTCGCCGCCGGCTGCTCGATGGCGGACATGGCCGACATCGACTCGGTGACCGACTGCTGGGAGCAGCTCGCCGAGGTGTACGGCACGGAACCCGACGCCGAGGGCAGGGTTCCGGTGCTCCCGGTCACCTATATGAACTCCTCGGCGGCGCTCAAGGGGTTCTGCGGCGAGAACGGCGGAATCGTCTGCACCTCCTCCAATGCCGCCGCGGTGCTGGAGTGGGCCTTCGAGCGGGCGCAGCGGGTGCTCTTCTTCCCCGACCAGCATCTGGGCCGCAACACCGCCAAGGCGATGGGTGTCCCGCTGGAGCGGATGCCGCTGTGGAACCCGCGCAAGGACCTTGGCGGCCTCGCGGAGCAGGAGCTCCTCGACTCGCGCGTCATCCTGTGGAACGGCTTCTGCTCCGTCCACAAGCGCTTCACGGTCGCCCAGATCGAAAAGGCCCGGGCCGAGCACCCGGGGGTGCGCGTGATCGTCCACCCCGAGTGCCCGATGGCCGTCGTCGATGCCGCCGACGAGGCCGGGTCGACCGACTACATCCGCAGGGCGATCGCCGCCGGCGCTCCGGGCACCACGTTCGCCATCGGCACCGAAGTCAACCTCGTGAACCGCCTGGCCGCAGAACATCCTGAATACACGATTTTCTGCCTCGATCCCGTCATCTGCCCGTGCTCCACGATGTACCGGATCCACCCCGGGTACCTCGCCTGGGTGCTCGAGGGCCTGCTTGAGGGCGAGGTGCGCAACCGGATCACCGTGCCGGCCGCGACTGCAGCCCCCGCCCGCACCGCCCTGCAGCGCATGCTCGCGGTCCGGCCATGACCCCGGCCCCGGCTGACTACCCGGCCGCCCCGCACCGGGTGGTCGTCGTGGGCGGCGGTGTAGCAGGGCTGGCAGCCGTGCTCCGGATCCGCCGTTCCCTGCCGGGCGCGCAGCTGACCCTGATCACGAAGGCCGCCCTCGAGGAGAGCAACACCTGGTACGCCCAGGGCGGCATGGCGGCGGTGCTGTCTGGTGCTCCCGGACAGGACCCGTCCGGGACCGGCGCCCGGGCAGGCGGTCCGGACAGCGTGGCTGCCCACGCGGCCGACACCCTGGCCGCCGGCGCGGGGCTCGCCGCCCCGGACGCGGTCGGGCTGCTATGCGCCGGGGCAGAGGGCCAGGTGAGTTGGCTTGAGTCCCTCGGGTTCCGCTTCGACAGCGTCGGAGGAGCGCTGTCCAGCGGCCGGGAGGCGGCGCACAGCGCGGCCCGGATCCTCCACGCCGGCGGCGACGCGACCGGCCGTGCGCTGGCGGGCGCGCTGATCGGCGCGGTGCGCGCCGACCCCTCCGTCCGGATCCTTGAATCCATCTTCGTCACGGACCTGCTGCAGGCGGGTCCGCCCGGCGAACCCCGCGTCACGGGCGTGCGCATCCGCCCTGCAGGCCCCTCCGCCGGCGGGGATGCTGGTGAACGGGAGATCGCGGCCGACACCGTCGTGCTCGCGACCGGCGGGGCCGGCAGGCTCTATGAGCACACCACCAACCCGGCGGTGGCCACCGGCGACGGCGTGGCCCTGGCCTGGCGGGCCGGGGCGGTGGTGGCCGACGCCGAGTTCTTCCAGTTCCATCCCACAGCGCTCGATGTCCCCGGCAGCCCGCTCATCTCCGAGGCGGTGCGGGGGGAGGGCGCGGTCCTCCGCGACGCCTCCGGCACCCGCTTCCTCCCCGCCTACCATCCGGACGGTGAACTGGCACCGCGCGACGTCGTCTCCCGCAGCATCGCGCAGCACCTCGCCGTGCGGGGTGAAAGGTGTGTGTACCTCGATGCGACCGCCCTGGGCGGTCCGTTCCTCGCCCGCCGGTTCCCCTCATTGACGTCCCTGACGGCGCGCCACGGCCTGAACTGGGCGCGCGGACCGGTCCCGGTGGTGCCCGCCGCGCACTACTGGATGGGCGGGATCCGCACCGACACCTCGGGCCGGACCTCGCTCCCCGGCCTGTACGCGGTGGGGGAGGCCGCCTGCACCGGGGTCCACGGCGCCAACCGGCTCGCCTCGAACTCCTTGCTCGAAGGACTCGTCTTCGCGGAGCGTACGGCCGAAGCCCTGGCCGCGCCGGAGGCCCCGTGGCCAGCGTTCTCCGCCGACCCCCTCGCCCTTGAAGCCCCGGACGCCGGAGAACCCTTCGACCGGGCCCAGCTGCAGCGCCTGATGACCCGGCAGGCCGGGGTCGTCCGGGACGCGGCCGGGCTCGAACTGGCCGCCAAGCAGCTGGCCGCCTATGCGCCCGCCGGCAGCACCGCCGAGGAACTCGAAACCGCCAACCTCCTGCTGTGTGCGCGGCTGCTGGTGCATGCCGCCACCGCCCGCAGGGAAAGCCGGGGTGCCCACCACCGGTCGGATTTCCCGCTGACCGATCCGCGATCAATTCCTAAGAGCACGGCGTACGTCCGCGCTTCCACCCCCCAGGAAGGATTCCCGCAATGACCCCACCGGCAGCCGCCTCCGCCCCGTCCGCCGCGGTCTTCGACGCGGTGATTCTAGCCGCGCTCGCCGAGGACTCACCCTGGGGCGACATCACCTGTCAGGGCCTCATCGCGCCGTCGGTCCTGGCCACCGGCGCCGTCACGGCCCGGGAGGCAGGGATCTTCTGCGGGGCGCACGTCATCGAGTCCGCGATGCGCCTGACCGACCCGCGCATCACCGTGGAGCCGCAGCTGCACGACGGCGACGCCTTCGCCCCGGGCGCCGTGCTCGCAACCCTCTCCGGTCCCGCCGCGGGGATCCTTGCCGCCGAGCGCACCGCGCTCAACCTGGCTCAGCGGCTCAGCGGCATCGCCACCCTCACCGCCCGGTATGTCGAGGCGGTCCGCGGAACCGGTGCGCGCATTGTCGACACCCGCAAGACCACCCCCGGCCTGAGGGCGCTGGAGAAGTATGCGGTGCGCTGCGGCGGCGGGTTCAACCACCGGTTCAGCCTCTCGGACGCGGTGCTCGTGAAGGACAACCACCTTGCACTGCTGTCCGCGGACGGCCCGGAGGCGCTCACCGCTGCCCTCGCGGACGCCCGGGCACGGCTCCCGCACACCGTGCATTTCGAAGTGGAGGTCGACCGGCTTGACCAGATCGAACCGGTGCTCGCCGCAGGGGTCGACACGATTCTGCTCGACAACTTCTCCCTGGCCGAACTCGCCGAGGGCGTCCGCCGGGTCGGGGGCCGCGCCCTGGTCGAGGCCAGCGGCAACGTCACGCTTGAGACGGTTGCCGCCATCGCCGCGACCGGCGTCGACCTGATCTCCTCCGGGGCCCTGACCCACAGCGTCCGCAGCCTCGACCTCGGCCTCGACTTCCGGCCCGCCGTCTCCGGATACGCCGGTGCGGGGGCGGGCGCGGCGGCGGCTGGGCGGTCCCCGGCGGAGCTGCGGTCATGATCTACCTCGACGCCGCCGCCACGACGCCGGTGCGGCGGGAGGTGCTTGAGGCGATGTGGCCGCTGCTGACGGGCGGTTTCGGCAATCCCTCGAGCCACCACGCGGTCGGGGAGGCCGCCGCGGCCGCCCTCGCTTCCGCGCGGGAGGCCGTCGCTGCGGAACTGAACTGCCGGCCGGCGGAGGTGGTCTTCACCTCGGGCGGCACCGAGGCGAACAACCTTGCGCTGAAGGGGATAGCCCTCGCGGCACCGCGCGGACGGCACATCGTCACGAGCGCGCTCGAGCACGCCGCGGTCCGCGAACCGCTGTCGTACCTTGAGCGGTTCCACGGCTTCCGGATCGCTGTCCTGCCGGTGGACGGTGCAGGGAAGGTCGACCCTGAGGGGCTCGCGGCAGCACTGACCGCGGAGACGACGCTGTGCAGCGTGATGTATGCCAACAACGAGGTCGGCACCGTGCAGGACATCGCCGGACTCGCCGGAATCTGTCGGAGCCGGGGGGTGTACTTCCACACCGATGCCGTCCAGGCCGCGGCGTGGCTTCCCCTCGACGTCCAGGCGCTGGGTGTCGACGCGCTGAGCATCTCGGGCCACAAGCTCGGGGCACCGAAGGGTTCCGGGGTGCTGTACCTCCGCCGCAGGGTGCAGGTGGAGCCGGTGATCCACGGCGGCGGCCAGGAGCGGGGGCGCCGCTCAGGGACGGAGAATGTGGCCGGCGCCGTCGGCGCGGCGACGGCGCTGACGGCCGCCCGGCGGGGCTGGGCCGCTGCCGCGGAGGTCTCCACCGCGCTGCGGGACCGGCTCACCGCCCACGTCCTGGCCGGGGTGCCGGGCGCCGTCCTGACCGGGCATCCGGAGCGGAGGCTGCCGAACCTCGCGTCCTTCTGCTTTCCCGGCCTCAGCGGCGAATCGGTCCTGCTTGAACTGGAGCGCCTCGGCGTGGTGGCATCGTCCGGCTCCGCCTGTGCCGCAGGGTCGGATGAGCCCTCCGCCGTCCTCCTCGCAATGGGTCTCGACGCCGATACCGCCACCACGGCGCTGCGGCTCTCCTGGACCTCGGAAGTGACGGCGGCGGACCTGGAGGCGGCCGCCGCGGCGGTCGTCGAGGCCGTTGGCCGGGTGCGGGCCCCGCACGCCGCACGGCTCTAGGCCGCTGCTGCCTGCTCATACCTGCCTGGGATCGCCGCTGCCCCGGTTCCCGCGTGCCGGCGGCCGGGAGCCCGGCCCGCTGTGGGGCCGTGCGCCCGGGTTTCAGCTGCGGGACATCAAGGCCCGGTAGTCGACGCCGGTCAGTTCGACACTGCGATCCCAGAGCCGTGCGGCGGCTTCGCGATCGAGGACGCGCGGGGAGGGCGCCACGAGGCGGACGTTTCCGCGGGTCTCTCCGGGGCCGTCCGGCCCGTAGTAGTCCCCGCCCTCAACGTCGGGGCCGGTGGCCGCATAGAGCACCGGAAGCGCACCGGCCTCATCGGACTGGCTCAGCACGCCGAGGAATCCGCCGAGCAGGTCGAGCACCGGTCCCGCCTGGCGGTTCCGCACCAGGTTGGTGCGGGCGAGGCCCGGGTGCGCCGCCGCTGCCGTGAGCTGCCACCCCGCCGCCCGTGCGCGCCGGTCGAGTTCGATGGTGAAGTAGAGGTTGGCCGCCTTGCTCTGGCCATAGGCGGCCCAGGGACGGTATGCCCGGGCAGACTGGAGGTCCCCGAAGTTCAGGCGCCCGCGTTTGTGGGCGAGGCTTGAGACGGTGACGACGCGGGAACCGCCGGCCGCCCGCAGCTGCCCGAGGAGGAGCCCGGTGAGGGCGAAGTGGCCAAGGTGGTTGATTCCGAACTGCGACTCGAAGCCGTCCTCGGTGAGAACCCTGCGCGGTGGCGCCATAACCCCCGCGTTGTTGATCAGCAGGTCCAACGGGTGCTCCCAGCCGGCGGCGAACTGCCGGATGGAGGCGAGGCTGGCCAGATCGAGCAGGCGCATCTCCACCGCCGAATTTCCGCTGAGGGAGCGCACGTGGTGCTCGGCTTCCTGCCCCCGCCCCGCGTCGCGGCAGCCGAGCACCACGTGGGCGCCCTTCCGGGCCAGGGCCACGGCGGCCCGGAGGCCGATGCCGCTGTTGGCCCCGGTGACGATGGCGCGGCGGCCGGTGAGGTCGGGGACGTCGTCGGGGGTGAAGCTGTGCATGGGGCCGCCTTCGCTCGTACGGCTGACCCCTGGTGGGTGCCGTGTCCCCAGCATAGGGGCCGGCACCCGGCCCTGGGTCAGGAGGGGCGCTCCACCCCGGCACTGATCTTGGTGGTGAGCAGGCGGAGCTGTTCGAGTTCCTCGACGCTCAGGACCGGCCCCAGGGTTTCCTGGATTACCCGCACGTGCGAGGTTCCGATGCGCTTCTGGAGCGCCCGGCCCTCTTCGGTCAGGGAAAGCTCCACGCCGCGCTGATCGTTTTTGGCCTGCCGGCGCTGGATCAGCCCCTTGGCCTCGAGCCGTTCCACCATCCGGCTCAGGCTCGGCTGGCTGATCAGCAGGTTCGCGTTCAGCTCATTCAGCCGTGCCCACCCGGTGGGGCACCTGCTCAGGTTGAAGAGCACGTCGTAGTCGCGGATGCCGAGCTGCTTGAAGGCCTCGTCCTGCCTCAGGACCTTCATCACTGCGACCTGGGCGCGGAACAGCGACTCCCACGCCTCGGCCGTGAGGCGCACCGGAGGGAGTTCCGGGCCCTCACCCACGGGACACCGCCGGTGAGGTTGCCCCCGCGGCGAGCCGGTTCTCGAAGGTCGGAGGAGCCGGAATCGTAGCCGGGGTGCGCTTGGCGAACTCCGCCCGCAGCGTCGGCAGGACCTCGGAGCCCAGCAGGTCCAGCTGCTCGAGGACGGTCTTCAGCGGAAGGCCCGCGTGGTCGACCAGGAACAGCTGGCGCTGGTAGTCGCCGAAGAACTCACGGAAGGTCAGGGTCTTCTCGATCAGTTCCTGCGGGCTGCCGACCGTCAGCGGAGTCTGTGAGGTGAACTCCTCAAGGGACGGGCCGTGGCCGTAGACCGGGGCGTTGTCGAAGTACGGCCGGAACTCCCGCACGGCGTCCTGCGAGTTGCGGCGGATGAAGAACTGCCCGCCCAGTCCCACGATCGCCTGCTCGGGCGTTCCGTGGCCGTAGTGGGCGTAACGCTCGCGGTAGAGCCCGATCAGCTGCTGGTAGTGCTCCTTGGGCCAGAAGATGTTGTTCGCGAAGAACCCGTCGCCGAAGTACGCGGCGATCTCGGCGACCTCGGGGGTGCGGATGGAGCCGTGCCAGACGAAGGGTGCCACGCCCTCGAGCGGGCGCGGGGTGGAGGTGAAGTTGCGCAGCGGGGTGCGGAACTTGCCGTCCCAGTTCACGACGTCGTTGTCCCACAGCTGGCGCAGCAGGTTGTAGTTCTCCACCGTCAGTTCGACGCTGTCCTGCTGGTTCTTGCCGAACCAGGGGTAGACCGGCGCGGTGTTGCCGCGGCCCAGGATCAGGTCCACGCGGCCGTCGGCCAGGTGCTGCAGCATCGCGAAGTCCTCGGCGATCTTCACCGGGTCATTGGTGGTGATCAGCGTGGTGGAGGTCGAGAGGATGATCCGCTCGGTCTGCGCGGCAATGTACCCGAGCATTGTGGTCGGCGAACTCGGCACGAACGGCCGGTTGTGGTGCTCGCCGGTGGCGAAGACGTCGAGCCCGACCTCCTCGGCATGCTTCGCGATCGTCACCATCGCCTTGATGCGCTCGTATTCGGTGGGCGCGGTCCCGTTGGTGG
The DNA here is from genome assembly GCF_009828595.1 of Arthrobacter zhaoguopingii. Lineage (GTDB taxonomy): Bacteria > Actinomycetota > Actinomycetes > Actinomycetales > Micrococcaceae > Arthrobacter_D > Arthrobacter_D zhaoguopingii. Next base: position 94,420 of record NZ_WPNY01000008.1, read on the forward strand.
GGTCAACGGTGACGTCACCGACTGTGAATATGCCGATCTGCACGGGGTCTCCTCGTTCGGGTAGATGCATTTGCATCCATTATACGCCGCTTCGGACCGGCGCCGGGGCCGGCGGACCAGCGGGGACTAGGCCGGCACCGTTTCCCGGGCCTGCTCCGCGCGGTCGGATGCTTCGCGGCGGCGGGCGCGCAGTTCCCGCCGTCCCTCGATCAGCCGGTAGAGGACGGGCACCAGGATCAGGGTCAGGGCGGTGGAGGAGACCAGCCCGCCGATGACGACGACGGCGAGCGGCTGGGAGATGAAGCCACCCTCGCCGGTCAGCCCCAGGGCCAGCGGCGTCAGGGCGAAGACCGTGGCCAGCGCGGTCATCAGGATGGGGCGGAGCCGCTGCCGGGCGCCCTGCAGGATGGCCTCGGCCACATCCAGCCCGGGCTCGCCGTCCCGCGGCCTGCGGTACTGGTTGATCAGATCGATCAGCACGATGGCGTTCGTCACGACGATTCCCACGAGCATGAGCATGCCGATGAGCGAGGGCAGTCCGAGCGGAATGCGGGTGATCACCAGCAGCGCAATCGCCCCGGTCGCGGCGAACGGGATGGAGACGAGCAGGATCAGGGGCTGGAGCAGGCTCTTGAACGTGGCCACCATGATGACGTAGACGATGGCGACGGCCGCCCACAGGGCAAGAAAGAGCTGGCCGAAGGATTCGCTCTGCTGCGCTGCCGCCCCGCCGACCGTGGCGGTGGCTCCGGCCGGCAGGTCCACGCCGTCGAGGCGCGCGGACACCGCCGCGGTGAGGGCGCCCAGGTCGTCCCCGGCCGGGGTGACCGAGACGCGTGCCGTGCGTTCCCCGTTGGCGCTGGTGACCGTCAGCGGGACCTGGACCTCCTCGATGGTGGCGACCTCGGTCAGGGGCACCGGGCGTCCGGCCGCCGGGATGACCAGGTCCTGCAGCTGGGCAAGGCTGGTGATGGGCGTTCCCTCCCCGATGAGGACGGGATAGTCGGTGGCCTCCAGCCGGAGCACTCCGGCGGGGACCGGGCTGATGCTGCCGCCGAGCAGGCCGGCGATCTGCCCTTCGGTGAGCCCCGCGGCGACCGCTGCGGCCCGGTCCACGCTGATCTGGACCTGCGGCTGGGCTGCGGAGAGGTTGCTGGTGACCTCGCCGGCGCCGTCGATGCCCTGGAGGCTCTCAACCACCGCGTCGCTTGCGCGCTGAAGGTCTTCCGGGACCGGAGCAGTGATGTTGATGTCTATGGTGCTTGAGGTGCCGAAGCCACCCTGCTGGCTCGAGAGCGAGAACTCCCCGGCACCGGTGAGCTGCTCGAGGTCGTCCCGAATCCGGGCCTGAAGTGCGTCCTGGTCGGCGTCCTCGTCCGTGGTGACGGTGAAGCTTGCCACCGAGGCCCCTTCGGAGAACTGGGCGGCGAACGCGCCCTGGGCGTTGCCGACGGTCAGCTGGATGTCGCGGATGGCCGGATCCCGGGCCAGCACCTCCTCGGTGCGTGCGGCCGCCGCGGCCGTGGTGGCGAGGCTTGAGCCGGCCGGCAGGGTCTGGGAGATGCTGAAGCTGTTCTGGCCGCTGCTGCCGAGCAGGTTGGTCTGGAGCAGCGGGACCATGGCGGCGGTCGCCCCAAGCACCAGCACGCCGGCGGTGAGCGTCCAGACGGGGTGGCGCTGGGTTCCGCGGAGGATCGGGAGGTAGCCGCGCTGCAGCCAGGAGCGGCGTTCGGCCCGGTGGGCCTCTTCGACCGCCCGGGCGCGCGCCTGCCGGGCCGCCTCGGACGCGGCGCCGTCGTCGAGGTCCGTGGTCCGGGTGCGGGGCAGGAACCAGTAGGCGAGGACGGGGATGATCGTCAGGGACACCGCGAGGGAGGCCAGCAGGGCAATCCCGGTGGTGACGGCGAAGGGACGGAACAGCTCACCGGCAAGCCCGCCGACGAACGCGATGGGCGCGAACACCGCCACGGTGGTCAGGGTCGAGGCGGTCACCGCCCCGGCGACCTCGCGCACCGCCGTCAGGATGGCCGTGCGTTTTTCCTCGCCGTAGCTCAGGTGCCGTTTGATGTTCTCGATCACGACGATCGAATCGTCGACCACCCGGCCGATGGCGATGGTCAGCGCCCCGAGGGTGAGGATGTTCAGGGAGTACCCGGCCGCGTAGAGACCGATAAAGGTCACCAGCAGTGAGAGCGGGATGGAGATCGCGGTGACCAGGGTGGAGCGCACCGAAAGCAGGAACACCAGGATCACGACGACGGCGAAGGCGAGGCCGAGCAGCCCCTCGGTGGTGAGGTCCTTGATGGAGCGTTCGATAAAGGGCGCCTGGTCGAAGACCACCGTGATGTTGGCGCCGTCGCCCAGCTCCGTCTCAAGCTCGGGGATGAGTTCGCCGACCGCCCGGGAGATGCGCACGGTGTCGCCGTCGGGCACCTTGGTGATGGTGAGGCCGAGGGTTTCGACGCCGTTGGTCCGGGTGATCGAGGTGGCGGCGTCGTCGGCGAGTTCGACGTCGGCGATCTCGCCGATGGTGACCGGATCGGCAGGGGGCGCAGGTGCCGGCTCGGCGGGCAGCGCGGTCTCCGGCTCCGTGCCGCCGGGGGAGCCCGGAACGCCACCGGGAACGCCGGGCGCCGGAAAGCCGGGGGCGGCCGGAGGCTGGGGGGCCTCCGGGGCCGGTTCGGCCGTCCCGGCCGGCTCGGAGGGCAGCACGGGCAGGCCCCGGATGTCGTCGAGGGACGCGACGGGGCTGCCGGCCTGGATGGTGAGGGACCGCAGCTCCTCCTCGAGCGTGCCCACCGGGAAGAGGGCGCCGTTGGCTTCCAGGGTGTCGACGATGTCCCCGACCTGCACCCTGGCCTCGGCGAGGGCGCCGTCGCGGGGAAGCACCGAGATGTGCTGCCGTGAGCCGCCGGTGATGTCCGCCGAGCGGACCCCCTCGAGCTTCTGCAGCCGGGGAACCGTCAGCCGGGTCAGCTCGTCATTGAGCTCGCTGAGCGTACGGTCCGAGGAGATGGCCAGGAAGGCGATCGGGAAGTCGCCGATGCTGCCGGCCAGGGCCTGCGGCTCGACGTCCTCGGGGAGGTTGGGCCGCACTGCGGAAATGGCACGGTCCACCTGGGCGCGGGCCCGGTCGAGGTTCGTCCCGTAGACGAACTCAAGGTTGACGGTGGAGACGCCGCTGCGGGAGGTGGCCGAAGAGGTTTCGAGCCCCTCGACACCGCTGAGCGCGGTCTCGAGCGGGCCGCTGACCTGCTTGTCGATGTATTCCGGGGAGGCGCCGGGCACCGAGGAGATCACGGTGATCCGGGGGAACTCGAGCGAGGGGATGAGTTCCTGCTTGAGCGAGCCGACGGTGATCACGCCGAACACCGAGGCGAAAACGGTGATCAACGCAATCAGGGCCCGGTTTCCCAGGGAGAGCTGCGCCAGACGGAACATGGGCCTGCCTTCGGTGCTGACGGTGCCTGGTGTCCCGGGGCAGCCGCGGCTTACTGGAGTTTCAAGACCCGATCCGTCATCGACTGGACTTCCGCGGCAAGCTCCTCGTTCTCATTGAGTTTCACGCCGTATCCGGGGATCATCTCCTTCAGCTTCGCCTCCCAGCCAGACATCTTCGCCGGGAAGCACCGCTTCAGGAGTTCGACCATGATCGGAGCCGCTGTGGACGCCCCCGGTGATGCGCCGAGGAGCGCCCCCACCGACCCATCGGCCGAGGTGATGACTTCCGTTCCGAACTGCAGAATTCCACCCGTCTTGGGGGCCTTCTTGATGACCTGTACACGTTGGCCGGCGGTGATGAGTTCCCAGGCGCCGCCGTTGGCCGACGGAACGAACTGGTTGAGGGCCTCGTTCTTGGCGTCGCGGTTCTTCAGGACCTCGGAGATCAGGTACTTGGTGAGCGGGACGTTGTCCTTGGCGACAGCGAGCATCGGCACCAGGTTGGAGGGGCGGACCGACCCGGGCAGGTCCAGGAAGGAGCCCCGCTTGAGGAACTTGGTGGAGAACCCGGCATAGGGCCCGAACAGCAGGGACCGCTCCCCGTTGACGAACCGGGTGTCCAGGTGCGGCACCGACATGGGCGGGGCGCCGACCGAGGCCTGGCCATACACCTTGGCGTTGTGCTGGTTCACCGTGTCCGGGTCGGTGCAGCGCAGGAACTGCCCGGACACCGGGAAGCCTGCGAAGCCCTTGCCCTCGGGGATGCCGCTGCGCTGCAGCAGGTGGAGGGCGCCGCCGCCGGCGCCGATGAAGACAAACTTCGTGCTGACCGTGCGGGTGGCACCGGTGCCGCGGTTCTTCACCTTGATGTCCCAGCGCCCGCTGGAGGCGCGGGAGACATCGACGACGTCGTGGTGGTAGTTCAGTTCGACGCCGTTGCCCTCGAGGTAGGTCGTGAGCCCGCGCGTCAGGGCGCCGAAGTCGACATCGGTCCCGCCGGCGACCCGGGAAGCGGCCACGGGCTGGCCCGGGTTGCGGTCCTTCATGATCAGGGGGGTCCACTCGGCGATCGTTGCCGGGTCTTCGGAGTGCTCCATGGTGCGGAAGAGCGGCTGTGCACTGAGGGCCTCATGCCGCCGGCGGAGGTAGGCCGCGTTCGCGGTGCCCCAGACGAAGCTCATGTGGGGCACGGGGTTGATGAAGTTGCGGGGGTCCCCGAGGTGCCCGTTGGAGACCATGGAGGCCCAGAACTGGCGTGATACCTGGAACTGCTCGTTGATCGCCACGGCCTTGGCCGGATCGACCGAACCATCCTTGCCCGCAGGGGAGTAGTTGAGCTCGCACAGCGCCGAATGGCCGGTCCCGGCGTTGTTCCACGGGTCGGAGCTTTCGAGGCCCGCGCGGTCGAGGCGCTCGAAGACGGAGATGTCCCAGTCCGGCTGAAGCTGCTTCAGCAACGCCCCCAGCGTGGCGCTCATGATGCCCCCGCCGATCAGGACAACGTCGGTGGTGGATGCGGGTGATGCCGCCTGGCTTTGTGCAGTCAACGTTGTCTCCAGTCGCGAGGTCCTAGCCCTTGAAGCCTAACGGCTGGGAGCCCCCTTAATTAAATCAGCCGGCGCTTGCGTCGCCACCGGGAGCCGGTACCCCGGCGAGGTCGATCCGGTTGAATACTTCGTTCATGACGGGGCTCACCGGGTAGGAGGCCACCCGGGGGGCCATGGCCAGTGCCGAGATCGGGAAGGCCAGCGGAACGGCCGGCAGCCGCGTGGCGATCTGGCTGCTGACGTCGGCGTAGGCCTGCCGCCGGTCCTCGCCGTTGGGGAGGGTCCCGGCCCGGGTGATCTTACTGAACAGCTGATGGTCCTCGAAGCCGAACTCGCTTGAATATTTACCGAAGAGCGCACCGGCGAAGTTGTCGGGGTCCTGGTAGCTCCCGCTCCAGCCCAGCAGGTGGAAGGCGCGGTCGCCGTCCTCAAGGACGCGGTCGAGGTAGCCCTCGTTCCAGTCGACCGGCACGGGTTTGAGGTTGAACCCGGCGGCGGTGAGCTGCCTGCTGAGTTCGGCGTAGATCTTCTCCGGGGCCGGCAGGTACGGCCGGGAGATGTTGCGCGGGTAGTAGAAGGGCAGGGGGGTGCCCGTATACCCCGCTTCCTCAAGCAGCTCCCGGGCCCTGTCCGGGTCATGGTTGTAGGAGGGGACGGCCTCGCTGCTCACGCCGAGCTTCTGGGGAAGGAACTGGCGGGCCGCTTTGGTGCCGTTGAGGAAGCGGCCCTCGATCAGCGCCTCCTTGTCGATGGCGTGGGCAACGGCCTGGCGGAAGAGCACGTCGTCGACGCCAGGGAAGTTCTGGTTCAGCCCCAGATACAGCACGGAGTAGGGGTCGCGCTGCAGCAGCTGCTGGCCCGCCAGGGCCAGTTCGGCGGCGTTCTCCACGGTGACGAAGTCGTAGCCGTCGATGCGGCCCGCCTTCAGGGCGCGCAGGCGGGAATCTGGCTGGGCGATGGTGGTGAACACCACGTCCGCGACTTCGCCGGGGTCCCCCCAGTAGGAGTCGGACGCAGTCAGCCGCACCTCGTCCCCGGTCCAGCTCTCGAACCGGAACGGCCCGGTGCCCACGGGTGCCAGCGCATACCGGGACAGCCGGACTCCCTCCCGGGTCTCGGTCAGTTCATCCGCCGCCAGCTGCTCCAGTGCCCGCGGGGAGGACATGGCGAAGGAGGGCTGCGCGAGGGCGGGGATGAACTCGGTCATCCGGCTGTTCAGCTCGATGAGCACCTCATACTCGCTCAGGGGCCGGCAGCCCTTGTACAGGGAAGCCTCGGCGTTGTCCGAGAAGCCCAGGAAGACTGTTTCGAAGGGTAGGGCTGCCGCTGCCGCGGCGCGCGCCGCGGGGGGAGTGTTGAACCAGCGCGAGAAGTTGGCGCACACCGCCCTGGCGTTAAAGGACTCCCCATCGTGGAAGACGACGTCCTTCCGGAGCTCGAAGGCGTAGGCCCGGCCCTCGTTGCGCTCCTCCCACGATTCGGCCAGCAGCGGTGCCGGCTCGGACGTCAGCGGGTCGACGCCGACAAGACCCTCGAACAGCTGCTGGGTGACCCGAAAAGTCTCGCTGTCGGTGGCCATCGCGGGGTCAAGTCCGGTCGGGTCAGCTGCCGCCCCGAACCGGAACGTGGTGTCGGGGGCTGCGGCGGTCGCCGGCGCCGGGGCCGACGGGGACGGCGGCGCGGGCGGCGCGGCGGTGCAGGCGGGAAGGGTGAGCGCTACGGCGGCCGCGGCAAGGACTCGGAGGACGCGACGGGACCGGACGCGCCCGGCGGTATTCTTCACAGCCAGATTCTCCAAAGGGGCGCAGCGCCCGGGCTAGGTGGTTGAAGAGTTCAGTCTAGGCGATGCGGCCGGTCCGGCCGCGAAGGCGTCGGCGTCCCGCACATGCCGGCCGACGACCCTTCCGCACAGAGGACGGGCCCCCGCACGGCGAGTGCGGGGGCCCATCCAGGTTCCCTGGTCACGTTAGAGGAGTTACACCAGGGAGGTTCCTAGCCGGCCGGCGGCGTGAGGACGCCGTCGATCAGGTACACAGTCGCGTTGGCTGTCTGGACGCCGCCGCAGATGACGTTCATGCCGTTGACCATCAGCTCGTCGCCCGATCCGGTGATCTCGACGTCGCCGCCCTGCACGGTGGTCTGGGTGGTTCCTTCAAGGTCGGCCGGAAGCATCCTGCCGGGGACCACGTGGTAGGTCAGGATGCCCGTGAGCAGGTCCTTGTCGGTCTTGAGGGCCTCGACGGTCTCGGCGGGGAGCGCCTCGAAGGCCTCATCGACCGGGGCGAAGACGGTGAACTCGTCGCCGTTGAGGGTGTCGACGAGGTTGACGTCGGGGTTCAGCTCGCCGGAGACGGCGGCCGTGAGCTGGGTCAGGATGGGGTTGTTCGAGGCCGCTACTGCGACGGGGTCGAGGGCCATGCCTTCGACCGAGCCGGCGCCGTCGGGAACCTCGGCCGCGTAGTCGGCGCAGCCGGGCCCGACGAGGTTCGCCGCCGGGTCCATTGCCTCGCCGGAGGCCTCTTCGGTGGCTTCCGGTGCCATCGACTCGGCTGCCTCGGTCTCCATGCTCTCGGCACTGGGGGCCGACTCGGAGGCGGCTTCGCCGCCGCCACAGGCCGACAGACCGAGCACCGAGACGGCTGCGAGTCCGAGGACGGAAAGGTTCCTGCGCTTGGTGAGTTCCATGAGATTTCTCCTTGATCAACCTGGCCCGGTGGGGGAAGTTCGGGGCCGCTTGCTGGGGGGGGGGTGGAGCGCATCGTGTCGATGTCTCGGAGGTACTTCGACAGTGCGTCGAAGTCGGATGGGTCGGACCTGAAAATTCTCGCCGGGGCGGGCCGGGGCCGGCGGGGCCGGGGCCGGCGGGGCCCAACGAAAGAACGGCACCCCGGTCCGAAGACCAAGGTGCCGTTGGGTGCCGGCCAGGGGCCGGCGTTGAAGTGCGCAAGGGGGGACTTGAACCCCCACGTCCGAAGACACTGGAACCTAAATCCAGCGCGTCTGCCAATTCCGCCACTCGCGCGCCGACGCTGCGCGAAAGCGCAGCGTCGGCCTTTAGTCTACGGGAATCAGGAAACCCCGAGGTCGCGGCGCAGCTTGGCGACGTGTCCGGTGGCCTTGACGTTGTACTGTGCCAGCGCCACGTGCCCGTCCCCGTCGAGGACGACGGTCGAGCGGATCAGGCCCTCGTAGGTCTTTCCGTAGTTCCTCTTCTCGCCCCACGCGCCCCACGCTTCGGCGACCGTGTGGTCCTCATCGGAGAGCAGCGGGAACGTCAGGTGCTCGTCCTCGCTGAAGGCACGGAGTTTGTCCGGGGCGTCGGGGGATACTCCCAGGACCCGGTACCCGGCCGCTGCGAGGGAGGAGAGGTTGTCACGGAAATCGCACGCCTGGGTGGTGCAGCCGGGGGTGGCGGCCGCCGGGTAGAAGTAGACGACGACCTTCTCGCCGCGGAACTCCGAGAGCGACACCGAGTTGCCAAACGCGTCAGTGAGCGTAAAGTCGGGGGCATGATCTCCGGCCGACAGTTGTTGTGTCATGCGGGTTCCTCAGTTCAATAGGGGCGGCGCGAAGGCATTAAAAATGACTGGGACGCCTAGTTATCATAAAGGGGACGGGTTGGCGCCATCCATGAGCGTTGATCAGCTTAGCGAAAGGGAGTGCACAATTTCATGCCGGATCTGGAGCAATGGCCCACGGGCCGACTGCTGACGACGGCTGCCCGCCTGGTCGAGCACGCCTGGAATGAGCGGCTGGTGGACATTGGCGTTACCCACGCCGGAGTGATCGCACTGGGAGTCCTCGCGTCGCAGGGCGCCATGACGCAGGCGAGCCTTGCCCAGATCGTCCGGGTCCAGGCCCAGACCATGGGCAAAACCCTTGCCCGGCTCGAATCCCGCGGCCATGTGGCCCGCGTGCGGAACGACCTCGACCGCCGGTCCCACCTTGTCTCCATCACCGACGCTGGCCGTGAGGTGCTCATCCGGGCCGACGACGTCGAACGCACCCTCGTGGCAGGCGGCGGCCTTGTCTCCGATGAACTCCGCACGCACCTCCAGAGCGTGATTAAGGAACTCGGCGCCCCCCGATGGAACTGGGCGGCCGCCGCGGCAGCCCCGGAGGTCGCCTCAGCACTCCAGGACGACGCCGTTCCCGGGCCGGAGTCCTCCGGGCCGGCGGCCACCATCAGCACCTGACCCGGCGTCAGAACGCATACTCCATCGGAATTGAAAATAGAAGATTTTCGGGAGCAGAACTTTTAGCTAATCGTTGCAGGGTACAAGTGCCCATGGTTCCTTGGGGGGGTCAGTTGGACACGCCGAACTGGAGAACCATATGCCGAATCCTGCCGACGCCCCGACGCCCCCGTTCGAGCCTCAAGGCAGGACCGACGGACCGTTGCGGACCGCCCTGCGGGACGACATCACACTGCGCCACCTGGACCTTGCCGAGTCGGTCGCGCGGTCCTTTTCCTCGTTCGGCCCGGACGCCGCGGACATCCGGCAGGTGGCCTACCTCGGCCTGATCAAAGCCGTGCAGCGGTTCAATCCAGCTCGGGGAGTGCCCTTTGCCTCGTTCGCCATTCCCACCATCACCGGTGAGATCAAGCGGTACCTGCGCGACTGCTGCTGGGTGATCCGTCCGCCACGCCACCTCCAGGATCTGAGGACCGAAGCCGTGCGGGCCGCCCCCGTGCTGGCGCAGCGGCTCGGGCGGGAACCGACTGCGAGGGAGCTGGCGGCCGAGCTGGGCGCCGAGGAGTCGGTGGTGGCCGAGGCGCTGACCTGCGCAACGAGCCTGCGGCCGGAATCCCTCGACGCACCCTTCGACGGCAAGAGCTGGGGGGACACTCTGCCCTCGCCGGATAACTGCATCGAGCGCAGCGACGACATCGTTTCGCTGCGGGCGGCGGTCAACGGCCTCACGCCTGCGGAGAAGGAACTGCTGTACCGGAGGTATTTTAAGGAGGAGACCCAGCAGCAGATCGGTGAGCACCTCGGGATGACCCAGATGCAGGTGTCCCGGAAGCTGGCCCGCATCCTGGTGCTGCTTCAGGAGCGGCTGACGGGCGCGGCGGGCCGCGGACCTGCGGACATCCGGATCGCCTGAACCCGTGCGGTCCGCCCAGGGGTGTCCGGTGGGCAAGGGCCATCGAGCCCGCGCTAGTACACGCCGAGCCGGGAGGCCGCGGCGAGCACCGCATCGGGGGTCACCGCGAGCAGCGCCGGGTCCGGGTCTGTGGCGAAGGTTTCGCCGACCCGCTTTGAGGCGTCGGTGAGCACGATGTGCGGCCCGGGCGGAGGGCCCCACTCCTCGACCGGCGCCGGCCCGAAGAGCACAACGGAGGGGCGGGCGTAGGCGGAGGCGAGATGGGCGGCACCGGTATCGGCCGACACGACGAGGCGAGCCCCGGCCACGAGCGCCGCGAACCGCTCGAGCGGCAGTTCCCCGGCAACGACTGCGCGCTCGGGAAGCCCCGCGGCCTCGGCAACCGCCAGCGCCCGCGCCCGCTCACCGGCGCTGCCGGTCAACAGCACCTTGTGGCCGGCCCCGGTGAGGGCCTTGGAGACGGCGGCGAAGCGGTCCACCGGCCACAGCCGGCTCCCATACGCTGCCCCGACGTGCACGACGACGGCCCCGGGCGCGGGGCTTTCCTCATCGGGGACGCGCAGGCGCAGGTCCAGCGGATCGGCCGGCACGCCGTGCCAGGACACGAGGTCGGCCCACCGGTGCCGCTCGTGGACGCCGTCCTGCCAGGCCGGGCCGTCCCACCCGGGTGAGCGGTGGCCCATGCGGCGGGCCGGAACGATCTCCTCGAGCCGCCCGCGGCTCTCCGGTCCGTTGCCGTGGAGGTTGACGGCGATGTCGATACTCCCGGGGGCAAGGTCCAGGGGGTCGTCGAGTCCGTGCGTGGGAAGCAGCTCATCGACGGCGTCGGTCAGCGCCACGATGGGTGCCAGCCAGGCCTGGGCGGCGTACCGGATGCGGTGCCCGGGAAAGGCACGGCGCAGTCCGCGCAGTGCGGGCACGGCTACCAGGAGATCGCCCAGCTTCAGGGCGCGCAGAGCCAGCAGTTCCGGCCGGCCGTCCGGGGGCGGGGGCGCGGAGACGTTCGATGCCATGGCCCCATCCTCGCAGAGGAAGCGGACGCCGGGCCGGGCACTTCCCGGCGGCCGGGCGGAAAGAAGTTGACCCTCAAGTGTTTAGCACTGCTTCTTCTCGGGAACAGAGCTTGTATGAGAAGCAGGGCTTTGGCTGCGGCCGCTCCGAAGGCGGTCCTGTTCGACCGCGACGGGACGCTTGTAGTCGACGTCCCGTACAACGGCGAGCCCGCGCTCGTCGAGGAGATGCCCGGTGCCCGGGAGGTCCTCGACCGGCTGCGGGGCGCCGGCGTCGCCGTGGGGGTCGTGACGAACCAGTCCGGGATCGCGAGGGGGATCCTGACCCGCGCGCAGGTGGATGCCGTCCACGCCAGGATCGAGGAGATCCTTGGCCCCTTCGCCGTCTGGGAGGTCTGCCCCCACGGCCCGGCCGACGGGTGTGCCTGCCGGAAGCCGGAGCCCGGCATGGTCCTGGGCGCCTGCCGCAGGCTCGGGTTCGAGCCCGGCCAGGTGGCGGTGATCGGGGACATCGGAGCCGACATGGGGGCCGCCCGGGCCGCCGGGGCGGCCGGTGTCCTGGTGCCCACCGCCGTCACCCGCCCGGAGGAGATCGCGGCCGCACCTGCCGTCGCCTCCTCCCTCGGGGCCGCCGTGGAGCTGCTCTGGCGGGATCCGCGGTGACCGGGCGCGTGCTGGTGGCCCGCCTCGACAGCGTGGGGGACGTCCTGCTCGCCGGACCGGCTGTCCGCGCCGTCGCCGCCGGGCGCGGGGGAGCACCCTCCGAGGTTGTCATGCTGTGCGGGCCGCAGGGCGCCCCGGCGGCCCGGCTGCTGCCCGGCGTCGTGGACGTGCTCACCTGGGCGGCGCCCTGGATCGTCGATCCGGCACCGCCGGTCACCTCCGGCCTGCTGCGGGAGGTCATCGACCACGCCGAGGCATCCGGCGCCGCGGAGGCGGTCATCCTCACCTCCTTCCACCAGTCGCCGCTGCCGCTGGCCCTCGCGCTGCGGCTCGCCGGCATCGGGCGCATCACGGGGGCGTCGGTCGACTACGCCGGGTCCCTGCTCGATGTCCGGCTCAAGCCGGGCGAGGACTTCCCCGAGGACCAGCCCGAGGCCGAACGCGCGCTGCGCATCGCCGCGGCCGCCGGCTACCAGCTCCCCCCGGACGATGACGGACGTCTCCACGTCACCGGTCTCCCCGACATATCGGCCCTGGTGGGGGAGGCACCCTATGTCGTCGTGCATCCCGGGTCCGCCGTACCGGCGCGTGCCTGGCCTCCGCTGCACCATGCGGCCGCCGTCGAACTGCTCACCGCCGCGGGCTTCCGGGTGGTCGTCACGGGCGGACCTGCGGAGACCGGGCTCACCGCGACGGTCGCCGGCCCCGAGGGCCTCGACCTCGGAGGCCGCACGGACCTTGCCTCCCTGGCCGCCGTCGTGCAGGGCGCTGCGGCCGTCATCACCGGCAACACCGGGCCGGCCCACCTCGCCGCCGCCGTGGGGACTCCGGTGGCCTGCCTGTTCTCCCCCGTGGTCCCCGCCGTGCGGTGGGCGCCCTACAAGGTGCCCGTTGAACTCCTCGGAGACCAGGGCGCGTCCTGCGCCGGGAGCCGCGCCCGGACCTGCCCGGTGCCGGGCCATCCGTGCCTCTCAAGCGTCCAGCCCGAGGAGGTCGTCGACGCCGTCCGCCGGCTGACCGCCGGGGTGGCATCGCTCGGTTCGCGGCGCCGCATCGGCCGCGCGGAGGCGCGCGGCCGGGAACGGGGAAGCCAATGAGAATCCTGCTCTGGCACGTCCATGGAGGGTGGACCGACGCCTTCGTGCGCGGCAGCCACACCTACCTGCTTCCCACCACCGCCGAGGGCGGGCCGTGGGGTCTGGGACGCGCGGGGAGGGACTGGCCTGATTCTGTGCGTGAGGTGGAGCCCGGGGAGCTCGCCGGGCAGGACATCGATGTCGTCGTCCTGCAGCGGGTCGAGGAAATCGCGGAGTGCGAGCGGCTCCTGAACCGCACGCCCGGACGGGACCTGCCGGCCGTCTTCCTCGAGCACAACACCCCCAAAGGCGACGTTCCGTCGGCGCTTCATCCCCTCGGGGGGCAGGACCTCATCCCCGTGGTCCATGTCACCCATTTCAACGAGCTGATGTGGGACAACGGGATGGCCCGGACCACCGTCGTCGAACACGGCATTGTCGATCCCGGCCCGCTCTACACCGGGGACCTGGAACAGCTCGCGGTGGTCATTAACGAACCCGTCCGCAGGGGACGCGTCACCGGCACCGACCTGCTGGCCCGCTTCGCCCCCACCGCACCCCTTGAGGTGTTCGGCATGGGCGGCGACGGCCTTCCGGACCTGCTCGGGCTGCCCCCGGAACGGCTGCGGCTCGGAGGCGACCTGCCCACCGCGCAGCTCCACTCCCGGCTGGCCCGCTCCCGCGCCTACCTCCACCCCCTGCGGTGGACTTCGCTTGGCCTCGCCCTGCTCGAGGCGATGCACCTTGGCATGCCCGTGCTGGTCCTCGCGACCACCGAGGCAGTCCGGGCTGTCCCGCCCGAGGCCGGAGCCGTCTCGACGGACGTCGGTGAGCTCACGGCCATGGCGGCGCGGCTGCTGGCCGACCCGGACGAGGCCCGTTCCCGCGGCCGCGCCGCCCGCCGGGCGGCCCTCGACCGTTATTCCCTCGCCCGGTTCCTTGCGGACTGGGACGACGTGCTGGATGCCGCCGCCGGGCGCGGACGGGTCCTGGCAGTAACCAAAAGGAGAGCGCAGTGAGGATATCCCTGGTTTCCGAACACGCGAGTCCGCTCGCGGCCCTGGGCGGAGTCGACGCCGGCGGGCAGAACGTGCATGTCGCGGAGCTGTCCCGTGCCCTCGCGCAGCGCGGCCACGACGTCACGGTCTACACCCGACGGGACGATCCCGGCCTGCCCCGGCGCGTGCGTTCCGCCGCGGGCCTCGACATCGTCCACGTGGATGCCGGTCCTCCCCGTGCAGTGCCGAAGGACCAGCTGCTGCCGTTCATGCCGGACTTCGCCCGGGGCATCCTGGCGGACTGGGGGGCCCGCCCGCCCGAGGTGGTGCACGGACATTTCTGGATGTCCGGGCTGGCCTGCCTCGACGCGGCCGCGCAGTGCCCTCCCACCCGCCGGCCGGTGGTTGTCCAGACCTTCCACGCCCTGGGCACGGTGAAGCGGCGACATCAGGGCGGTGAGGACACCAGTCCCGCGGAGCGCATCCGGCTTGAGACGGCCGTCGGCCGGGATGCGGACCGGATCATCGCCACCTGCAGCGACGAGGTTTTCGAGCTCAAGGCGCTCGGCATCCCCGGCACCCGGGTCTCCATTGCACCGTGCGGGGTCGACCTCGACCTGTTTTCCCCGTCGGGGCCCGCAGCTCCCCGCGGGCGCGCACACCGGATCGTTTCGGTCGGACGCCTCGTTCCACGCAAGGGCATGGACCTGGCGATCCGCGCCCTGCGGATCCTCGCCGACGGCGGCTACGACGTCGAGCTTGTGCTCGTCGGCGGCCCCGGAAACGCGGCCCGCCTCGAGGAGGATCCTGAGGCACGGCGGCTGAAGGCCCTTGCCGCCGACCTGGAGGTCGAGGACCGGGTGGTGTTCGCGGGCCAGGTGGGGCGGGAGGACATGCCCCCGGTCCTGCGCAGCGCCGATGCCGTCGTCTGCGCCCCCTGGTATGAGCCTTTCGGCATCGTCCCCCTCGAGGCCATGGCGTGCGGGGTTCCCGTTGTCGCCGCGGCCGTCGGGGGACTTGTCGACACGGTGGTCGACGGACGCACCGGCAGGCACGTTCCGCCGCAGGACCCCGGTGCCATCGCCGGTGCGGTCAAGGAGATCCTCGACAGCCCCGGCTGGGGCACCGAACTTGGCCGGAACGGAAACCGGCGGGTCCGGGCCCGGTATTCCTGGAACCGGATCGCCGCGGACACCGAAAAGGCCTACCTGCTGACACTGGGCAGCGCACGCCTGGCCGATGAGGCGCAGGGGCTTCCGCTGCCGCGCCCGCTGGAGAGCACGGGAGGGAGGGCGCTGTGACCGCCGAATACCTCAACGCCGGCCGGCCACTTGGAACCCTGCCGGCCCACCACCGGGACCTTCCGGCCGGACTCGACGGATTCTCCGACGAGCGGCATGCGCACTCCCTGAAGGCCGTCGTGGACCACCTCGCGGCGGTCCTTCCCGCCCTCGAATCCCTGCGCGCAGAGGCGGACCACCTCGCCCGCTGGGGAGTGGAGCTGGCCGGGCGCCTCCTGGCCGGGAGCCGGCTGCTCGCCGCAGGAAACGGCGGGTCGGCCGCTGAGGCGCAGCACCTCACCGCCGAACTGGTCGGAAGGTTCGACGGCGAGCGCGAACCGTTCTCCGCGATTTCCCTCCATGCCGAGAGCTCGGCGGTGACCGCGATCGCCAACGACTACGGGTACGACCAGCTGTTCGCCCGCCAGGTGCGCGCCCACGGCCGGCGGGGCGACGTGCTGATCCTGTTGAGCACGAGCGGGAAAAGCCCCAACCTGCTGCACGCGGTGGAGGCGGCCCGCGCGGCGGGCATCATCACCTGGGCCCTCACCGGTCCGGCGCCCAACCCGCTCAGCTGCTGCGTCGACGACTACGTTGCGGTGGAGGCGGCCTCGGCCAACGCCCAGGAGGGACACCTGATCGCCCTGCACGCGCTCTGCCGGGCGTTCGATTCGGAAGTGCGCCGGTACCGGGAGGAACGCTCATGAGGGTCCTGGTGATCGGCGATGTCCTCCTGGACGCCGACCTGTCCGGAGCGGCGGAACGCCTCTCCCCGGATGCCCCCGTGCCGGTCGTCGACGTCGACACGGTGCAGCGGCGGGCCGGCGGCGCCGGGCTGGTGGCGCGGATGCTCCAGCGGGACGGCCACGACACCGAACTGGTCACGGTGCTCTCCGACGACGACGCCGCGGTCTTCCTGCGCGCCGAGCTCAAGGGGATCACCGTGACCGCAGGCCCGTCCGGCGCCCCGACCCCGGTGAAGACCCGGGTCCGGGCCGCCGGGCACGCGATCGTGCGCTTCGATGAGGGGTGCGCGCCGGCACCGGTGCCGGCCTGCACCCCGGAGATGGTGGCCGCCCTTGAGCGCGCCGAGGCGATCGTGGCGGCCGACTACGGCCGGGGGCTGCTGCTCAACGACGACCTGCGCCGGGCGCTGGCGAGGCAGGTGGGACGGGTCCCGGTGGTCTGGGACCCGCACCCGTCGGGGGCCGACCCGCTGCCCGGAACCACCGCGGTGACGCCCAACTTCGCCGAGGCGCTCCGGTTCGCCGGGGTCGACGGCGAGCCCACCGCCGCGGCCGCCGAGGCCGCAGACCGCCTGCGCACGCGGTGGAAGGCCCGCGCCGTGGTGGTGACCCTGGGGGAACGGGGTGCACTGGTTTCGGCGGAGGATGCCCTGCCCCAGGCCGTGCCCGCCCCGAAGGTCACCGCCCCCGATCCCTGCGGCGCGGGAGACCGCTTCGCCGCCACCCTCGCTGTAGCCCTGGCCAGCGGGTATCCCCTCGACGCCGCCGCACAGGAGGCGGTGCAGGCCGCAGCCGCCTTCCTGGGCGCCGGCGGGGTGTCCTCCCTCCGCGCCGTCCGGGAACCGGCGGCACTCGCGGTCCCCGGCGCGGATGCCCTGGACACGGCCCGGCGGACGCGCGGGGCGGGCGGCACGGTGGTGGCCACCGGAGGCTGCTTCGACCTGCTCCACGCCGGTCATGCCCGCACCCTCGCCGCCGCCCGCGGGCTGGGAGACTGCCTCATTGTGTGCCTGAATTCGGATGCCTCGGTGCGCCGCCTCAAGGGCGAAACCCGGCCGATCATGCAGCTTCAGGACCGGGTGGAACTGCTCCTTGCCCTTGAATGCGTCGACGCGGTGCTGGTCTTCGAGGAATCGACCCCGGAAAACGCCCTGGAACGCCTGCGGCCGGACATCTGGGTCAAGGGCGGCGACTACGCCGCCGCCGACCTGCCGGAGGCGCGCCTCGTCGCCGGCTGGGGCGGCAGGACCGTCACCGTTCCCTACATTCCGGCCCGTTCCACCACGATACTCGCGGCCGCCCTGGCCCGCGTGGGCTGAGCGGCCCCGCTCTCTTGACGGCCCGGTCGATCCGCCGGGCCGGGGCACCTGAAGCAGCAACCGAAAGGAAGAAATGACACCTCCAGCAACTGACCACCAGTCCCCGGCCGCGTCCAACCCCGGGCGGGTGCTCGTCACCGGGGGAGGCTCCGGCCTCGGCGCCGCCGTCGTGGAGGCCGTCCTGGCCGCCGGCGGCACCCCGGTCGTCCTTGACCTCGACGTCAGCCGGGTCTCCGGGGTCAAGGCCTTCGAGGTCGACGTAGCCGACCGGAGCGCGGTCGAGGCCGCCGTCCGGGAGGCGGGCGAGACGCTCGGCGGGCTCGACGCCGTGGTGACCGCCGCCGGCATCGACCGCTGCGGAAAGCTCGAAGACGTCCCGGCCGAGCAGTGGGAGAAGGTCTTGGGCGTCAACCTGCTCGGCACCGTCTCCACCGTCCGCGCCGCCCTGCCCTACCTCCTGCCCGTCCACGGACGGGTGGTAACGATCGCCTCCACCCTCGGCATCCGGGCGGTGGCCGACGCCACCGCCTACTGCGCCTCGAAGTTCGGCGTCGTCGGCTTCTCCCACGCCCTCGCAGCCGAAACCTCCGGCCGGATCGGGGTCACCACCATCATCCCGGGGGGCATGAAGACCCGGTTCTTCGACGACCGCGACGAACGATACAAGCCGCAGGACGACTCACGGCTCAACGACCCCGAGCGGGTGGCCGCCGCCATCCTGTTCGCCCTGTCGCAGCCGACGGGCTGCGAGGTGCGCCAGATGCTCATCTGCCACGAAGAGGAAGGTTCGTGGCCATGAGTTCGCGTACGTCCGAGTAGACGGCGTCGGGCTGGACGGACCCGACCAGCGAGTCGTCGTGCTCGCACCGTTCGGCCGTCCAGCCCACCTGGGTCACGTCCACCCCGCAGGTGGGGCAGGCGATGACCCAGGCGAGGTGGACCCGGTGCAGTGCGCGGCCGATGGCGCCGGCGCTAATGACGTTGCCGATCCAGTAGACCCCGACGGTCGGGGTGCCCACGGCCTGCGCCAGGTGGCGTGGTCCGCTGTCGTTGCCGACGACTACGGTGCTTGCGGCGAGCACGCCGGCCAGCTGGCCCAGGTCAAGGTCTCCGGCAAGTGAGGTGATAGAGGAGCCGGGCGCCTGCCGGCGTGCGCGCCGAAGGATCTCCTGCGCGGCCGGGATGTCTCCCTCGTCGCCCACGACGAGGACCCGGGCGCCGTCCGCGGCCGCCAGGGCGGCCACCGCCGCGAAGGATTCCGCCGGCCAGCGCCGGCGCGGATCCGTCGCGCCCGGATGGAGGGTCACCAGCGGGCCGTCGCCGGGCACGAGCCGGGCGGCGTCGTCGAGTTCGCCGGCCCGTACCGCGATCCGCGGTTCGAGGATCCGCGGTTCGGCCCCCGCGAGGCCGGCAACCTCAAGGGCACGGAAGACTTCGTGCTGGTAGTAGATGTAGGGAATCGTGCGTTCCAGTGCCGCAGCGTCGGGGGTCCGGGTGCCGATGGTGTGACGGGCGCCGAGGCGGAGCAGGAACGGATTGGAGTTGCGCCCGCCGCCGTGGATTTGGACGGCCAGGTCGAAGTTCAGCGCAGCCATCCGGTGGAAGAACTCCTCCACCGCCAGCGGGTCGGCCAACCCCTCGCGGATACCCGGCGCCACCGGAAGGATCTCGACGTCGGACACCGGGCCGGGGCGGTCCCGGAGCAGCGCGGCGGCGAGCGGGGTGCCCAGCAGGGTGATGCGTGCCTGGGGGTACCGGGCCTTGAGGGCGTCGATGGCGGGCACGGCGAACATCAGGTCCCCGAGGCCTCCGCCGCGCAGTACCGCAATGCGCTGGACATCCTCGAAGGCCGGACCCACCGGCCCGACTCCCCGGGTGGTTGCGTCAGTGCTTTCGGCCACCGCCGGCAGGGCGTGGTTCATGATCCCTCCTGATTCACCTCCGGGCCGCATCCCGGGTCCATTCCGGCGTTGACGCACCGTCTCCGCTGGCCGTGCTGAGGAAACCATAGGTTCCGGCAGGGACGCAGGACAATTTCTAAATCTCCACGCCGGGGCTGTGTAAATTCATGGACGCCGGGGTATTGGTCTAGCTACCCGCCGGAATATCTGAGCCGCCGAGGGCCGACCCGGAGAACCTGCCAAGGAGCGCGATGTCCACCAACTCCCACGTCGATTCGCCCGCGGCGGCCGACGCAATTACCGTGCTGGATCCCCGGGACGGGACGCTTGTCGGGACCCTCGAATCCTCGACCCCGGAGCAGGTGGAGATTGCCCTGTCCCTCGCCCGCACCGTCCACCCCGAGTGGGCCGCCACCGACCCGGCGGCCCGCGGCCGCCACCTGCGCTCGGCGGCCGATGCCCTGCGGGCCGCGGCGCGGGAGCTCGCGGAGCTGAACGCCCGCGAGACGGGACGCCCGGTGGAGGAGGCACTGGCCGGGGTGCACGCGGGGGTGTCGGCCCTTGAGCAGTACGCCGAGCTGGGGCCGGTGCACCGTGGTCACGCCCTGCGCGGAGCGGTGCTCGCGGCGGACTACACACTGGCCGGGCCCCGTGGAGTCGCCGTCCTGCTGACCCCCTGGAACGACCCGGTGGCCGTCGCTGTGGGGTTGATCGCGGCGGCGCTGGTGACGGGCAACACCGTGGTGCACAAGCCCAGTGAGCGCTGCCCCCACCTCGGCGTTCGGCTCGGGGAGGTCCTCTCGCAGGCCTTCCCCTACGGGGTGCTCATCACCCTCACCGGCGGAGCCGAGGTCGGCGCCATCCTGACCCGGCAGAGCGGGGTCGATGTCTTCGCCCATGTCGGCTCAAGCGCCACGGGAGAGCGCATCGCCCGTGCCGCTGCGCTTACCGGTTCGCATGTGCTGCGGGAGAACGGCGGCAATGATCCGCTCGTCATCGACGACGACGTGGACCCGGTGTGGGCCGCGGAACAGGCCGCGGTCGGCGCGTTCAGCAACAGCGGGCAGATCTGCACGGCCGTTGAGCGGATCTACGTGCACCGCGGGATTTTCGGGCGCTTCGCCGAGGCGCTCGTCGAGCAGGCCCGGCGCCGCAACGACGGCGGAGCATTCGCGCCCCTTGTTGACACTCGGCTGCGCGAGGAGGTCCACGCCCAGGTTTCCGAGGCGATCACCTTCGGCGCGGTGCGGGCCATTGGGGGGAGGATCCCGGAGGGCCCGGGCGCCCACTACCCGGCCACGGTGCTCCTGGGCTGCACCGAGGTGATGCGGGTGATGACCGAGGAGACCTTCGGCCCGGTGGCCCCGGTGAGCGTCGTCGAGAGCTTCGAAGAGGGCCTGGCCCGCGCGGCGTCCGGCCGGTACGGCCTGGCCGCGACCGTGCTGACCGGCAGCATCGCCAACGCCCAGCGCGCCGTCGCCACCCTTCCCGTGGGCACCGTGAAGGTGAACGCCGTCTTCGGCGGTGCCCCCGGTGGCTCGGCCCAGCCGCGGGGGATCAGCGGCGAGGGGTTCGGCTACGGGCCCGAACTGCTCGACGAGTTCACCCTGGTCAAGGTGGTGCACATCAGTTCCCCTCCGGTGGGAAAACCCTGATGGGCGGCCTCGAGGAGGTCCGCGGCCTGGCCGGCTGGGTTCCGCTGAGCATCGCCGGGATATCGCCGGTCATCACGGTGGTGGGTGATGTGATGCTCGACGGCTGGTTCAGCGGCACCATCGAGCGGCTCTGCCGGGAGGCTCCGGCCCCGGTGGTGGAGCTCGACCGCCGGGACTACGCACCGGGCGGCGCGGCCAACACCGCGATGAACCTCGCCGCCCTCGGCGCCCGGGTGCGCCTGTGCGGGCTCACGGGCGCCGATGACGCCGGCGCCCGGTTGCGCGGACTACTCGCCGCGGCGGGTGTGGACGTCACCCACCTCGTCGAGGATCCGGCCATCACCACCACCACCAAGTACCGCATCCTCGGCGGCGACCAGGTGCTGCTGCGCCTCGATGAGACCCCACGGAGGGTGCCGGCCGGTGCCGCTGCGCGGGTAGCCGCCGAGGCCGCGGCTGCGGTCGACGGCAGCGACGCCGTCATCGTGTGCGACTACGGCTCCGGCGTCCTCGACGGTCAGGTCCGCGACGCGCTCGCGGCCGCACCAGGGGACCGTCTGACCCTCGTCGACGCCCACGACCCGGCCGCGTGGGCCGCACTGCGCCCCGACCTGGTCACGCCCAACGCCCGCGAGGCGGCAGGACTGCTCGGGGAGCGGCTCGACCCGCGGGGGGACCGGGCCCGGGCGGTGCGCGAGCGCACCGCCGACCTGCTCGAGGCCAGTGGAGCGGCCGCCGTCGTCGTCACCCTCGACCGGGACGGCACGGTCCTGCTGACCGCCGACAGGGAGTTCCACCGCACCTGGGCGAGGCCCGCCACCGAGAAGCAGGCCTCCGGCGCGGGGGACACCTTCGTGGCCTGCCTGGCCGCCGCCCGCGCCGCCGGGTTGCCGCTGACGACAAGCCTCGACCTCGCCCAGGCAGGCGCCGACATCGTGGTGCACCGCGCCGGCACCTCGGTCTGTTCGGCCGCCGACCTCGCCCAGCACCTGGGCAGCTTCGCGGGGACGGCGCTCGAACCGGACGAGCTGCTGCAGGCCATCCGGCGGGAGCGGGCGGAGGGACGGAGGATCGTGCTCACCAACGGCTGTTTCGACGTGCTCCACCGCGGCCACACCGCCTACCTCAACCAGGCCAAGCAGCTCGGTGACGTGCTTGTCGTCGCCGTTAACGACGACGACGGCGTGCGGCGGCTCAAGGGCCCCGACCGCCCCATCAACCCGGTCGCCGACCGGGCCGGTGTGCTGGCCGCCCTGAGCTGCGTCGACTACGTCACGGTGTTCAGCACCGACACCCCGGTGCCCCTGATCGAGGCCCTCCGCCCGGACATCTACGCCAAGGGCGGCGACTACTCCGAACAGATGCTCGCCGAGACACCGGCCGTGGAGGCCTGCGGCGGGTCGGTGCGGATCCTCGACTACGTTCCCGAACGGTCCACCTCGGCGGTGGTGCGGAAGATCCGGGGGCCGGGCCCGGTGGTGGAGGGCGCGTCGTGACCCGGCGCGGGTCGGAGGACCGGGGCGTGCCGGCCGGGGCCGCCGACCCGACGACGGTCACCGACCGTGCCACAGACGCTGCCGGGGCGATCCTCGGCCAGTGAATCGGTCCATCAACAGAAGGGATGCACGCAATGGCCAATCCAAGCCCGATCGATATCCAGAAGGCGCTCGGGGGGATCGACTACCCCGTATCCAAGGACGACCTGGTGAAGCACGCGGAGGGCTCAGGCGCCGGTGACGAGGTGATGCAGACCCTGCGGGGGCTGCCCGACCGGGAGTATGACTCACCGACGGACGTCAACAAGGAGGCCTCCAGCTCCTGAGCGCCCGCCGGTGCCCGGGAGCCGCCGCGTCATGCTGGCAGGTTCCCGGGCCCCTTCCTTGTTTGGCTTTCGGGTGGATGGGACACTGACTCTTGGCAGCCGACGGGAGGCCTGCCGGGAAGCAGAGAATTCATGAACGAGGTTGTACGGTTTGGGTCGGCGTCAGGCCGCTGGCTGTTGCTGGCCTCCATTCTGGGGTCGGCAATCGCGGGAATCGACGCCACGGTCGTCAACGTGGCGCTTCCCGCGATCGGCGAGGAATTCGATGCCCCCTTCGAGGTCCTGCAGTGGACGATCACGGCCTACACGCTGACCCTGGCCGCCTTCATCCTGCTGGGCGGATCGCTCGGCGACCGGTACGGCCGCAAGCGCGTGTTCGTCATCGGCGTCGTATGGTTCGCCGTGGCCTCGCTGCTGTGCGGGCTGGCCCCCAATGCCGGCACCCTGATCGCCGCGCGTGCCCTGCAGGGCATCGGAGGGGCCCTGCTGACGCCGGGCAGTCTGGCCATGATCCAGGCATCATTCGTGTGGGAGGACCGCGCGCGGGCCATCGGCGCGTGGTCGGGACTCGGAGGTGTGGCGACGGCCATCGGGCCCTTCCTGGGCGGCTGGCTTGTCGAGAGCGTCTCCTGGCGGTGGATCTTCCTCATCAACGTGCCGATCGCCGTCGTCGTCGTCATCATCTCCCACCGCCACGTCCCGGAAACCCGCAATCCCTCTGCCACCGGCACCCCCGACTACCTCGGCGGCCTGCTGGGGGCGGGGGCGCTGGGCGGCTGGACCTACGCGCTGATCGACATCCCCACCGCCGGGCCTCTGGCCGCGCCGGTGGTCACCGCGGCCGCCTTTGGCACGGTGTGCACCATCGCCTTTTTCGTCACGGAAAGCAGGCTGGCGCGGCCCATGCTGCCGCTGGGCATTTTCGCGGTGCGCCAGTTCAGTGCCACCAACGCCGTCACCTTCCTGATCTATGGTGCCTTCGGGGGCATCTTCTTCCTGCTCGTCGTCCACCTGCAGGTCGTCGCCGGGTTCTCTCCGCTTGCCGCGGGAATTGCCCTGCTGCCGGTCACCGTGCTGATGCTCCTGCTGTCCTCCCGGGCAGGTGCGCTGAGCGTGCGTATCGGGCCGCGGGTGCCCATGGCGGTGGGCCCGGCCATCTGCGCAATAGCGGCGCTGATGATGCTGGGCATCGGCGAGGGGTCCTCCTACTGGATCGATGTTCTTCCCTCGGTTGTCGTCCTTGGGCTCGGGCTTTCCCTGCTGGTCGCGCCGCTGACCTCCACGGCGCTGTCCTCGGTCCCCGACGCGCAGGCCGGCCTCGCATCCGGCGTCAACAACGCGGTCGCCCGCGCCGCGGGCCTTCTCGCCATCGCGGTGCTTCCGGCCCTCGCCGGACTGTCCGGGGACGCCTACACGGATCCGCCGGTCTTCGCCGAAGGGTTCCGGTTCGCGGCGATGATGTGCGCCGGGGTCCTTGCCGCCGCAGCGGTCCTGGCCGCAGTGACGATCCGCAACCCCGCACTGCCCGAAGGGGCGGATCGCCCGGCGGCACCGACAACAAAGACGCCGAAGCCCGCAGACGCCGGCGCCACCGGCGCTGAGACCGCCGACACCGCCCGCGCTGCCGGTGCATGGACTACCGGGTCGGCTGTGACCGGTGCCGCGACCCTGCGCCACTGCGCGGTGGACGGCCCGCCGGTGGCTATGTCCGCGGCGGTCCAGGAGTCACGCCACTCCGCCGACGACTAGCGCTGCCGGGCTACCGGTCCGGCTGCTGCGGGCGCTGGCGCCTCATCCAGACGGTCACGACGTACAGGATGATGCAGGCGACGATGATGCGGCCGAGGTTGGGCCCGGAAAGGGCCGTGTCGATGACGATGACGGCCACAATGATGCTGCCGATCACGATCCGTGCAGTGGAGCGTCCGCCGGAACGCGGCAGCTGCGGCCAGGGATGGAAGTCGAACCGCTGCGGGTCATCGGCGTTGGATTTCACGCGGAGCTCCTGAAGGCCGGAAGGAGTCGATTGCGGCCCCACGGGTTGGGCTGTGGCGACGTACTTACCTTACAACGAACGGAACCCGGCAGCTGGCGAGAGCTTGCCGGGTTCCTCGAAGCCCGCTGGGAGCTTCTGTCTTAAGCATAGACGCAGCCCGGGCCAGCCCGTGACCACCGGCGTGGGGTCCGCGGGCCGGGCCCGAGTATGGATTGGGTATGGGCCGATCCAACCAGGGATTTCCATAACCCCTCACGGCCGGCCCGACGTCGCCCAGTGGGGTCTGGCCTGAGGCAAAAGAAAAGCGGCCCCTACCCGACATGATGTCGGGCAGGAGCCGCTATTTTCCCTGTGCACCCCCCGGGACTTGAACCCGGAACCCATTGATTAAGAGTCAATTGCTCTGCCAATTGAGCTAGAGGTGCGTGGCGTCGAGACGGTCTTTTTTGCGAGTCCGTGTCATCCGCAACAGCATGAAACTCTACCAGCACTCCTGCGGAATCGAAAAATCGAGGGACCGGCCGCTCAGCTTACGCTCAGGGCCGGCTGCCTCAGGGGCAGGTAAAAGGTCATGGACGTGCCCTCGCCGAGCCGGCTCCGGCACTCGATCCCGCCGTCGTGCTGGTCGATGATCTCCTTCACGATGGCCAGGCCCAGCCCCACGCCCGGGATCGCCGCACGCACCGCCTCCGGGCTGCGGAAGAACCGGGTGAACACGTTGCGGCAGTCGGCCTCGCTCATTCCCATCCCGGTGTCCGCCACGGTGCACAGCAGCCGGCCGTCCTCGGACCGGGCGTGAACCGTGACGGTGCCGCCGCGCGGCGAATACTTGATTGCGTTGGAGATGAGGTTATCGAGCACCTGCCCGATCTTCCCCGGGTCGCACACCACCCGCAGGCCGTCCGCCAGATCGGTGTCGAGCACGACCCCCGCCTCGATGGCGCGGGGCGTGGCCGAGGCGATGGCCTGGGAGACCACCTGGACGTAGTCGATGGGGGAGGGGTCCAGCGCCGTCGGGCCGTCGGCGGTCCCCAGCAGGTCGTTGACCAGTCCGAGCAGGCGCTGTGCATTGCGGGAGACGACGTCGAGGCCGGCCACCATCGGTGCAGGTGCGCCGTCGACGCCTGAGAGCATCTCCACGTAGCCCACGATCGAGGTCAGCGGGGTGCGCAGTTCGTGGGTGATGTTGGAGATGAAGGTTTGTTTCGCGTTCAGCGCCGACATCAGTTCGGTCACGTCGCTGAAGGTGACAACCGTGCCGTCATGGCGCCCGTCGTCGGACTTCATCCGGGCCGCCGACGCCGAAAGGGTCTTCTGCTCCGGGCCGGCGCCGATCCGCACCACTTCCTTCGAAAAGATTTCGCCGCCGACCGCCCGGTACAGCGGACGCCGTTCCGGCGGCAGGACGGTGGTTCCGTCTTCCTCAAACATGGGGGCGGCGGCCTCGCCGTGGACGGCGCCGCCCGGTGCCGCGGTGGAGGGCATGAGCCGCCGCTGCTTCTGGTTGGCGAGAATCTCCTTGCCTGAGGAGTCGACGGCGAGCACCCCGACGTCGACGGCGTTCACCACGGTGTGGAGCAGCCGTTCGCGCAGGGCGCTGGCCTGAAGGAGCGAGCGGAGTTCGGCGTCCTTGCTCTGAAGGATCCTCCGCTGGCTCCTAAAGCCCCCGGTGATGGCGCTGATGGTGATTCCGATGGCCAGCATCATGATGGGCAGGAGCATGGGCCGGGCCAGTTCCTCGGCGGTGACGGGCCCCCGAAGAAACTGCGGCAGCCACACCACGGCCAGGGAGGCGAGCACCCCGGTGAGAATCGCGGCGCGGGGGTGGATCCCCGATGCGGTCAGCCAGATGACCGGGAAGACGGCGAGGAAGCCGAGGGCCGTGAATTCGGTGCCGGCTCCTTCGCGCATCAGGGCGATCGGAACGAATTCGAGGACCGGTATCGCGAGCGTCGCGGCCAGGGGGAGCCGGTGCCAGGGGACTGCGGCGCAGAGTACGAGCAGCAGCAGGTGCATCAGCATGCACAGCTGCAGCAGGGTCCCTGCAAGGAGAGCCGGCGCGAAGATGGCCACCACGGCCAGGAGGATCAGGGCCGTCGCGGTAAGGGGCACCTGGCTGAGCAGCATCCGACGGCGCGGAGAGAGCCGCTCGAAGTGCTCCGGGTTGAACGTAAGGTACGACAGGGCTCGATCCAAGCTGCGGCTCCGGAGGTGGCTGAACGGGGGTGATTGAACTGTGGTGGGCAGGCGGCAGCTCATTCGCAGGCGGCGCCGGTCCTTGTATGATCACACACGCCCCCGCAGCGGCGGCGCCGCCGCACCGGCGGTGCGCTCCGGCCCGCGGCGGCCGTTAGGCTGGCCCGATGGAGACCAGCGGCAGTCCCGGCCAGGCGATTCGAACCCTCACCGTCCCCTCGGAGGAGCTGCGGGAGGCCCTCGCCCCCGCCGCCGGCGCCATCCGGCTGGCGGTCTGGGACTTCGACAGCGCCCCGGCGGGAATTGACCCGGCGGAGGTCGACGCCGTTGTCCTTCCCTACACCGGCAGCCCAGACCTGCGCTCCGCCCTGCCCGCGGCGCCGGGCCTGAAGCTCGTTCAAACCCAGACCACCGGCTACGACGGGGTGACCGATCTCGTCGGGCCCGGCGTCGGCATCGCCACCGCCTCGGGAGTCCATGCCGCCGCGACCGCCGAGCTCGCCGTCGGCCTGGCCCTGGCCTCGCTGCGCGGAATCGACGACGCCGTCCGCAATCAGCGCGAGGGCCTGTGGCGGCCGCGGCGGTACCCGGGACTCGCCGACCGGCGCGTGCTCCTGGTCGGCGTGGGCGGCATCGGCCGGGAGATTCAACGCCGGCTCGACGCCTTCGACGTCCTTCTCACCCGGGTCGGCAGTTCCGCCCGCGACGACGAATCCGGGCACGTCCACGCGGCCTCGGAGCTCGTGGCACTGGCGCCCACCCACGACGTGGTCATCGTCATCACGCCGCTGACGGAGGCGACCCAGGGGTTGATCGGGGCCGAGGTGCTCGCCGCCCTTCCGGACGGCGCCCTGGTGGTCAATGTCGCCCGCGGCCCCGTCGTTGACACCGAAGCGCTGACGCGGGAGGTGGTGGCGGGCAGGCTCCGCGCCGCCCTGGACGTCGTGGATCCCGAACCGCTGCCGGCGGAACACCCGCTGTGGCGGGCGCCCGGTGCGCTGATCACCCCGCACGTCGGAGGCAATTCCGGGGCGTTCTGGCCCCGCATCGTCCGGCTCCTGGAGCGTCAGCTCCACCTGCTGGGCAGCAGCGCCGCCCCCGAGAATCTGGTTCAGCGCGGTCCGTGGGGGTAGGGGCTAGGCGAGCCCGATGAAGGCCTCCATGAAGGCGTCGAAATCGATCCGGTCGACGTCCTGCTCGAGGACGATGCCGTTGCCCGGACCGACATCGAGTACGGGTTGGTCCTCCACGGCGAACCGGAAGACCTTCCCCGTGCTGGTGCCGACCTCGTAGGTGTTGTCGTCCCACATGGTCGCATGCGCCAGGTTCGTCATATTTATTTCCACCGGGGACCCTGCGCCACTGAGGTCCGCGACCCGGACAGGCGCAATCATCAGTTCGGCCGGCTTCCAGCGGTAGCCGAGCACGTAGGACGTCCCGTCCGGCGCGGGAGGCTCCCCCTGCTCCGGTTCTTCGGGTTCCTCCGGTGCGGCAAAGACGAGGTTGTAGGCGCCGTAGTTCGGGATCTGCGAGTCGAAGATCCGGCGGAGGGCGTTCTTCAGCCCCTGGCCGCCGGAAAGATGCTCTGGAGACGATGCAGGCTCGGACGTCATGTTCCGCCAAGGAGTTAGGGTGCCGGCTGGTGGGTCGGCCGCGGCATCGAACCCCCACGGCCCGCGGGCGCTCGCCCACTGCGGCCGATTGTACCGGAGGGACCCTTCCAACTGGAGGTTGGGCAGGTTCGAACCGCCGGGCGGTAACAGCCCGGAAATAGAAAACAGAAAGCCGCGACGGTTACCCATAGACTTTCAGGCATGACCGTGACTACCCCTGACATCAAGCCAAGAAGCCGTGCGGTAACCGATGGAATCGAGCGGGCGCCGGCGCGCGGAATGCTGCGGGCCGTCGGCATGGGCGACGACGACTTCGTCAAGCCCCAGATCGGCGTTGCCAGTTCCTGGAACGAGATCACCCCCTGCAACCTCTCACTCAACCGGCTCGCCCAGGGAGCCAAGGAGGGCGTGCACGCAGGTGGCGGGTTCCCTATGCAGTTCGGCACCATCTCCGTCTCCGACGGCATCTCCATGGGCCACGAGGGCATGCACTTCTCCCTCGTCTCGCGTGAGGTCATCGCCGACTCGGTCGAGACGGTCATGGAAGCCGAGCGCATCGACGGCTCGGTCCTCCTCGCCGGCTGCGACAAGTCCCTGCCCGGGATGCTCATGGCTGCGGCCCGCCTCGACCTGGCCAGCGTGTTCCTGTACGCCGGGACGATCATGCCCGGCTGGGTCAAGCTCGAGGACGGCACCGAGAAGGAAGTCACCCTGATCGACGCGTTCGAAGCCGTCGGCGCCTGCGCCGCCGGGAAGATGTCGGTGGGGGACCTCACCCGCATCGAGAAGGCGATCTGCCCCGGTGAGGGTGCCTGCGGCGGCATGTACACCGCGAACACCATGGCCTGCATCGGCGAGGCTCTCGGCATGTCCCTGCCCGGCTCCGCCGCCCCGCCCTCGGCGGACCGCCGCCGCGACCACTTCGCCCGCCAGTCCGGCGAGGCCGTCGTGAACCTGCTGCGTCTCGGCATCACCGCCCGGGACATCATGACCCGCAAGGCCTTCGAGAACGCCATCGCCGTCACCATGGCCTTCGGCGGCTCGACCAACGCCGTCCTGCACCTCCTCGCCATTGCCCGCGAGGCCGAGGTAGACCTCACCCTCGACGACTTCAACCGCATCGGCGACCGGATTCCCCACTTGGGCGACCTCAAGCCCTTCGGCCGGTACGTCATGACCGACGTCGACCGGGTCGGCGGCGTTCCCGTGATCATGCGTGCACTGCTCGACGCCGGGCTCATCCACGGCGACGCCCTGACCGTCACCGGCAAGACCGTTGCCGAGAACCTCGCGGAGATCAACCCGCCGGACCTCGACGGCAAGATCCTCCGGGCCATGGACAACCCCGTCCACAAGACCGGCGGCATCAGCATCCTCAAGGGATCCCTCGCCCCCGAAGGCGCCGTGGTGAAGACCGCAGGGTTCGACGCCTCCATCTTCGAGGGAACGGCCCGCGTATTCGAACGCGAGCAGGGGGCCCTCGCCGCCCTCGCCGAAGGCACCATCAAGGCCGGCGACGTCGTCGTCATCCGCTACGAGGGACCCAAGGGCGGCCCTGGCATGCGCGAGATGCTCGCCATCACCGGGGCGATCAAGGGCGCAGGGCTCGGCAAGGATGTCCTCCTGGTCACCGACGGGCGCTTCTCCGGCGGCACCACCGGCCTGTGCATCGGGCACGTGGCCCCCGAAGCCGTGGACGGCGGACCGATCGCATTCATCCGCGACGGCGACCGCATCCGCGTCGACATCCCCAACAAGAGCTTCGACCTGCTCGTTGACGAGGCCGAGCTGGAAGCCCGCAAGGTCGGATGGGAGCCGCTGCCGGCCCGTTACACCAAGGGCGTCCTGGCCAAGTACGCGAAGCTGGTGCACTCGGCCTCCGAGGGGGCTTACTGCGGCTAGAACCTCCCAAGGTGCCACGCGCTGAAGCGCATGGCACCTTGGGGCCCTCGGTTCATCGCCTTATTGTGGGTAGTTGGCTCGGTGCCTCTGTCGCCGCCGCGCGCTAAGCGCGCAGGCTTAGGGGCCCCTCGGTTTCTACCCTTATTGTGGGTGGCCGGCCTCCTGCCTTCCTCACCAGCCACGCGCTGAAGCGCATGGCACCTTGGGGCCCTCGGTTCATCGCCTTATTGTGGGTAGTTGGCTCGGTGCCTCTGTCGCCGCCGCGCGCTAAGCGCGCGGGCTTAGGGGCCCCTCGGTTTCTACCCTTATTGTGGGTGGCCGGCCTCCTGCCTTCCTCACCAGCCACGCGCTGAAGCGCATGGCACCTTTGGGCCCTCGGTTCAGCGCCTTATTGCGCGGGCTGGGTTTGTGCCTCTGTCGCCAGCTATGCACCCCGGGCGCACGGCTTTCCGAATCAGTTAGTGTCCACTAACTGGACGCTTTGTCCAGCATGTGAGACACGGGGGAGTGCTGTTGACACTGCACAACCCGTACGAGGACACTTCAAATATGCAGTCAGTGAACGTAATCGTCGTCCTTACCAAGCGCGTGGCCTAAAGCCCGACCGGTAGACCCTACGTCACGCGCAACCCCTCACCAGCCCACCAGGCGGAGGGGTTTTTTGTTTCCACAGGACAAATCGCGCACCAACTGTCCAGCACGTCAATGCAGTACACGTTCCGAAGGAAGTTTCAGATGTCCAAGGGATCGCCCATCAGCCCGGCGCTGATGGCAGCAAGGCCGGCCGCTCCTGCAGCCCCGGGCAGGGACACCGCCCAGCCGGTGCAGGTAAGCGCAGTCCGGGGGCCCAACAACGTTGTGCCCCCCACCGAAATGCTTGGCTCCTCGGCGATCGTCCGGTCCCTTGAAGAGCTCGGCGTCGACGACATCTTCGGACTTCCCGGCGGAGCCATTCTGCCGACCTACGACCCGCTGATGGCCTCCACGAAGCTCCGACATATCCTCGTCCGGCATGAGCAGGGCGCTGGGCACGCCGCCCAGGGCTATGCCATGGTCACCGGCCGCCCGGGAGTCTGCATCGCCACCTCGGGTCCCGGCGCAACGAACCTCGTCACCGCCATCGCGGACGCGCACATGGATTCGGTGCCCCTCGTCGCCATCACCGGTCAGGTCGCGAGCGCCGTCATCGGCTCGGACGCCTTCCAGGAGGCGGACATCGTCGGCATCACCATGCCGATCACCAAACACTCGTACCTGGTCACCAACGCCAACGACATTCCCCGCGTGCTCGCCGAGGCCTTCCACATCGCCTCGACCGGCCGCCCTGGACCAGTGCTCGTCGATATCGCCAAGGATGCCCAGCAGGGCAAGATGACCTTCTCCTGGCCGCCGAAGATCGACATCCCCGGCTACCGCACCGTGGTGCGCGGTCACTCCAAGCAGGTCCGCGAGGCCGCCCGCCTGATCGCCGGTTCCACCCGCCCGGTCTTCTACGTCGGTGGCGGAGTCATCAAGGCCCACGCCGCCGCGGAGCTGAAGGAGCTGGCCGAACTGGTCGGCGCGCCGGTCGTCACCACGCTCATGGCCCGCGGTGTATTCCCGGATTCCCATCCCCAGCACGTCGGGATGCCAGGCATGCACGGCTCCGTCTCGGCCGTCACCGCAGTGCAGCAGTCCGACCTGCTGATCACCCTGGGCGCGCGCTTCGATGACCGGGTCACCGGAGTGCTCTCCAGCTTCGCGCCGGGCGCCAAGGTCATCCACGCGGACATCGACCCCGCGGAAATCTCCAAGAACCGCACCGCCGACGTGCCCATCGTGGGATCGGTCAAGGAGATCATTCCCGAACTTGTCTCCGCCGTCCGCGAGCAGTTTGACGGCGGGGCAGCCCCGGACACCTCGGCCTGGTGGAACACCATCAACCGGCTCCGCGAGACGTACCCCATCGGCTTCGCCCAGCCCGACGACGGACTCTCGGCGCCCCAGCAGGTGATCAAGCGCATCGGTGAGCTCACCGGCCCCGAGGGGGTCTATGTTGCGGGCGTTGGCCAGCACCAGATGTGGGCCGCCCAGTTCATCCAGTACGAACGCCCGCACGCCTGGCTGAACTCGGGCGGGCTCGGCACCATGGGCTACTCGGTTCCGGCCGCCATGGGGGCCAAGGTCGGCAACCCCGACCGGGTGGTCTGGGCCATCGACGGCGACGGCTGCTTCCAGATGACCAACCAGGAACTCGCGACCTGCGTCATCAACAACATCCCGATCAAGGTCGCCGTCATCAACAACTCATCGCTCGGCATGGTCCGGCAGTGGCAGACCCTGTTCTACGAGGGCCGGTACTCCAACACCGACCTGAACACCGGGCACGACACCGTCCGCGTCCCGGATTTCGTCAAGCTCGCCGACGCCTACGGGTGCGCCGGCCTCCGCTGCGAGCGTGACGAGGACATCGACGCCACCATCCAGCAGGCCCTCGCAATCAACGACCGGCCCGTCGTCGTCGACTTCGTCGTAAGCCGCGATTCGATGGTGTGGCCGATGGTGCCCTCCGGAGTGAGCAACGACCTCATCCAGATCGCCCGCAACATGACCCCCGTCTGGGAGCAGGAGGACTAGCCATGACCCGTCACACGCTCTCAGTACTCGTCGAGGACGTCCCCGGCGTCCTGACCCGCGTCGCGAGCCTTTTCGCCCGCCGCGCCTTCAACATCAACTCCCTCGCGGTCGGCCCCACCGAGATTCCCGGTATGTCCAGGATGACCGTCGTGGTCGAGGCGGAAGGTGACCTGCTCGAGCAGGTCACCAAACAGTTGAACAAGCTCATCAATGTCATCAAGATTGTCGAGCTCACCTCCGAACAGTCGGTGCAGCGCGACCACATCCTGGTCAAGGTGCGCGCCGATGCCTCAACCAGGCTGCAGGTCACCCAGGCCGCCGACCTGTTCCGGGCCTCCGTCGTCGACGTCTCCACCGACTCGTTGATCATCGAGGCCACCGGCACCCCCGAAAAGCTCAGCGCCCTCCTGTCGGTGCTCGAGCCGTTCGGGGTGCGGGAGATCGTCCAGTCCGGCACCCTCGCGATCAGCCGCGGGGCGAAGTCGATGAGCGACCGGGCGCTCCGCAGCGCCTGAGTCCGCACCGCCCTTTTCACCCACCAAGTTTTCCAGGTAATCCACTAGAGGAGATATCCACGTGACCGAGTTGTTCTACGACGACGATGCCGACCTTTCCATCATCCAGGGCCGCACCGTGGCCGTCATTGGCTACGGCAGCCAGGGCCACGCCCACGCGCTCAGCCTGCGCGACTCCGGCGTCGACGTGCGCGTCGGGCTGAAGGAAGGATCGAAGTCACGTGCCAAGGCCGAGGCGGAGGGCCTCCGGGTCCTCTCCGTCGCCGAGGCCACCGCCGAGGCCGACCTCATCATGATCCTCACCCCGGACCAGGTACAGCGCCACGTGTACGCGGAGGACATCGCGCCGAACCTTCAGGCCGGCGACGCCCTGTTCTTCGGCCACGGCTTCAACATCCGCTACGGCTACATCCAGCCGCCGGCCGACGTGGACGTCGCCCTCGTCGCCCCGAAGGGCCCCGGGCACATCGTGCGCCGCGAGTTCGAGGCCGGGCGCGGGGTCCCCGACCTGATCGCCGTCGAGCAGGATCCCTCGGGCAAGGCCCGTGAGCTCGCGCTGTCCTACGCCAAGGCCATCGGCGGTACGCGGGCCGGCGTCATCGAGACCACCTTCACCGAGGAGACCGAGACCGACCTCTTCGGCGAGCAGGCGGTGCTCTGCGGCGGCGCGTCGCAGCTGATCATGTACGGCTTCGAGACCCTCACCGAGGCCGGGTACAAGCCCGAGGTCGCCTACTTCGAGGTGCTCCACGAACTAAAGCTCATCGTCGACCTGATGGTCGAGGGCGGCATCGCCAAGCAGCGCTGGAGCGTTTCCGACACCGCCGAGTACGGTGACTACGTCTCGGGCCCGCGCGTCATCGATCCGTCGGTGAAGGAAAACATGAAGGCGGTGCTTGCCGACATCCAGAGCGGTGCCTTCGCCAAGCGGTTCATCGATGACCAGGACGCCGGAGCCCCCGAGTTCGCCGCCCTGCGCAAGAAGGGCGAGGACCACCCGATCGAGAAGACCGGACGGGAACTGAGGAAGCTGTTCTCCTGGATCCAGACCAACGACGACTACACCGAAGGTTCGGTCGCACGCTAGGCGCCGGGGCAGCCCCAGGCTGCCCGCCCCCGCTGGGGAACAATCAGGACACGAAGGCCGGGCTCACTGCTGAGTAACATAGCGGGCCCGGCCTTTCCTGCACCCTAAGCTGGCCGTACAATCCACCCGCCCCGCATTGCAGCAGTGAAGGAAAATCCCTGTGGAAAAACCCGTAGTTCTCCTTGCCGAAGAACTCTCGCCCGCCACCGTCGAGGCCCTCGGCCCGGACTTCGAGATCCGGAGCACTGACGGCGCCGACCGCACCCAGCTTCTCGCAGCCCTGGGCGACGTCGACGCCGTCCTGGTCCGCTCGGCCACCCAGATGGACGCCGAAGCCATCGCGGCCGCGCCGAAGCTCAAGGTGATCGCCAGGGCCGGGGTTGGCCTGGACAACGTGGACATCAAGGCGGCCACGCACGCCGGGGTCATGGTGGTGAATGCTCCGACCTCGAACATCATCTCGGCCGCGGAGCTGACCGTGGGCCACATCCTCAGCCTCGCCCGGAACATCCCGCAGGCCAGTGCGGCGCTCAAGGCGGGGGAGTGGAAGCGCTCCCGGTACTCCGGCATCGAGCTGTACGAGAAGAAGATCGGCATCATCGGCCTGGGCCGGATCGGGGCCCTCGTCGCCGCGCGCCTGCAGGGATTCGGGACAGAGATCCTCGCCTACGACCCCTACGTGACCTCCGCGCGGGCCGCCCAGTTGAACGTTCAGCTCGTGACCCTCGATGAGCTCCTCACCGAGGCCGACTTCGTCACCATCCACATGCCCAAGACGCCCGAGACAGTCGGCATGCTCGGCGAGGAGGCGTTCGCGAAGATGAAGAACAGCGCGTACGTCGTCAATGTGGCACGGGGCGGTCTGATCGACGAACCGGCGCTCCATGCGGCGCTGGAGCGCGGCGAGATCGCCGGCGCCGCCGTCGACGTGTTCGTCACGGAGCCGAGCACCGACCTTCCCTTCTTCAAGCTCGACAGTGTGGTCGTCACGCCGCACCTTGGAGCCTCAACCGCCGAGGCCCAGGAAAAAGCAGGTGTCTCCGTTGCGAAGTCGGTCCGGCTCGCCCTCGCCGGGGAGCTTGTGCCCGATGCCGTCAACGTCGCCGGCGGCATCATCGACCCGGCCGTCCGCCCCGGCATCCCACTCATGGAGAAGCTCGGCCGGATCTTCACGGCACTGACCCATGACTCGCTCACCCAGATCGAAGTCGAGGTCGCCGGCGAAATCGCCTCATTGGATGTGAAGGCCCTTGAACTTGCCGCGCTTAAGGGTGTGTTCACCGACATCGTCTCGGATCAGGTGTCGTACGTGAACGCCCCGGTGCTCGCGGAGCAGCGGGGAATCGCCACCCGGCTGACGACGACGTCGGAATCGGAGGAATACCGCAATGTCCTGCGGATCCGCGGCGCGCTCTCGGACGGATCCCAGATCTCGGTCGCCGGAACCCTCACCGGCCCCAAGCAGATCGAGAAGCTCGTCGGCGTCAACGGGTATGACCTCGAGATTCCGATCAGCGAGCATCTTCTGGTGCTGCTGTACACCGACCGTCCGGGCGTGATCGGCGCCCTCGGCCGGCTGCTTGGCGAGGAGGACATCAACATCGCGGGGATGCAGGTGGCACGGAACAAGGAGGGCGGCCAGGCGCTGTCCCTGCTGACGCTGGACAGCGCGGTTCCCCAGAACGTGCTCGACGCCGTCAAGGCCGAGATCGGCGCAACGGTGGCGCGCGAGGTCGACCTGCAGTCCTAGCAGTACACCCAGCCCCGCACGCCCGACCTTCAGCCGTTTCGAAAGGAAGCCGATGACGGTCCACACCCTTCCCGCCGGACGCGGCACGGTCCTGCAGTCGTTCAACCGGTCGGGTCCTTCCGTGCTGGAGGTCGACCCGGGCGACACGGTCGTGGTGTCCTCCCTCGACGCTGCGGGCCACCTGGAGGCCCCGACGTCGCCGGGGGAGGCGAAACCGCTGATGTTCCCCGACCGCCTGGGCCACTGCCTGACCGGCCCCATCGCGGTCCGGGGAGCGGTGCCGGGTGACGTGCTTGCGGTGTCCTTCACCGCCCTGACACCGGGGGACTGGGGATGGACGATCGCCGGCCACCGTCGGGACGCCCTCGCCCGTGCGCTCGGGATGGACGAGGCCGAGCCCCAGTGGCTCCTGTGGGACCTTGATCCCGAACAGGGCACGGGAGTGAAT
Source organism: Arthrobacter zhaoguopingii (assembly GCF_009828595.1). GTDB lineage: Bacteria > Actinomycetota > Actinomycetes > Actinomycetales > Micrococcaceae > Arthrobacter_D > Arthrobacter_D zhaoguopingii. The sequence continues at coordinate 131,110 of NZ_WPNY01000008.1, forward strand.
CAGCTGGGGCATGCGGTTGGGCTGAGCCCGTTCCTCGGCGTCGTCGGCATGCCACCCAACGAGCCGGGGGACTTCCCGACAGTCCCGCCGCGGGCCGCCGGCGGCGGCAATATCGACTGCCGCGAGCTCACCGCCGGGTCGGTCCTCTACCTGCCGGTGACCGTTCCCGGAGCGATGCTCTGCGTGGGAGACGGGCACGCCCGCCAGGGGGACGGGGAAGTGGGCGGTACGGCGATCGAGTGCCCCATGACCTCGGAACTGGTGCTGGACCTGGCGGAGGATTCAGCGCTGCAGTCGATCCATGCGGTCACGCCCACCGCCCGGATCACCTTCGGTTTCGACTCCGACCTGAACGCGGCCAGCGCCGAAGCACTGAGCGCGATGCTGACGTGGATGGAGTCCCTGTACGGGCTGGATCGGACGAAGGCCCTGGCGCTGGCGAGCACCGTGGTTGACCTGCGCGTCACGCAGATCGCCAACGAGGTGTGGGGCGTCCATGCCGTGCTCGGCCGGGACGCGGTGCGGTGAGCCGCCCCACCCGCGGCACACCCGGAACGGAATCGGGTTTCGACGGCGGACAGGGTAATTTCGTAGAGTGACTTCTCCCGGTTCAAACACTCCGTTCTACATCACCACGGCGATCTCCTACCCCAACGGCGTCCCGCACATCGGCCACGCCTACGAGACGATCGCTACCGACGCCATGGCCCGGTTCAAGCGGCTTGACGGCTATGACGTCCGCTTCCTCACCGGCACCGACGAGCACGGGCTGAAGATGCAGCAGACGGCGGACAAGGAAGGCATTCCGGTCCGGGAACTGGCAACGCGAAACGCGAAGGCCTTCCGGGCGATGAACGACTCCCTCGGGATCTCCTACACCCGCTTCATCCGCACCACCGACGAGGACCACTATGCGGCCGCCTCGGAGATCTGGCGCCGGATGGAAGCGAACGGGGACATCTACCTGGATAAGTATGCGGGCTGGTACTCCGTCCGGGACGAAGCCTTCTGGCCGGAGGACGAGACCGAACTGCGCGAGGACGGCATCCGCTACGCCACGGAGACCGACACCGAGGTCACGTGGACCGAGGAGGAAAGCTACTTCTTCCGGCTGGGCTCCTACCAGCAGCGGCTCCTCGACTTCTACGAGAAGAACCCCGAGTTCGGCGCGCCGCAGTCCCGCTTCAATGAGGTCATCAGCTTCGTTCGCGGCGGCCTGCAGGACCTCTCCATCAGCCGCACCACCTTCGAGTGGGGAGTGCCGGTGCCGGGAAATGAGAAGCACGTCATGTACGTCTGGGTGGACGCCCTCACCAACTACCTGACCGGTGCAGGGTTCCCGGATACGGAGTCGGAGTCGTTCCGGAAGTACTGGCCCGCCGACGTCCATGTCATCGGCAAGGACATCTCGCGCTTCCATGCCGTGTACTGGCCGGCGTTCCTCATGTCCGCCGGCCTTGAACTGCCCAAGCGCGTCATGATCCACGGCCACCTCCACAACAAGGGGGTCAAGATGTCCAAGTCGCTGGGCAACACCGTGGCGCCTCAGGACTGGGTGGAGCAATACGGCCTGGACCAGGTCCGTTTCTTCCTCCTGCGCGAGGTTCCCTTCGGCGCGGACGGCTCCTACAGCCATGAGGCGGTGGTGGGCCGGATGAATTCGGACCTGGCGAACAACTTCGGCAACCTCGCGCAGCGCTCCCTGTCGATGGTTGCCAAGAACTGTGCCGGACTCGTGCCGTCACCGGGTCCCTTCACCGAGGCCGACACCGCGCTGCTCGCCGACGCCGGGGCGCTCCTGGAAACGTGCCGGTCGGCCTTCGAGAAGCAGGAGTTTTCCCGCGCGCTGGAGGCGATGTGGACCGTACTGGGAGACACCAACGCCTACTTCGCCGAGCAGCAGCCGTGGGTGCTCCGCAAGACCGACCCAGAACGCATGAACACCGTTCTCTACGTGACCCTGGAAGTGCTGCGAATCGTCGCAGTGCTTTCCCAGCCGGTGATGCCGACGAGCGCCGCCCGGCTCCTCACGGTGCTGGGACAGGGCACCTCTGACGCCGACCCGCTGCGGGCCTTCGCGGCACTCGCGACGGCGCTGCTGCCGGGCACTGAACTTCCTGCCCCAGCGCCAATCTTCCCGAAGTACGAGGAGCCGAGCGAGGGGTAGCAGCCGGGCCGCAATGCCTTAGTTCGAGAAGAACCGCTCGACGGCCGTCTCCCGCATGATCCGGGCGACCGTTTGCTGCTGTTCCCGGGCGGCCTTCAGGAGCCGTTCAAGTTCAGTGGGATCGAGCGCCGGTTCGCGCCTGCCGGCGGGCGTGCCAGCCACAAAGAGCAGCGTGTCCCAGAGCGCTTCCTTCCCGCGCAGGAGGGACTGGAGAGCTTCGAACTCCAGCTGGGCTCCTTCGCCGGATCTCCGCCGCAGGAGGTTGATCGGGTTCACCGACGAAATCAGGGAGCCGGTGTGGGCTGCCGCCATCTTCAGTCTGCCGGGGCGGTGTCCCAGTGCGTGGATGAGCCGTACGAGCGTGTCCCGTTCTCCGGAGATGCCGCGCGCCATTTCGGCGAGCTCGGCACCGCTTGCCGTGCCGTCCCAGGAACGGCTGGCCGCTTCGAAGAGGCGGACTCCGTTCGTGGCACCCAGCAGATGGGTGTCGAGGTAAGCGAACAGAGTTCCCTTATCGAGGCGTGTCCGGTCAGGCGCCTGCTCGTAATCGTTCATATACCCATCCTCATCGATCTTTGGCAGGGTGCAAATCGAAGGCGCCGGCGATGCCGGCAGCTAGCTGTGGGATGCGACCGTGGATGGAGCCTTCAGCGGCATTTCGATGCGCACGGTGGTCCCTTCTCCGACAGTGGAGTCGACGGTGATTGAACCATTGTGGGCGTTCACTGTTCGTTGCGCTATCGCCAGTCCAACCCCGGCGCCGGGGACGGCGCCGTCGGTGGCATTCGAGGCACGGAAGAAGCTCTCGAAGAGGCGGGGGATGTCGGCTTCGGGGATACCGATACCGGTGTCCCGCACGACAACTTCGGCCGGGCCGGCGGTGGAACGGCAGAGGGTGTTGACCTCGACCACGCCGCCCGGGCCGGTGAACTTCACGGCATTGGAGATGACGAGCCCGACTGCTTCCTTAAGCTGGTCGTAGTGGCCGGCGACGAGGATGCTCGCTTCGCTGGGCGGGCAGAGAAGAGCCACGTTCTTCGCCGTCGCGGCGGCAGAGAGGTCCCCGGCGGCTGCGGCAACGACATGGCCGAGGTCCACGGAGAGGTGGCCGTGCGGCTCGTCGAGCGTGGGCGAGAGGGCCGTGATGTTCTCGATCAGGTCGCGGAGCCGGGTCGTGTTGCGCTCGACCGTCTCGAGCATGCGCCGCGCTCCTTCGGGCAGCGGACCGCCAGAGCCATCGAGGATCATCTCGAGGTAGCCTGCCATTGAGGCGAGCGGTGTGCGCAGTTCGTGGTTGACCGTTCCCACGAAGTCGCTCTTGGCCTTATTGAGGCGCCGGAGTTTCTCTACAGCCTGCTGTTGCCGCGCGATCAGCTGACCCTGGATCAGGCCGTGGGCGAAGTTGCCGAGCACGTGCTGGGTCAGCGAATTCTCCACCGGGGTCCACTCGAGGGGCCGGTGGTTATTGATCAGCCAGACCAGCCCGAACGGCGTGGTGCCCTCCCCAAGGGCGACGACGACGCCGCTCGTGATGCCGGAGAGGTCCTCGAGATCCTCGAAGACCGATGTGCCCGCCGATGCGGAGTCCTCCGCAGGAGGGAAGCGTTCGCCGGTGGAGCTCTCCCACAGCCGGAGCGCTAGGGCTTTGGCCCTTCCGGAGTGGGCCAGGGAAGGAACTTCCATTGGGTCAGCGTCGGCACTTGACCAGTGTGAACTCAGGTCCGCCACGCGGTCGTCGGGGAAAATCTGGAGGAAGACCGAGTCCGAGCCCAGTGCGCGGCCGAGCCCGGCGAGGAAGTTTCCGACCATGGTTTCGAGGCTGTTGGTGGCGCGGATGCCTGCGGAGATCTCGCGCATCCGTTCGCGCAGCAGCGACGCAGACTCGCGCTGTACGCGGTGCTGGCGGCGTCGGGCGATGGCGGACGCCGCGCGCTGAATGATCTCGCGCTCCTGATATGGCCTAAAAACGAAATCGGTGATCGGATTCTCGAGCAACCCGCCAGGCTCCAACGGCGCACTGTCGGGCAGGAGGAGGATGACCGGAAGTCCGGCGAAGCGGGAATCGGATTCGAGGACGCCAAGGAGTGCACGGCTGCTTTCGTCGGCCAATTGAAGGTCGAGGAAAACAATGTCGGGCGTGCTTTGACGGAGGGTCCCCAGGAGGGCCGAACCTGAACTTACTGAGACCGCGGCGTAGCCGGCCTGCTGCAAAATGGCACAGAGATCTTGGCCGTCCTCATCGCTTGGCGATGCGACGACCGCTGTGCCGCCGAACCCGGCCCAGCTAACGTCTTGCTTGCTCACGGCGTCCCTTCCCCATGTCGCTTGCGCTCACACTATCCGAAGCCCTGTCAAGTGTCAGGCTCAAGCCCGCCGGGTAGATGGATCGATACCCCATTGAAGCTGAAGATACGCGCTTTTGAACCGCCACGTACTTCTCAGCGAGGCAAGCGTAGCAATTCGAGTAATTACTCGGAGTCATCCAAAACAGTCGAGTATTGACCACTCGCGACTATCCAGTGGGCCATTTCTAGCCTGAGTAAGTAATCAAGAACTGATGATTCTGCTGGGGAAACATCAAGGTTTTGAGTCGGTCTCACACGGCATTCGAGCGGTCTTTTGCAACGCCATTCGTCACCGCATTTCATCCCCCCAGGAGTGGTCAGTTAAGCCCCCATCTGGTTGGAGAGCTGCCATGAAATCAATCCTTACAACTGTCGGGCTCGTAGGCTTCGCCTTCGCTGCCACCACCGCTCCCGCCTACGCTGCACCGCCTCCGCAGAATAATGCCTGCCACTCGGCAGGCGTCACTGGCATCGGCGCACAGGCCTCGGCGGGCAACGGGGCAAACTGTTCCGGTGGCGGCCAGGGGGGAGCACCGGTACAGCCGGCAACGCCCGCCCAGCCCACAACGCCGGTCGCTCCTGTGGTGCCGGCGGAGCCCGCCGCTCCGGTGGTTCCGGCAGAGCCCGCCGCTCCGTTGGCGCCTGTTGCTCCTGCCGTCCCAGCGGTGCCGGCTACTCCAGTCGATGCCGTCATTCCTGCCGTTCCGGCAGCCCCGGCTGAAGCTGCTCCGGCGGTGCCGACCGTTCCTGCATCTCCAGCCCAGGGAGGCAATGCAACCGGCGGCAAGCCAAATGCTGGTAATCCTGGCGGAGGCAACGGCAACAACAACGGCGGCAACGGCAACGGCGGCGGTGGTGACAGCAACCCCGGCAACGGCGGCGGCGGTGATACCAACCCCGGCAACGGCGGCGGCGACAACCCCGGCAACGGGAACGGCCCCGACGACAACAACGGCGGCGGTGACAACCCCGGCAACGGGAACGGCCCTGGCGACAACAACGGCGGCGGCGACAACCCCGGCAACGGGAACGGCCCCGGCAACGGGAACGGCCCCGGCGACAACAACGGCGGCGGCGACAACCCCGGCAACGGGAACGGCCCTGGCGACAACCCCGGCAACGGGAACGGCCCCGGCGACAACCCCGGCAACGGCAACGGGAACGGCCCTGGCGACAACCCCGGCAACGGGAACGGTCCTGGCGACAACCCCGGCAACGGCAACGGGAACGGCCCTGGCGACAACCCCGGCAACGGGAACGGTCCTGGCGACAACCCCGGCAACGGCAACGGGAACGGCCCTGGCGACAACCCCGGTGGCGGCAACGGTGACGGATGCGGGGACAACAACGGCGGGGAGAACAACACCGGCGAGGGCAACAACGGCGGGGAGAACAACACCGGCGAGGGCAAAGACGACTGCGGTGAAAACCCCGGCAACGGGAACGGCCCCGGTAACGGCAACGGGAACGGCTGCGGCGACAACAACGGCGGGGAGAACAACACCGGCGAGGGCAACAACGGCGGGGAGAACAACACCGGCGAGGGCAAAGACGACTGCGGTGAGAACCCCGGCGGTGAGAACCCCGGCGGTGAGAACCCCGGCGGTGAGAACCCCGGCGGTGAGAACCCCGGCGGTGAGAACCCCGGCGGTGAGAACCCCGGCGGTGAGAACCCCGGCGAGGGGAGCCCGCAACTCCCCGGAACTCCGGAGACTCCCTCCGCACCAGAATCTCCTCAGGTACCGCAGGCTCCCCATGCCCCAGTCGTGCCAGGGAAAACTGTCACAACGGTCCCAGTGAAGACTTCGGGCACCGTCACGGTGCGGACAGTGGTCGTGCCGGCTTCAACGGGGACGGTTCGTACGAACCAGGGCCTCAATGTTCAGTCGGCTGCGACCGCGGCATCGGATGACCCAGGTCAGGTATGGCTGGGAGGGCTTGTCGTGGCAAGCCTGACCGCTGCGGGCCTGGTGGCTGGCCGGGCCGTTGAGCGGAAGCGGAACGCTAGCATCTAGCAGGAACGAATCAGGCAGTACTAAGGGGACGGGCACCCGAAAGGGTGCCCGTCCTTGTTTGTGCAGTGCGAGCGGCATCGTGATCGGACCCGGTGACCCCATGCACCGATGTCTCACAAAATGAGACTGATTATCCGCAGGGGAGCCCACTTCGTAATCTGGGTCGATGGACGCCTCAACTGCTCGAATCGACCTCGCGATCATCCCCGGAGACGGCATTGGCCCGGAAGTCACGGCGGAAGCGGTGAAGGTGCTCTCAGCGGTACTGCCCGATGAGGTGGAACTTGCACTTACCGAATACTCCCTCGGCGCCCAGCACTGGCTCGTCACCGGGGAGACGCTTCCGGAGGAAACCCTCATCCGGCTGCGTGCCCACGATGCAATCCTCTTTGGAGCGGTGGGGGCGGCGCCAGGGGATAAGCGGATACCCTCAGGGCTGATTGAGCGTGAACTGCTGCTCAAACTGCGGTTCGAACTTGACCACTACGTCAATCTGCGCCCCTCCAAGCTGTACCCGGGGGTGGATTCGCCACTGGCCGCCCCCGGCGCCGTCGATTTCGTCGTGGTACGGGAGGGCACCGAGGGCCCCTACGCGGGCAATGGAGGCACCCTGCGTGGTGGTACGGAGCATGAGATTGCCACCGAGGTCTCGCTCAATACAGCGCACGGAGTGGAACGCGTAGTGCGGGACGCCTTCCGTCGCGCGAGCGAGCGCCCTCGCCGGAAGCTGACCCTGGTCCACAAACACAACGTGCTGGTCTTCGCGGGCCATCTTTGGAAGCGGACTGTGGAGGCGGTCGCGGCGGAGTTCCCCGAAGTCACCCACGACTACCTGCACGTCGATGCGGCGACAATCTTCCTCGTAACCGATCCCTCACGGTTCGACGTCATTGTCACAGACAATCTCTTCGGCGACATCCTCACCGATCTCGCCGCGGCAATCAGTGGAGGGATTGGCCTGGCGGCCTCCGGAAACCTCAACATGGACCGCACGGCCCCCTCAATGTTCGAGCCGGTCCACGGCTCGGCCCCTGACATCGCAGGTCAGCAGAAGGCTGATCCTACGGCCGCCATCCTATCGGCGGCGCTGCTGCTGCGGCACCTGGGCCAGGATGCCGCAGCCGAACGCATCGAGCACGCGGTTGAGGCCGACATTGCCGGACGCTCCGGAGAACCGCGCACGACGTCGGCGGTGGGCGATGCGATTGCGGCCGCATTGTCCTAAGGTGGTTAGGAACCATTAACCCAGCGTCGGCGAAGCAGCCGGCCCTGATCACTGACCGAATAGCCTCCCGGAGCGCCGCTCCGCACGGAGCAGGTCACGCGCGGAGGAATCATGACAGCCACCGATCTGGAGTTCGCCCAGCATCTCTCTCCAACTCCGAAGACCGTGGAGCAGCGCGAGGCCATCCTCGCCAATCCGGGGTTCGGCAACCACTTCACCGACCACACAGCGATCGTAGACTTTTCGGTCGACGCCGATGGAGAGGGTGGCTGGAGCAATGCCCGGGTCGAGCCGTACGGCCCCATAGCACTCGACCCCGCCGCCGCCGTACTGCACTACGGCCAGGAGATTTTCGAGGGCATGAAGGCTTACCGCCATGCCGATGGTTCAATCTGGACCTTCCGTGCGGACGCCAACGCCGCACGCCTCAACAGGTCGGCGGCTCGACTGGCCCTTCCCCAGCTTCCGGAACCGATCTTCCTCGAATCCCTGCGCCAGCTGGTTTCAGCGGACCGTGACTGGATCCCTACCGGTGATGGAGAAAGCCTGTACCTGCGACCCTTCATGATTGCCACTGAGGCGTTCCTGGGTGTCCGGCCCGCACGGGAGGTTTCCTTCCGGGTCATCGCCTCGCCTGCAGGAAACTACTTCGGCGGAGAGCTGAAGCCGGTTTCGATCTGGGTCTCCCGGAACTTCGCCCGCGCCGGACGGGGCGGGACCGGCGCGGCGAAATGCGGCGGCAACTATGCGGCCTCTCTCGCAGCCCAGCTTGAGGCGGAAGCCAACGATTGCAAGCAGGTGCTCTTCCTCGATCAGTTCAATGACAACGCCGTTGAAGAGCTCGGCGGCATGAACGTGTTCTTCGTGTTCAAGGACGGCTCGCTGGTCACTCCGGCGCTGTCCGGCACCATCCTCGAAGGTGTGACGCGCTCCTCGGTGATCCAGCTGGGCCGGGACCGCGGCATGAATGTCGTCGAGCGCAAGATCACTCTCGACGAGTGGCGTGACGGCATTGCCTCCGGTGACATCACCGAAGTCTTCGCCTGCGGCACGGCAGCGGTGATCACCCCGATCGGGCAGCTGAAGGACGGCGAGGAAATCATCGGTGCACCCGATGCCCTTCCCGGCGAGGTGACCATGTCCATCCGCAGCCAACTGCTGGGAATCCAGACCGGCGCTGCCGAGGATATCCATGGCTGGCTGACCCGGCTGGTCTAGATTCCATTCCTTGGGCGGCGCAGCATCACCGTTGTGCCGCCCAAGGGCTTCACGCGCGGGGCTGGAGAGTTGCCGCGAGGCCTAGGCCGGCAGGCTGAGGAACCTGTGCGTAGCGAGCAGGGCCTTGATCTCCTCGATGGGCAGAGGTCTGCTGAAGTAGTATCCCTGGCCGCTGGCGCAGCCCATGGCCCGCAGCTGGTCGGCCTGTTCCTTTGTCTCGATGCCCTCGCACACAGCCTCAAGTCCGGCCGCCCGGATCAGCTGAAGCACGGCGGAGACAAACCCGAACTGGCCGGGTTTGGTGTCAAGGTCGACAAGAAGCGAGCGGTCAACCTTCACCATACTGACGGGCAACTCGCGCAGGTAGCTGATTGAGGAATAGCCGGTCCCGAAGTCGTCGATCTCGATTCCCACGCCAAGCTGCTGCAGACTGAGAAGCGAGTACATCTCCACTTCGCCCCGCGTCACGATCGCCGATTCGGTGATCTCAATGACCAGGCAGGAGGCAGGGACGCCCGTTTCCCGCAGCAGGCCCCGGACGAAGTCGACCAGGTCCAGCTGCTTCAGCTCAACAGCCGAGAGGTTCACCTGAAGCTGGAAGTCGTCGTCGAGCTGGAGATCACGGCGCCATTCGGCGAGGTGGCGTAGGGACGTCGACATCACCCACCGGTCGAGGTCGTGGATGACTCCGATTTCCTCGGCGAGGGGGATGAAGACGTCCGGCGGGATGAGCCCGCGCACCGGGTGCTGCCAACGCACGAGCACCTCAAGCCCAATGATGCGGCTTGTCGCAAGTTCAACCAGCGGCTGGAAGTGAAGAACCAGTTCGTCACGGCGGACGGCGGCTCGGAGCTCCGCCGCCATCTGACTACGGAGCTGCCGGGAGTACTGCATCACCGGTTCGAACACCTTGATGATGTTGCGGCCTTCTCGCTTTGCGGCGTACATGGCTGTGTCGGCATCGAGCAGCAGGTCATCCGCGCTCTGCTGGGGATCACCAAGCCGCACCCCGATGCTCGCCCTCGAATGAACCTGGAGGTCCTCCAGTTCGATGATCTCCCCAAGGACTTCGAGGGCGCGGCGTGCGACGCGCATGCAGATCTCCATGCTGGCCGCTGGAAGGAGGATGGCAAACTCGTCGCCGCCGAGGCGCGCGACGACATCGCTCGCACGCACCACACCATTGAGCCGGACGCCGACCTCCTGGAGCACGCGGTCGCCCGCGTCATGCCCGAAGCGGTCGTTGACGTTCTTGAATGAATCGAGGTCAAGCAGGATCAGCGCCGGCGGGGGAGCCCCATCCGCGGCCTCGGCCAGTGCGGTCTCAAGGGCTTCCATTAAGGCCACCCGGTTCGCGAGGCCGGTGAGGGCGTCGGACATTGCCATCTTCTTCATATCCCGGTGGGCCTGGCGAAGCATCGCCGTCCGGCTTTCAACCCGCTTCTCGAACTGGTCGTAGACCTGTTCGAGTTCCTCGGCGAGCAGGTTGAAGCCGGTGATCACCGCGTCGACTTCATCCCTTGCCTCAGAGGGCTCAATGCGGCTGCTCAACTCGCCGCGCGAAAGGCGCACGATACTGTCGACCAGCTGGCCCAGCCGCGGATCCTTATTTTCGGCGTTCATCTTTTTCAGGGTACCGGCAGGAAGCCCGCCAGCCATGCAAGCGCCTCGCTGCGCGATGCGAAGAAGGCCACAGGGCATCGTGGCTCCTGGCTTCCCATCACGAAGTTGCCCAGCACGCGGTCCACCGGGCTGGCACCCAGGAGGGCAACCGCCGCCGACATCTGGGCCGCGCCCAGGACGGCGCGCGCATCGCGGTCGATCGACTTCACGCCCCGGATATCGATCAGCAGGGGTCGGGGCACGCCCGCTGCGAGCGCACGGGCCTCCTCCGCCCTGGATTCGGCCAGCCGCCGGGACACATGCTCTCCGGCGGGAAGCGTGATCACTGTGATCCCATCCCGCGAAAGCGTCTGTTCACCACGCCGGTGTTCATCGGCGGCAGGCTCGGGGCCTGCCTCAAGCATTTCTGCGTCGTCGTGGAGCAATATTTCGTCGGTCATCGGTCCCCCAACCATCCCGTGTCGAAATTCAGCGGACCATTTGCGGCTCGGAGCGGCTTTCCGCGCCCCATCGACGTTTGCGGGCAGGACTTTGTTCCGGCTCGAAAGAGCAGGTTCCGGTGATCGAGTTAGACATATGCTCCCCAGCATCCATACGGCAACAGCAGCACCCCTTGGGGCGAACGTTGCATTGCACCACTTCTCCATTGAAGGACGGAAACTTTGTTATATCAGAGATCACCGACAGGAATCTCTCCGAACGGCGTCGGACCATGATTTCGCCACGATGGCAGCGCACGCCGTGGGATGCGCGCAACACCGGCACCATGGCCCGCCCTCAGGCGGAGCTCCTCACGACAAAATCCGGGCCGGAGTTGGTGGTCCGCAGTCGATTGGGTCACCGGCGGAGCGGCGCTTAAATGTAGAGGCCCCAGCCGGGGTGGGAGTAATGGGGGGAAACGCCCAGCCCGGCCAGGGCTTAAAGAAGACTCTACACAACTAGCTACCCTGAACCGCAAGTCCGCTTCGCTGAGAGGGGAATTCGTAGCGCTGGACGGCGGTCGGCGGGTGTGCCGTGGCTCGAGCCGGCCGCTTCGATCAGCCGCCCTGGACCTGGTGGATGAGCTGCCGTGCGGCGGCGGCCCGGTCATTGGCGCCGGACTGGACGAAGAGCTGCTCACTCGCTTCGAGGTTCAGCAGGGCTTCGAGTTCGATATGCCGGGCGTTATATGCCTGGCCCAGCAGGAAGCGGGCTTCGGCGGCGGTGTGGGTAGCGAGCAGGGACTCCTGGGAGGTCACTGCCCGCAGTCGTTCGATCGCCGCATCGAACTGACCGGTCAGTACGAGCCAGTGCGCGCGGGTCAGTGCCAGTTCGAGCCGGTCCCGTTCACTTCCCCCGACAATTGAGCTGGCCATTTCTGCGCGGTCGATGCATTCAAGGGTCTCGGGCTCGACGACGCCCGCTGCGAGGCGCAGCGCAGCGGAAGCACGGTTGAAGCGCGCCCACAGGTCAAGGTCGTTGGTCGGTGAGAGGTTCTCAGCAGCGAGGCGGTGATATTTGGTTCCATCTTCGACGCGCTGGAGGAGGAATGCCACGTTGCCAATGGCCCAGTAGCTCATGCCCGCGGTCTGCTTGCTCGCATTTTCTTCGAGCAAATCGGCCAGGACGAGGCATTCGGTCCAGGCGTCGTGCAGCTGGTCGCTGTCGGCAAGCGCTGCGATCAACGCATTCTGTGCCTCAATGTGCAGTTCCTGTTGCCCTGGAATGCGGGCGGCGCTCTCGGCCGCACGACGGGCTTCTACTACTGCATCAGCGAGGTCGCCTGAGCCCTGCAGTGCCAGCGAGGTCATTGTGCACACCCGCGCGACGAGAGCCGCTGATTGCTCGGTCATGGGGTGATCCTGGAGTGTCCGGGCAACCTGTGCTGATTCTCTGACGAGTCCCTGTTTGCGGAGGCTTTCGGCCTGCAGAAAGGTCATGTTCCACCAGGCATTGTCGTCGTTGTGCTCGGCGGCCATGGCTGCCGCGTGCTCGGCGATCCGCTGAGCCTGCTCGTAATCCCGCTGGTTCCACGCACTGCGTGCTTGCAGTTCGAGGAGGACCTGCTCTCCTGATATTCCCTGCAGGACCTTCACCACCTTCGGCTCGCGGACGGCGCCTGACGGCATCGTCCAACAACGTGGGCGCCGCGCAGTCTAGCGTCCAGTGAAGGCCAGCATGGACCCCCGGAATTAATTAGTCAAAAAATGTTACGTTTGTGACTGGTGTGGCGGAACAACATTTCGTAGACTGAATCTGCTATAGCAATGCAGAAGACCGCTTTTGTCTTTTGCTCCCATCTCACCTTGAGGACAAATCATGAAGAAGCTCACCTCCGCGCTGCTGCTGTCGGTACTTTTCGTCACAGCCGGAAGCTCTGCAGCCGTCGCGGCCGGCTCGACCTCGACGAAGTCGGGTTCGACGACCGTCAGCACCGATCGCATCAACAACTGGCCGTACTGATTCTTTCTCCGGTCGGTTCTAAAGGGAACCGGTTGAAAGTAAAGAAAAAACCTGGCCGGACCTGCCTGGCAGTGTGATAAGGGCCGTGAACCCGCTTCCTGGGGGGCGAGTTCACGGCCTTTCCGCTGCCCGGGGTCGGCTGGAATGAGCCTGTAGCCTAGGACAATGCGTATAGCCCGGTTTGTTGTAGATAACGATCCAATGTTCGGCGTCGTCGAAGGCCCCGACGGCAGCGAAGAGCTCGCGGTCATCAACGGTGACCCCTTCTACTCCGGCATCCAGCTCACTGGCGCGCGGCACCTGCTGGCCGATGTGCGCCTGCTGGCCCCGGTGATTCCCCGCAGCAAGGTGGTGGGAATCGGCAGGAATTACGCGGACCACGCTGCCGAACTCGGCAATGAGGTCCCGCCGGCTCCGCTGATGTTCCTCAAGCCGAACACCTCCGTCATCGGGCCCGGCGACCCCATCCTCCTTCCGTCCTTCTCGGACGAGATCTCCTACGAAGCGGAACTGGCCATCGTCATCGGGCGGATCTGCAAGGACGTGCCCCTCGAGCGGGTCGACGACGTTGTCTTCGGCTACACCTGTGCCAATGACCTCACCGCGCGCGATGCCCAGCGCACCGACGACCAGTGGGCGAGGGCCAAGGGCTTTGACACCTCCTGCCCGATCGGGCCGTGGATCGAGACCGAGCTTGACCCCGAAAACCTCGCGGTCAAGGGAAGCCTCGACGGCGAGCTGCGCCAGGACGGCTCGACCAGCCAGATGATTTGGGGAGCCAAGGAACTCGTTTCCTACGTGTCCCAGGCCTTCACCCTGCTTCCCGGCGACATCATCCTCACCGGTACGCCGGCAGGGGTGGGGCTTATCAGCGAGGGACAGCGCTACGAGGTCGAGATCGAGGGGATCGGGCGGCTTTCAAACCCCGCCCGCCGCTGACTGCTGCGGCTGCCGCGCCCGGTGGCCGGGGGCGAAGGGTCCGGCTACTAGAATTGGCCCATCATGACTACTGCAGCCGAGATTCCCACTGTCAATGACTCAACCCCGGTCCGCGTGCGGTTCTGCCCGTCACCCACGGGCACACCGCACGTCGGGTTGATCCGTACCGCCCTCTTCAACTGGGCGTACGCCCGGCACACCGGCGGCAAGCTGATCTTCCGGATCGAAGACACCGACGCCGCCCGCGACAGTGAGGAAAGCTACAACCAGCTGCTCGACGCCATGCGCTGGCTCGGCATTGACTGGGACGAGGGCGTCGAGGTGGGCGGCCCCCATGAACCGTACCGGCAGTCGCAGCGGGGGGACCTCTACCAGGATGTGATCGCGAAACTCGTGAAGGCCGGGCACCTCTACGAATCCTTCTCCACACCCGAGGAGGTCGAGGACCGCCACCGGTCTGCCGGGCGCGACGTCAAGCTCGGCTACGATAACTTCGACCGCACCCTCACCGAGGTCCAGCGCGAGGCGTTCCGCAGTGAGGGCCGGGGCGCGGTGCTCCGGCTGCGGATGCCCGATGAGGACATCACGTTCACCGACCTGGTGCGAGGTGAGATCACCTTCAGGGCCGGCAGCGTTCCGGACTTCGCTGTCGTCCGGGCAAATGGAGCGCCGCTCTACACGCTCGTCAATCCCGTCGACGACGCCCTGATGGGTATCACCCATGTGCTGCGCGGCGAGGACCTGCTCTCCTCCACCCCGCGGCAGATCGCCCTCTACCGCGCCCTGATCGATATCGGCGTCGCGCGCTACATGCCGCTGTTCGGGCATCTGCCCTATGTCATGGGCCAGGGCAACAAGAAGCTGTCCAAGCGCGACCCGGAGTCGAACCTGTTCCTCCACCGCGACCGCGGTTTCATCCGCGAGGGGCTGCTCAACTACTTGTCGCTGCTGGGCTGGAGCCTCTCCGCTGATGAGGACATCTTCAGCGTCGAGCAGCTGGTCGAGAAGTTTGACGTCCGCGACGTCCTGGCCAACCCCGCGCGCTTCGACCTCAAGAAGGCCGAGGCGATCAACGGCACCCATGTCCGGCTGCTCGATCCGGCGGACTTCCGCTCACGCCTCGTCCCCTATCTCCAGGCGTCCGGACTGATTGGACATCCGGTGACCGAGCGCGAGGAAAGAATCATCGCCGAGGCCGCGCCGCTTATCCAGGAACGGATCACCCTGCTCGGTGAAGCCCCCGAGATGCTCGGTTTCCTCTTCAAGGAGGACGACGCCATCGACGTCGCCGACGACGCGCGGAAGGGCCTGCCGGACAACCTCGCCGCGGTCCTTGCCAAGACGCGCGAGGCTCTGGAAGCCGTGACCGACTGGGACGCAGAGTCGATTCAGGGTGCCCTGCGGGCTGCCCTGGTGGACGACCTCGGCCTCAAGCCCCGGCTTGCGTTCGGCCCCGTGCGCACCGCCGTGTCGGGCCGGCGCATCTCCCCGCCCCTGTTCGAGTCAATGGTCATTCTCGGCCGCGACTCCTCCCTGGCACGGATCCGCGCCTTCGCCGGGGCAAACGGCTAATGAGCGCGGGTCCGGGGGAGGGGGCGCCGGTCATCGAGGGAGTGCTCTTCGACATCGATGACACGCTCGTCGACCTTGAGACTGCCATGGGCAGGACCCTCCACCACATCGCGGGGGATGCCTTCGGGCATTTGAGCGATGACGATTGGATGGAATACAAGCGGCTCTTCACCACGGACCCCCTGGGCCACTACGAAGCCTTCCTCGCCGGCCAGCTGACGTTCGCCGAGCAGCGGCTTCGGCGCGCCCGCCACGCCCAGGCTGCCTTTATCGCGGATCCCCTTGAGGGAGAGGCCGCCCACCGGTGGACCAGCGCGTACGAGGCGACGCTGCCGCTGCATTTCCGGCCGTACGACGACGTGATGCCCCTCCTCGACGAGCTCGAGGCAAGGGGCGTCCCGTACGGCGCGGTGAGCAACAATGTGCACGACTACCAGCGGGCCAAGCTCGACCGGTCCGGGCTGCGCCGGATTCGGGTGCTGGTGGGGATCGATGCCGTAGGCGTCGCGAAGCCGGACCCCGCTATTTTCCATGAAGGTGCCCGGCGCCTTGGCACGGACCCCGCCCGCACCCTCTATGTCGGCGACAACCCTGCCATCGATGCCCGGGCTGCGGATTCCGCGGGCCTCGTCGGCGTCTGGCTGGACCGGCGTGCCGCCGGCTCACCCTCTCCGTCGAGGGCCTCCGAGGACCCGGAGGGCGGAACGGAGGAGGCCCGAACGGCGGGGGAGGGGCTGCGCCGGATCACCTCCCTCGACGCCGTTTTGCAGTTCCTGCCATCTTTCCGGTAGAGTTATTTCTCGGCGCGGAGCGGTAACGCGGCCGGATGCCTGCACCACTGGGCTTCGGAGAGTGCCATTGGGGTATGGTGTAATTGGCAACACACTGGTTTCTGGTACCAACATTCTAGGTTCGAGTCCTGGTACCCCAGCGCAGTAAAATGCAAGCCGTAAGGTAAAGTAGTACAGCAGTAAAAGTAGTTTCGCAGTAAGCAGTATCAAAGTACTGGCCCCATCGTATAGCGGCCTAGTACGCCGCCCTCTCACGGCGGTAACGCGGGTTCGAATCCCGCTGGGGTCACGAGCGTCCTTATCGAAGGACATCGGAAAAGACGCCCCGGACATTCATCGAATGTCCGGGGCGTCTTTGTGTTTTGGGGTGATTCAGTTTGCTCCAGCAGGAAAGTAAGCAAGCTGGCAGAATGGAAAGATGAATGCATCCCTCACCGCCGCCGACGCCCGCGGGGTAGCGGGATTCCTCCGAGAGGTGCATGGTGCACTGCTGGGCGCCGGTTTCCCGCTCTCCCTCGCAGGGGCCCCCGCAGCGCGCGCCGCGGCGGCCGCGGCCGCCGCGCAACTCGACGACTACATTCTTCCGCGGCTCGACCGGCTCGACGCTCCGCTTCTCGCCGTCATCGGAGGATCGACCGGGGCCGGCAAGTCCACCCTCGTCAACGCCCTCATCGGGCGCCCGGTGACCCGAACCGGAGCGGTGCGGCCAACGACGCGGCAGCCCATCCTGCTCCACCACCCCGCCGAAGCCGAATGGTTTACCTCCCAGCGGGTTCTGCCGTCGCTCAGCCGGGTCCAGGCCGGTGCGGGCGAACTCGCCCCCCAGGATGCTGTCGGAGCCGCAGCAGGAACCCTCCTCCTGCAGGGTGAGGCAACAGTTCCGCGCGGGCTGGCGATCCTCGACGCCCCCGACATCGACTCAATCGCTGACGAGAACCGCCGCCTCGCCGGGCAGCTGCTCGCCGCAGCCGACCTCTGGATCTTCGTCACCACAGCCAACCGCTATGCCGACGCCGTCCCGTGGAAGTTGCTCGCAGAGGCGGCCCGGCGCGACATCCTCCTGGCCGTGGTGCTTGACCGGGTGCCGCCCGGGGTGGAGGAGGATGTCCGTGAAGACCTCATGACCCTCCTCACAGCCGAGTCCCTCGGGCACGCCCCGATCTTCGTCGTGCAGGAGTCGGGCCTTGACGAAAACGGAATGCTCCCCGCCGGGTCGGTCGATCCCATCCGCCGCTGGCTCGGGGCGCTGGCCGCCGACGCGGAGGGACGCACCGACATCGCGCGCCGCACCCTGGCCGGAGCGGTGCGCGCTCTCGCTGGACGCGTCGAGGAGGTTGCTGAGGCCGCCGAGGTCCAGCAGGCGACCGCTGCCCGCCTTTCAGGGGCGGCTGAGGCCGCCTACCAGGAGGCCCTGGCTGCAATCCTCCGCTCCACCGAGGACGGAACAATGCTCCGTGGGGAGGTCCTCGCCCGCTGGCAGGACTTCGTCGGCACCGGAGAGTTCATGCGGGGCATCGAGACCCGGGTGGGATGGCTGCGTGACCGGATCACCGCGTTCTTCACCGGCCAGCCCGCCCCGGCAACCACGGTTGCGGCGGCGATCGAGACCGGGCTGCACTCGGTCATTGTCGAGGAGTCGGCGAAGGCGTTCGAGCAGACCGAGCAGTGGTGGCGCAGCGACGACGCCGGCCGGGCATTGCTTGCCGGCCGGGGCACCTATGTCAGCGACGAGTTTTCCGCCGAGGCCGCGCGGCAGGTGAGGGAGTGGCAGCAGGATCTGCTCGAGCTTGTCAGCACCGAAGGCTCCGACAAGCGCTTCGCCGCACGGATGCTTTCCTTCGGCGTCAACGGAGTGGCGGTGGCCCTGATGGTGGTCGTGTTTGCGTCGACCGGTGGCCTGTCCGGTGCCGAGATCGGCATCGCCGGCGGCTCGGCCGTCGTCGGCCAGAAACTCCTTGAGGCCGTCTTCGGCGAGGACGCCGTCCGCCGGCTGGCCAAGACGGCGCGCGACAACCTTGAGCGCCGGTGCCGCGCCCTGCTCGACGATGAAAAGGAAAAGTTCATCGTCCTCCTCACCCCGGTGGCAGCGCAGACACCGCCTGAAGCGCTCTTCGCCTATGCGCGCCGGCTCGCCGGAACCGATCTCGCCGAAGGCACCACGGCCGGTGGCAGCCGGTGAGCCGGCACCGCGGTGCGGGGTCCAGAAGCGGTCTGCATAATCAACTCGAGGCACTCGACTCTGTGCGAGGGCTCGCCGAAGGGCGGCTTCCCGACGAACACGTGCAGGGCCTGTTCGGTGTGCTCGACCGGGCCAGCAGCCGCCGTTCGCTGTCCGCCGACCATACGGTCATTGGAATCTTCGGTCCCACAGGGAGCGGCAAATCCTCACTGATCAACGCGTTGAGCGGCACCGAGGTGGCGCGGGTCGCGGCCCGCCGCCCGACGACCTCGAAGCCCCTGGCCGTGGTGTGGGGGGCCGAGGGAAGCGGCCCGCTCCTCGACTGGCTGGAGGTCGATGAACGCCATGAGATGCCCGCAGACGCCGCGCTCCTTGGCTCGGACACCGGCGGGCTGATCCTGCTTGACCTTCCCGACTTCGACTCGACCGCCGTAGCCCACCGGACCGTCGTCGAACGCATGTCGGGCCAGGTGGACGTCCTGCTGTGGGTCGTCGACCCGCAGAAATACGCGGACGCGGCGCTTCATCATGACTTCCTCGCCCCGCTGGCCTCCCACGGCGCCGTGACCCTCGTCGCGCTGAACCAGGCGGACCGGCTGTCCGGCCGCCAGCAGGAGCAGGTGACCGCCTCCCTGTCCGGGATCCTGGCAGAGGAAGGCCTTCGCGGTGTGCGGGTCTTTCCCGTCTCCGCCCGCACGCGGGACGGCCTCGAGGACCTTGCTGGCGCCATCCGGCAGATCGCCGGGCGGAAACAGGCTGCGAACGCCCGCCTGGCGGCCGATGTCGCGGCGGCCTCCACACAGCTTGCTCCGTTTGCCGGACCGGAGGACCTTCCGATACCCGGCAAGGCCGCCCAGGCCGACCTCTCGGCCCGCCTTGCCGCGGCCGCCGGGGTCGACGCCGTCGTTGACGCGGTTGTGCGTTCCTACCGCCGTGATGCCCACGCAGCTACGGGCTGGCCCGTGACCCGCTGGCTGGGTTCCTTTCGTTCCGATCCGCTCCGGCGGCTCAACCTGCGCCGGAGCGACGTCGACGCAGCCCTGCGGCGGACCTCGATGCCCTCCGGAGCGCCGGCCCAGCGGGCCCGGGTCGACCAGGCGTTGCGGACCTTCGCCGACACCGCAGCGGGATCGGCGGTTGAGCCCTGGCGCTCCGCCATCCGCTCGGCGGCGCGCGGGACCGTGCCCACGCTCCTCGACGGACTCGACCAGGCCCTCGCCGGCACCAACCTCGACACCGGCCGAAGGTCCTGGTGGTGGCCGCTGGTGGGCCTGCTTCAGTGGCTGGCGCTGGCCGCCCTCGTCGTCGGCATCGGCTGGCTCGGGGTCATGGCGGCGATGGGATTCCTTCAATTCGACGTCCCCGACGCTCCGTCCATGGAGGGGTTCCCGGTGCCGACCCTGCTGATCGCCGGCGGTGTTGCCGCGGGGATCCTCCTGGCGGTACTTGCCGCGGTCATTGCCCGGTTCGCGGCTAAGGCCCGCGGCCGCAAGGCGCGGCGCCGGCTCCGCGCCGCTTGTGCGAAGGTGGCCGAGACGGTGGTCGCCCAGCCGGTGACCGCCGAAATCCGCAGGTACAACGACTTCCGCGCTGCGCTCGCGGCGGCGGCGCGCACGAAATGACCGGGCCGCGGCTCACCTGACAAGCCGGGTGCGGAGACGACAACGGCCAGCGGAGGCTGCGGTCGGAGCGGTTCGGCGGGGCTGGCGGCGCGCGGTGGGTGCGGGTGCTGGACGCCGGGATCGCGACAGGAGTCAGCCCGCCATCGCGGCGTGGACCTTCACCAGCGTCCGCAGGTTGCGGGTGGTCGTCGTCGCCTTGAAGCGGCCCTTAGCCGTGATCTTTCCCAGCCCGGAGTCGAGGGTTCCTCCCCGCGCCGCCTGCCAGGCGACGGCGTCGGGTCCGAGCAGCGTGAGTGCCTCGCCGGCGGCCCGGGCGGCGGCGGCGAGGTCCTCCACCGCCGCGGGATCCGAGCTCAGGGTGACGTAGGCATGCACCGCAGGGTCGTCCGCGGGAAAGGGGCAGGCCTCAATAATCTCGGCGAGCCGTGCCGCCGGCAGAACCACCACCCACGCGTCGTAGCCGAAGGCCGAGCGCAGGCGTTGTTCGATTGCGTCCTTGAGTTCCTGCGCCCCGAGCGCCGAAGTACAAACGAGGTTTCCCGAGGCCAGCAGGGTGCTCGGATGGGAAAGCGGAAGCCCCTCGAGCGCCTTGAGCAGGTCCGCCATGCGAATCGTGGTGCCCTGGACGTTGACTCCCCGAAGGAAAACGGCCCAGGGCACGGCCGCCGCGGAGCCGGCCGTCACTCGTTGGCTGCTTTGCTGACGGCGAGGGTAAGCTGCTGGGCCGCTTCGGTGACGACCTCGGCGTGGATCCGCCCGGGCTGGCGGGTCAGCCTCTCCATCGGTCCAGAGATTGAGACAGCCGCCACCACGCGGCCCGACGGACCACGCACGGGAGCGGATACCGAGGCGACGCCCGGCTCGCGTTCGCCGAGGCTCTGCGCCCAGCCGCGGCGGCGGACGCCGGCGAGGACTGTCGGGGTGAACCGCGCATTTTGGAGCCCCTTAAGGAGCCGGTCGTGGTCCTCCCAGGCGAGCAGGCACTGGGCCGCCGAGCCGGCCCGCATTGAGAGCTGGGTTCCGACCGGGATGGTGTCGCGGAGTCCGGCCGGACGCTCGGCGGAGGCGACGCAGACGCGCCATTCGCCCTGCCGCCGGAACAACTGGGCACTCTCGCCGGTGGCATCGCGCAGCTGCTGCAGGACCGGGCCGGCCGCGGCGATGAGGCGGTCCTCGCCGGCCGCGCTGGCCAACTCCACCAGGCGGCTGCCGAGGACGAACCGCCCCTGAATGTCGCGGCTGACCAGCCGGTGGTGCACGAGGGCAAGGGCCAGCCGGTGCACCGTGGGTCGGGCAAGTCCCGTCGAAGCCACTAGCTGTGCAAGCGTCGTCGGCCCCGCCTCGAGGGCATCCAGCACGGTTGCCGCTTTATCAATGACTCCCACACCACTAGAATTGTCCATAGACTGATATTGCCGTCTCAATATCTGAGACGCAAGTCGTTCCGCTGGCGTGTTGGGTGGCGTCACTGGAACAGTTGGGGATCGAAGGCTCCGCAGGGCGGGCGAACAGCAGGTTTGCGCCAATGCGGACGAGCGGTGGAGGAAACACCATGGGCAAGACACTGGCAGAGAAGGTCTGGGACTCGCACATCGTCCGCAAGGGCGAGGTCGTTGGCGCCGAAGCCGAGCCCGACCTTCTCTACATCGACCTCCACCTCATCCACGAGGTGACCTCACCACAGGCCTTCGAAGGCCTGCGGCTGGCTGGACGCCGGCTCCGCCGGCCAGACCTCACCATTGCCACCGAGGATCACAACACCCCGACCCTCGATATCGACAAGCCGATCGCCGACCCCACCAGCCGGACACAGATCGAAACCCTGAGGGCGAACTGCCGCGAATTCGGGGTCCGCCTCCACTCCCTGGGCGACGCCGAGCAGGGCATCGTGCACGTCGTCGGCCCGCAGCTGGGCCTCACCCAGCCGGGACTGACGGTCGTCTGTGGAGACTCCCACACCTCCACCCACGGCGCCTTCGGTGCCCTGGCCATGGGCATCGGCACCTCCGAGGTGGAGCACGTCATGGCCACGCAGACCCTGTCGCTGAAGCCCTTCAAGACCATGGCCATCACGGTCGAGGGCACGCTCAAGCCCGGAGTCACGGCGAAGGACATCATCCTGGCCGTGATCGCGAAGATCGGCACCGGAGGCGGGCAGGGCTACGTCCTTGAATACCGCGGTTCGGCCATCCGTGCGCTGTCGATGGAAGCGCGCATGACCATCTGCAATATGTCGATCGAGGCAGGGGCCCGTGCCGGTATGGTGGCCCCGGATGAGACGACCTTCGAGTACCTGTTGGGCCGGCCGCACGCTCCCGAGGGCGCCGACTGGGAGGCCGCCGTCGAGAACTGGCGCGGACTGGTCACCGACGACGACGCGGTGTTCGACGCCGAGGTGTACCTCAACGCAGACGACCTCGAACCGTTCGTCACCTGGGGCACGAACCCGGGGCAGGGAGTCTCGCTGTCCCAGGCCGTGCCCTCGCCTGCGGACTTCGCCGACGAGAACGACCGGGCCGCCTGCGAACGCGCCCTCGAGTACATGGCGCTCGAGGCCGGCACCCCCATGAAGGAGATCCGGGTCGACACGGTGTTCCTCGGCTCGTGCACCAACAGCCGGATCGAGGACCTCCGCATCGCCGCCGACATCATCCGCGGGCGGGCAAAGGACCCGGACGTCCGCATGATGGTCGTTCCCGGTTCCGCCCGGGTGCGCCTCGAGGCCGAGGCGGAGGGCCTCGATCAGGTCTTCAAGGACTTCGGCGCCGAATGGCGCTTCGCAGGCTGCTCGATGTGCCTGGGCATGAACCCGGACCAGCTGGCGCCGGGGGAGCGGTGCGCCTCCACCTCGAACCGCAACTTCGAGGGGCGGCAGGGCAAGGGCGGACGCACGCATCTCGTCTCGCCCGTCGTCGCCGCCGCCACGGCGGTGCGGGGGACCCTGAGTTCGCCGTCCGACCTCGGCCCGGTCCCGCCGTCGAGCAGCGGAAGAGGCGCCCCGGGCGCCTTCGCGACCACCCCGTCCGCTACCCCAGCCGCCTAGGAGCGCCGCCATGGAAAAGATCACCACGCACACCGGCATCGGTGTTCCGCTGCGCCAGAGCAATGTCGATACCGACCAGATCATCCCCGCCGTCTATCTCAAACGGATCACCCGGACCGGCTTCGAGGACGCGCTTTTCGCGGCCTGGCGCAAGGATGAGAATTTCATCCTCAACCGGGAGCCCTACACCCGCGGCTCGGTACTCGTCGCGGGCCCCGACTTCGGCACCGGATCATCCCGGGAACACGCCGTGTGGGCGCTCAAGGACTTCGGCTTCCGGGCCGTGCTCTCCTCCCGCTTCGCCGACATCTTCCGGGGCAACTCGGGCAAGCAGGGACTCGTGGCCGCCCAGGTCGCCCAGGACGACATCGAGCTGATCTGGAAGGTGCTCGAGAACGAGCCCGGGGCCACAGTGACCGTTGACCTCCAGGCCCGCACGGCCGTCTGCGGTCCGGTGAGTGCGCCTTTCCAGATCGATGACTACACGCGCTGGCGGCTGCTCGAGGGGCTCGACGACATCGGGCTGACCCTCCGCCATGAGCCCGACATCACCGCGTTCGAGGCCACCCGGCCGAGTTTCCGGCCCACCACCCTCCCGGTGCGCACCTAGCCCCGGTCCGGCGCACCGCCCCCCGCTCAGGGAGTGCCAAAGCTTTCCGGACCCCGTTCCGAACTGCCCGCCAAAACCGGTGTGATCCTGCTTGCGTTAAGGAATCTTGCCCGCCGTTCCGCGGTTCTAACCGTTGGGCAAGGCAGGAATGAACTAGCCTTGCATTTCAGTTCGGTTCGACAAGCTCCTATGCTGTACTCGGGCAATCACGTTCTGCGGGGGCATATTTGTATGAGGAAATTAGGTATTCATGGGTAACGTTCTGACCATCCGCGGTGGGGTTCCACTGAACGGAAAGGTCTCAGTCCGCGGGGCGAAGAACCTCGTGCCGAAGGCCATGGTGGCGTCCCTGCTGGGAAACACCCCGTCCGTCCTGCGCAACGTCCCTGAGATCAAAGACGTTGAGGTTGTCACCAGCCTGCTGCGCCTCCATGGCGTGGAGGTCACCAAGGACCCCGTCACCGGCGACCTCACCATGGATCCCAGCGCCGCGAAGATGGCGCAGTCGAAGGACATCGATGCGCACGCCGGCGACTCGCGCATCCCCATCCTCTTTTGCGGCCCCCTGATGCACAGCATCGGGGAGGCGTTCATCCCCGACCTCGGCGGATGCAAGATCGGCGACCGCCCCATCGACTACCACCTCCAGGTGCTGCGCAACTTCGGCGCCGTCGTCGACAAGCGCCCCGGCGGCATCTCCATCTCCGCCCCGAAGGGCCTCCACGGCGCCAAGCTGTCGCTTCCCTACCCCAGCGTCGGAGCCACCGAGCAGGTGCTGCTGACCGCGATCCGCGCCGAAGGCATCACCGAGCTCTCCGGCGCCGCAGTCGAGCCCGAAATCATGGATCTCATCGCAGTGCTGCAGAAGATGGGCGCCATCATCACGGTCCAGACCGACCGGGTCATCCGCATCGAGGGCGTCCGGGAACTGACCGGCTACAACCACAAGGCCATCTCCGACCGCAACGAGACCGCCTCCTGGGCCTCGGCGGCACTGGTCACCAAGGGCGACATCTACGTCGAGGGCGCACGCCAGCTCGACCTCACCGCCTTCCTCAACACGTACCGGAAGGTCGGCGGCGCCTTCGACGTCGACGACGACGGGATCCGCTTCTACCACCCCGGCGGCCCGCTCAAGCCGTTGGTCCTCGAGACGGACGTGCACCCCGGGTTCATGACGGACTGGCAGCAGCCCCTCGTCGTCGCGCTCACCCAGGCCTCGGGCGTCTCAATCGTCCATGAGACCGTCTACGAGAACCGGTTCGGCTTCACTGAGGCCCTGATCCGCATGGGCGCAAACATCCAGGTCCACCGGGAATGCCTCGGCAGTGTGCCGTGCCGCTTCGGCCAGCGGAACTTCCTCCACTCCGCCGTCATCTCGGGCCCGACGCAGCTGCGCGGGGCAGACATCGACATCCCCGACCTGCGGGGCGGCTTCAGCCACCTCATCGCAGCCCTGGCGGCCGAAGGAACCTCCCGGGTGACGGGCATCGAGCTCATCAACCGCGGATACGAGCGCTTCCAGGACAAGCTCGAGGGCCTTGGCGCCGATTTCGACATCACGGAGGAAGCCCCGCTCTTCGCCGCGGGACTCCTCTAGGCCCGGGGCGCACCAGCCATGGGTGAAACAGGCACGTCACGGGCCACTTTTACGGTGCTCGCCGCAATCCTGCGTCCGGTCATGAACCTGCTGATGAACAAGCAGTGGATTGACACGCAGAAACTGCCCCGGGACTCGGGCTTCATCCTGTGCCCGAACCACGTCACCGAGATCGACCCGATCGTCATCGGGCACTACCTTTACAACAACAAGGTGATGCCCCACTTCCTGGCGAAGGCGTCGCTGTTCTCGGTGCCCGTCCTGGGGCACGCGCTGCGCGCCACCCGGCAGATCCCGGTGGAGCGCACCACCGCGGGAGCGAACCGGTCCCTCGAGGCGGCCCAGCAGGCCATCGCCGATGGCGGCGGGATCATCGTCTACCCCGAAGGCACCCTCACCCGCGATCCGGGGATGTGGCCGATGAAGGGCCGGACCGGTGCCGCCCGCCTGGCTCTGCAGACCGGCGCGCCCGTGGTGCCCATGGCGCACTGGGGAGCGCACGAGGTCTTTCCCCGGTACGCCCGGCGCCTCTACCTCTTCCCACGGAAGACCTCACGGGTCATCGTCGGGGATCCCGTGGACCTCAGCGACTTCCGGGACCGCCCGATCACCCGGGACACGCTGAACGAGGCAACCGACCGCATCCTTGACGCCGTCACCGCGCTCCTGGCCGAACTGCGCGGAGAGCAGCCGCCGGCGGAGCGCTGGGACCCGGCCGCAAAGCGCCAGAAACGGACAGGCCGTGACTTCGACGCGGCGGAGGAGGACAACGAGTGAGTGCTGGAACGTCCCGCATGGGACGCCCGGTGCCCACCCGTGTCGCCGTCCTCGGAGCGGGAAGCTGGGGGACCACCTTCGCGAAGGTCCTCGCCGACTCCTCGAAGGATGCGACGGTCCGGCTCTGGGCCCGCCGTGAAGAGGTCACCCTCGAGATCAACGGCTCCCGGCGCAACAGCAGGTATCTTGGTGACGTCGTCCTGCCCGGCAACATCACCGCGTCGAGCGATGTCGGCGCCGTCCTCGCGGATGCCCAGCTCGTCGTCCTGGCTGTCCCGGCGCAGACCCTGCGCCCCCAGCTGGCCGGCTGGAAGGCCCTGATCCCCGACGGCGCCGTCGTCGTCTCGCTGATGAAGGGCCTCGAGGTCGGCACCGACGCGCGCATGAGCGAAGTGATCGCCGCCGAGCTCAGCCTTCCCGCCGACCGCGTCGCCGTGGTGTCGGGGCCGAACCTGGCGATGGAAATCGCCCGTCAGGAGCCCACGGCCTCGGTGGTCGCCTGCTCGGACCACGACGTCGCCGCCTGGATCGCTACCGCCTGCACCGCCTCCTACTTCCGGCCCTACACCACCACGGACGTGGTCGGGGTGGAGATCGGGGGCATCGTCAAGAACGTCATCGCCCTGGCTGTCGGCATCTGCGAGGGACGGAGGATGGGGGACAACACCAAGGCCTCGGTCATCACCCGCGGCCTTGCCGAGACGACTCGACTGGCCGTGGCGCTGGGCGCGCGGGCCGAGACCCTCGCCGGACTCGCCGGGATGGGCGATCTCATCGCCACCTGCTCCTCCGCGCTGTCCCGCAACCACACCGCCGGGCACCTGCTTGGCCAGGGCCTCACCCTTGAGCAGGTCACAGTGCGCATGAACCAGACCGCCGAGGGAATCAAGTCGGCCCAGGCCGTGCTCGACCTCGCCACCCAGCTCGGCGTCGACATGCCGATCACCGATAATGTTGTGGCAGTGCTCCAGGGGAGTATTTCAGTTAACGATCTGGGACCACGCCTGCTGGCCCGTGACCTCAAACCGGAAGGCGAACATACTCCGTGACAAGTGAATCCACTCCGGGGCGCAGGCCCCGCGTCCTTGTCCTGTTCGGGGGGCGCTCCAGTGAGCACTCGGTCAGCTGCGTCACCGCCGCCGGCGTGCTCAACGCGATCGACCGGTCGAAGTACGACGTCGTTCCGGTGGGCATCGCCAAGAACGGGCAGTGGGCGCTGGTGTCCGAGGATCCCTCCCAGTGGTCGCTGAGCTCCGGCACCCTCCCCGAGGTGACGGCCTCATCCGAGTCCGTCGCTATCTCCTCGGCGGCCTTCCCCGGCGCTGCCCGGGGCCAGGAACTGATGGTGACGGCACCGGATTCGATGCCGCGCAGCCTCGGCGGCGTCGACGTCGTTTTGCCCCTGCTGCACGGGCCGTTCGGTGAGGACGGAACGATCCAGGGAATGCTCGAGATGGCGGACATCCGCTACGTCGGCGCCGGAGTCCTGGCCTCCGCCGTCGGCATGGACAAGCACTACATGAAAGTCGTGTTCGCGTCGGCCGGACTGAAGGTGGGCCCTTACGCGGTGTTCACCAACCGACAGTGGGAGAAGGACAGCGAGGAGTGCCTGCGGCGCGCCGCGGACCTCGACTTCCCCGTGTTCGTGAAGCCGGCGCGCGCAGGATCATCGATGGGGATCAGCCGGGTCGACACCGCGGCGGGCCTGCGGCAGGCCATCGAAGCCGCGCGGGTCTTCGACCCCAAGGTCATCGTCGAGGCGGGCATCGACGGACGCGAGATCGAGGTCGCCGTCCTGCAGGGCCGGGGCACCCAGGATCCGCGGACCTCGCTGCCCGGGGAGATCGCGGTGCACCAAGGCGGCCACGACTGGTATGACTTCGAGGCCAAGTACGTCGACGGGAACGCCGCGCAGCTGAGCTGCCCCGCGGACCTTCCGCCGCACGTCACCGATCAGGTCCGGGACCTGGCTGCGCAGGCCTTCGACGCGGTGGGGGCCGAGGGGCTGTCCCGGGTCGACTTTTTCTACACCCCGGCAGGCGAGCTGATCATCAATGAGATCAACACCATGCCCGGATTCACCCCGATCAGCATGTACCCGCAGATGTGGGCCAAGTCGGGTCTCACCTACACCGACCTCATCGACGAGCTGATCGAACTGGCGCTCGAGCGCAGGACCGGCCTGCGCTGACAGCCCGCACGGCGACCACCGGCGGCCGCCCGCGCAGTGCCATGGTCGTCCCGACTACGCGGAAGCGCCCCTCCCCGTATCGGGGAGGGGCGCTTCTGGTTGGGCGTATCTGGGCTAGATCAGGCCCACCGAGAGCTCGTTCTTGGTACCGAACCGGTGGGCGGTGATGCTGACCGCCTGCTCGTGCAGGAAGGGCAGCATTTCGACCCGGCCGGCCTCGGTGACGGGCTGGGAGTACACGGCCAGGTCGGGGCGTCCGCCGGTTGCCCTGGCCAGGGACGCTGGGTCGCCGCCGATGAGGCGGATGCGTCCGGCTTCGTGGCGGGCAACGGACACCAGCCACTCCTCGTCGGTTTCGATGGTGACCGAAGCCGCGAAGGTGCGGACCGCCGTCGAGAGCGCGCTGGTCAGCTCCACGGCCGAGGACACGCGAACGGTTGAACCGGCGGCCGCCGCGGCAGCGAGGACGCGGATCAGCTTGACGACCGGCTCACCATCGGCGAGGCGCACAGTCACGGGGACCGGGAGGTAACGGAACACGTTCCGCTCCGCCGTGAGCGCCGAAACGTCCTTGGCCGCACCGAACTCGTCCGCCCAGGCCGCTGCGTCGGAGGCCGCCGCGCGCTGGAGCATCGCGAAGTCGCCTTCGCGCAGCTCAGAGCCGGCGTCGGGCGCCACGGCGGCCAGGAGCGGCTGCGCAGCCGGAACCGGCTCGGCCGAGGCGGTTGACTCGCGCGTGCTCCAGTTGCCCAGCCCGACGAGGTAGTTCGGTCCGCCGGCCTTGGTGCCCGCACCAACGGCGGACTTCTTCCACCCGCCGAACGGCTGACGCTGGACGATCGCTCCGGTGGTGCTGCGGTTCACGTACAGGTTGCCGGCCTGGATGGAGTCGATCCACGTGCCGATCTCCTCCGGGTTGAGCGAGTGCAGCCCGGCGGTCAGGCCGTAGTCGACCTGGTTGGCGATCTCGATTGCCTCGTCGATCGTCTCTGCGGTCATGACGCCGAGGATCGGACCGAAGTACTCGGTGAGGTGGTATTCGGAGCCGCGCTTAACGCCGGCGCGCACGCCGGGGCTCCACAGCCGGCCCGTGTCGTCGAGCTTGCGGGGCTGGATCAGCCAGTTCTCGTCCTCGCCGAGCTTCGTCAGGCCATCGAGCAGCTTGCCGGAGGCGGGCTCGATGACCGGACCCATCTGCGTGGCCGGATCCGAGGGGTAGCCGACCTTCAGAGACGTGACTGCATCGACGAGCTGGTTGCGGAAGCGCTGGGAGTGCCGCACGCTGCCCACGAGGATCACCAGGGACGCAGCCGAGCACTTCTGGCCCGCATGGCCGAAGGCCGAGTACGCCACGTCCTTGGCCGCGAGATCGAAGTCCGCGCTCGGGGTGACGATGATCGAGTTCTTGCCCGAAGTCTCCGCCAGCAGGGGAAGGTCCTGGCGGAAGGAACGGAACAGCTGGGCCGTCTCGTACCCACCGGTCAGGATGACCCGGTCGACGCGCGCGTCGGAGATCAGCTTGGTGCCCAGGGAACGCTCATCGAGGTGGACGAGCTGGAGGACGCCGCGCGGAACGCCGGCCTCCCACAGTGCCTCCACCATTACCGAACCGCTGCGCGGCGCCTGCCCAGCGGGCTTGATGATCACCGAGGAGCCGGCCGCCAGAGCCGCCAGGGTCGACCCTGCGGGGATGGCCACCGGGAAGTTCCACGGGGGAGTGACGACGGTGAGCTTTGCCGGCGTGTAGACCGCGCCGTCGACGTCGTCGAGCCCGCGGGCGAGCTCGGCGTAGTAGTGCGCGAAGTCGATCGCCTCGGAGATCTCGGGGTCGGACTGGTCGAGGGTCTTCCCTGTTTCGGCCGCCATGACCTCCATCAGGTCGGCACGGCGGGCCGCCAGGGCGTCACCGGCGCGGTGCAGGATCTCCGCACGCTCAGCGCCGCTCAGGGCACCCCAGGCGTCGGCCTCGGCGATGGCCTCGGCGATGACGCGCTCAAGGGCCTCGGAGTCAAACAGGGTGGTCGCGGCGACCGTCGCTTCGCCCAGGCCGGAACTCTCGACCCGCTTCAGCACCGCGCGGCCCCAGCGGCGGTTGGCCGGCAGGGACGGATCGGTGTCAGGGGTATTGGTGAAGCCGGCCGCGGGCGCGGGAGGCTCGGGCTGGTTGCGGTCCTGCGTGCGGTTTGGGCCGGGCACCGTGTCGTCCAGGGCCTCGAGCGAGCGGAGGAACCGGTCCTCCTCACGGGCGAACAGGGCCTCGTTCGAGGAGAGCTCGAACACCGCCGACATGAAGTTGTCCTGGCTGGCGCCCTCTTCGAGGCGGCGGATCAGGTAGGCGATGGCGACGTCGAACTCCCGGGGGTGCACCACCGGAGTGTAGAGCAGCAGCGAGCCCACGTCCTTCTTGACCGCCTCCGCCTGGCCCTGGGCCATGCCGAGGAGCATCTCGAACTCGATGCCGTCGCGGACGCCGCGCTCACCGGCGAGGAGCCAGGCGAACGCGAGGTCGAAGAGGTTGTGGCCGGCGACGCCGATGCGTACGTTGCCGATGCGGTCGGGGTGAAGGGCGTAGTTGAGCACCCGCTTGTAGTGGGTATCGGATTCCTGCTTGGAGCCCCAGGTGGCCAGGGGCCAGTCGTGGAGGGAGGCCTCGACCTGTTCCATCGGCAGGTTGGCGCCCTTGACGACGCGGACCTTGATCGCGGCGCCGCCTTCGGCGCGGCGCTTGGCTGCCCATTCCTGCAGGCGGATCATCGCCGCGAGGGAGTCCGGCAGGTAGGCCTGGAGCACGATGCCGGCCTCGAGGTTCTTGAACTCGGGGCGGTCAAGGATCGCGGTGAAGACCGCAATCGTCAGGTCGAGGTCCTTGTACTCCTCCATGTCCAGGTTGATGAACTTGGCCGGGGTGGAGGACACAGCGAGTTCGTACAGCGGCGTCAGCTTCTCGGTCACGTGCTGCACGGCTTCCTCGAACGCCCAGGGGGAGTGGGGGGAGACGGTCGAGGAGACCTTGATGGAGACGTAGTCGACATCCGGACGGGCGAGGAGCTTCATGGTGCCCTCGAGGCGGCGCTCTGCTTCGTGCTCGCCCAGAACGGCCTCACCGAGGAGGTTGACGTTCAGCCGGGTGTCGTCCTTGCGGATCTTGCTGATCGACTTGCCGAGCTTCTTGTCGGAGGCGTCGATGATCAGGTGGCCGACCATCTCACGCAGCACCCGCCGCGCCACCGGAATGACGACCTGCGGCAGGACCGGGGCCACGGTGGCGCCCAGGCGCACAGCGGAACGCATGTACCAGGGGAGGAAGCCGGGCACCTTGGGGGCGATGGCGGCGAGGTTGCGCGCCGCGACCGACAGATCCTCGGGGCGGATCACGCCGTCGACGAATCCCACGGTGAACTCAAGGCCGTGCGGATCCTTGAGGACGCCCGCCAGCTGCTCGGCGGAGGCGTCGACCGGAATCTTGGCAGCCTCCGTGAGCCAGCGGCGCACCAGCGCCGTAGCCTCTGCCGCGAGGTGCTCAGGAATTGGACCGGAGCCTGCGGCGTCCGGACCGGTGGCGCCAGCGGCGCCTGTTCCGCCGTCGGAGATGATGTCTCCGCGGTCGGACAGTGAGCTAGTCATGATTTCTGTATCCATTCAACTGTTACTGGCGCCGCCCTGGTGGGCGGAGCGGGGGCCGGTTACGCCGGGTCAGGCGTTCCGGACACTTTGGTGTGGCGCGGGCTGCTGGGGTTCATCAGGGAGTGCTTGCGGCCGTAAAACCAGTAGATGATCAGGCCAATGACGAGCCAGATGCCGAACCGCACCCAGGTTTCGAATTCGAGCTGGAGCATCAGGAAACCGGAGGCCAGCACGCCGAAGGCCGGAACGACCGGCATCCAGGGCAGGCGGAACGTCCGCGGAGCGTCAGGAGCCTTGCGGCGCAGGACGATGACCGCAATACAGACGACGACGAACGCGGCGAGGATGCCGATGTTCGTGAGGTCGGCGACGGCGCGGATCGGGAACACCCCGGCGAGCAGGGCGGCCGCGATGCCGGCGATCCAGGTGACGCGCTGCGGGGTGCCGTGGCGGTCGGTCCCGGAGAACCAGGCGGGAAGCAGGCCGTCGCGGCTCATGGAGAACCAAACCCGGGTGACGCCGAGGAGGAAGGTCAGCATGACCGTGAGGATCGAGATGACGGCGAACGCCGAGATGATGGTCGCGATCACGGGCAGGCCGACCGACTGGAAGGCGGAGGCGAAGCCGGCGGTGGGACTGATTTCGGTGTAGTTCTGCATCCCGGTCAGCACGAGGGTGGCCAGGACGTAGAGGAACATGGCGATGGCCAGAGAGAGCAGGATCGCCTTGGGCATGTGCTTCTTGCCGTCCGTCGCCTCCTCGGCGGCGGTGCTCATGGCGTCATAGCCGAACACCGCGAAGAACACTGTGGCCGCGCCGGCGAAAATGGCACCGAAGCCGGAGGGCAGGAACGGCGTGTAGTTGTCGACATTGACGTAGAAGAACCCAAGGCCGACGATGCCGAGGATCAGCAGGATTTTCAGCCCGACGGCGATCAGTTCGAAGCGGCCGAAGGTCTTCGTGCCGCGGCTGAGGATGAAGGTGATGAGCAGGCACACCACGATCGCGGGCACGTTGACGAGCCCGCCCTCGATGGTGTCCGGTGTGCCCTGCATCCAGACCGGGACCTGGATACTGATGCCGGACATGAATTCGGTGAAGTAACCGGAGATGCCGATGGCGACGACGGCGACGATTGCAATGTACTCAAGCAGCAGGTCCCAGCCGATGAACCAGCCGATAATCTCCCCGAGGGCTACGTACCCGTAGGTGTAGGCGGAACCGGCGCGCGGAATCATCCCCGCGAACTCCGCGTAGGACAGGGCCGCCGCCGCGCTGGCCAGGCCTGCGACGAGGAAGGAGATCAGGACGGCGGGCCCAACGGGCTGGCCGTCCTCACCGCCGTTCGCCACGAGTCCGGCCAGGGTGAAGATGCCGACGCCGATGATTCCGCCGACGCCGATGGCCGTCAGCTGCCACAGTCCCAGGCTTTTGAAGAGCTTGGTTCCACCCTTTTCATCCTCGACGTCGTCGATCGGCTTCCGCCGAAGAATGGAGGTTGAAGAGCCACCCGTTGGCGGAAGGCCTCGGTCTGATGTGTTCGTCATAATGGTCCGTCTGGGAGAGGGGCAGGGTCGGCCACGCTGGTGTCGCACGAGAAACACAGTGGTGTCCGCCACTTTGGGAACTGATCCATTATGGTGCCGATTTTCATTTAGGAAAAGCTAGGTTTCGCGAATGATATTGTTCAGATTCCCTAATGTATTGGTGGCACAATGCTCGACGTCCGACGGCTGCGCCTGCTCCGCGAGTTGAAGATCCGCGGGACCCTGAGCGAAGTGGCCGCAGCCCTCCGTTACAGTCCGTCCTCGGTCTCGCAGCAGTTGGCCCTCCTGGAAAAGGAGGTCGGGGTTGAACTGCTCCGGAAATCCGGGCGGGGGGTGACGCTGACACCCCAGGCGGAGGTCCTTGTGGCGCACACAGCGGAATTGCTTGAGATCCTGGAGCGCGCCGAGGCAGACCTGGCGGCGTCCCTCACCACGGTCACCGGCACGGTGCGCATTGCCGTGTTCCAATCCGCCGCGCTGGCGCTGATGCCCGATGCGCTGACCATCATGACGAAGGAGTATCCGGAGGTCCGGATCGAGATGGTGCAGCGCGAACCGGAAACGGCGCTCTACGAAACCTTCGCCCGTGACTTCGATCTCGTGATTGCCGAGCAGTACCCGGGCCATGCCGCGCCCCGGCATCCGGAGCTCGATCAGGTCGCCCTCACGACGGATGCGATCCGGCTTGCCGTGCCGCCCGGTCCGCTCAACCAAGCGCCGATCAGCACGGTCGCGGAGGCCGCCGATGCGGCGTGGGTGATGGAGCCCAGGGGCGCGGCCTCCCGCCACTGGGCCGAGCAGGCATGCCGCCGCGCGGGCTTCGAGCCCGACGTCCGGTACGAGACGGCGGACCTGCAGGCGCAGATCCGCCTCATCGAGTCAGGCAATGCGGTGGCGCTCATGCCGGATCTCGTCTGGACCGGGAGGCAGACCACCGTGAAGCTCTACGACCTTCCCGACAATCCAAGGAGGTCGGTCTTCACCTCGGCACGTCGGGCCAGCACCAACCGCCCGGCGCTGCTGGCCTGCAGGGAGGTCCTGGCTCGTTCGGCTGCCATGGTGGCGGCCGGATCTGAGCGTCACGCCGGACCGGGAACGGAGACAGCAGCGGAAGATACAGCCAGCAGGCAATAAAAGCCCACCCTCCGGACGTTCTTCCTACGTGGAGCCGACGGAACAACCCGTCGGCCCCATTTAGTGCGCCCCCTGCTCCCGACTAAGGTTGATTCATGGCTTTTTCGTTCGATCCGCTTCTCGTTCCCTCAACGGTCGAGCGGGTCACCGAGACGGTGCTTCCCACTCGGCACGGTCTTTTTCGTATGGTCGGATACCGAGACGCCGAAAACACCGAACACGTCGCACTGGTGCGCGGGATCGATGATGTGACGACGGCAGCCGGGGAGCCCCTGCCTGCCGGATCCGCGCCTTTGGTGCGGGTCCACTCTGAATGCCTGACAGGGGACGCGTTCGGTTCCTTCCGCTGCGACTGCGGCGAGCAGCTTGACGCGGCACTCGCTGCGATCAGCGATGAAGGCAGGGGGGTGCTCGTTTACGTCCGAGGCCATGAAGGCCGGGGGATCGGACTGCTCGCAAAGCTCAAGGCCTACGCCCTTCAGGACCAGGGCGTTGACACCGTTGACGCCAATACCTCGCTTGGCCTGCCTGTCGATTCGCGCAGCTACCACCAGGCGGCCGAAATTCTCCAGGACCTCGGCGTGGACCAGATCCGGTTGCTTTCGGGGAACCCCGCGAAGCAGGAGGCGCTGGAAGACCTGGGAATCTCTGTCGCCGAGCGCCTGAACCTCGCAGTGCCCGACCGTGCTGAGAACGCGGCGTATCTCGCCACGAAGCGGTTGCGCATGCGCCACGATCCCGCTCCGGCCAGTGACACGTGGGGCGAACTCACCGCCGGCAGGGTGCCGGCTGCCCCGCTCGTGGGGGAGCCTGAGGACCTGGTCCACCGCTATGGGTATCTCGCGGCAGCTGAGGGCCCGGTCGTCCTGGCCCAGCTCAGGCAGAGCCTCGACGGCTTCATTGCCTCGCGCAGCGGCGAGGGCGCCGTCGCCGATGCCCGCGAAGACCGCATCCACCTGCACCGTCTACGGGCCTTGGTCGACGCCGTCGTCATCGGTGCCGGCGCCGTGGTCGCCGACGACTCCCTGCTGACCGTAAGGGACGTTCCGGGAACAAACCCGACCCGGGTGGTGCTCGACCCCACGGCGCGCGTCCGGCCGGAATCCCGGATCCTCACCGACGGCGCCGCTCCCACCCTCTGGCTCGTTGGAACCGACGCCCAGGTGCCGGACGAAGTGGCCGCTCATGTCCGGATCCTTCGCCTGCAGCCCAGGCAGTTTGAGCCGGTGGAACTCCTTGGGCTGCTGCGCGGACAGGGGCTGGACAGGGTGCTCGTCGAAGGCGGAGGCCGCACCGTGTCCGCCTTCCTTGCGGCGGGTGAGTTGGATCGTCTCTACCTGACGACGGCGCCCCTGCTTGTCGGTGACGGCGTGCCCGGTGTGCGGTTCGAGGGGTCGGATGCGCTCGCCGAGGCACGCACAGCACCGGTGCGGAGATTCGTCTTCGGCCAGGACATCTGCACGGAGTTCAACTTCGCCGCAGCACGGGACCAGGCCGGGGCTGCGGTCCGCTCGTAGTCGAACGGCTGGCGCTGCTGTCCGCTCGGAGATGTACGCCCGGCGCCATCGTGCCCGGTGGGCCCGGGTAAGCCCAGTAAGACCAGTAAGCCCGCGGATGCGTACAGGGCTCACCGGTCGGGACGCCCATCGGTGGACGGGCGCTGCCACCAGCGTGGGTTGCCACGTGGCGGAGGGGGCCTGTCCGGCTGTTTGTGAGTCTGAGACCTAGGAGTCGGAGAGTCGCTTGCTCTTCTGCTGCAGGCGGTCGATATGCTCGGACGCCTCCGCCTTGGAGATATCGGCCGGAATCTCTTCGCCTGCCTCCCGGGCGAGCGTATCAAGGTAGCTTCGCTGCGCATCGGTCATCGGTTCGTCGCCGGTGACCCAGTCGGAGGGGTCGCGTTCGAAGTTGCCGGCCGGCTCAGGGGTGGAGCTTCCTAGGGTGTCTGACATGTCAGTTCCTTTCAGGCTGGTCCCGCGTGGTGGCTGCTCGGTTGTTACTCAGTCTACTGAGCTTCCGCTCCTTGTCGCGGTCGGGTGTGTGCTTGTGCGTGACGGCGTCCCAGGCACGCCTTGGAGTGCGCGGCGAGTCTCATGCGTCCGCCGGCGTAGGGTGCGCCGCCCCGCAACCTGCTCAGGACGGCCAGCCAGATGCAGAGCCCCCGTTCCAGGGCCCACAGCGGCGCCCATAGGGCGGAGGTCGGAGGGAAGACCGGCCGTCCCCCCTGCCGTCGGCGTCCCACCTCTGCCAGTGCGATCAGGGCGCCCATGCCCGCCAGGAGGCGGTGAGGGCGTCGCGCGGCGCAGGCGGCCAGCGGCAGGATGGCTAGCTCGGCTGCGAGGCGGCCGGGTTGGGCGAAGCTGTCATACGCCTGGCGGATCCGCTGGGCTCGAAAATGGCGTGCCGTTGGCGGGATGCGTGCGACGAACACGTCGTCGGCCCTTGCCTCCCGGCCGCCTGCGGCATGGACGGTTCGGATCAGCTCAAGGTTTTCGAACAGTGCTTCGCTGCTGTATCCGCTGGTCGCCTCGAGGATGCTCCGGCGGACCGCAAGCGTTCCGGGGTAATCCGAGCCGAAGGCCCGGTTGATGAGGGAGCGTGCAGTGTCCCAGCGGGCATGCCAGGGCAGCTCGCGGAAGTAGTTCTGAGGACGGACGAGGTCGGCGTCGTCGAGCCGGCATACCACCTCGCGAAGCTGCTCGGCGCTGTAGCGCACGTCGTCGTCGGCCAGTATCAGCCGATCATGGCGGGCCGCCCTCACGCCGGTGAGCACGCCGATCACCTTGCCGTTGCCCGTGCTGGAGGCGTCGGGGCGGAGAATGCGGACCCGTGGGGGGAGCGCCCGCTCATGTCGCTCGAACCAGTTTTGCGGAGAGCCGTCAACGACAGTGACCTCGACCCAGTCCGGAAGTGCCGCCAGGTAGTCGGCCAATTCGGCGATCGGCCCCTCTCCTGTCCACTTCAGGGGAAGGATGTACTCCACCGTTGACACCATGGCGGCCGCCTTCTGTCGACTGGGTCATGCTTAAATACTAAGTGTGCTTCCAAATTACCGGTGGTGATGCCTAGGGTTGTTCTGCAAACGATTTTGGAAACGCCACTCATCAGCGAGGAGCACCAATGAGCCAGCCAGCCCAGCAGCAGACGCCTCCTGGCACCACCGCCGCGATGGATCCCAAGCCTGATCATGGCGAGGAGAGTTACCGGGGGTCGGGCAGGCTCGAAGGGAAGGCTGCCGTCATCACCGGTGGGGACAGCGGCATTGGGAAGGCCGTCGCCATCGCCTATGCCCGCGAAGGTGCGGACGTGCTCATCAGCTACCTCGAAGAGGAGGAGGAAGACGCAAGGGACACCGCCCGGTGGGTGGAGGAGGCCGGCCGGAAAGCAGTGCTGTTCCCGGGCGACCTGGCCGACCCCGCCTACTGCAGGGCCGTCATCACCAGGGCGGTGAAAGAGTTCGGCCGGGTCGACGTCCTGGTCAACAACGCCGCGTTCCAGATGAGCCGTGAGTCCATCGAAGAGACCCCTGATGAGGAATGGGACCGGACCATTGCCATCAACCTCAGCGCGTTCTTCCACCTCACTAAGGCGGCATTGCCGCACATGAGGCCCGGAGCATCCATCATCGGATCAAGTTCGATAAATTCCGACAACCCGGTGCCGACCCTTGTTCCCTACTCCGTGACCAAGGCCGGGATCGCCAACATGACGGCGTCGCTGGCGCAGTTGCTGGCCGAGCGGGGGATCCGGGCGAACAGTGTGGCGCCCGGACCGATCTGGACACCTTTGATTCCCGCCACGATGCCGGAGGAAGAGGTGAAAAGCTTCGGCCAGCAGGTGCCGATGCAGCGGGCCGGGCAGCCTGCGGAACTGGCTCCGGTCTATGTGATGCTGGCCTCCGACGAGTCGTCCTACGTGTCCGGAGCACGTATCGCGGTGACCGGCGGTCAGCCGATCCTGTAGGTGGCTTTGCCGGCGGAGGCGGACCGGCAATCCGCCTCCGATCACCGGTGCGTTCCCGAAACCCCTAATCGGGCTACCTAATCTTCTTGCATACCGTCATTCGCCCTGCCTCGGTGGTGCGGCGCCCACTAATCTGAAAGTGCTTACCCGGTGCGGCCGGATCACAGCCGCCAAAGGTACATCCGAGTCAGGGCTGGAGGTTGCGGTGCGCCCACTGCGATCATTGCGGGGCAGGCGGATGCAGCGTGTGGGCGTCGTCGTCGTTGGCTCCCTGCTCCTGTCAGGCTGTCAGGGTTCGGAAGCCGGCGATTCGCCTCCTGCCAGTGGCGGAGCGGCTGGTCCGTCGGCGTCCTCGACAGCAGGGACTGCCGGTCCGGCTGCGGACCTCCAGCCGCCTGAGAAGCCCGCGGGGATCGACGCCGAGTCGCAGATCGGGCTGGAGACCTTCACCCGGTACTGGTTTGAGTTGTTGAGTTATGGATATGAATCCAACGACTGGGTGCCTCTGCAGACGGTCACCGACAGGGGGTGCGATACCTGCACCAATGTGATCGGGGAGGTGCGGAAGCACTATGAGAGTGGTGGATGGATCACGGGTGGCAGGATCACTGTCAATTCGATCTCCACGTCGGGTGAACCGGGTGCTCAGGGGCCCATCTCGTCATACGTTGAACTCGAACAGACCGAACTGAAG
The DNA here is from genome assembly GCF_009828595.1 of Arthrobacter zhaoguopingii. Taxonomy (GTDB): domain Bacteria; phylum Actinomycetota; class Actinomycetes; order Actinomycetales; family Micrococcaceae; genus Arthrobacter_D; species Arthrobacter_D zhaoguopingii. Next base: position 170,431 of record NZ_WPNY01000008.1, read on the forward strand.
TACCTCGATAAGTCCGGTCGGGAGGCAGCTGTCTCCGATGCGCTTCCGCCGACGCGCAGCATCACCATTGCAGTGCACAAGAACAACCGTTGGGTGATGCTCGATTTCGGCTCACCCAGCGCGAGTTAGACGAAAGATCTGTGGATATCGGGACCACCCTGCCATCCGGGGATTAGGCTGATCATGCGTTATCCGCCATTGCCCGCACCACCTTGGGGGCTCACATGAACCGGACGTCAACCGCCGACCGCTTCCGGTTCCGCATGCTCGTGGTGCTCGTCGCCGGGACAGTGATGCTCAGTGGATGCCAGGGCGACCCGGACGAGGAGCAGACAACTTCTCCTCCAACCTCCGTTGCTCCAACCTCGGCTGCTGTTTCGGAAGCGCCAACGGCATCGGCTGCTCCCTCAGGTGGTCAAGCCACCGCCGCACCGGAACCCACTCCTGCATCGTCGAATGGTCCGGCTGCCAACATTCCAGTACCAACGAAGCCGGCGCTCGCGGACGAGAACAGCAAGGAGGGACTCGAGGCCTTCACGAGGTACTGGTTTGAGTTGTTCAACTACGGATACGCCACCAACGATTGGAAAACCTTCTCCAAGGTCACCGATCCCGGGTGCGGGACGTGTCGGAACGTCCTCGCCGCGGTGAATGAACACTACAAGTCTGGTGGATGGATTGTTGGAGCCGAAGCTGAGGTGCGAAGTTTCACTACCGACTTCGTTCCGAACATAGAGGGATCGATTAGCTCTTTCGTCGAGGTAAACCAGACCGCAGCCATGACCATCTCTGAGGACGGCTTATTGGAAGGTACATCTGAGCCCCGCCAGGAATCGATAGACGTTGTTATCGCTCTTTGGGAAGACGGCCGGTGGGTGATGCTTGATTTTGGTCCTCCGGAGGGAACATGACGGACTTCAGGGTGCGGGTAGGGGTGGGGTTCTCCGCGCTCGCACTCCTACTAGCCAATCCTGCAAGCGCTTCTGCAGATGGGTCCGGAGTAGCTTTCGACGAGAATGAAGTTAGTGCGAGAAACATCATCCGGAGCGAAGCCGGCGGGGCTATGCCACGTGAGGGAGCACTGGGAACCCCCGCAGAAGCCCCTGCCGCACTTCCGGTCGACGATGGCATCGACTACTACTATGAGCGCGTCTGCACCAGTCGAACCGACGAAGCTCTCGATCCCGCCCGATGCGTCCTGCTGAACGATCAATGCGATGCCAAACCCGACGGTGTTTTCGTCGAATGGATTCAAGTCGATCGCCGCACCGATCCACCCAGCGAGACAAGGACCGGCCGCAACACGTGCATTTATCCCGGTGAAGTGCCCGAACCACCGACGGCCGGGGAGCCCGCCGCCGAACCGATCGTCATCACGATTGCCGAGTTCCAAAGTCAGCCGATTGCTCCGTCCGTCGTCTTTTCCCAGCCGCTTAACTTCGGGCTAAAGAACGCTCACTCGAATGTGTATGCCGAGGCGCAGGAACAGGAATTCACGTTCGACTTCCGCAACGCCCAGATCCGCCTTCGCGCCTGGCCCGTCTCGTACCTATGGGATTACGGGGACGGAACCAGTACGACCACCACCGTCCCTGGCGGACCAGCCGAAGGCGACGCCTTCAACACGGAGACCCCGACAAGCCATCAATATCTCGACACCGGTGACTACAACGTCACACTGACGACGTTCTTTGCCGGTGACTACTCGGTCGACGGGGCTCCGTTCCAGCCCATAGCGGGTCAGGCGGAAGTTCCGTCGGCTCCCCACCTCATGAGCATCTGGCGCACTGAAGCACATTCAGTAGCGGATGACTGCCTCGAAAATCCCTCAGGCATCGGCTGTACGACACCGCTGGACCGTTAGGAGCACTAGGTCGGCCGACAAGAGTGAGAACCCATGCAATTGTCCACAAAAGGAAGTCGGTCAATAGAAGATTCGAAACGACGGAGCCACTTCACCCCTCCTAGCCGCCCGCAACCGATGAGTCCCCAGCCGGCCTCAACCGCACAATCCAACCGAGCCACCCCCGTCCACCGGGCCCTCCTTAGCCGGGGACGGGTTCGGGCAGGGTCCGGTATCTTCGCCCCGCCGGGGAGGTTGCGGTGATGATTCCGGGCTGGGGTTGTTCGTAGTGCCACAGCCCTTCGCTCTTGAGCATGTGGTGCCTGCGGCACAGGTGGGCCAGGTTGTTGTGGGCGGTGGTGCCGGCCCGGGACCACGGGATGGTGTGGTCGAGTTCGGTTGAGGCGGCCGAGCGGTTGCAGCCCGGGTGCCGGCAGGTGCGGTCCCGGACACGCAGCCACTTTTTCAGGTCTGCCGGCACCGTGTAGGTGTCCCGGCCGACGCTGAGGACCGCTCCGGTTTCGGGGTGGGTCAGCAGCCGGGTGAAGGAGGGGGCGTGGGCGGCCAGGCGGCGGGCAAGGTCCGGGGCGATGGGCCCGTAGCCTTCGAGTTCGCCGGGGGCGTCATCGACATCGAGCAAGGTCAGCACCGGGACGGTGACGTGCACCTGGGCCTGGATCCCGTTCCACCCGTGGGGCTCAACCGGCCGGCCCGGAACCCTACCCGTACCGTCCGCATCTGCGCTGCCCGCGCCCGCCCGGGCCGCATCTGCACTGCCCGCTCCGGCGGCACCCGCGGGAAGGGATGCGGTGTTTGCGGGGCCGGGGCAGGTGTGGGTGAGCAGGTCGGTGAGGACGTCGGTGCGCAGCTGGGTGAGGGTCCGGGTTTCCTCGGGGCACTGCAGCGCCCGGGAGAGCCGGGTCAGGCGCCCGTCGATGGCCACTGCCTTTTCCGCCGGTAGGTACACGTTCAGCCAGGCCATCCCGTCGTCGTCGGGGTGGAACTCCACCCGACGGTTCGTCTGCGCCGACTGGGTCCGCTTGCTGATGGCCTCCGGATGCATCTCCGCACGCAGCCGGCGGGCCCGATACGCCAGCCGCGCGGCCGTCGTATCCTTCGCGACGGGGAGAAGTTTCTGCTCGAAGTAGGGCAGGGCGAAGTCCGGGATCCCGGCGCACTCATCGACCAGGGTGAGCGCGTGCCGCCAGCAGATGGCCCCGGTTTCCAGGGCCTCGAGGGTCGCAGGGAGATGTCCGGTGAGCACGAAGGCGTGCTGGATCAGGGACCCGGCGGTGCGCTCGGGGATCCGCAGGGCGCAGGCGACCTCCGAGGCGGCCAGGGTATCGGCCAGGGAGCCGGCCTGCATGCCGCGTTCCTGGAGGTGTTCTTCGGTGAGGATCCGGACCCGTTCGGTGAACCTCACGGTCTGGGCATCGGCCCAGTTCTTCAGCCGCGCCATGGCCTGCAGCCCGCCGATCGCCTCATCGAGCCCGGCGGTGTCCGGGGCGCCGCCGGTGAGGAACCCGGCACCGAGGATCTCCGCGGCCGCCTCAAGCCACCCGGGGTCCTGCGCTGGGGGATCCACCCCCGAATCGAGGGAGCCTGCCCTTTCCATAACCCAAGAATGTCATCCCCCACCGACATTCTTCGCCCAACAACCAGAAGGAGGACGAGCCGGAAACTAGCCGGAAAATAGAGGGAGCGGTGCGCCCTTCACACCGGCTTCCACCGCGAAAAGCGCACCCGCTGCCGGCTCGGCGCCAGGCTCGAGGTTCTGGCGCGATGTCGTGATGTAGAGGGTGCCGAGGTCGTCCCCGCCGAACGCGCACGACGTCACCTGGGAGGCGCCAACCTCGACCGTCCCGCGAAGGACGCCGTCGGAGTCGTAGTGCGCTACGGCCGAGCCGCCGTAGAGGGCAACCCACAGCCCGCCGTCCTCGTCGATGGCCATGCCGTCGGGGGAGCCCAGCTCCGGGTCTACTTCGGCGAAGGTGCGCCGGCCGCTGATCCGGCCCGTAGGTAGGTCGTAATCCAGCGCGTCAATGCGCTGGGTTGGGGTGTCCGAATAGAACGCGGTGTCGCCCGCCGGATTCCAATGCAGTCCATTTGAGGTGGTCACCCCGCGCAGCACCGTCGAGATGGAGTGGTCCGAGTCAAGACTGAACAAGGTGCCGGCCCCAAAGTCGCCCTCCCACGCCATCGAGCCGCAGAGGAAGCGCCCGCGGGGGTCGCAACCGCCTTCGTTCATCCGGATTGCCGGGTCGTCAAAGGCCACCGGGCCCGGGGTGACCCTGAAGTCCGCATCGGCGAAGGCGAACCCCTTTTCCACGCCGATGACGTATCCGCCGGACTCGCGCCCACGGATCACCGCCGCCACCTTTGCATCGACCGAGTGGCGCGCCAGGGAGCCGTCGGCGCTCCGCACGAGCACGTCGCCTTCCAACATGTCGACAAACAACAGCGACCGGCTTCGGGCGTCCCAATACGCCCCCTCGCCGTGGTAAGTGCAGGGGTCAGTGAGCTGTTCGGCTTTCATCGCCACCCGTCATCCTCAGCCGTCAGCCGGCAGGTCGAGTTGGTCGGAAATGCTAATGCACTTCCGCGTCTGGTCAATTTTGGACACGGGGTCGCCTAGTTGCACCAGGACTGTGCTTGAAGCGACCTCCTCGGGGTCGAAAAGCACCTCGACGGCCGGTTCGCGCCCGTAGGTGGTGGCGGTCCAGGCCGTCTCGCCCTCACTGAGCACCCAGTCGATGTCGTTGACTGAGACGCAGGCATCGGTGGTGGGTCCGGGCACTTCGACGCCGCAGCGCAGCACCACCTTTGATGGGTTGCCCCAGGCGGAGGTTGCCTGGCTGTTCGTTTCCCGCTGCGAGTGCTCGGCCACGTCCGGCGGCAGGGCGACCATCACCTCGGCACACGCAGGGTTCTGGGCGTCCGCGGCGGGATCGACATCGACAACGGGTGCGCAGGCGGCCGTTCCCACGAGCACCGCCGCAAGCGGCACCGCACTGCGCAGGAACCGAGTAAGAGAAGGCATGCTTCAACCCTAATAGCTCCTTCACCGACACGCGGCACGGCGGCCCCGGCCCGCGCCTGCCGGGCAGTAGGCTTCGTTCAGGGACGGACGGCGCCACCGGTTCCGGCACGGCAACGGCGGGCCCGTCCAAGCGATCAGGGAAGTCAGATGGTCTCACAATCAGTTATGCGTCGTTCAGCGACAGCAGCCCTCACACTCGGACTGCTGGCAATGGCGGGGGTCAACCCCGTCCTGGCAACCTCCCAGCAGCAGCCCCCGCCCAACGGCCAGTTTCACGAACCCGCTCCGCCGGTTCCCGCACCGGACCCGTCACCAAAGATCGACCCGGCCACCGGGTTCGCCATCGACAGCTATACGGGCTACCTGATCCATCCGCCGACCGGATACCTGATTGAGCCGACCACCGGATACCTGCTGCTTCCGGGGTCGCTGATCTACACGAACCTGCTGTATAACAAGACCACCGGCGAGGTGACCGAGGTCGATCATCAAGCCCCCGCCTCGCCGGAACCCACGCCGACGCCGAAGCCGTCAGCGACGCCGACGCCGACCGCGTCCGAAACACCCGCCCCGGCCACGCCTTCTGCTCCCGCCCCAACGGTTGAGGCGCCTGTGCCGTCGACCTCCCCGACACCGACCGAAACACCGACGAGCAGGCCGACCCCGTCGGCATCACCCGAAGCCGTGGAGGCGGAACTCGCCTCTTCGCGGGCACCCCTGGTGTGGGCGGTCGGAGCGCTGGTGCTGCTCGCGGCGATCGCAACGATCGTCGTCGGAGTGCGGCGGCGCCGGGCCGGGTCCTGAGGCCGGAGTTCGGGCGGGCGACCCCTCGACGCTGCCCCTTAAGTCACCCTGTTCGCATCCCTGCCGGTAGCATGAGGGCTGGCCTTGAGGGTGAGGGGATGTGCGGTGTCCGGGTACGATTTTGAGCACGAATCTGTCGTTTCGAGAGCGCGGCCAAAGAAGAAGCACCCGGTCCGCCTCACCCTGCTGCTTCTGGCGGGGCTGGTTGTAGTCGCTGCGGTTGTCGCCGGCGGCTACCTCTTCAACCTCGCGAACACGTTCAACTCGAAGAGCGACACCATTGACTCTGTGTTCCCCACAGGTGAGCGGCCCTCGCTTGAGCCGACGGCGGAGGGCTCCCTCAATATCCTTCTCCTCGGGAGCGATTCGCGTGCCGCAGGTGTGGCTCCGGACCAAACAGGCTCCGATGGACGCTCCGACACGATGATGCTGATGCACATTCCCGCCGATCGGAATGACATCTTCGTCATGTCGATCCTTCGCGATACCTGGACGGAGATTCCGGGGCACGGCGAAAATAAAATCAATTCGGCGATTGCACTCGGGGGAATGCCCCTGGTGGTTGAGACTGTGGAGACTCTTCTCGATGCTCCCGTCGACCACGTTGCAATCATCGACTTCGAAGGATTCAAGGGCTTGACCGATGCGCTGGGCGGCGTTGAGGTCAACAACCCCGTAGCCTTCCAATCCAGCGGTGCCGACGGCGAGTTCTTCGCACAGGGGCCGGTCACGCTCCAGGGTGAGTCTGCCCTGAAATTCGTCCGCGAACGGTATGCCTTCTCCGATGGGGACTACCAACGCGTCAGGAATCAGCAGGCGTTTGTGAAGGCAGTGCTCGGTGAAGTCCTCAGCGCCGACACATTGACCGATCCCGGAAAAGTCGCGAACGTCGTATCCAAAATCTCCCCGTACGTCAGCGTTGACGAAGACCTCGATGCGGCGGCCATTGGTGGCCTAGCCGTGTCGCTCCGCAACGTCCGGTCAGGAGACGTGAAGTTCTCGACCCTCCCGACCCTGGGCACTGGGACCTCGGCCGACGGGCAGTCGATCGTGGTTAAGGATGAAGCCGGGATCGCCCAGGTGGCTGAAGCGCTAAGCAACGATTCGCTGGGGTCGCTCCCGCTCTTCTCCGGATCGCCGTAGCGGAGCTCTCTGAACCGGCTTCCGGTATCAAGAACCTCCTCCGGCGCACCCGTCAGCTAGTACCCATTCACGGAATCGTCACCATCACCCCTTACGGTGGAACAGTGCCACTTACAGTCGGAGAGTTGAGCGAGTCCGCCCTGCTTGAACGCATCTTCCCGCGCCTCGCGCAGGCGGAAACAGCAGTGGTGGGCCCCGGCGACGACGCAGCCGTACTCGCCGCTCCCGACGGGCGCACCGTGATTTCCATCGACACCCTGGTCCAGGACAAGGATTTCCGCCTGCTGCGCGAGAACGGCTTCGCGACGACCGGGTACGACGTCGGCTGGAAGTGTGCCGCCCAAAACCTCAGCGACATCAACGCCATGGGCGCCCGGGCCACGTCTATGGTGGTCAGCCTTACCCTGCCCGGTGACGTTCCCGTGGAGTGGGTCGAGGCCCTCGCCGACGGCCTGACCGACGCGATCGAGCAGCTGGGGGCCACCGGCTGCGGCGTCATCGGTGGCGATCTGGGCGGCGGCACCGAAATCGTGGTGACAGCCGCGGTGACTGGCACGCTTGAGGGGCGCGCCCCGGTCCTGCGCTCAGGCGCCCAACCCGGCGACGTCGTCGCGCTCGCGGGGACCGCAGGCCGGGCTGCCGCCGGCCTCGCCCTGCTCGAGTCGGGAACCGCCCTTGAAGACCTCGGCGAGGAGGAGCTGGGCCTCATCGCCACCCAGTGCCGCCCCGAGCCGCCCCTTGAGGCCGGGCCGGAAGCCGCGCGGACCGGTGCCCGTGCCATGCTCGACATTTCCGACGGTCTCATCCGCGACGCCGGCCGGATCGCCAGGGCCAGTTCGGTCGCCATCGACTTCGACCCGGAGGTGCTGCGCGGGCTCGCTGAACCCCTCCGGACGGCGGGGTGCCTGCTCGGAAAAAATCCCCTGGAGTGGGTACTCGGCGGAGGCGAGGATCACGGTCTACTGGCGGTCTTCGGCCCGGAAATTACGCTTCCTTCCCGTTTTACTGCGGTAGGCTCGATATCGGCAGGGACGCCCCGTGTGACGGTTGGGTTGCAGGCTCCGGCTTCGATCGGATGGGATCACTTTGCACACTAAGATCACCGCGAACGCGACAGCGATGAAGCGATGGTTGAGCAACGCCGAAGAGTCCCTCGGCAATCACAGCGACCGCCTCAACGCCATCAACATTTTCCCGGTCGCAGACGGCGACACCGGCACCAACCTGTACCTCACCGTGTGCGCTGCCGCCCGGGCGGTGCACGACGCCGAAACCACCGACCTCGGTGAGCTGCTGGCCATCGCAGGCCGGGCCGCCATGGAGGACGCCCGCGGCAACTCCGGCACCCTCATCGCCGTCTTCCTGAGTGCCGTCGCTGAGCCGCTGAAGGGAACCACCCGGCTCACCTCCCGCCTCCTCGCCGCCGCAATGCACCGGGCGCAGATCCGCAGCTGGTCCGCCCTGAGCGACCCCGTGCCCGGCACGATGCTCTCCGTGCTTGAGGCCGCAGCCCACGGAGCGGCCAAGACGGCAGGCGAGCATGAGACCGACGAGAGCAACCATGCGCTCGCCCTGACCCTGCAGGCCGCCGTCGAGTGCGCACTCGCAGCTGTGGTCGATACCGAAAGCCAGCTTGGGGCCCTCACCGAGGCGCGTGTGGTCGACGCCGGAGGCGTTGGCTTCCTGCTCATCCTCGACGCCCTGCGCGCCGCGTCCCTGGGCGAGGAACTGCAGGACGAACTGCTCGACGGACTCCACGGCTACGACATCCAAGCACCCCACATCCACGGCGGAGCCGACACCGACGGGGTGGAGATCATGTTCACGATGAACCTCAGCCCGCTCGACGCCGCCACGCTCCGGCTGCACCTTGACGAGCTGGGCGATTCCGTCATCATGAGCGCCGTCACCGAGGTCGAGGAGGGCTACCGCTGGCGCGTCCACGTGCATGTCGTCGATCCCGAGCCCGCCCTCAAGCTAATCCACGAGGCCGGAAACCCCGACAACATCTCGCTCACCCAGCTCTCCTCGTCGGACGACGACGCCGCCGGAGAGCCGGTCCTTGAGGGCCATGGACAGTAGGTTGCAGGCGGAATTCGATGTTCCGCTGGATCGTCGCCTTGGGTCGCTGGCCAAGCTGCTGGCGAAACACCTCAATCTCTTCACTGTGGGCCAGCTGCTCAACCACTTCCCGCGCAATTACCTCAAGCGCGGCGAACTCACCCCCATTGCCGACGTGCCCGTCGACGTGGAAGTCACCCTCATCGCGCGGGTCCAGTCGGCAAACTCGCGGAGGATGCACACCCGCAAGGGGATGCTGCTCGAGGTCGTCATCACGGACGACGCCGACGGCCGCCTCGGTGGCATGAATCTCACCTACTTCAATGGGTACAAGGCCGAGAAGGACCTGCGTCCGGGCGTCCGCGCCATGTTCTCGGGCAAGGTGACGGTGTACCGCAGCAAGCTTTCCCTCACCAATCCCAGCTACGTCCTGCTTGAGGACGACGACGACCCGGACTACATCAACCAACCGATTCCCGTCTATCCCGCCGCCGAGAAGGTCAGCAGCGAACGGATCGCGCTCGCGGTGGGCACCATCCTTGACACCTTTGACAGGGAACAGCTCAACGATCCGGTGCCCGAGGCCGTCGCCCGCAGGGAAAAGCTGATGACCCTGCCCCAGGCGTACGAGCTGATCCACCGGCCCACCGTCATCGAGGAGGCCTACCGCGCCCAGCACCGCTTCCGCTACCAGGAGGCGTTCGTGCTCCAGTCGGCCCTCGTGCGCCGCAGGGCCCTCACCGCCCGGGAGGAGGCCACCAGCAGGCCGCCGCAGGCGGGCGGCCTGCTGGATCAGTTCGATGCCCGGCTTCCGTTCACCCTCACCCGGGGACAGCAGGAGGTAGGGGACACCCTCGCCGCGGAAGTGGCCCGGGACCATCCGATGAACCGGCTCCTCCAGGGCGAGGTCGGATCCGGGAAGACCCTCGTGGCGCTGCGGGCCATGCTCCAGGTCATCGACGCCGGGGGCCAGGCGGCGCTCCTGGCGCCCACCGAGGTCCTTGCCGCGCAGCACTACCAGTCGATCACCCGGACGCTTGGGCCCCTGGCCGAGGGCGGGATGCTCGGCGGCGCCGCGGACGGCACCCGGGTGGTGCTCCTGACCGGGTCCCTGCCCACCGCTCAGCGGCGTCGTGCGATGCTCGAGGCCGCCTCGGGGGAGGCGGGCATCATCATCGGGACCCACGCGCTCCTGTCAGAGAACGTGCAGTTCTTTGACCTTGGCCTGATCGTCGTCGATGAGCAGCACCGCTTCGGCGTCGAGCAGCGCGATTCCCTACGCTCCAAGGCCTCCGCCTCACCCCACGTCCTCGTCATGACAGCCACCCCGATTCCCCGCACCGTTGCCATGACCGTCTTCGGGGACCTTGAGGTGTCGACCCTCTCCGAGCTGCCCGCAGGCAGGTCTCCCATCACCACCCACGAGGTGGGCCTGGCAGAGCACCCTGCGTGGATCGACCGGATCTGGTCGCGAGCCCGTGAGGAGATCGACGCCGGGAGGCAGGTCTACGTCGTGTGCTCGAAGATCGGGGACTCCGCGGGCCAGGAGGACGACCCCACGGCGCTGGAGCTGTATCAGCCGGCAGGAGCGGCGGCTCCGGCGTCGGACCTCACCAGCGTCACCGAACTCTTCGAGTCCCTTCAGGAGGCACCCCAGCTGCGCGGGGTCTCGATCGGGATGCTCCACGGGCGCATGGACCCGGCCGACAAGGCCGACGTCATGGCGCGCTTCAACGACGGCGCCCTGCAGCTGCTGGTCGCCACCACTGTTATCGAGGTGGGCGTCGACGTGCCGAACGCGACGCTCATGGTCATCATGGACGCCGACCGCTTCGGCATCTCCCAGCTTCACCAGCTGCGCGGACGGGTGGGCCGAGGCGGCCACGCGGGAACCTGCCTGCTGGTCACCAGGCTCGAGCCGGACCACCCAAGCAGGGAGCGCCTGGCCGCCGTCGCGTCGACGACGGACGGGTTCGAGCTCTCGCAGAAGGACCTCGAGCTCAGGCGCGAGGGCAATATCCTCGGCGCCTCCCAGTCCGGCGGCCACTCGGCGCTGCGGTTCCTCAAGGTGATCCAGCATGCTGCCCTGATCGAAAAGGCACGCGCGGACGCGCAGGACGTCGTGCTGGCCGATCCGGACCTGACCGAGTACCCCGGGCTCGCCCTCGCCATCGAGCTGTACCTCAACCCCGAAAAGGAAGCCTTCCTGGAACGCGGTTAGAGTGAAAGCATGACGCGCATCATCGCCGGAGCCGCCGGCGGCTCAACCCTCACCAGCGTGCCGGGGACCGGGACCCGACCCACCACGGACCGGGTCAAGGAAGCCCTGTTTTCGCGGCTTGAGGCGTATAACGCCATCCACGGCGCCCACGTGCTCGACCTCTTCGCGGGTTCGGGGTCCCTCGGTGTCGAGAGCGCCAGCAGGGGAGCGGCCACCGTGGACCTTGTGGAGTCAGCGGAGAAGCCCGCCGCGGTGGCGCAGAGGAATGCGGATCTGGTCAACCGTGTGCTGGGGTGGACGGCCGCCCGGGTGCACCGGACGAAGGTGGAAACCTACCTCGACCGGGCCGCGGAGGACCTCAGCTGGGACCTGGTGTTCCTCGATCCGCCGTATCCGCTCCAGGACGCTCCGCTGGGGGCCATCCTCACCTCGCTCGTGCCGCACCTCTCGCAGGGCGCCGTCGTCGTGCTGGAACGCTCCGCGCGCTCCCCGGAACCGCACTGGCCTGAGGGCCTTGAGCGGTTCGCGGAGAAAAAGTACGGGGAGACGCGCCTGTGGTTCGCGGAACCCGCCTAAGTTAGAAGCGCTCCCGGCAGCACCGTCCGGTGCTGCAGGAAGCGCTTCCGTATTTCGACGCCGGCGCGCCTACGGCGTCCGGCGGTCCTCCGTCATCCGGCGGGTGCGAAGGAGCGCGGTTCCTCCGGCTGCCAGGCCGAGCAGGCCGGCGCCCAGGCCGACCCAGCCTGCGGCCGAGCCCGCCGAGGACCCTGCCGGTTCGGCCGCTGCCGCAGGTTCGAGCTCATCGTCCCCCGAGGCGCCGCCGGCTCCGGCCGAGTGCGCAGCCCCGTGCCCGGAGCCTTCCTCGGCGGCCGTCGTGGTGAAGGCGGGGGCGGGGCTTTCGGGCTCCTCCTCGCCTTCTGCGGCCGGCTCGTCCCAGGCCCGGGTTGAGCCGTCTGTGTAGTGCTGCGTCGCGGGAAGGTTCACCACTGTCCCCGCCGCCGGAAGCTGCCCCACGGAGATGGAGAAGGTCTGGTATTCGTTCTGGGAGATCTCCGCCCCCTCCTCCGCAGTCCAGACGACGGAGAGCGGTGCCTCGGTGAGGGTGACGCCGTCCTCGGCCGTGACCGGCTCGGGAAGCTCACCCCGCATCACCTCGGCCGTCCAGCCCTCGAGCGGCTTGACCCGGACCGCCGTGAACGGGGTCTCGGCGGGAAGGGCTACCTCGACCTTGTTGGTCCCGGCGGTTTCGGACTCGTTGGGAACGCTGAAGGTCAGCTGGGAGTATCCGCCTTCAGTGGTGTTGGTTGGCGCCACCGTCACGTGGGCCAGTGCCGCCCCTGCACCTAGGGCCATCAGGCCGACGGTGGCCGTACCGGTGCAGAGGGCGCGCGTGAGGAAGGTAGAAGTTGTCATGATGTGCCTTTCGGGAGCCGGATCTCTGTCCGGCGGGGATGGAGGACGCTCGGGGCGCCGCAGCTCCAACCGCTCTTCAGGCAGGCAGGAGGGGCAGCGCGGACTCCGCCGGCGGCCCTCGCAGCGGCGGCACCGACGCGTCGCGCCGGCGCAGGCGCGGCGCCGGCTGCGCGGCGACACTCCCGCGGGCGTGCGGGGGAACGACCGAGGCCGCCTCGAGCGTGCCGGTCAGCGGGCGCAGCCATGCGGCCAGTAGTTCGAGCGCCGCCTCGCCCTTTGAGATGAGGAGGGCGAGGAGCGCCGCCGCGCAGGCGTGTGCCACCAGCATCGCCGTGCCACCGGGCTCCACCGACTCCGCAAGCTGCCCGGTCAGCGGCTGGCAACCCACCGCTGCCGGTGCGTGGTGCTGCACCGGTGATGCGCCCGCGCAGGCCTGGCCGCCCGTCAGTGCGGTGAGAGCGGTGTGGAGTGCCAGTTCCCCGGAGAGCAGGACTGCGGCCAGCGCGGGGAAGGACAGGGCACGTCTGGAGACGGCCGTGACTGCCGCCAGGACAAGGGCGGCGAGCAGGAGCAGGATCGCAGGGCCGGGAAGGGTGCCTCCGCCGATCAGGTGGGAGCACGTGCTCAACAACAGGATCAGGGCAGCGACCACGGAGGAGCGGACGAAGCGGGACCCGGCCGGTGCGCTCACTCTGCCTCCTGGTCTGCTCGCCGCTTCTTATCCGCACCTAACCCGTGTGTTCGTTCCTGACTGGGCAGGGCCGGGGCGGAGACGAACGGACATTCCGCCCTTTCATCGTAAGGGCGTGCTCCCGGTTACTTCGCCGGGTCGACCTGTATTCGCCGTCACTCGGCCAAAGGATGGGACTCGAGGGGAAACCGTGAGTAAGTCAGCCGGAATGGGGGCAGGAGACGGGCTGGTGGGGCCGGGGAGAACGGGGGTGGGCCGGCCGGGCGGGGGCCTCGGAATTACCGCGCGCATCGGACCTAAGGCAACTCCGGCGTGGGAGACGGTACGGGATGCGGCGGAATGCGGCGTGGAGACGAGGGAGCGCCTGTGAGAGGCGGCGTCGACGGCGGTGGGGAATGGCCGGGACGTTGGGGGGGCGGGGGAGGGACATTCGGGCCGCTGCTTGACCCTGATGCCGATCACCTTGTGTGCCGGGAACTGCTGCTACGCGCCGGCTGCCTGGTCCTTCGCGGCTGACGCCGTTCGAGCACCTGTTTCGTCCCGGCGGTCGAGCTCTTCGGTCAGCTCGGCAAGGCGTGCCTGCGATTCAGGGTCGGGGAGGCCGAACTCGATGTACTCGGAGTCAATGGCCCGGTGGACCCTGCTGTTGAGGACTGCTACTTCACTGCCGTCAAGGACGGTGAGGTCTTCCGGGAAGTTTTCCTCGGGAGCCATCCGGCTTGACTCATTCGCGCTTGCTTCATTCATATAGGTAATTTCCTTCACTCGGGCTTTCGGGTGTGAGCCCGGGGCACCGATTGACGATCCATCACGACCGCATTCTCCCTTGGGAGGCCAGCCTTGGATGGCAGCGGATCGCCCGCTTGCTCCATCAAACCATCTTGGGACATTTCTCGCCATCGACAGGTGGTGCCCCGGGTGGAGCACACATTGAACCGATGGCGGCCCGGCGTTGCTACCCCCTTTGGGCGGATCCGCCGTGCCGCGGCCGGGCGGGACCGCGCTTCAGCCACCAGTCCCCGAAGCGAAGGCGTCGAGGTCCGGACCGGCCAGCACGGCGGCCGGGTGGGGGCCTGCGGCGAGCAGGCGGCCGGTCCAATCCGCGGGCCACGGCTCTCGAAGCGCGGCGATGACGATATTGCCCGGATAGCGGCCGGTGAACATCGCCGTTTCGCCCAGCGCGGCGATGCCCTGCGCCTCTTGTGCCAGGGTGCGGACCTGCCTCCGGGCGAAGGCGAGCGGCGGATCATCGCCCACATTGACCAGGACGACGCCGCCGGGTGCCGCAAGCTCAAGGAGCCGCCGGTAGAACGGTGCCTCGGTGAGGTGGGCAGGGGCGTCCGCTCCGGCGAAGACGTCAAGAACGATGGCATCGAAACCCGCCGTGGGCAGCCCGTCGAGCGCCGCCGCCGCGTCGTCGAGAACAAAACGGCACTTCGTCCCCGCGGGCAGGGGAAGGTGCTCAAGGACGAAGTCGAGGAGTTCACGCTCAAGCTCCACCGCGGTCTGCGCGGAGCCGGGCCGGGTCGCCTGAACGTACCGCACGAGGGTCAGTGCGCCGGCCCCGAGGTGGAGCACCCGGAGGGGTTCCCCGGGCGGGCGGACGACATCGATCACATTGGCGATCCGGCGGAGGTATTCATAGAACACCTGGCCGGGCTCGGCGAGGTTGACGTGGGACTGCTGTGCTCCGCCGATGCTGAGGATGTAGGCGCCGTCGAGGAAGGCATCCTCGTCGATCTCCGCGTGGGCACCCACCCCGCGCAGCCAGCGGGTGGGCACCGAGCCGTCAGCGGTCACAGCTTCCCCGGCAGAGAGGCCAGGCGCCCGGCGGCATCCTCGAGGATCTCCGACTTCTTGCAGAAGGCAAAGCGGAGCAGGGACCGCGTGCGCTCGGCTCCCTCCGGGTGGCAGAAGACCGGCACGGGAATCGCAGCGACACCCACCAGCGCCGGCAGCCGGCGGGCCAGGTCGATCGCGTCCACCACCCCGAGCGGGGCGCAGTCGGCGAGGACGAAGTAGGTGCCCTGAGAGGCATGGACCCGGAACCCGGCTGCCGCCAGCCCGGAGGACAGCAGGTCCTTCTTCCGCAGCAGGGTCTCGGCGATCCTCGTGAAGTAGGCGTCGGGCAGGCCCAGTCCTCGGGCGACGGCGCCCTGGAACGGCATCCCGGAGCTGTAGGTCAGGAAGGATTTGACGGTGCGCACGCGGGCCACGAGGTCCGCAGGGCCGGTCAGCCAGCCGACCTTCCAGCCGGTGACGGAAAACGTTTTGCCTGCCGAGGAAATGGTCAGGGTCCGCTCGGCGGCCCCGGGCAGGGACGTCACCGGGATATGCGTGCCGCCGAAGGTCAGGTGTTCATACACCTCGTCTGTCACCAGCAGGACGTCGTGGCGCACGGCCAGTTCGACGATCCGGGTGAGCGCCTCCCGGGTGAAGACCGAACCGGTGGGGTTGTGGGGGTTGTTGAGCAGCAGCATTCGAGTCCGGCTGCTCATTGCCGCCTCGAGGGCCTCCAGATCGGGCTGGAAGTCCGGGGCCCGCAGCGGTGCGGTGGTGTGGCGTGCTCCGGAGAGGCCGATGACGGCTCCGTAGGAGTCATAGAACGGTTCAAAGGTCAGGACCTCATCGCCCGGCCCGGCGAAAGCGAGGACGGCGGCCGCGATCGCCTCGGTGGCGCCGGTGGTGACAAGGACGCCCGTCTCGGGATCGGGGGTCAGCCCATAGAACCGCTCCTGGTGGGACGCGACCGCTGCGCGCAGTTCGGGCACGCCGCGCCCCGGAGCGTACTGATTGGCCCCGGCGGCGATCGCCGCGCGGGCCGCCTCAAGGATTTCGGGCGGGCCGTCCTCGTCGGGGAAACCCTGACCGAGGTTGATCGCCCCGTGAGCGGCGGCCAGGGCGGTGATCTCCTCGAAGATCGTGACGCCCAGCGCGCCGTCCGGGCCCAGCAGGTTGGCGCCGAGGGCCGTCCGCTGCCAGGGTTCTGCCGCCTGTTGCGCGGAGCGGCCGGGGGAGGAAAAGGAGGACGTCATAGGGACAAGTATTACCGCTCCAGCGTGGCGGGAGCCTCTGGCCGGCGGACCGGGTGGGTAGTTTAGGAGTATGCGCCGAGTCGTCTGCCCCGGATCCTTCGACCCCATCCACAACGGTCATGTGGAGGTGATCACGCGTGCCGCCGGTCTTTTTGACGAGGTGGTGGTGGCCGTGTCCACGAACTACTCCAAGAAGTACCGCTTCACGCTCGAGGAGCGGCTGGAGATCACGGGCGAGGCGCTCGCCCACCTGCCGGGGGTCACCGTGGAGTTCATGGGTCACGGCCTGCTGGCGGAGTTCTGCCGCGACCGCGGTGCCGTTGCGATCGTCAAGGGCCTGCGCTCAAGCCACGATCTCGACTACGAGCTGCCCATGGCAACGATGAACCGGAAGCTGACCGGTGTGGAAACCGTCTACCTGCCCGGAGAGAGCAGCTTCCTCCACGTTTCATCAACGTTGCTGAAGGAAGTCGCCTCCCTGGGAGGGGACATTTCCGCGTATGTGCCCGGCACCGTTCTGGACCGCATGGCTCGACCCACCGCCTCCTAGCGGGCAGGCAGAACGGCGCGCACAGAGGAGCACCCGCTTCGGCACCGGCCGCAGGGTGCCTAGAGCGGGTACAGCGTCACCGCCGTCGCCTTGACGGTGAACCACACCTCGGAGCCGGGAACCAGGTCCAGTTCGGCCGCGGCGGAGGTGCTGATTTCCGCGCTGAGGTGCCCCGCCCGCACCGTGACGAACTCCCCGTGCGGCTCCAGGTCCGTCACCGACACCCGAAGGACGTTGCGGGGGCTTCCGGCGGGTGCCGCGGGAAACACCGAGACCGCCCGCGGGCTGAACACCGCGGCGGCGGGAACCCCAGCGGGCAGTGGAGTCTCGGAGACCGCCTCAAGGCGGCGTCCGGCGGCATCGACCAGCCCCGACGGCACGGAGGTGCCCGGAACGAAATTGAGGCCGGCCAGGCCGGCGGCGAAGGAACTCCGGGGCCGCTCCAATACCGACTGGGTGCTGCCGGTCTCGGCGATTCTGCCCTCATCCAGCACCGTGACGTTGTCCGCGAGGATCAGCGCATCGAGAAGATCGTGGGTGACGATCACCGCGTTCCGCCCTGCCAGAACCCGCCGCAGCATCCGCCGCAGGCCGGGAGCGGCGGCGGCGTCGATGGAGGCGAGCGGCTCGTCAAGCAGCAGCAGGGACGGGCGGGCCGCCAGGGCCCGGGCCACGGCTACCCGCTGCGCCTGGCCTCCCGAGAGCTGTCCCGGGCGCTTGTCGGCTAGCTCGGAGGCCTCGACTTCGGCCAGCCACCCCCGTGCCGACGCGCGGGAAGCAACCCTCGATTCCCCGGCGCTCCGCGGCGCGAACGCGACATTGTCGAGCACGCTCAGGTGGGGGAAGAGGAGGGGGTCCTGCGGCAGCAGGCAGACCCCGCGGCGGTGGGGCGGGAGGAAGGAGCGCGGGCCGAACAGGCTCCGCCCGTCGAGCTCCGCACTCCCGGTGTCGGCCCGCAGGAGCCCGGCGGCGAGGGCGAGCAGCGTGGACTTTCCTGCCCCGTTTGGGCCCAGCACGGCGAGCGTTTCGCCGTCGCCCATCGACAGTGCGACGTCGAACCCGCGGGCATGAACCGCGGCCTGCAGGGCGAATCCCATCAGCGCACCGCCGGGGCCGAGGACCGGTGCGCCAGGCCGACGACGAGGACGGCGACGGCCACCAGCACGAGCGAGAGCGCGACGGCGGCGTCGGGGTCGGTCTCCCGCTGGAGGTAGATCTCCAGCGGCAGGGTCCGCGTGACGCCCTGCAGGGAGCCCGCGAAGGTCAGAGTCGCTCCGAATTCCCCAAGTGCCCGGGCAAAGGACAGGACGGCTCCTGAGAGGAGCCCGGGGAGGACGAGGGGAAGAGTGATTCGGCGCAGCACCGTGGTGGGGGAGGCGCCGAGGGTCGCGGCGACCGCCTCATACCGGCCGCCGGCGCTGCGCAGCGCCCCCTCGAGGCTGAGGACGAGGAAGGGCAGCGCGACGAAGGTCTGGGCGAGGACGACGGCGGTGGTCGAGAAGGCGATCTCCACCCCGAGGGCACTGAGCGTGCCGCCCAGCAGGCCCTGCCGTCCGAAGGTGTAAAGCAGGGCGATGCCGCCGACCACCGGAGGCAGGACCAGGGGCAGCAGCACGAGCGCGCGCAGCACCCGCTGGCCGGGAAAGGCGCTGCGGGCCAGGACCAGAGCCATCGGGGTGCCGGCCACGATGCAGAGCGCGGTGGCAGCGGCCGAGGTGGTCAGGCTGAGCTTCAGGGCGGCGACCGAGGACTCGGAGGTGACCAGTTCGGGGAAGCGGGACCAGTCCACCCGTGCGACGACGGCGGCCAGGGGCAGCAGGATGAACAGAGCGCCGAGCGCGGCCACGAGGAAGAGCCAGGGAGGCAGTCCGGAAAAGCCCGCGCGGGGTTTCAGGGTCCGCGCCCGTTCCGGGCCGGTCAGGGGCCGCGTGCCGGTCACGGCCGGTCCGCGGGCGGCTGGAAGCCCGCCTCCTGCAGGAGGGCCTGCCCGGCAGAGCCGGTGGCCGAGTTGATGAACTCCTGGGCGGCCTCCGGCGCATCGGGGGCCACGGCCCCGATCAGGTAGCTGTTGGGCACTTCTGCGGCCTCCGGGATGGGCACCGCCTCGATCTCACCTCCCGCGGCGAGGGCGTCCGTGACGTAGACGAGTCCGGCGTCCGCCTCGCCGGAGATCACCTTGCCGAGCACCTCGGTGACCGAGGATTCCTCGCTCACGGGAGACAGGCGCACGCCGGTGACCTCCTGGATCCGCGCGGCCGCCGCACCGCACGGAACCTGGGGTGCGCAGGCGACCAGCCGGACGCCGGCGAGGTCGGCGAAACCCTTCACACCGGCGGGATTCCCCGGCGGGACGGCGATGGTCAGCCGGTTCCGTGCGAATTCTCCGGGCTCGCCGTCGATCAGCCCGGCCTGGGCGAGCCGCTCCATGGTCGATGCGTCGGCGGAGGCAAAGACATCGGCCGGTGCGCCGGCCTCGATCTGGGTGGCAAGGTCGGAGGAGCCGGCAAAGTTCAGCACAACCTCCGATCCCGGATTCCGGGTCTCGTAGTCCTCGGCCAGCGATTCGAAGACCTCCCGCAGCGAGGCCGCCGCGAAGACCGTGAGGGTGTCCCCGCCCCCGCTCGCCGGGTCCGCGCCGCCCCCGCAGCCGGTCAGGGCCAGGGCACAGGCGAGAACGGCGGCGCCTCCGCGCCTGTGCCGCGGCCGCCTCCGGCCGGCGCGCGTGCCGGCGGCGGGGGAGGGCACGGCCGGGCTCACTGCTGCCGCCCCTGCGGGGTTTCGATGATCACCGTTGTCGCCTTCACCACCGCGACGGCGACGGCGCCGGGTTCGATGCCGAGGTCCCGGGCGGCTTCGGCGCTCATCAGAGACACCACCCGGTGGGGCCCGCACTGCAGCTCGACCTGGGCCATGACCTTATCGGCGGTAACCTTGGTGACCAGACCGACGAACCGGTTCCGGGCCGAGCTCGAGTTCCCGGCGGGATCCTCCGGGGTGACGGCACGCGACTTGGCAAGCCGGGCGAGGTCGACGCCGTCGACCTCAAGGACCCCGCCCGGTGAGCGGCGGCTCGACAGCGTTCCCTCGTCGATCCACCGCCGGACCGTGTCGTCACTGACGGCCAGGTACTGGGCGGCCTCCCGAATCCGTATATGCGGCATGGATACGAGGCTAGACCCTCAGATGCGGAAAAGGAACGGGTCCTCACCTTGCTCCGCTCCGGGGCCGGCGTTCCGCGTCAGAGGGGGCCCGGCTCGGGAGGGGCTGTGAGGCGTTTTGGGCTGGAGGAAGATCTCAGGCTAAGATGATACGTCGGTCATATGTTCTACAGGAGTCACCATTAAAAGCGATCTCAGTTCGCCTTTGATCTTCAGTGTCAAAGACCTCGGGCGCAGCCCGGGA
>NZ_WPNY01000009.1 GCF_009828595.1 Arthrobacter zhaoguopingii
ATCCGTCCACCGAGATCCGGTTCTCCGAATACCTGGAGCTGGACCTGTCCACGGTGGTGCCCTCCATCGCCGGGCCCAAGCGCCCCCAGGACCGGGTCGCCCTGACCGAATCCAAGAGCCAGTTCCGTGAGGATCTGCGCACCTACTCCAACGACCCCGACCTCGAGATGCACAAGTCGGCCGCTGGAACAGTCGACGAAGCCTCGGAGCTCAGCTTCCCGGCCTCCGACGCTCCGAGCTACAGCGCCGACAGTGGCACCACCGTCGACGAGAACGCCCAGCCGCGCGAGACGGTGCCTGCACAGGCCGACCCTGAGAGCCGGCCTTCGAAGAAGGTCAGCGTCAGCATGAAGGACGGGCGCGAGTTCGAGCTTGACCACGGTGCCGTCAGCATTGCGTCGATCACCTCCTGCACGAACACCTCCAACCCCTCGGTCATGCTCGCCGCCGCCGTGCTGGCACGCAACGCCGTGGAGAAGGGCCTGAGCTCCAAGCCGTGGGTGAAGACCTCCGTCGCCCCGGGCTCGAAGGTCGTCACCGACTACTACGAGAAGTCAGGCCTTATTCCCTACCTCGAGAAGCTCGGCTTCTTCATCGTCGGGTACGGCTGCGCCACCTGCATCGGCAACTCCGGGCCGCTCGAGGATGAGATCTCTCAGGCCATCCAGGACAACGATCTCGCCGTGACGGCAGTGCTTTCGGGCAACCGGAACTTCGAGGGCCGGATCAACCCGGACGTGAAGATGAACTACCTGGCCTCCCCGCCGCTGGTGGTCGCCTACGCCCTGGCCGGCACCATGGACTTCGACTTCGACAACCAGCCCCTGGGCTCCGACAGTGACGGCAACGACGTTTTCCTCAAGGACATCTGGCCCAACCCCGTCGAGGTGCAGTCAGTCATCGACTCCTCGATCAATGAGGAGATGTTCACCTCGAGCTACGGGGCCATCTTCGAGGGCGACGAGCGCTGGCAGTCCCTGCCGACGCCCGCCGGCGCCACTTTCGCGTGGGATCCCGAGTCCACCTACGTGCGGAAGCCGCCATACTTCGAGGGCATGACCCTCGAGGCCGAGCCGGTCTCCGACATCGACGGCGCCCGCGTCCTGCTCAAGCTCGGCGACTCGGTGACCACCGACCACATCAGCCCGGCGGGTTCCTTCAAGTCGGACACCCCGGCCGGACGATACCTGCTCGAGCACGGCGTGCAGCGCAAGGACTTCAACTCCTACGGCTCCCGCCGCGGCAACCACGAGGTGATGATCCGCGGCACGTTCGCGAACATCCGCATCAAGAACCAACTGCTGGACGGTGTGGAGGGCGGCTTCACCCGCGACTTCAGCCAGCCCGATGCGCCGCAGGCAGCCGTCTACGACGCCGCGGAGAACTACAGGGCGGCGGGGATTCCCCTGGTCGTCCTGGCCGGCAAGGAATACGGCTCCGGGTCCTCCCGTGACTGGGCGGCAAAGGGCACCGCGCTGCTGGGCGTTCGGGCGGTCATCGCCGAAAGCTACGAGCGGATCCACCGCTCCAACCTCATCGGCATGGGCGTGCTCCCGCTTCAGTTCCCGCAGGGCGAGAACGCCGAGAGCCTTGGGCTGACCGGTACCGAGACGTTCTCGGTGAGCGGAGTGACCGAGCTGAACGAGGGCCGCACGCCGCGCACCGTCACGGTGACGGCGACGCCCGCCGACGGCGGCAAGCCGGTCTCCTTCGACGCGGTCCTGCGCATCGACACCCCGGGCGAGGCCGACTACTACCGCAACGGAGGCATCCTTCAGTACGTCCTCCGGCAGCTGGTGGGCTGACCCGGCCCCGTGACCGAGTCCACGGACGTGTCAGCGAAAGTTGACGGCGAGGCGATCTTCCGGGTCCTCCGGGGGGAGATCCTCGCCGGGGTCCACCCGCCGGGCACCGCCCTGCGCGAAGTGGTCATCTCCGAGCGGTTCGGCGTCTCCCGCACTCCGGTGCGGGAGGCGCTCAGCCGGCTCCAGCACGAGCGGCTCCTGGAGCGGGCGGCGCGTGGCCTTCAGGTGCCGCAGATCGACCCGCAGGAGGTCATCCAGATCTACGACCTGCGCGTGATGCTCGAGGAGGAGGCCGCGGGCCAGGCCGCCTCGGAACGCCGGTCGGCCGATATGATCCGCCTCGAGGCCCTCGTGGAGCGGGATAAGGCCCTGCCCGACCCGGACGACCAGACCAGGATCAACCTCAACCAGGAGTTCCACGTGGCGCTGTGGGCGGCCTCCCACAACCCCGTGCTCACCGACCTGCTGGCGAGACTCTCCACGCACCTGATCCACACCCCGCGCTCCACCCTGTCCGTCGGCAACCGCTGGCAGGAGTCGCTGGAGGAGCACGAGGCACTGGTGCACGCCGTGGCCGACCGCCGGGCCGAGGACGCCCGGCGGATCGCCCGCACCCACATGGAGACGGCCCGCGCCCTGCGGCTTGCGCTCTTGCGGACCTCGGCGGCCGGCTAGTGGGCCCGACCAGGTTGCTGCTCGACGTCGACACCGGCATCGATGACGCGGTGGCGCTGCTCTACCTGTGTGCAGTGCCCGAGGTCCGCCTCGAAGGCATTACCTGCACCGCCGGAAATGTGGACGCGGCGCAGGTCGCGGCGAACAACCTCGCCCTCCTCGAACTCGCCGGGCAGAGTGGGGTCGAGGTGGCCATCGGCAGCGAGGTGCCCCTCGTGGTGCCGCTGGTGACGACCGAGGAAACCCACGGGGACCAGGGGGTGGGCTACGCCGTGCTTCCGGCCGCCCGGCAGCAGGTCTCCGACCGTTCCGCGGTGGAGGTATGGGTGGAGGCGGCCCGGGCGAACCCCGGGGAGATCACGGGGCTGATCACCGGGCCGCTGACGAACTTCGCCCTCGCCCTGCGCGCCGAGCCGCGGCTGCCGATGCTCCTGAAGGGCCTGGTGATCATGGGCGGGGCGTTCAACTACCCCGGCAACACGACGCCGGTCGCCGAATGGAACATCCATGTCGATCCGCATGCGGCCAAGGAGGTCTTCGCGGCCTACCGCGGCCTGCCGGCGGACCGGCTGCCGGTGGTGTGCGCCCTGGAGTCGACCGAGCGGATCGAATGCCGCCCGGAGCACCTCGAGCGGCTGTCGCAAGCCGCCGGTGCGGGCGCAGAACTGCTCAGCCCCGCCGACCCCGAAGGGCTGCGCAGCACCAACCCCAACCGGATCATCGCCTGCGTCTCGGATGCGCTGCGCTTCTACATGGAGTTCCACCGCCGGTACGACCAGGGCTACCTCGCCCACCTCCACGACCTCTTCGCCGCCATGATCGCCACCGGGGAGGCGACCGCCACCACCCGGCCCGCGACGGTCGACGTCGAAACGGACTCGCCCCTGACCTTTGGGCAGACCATAGGCGACTTCGCCGGGTTCTGGAAGCAGCCGCACAACGCCCGGGTGGTGACCGCCAACGAGCCGGAAAGGGTCTTCGAGACGCTCATCGACCGCCTCGCCCGGCTGGCCGCCGAACGGGGCTGACCCGCCCCTGACCCTGCGGGTACACTTAGCTACTGCCCGCACCGCCGCGGGCCGCGCCGAGGTGACATGAGGTGCACGCCCCTGCCCCGCGCGCCCAAGGACTGCAATGAGCTCACCCCTGACCCTTCCCGCGACGAAGGCCACGCGCCCCCGGAGCGCCCTGGTCGCCGTCGGAGCCGCCCTGATCGCCGCCACGTACCTGTACCTCGTGCTGGTGCAGCCCGCGGAGATCGCCGAAGGGATCGGCGGAACCTCCTCGCTGATCACCCTGTTCGGCTTCCTCGGCGGCGGCGCCCTGCTGGTGGCGGGGATCCTGCCCTCCCTGAGCACGAGTTCCCTCGTCCTGATGCCGCTGGGTATCGCCCTCAATATCGCTATTGGGCAGACAGCGGGCAGCCTGGGGCTGCAGATCTACCTCGACGCCATCGGCACGGTCCTCGTCGCGGTCCTCGCCGGTCCGGCCGCGGGTGCGGCGACCGGGGCGCTGAGCAACGCCATCTGGGGTCTGTTCAACCCGCTTGCGCTTCCCTTCGCGGCCGGAGCCGCCCTCATCGGGCTGCTGGCCGGCACCGCCGCACGGTACGGCATGTTCCGGCGGGTCTACCTGGCACCGGTTGCCGGACTCGTCGTCGGTGCCGTCGGCGGCCTGGTGGCTGCCCCGGTGGCCGCCTTTATGTTCGGCGCCGCGGGCACGGTGGGCACCAACGCCCTCGTTGCCGCCTTCCGCGCCGTGGGGGACTCGCTGCTGGTCGCGGCGACGAAGCAGGGACTGACCTCGGACACCCTCGACAAGCTCGTCGTGTTCACCCTGGTGGCCCTTCTCGCCTACGCCCTGCCGCGCCGCTCGCGGGCCCAGTTCCCCTTCCTCCGGCGGTACGGGGTCCTCGCCGGGAGGACCGGGCCGGCCGCCGGGCGGTAATCAAGTGCCCCGGCGACGCGTCCTCAACCCGCTGACCGAACTCTCCGCCGCGGCGCTGCTGGTGGTGCTGGTCCTGGTGGTCAACACCTGGCAGTTCTCACTCGCCGTCCTCGTCGTCGCCGTGATGCCGGGAGTGCTGCTTTCAGGTAAACCGCGGCAGATCGCCCTGGCCATCGCGGTGACCGCCGGTCCGCTGCTGGTCTCCTCGTTCCTTCTGCACGGCTTGTTTTTTCCTGAGGGAACCACGGTCCTCGCCGAGTGGGGGCCCGCCCGCGTCACCGCCGAGGGGTTGCAGTTCGCCGCGCTCACCGGGCTGAGGCTCGCCGTTTTCACCGGAGTGCTGCTCACCGCGGCCCTGACCGTAAGCATTCCCGAGCTGGTGTCCACGCTTACCCACCGCGGCTGGAACCGCAGGCTCGTCTTCGTCGTTGGCTCGGCGGTGGGGCTGCTGCCGCACGTCGCCGAACGGGCCCGCCAGATCACCCGGGCGCAGCAGGCGCGCGGACTGGTGGTGGGCGGCAGTATCCCCTCCCGGGTACGGGGACTCCTGATGGTCAGCGTTCCCCTCGTCACCGGCCTGCTGATCGACGCCGCCGAGCGGACCCAGCTGCTTGAGGCCCGGGGGTTCTCCTCCCCGGGACCCCGCACCAGCTACCTTCCCGATACCGACACGGCGGGCCAGCGCACCGCCCGGTGGCTGATGGCCGCCGGGGTGCTCGCGTTCGGCTGCGCCTGGTACGCCGTGGGGGCCGGCCGGTGATCCGGCTCGAGTGTTCAAGCTACGCGTACGACGGCGGTCCCGTCGCCCTTTCCGGTGTGGATCTCGCCGTGGAACCCGGAGCCCTGGTGCACGTCGTCGGGCCGTCGGGGTCCGGAAAAACCACCCTTGCCCGCCTGCTGGCAGGGCAGACCGGGGCCGGGAGCGGAGCGCAGTTCCGCGGTGCGCTGACCCTCGGAGGGGACCGGCTCGGGTTCGCGGGCGGCCCGGGGGATCCGCTGATCGATCCCGCCGCGTGGAGTTCCACCGTGGCGTATGCGGCGCAGCGGACCGAGGGCCAGCTCTCCATGATGTCGGCCACCGTCGCGGAGGAGATCGCCTTCGGGCCGGCGAACCGGGGCGTGCCCGCCGGGGAGCTGCGGGCGGCCGTGCAGGCCACAGCAGCCCGGCTCGGGCTGACGGACCTCCTGGACCGGGATCCCCGCCGGCTCTCCGGCGGCCAGCTCCGCCGCACGATCATCGCTGCTGCCGTCGTCGGGAACCCCCGGGTGCTGATCCTCGACGAGCCCTTCCAGGGGCTCGATGCCGGCTCCCGGGCCGAGGTGGCCCGGACCCTTGAGGTGCTGCGCGCGGCTGGCACCGCTCTGGTGATCTGCGCCCCGATGCTCCCCGGTTCGGCCCCGCAACGTTCCCGGGTCCTGGCGCTTGTGAGCGGCCGGCCCGTGTTCGACGGCTCTGTCGCGCAGGCCCGCACTGCGGGGCTCGAGCGGTACGCCATCGGCACTGAAGGCTCAGCCCCGGACCTGCGGCGGGTGCCCGCCGCCCCGGCGGCCCCGGACGTGCGGCAGGTCCAGGCCGCGGGTCCGCTCGCCGAGCTCGCCGGCGTCTCCTTCTCCTACCGCGGAGAGGGTGCCCGCGGGCGGGCCGAGGTCCTCCGGCGCGTCGACCTGAGGGTCAGTCCGGGCGACATCGTCGGACTGACGGGGGCGAACGGGTCGGGCAAGTCGACGCTCCTGCAGCACCTTAACGGGCTGTTGAGGGCGTCGTCGGGCACGGTGACCGTCGCGGGGCAGCCGCTGGGGCGCCGCACTCCCACCGGGCAGCTGGCCGGTGCGGTGGGATACCTGTTCCAGGACACCGACCAGCAGCTCTTCGAACGGACCGTGCTGCGCGAGGTGACCTACGGGCCCGCTGCGGCCGCGGCCGGCCGGGAGGCGGCCCAGGAGCGGACCCGGACGGCACTGGCGGCCGTTGGGCTCGGACACGCCGCAGGAGAACACCCGTACGAGCTGGGGTTCGTTGAGCGCCGGCTGGTGGCGTTTGCCTCCCTGATCGCCTCGGGACCGGCGGTGTGGGTGCTCGACGAACCGACCGCCGGCCTTGACCTGCGGGGCCGCAACCGGGTGGCGGAATTGCTCCTCGGCCACGCCGCGGCAGGCGGCGCCGTGGTGCTTGCCACCCATGACGGGGCGTTCGCCGACGCCCTGTGCACCCGGATTCTCGAGCTGAAGGACGGCAGGATCCTCTCCGGCGGGGCCCGCCGGGGAGCGGACGGGGCGTAGGGTTGCCGCATGGAACGCCCCGACGCCTCAGGCCCGAACGCCGGTCCGTCCGGTGCGCCCGCCCCGGCCGCCGGCCGGAGCGGCAGTCCTGCTAAAAGAAGCGGAGACTCCAGCGACGTCCGAGACACCGCCCGCCGCCGCACCGTGGTCGTCGGAACGCCGGGGCAAGGCGCGGAACTGGAGGTCTTCGAATACGGCAGGGAGCCGGGGCCGGGCGTGCCCACCCTGGTGCTGGTGCACGGCTACCCCGACGACCACCGCGTGTACCTCCCGGCCATCGCCCTGCTGGCCGCGACCCATCACCTCGTCGCCGTCGATACCCGCAACGCCGGCCAATCGGTGGCCCGTTCGAGGGACTACCGGATCTCCGTCCTGGTGGATGACCTCTTCGCGGTGCTCGACGCCGTGGCCGTTCCCGGGGTGCACCTCGTCGGCCATGACTGGGGCTCGATCCAGGGCTGGGCGGCGGTGGCCGACCCCCGCTCCGAGGGGAGAATCGCCCGCTTCACGAGCATCTCGGGGCCCGACCTCGGGCACTTCCGCCGCTGGACGCGCGAGCGCCTCCGGACCCCGGGCCGCTGGCCGGAACTCGCCGGGCAGCTGCTGCGCAGCTGGTACATTGCGGCCTTCCAGCTGCCGGTCCTCCCCGAACTCTTCTGGCAGGTGGCGCTGCGACGGCGCTATGAGCGAACGGCGCGGCGCCGGGTGGGAGCCGATCCCATCCGGGGCCTCGCCCTGTACCGGGCGCTGCGCTCGCGCTCCGGCCTCCGGCCGCGGCTGCCGGCCGTGACGGTGCCCGTTCACGTCGTGGTGCCGGTGAAGGATCCCTTCCTTTCACCGGCGCTGGTCGAGGGGCTCGGGGAGTGGGTGGAGCACCTGAGGGTGACGAGGGTCGACGCCGGGCACTGGTGGCCGGAAACCCGGCCAGCCGACTTCGCCGACCTGCTCCGCGGAGAGCCGTAGGAGCGGCCGGGCGGCGGACTCAGGAGAGGGTGAGCCGGTGCCAGGACCGCAGCGTGAGGCCCGCGGCAAGACCACCCAGCGGCAGCGACAGCAGCACCTGGACCGCAGTCGTGACGTCCGCGCCGGCGCCGCGCTGGCTCGCCCACAGCCCGGGGGCGGAGAACGGGAACCAGCCGCCGAGCCCCACCATTGCCGCCAGCTGTGCCAGGACAACGATGACGATCACCGCGCCGATCGCGGAGAGGTAGCCCCGGCCCAGGGTGGCGGCCCACGCGCAGGGCAGGGCCAGGAGGGCCGTGGCGGCAGTGATCAGCAGGAACTTGGCAGCGAGGGCAGGAATGCCCGGATCGCCCGGATTCCCGGCCGTTCCGGTGAGGAGCCCGGCCGCGACCAGGGTGAACGTCAGTGCGACGGCGACCGCACCGGACCAGGCGAGGATCAGCAGCAGCTTCGCGGCGGCCGTGGCCGTCCTGGAGACCGCCGCAAGGAAGAGGGAACCGACGGTTCCGTCGGTGAACTCCCTGCCGAATACCCATCCGGTGACCACCCCAAACCCGAGGAGGCCGCCGACGGCACTGATGGTGCCGGCTCCCGTGAAGAACCCCTCCCAGCCTCCGGCACCGATGACGCCTTCGGCCTTGACCGCCAGCAACGGGTTGGCGCCGTTCAGGGAGAGTACCGATGCCACCGTCATCACCGGTACGCCGAGGACGAGGAAAAAGCTCGTGAACACCACGGGGCGGGCGCGGCGGAACTTGAGCCATTCCGCGGCGAGGGCCGCCCCGAGCTGCGCCGGGCCGGTCACTGCCCGATCCCGGAGTCGGCGTAGATCATGTCGAAGAAGCGCCGCTCGAGGTCCATGGCATCGGGCGGGAGGCTGCCGATGATGCGTCCTGCGTTCAGGACACTGATGCGGTCGGCGACCCGCGCCACCTCGTCGAGATGGTGGCTTGAGACGAGCACCGCTGCGCCGCGCGTGTGGGCGCGGTCCAGGAGCATCCGGCGCACGATCATGACCCCGGCAGGGTCAAGCGCGTTCGTGGGCTCGTCGAGCAGAATTGTGCCCGGCGAGGCGGTCAGGGCCGCCGCGAGGCCGAGGCGCTGCTTATTGCCCAGGGACAGCCTGCGGCCCTGCGTGGATTCCCATTTCGTGAGCGCGAACTCCTCGATGAGCTCAAGGGCCGCGGCGCGGGCACGTTCCGGCCGCAGCCCGGCCAGCCGCCCGGCCAGCGTGAGGTTCTGCAGGACGGTGAGTTCCGGATAGGCAAGCGGGTGTTCAAGCAGGTAGCCAACGCCGGCGCGTTCGCCCGATGACAGCATCGAGGGTTCGCGGCCCGCCACCAGGACCGACCCGCCGTCGGGCCGGAGCATGCCCAGGAACAGGCGCATCAGCGTCGTCTTGCCTGCTCCATTGAGGCCCACCAGGGCATGGATTTCGCCCCCGCGCACCTCGAGGCTGACCCGCTCCAGGACCGGCTCGCCGCCGAACCGCTTGGAAGCGCCGGCGCACTGCAGCCGGGCGGTGCCGGCCGCTGCTCCGGCGGCGTCGTGCCGTTCCGTCTCCACCGCCACCTCCATCCGCCCGGGGACTGCAGCGGAGCCCGAGCCCGCCTGCTGTTCATTGTGGACGCTGCGGCCGGGGCTGGGAAGCTCAGGCCTCGAGCAGGCCGCGGATGTCTTCGGCGGTGAGTGCCGAGCTGAACACGGCGTCGTCGTCCATGACGGAGCTGAAGAGCTGGGCCTTCTGCTCCTTGAGCTTCATCACCTTCTCCTCGATGGTGCCCTTGGAGACCATCCGGTAGACCATGACGTTCTTTGTCTGCCCGATCCGGTGGGTCCGGTCGACCGCCTGCGCCTCGCTGGCAGGGTTCCACCAGGGGTCCAGGAGGAAGCAGTAGTCCGCCTCGGTCAGGTTGAGGCCGAAACCGCCGGCCTTCAGGCTGATCAGGAACACCGGTGCCGAGCCTTCCTTGAACCTGTCGATCACCTCGCCCCGGCTGCGCGTCGAGCCGTCGAGGTAGGCGTACTCGATCCCGCGGGCCTCGAGCTGCTCGGCGGCCTTCTTCAGGTAGGACGTGAACTGGCTGAACACCAGCGCGCGGTGGCCTTCGGCAAGGACGTCCTCGAGCTGTTCGAAGAGCACTTCAAGCTTGGCCGAGGGAACGTCCGAATGGTCGGGGTCGACAAGTGAGGCGTCGAGGCTCAGCATGCGCAGCAGCGTCAGCGACCGGAACACGATCATGCGGTTGCTGTTGAGGTCATCGATGAGGCCCAGCAGCTTCTGCCGTTCCCGCTGCAGATAGGTCGAATAGATGTGCCGGTGCTCGGGGGTGAGCTCGACCTCGAGCACCTGCTCCTGCTTGGGCGGCAGGTCGGAGGCGACGGCCTCCTTGGTGCGGCGCATCATCAGGGGGCGGATGCGCCGGCGCAGCCGCGCCAACGGGCGGTTGTCGCCGATCTTCTCGATCGGGGTGCGGTAGTCCTCGGTGAACCGGCGGGCCGAGGGGAACAGCCCGGGGGCGACGATATTGAACATCGCCCACAGCTCCATCAGGTTGTTCTCCATGGGCGTGCCCGTGATCGCCAGCTTGAACGGGGCGGCGAAGTCCTTGGCGGCCTGGTGGACCTTCGAGGTGCGGTTCTTGACGAACTGCGCCTCGTCGAGGATCAGTCCCGCCCACTCGGTTTCTGAGTACGCCTCAAGGTCGAGCCGGAACAGGGTGTAGGAGGTCACGACGACGTCGGCGCCGCGCACCTGCTCGCGGATCGGCACCCCGGAGGCGCCCTGGGTGTCGGAGATGCCGACGACATGGAGCCCGGGGGTGAAGCGGTGGGTCTCGTTGATCCAGTTGGGCACCACGGAGGTCGGTGCGACGATGAGGAAGGGCGCGTGCGGCCCGCCGGCCTCGTGGGCGTGCTGGATCAGGGTCAGGGCCTGAAGGGTCTTACCGAGGCCCATGTCGTCTGCGAGCACACCACCGAGCTGATGCCGCCAGAGGAAGGCGAGCCAGTTGAACCCCTCCTTCTGGTAGGGCCGCAGTTCGGCCTTGACCCCCAGGGGAACCTCGACCGGCGCCAGGTCGGGAAGCTCTAGCAGCCCGGCGACGGCGTTCCGCCAGGACTCGGCCTGCTCCGTCTCATCGGCGAGGTCTTCGAACTCGGCCCACAGTCCGGCCTGGTAGCGGCTGATCTGGAAGCCGGTCTCCCACTCCGTGAGGCCGCGTGCCTCCTCGATGAGTTCGCGCAGCTGGTCAAAAACGGGCTGCTGGAGGGACAGGTAGCTGTTGTCGACGAGCTTGAGCTTCGTCCGGCCCTGCGCGAGGGCGCGGAAGATTGAGTCGAAGGGGATCTTGCGCCCGCTGACCGTCACCATCACACCCAGGTCGAACCAGTCCCGGTCCTCGGTCTCGACGGTGCTGATCACCAGCTGCGGGGTTTCGGTCAGGTGCTCGTAGTCGGGTTTGTCCCCGACGACGTCGACCTCAAGGCCCGGCTCCACCTCGATCCGCGGAAGCACCGACTCGGTGAACTCCACGGCCTGCATGTCCTCAAGGATGGTCTTCCGCAGCGGCAGTGGGCTGATCACGGCCCGGGCCGCCGCTTCCAGGGCGTCCTCGGCGTCGGCGTCGCGGTAGCCGTCAGCGGCCGCCGGGCCACCGCCCAGCGGGTGACGCTGCACGGCGGTGCCGAAGGTGTACCGGAAGTCCCAGGAGAGGGTCACCGCGCCGTCGGGCCGGTAGGCGGCAGTGAGGACGAGCGCCGGCGGCTGGACCTCGGGCAGGTCTACACTTCCATCGCTGCTGGCCACCTTGAGCGACCGGCTGAGGCGGGGGTAGTACTCCTCAAGGAAGATCGAGGTCTCCCCGGCCGGGATGTGGAGCGGACGGGAGCGACGGAGCAGTTCAAGGTCCTGTCCGCTGAGCTTCCTGCCGGTCGGGGCGAGGGTGATTGTCGTGTCCGGTGCCACCGCGTAGATCCCGTGGTCGCTGATGATGTGGGCGGTCTCCGGCGGGTGGATCCGCCCATCGATCTCCAGGACGGGGGAGAGCTGGACCGAGTCATCAGCCGCCGCTGTCGCGTCAAGGCGCAGGGTGGCCCGGTGGGCGAGGACGACGGTCACTGACTTCTTCGATCCGACAAACTCGATGCCGAGCCGCCCGGCTTCCTCGAGGAGGTGCCAGAGCAGGGGATTGCTGAAGTCGTCGAGGTACAGCCACGAGTCGTTGTTGCCGAAGTAGTTGACGCCGGTGCCCCGGTGCAGGGCAGGGAACTGGGAGAACCAGCGGTGCTGGTCGGGGTCGAGCCGCAAACCATAGGTCTGGTAGCTGATGCTTCCCCAGGAGAGGTTGTTCTTCACCCACTTGCCCTTGGAGTTCTGGCTCACGGGACGCACCCCCAGCCGGGCGTTGAGGGTGCGCAGGCCCTGCCTGTCGGCGGCTGATCCCCAGCGCTGGACCGCCACTTCGGGGGTGCGCACCTCGAATTGCAGGCCCAGTGGCGTCGTCGGCGCTGCAGGCACTTCGGCAGTGCCGGGTGCCGGGGCGAGCAGTTCGCTCAAGGAGGCCTGCCAGCCCGCCGCCGGCCGCGGAGGCGGCGGTGCCGCGGTGGTCTCCTGGCGGGCCAGGAGGTGTTCGGTGTTGCTTTGGAGGGCGGTGGCGGCAACATGCTTGCAGTCCGAGCCGACGGGGCAGCTGCAGAAGTTTTCGAGCGGACGGAAGCGGCCGTCACCCTTGAGGCCGAGGCGCAGCTTGGTGCGGTACTCGGTGGGCGCGCTTCCCCGGACCCGGCCGGTGAGAATCTTCGCGCTCGCGTCCCAGGCGAGGGAACTGACGGCGCCGTCCTTGGCGTAGACCTGTCCGCGTTGGAACGACGCACCGCCCACGATGCGGATGATGTCGGTGACATCGATCAGGGGGTGGGACGAAGAGGGCATACTTTCATGCTCTCACGCGGCGGCTGCGCGCCGTGCCCGGGAGGTGGTGCTGTCCGCTGTCGGCCATACCGTCCGCCGCGCGGACCTCCATGCGGCGGGGACCGGCCGGGTTCCGGTATCCGGTGCACGGGTGCAGCACGTAAGGTACGAAAGGGGCTGTCCGACGTCGTCCGGAGAAAGGGTGCCGGTGTTCGAAGCGCCGAGTTTTATCTACGCTGCCGCCGGGCTCGCGGTTTTTGCCGCCGCCCTGCTGCCTCGCCTGCTGATGCGGGCGCCCATTTCCATGCCCATGGTGTTCCTCGGGGCGGGGGTGCTTGCCTTCTCCCTGATGGATACGCTGCCCACCCCCGACCCGGTGGCCCACGGCGACTTCACCACCCACCTGGCCGAGGTCTGCGTCATCATCTCCCTCATGGGTGCAGGGCTCGCCCTGGACCGCCGGGTGGGCAGGAAACGTTGGGCCACCACCTGGCGCCTGCTGGGCATAGCCATGCCGTTGTGCATCCTGGGCCTGATGCTCCTCGGCCTCTGGGTGCTGGGCCTGGGCCTCGCCGGGGCACTGCTTGTCGCCGCGGTCCTCGCGCCCACCGACCCGGTGCTCGCCTCGGAGGTGCAGGTGGGCGAGCCTGCCGAATCGGAGGAGGAACTCGGAGGCGAGGACGAGGTGCGCTTCGGGTTGACCTCGGAGGCGGGCCTCAACGACGGTCTCGCCTTCCCCTTCGTCTATCTCGCGATCGCCATCAGCCTCGTGGGGGCGGCTCCCGGCGCCTGGTTCCCCGAGTGGATCGCGTTGGATGTGGCGTGGCGCATGGGTATCGGCTGCCTCTTCGGGTTCGGCATGGGCATGCTGCTCCGGCGGTTGTTCTTCTCGGCCCGGATCGAAACCGTCCGGCTGGCAAACCACTCCGAAGGGTTCGTGGCGCTGGCGGCGACCTTCCTGACCTACGGCCTCACCGAAATCGCCGAGGGGTACGGCTTCATCGCCGTCTTCGTCTGCGCCGTCACCATCCGCACCGCGGAGCAGACGAGCGGCTACCACGGTGTCCTTCACAGCTACATCGAGCAGCTCGAGCGGCTGCTCACGGTCGTGGTGCTCGTCCTGCTCGGGGGTGCCGTCTCCCGTGGCCTCTTGATGGGTCTCACCTGGCAGGAGGTCCTTGTCGCCGTCCTTTTCCTCCTGGTGATCCGTCCCGTTGCCGCCTGGGTCAGCCTCGCCCGGGGACGCACCGGACCATGGGAGCGGGGTGTGATTTCATTCTTCGGTGTCCGCGGCATCGGCTCGATCTACTACCTGGGGTATGCGCTGTCCAAGGGGGAATTCGACGCCGAGGAAGCCTCGCTGTGGCGGATCGTGGCGCTGGTGATCTGCATGTCCATCGTGCTTCACGGAATGACCGCCGCCCCGGTGATCAATGCGCTCGACCGTGCGCGCGAACGCAAGGCGGTGCGTGTCAGCGGTGACGAGGGACAGGCGCCAAAAACGCCCATCTAGTTGTGCAGCTGAGGGAGGCCCTCCCCGCGGCCGAACCTCAGCGGAGGTGCT
The DNA here is from genome assembly GCF_009828595.1 of Arthrobacter zhaoguopingii. Taxonomy (GTDB): domain Bacteria; phylum Actinomycetota; class Actinomycetes; order Actinomycetales; family Micrococcaceae; genus Arthrobacter_D; species Arthrobacter_D zhaoguopingii. The sequence goes on from NZ_WPNY01000009.1 coordinate 14,147, forward strand.
CGAGCCGGCGTTGGATGGCCTCGAGTTCGGTGCTCAGCGAGGCAAGACCCCCGGCGCTGTTTTCGGTGGCAAGGGCGCGTACCAGTTCGTCCTGCCGCGCCCGGAGCCCGGCCTCGGTGGTTGGAAGCTCGAAATCAGCGGTCTCGAAATCAGCCATAGTTCCATCCTGCCAGACGCCATCCTGCCAGACGCCATCCTGCCGGATGCCCAGCCGGCACCGGCAGCCGCGCTGCCCGCGGGGTGAATGTCCCGGATAGAGGACGCTCGAAATAAGTAGCCCATTCCTGCCGTTGCCTAAAGCATGCCCGGTCTCCACCGTGACGGCCGGGACCCGCGATAGCACAGCGCGCACCTCCAGGGAAGGCTTTTCTTGATATCTGTTCCTTTGTCCATCCTCGACCTGGCACACATTCCGCGGGGAGGCACGGCCGCCGGAAGCCTCGCCTCGAGCGTGCGGCTGGCTCAGAGCGCGGAGAAGTGGGGGTACCGGAGGATCTGGTACGCCGAGCATCACAACCTGAGCAGCATCGCCTCCTCGGCGACGAGCGTGCTGATCGCCCACGTCGCCGCGGCCACCACCAGCATCCGGCTGGGATCCGGCGGAATCATGCTACCGAACCATTCACCCCTGACGATCGCCGAACAGTTCGGGACCCTCGAGACACTGCATCCGGGCCGGATCGACCTCGGCCTGGGCCGCGCACCGGGAAGCGACGGCAACACGATGCGGGCGCTGCGCCGCGACCCCGCCGCGGCCGACACGTTCCCGCAGGATGTCCTCGAACTCCAGGGCTACCTCTCCGGCGACACGCGCATTCCGGGAGTCCACGCCACGCCCGGACGCGGGACGAACGTTCCCCTGTACATCCTTGGCTCCTCGCTGTTCGGGGCGGGCCTCGCCGCGGCGCTCGGGCTGCCCTACGCGTTCGCCTCGCATTTCGCCCCGGCGGCGCTGCAGGAGGCTGTGGCGTTGTACCGGCGGGAGTTTCAGCCCTCCGCCCAGCTCGAGCAGCCCCACGTCATTGCCGGCCTCAACGTACTTGCGGCCGATACCGAGGATGAGGCGAGGGCCCAGTTCCAGGAGGGCCAGCGGAGGATGGCCGAGCTGCTGCTCGGCCGCGGCCGTGCCTTCACCCCGGAGGAGGCCGATGCACTCCTTGCCTCTCCAGGAGGCCAGCAGGTGGCGCAGATGTTCACCTACTCGGCCGTGGGGACCCCGCCCCAGGTTCAGGACTACCTTGAGGGCTTCACCAGGCACGCCGATGCGGACGAACTGATTATCGCCACGAGGGCGAGTTCCGAAGCGGCCTGGCTGCGCTCCTTCGAGCTGGTTGCAGGCCTCGCGCGGCCGGTGGCCGCCTGAGGCCCAAATATTTATAAAGAAGGTTTGGATTCCTGCTTGCCATCACCCATGGTGGTGCTGTTAGGTTGGTAACGGTTGTAGTGTTGCGCATTTGTATTTCACGTGGTGTAGCTCCTCGGGGCCCACGCCGCATCTCTGAAAGAGCGGACAAGCACGCCGCGACTGGGGCTTTCCGAAAGTCGGAGAGCGTCTGAATTTCAGAAGGATAAACAAAAATGGCAACAGGTACCGTGAAGTGGTTCAACGCTGAAAAGGGCTTCGGCTTCATCGCCCCCGACGACGGAAGCGCAGATGTGTTCGCACACTTCTCCGCCATCAACGCCAGCGGCTACCGCTCGCTTGATGAGAACCAGAAGGTTAGCTTCGACACCGAGCAGGGCCCCAAGGGTCCCCAGGCGTCAAACATCCAGCCTCTCTAAGGTCCGGATCTAAAGCAGGGCGGGATTTTCCCGCCCTGCTTTTGTTTAACCCCTTTTCGGGTCCGACGTGCCGGGGCTTTGCGTCGAAGACGTCGAGCCAGGCTCAGGCTCCGCCGGCGCACAGGCCGATGAACGCGCCGAGTTCCTCGAGCGCCTGCGGACGCGACGGGACGTGATGGGTGAGCCCCGGTGCGCGGACGATCACGGCACGCCACTGGCCCCGTGACACTGCCACGTTAATGCGGTTGCGGCTGAGCAGGAACTCAATTCCCCGCGGCGCCTCGGCTGCACTCGAGCAGGCCATCGACACGATCACGACGGCCGCCTCCTGGCCCTGGAACTTATCGACAGTTCCAACCCGGACCCCCGGGTGGCCCGCGGCGTCGAGTGAGGTCCGGATCAGCTGGACCTGCGAGTTGTAGGCAGCGACAACGAGGAGGTCCGCCTCGCCCAGGGGCCGCACTCCGGCGCCATCGCCCGGCGTCCAGTCCCGGCCGAGGTGCCGCACGACCTGGGCCATCACCTCCGCCGCCTCCTCCGGGGAGGAGGTGCTCCGCCGCTCGGTATGGTCAACCATCACGCATTCGACGCCCGGGGCGAGTCCGTCGAGGTGCCGGAGTGCGGCCGACGGCGTGGATTCAAGCCGTCGATCGTAGGAGAGCCGGGAGACAAAGGCGCACAGCGCCGGCTGCATCCGCCAGCTGTCGGCGAGGAAGTACCCGAACCTTTCGGGGAGCGTCGCGTGCCCGTCGGAAAGCCAGCCGAGGGCCGACTCATGAACCGGTTCGGGGTGGCTGCCCTGGGTCACTTGGGGGAGCTGCTGCGGATCCCCGAGCAGCAGCAGCCGCCGGGCCGAGCGTGCCACCGCGAGCGTGTTGGCAAGGGAGAACTGGCCGGCCTCGTCGATGACCAGGAGGTCGAGCGAGCCCGCCGGAACCTTGCTGCCGGTCATCGTCCAGGCGGTGCCGCCGACCAGGCAGCCGGCATCCTCGTGAAGCAGCGCGGCGACGCCGTCGTCGGTGGAGTTAAGCCAGGGAGCGGCGGCATCCGCGGTTTTCTTTGCAACCCTCTCCGGGGGCACCCCGGCCCGGAGAGCGGCCCTGAGCAGGTTCTCGACGACGGCGTGGGACTGGGCGACGACGCCGACCTTCCAGCCGCGGGTGACGAGCCGGGTGATCACCGCGGCGCCGACGAAGGTCTTGCCGGTTCCGGGCGGTCCCTGGACGGCCAGATAGGACGAGTCGAGCCGTTCGACCGCCGCGGTGATGGCGTCAACATACCCGGTGGGCCCGGGAAATGCCGGAGGGAGGGCGCCGCTCGTCAGCCGCGGCGGAGTCCTGCGGAGCAGGTCAAGGCCGGCTCCGTGGGGAAGCTGCGGAATGGCCGATCCGACCTCGGCGGCCACGGCGAGCAGGGCCGCCTCAATGGAAGGGGTGCGGATGGGCTGGTCGGGGGCGAGCGCCACGGGCAGATACGGGTGGGCGGGCGCGCCGGCCCGCAGCCGTTCCTCGAGGAGGATCACGTCCTTCCCGCCGTCGGTTCCGGCAGTGAGCACCTTCGCACCGAACCACCCGCCCCGCCCCGAGTCTGCGGAGTCGACCCCATCGGGCAGGGGCTCCTCGTACACGCTGAACCAGGTGGAGTCCTTCCGGAAGTCCGCACCTTCGGGAAGGACCCCGGTGAGGCGGAGGGTCCGGGAGAGGGAGCGGGCGCGCGGGGTGCGCAGAGCCCAGTCCGTCTCCACCTCGACGGACTCAGGAAGGAACATGTCCCGGGCCTGCGTCCAGTTCTCCGGCGCGGTGCCGAGCCGGTCGAAGTGCTCCCACCAGAACTGCTTGCGCTCACGCCGGTGATAACCCACCGCCGCCGCCACCATCGCCACGGCCTGATCATCGGAACCCTGCGCGGCCCCCGGGAGGGAGCCGAGGTACGCCAGCAGGTGCGCCTCCTCCGGCCGCGGCTCGGACACAGTGCGCTCGCGTTCCGGCGGGTCCGCAGAGGCGGGCCCGATCCCGCGTTCGCCGGCCCGCTCGAGGAGCCAGTTGCGCAGGTGCAGGGTGGAGCGGCAGTCGTACTCGTTGTAGTCCCGGATGCCGGCGAGCAGTTCGGCGGCCCGGGCATCATCACCGGCGTCGCGGACCGCGCAGTACTCGGAGTAGGCGACCACCGAGGCCCCGGCGTCGGTGATCGCTCCGGTTCGGAGGTCGGCCCCCATATAGAGGGGTTCGAGGGCCTTGATGCTGTAGGACTTCTCCGAGATGCGCAGGCTGCGCCGAACGACTTCGTAAAGGTCGATCAGCACCCCCTCGCGCAGCAGGGTGTCCACCGCGTCCTCGCCGAGAATGTGGGTCATTGACAGCCGGCGCAGGGCGCTCTTCTCGTAGGCGGCGTAGTGGTAGATGTGGAGGCCTGGATACCGTGCGCGGCGCTCGGCGACATAGTCGAGGAAGCTGCTGAAGGCCGTCCGCTCTTCGGCGCGGGAGTGGGCCCAGAACGCCCGGAACGGCGGCTTCGAACCGGCATCGCGGGCATTCTCGACGACGCCGAAAAGGTACTCGATTCCCCAGGATCCCGTTCCGGGGTCTTGCCACAGCGGGTCGCCCTCGAAGTCGAAGAAGACATCCCCCTCGTTGGGCGGAGGCAGCAGGCCCAGGGCGTGGCCGGGCAGAACCTTGTACCCAAGGCGTCGGGACGTGCCGTCGGCGCCGGTGTAGTCGACGCCGCCGTCGGCTTCCTCGAGGCCCGTCTGCATCCGGGCCTGGTCGCGCAGCCGCGCGAGGGCCGGGGACCCCCCGGCCGCTTCGCCCGCCGCAAGCTGGTCGATCGTGAAAATGCCTGCTTTCCGCAGTTCGGCGCGCTGGGCGAGGCTCAGGTTCGCCACGAGCAGCAGATCCCGCGTTGACTCAACCATCTGCTGGCAGTAGTCGCACCGGCCGCAGGCGCTATGGCCCGGGCCGTCCCATTCGACGGGGTCGGGTTGGGCTCGGTGCGCCGCCAGCAGGTCGAGGAACCGTGCCCGGCGTTCCCGGTAGACCGGGATGAGATCGTCGAGGCTGTGGACGCTCGAGGTGCTGTCGCCGAGGACGAGGGTCACCTGGGGTGCCGGGGTGAGCCCGGCGCGCAGCAGTTGGTCGCCGTAGGCTGCAAGCTGCAGCAGGGCGCCGACCTTCGCGTGCCGGGCGAGCTTGGTGTCCCACACCGCGTAGCCCTCGCCGGTGTGGACCAGGAAGTCGGAGCGGCCGTGGAACACCCCGTCGAAGAAGGAGGCCTGGAACACAACGCCGGCCCCGGCGCGCAGGGCCCCCAGCGATTCCTCATGCTTCGCCGTCAGAGTGGCGCGGTCCATGGTGGCCGCCGGAACCACCTCGTACACGCCGCCCGGGTTCCCGGGGGAGTACGTGCCGAGCTCGGCGGTGAACTTCTCGAGGACCAGGTGCTCGTGCACGTCGCCCAGGGTTGCGGCACGCTGGAGCATCTCATCGGCGGCGAACTCGGCCGGCGGAGTGCGGCCGAGTTTCTCATCGAGGATCCGCAGGACGCGGTACTCGCACTCGGCGGCGTTGACAAGGTCGCTGGCCGAGAACACCAGGTCGGCCCCGGTGTCCGGTGCGGCGTTTTCAAGCAGGAACACTGGGCCTCCCGGCGGCTGGGCGATCAGCAACAATCTACCAAGGGGGATGCGGTAGCGTGGAAGGGCCTGTTTACCCTTCGGATGGTCCCGGCCCGAGGCGCTGCCACCAGCAGCTGGGGTGCGCCTTCAGTTTTTTACCGGCTCCGCCCGAACATCCACTGCCTTTGGAGATTCATGAATCCGCTCACCCTGTTTCGGACCGTCGCCGTGGCCGAGGCTCTCACCTGGGCGTTCCTGCTCACCGCCATGTTCTTCAAGTACGTCACCCAAAGCACCGAAGCGCTTGTGCCGCCGGCCGGCGGGATCCACGGGTTCGTGTTCCTCTGCTTCGTCGCGACCACGGTGTTCGTCTGGATCAACTCGAAGTGGTCATGGCGGACGGGCGTGCTCGGACTGGTCTCAGCAGTGGTGCCCTTCGCCACCATCCCCTTCGAGCTGATGGTTCAGCGCAGGGGGTTGCTCAGCGGCCCGTGGCGCCTCCGCCCGGGCGGGGAAGCTCCCGGGAACCCCGTCGAATCCCTCCAGGCCTGGGTGCTGCGCAGTCCGGTGCTCGCCGCGGCGCTCGCCGTCGTCGGCATCGGGGTCGTCTTCACGCTGCTGCTGATCGCCGGTCCGCCCGTCGCGGCGGGCTGAGGTGCACCCCGGGCGGTGCGGGGTGCGTCGGCGGCCCTACCTGCCGGCCAGGTCGGGGTGGTGCAGTTCGGCGACGTCCGGGTGGGCGCGCAGGCGCCCCTTGAGGACGTTCTCCCCGTAGGAGGAGAGCATCGGGTTCTCAGGATCGTCGGTGATGCCGGTCGCTGCCGCCGCGAGCTCCGCGGGGAGCACCACCGGTTCGATGACGGCGTCAAGCCGGGGGGACCAGAAGAACGGGACCGCATACCGGTCCACTCCGGGCGGAGGAGAGGCCACCCGATGGACGGTGGCGGCGAGGTATCCCTGGGTGGCTACTTCGAGCATCTCCCCGAGGTTGACAACGAGCGCCCCGGGAATCGGTTCGACCGGCACCCACTCGGAGCGTCCCCGGGGAAGCACCTCAAGCCCGCCCACCTCGTCCTGGAGCAGGAGGGTGACGAACCCGTAGTCGGCGTGGGAACCGACGCCCTGTCCTCCGGCTTCGCCGTCGCCCCCCACGTAGTGGACAAGCTTCGCCATCCACGCCGGCGTGCCGTCGAAGGGTTCGGCGAAGTGCTCCTCGGGCAGGCCCAGGGCCACCGAGAGGGCGCCGAGCAGTTCGGCCCCCACGGTGGAGAGCAGTTCCGCCCAGGCCATCGCGGAGCGTTCGAGTTCGGGAAGGGCCTCGGAGGGCCACTGGTTGGGCCCCTGGAGCAGCCAGTACGGCTGGTCCGCGGGGTAGCTCTCGAGGGGCGCGCGGTCCGGGGAGAAGTCGATCTGTTCGCGGGCATCGGGTCTGCCGCGGGTGATCTCGGTGCCCAGCCGGGCGTAGCCCCGGAAGTGAGGGGACTGCCGGTTGTCGAGCCGCAGGCGCTCCTCGAGCGGCAGGTCGAAGAACCGGCGGGCCACCGACAGCAGGTCCTCGGCCTGGGTGGCGGAGGCTCCGTAGTTGGTCACCTGGAAGAAGCCGACGGTGTGCGCGGCGTCGCGGAGCCGGTCGATGAACCGGGGATCGAAGGAACCATCGGGGCGGCGGGCCGTGCCGAGGTCGAAGACGGGGATTGTGCTTGAAACCATGCCGGGAGACTACGCCCGGTGCGGGCCCGGCCGTGCGCCCGGGTTACGTTTCGTGTCGCCGGGCCGCCTAGAGGCCGGCCAGCCGAAGGAGGACCGCGAGTCCCTGAGGGCTCCCCGGCCAGTGGCGCTCAACGGCCCCGGCGCCGGCACGGCGGACGGTGAGGCGAAGGACGAGGGCGACCAGGAGGACGTCGTCGGCATAGCCGATGCCGGGGAGGAAATCCGGAACCAGGTCGATCGGCAGCAGCAGATACGCGAGGAGCAGCAGGAGCGCCACGCGCACGCCGGCGGGGACCGTCCGGTCGGCGGCGAGGCGCCGCAGCAGGCGGAGCAGGTCGGGCAGGAACCGTAGGGCATCGGTCATGGTGAGGGTCTCGGGGTGGGCCCGGGCATACGCGGCGAGGCCAAGGAGCAGCAGCGCATAGGTCCCGAGCGCCACCGCCAACCAGCCAAGGACAACCGTTCCGTCCATGAACCTCCTGTCGGGGATGAATCTCTGCCGCCTCAGATGCAACATGCGTATCTTCCCACTGGTGAGTCGGCGGGCTATAGTTCTCATGCCGCCTTACACAGATCGCATCGATGGGGGAACCTTCCACGCGGGCTCGGGCCGGTTCGCAGTTCTATCAGCGAGGTGCAGCACCTCAACCGCTTTTCCCTGGAAGGAATCTCCGATGTCCCAGTATGCGCACCAGAGCAGGCCCGCGTATCCCAGCGAGCAGCCCTTCAGCGGCGGAGGGCAGTTCTACCGCGGGGCAGGTACGCCGGCGGACTCGCTGGCCGGCAAGAAACACATGCAACTCTCCCTGGCCTTCGGGTTCCTGAGCTTCTGGATTCCCATCGTCTTTGTGCCCCTGGCCCTGATTCAGGCGGGTAGGGCCGAGCGGCTGGACGAGCCCTCCACCGCGGGCAAGATCCTCGCCTGGACGGCCGTCGGCTACTGGATCCTCTCGGCGATCTGGGGGTTCATCCTTTATGCCTTCATCGCCAGCCAGCTTCCGATGCTCCTGGATTCCGTACCTCCGGTGTACAGTCCACCTGTCTAGCCAACAGCGCGGGGCCCGGTCAGGGACCGTTCGAGGATGAAGTCATCTTCGAGCCGCCCTCCCAGACGGAAGGTCTTCGTTCCGGCGAGGCGGAAGCCGCTGCGCGAGTAAAACCGGATGGCCCGTTCGTTCTCCTGGTTGACGCCGAGCCAGATGCCCGGCATTCCGGTGCCGGCCGCCGTCTCCAGTGAGGCCTCCATCAAGGCCCGTGCGGCGCCGGCGCCGTGGTGGGCGGGATCGATATAGAACTTGCTGAGCTCCACCGCAGGAAGTACGGTCAAGGCCTCGCGGATCCGGGCATCCTCCGGCTGGGCTCTCACCAGCATGCTGTAGCCGCCGAGCCCACGTTCCGTCGAACCCGCGGCGTCCGATCCATCAACGGCCGGTGGGAGGTCTACGCACAGGATCATCCGGTCGGGGTCGCCGAGATGCTCCGCGAAGCGGGTCTCCGACAGTTCGGTCTCAAGGAAGCGCTGGATATCCCGGGGGTCCGAGCTCGGAGGACAGGCAAGGGGGAAGGTCACGGCGGCGCAGGCAGCCAGCGCGGCGGCGTCGGCGGGAACCGCTGGGCGGACGGTGAAGCTCATCCCGTCATTATTGCCGTTGCAGGGCGGTGCCGTCCGCCGGGCCGATTGGGAGAACGTTCCGGATTGGGTGATCCCGGCTGAACCGGACACCCCCGTGAACGGGACAAGCCCCGGTGGAAGGAACCCATCCACCGGGGCTTGTGCTTCATTTCGGGCGCATCGGCGCCTCTAGGTGCGTTGGTGCGTTCTGCGCCCCGGGTCAGGCAGCCGTGACGGAGCCCGGCTTGTGGGTGGTGTGGACCGGCTTGTCGGGCACGTGCGCGGGGCGGCGCTTGGCGAACTCCGCCCGCAGGTCGGGAAGGACAAGTTCGCCGAAGAGATCGAGCTGGTTCAGCACCGTCTTCAGCGGCAGGCCCGCGTGGTCGATGAGGAACAGCTGGCGCTGGTAGTCGCCGAAGTATTCCTGGAAGGAAAGGGTCTTTTCGATGACCTCCTGCGGGCTGCCGACCGTCAGGGGAGTCTGGGCCATGAAGTCCTCCATCCGCGGGCCGTGGCCGTAGACCGGGGCGTTGTCGAAGAACGGACGGAACTCCTTGATCGCGTCCTGGGACTTCCGGGCCATGAAGAACTGACCACCGAGGCCCACGATCGCCTGGTCGGCTGCGCCGTGGCCGTAGTGGGCGTAACGCTCGCGGTAGAGCCCGATCAGCTGCTGGTAGTGCTCCTTGGGCCAGAAGATGTTGTTCGCGAAGAACCCGTCGCCGAAGTAGGCGGCGATCTCGGCGACCTCCGGGGTGCGGATGGAGCCGTGCCAGACGAAGGGTGCGACGCCGTCGAGCGGGCGCGGGGTCGAGGTGAAGTTGCGCAGCGGAGTGCGGAACTTGCCCTCCCAGTTCACCACGTCGTTGTCCCACAGCTGGCGCAGCAGGTTGTAGTTCTCGATGGTCAGTTCGACGCTGTCCTGCTGGTTCTTCCCGAACCAGGGGTAGACCGGCCCCGTGTTGCCGCGCCCAAGGATCAGGTCGACCCGGCCGTCGGCCAGGTGCTGCAGGGTGGCGAAGTCCTCGGCGATCTTCACCGGGTCGTTCGTGGTGATCAGCGTGGTGGAGGTCGAGAGCTTGATCCGCTCGGTCTGCGCGGCAATGTAGCCGAGGATCGTCGTCGGGGAGCTGGCGTAGAAGGGCGGGTTGTGGTGCTCGCCGGTGGCATAGACGTCCATGCCGATCTCTTCGACCTTCTTGGCGATGGCGACGGCTGCCTTGATGCGCTCGCCCTCGGTGGGGGTCTTGCCGGTGAGCGGGTTGCGGGTGACATCACTAACAGTGAAAACGCCGATTTCCATGATTTTTCTCCAAAGGGTGGTGCTGGTTTTTGAGGGGTTGGCTTGTGTGAAGCGCGGGCGCCGGTTTCAGGCGGCTACGCGCGGTGACCGGCGGTTGACGATCCAGGCCGCGGCGGCCAGGACCATCACGACGGCGATCACGAGAGTTGTTGACGTGGTGAGCCCGAGCGGGCCGGTGAGGGCGCCGATCGAGAGGACCGGGATGGCCAGGCCGCTTTGGGCTGCGATGAAGTAGGCCGCGACACTCTTGGCGTGGCTCTCATGCGGTACAGCGCGCGCAAGCTGTCCCAGGCCTCCCATGAAGGTGAGGCCGGCGCCGAACCCGCCGATGACCGTGCCAAGACCGAACACTCCGAGGTTTCCCGTGAGGAACCCGGTGAGGACGAGGGCGAGGGCCGCGATCAGCAGGGGAAGTCCGCGGAGGATTGACCACCGGGGTGCTTTCGCGCGGAAGGTGAGCTGGGCGATCACACCGATCTCAAAGAGGATGAAGGTCGCAAGCCCGGCGATCGCGAGGTTGTGCACGTCGAGGGTCTGCGAGATGAAGCGGGGAGTCAGGCTCGAGAACAGGCCAAGCAGGGTGAAGGTCGGAATGACTGCCACCGCCGACCTGCCATAGATTCCCCTCGCGGAGCGTGGCACTCCAACCCGGGGCGCCCAGTTGATCTTGCCGGCCGTGCGCGGATGGGTTTCGGGAACGAAGAACGTCAGCAGGAATGCTGCCGCCACAAGTGCGCCGAAGACGACGAAGATCAGGGCCGTCGGCGCCGGGAGGTACTGGGCGAAGACGCCTGCGACCAGCGGGCCAAGGCCCAGCCCACCCATGTTGGCGGCGGTTGAGATCATCGAGGGAAACGCCTTATTGGAACCCCGGTACAGCTCCGCGAGGGCCGCGGTGGCTGCCGACGTCATCAGGCCGACGCCGATACCGCTGAGGAACCGCCCCGCGAGCAGCATGGGGACGTTTGCGGCGAAGAGGAAGAACAGCGTGGAGCCGATGGTCAGCGACAGCGCTGCGAAGGCCAGCGGCCTGCGGCCGACCTGGTCGGAGAGACCTCCAAAGAAGATCAGGGCGAGCAGGGTTCCCAGGACGTAGACGGCGAACACCCAGGTCGTGGTTTCGGCGCCGAATCCGAAGTCTTCACCCCAGAGGGTGTAGAGGGGGATCGGCAGGGTGCCACCGGTGGTGAGCAGCGCGAAGGTCGTTGCGATGATAGCGAATGAGGCGGTGTAGCGGGTCTGCGGTAGCCGGGCCATGTCAGATGTGCCTTTGGTCGGGTCGGTTTACTGGTGCGGTGTGGAGCAGGACTCGAACGATGAGACCGGAGGCTGCGCCTAGCAGAGGGAAAAGGATGCCTGCCCAGGGCGGCAGGTCGGCGATGCCGAACAGGGCATCCACCGAGAGCGCGCCCGGGCCGGTGAGGCTCAGCGCGGCGGCGATGACGATCAGCACCAGCGGGTACTCGTACCCGTCGTGCTGGACCCAGAGTCCCTTCCGGGCTTTGACCGTCACGGCGACGGTCATCACTCCGATCGCTACCATGCCCGCAAGCGGGGTCAGGGCACCGAAAGCGAGAAAGAGACCGGATCCGAGCTGCCCGAGACCCGCGGCCAGTGCCGTGTAGGCACCGCCGCGAAATCCATCGGAGCGGAACTCGTCAATGCCGCCCTGGAGCCCCGAGCCTCCCAGCCGGAAGGAAATTTTCTGCAGCCCGTGGCCGGCGATTAGCAGCCCGATCACCACCCGCAGCAGCAGGATTCCAATATCGGCATTCATGAACCGGTCTCTTTTCTCGTTTTACCTGGGTTTGTCGTTGTGCCTGGTGCTGACCGGCCGGGCGGCCGGTCAGCGGGGCGTGCTTTTCAGCCGGGTGCTGGTCAGCCGGCGTTTCCGCCGATGAAGTCACCGGCGTAGTGCATACCCAGGCCGTAGACGCCGCCGTGGGCCTTGACGACCTCGGTGACGGGCAGGTAGGTCTCGCCGCGGGCCCAGTCGCGCTGGAGTTCGAGCAGGACCTGGATCCAGGTCACGGGAACGGCGCCGGCGCGGGTCATGCGCTCCATGGCGTTGTCGTGGGCTTCGGTGGTGACTCCGCCGGAGGCGTCGGAGACGACGTAGACCTCGTAGCCCTGGCCCAGCGCGGAGAGCGCGGGAAGGACAAGGCATACCTCGGTCCACAGGCCGGACAGGACGATCTTGGTGCGGCCGGTGGCCTTGATCGCCTCGACGACGCGCTCGTCTTCCCAGGCGTTCATGGTGGTGCGGTCGATGATCTCCTGGCCCGGGAACACCGCGGCCAGGTCCGGGACGATGTTGCCGGAGAAGGACTGGGCGGCCACGGTGGTCAGGATGGTGGGCACGTTGAAGGCCTTGGCGGTCTTGGCCAGGCCGATGGTGGCGTTGATGATCGAGGTGCGGTCTCCGCTGCCGACCCCGAAGAACATCTGGGGCTGGTGGTCAACGAAGAGGAACACGCTGTTATCGGGCGTGAGCAGGTCGTCACTGGGGGTGGCGGTGACGTTGGCGAAATCGATGGTGGTCATTTCTTCTTTTCCTTTGAACTGGTTTCTGCTGAATGTCGTGCGAATGATGTCGTACAGGTTCTGCTTATTCATGGGGGCTTAGTGCGCGTGCGTTTCGAACGCGTTGTCGGCAATGGTGGGGGCCGCGCCGTATCGGGCTGCGCGCCACTGCCTCTGCTGCTCGGACTCGGCTGCGGCCTGGGCGAGCAGTTCGGCCTGGCGGCCTCCGGCCATCGAAGGCTTGGGGGTCGCCTGATAGCCGCCGTAGTGGGCCACTGGACTCCACAGCGGGGACACCCTGGGCATTTCCTCGTCCTGGCCCTGGTAGTCTCCGGCCGCGTACACGATCCGGCCGCCGACGACGGTGAACAGGGACTCGATGTGCGGGATATCCCGCTCGTCGATAGTGAAGAAGTCGTCCGAGAGGATCGAGAGGTCTCCGTAGAAGCCCTCCCGCAGGACGCCCTTCACGTTGTCCTCGCCGGTCAGCTTGGCGCCGGCGACGGTGAACATCTCGAGCGCCTGCTCGCGGCTCACGCGGTTCTCGGGCGGGTAGATGAGGGTGTCCCCGACTGTTCGTCCGGAAACCAGCCAGTGCAGGGCAACCCAGGGGTTGTATGAGGAAACGCGGGTGGCGTCGGTTCCTGCGCCGACGACGAGTCCGCGGTCGAGCATCTTGCGGATCGGCGGCGCTTCGGCTGCCGCACCGGCGCCGTAGCGCTGGACGAACGCCTCCCCCTGGAAGGACATGCGGTTTTGAATGGAGAGCGCTCCGCCCAGGGCCGCGACCCGGTCGAGGCTTCGGCCGCTGATCGTCTCGGCGTGGTCGAAGATCCACCGGTTGTCTCCGGGAAACAGGCCCTCGGCGGCAAGCTTCTCGAAGACCGCGAGGTCCCGCTCGATGGTCTCGTTGTAGGTGGCGTGGAGGCGGAAGTTCCAGCCGTTCTCCATCATGAGGCGGACGGCCTTCTCGAACTCAACCTCGTAGTCGGGGGAGAGCTCGGGACGCGGTTCGGTGAAGTTCTCGAAGTCGCCGGCGGCCCAGGTGAGGTTCTCACCGGCACCGTTGAGCCGGAGCCACTCGTCGCCGTCGCCCGGGCGGACCGTCTCGGTCCAACGGCGGAGGTCGTCGACTTCCTGTCCGGCGACCTGCGGGAAGAGATGGTAGGCGATGCGGAGGGACAGCTTGCCCTCGTTCGCCAGGTCCATCACCGTGCGGTAATTGTCGGGGAAGTTCTGAAACCCGCCGGCCGCGTCGATCGCGGAGGTCAGTCCAAACCGGTTCAGTTCCCGCAGGTACTGGCGGGTCGAGTCTTTGCGTTCCTCAGCGGGCAGCAGCGGAGCCTTGGCCAGGGTCGAGTAGAGGACCAGTGCGCTCGGCGCTGCGAGGAGGAGTCCTGTGGGCTCGCCGTCGCGTCCGCGGACGATCTGTCCGCCCTTGAAGTCGGGCGTCTCCCTGGAGTAGCCGGCGGCCTTCACTGCGGCGCGGTTGAGCAGCGCGGAGGAGTAGAGGTTGAGGATGAACACCGGGGTGTCGGGGGCTGCCGCGTTGAGCTCGGCGAGGGTGGGAAGGCGCTTCTCGGCGAACTGCTCCTTCGTGAAACCGCCAACCACGCGGACCCACTGGCCCTTTGGGGTGCGGGCCGCCTGCTCGCGGAGCATCTGCATCGCCAGCTTCAGGGTGGGCACCCCGTCCCAGCGCAGCTCGAGGACATAGTTGAGGCCACCACGGATCACGTGGAGGTGCGAGTCGTTCAACCCGGGGACGACCCTGCGGTTCTGCGCATCGACCACCTTTGTGCCGGGTCCGGCGACCTTGGCGATGTCGGCGTCGTCGCCGATGACTGTGATCTTTCCATCCCGGACGGCGACGGCGGTCGCCTGCGGGCGTGCCGGATCGCCGGTGAAGATCTTGCCGTTTCGAACAATCAGATCAGCGGGTTCGACCGCATCTGCGCGGGGGGTAATCCCGGCTACAGGCATTGTGGGCATATCTGCCCACCTCCAATCGACTAACAAACGTGTTCGCTCGGACCGTGGCGGTCCGGGTGCGGTGTGTACAACTTCGCTTCCATGTAATTTATTTCCATGGAAGATATTTCCGGACAACAGACGCCACGCTGGTCAACAGGAGCGGCTTTCGGTCGAAAAAAGACGCAGCCGGGAGGCCCGACGGCGTCTTCTGGAGGTGACGGCTTCGCTCAGCCGACCGGTGTGGACCGCGGACCCGAGGCGGTCAGCGTTCCCCGACCGTCGGAGAGGTCCGCATCCGGTGCGGAGGCGCCCTTGTCCGGAGCCGACGGATCCGCGTTCGGTGCGGAGGGACCTGCTGCTGATGGGGGTGTCGCGGCCGCGGGTTGAATGTCAACGGTGCCTCGCAGCGCGGTTTCCTTGATGAACAGCACGCTGAGCAGAGCCAGGACGGCGATGCCGGCGGTGATCAGGAAGATCAGGGCCGTACTTTCAGCATAGGCGGCCCGGATGATGTCGCCCACCGCTGCGGGCAAGCCGGCCGGGTTGAGGGATGTGCCGGTGTCGGTAGTGCCGGTCGAGAGCCCGGCTGCCCGAAGTCCCTCCGCCGTCCGGGCCGCTGTCGAGTTTCCGAGGACTGCCCCCAGTGCGGCGACGCCGGCCGCTCCGCCGATGGTGCGGAAGAACGCCACCGATGCGCTGGCGGAGCCGACATCCTTCACCGACACCGTATTTTGCACGGCGAGCACGAGGTTCTGCATCAACATCCCGAGGCCCAGCCCGAAGAGGAAGATGAAGCTGCCGACGAACCAGAGGCTGGTGAGTTCGTCGATGGTGCCCGCGAGGGCGAGCCCGAGGACCAGCAGGACCGCCCCGCCGACAAGGAAGCGCTTCCACCGCCCGAACCGGGTGATCAGCTGGCCGGAGGCGACGGAGCCGATCAGGTTTCCGGCGATCATGGGGAGGGTCAGCAGGCCGGCGTCGGTCGCGGTGAAGCCGCGTGCCACCTGGTAGTACTGGCCCAGGTAGGTCGTCGAGGCGAACATGGCGACTCCCACGGCTAGGGAGGCGAAGATCGCCAGGGCGGTGGTGCGCTCGGTGATGATCTTCAGCGGGATCACCGGCTCGGCGGCCCTCGACTCCACGAGGACCAACAAGCCCAGGAGCAGCACGCTGCCGCCGACCATCAGCCCGCTCTGCCAGGAGACCCACCCGAAGGTGCTCTCCTTGCCGACGAAGGAGACCCAGATCAGGAGGGTGCTCACTCCCGCGGTCAGCAGTACCGAGCCAACCCAGTCAATCGAGACGCGCCGGGCGGTGGAAGTGAGCCGAAGGGTCAGTTGGAGCAGGATGAGGGCAATAACTGCCAATGGCACGACGACGAAAAAGGTCCAGCGCCAGCCCAGCGGCGAATCCACGATGACTCCGCCGAGCAGCGGCCCGGCCGCGGTGGCGGCGGCGATTACTCCGCCGAGGTACCCCGAATAGCGTCCCCGTTCCCGGGGTGAGACCATGGCGCCGATGATCGCCATTGACACGGCGGTCAGCCCGCCCATGGCTATGCCCTGGATGGCGCGGCCCGCCAGCAGGACGGGGATGGTCGAGGCGAATCCCGCAAGCACCGAACCCGCCACGAAAACGACAATGCTCAGCTGTACCAGGAGCTTCTTGTCGAACAGATCCGCCAGCTTTCCCCATAGAGGAGTGGTCACCGCGCCGGCGAGCAGGGCTGCGGTGATGACCCACGCGAAGTCCGTCTGTGAGCCGTTGAGGTCCGCAATGATGGCCGGCAGGGCGTTGGCCACGATGGTGCTGCTGAGGATTGCCGTGAAGAGTCCGGCGAAGAGGCCGGTGAGCGCTTGGAGGACCTGCCGCTGGGACATTGCGGCACCTGCCTGTGGTGGCCGGGTGGGGGAGGGGGCTGGGGGAGTGGTCATTGTGCTGCCTTAGGTGGGGGTGGGGTGCGCGGTGGGGCGGGCCGGTCAGCCGGCGGCCCGATCGAGGAGTTCCTGGAAGGGGACCGGGTCCTGGCTGGTCCGAAAAGTGCGCGGAGAATTGCGGAGTATTCCGCCGAGTTCCCGGGCTGCGCGGTGGATCCGCTGTTCCAAGGGCTGTATTGACGCCTCGCCGGAGCCCCAGTCCTCCGGTGAGGCGTAGACGGCGGTGGGGACGACAACTGCTCGGAGGTAACTGAACAGGGGGCGCATCGCGTGGTCGAGCATCAGGGCGTGGCGGGCGCTTCCCCCGGTGGCTCCCATCAGCACCGGCATCCCCTCCAGCGCGGTGGGGTCCAATACATCGAAGAAGGACTTCAGCAGGCCGCTGTAGGAGCCGGAGAAAACGGGGCTTACAACGATGAGGGCGTCGGCGTGGGCAAGGCGATCGATGACCGAGGCAAGCGCAGGCGCGGGAAAGCCGGTTAGAAAGTTGTTGGCGATGTCCACGGCGTGGTCCCGCAGTTCCACCGCCTCGACCTCGACCGGCTGGTTGCGGAGCGCCATTTCCGCTCGAACCCCATCGGCCAACTGATCGGCGAGCATCCGGCTGGAGGACGGAGACCCCAGTCCTGCAGACACTGCCAGGATCCTTTGCGTAGTCATTTCGAACTTTCCTTCCACTCACTCTTTTATGTTGCCGGGCACGTATCTACAACCGGCTCCGGGACCCTTCCATTCCCCGGCACGCCGTAGCCGAACGGGGAATAGCCAGCCGCGTCCGTCAGTTGTGTGGTTGGCAACCTAAAGGCGGAACCAGAGACGCCGCCCCCCACGCCGGTGACGGCTGCGGTATCGGCGCCATGAGATGGAGGAATCATGCAGATTGGCATTTTCAGCGTCGGCGACCGCACGGCGGATCCCGCAACGGGCCGGCTTCCGACGGAACGTGAACGCATCAAGGGAACTGTTGAGATGGCGCTGCGCGCGGAGCAGGCAGGCCTCGATGTGTTCGCCACCGGGGAACACCACATCCCGCCCTACATAACCTCATCGCCCACAACGCTTCTCAGCTATATCGCCGCCAAAACCAGCACCCTCCACCTGTCCACCTCGACCACCCTGATCACTACGAACGATCCCGTGAAGATCGCCGAGGACTACGCGATGCTCCAGCACCTGGCGGACGGTCGCCTCGACCTGATGCTGGGCCGCGGAAACAGCGGTCCTGTCTACGGGTGGTTTGGTAAGGAAACTCGCAAGGGTGTCGACCTGGCGATCGAAAACTATGCACTGCTGCGGCGGTTGTGGGAGGAGGACCTGGTGACCTGGGGTGGGAAGTACCGCACGCCGCTGCAGAACTTCACTTCTACCCCGCGCCCGCTCGACGGCGCCGCCCCCTTCGTCTGGCACGGCTCGGTGAAGACGCCCGAGATCGCCGAGCAGGCTGCCTACTATGGGGATGGCTTCTTCGCGAACCACATTTTCGGCCCGCCGCAGCGCACCGCCCGGATGATCGGCCTGTACCGCGAACGGTTCGAGCACTACGGGCACGGACCCGCGGACCAGGCCATCGTGGGCCTTGGGGCGCACGCGTTCATCCGGAAGAACTCCCAGGATGCCGTTCGTGACTTCCAGCCCTACTTCGACAATGCACCGATGTTCCCCGGCGGCTCGGCACTTGCGGACTACATGGCACAGACCCCCACTATCGCCGGCAGCCCCCAGCAGGTCATCGAAAAGACGTTGTCCTTCCGTGAGTATGCAGGGGACGTCCGGCGCATCCTGTTCGCCCTGGAAATTGGGGGAGTGCCCCTGGAAACCACGCTTGAACAGATCGACCTGCTCGGAGAGTACGTGGTCCCCGAACTCCGGAAGGAACTCGCCTCCGACGCTGCCTGAGCGCCTCCTGCCAAGGGAGCCGTGCGTTCCCCGTTCCGGGGCCGCCGGGAATAATCCGCACACCGAATCCGCTATACATGTGGCTGGCAACGTAAGTCGTCATTGACACACCTTGGCCCGAAGCCATCCCAACCCCAGGCTTCGGAATATCTCCGGAACGTTATCCGCTACACATGTGGTCGGCAACCTAAAGGGAAGCCACCGCCCCCGATCCACCACCCCCAGCGGCCTCAGGGCCGCAAACCACGCAGCACCGACACCTATCGATTGGACAAACATCATGACGAACCTCTGGGATCCCATCTCCTTCGGCAACATCTCCCTGAACCACCGACTCGCGATGGCTCCGATGACCCGGAGCCGGGCCAATGAGGACGGCACGCCCGGACCGCTGACGGCTGAGTACTACACCCAGCGGGCCTCCCTGGGACTGCTGATCACCGAAGGTGTCCAGCCTTCGGATGACGGCCAGGGCTACTTGAACACCCCGGGCATTTACACCGACGCCCACGTGGAGGGCTGGCGCGAAGTGACCACCGCCGTGCATGAGGCCGGCGCCTCGATGTTTTTGCAGCTGATGCACGCAGGGCGCATGTCACACCCCGACAACACCCCCCACCACCGCACCGCGGTGGCCCCGTCGGCCATCGCTCCGGGCGTTCCGATGTTCACTCGGACCGGAGCGCAGGACATCCCCACGCCCAGGGAGCTGAGCGTTGAGGAAATTGCGGCCACAGTGCAGGACTTCCGCACCGCGGCCGCGGCCGCCATCCGTGCCGGGGCCGACGGCGTCGAGCTCCACGGCGCCAACGGGTACCTCCTGCAGCAGTTCTTCGCCCCCAACGCGAATGTGCGCACGGATCAGTACGGGGGATCGATCGAGAACCGCGCCCGCTTTGCCCTTGAGGTCGCCCGCGGCGTTGCTGAGGAGATTGGCGCCGAGCGCACCGGCATCCGCCTCTCCCCGGGCCTGACCCTTGGTGGACTGGATGAGGGCCCTGAGTCGGCCGATCTCTACCGTTACCTCGTCGGTGAACTGGCCAAGCTCGACCTGGCCTATGTGCACGTGCTGCACATCGGTGATGAGGACCTGCTGCGCGACATTCGGGCCGCCTTCCCCAATACGCTGCTGGTGCTGCGTGCCGGGCGGGCCCGTGAGGACGTGGCCGTTGACGTCGAGGCCGGGCTGGCCGACATTGCCCCGATTGCTTCGTGGGCCTTGGCTAATCCGGATGTCGTCGAGCGCCTTCGGACGGGTGCGGAGCTCAATGAGGGCAACCCGGCAACGTACTACGGTGGCGGTGCTGCCGGTTACACCGACTACCCCGTCCTGGAGACTGCCGGCAAGTAATCCGCGCAGCAGGCGACCTGGGCGCAATCGCGCCGAAGTAATCCACACCGAGGGGTGGAGGGGCTCAGTGCCCCTCCGCCCATCCGTGTGCTGCTAGCCGGGCTCCGGCGGTACGCACGTAGCGTCGGCAACGCTAAATCACACGCAAGGAAACCCATGAGCACCAGCACCAACCCCTCAGAACCACCAACGACATCAACCGCGCACTATCGCCCAACACCGCCGACCAAACATCAGCTGGCGTTGATGATCTGGCTGGCCGTCTTCCCCACGCTGACCATCCTTAACCTTGTCTTCGGTACCTGGCTGGGAATGCTTTCCCCCGTTCTGCGCACCTTCGTCCTGGCTACTGTCGCGGTTCCCATCGTGATTTATGGCATCATGCCTCACCTTCACCGCCTTCGCGGTCGGATCCTCGCGCGGAAGCATCGAAGGGCCTGATCGCGGCAATAGCACAGGCAACGCACGGCACATACGTGCTGGCGCCGGCCGCGCCGTGGGGGTGGAGGGACTCACCGCCCGTCCACCCCCACCGGAGGTGTACAGGCCTCCTGCATCACGCCAGCGGGGGCGGAATGCTAGGGTTGACCCGCTTGGGCGCGGGAGGTCCGACCGGATGTGCCGCCCGTTCCACACCTCAGGAAACGAACCAAAGGCAGCAATCGTGAAATCCCCGAACGGATCTGTGGAGACCCAGTCCTCCATAGCGCGCGACTTTCCCGCAAGTTGGGCGATCTACAGCCTGGCCCGCTCACACCGCGCGCTGGCGGCTTCCATGCTTTCAGATCTTGGACTTTTTCCCAGCCAGGAGTTAATCCTTATGCAGCTCTGGGACGAGGATGGCCAGTCCCAGAAGGCCCTTGGTCAGACCCAGCGCTTCGACCATTCCACGATCGCCAAGTCCGTGCGTCGTCTGGAAACCGCGGGCCTGGTCCGCCGGGAAAAATCCACAGTCGATGGCAGGGTCACCCTTGTCTTCCTCACCGACGTCGGCCATGCACTCAAGGACCGCACCCTGGCGACCTGGGAAGAGCTCGAACGCAGAACCGTGCAGCGCCTCACGGCCGAGGAGCAGGCGCAGCTCGTCGCCCTCGCGTGCAAGATCATCCCCAACCTCGAATAGCAGGTTCGGCGCTCCCGGCCCTTGACTGCGGTTAGCACGCGCCGGGCCCGTCGACGTCGATCGGGTGCCTTCACCGCATCAGCCCCTGCGGGCGGAATTCCTCTGCGCCTGCAGGGGCTGATGCGTGGGCGGGACCCGCAGATCGCTGATGCGCCGATGTCCCCCTTCGGCCGGGGCCGGTTCGGAACTACTGCCGGCACGGTGCAGCTAGGGGCACTGAACCTTTGCGCCATTGACCTCGACGGGTGCGCCCGAAGCCAGGCCCTGGCACTGTTCAGTCAGCTCGACGAAGTTCGGCACAAGTGACATGACGACGAAGGCACCGACCACCAGGATCGCCGTGCCGAGAAGCCCAACGATGATTCCGGCGACGGCCAATCCGTTGCCCGTGCCGCTCCTGCGGGCCTTCACCAGTGCGACGATGCTGAGGATAAGTCCGACCGGGCTGATGAGGAACGCGAGAACAAGGCCGGTGATGCTCAGGGTCCTGCTCCCGGAGGTGCGCTGGACGACCCCTCCTTCACCGGACGTCCGGTTGCCATTCTTTGTTTCGGTGTCCTGAAACTGATAATTCGACATATTTTCCTAACGGCCGGAGATGGCTTTGTTGATTGTGCGGCGATGGCATTTTTGAGCCGGCCGCTGATTCCTTTCCAGCCTAGCCTGCCGGAACTTCCGGGAACCGCCGAAAGGGTGAATATCGTCCTCAGGAAGTAGTAATGTCATCCAATGTGCTGAGGGTCGCGGGTGCGCCGCTCAGATGGGCTGACCGCTGCCGCTGCCGGACGATCACTGATCCGAGCGCCGAAAATAGGTGGGCGCATGCGCGAAAGGCAGGAGTTGCTAATTTATCCCGCCCATTGTTCCGGAAAATGCATTTCCGCCGGTTGGCCGGCAATGGCGATATGTTTCCCGATGAATTCCAAAGATGCGATTGCCGTGTTCAGCAGGAATCACATAGCTGGCTCTCCGGCGGTTATTGCGCCTTCCATGCAACTGCCGGGCCCCTTCTGCCGGTTCGTTCCTTCCGTCGGCGCCGCGGTCGGCTGCAGCAGGTGCGCGCCCGCGTCGCAGAGTGCCTCGACCATCTTCGTTCGCTTCCGTGGAATATGCTTGCCGGAAGCAGAATTGTCGGCGGCGACCGAGCAGGAAAGGTTCGAGATGTCATCCCGCGAAGCGAGCTCTACACCGGTGCCCAGCGACGAGGAGGTCATCGCCGAGTGGGGCCAGGTGATCCGGGGATTCTCCGTCACCAACAAGAAGCTCCACCTGGCGGTCGCCGCAGCGTTCAATCTTGACGAACCGGAGACCGAAACCATGCTCCGCCTTGGGGGCAACCCCCTTCATCGGGTGCCGATGACGGTGCTGGCCCGGGAGGCTGCGTTCAGCTCGGGAGGTTTCACCAAGGTTGCCGACCGGCTGGCGCGCCGCCAGCTCGTTCAGCGTTCACCGGGTGCGGATGACCGCCGGATCACCTATCTCGAGTTGACCCCTGCTGGCTGGGAGATGGCCGCCGGTCTCCAACGCCTGGTGGCCGACGTCGTGCGCTCCATCTACGTCGACATCCTGGGCGCCGAGCGGGCCGCTGTTGTAGCCTCGGCCATGCGCGACCTCCGGAAGGCCCACCGCGAAGTCGCCTGACTGACGCCGCCTGACTGACGCCGCCTGACTGACGCCGCCTGCTTGTCGGGAATCCAGGCGCCGGCCTTACCGCCTCACCTCATAGATGAGTTGGGCGAACTGCCCCTGTTGGGTCGCTTCGCGCAGCACCAGGGCGTCGGGATTGACCCGTCGGGGAAACAGGGGGGCGCCGCCGGTCAAAGCCGCCGGGGCGACCGAAATCTGGATCTCGTCGAGATGTCCGCTGTCGAGGAACTGCCCGGCGAGGTCGCCGCCGCCGACAATCCAGATGTCCCGGTCGCCGGCTGCCTCGGTCAAGCGCTCCAATACCGTGTCCACCGCCCCGCTGACGAAGCGGACGTCCGCTCCCTCCGGGACTGGCAGGGTCCGGGAGGTGAAGACAAAGGTGGGTCGGGGTCCAAAATAGGTCGGCCACTTCTCGGGCGCCTCCAGCAGATTCTCCTCCCGGAGAACCCACTCGTAGGTTGTCGAGCCCTGGACCAGCACGCCGATCCCGGAGAGGAACCGTTCATGGCCGGCCGGGTCGGGGGCTTCGGCGGCGAAGAGCCAGTCAAGCGAGTTGGACTCATCGGCGATGAACCCGTTGAACGAGGTGGCGGTGTTGTAAATGACGCGCGGCATGACAGCAGGGTAGTTGCTTTGCCCGGGCAGGGCACCCTTCCCGGTCCGGTCGGTGCCGCAGGTCCGGCCGATCCTGCCCCGAACGCGCCGGACCGCTGGCGGCTCAGGGCGCCCCGGTCGCCCTTTCGACAGGGTTCTCCTGCACGTAACGGTAGTACTCGCGCAGCGTGAGCTGCTGGGCCGCTTCCTCGTCGATGACCAGGGTTGCCCGGGGATGAAGCTGCAGCACCGACGCGGGACACATGCTCGACACCGGTCCCTCGACCGCCCGTGCGATCGCCTCCGCCTTGGCCGCCCCCTGTGCCACGAGAAGCACCTCCCGTGCCTCGAGGATGGTGCCCAGCCCCTGCGTTACGCAGTGGCTGGGCACCTGGTGTTCGTCGGTGAAGAACCGCGAATTATCGACCCGGGTCGCGGACATCAGCGTCTTGACGCGGGTCCGGGAGGCAAGGGAGGAGGTCGGCTCGTTGAAGCCGATGTGCCCGTTGCGTCCGATCCCAAGGATCTGCAGGTCGATGCCACCGGCGGCGGCGATGGCGGCCTCGAATTCGGCACATGCCGCCTGCAGGTCCGGCGCGTTGCCCTGCGGCACGTGGACCTTCGCCGGGTCGAGCCTGAGCCGGTCGGTGACCTCCCGGCGGATCACCGAGGCGTAGCTTTCAGGGTGGCCCGGAGGCAGCCCGACGTACTCATCGAGCGCGAAGGCGTTGAGGGAACCGAGCGCGGGTGTCCACCTGCGCTCAAGTTCCTTGTAGAGGGACAGCGGCGAGGACCCGGTGGCCACCCCCAAGGTGCGGAGCGTGCCGGCGGCTAACCGCTTGAGGATTCGGTCGCTGGCGTACCCGCCGATGTCGGCGGCGTTCGCGAGGATGACGATGTGCATGGGGAGCCAATCGTTACGGCGGATTCGGGTGTCGGTCAGAGCGGGGCGGGTGGGGCGACGATCACCTTCGTGCCGCCGGCTTCGAACGCTTTTTTCTGGGCGGCGGTGATACCGCTGTCGGTGATGAGGTTGTTGAAGACAAAACCGGTCATGGTCGCGAAGCTCCGCATCCCGATTTTCGATGAGTCCGCGACGATGTAGGTCTCGGAGGCGCGGCGGGCCATCAGGGCGTTGACCGCCGCTTCGCCCTCGTCGTTGACGGTGGGGCCGACCTCGGGATCGAGGCCATTCACCCCGACGAAGGCGATGTCGAGCGCGACGCGCTGCAGGATCACGTCGGTGTAGGGCCCCACCAGCTCGTAGGAGCGTGGGTTCACCACCCCACCGGTAACCATGATGCGGATATTCGGCCGAACCACAAGCTGCACTGCGATATTGATGGCGTTCGTGACCACGGTGAGGGTCGGTTTGTTCGAGGGTTCGAGCAGGTCGGGCCGCATGCCCAGGGCCTGGGCGATGGCCGTGCTCGTGGTGCCACCGCAGAGCCCGATCACCGCGCCCTTGGGGACCAGGGCGCTGGCGGCCTGGGCGATGGCCTGCTTCTGCGCTGTGTGGTCGTCGCGGTTGTACCGGGTGGGAAGGTCGTAGGCGACCGACTCCATGGTGGCCCCGCCGCGGGTCCGGGTGAGCAGGCGCTGGGTGGCCAGGCTGTCGAGGTCCCTCCGGGCCGTCGCGGGGGAAACCTTCAGCTCCCGGACGATATCTTCGACCTGCACGTGGCCGTCGGCGGCGAGCAGGTCCAGGATGGCGTTGAGCCGCTCGGTCTTTTCCATCGCTCAGCTCCCACCCTCTGAAAGGGCGAGCAGCCGCAGGAGGCGCGCCGCCTCGGGGGCCAGGGCCCGCCGTCCGGCACCCAGGTAGTGCCGTGAGTCCACAAGGTTCGGCTGCTCCTCGAGTACACCGCGCACCGCCCGGGTGAAGAAGCCGTTCAGGTGGGTTGAGACGTTGATCTTCGTCATCCCGGCCCGGACCGCCGCGACGAGCGTGTCATCCGGAACCCCCGAGGAGCCGTGAAGCACGAGCGGAACCTCAAGCACCGCGCGCAGTTCCCGCACGAGGTCGACATCGAGGGACGCGGTCCGCTCGGTCATGGCGTGCGAAGATCCCACGGCGACGGCGAGGGCATCGACCCCTGTCGCCTCGACGAAGCTGCGCGCCTCGCCCGGATCGGTGCGGACCCCGGGGGCGTGGGCTCCGTCCTTGCCGCCGATGCGTCCCAGCTCCGCCTCCACCAGCACGCCGGCGTCGTGGGCCCGCCCTGCCACCCGGGCCGTGGATCGAACATTTTCGGCGTAGGGAAGGGTTGAGCCGTCGTACATCACCGATCCGAAGCCCAGCTCGATGGCCTCGTCGACGAGCCGTTCGTCCTCGGCGTGGTCGAGGTGAAGTGCCACCGGCACATGGGCGCCTGCCGCGACGGCACGGCAGGCGAGGGCGAGGGGCGCGAGCGCACCGTGGTAGGCCGAGCAGTTCTGGGAGATCTGGAGGATCACCGGGAGCCCGGCGGATTCGGCGCCTTCAACGATTGCCTCTGCCGTCTCGAGGTGCAGCACGTTGAACCCACCGATTCCGGTTCCCGCGGCGAATGCCGCAGTGAGAAGGTCGCGCGTCGGAGTCAGTCCCATGGCGTGTCCTTCCGGCCGGCCGGGGTGCCCGGCGTGCCGACGCCCCCGGTGCGCCGGGTGACCACGAGGGTTTCCGCCAGCCGGCGGTGGTCCTCATGGATTTCACCGGCCGCGGGCATGAGCACGGCGGCCGCCGACCATGCGGTGGCGGTGCGCAGGAGCTCCTCGGTGTCCCGGTGGCCGGAGACGAGAAGTGCGGCGAGTGCGGCCACCGCGGCGTCACCGGCACCGGTTGCATTGCCACGCAGCGGCCGGGGGAGGGCGGCATGAAGGTGGCCGTCGGGGTCCTCGGCCGTGACGGCGAGCATCCCGTCCTCCCCGCAGCTGACGAAGACGCGGCGTGCTCCGAGGCCGATCAGGAGCCGCGCGCCCTCGACCGGGTCCCGGGTGCCTGTCGCTTCACTCAGTTCGGCGGCGTTCGGCTTGAGGGCGTCAGCCCCGGCTTCGGCGGCACGCAGCAGCGCGGGCCCCGAGGCGTCGATGATCGCCGGAATCCCTGTCCGCCCGGCGCGCCGCACGAGTCCGGCGTAGAACTCATCGGGAGCTCCGAGCGGCAGGCTGCCCGAGCCGACGACGCAGCCGGCGCCCGGGACGGCAGCGTCGATCTGCGCCTGGAGCGCCGCCCATTCGGCGCCGTCGAGAGGCGGGCCCGTCTCGTTGAACAGGGTGGTGTCACCGGCTGCGGAATCGTGGAAGGCGAGGCTCCGCCGGGTGGGCGCTGCGATGGGGACGAGGGCCGCCGGGATGCCGCTGGCGGCGAGATCGGTGCGGTACTGCCCGCCGGCGGGCCCGCCGACGGGGGCAAGGGCAAGCACCGGGACGTCCTGCTGGTGGAGGACCCGGGCGACGTTGAGGCCCTTGCCTCCGGCCCGCACGAAAGGGGTCCCCACCCGGTGGGTGGCACCGGGGACGAGTCCGGCCACCGTGTAGGTTTCGTCCAGTGCCGGGTTCGGCGTCACGGTGAGCACCCGTCCGGCGGGAGGGGCTTCCGTCACGGCCCGGCCACCAGGTCCCGGGCCCGAAGGCCTGCCCCGATCAGCCCGGCATCCTGGCCGAGCACCGAGGTGGTGAGGTGCGGAACCCGGTGGAATGACAGGCCGGACTTCACCCGTTCGCGCAGCGGATCCAGGAGCGCAGGGCCGGCCTGGGCGAGCCCGCCGCCGAGGATTACTGCCTCAGTGCCAAGGACCGCCGAGAGCTGGCAGATGCTGAACGCCAGGGCGCGGACGGCGTCATCCCAGACCTGGACGGCGTGCGGGTCGCCGCGGCGGGCCGCCTCGAGGACGCCCTTCGCCCCGGACACCGGCGAACCGGAGAGTTCGCTGTACCGACGGGTGATCGCTCCGGCGGACCCAACGGTCTCGAGGCAGCCGGTGGCACCACAGGGGCAGGCGAATCCGCCGGGCACGGCCGCGTGACCGATCTCGCCGGCGTACCCGCCGGCGCGCACCCGGCGGCCGTCGCAGAAGACCGCCGCGGCGATGCCCGTGCCGATGACCATCATGACGACGTCGCGCAGCCCGCGCCCGGCGCCGGCCCGCATCTCTGCCTCTCCCGCGATACTGACGTCGTGCCCGAAGGCCACGGGCAGGCCGGTGGCACGGGTGATGTTCTCGGTGAAGGCATAGTCCCGCCAGCCGAGGTTGGCCGACATGAGGCCGATGCCGGCGTCCTCGTCAACGAGCCCTGGCACCACGAAGCCGATGGATTCGATGGAACAGTCCGGGAACCGTGCCCGGTACTCCCCGGTCAGGGCGGCGACCTTCGCCACGATGGCGTCACCAGGATGCCGCTCGTCGCGGGGGGTGGGGATTCGGACCAGGGCGTGGAGGTCTCCGGCGTCGTCTAGCAGGGCGGCCTTCATGTCGGTGCCGCCCACGTCGAAGGCCAGGACGCCGCGGGCGGGCGGGGGCTTGCCGGTGCTGCTGCGCACCTCCGGTTCGGGTGTGGGCTCCACCACGACGCTCACGGGGATTCGGCCCCGAGAATGACGGAGCGGGACAGGTGCCGGGGAACATCGGGGTCGAGGCCGCGGGCGAGGGCCCGTTCCAGGGTCAGTTTGTGCACCCGGACCAGGCCGGCCAGCGGATGGAGGTCCGGGGCGGCAAAGAACGCTCCGGTTGCCTCGACCTCCGTCGCCAGCCCGTCCGGGGACGGGCCGAACAGCCAGGTGACGCGGCCGGGGGCGGCGATGGCGATGGGGCCATGCCGGTACTCCATGGCGGGATAGGACTCGGTCCATCCCTGCACGGCCTCCCGCATCTTTAGGGCCGCCTCGTGCGCGAGGCCCACGGTCCAGCCCGTGCCGAGGAAACTGAACTGTTCGGCGTCGAGCAGGTCCTGGGCAACCGGCTCCTCAAGGGCCCGCCGCGCATCGGCGACTGCGCCGGTCAGGTCGTGCCCGAGGGTGGCCAGCAGGTAGGCAAGGGCGGTGGTGGCGAAGCGCGTCTGCACCACCGAGGACTCGTCGGCGTAGGGAAGGGCGACGACGGCGTCCGCCAGTCCGGCGGCGGGGGAGGTGGGGTCGCCGAGGATCACCAGGGTGGGAACCCGGCCCTTCAGCTGCGTCAGCAGGGTCAGGATCTCGCTGGTCGTGCCGGAGCGGGTGATGGCAACGACCGCGTCGTAGGCCCGGGTCTCCAGCACCAAGGCTTCCGATGCAGCGAAGGCATCGGTTTCACCCCGGCCTGCGGTTTCGCGGGCGGCGGCGTAGGACTGCGCCATGAACCAGGACGTCCCGCAGCCCACGACGGCGACGCGCGCGCCGTCGGCCGGAATCGGCGACTGTTCCGTCCCGGCCTGAGCGATGGCGCGCTCCCACACCTCGGGCTGGGAGTACAGCTCGGCGGACATGTGCCGACCGGGCAGGGCGGCCGGAGGCGTGGACGGGTCGGCGGGCTGTGCCATGGGTGGCTCCTTCGGGCGGTGGCGCCCGGTGCGGGAAACGATGGGGGTGCGTGCTCCCATGATGGCTCGTGATCGATCCAGATGTCCAGTGCTCAACCTCGATCAGTGTCGGGACTCCCCCTCGGCGGCGGCCGGGGACGGGTCGACCGCCGGAACCGACCCTTCGATCCGCCGTTACCCGCTGCCCGGGCCCGGCGAGTTTCCCTTGACGTGAGACGCACATCACGTCATTATTTTGGAATTGGGTGATTCCTTGTGATTGGGGAGCGCCTTCAGGTATCACAAAACACCACTCTGCAACCTCGAGCCGCGCTTCTGGCCGTCCAGCCCGTCGGGATCAGGACACCCCCTCGGTGCTCTCACTCGAAACATCACCTGAAAGAGGATTTCATGAAGAACAGACTGCGTAGCGGCCTGGTGGCAGCTGTTGCCGCTGGGACCCTGATGGTCACCTCCTGCGGATTCGGCGGAGGCGGCTCCGAGGGCGGGGGCGAGGGTGGAGACACCACCCTCAACATGCTCGTGCCGAGCTATTCCGACGGCACGAAGGCGCTGTGGGAGGGCGTGGTCGAGGAGTTCGAGGCTGCCAATGACGGCATCACCGTGGACCTCCAGATCGAATCCTGGGAGAACCTCGAGTCGGTCCTGCAGACCAAGATCCAGGCAGGCGAGGCCCCGGATATCTACAACGGCGGTGCCTTCTCCGCCTTTGCAGCAGAGGGACTGCTGTACCCGGCCGAGGACATCGCCTCGGAGGACGTCATCAGCGACTTCCAGGAGTCCTTCGCCGAGAATGAGTCGTTCGAAGGCACCCAGTACGGCCTTCCGCTGATCGCCTCGGCCCGTGCCCTGTTCTACAACAAGGACCTGATGGAGGAGGCCGGCGTCGCCGAGCCGCCGACGACCTGGGACGAACTCTACGACGCGGCCAAGAAGATCACCGACACCGGTACTCCCGGGTACGGCATGCCGCTGGGCTCGGAGGAGGCCCAGGGTGAAAGCCTCATCTGGTTCGCGGGCAACGGCGGCGGCTTCGGCGACGAATCCGAGATCACCGTGAACACCCCGGAAAACATCGAAGCGGCCGAGTTCATGAAGAAGATGATCACCGACGGAGTCACCCAGCCCGACCCCGGAGCAACCCAGCGCACCCCGATGATCAACGTCTTTGCCCAGGGCCAGATCGGTATGGTCTACGCCCTCCCGCAGACCGTCGGCCAGATCGAGAAGGAGAACCCGGACCTCAACTACGGGGTGGCCAACGTTCCCACCAAGAGCGGTGAGCCCGCCACCCTCGGTGTCGCTGACCGCCTGATGGCCTTCAAGAACGACGACAACAAGCAGGAGGCCATCACCGAGTTCATGAACTTCTTCTTTGAAAGCGACACCTACGTGAACTGGGTGGAGACCGAAGGCTTCCTTCCCACCACCAAGAGCGGCGCCGAGGCCATGGCCTCCAACGAGGACCTCAAGCCCTTCCTGGAGATGCTCCCCGACGCCAAGTTCTACCCCACGTCCAACCCGGCGTGGAACGCGACCGACGGCGCCTTCAAGTCGCTCATGGGCCAGCTTGAGGACCAGGACGCCAAGACGGTGCTCGACCAGATCCAGGCCAAGGCCGACGCCGCCTGATCCCGTGCGGTCCGTCACCGGAGCGCATCTCTAGTCCGCCAGCAGGGGAGCCGGCCCATTCGGCCGGCTCCCTCGCGTTCCCCAAGGAACGAACCGCACATGAGCACATTTTCAGCCCCGATCACCCGGGGGCGGAGGCCCGGCGGCCTCCAGAACCGGGACAGCCTGTGGGCGGCCCTGCCCTGGGTCGGTCCCGTCCTGCTCCTCATCTTCGGGGTGGTCCTCTTCCCCGCCGGCTACATGATCTACAACTCCACCCGCAGGATCAGCCAGGCCGGAACCAATGTCGAAGGCGTCGGGTTCGACAACTTCGCCTCGGTCTTCGCCGATCCCAACCTGCCGCGCATCCTGGTGAACACCCTGGTCTGGGTGGTCGTTGTGGTCTCGGTGACGGTCGTGCTGTCGCTGGCGCTGGCGAACTTCCTCAACAAACCCTTCCCCGGCCGCACCCTGGTGCGCATGGCCGTCGTCGTCCCGTGGGCGGCCAGCGTCGTCATGACGACGACCGTCTTCTACTATGGCCTGGACCGTGACTACGGCATCATGAACGCCTTCCTCGTCGACATCGGCATCCTCGATTCCAGCTATGGCTTCACCAAGAACGTGGCGACGGCGCTCGGCGCCGCGATCGTCGTCGCGGTGTTCGTCTCGATCCCCTTCACCACCTACACGATCCTCGCCGGCCTTCAGGCCGTTCCCGGTGACGCCCTCGAAGCGGCCAAGGTGGATGGCGCCGGCCCGGTCCGCACCTACTTCAGCGTGGTGCTGCCGCAGCTGCGCGGGGCGCTCGCGGTGGCCGTGCTGATCAATGTCATCAACGTCTTCAACAACCTGCCTATCCTGCGCATCATGACCGGGTCGATTCCCGGCTACAGCGCCGACACCCTGATGACCTACATCTTCAAGGTGCTCCAGTTCGACCGGCGCCTCGATATCGCCAGCGCCCTGAGCGTGGTCAATTTCGCCGTCGTCGTTCTGATCGTCGCGGCGTACGTGAAGCTCGTTAAGCCCATGAAGGAGACCTGAGGTGTCAGTCAGTACCCCGGTCGAGGCCGTTCCGGCCCCTCCCCAGCAGGTCCGCGTCCGCAGGTACGGCCCCGACGGAATCAGCGGACGGCGGCTCGGACTGCGCGTTGCGGTCGGCGTCATCATCGCGTTGGTTTTCCTGACGCCGTACCTGATCATGCTCGTCGGGTCGCTCAAGACGCGTCCTGAAATTCTCGGGGTGCCGCCGCGGTACTTCCCGCAGGACGGACTCCAGCTAGGCAACTACGTCTCGATGTGGTCAACCCCGGAGACCCCGCTGCCCTACAACCTCATCTCGACGCTGATCATCTCGATCTTTGCGACGCTGCTCGTGCTCCTGGTCGCCACGCCCGCGGCGTACTACACGGCGCGTTTCCGCTTCCCGGGAAAGCTCGCCTTCCTGTTCCTGGTGATCGTGACCCAGATGCTGCAGCCGGCCGTCCTGACTGCGGGGCTGTTCCGCCAGATGCTGGTCCTCGACATCAACGACACGTGGCTGGCGATGATCCTGATCAACGCAGCCTTCAACCTTTCGTTCGCGCTGTGGATCATGCACAGCTTCTTTGCCGGCATCCCCAAGGAGATCGACGAGGCAGCCCAGCTCGACGGTGCCGGCCGGCTCATGGTCCTGTTCCGGGTCAACCTTCCCCTCGTCTGGCCCGGCATTGTCACGGCGATCATCTTTACCTTCGTCTCCTCCTGGAACGAGTTCGCAGCCTCCCTGGTGATCATGTCCACGGCCGAAAACCAGCCGTTGTCGGTGGCGCTGACCAAGTTCATCGGTCAGTACGCAACGAGCTGGCAGTACGTGTTCGGCATCTCGGTCGTGGCGATCATTCCCGTGATCATCCTTTTCGCCCTGATCGAAAAGAGGCTGATCGGTGGGCTGACTGCGGGAGCCGTCAAGTAACCGGGCCGAAGCATCGAGGACGCTTCCAGTTTTTCGTTGTGAAGCGCCTCCTGCGGTGCTATCCCTAGAAGATGTCCGCAGCGGAGCGTTTCGAAGGAGAAGCGATGACAACGAGTCCCGACGCAGAGGAACGCGAGCTCAGCGACTGGAGCCGCACCCTGACCCAGGCGCTGCAGATCCTCGACCTCGAGGTGGACTCCGCCAAAATCCGTGAGGTGGCCGATCGGTCTTCGGCCGCGGTCTCGCCGAACGCGGGAGCCATCAGCGCCTTCCTCGTGGGGTATGCGGCCGGCACCGTCAACACCAAGGGTCGTAAGGGCGCAGACGAGGCAGTGCAGAAGGCCGCCTCCACCGTGCTGCGGGTGCTTGCCACGGGCGACGAGCGCGAAGAAAAAGGCTGGACCGGCACCGCGCAGTAACCACCGCCGCGAGTGTGCAGTACACCACCGAAAGCCCGTGTCAAAGGGTGGTGACCTGCAGTCTCGGCGGGAGGATGCGCCGGACGTGCAGCCGAAAGGGCCCTCGGGGTGCTCCGCGTCGGGGGTGGCGTCGGGGTTTGGCTTGGCGTTGACTAGGCGGAGTCGGCTGCCGGCGGCCCGGGGGCCGAGAGGCGCTGCAGTGCCTGCTCGAGGAAGCCTCGCAGCGCCGGATCGGTCGTCAGCGCCAGGGCCCTGCTGTAGGCCGCGGACGCCTCCGCGGTGCGACCCGCCTCGGCCAGCAGGTGGGCTCGGGTTGCCCAGGCTGGCTGGAAATCATCGAGAGCCGGGGCCTTGGCCGCGTCGAGGAAGGACAGGCCCGCGTTCGGGCCGGATGCCTCGCCCAGGGTGGAGGCGAGTGAGACGATCCCTCCGAGGGTCGGTGTAAGGGCCACCAATGCCTCGTTGAGGCGGAGCAGCGCCTGCCAGTCGGTCCTCCCCGTGCGGGCCCGGGCGCAGTGGACCGACTGCATCGCGGCCTCGAGCTGGAACCTTCCGATTCGCCCCAGGGTGTGGGCGTGCCGCAGGTGTTCCTCCCCGCGGGCGATCAGACCACGATCCCAAAGGCTGGTGTCCTGAAGGGCGAGGGGCACGAACCCACCGGCCGAGGCAGTACGTGCAGTTCCTCGGGCCAGCGACAGGCAGATCAGCGCGGCCAGTCCGTGCGCCTCCGGCTCGTTGGGAAGCAGTTCAGTGAGAACCGTCGCAAGGTACAGCGCCTCGGCGGCGAGGTTCTCGGGAGGGCCGGTGTCCGGCCCGGCTTCGTTGCGGGCCCCGGCGTCCGCGTCTGTTTGGGAGCGGGCCTCGGCGTCCATTCCTGCCGGGGAAGGAGCCTCGGCGTCCGTCCCGGCTGGTTCACCGATCCCGGCTGCTGCCTGAACCGTTCGCGTTCCCGGCAGGGCGTGCCGCCAGTCGAGGGCATACGCGCCGTACACCGCCTCGAGCACCGCGGGCAGGCGCTCCTTCAGCACCGTTGTATCGGGCAGGACGAAGGGAATGCGGGCCTCTTGGATGCGCCGCTTGGCCCGCACGAGGCGCTGTGCCATCGCCGGTGCCGGCACGGCGAAGGCCGAGGCGATCCGGTCCGACGGAATGCCGAGGACCACCTGGAGCATCAGTGGCGTGCGGACGCCCGGGGCGATGGCCGGGTGGGCGCAGACGAAGAGCAGGGCGAGCCGTCGATCCGGAATCGCCTCGACATCGACCTCGTCCCAGTGCACGGCACCCGGCAGTGCGGAGCCGGACCCGACCGGTGAGGGGACAACCCCCAGGGAGCCTGTTCTCCGGGATGTGACACCCGGGGAACCTGCTCCGGAGGAACCGGTATCGGGCTCCAACGGCACCGAGGTGCGGTAGGCCGCCGACCGGTAGCGGTCCCGCTGCCGGTTGCGCGACACCGTGAACAGCCAGGCTTCGGGGTTCTCCGGGATGCCTGAATCCGGCCAGGTCGTCAGCGCGCGGAGGAACGCGTCGGCCAGCGCGTCCTCGGCGGCCTGGAGGTCGCCGGTGGGTGCGGCGAGCAGGGCGAGCAGGCGGCCGTAGGAGGCGCGGGCCACGGACTCGGCTCGAGCCCGCGCCTCGGCAGTGCTCAGCCCAGTTCCCGCCACTGTCCCTCGCGGAAGGAAATCGCTGACGGGCGGATCTCGATCACCCCGTACTGGGCACCCGGGCACTTGGAGGCCCAGGCGAGCGCCTCGTCAAGGTCCGGGACGTCGATGACGAAGGCGCCGGCGAGCTTTTCCTTGGTGTCGGCGAACGGTCCGTCCTGGATGGAGAGGGTGCCCGTCCGCAGCGTCACCGTCGTGGTCATCTCGGCCGGCTTGAGGATCTCCGCGGCGACGAGGATGCCCGCGGCGTCCAGCGACTTCGCATACGCATCGAAGGCCTCCCGGAAGGGGGCCATGTCCTCTTCGGTGATGCCGGCGTCGGCAGGCTCGGGGTTATTCAGGAGCAGGGAGTAACGCATGGTTTCGGCCTTTCACATTCGGCGGGCGCGGGGTGCGTCCCGTATCCCCATGACGGCCCATGCAGCCCCGAATCGACATTTCCACGGGGGAAATCCCACAGAATTTTCAGGCCGGCGCCGCCGCGGAACCGGCCTTCGCGCGCGCCGCATCACCGGCCTCCTCATCCGCCGCGTCACCAGCCGTCGGCTCGAGCCGGATCAGGACCGCCTTCGACACCGGCGTGTTGCTTCCCTCGGCCACCGAGTCCAGCGGGACCAGGACGTTGGCCTCCGGGTAGTAGGCCGCGGCGCAGCCCCGGGCGGTGGGGTAGGACACCACACGGAAGTCGCGCAGCACCCGCTGAATCCCGTCGTCGTAGACGCCGTGCAGGTCGACCTGCTGGCCGTCGGACAGCCCGAGCTCGGCAATATCCTCGGGGCTGATGAACACCACGTGGCGGCCCTTCCGGATGCCACGGTAGCGGTCATTGTGCCCGTAGATGGTGGTGTTCCACTGGTCGTGGGAGCGTATGGTCTGAAGGATCAGGCTGCCCGGCGGACGCTCGAGGGGTTCCAGGTCGTTCACGGTCAGTACCGCTCGCCCGGTGGGGGTGCGGAAGGTCCGCGAGTCCCGCGGTCCGTTGGGCAGCACGAAACCGCCGTCCTGGCGGATCCGCTCGTTGTAGTTCTCGCAGCCCTCAACGACGTGGGAGATGTGTTCGCGGATGAGGTCGTAGTTCTTCTCGAAGCCGGCCCAGTCCGCCTTCACCCGGTCGCCGAGCGTCTCGCGGGCCAGCCGGCTGATGATCGCCGGCTCGGAGAGCAGGGTGTGCGACACCGGCTCCACGCTGCCAAATGAGGGGTGGACGGCGCATACGGTGTCCTCGACCGAGACGAACTGGCGCCCGCTCTCCTGCACGTCGATTTCGGTGCGCCCCATGGTCGGCAGGATCAGGGCCTCCTCCCCGGTGATCAGGTGGGAGCGGTTGAGCTTGGTGGAGATCTGCACGGTCATCTCGGTCTTGGCGAAGGCCGCCTCGGCGACCTGTGTGTCGGAAATGGCCGAGACGAGGTTGCCGCCGAGGGCGACGAGCACCTTGATCTTCCCGTCCCGCATCTGGTGGATGCTTTCGACGGCGTCGACGCCGTGGTCCTGCGGCGCCTCAAAGGAGAACTCCTTGCCGAGCGCGTCGAGGAAGGTCGACGGCATCTGCTCCCAGATGCCCATGGTGC
Source organism: Arthrobacter zhaoguopingii (assembly GCF_009828595.1). GTDB lineage: Bacteria > Actinomycetota > Actinomycetes > Actinomycetales > Micrococcaceae > Arthrobacter_D > Arthrobacter_D zhaoguopingii. The sequence goes on from NZ_WPNY01000009.1 coordinate 49,927, forward strand.
GGTCGCCCTGCACGTTGCTGTGCCCGCGGATGGGGGAGGCCCCGGCACCGGGCTTGCCGATATTGCCGCGCAGCAGCAGCAGGTTGATGATCTCCTTGATGGTGGGGACCGCCTTTTTCTGCTGGGTGATCCCCATTGCCCACGTGATGATGACCCGCTCGGCCCGCAGGTAGCGTGCGGCGAGCTCGTCGATCTCCTCGCTGCGCAGTCCGGTGGCCTCAAGCACCGTCTGCTCGTCGAGCTGGGCGAGGTGCTCGCGGAGCTCGTCGAGGCCTTCGCAGTGCTTCTCGAGGAACTCGTGGTCGAGGACCGTGCCCGGATTCTTTTCCTCGGCCTCGAAGACCCGTTTCGAGACGGCCTGGAGCAGCGCCATGTCGCCGCCGAGCCGGATCTGCAGGAACTGATCGGCGATCTCGGTGCCGCGCCCGACGATGCCGCTGACCCGCTGCGGGTTCTTGTACCTCCGCAGGCCCGCCTCTGGCAGGGGGTTCACGGCGACGATCTTCGCGCCGTACTCCTTGGCCTCCTCCAGCGCGGTGAGCATGCGCGGATGGTTGGTCCCCGGATTCTGGCCGAGGATGATGATCAGGTCCGAGCGCGCGAAGTCGTCATAGGTGATGGTGGCCTTGCCGATGCCGATCGTCTGGCCCATGCCCCAGCCCGAGGACTCGTGGCACATGTTTGAGCAGTCGGGCAGGTTGTTCGTGCCGAAGCCCCGGACGAACAGCTGGTAGAGGAACGCTGCCTCGTTCGAGGTCCGCCCGCTGGTGTAGAAGGCCGCCTCATGCGGGGAGGCCAGGGAGTTCAGTTTCCGGGCAACGATCGAAAACGCCTCGTCCCAGCCCACCGGGCGGTAGTGGTCCTCGCCCGCGGCCTTATAGACGGGCTCGGTGAGCCGGCCCTGCATGCCGAGCCAGTACTCGGTGCGTGCGCGCAGGTCGGTCAGCGAGTGTTCGTCCCAGAACTCCGAGCCGATGACGACGGGCGTGGCCTCCCAGGTGACCGCTTTGGCTCCGTTCTCGCAGAACTCAAAGGCCTTGCGGTGGTTCGGGTCGGGCCAGGCGCAGCTGGGACAGTCGAAGCCGTCCTTCTGGTTCAACGCCAGCAGGGTCTTCCGGGTCCGGTCCACCCCCATGTGTTCGAGCGCCGGCTTCATTGAGTAGTAGACCCCCGGCACGCCGGCGGCCCAGTCTTTTGGCCGGTCCTTGACCTCGACGTTCTTCTCGTCGGGTTCCTCGACCGGAGGGTTGCTGCGGACCACGGTGCACTTCCCTTCTTCCGGCACCGCTCGTCCCTGGGCGCATGCCGGTTCCTCTGCGGAACACCTTGTCCCTCAGGACTAGCAGGCCCGCGGAGCCGCCGCAACCCTTTGTTGGCCCCTAGAGGGTGTGGATGCTCCAGCGCGCCTCGTGGGAGTCTCCGGGAGCCAGTACGACGAGGTCGGTGCCCGAATTGAAGGCATCCGGCGGGCACGTCATGGGCTCGACGGCCATGCCGATGCGGGAGACCGCAGGGTCTGGCTGGTCCGCGGTGTGCACCTGAACCCAGGGGCAGTCCTGGCCGAAGGTGATGCCCGCACCGCGGCCGTCGGTGCCGGTGACGCCCACGGTGACCCGCCCGTCGGCGTCGTAGGCAAGGTCCGTGAAGGCATGGTCGATGAAGGTTGTGTCCACCGGGCGCGGAGCGCGGAAATCGAACTCCGGGTGCACCGGGTCGAGGGTCGTAGGGATCAGTCGGTCCTCGGTGACGTTCAGGACGGAGTCCGCCGGCAGGGAGAGGGTCCATTCGTCGACGCGGCCGCTCCCGCCCACGAGGTACGGGTGCGGTGCAGTGCCGTAGGGGGCGGGGGAGTGCCCGGTGTTTGTCGCCGTCACCGTGGTGTGCAGGCCGCCGTCGTCGAGCACGTAGTCGACCTGGACCAGGAGGCGGAAGGGGTATCCGTCCTGGGGGACCACCTCGGCGCGGAGCCTGACGGAGGACTCGGTGTGCTCCTCGGGAAGCCAGTCCTGCCACGCCATCAGCCCGTGCAGGGCGTGACCGCGGTTGGGCTCGGTCATTGCGAGGAAGTTTTCCTTCCCGCCGAAGGTGTACCGGGCGTCGACAATCCGGTTGGGCCAGGGCGCCAATAGCGCACCGCGGAAGAAGGGGCGGACCTCGGATTCCTCGTAGGGCACGACGAGGTCCCGGTCCTCGAAGCGCAGCCGGCGGACCGAGGCTCCGACGCTGGCGATGTCGGCGGTGTAGCCGCCGGCGCGAAGCGTGTACTGGTGGCCCGAGACGGGCACTGCGGGGTCCATCGGTGTCATGAGTTCCTCTGGGCTGGGTGCTGGGTGCTGGGTGCTGGGTGCTTGCTTGGAGGGCGCCTCCGCGGGAGGTGCCTCCAGAAGTCTAGTGCGCAGGGATCGGGTTCCGGCCGTCCACTGACGTGGCGATTAACGGGCGATTCCCCCCGGCGCGTGTGCCAGGGGGAATCGGGAACCGTTGTCAGCCCTTCGGGGGTCAGCCCTTCAGGGGTTAGCCCTTCACACCGGAGCGTGAGACTCCCTCGATGATGAACCTCTGGAGGAAGACGAACAGCGCCAGGACCGGAAGGCTTGCCATCACGGCACCGGCCATCAGCAGGTCGTACCTCACCGCATTGGCCGACTGGAGCGTCGAAAGGCCCGCGGGCAGGGTTTGCACATCAGGGCTGAAGAGCACGTAGATCGGCCACAGGAAGTCGTTCCAGTTGGTGAGGAACGCCAGCAGCGCCAGCGTGGCCATTGCGGGCTTCGCGAGCGGCAGGATGATCTTGGTGAACATCTCGAACCGGTTCGCCCCATCGAGCCGGGCGGCTTCCTCAAGGTCTTCAGGCAGCGCTCCGAAGAACTGCCGCATGAAGAACACACCGAAGGCGGACGCCGCGGTCGGGACGATGATCGCCACCAGGGCGTTGAGCCAGCCGAGGCCGCTCACGATCAGGTAGTTCGGAATGATCAGGATGACCGGGGGCACCAGCAGCGTGGCGACAATGACCCCGAACACGATCTTCTTGCCCCGGAACTCCATCCGCGCCAGCGGGTAGGCGGCGAGGGCGGAGATGACGACGACGAGGGCCGCGTGGAGCAGCGCGGCCACCATGCTGTTGAGGAACCAGCGCAGCACCGGGGTGCTGCTGCCGGGGGCGAGGATCGACTCGTACGCCTGCAGCGAGAACGGGTCGGGAATCCAGCTCGGCGGGATGCCGGTGGCATCCGCACGCGTCTTGAAGGAGGTAACAAACATGAAGATGAGCGGGCTGATGAAGATCAGCGCCACGATGCTGAGGATGATCAGCCGCAGGACCATCTTGCGCCGCCCGGCTGGATCCTTGCGCTTGGTGGGCAGGCGTCCGCCGTTTCCTGCCCCGGATGCCCCGGATGCTGTTGACGCACCGGATTCGGTGAGCTGTGTCATTTCCCCTCCTTCTTTTCACGGAAGAGCCAGAACACGATGAGGCTCAGGAGCATGAGGAACAGGGTGAGCACGTAGCTCATGGCCGCCGCGTTCCCCATCTGGAAGTTGCGCAGGCCCGTTTCGGCGATCTGGTAGATCGCGGTGCGGGTCTCACGGCCCGGGCCGCCAAGGGTGATCAGGTAGGACTGGCCGAACATGTTCACCGAGGCGATGAGCGTGACGATGGTGACGAAGGACAACACGGGGCGCAGCCCGGGGATTGTGACATTCATGAACTGCTGCCACTTGTTGGCGCCGTCGACCCTCGCCGCTTCATACAGCTCCGCGGGGATGTCCTGCAGTGCCGCCAGGTAGATGACGGCGTTGAACCCGAGGGTCCACCACACCGTCACGCCGATGAGGGCAACCCAGGCCGCGGGGGTGGAGGTCGTCCAGGCGATGTCGTCCGGCAGGCCGATCACGCCGAGGTAGTAGTTGACGAGTCCGATGTTGTTGTCGAGCAGGTAGCGCCAGAGCACCGAAATCACTGCGACGCCAAGGACGTACGGCGCGAAGTACACGGCGCGGAAGAAGTTCCGGCCCGGGAATTTCGAGGCCATCAGCAGTGCGACGGCCAGCGGGATGGTCAGCAGCAGCGGAACGCTGAAGACGGTGAAGATGCCCGTTGCCTGCATCGAGCTCCAGAAGCTCTCAAAGTAGGGCGAATCGGGCTGGAACAGCGACACGTAGTTCGCCAGCCCGACGAAGGGCTGAAGCGGACGGGTGTAGTCCCAGGCGTGAAGGCTGATCCAGAGGCCAAAGACGATGGGGATGAGAACGAACCCGATGAAAAGGATCAGGTACGGAGCAAGGAACAGCCACGGAGTGCCTGCGGCCTGCTTGGCGACACCCTTATTCGTTTTCGGGGCCGCAATTCGTGTGGGCGTAGTGGTCGGCTGACGCCCGGGCGCCTCCCCCTTCGAGGAGGCGCCCACCTTGGATGAGGATTTCATTTTTGGCTATTTTCCAAACGAGGCTTGGTTTTCTTCCATCAGCTGGGATGCTTTCGCAGCAACTTTTGAAAGGGCTTCCTTGGGCTCCTGCTCGCCGAGGATCGCGTTGTCGACGCCGACCTCGAGAGTTTCGGCCTGGACAGTGCCCAGACCCGGGACGGGAGGCAGGAACTTCATGGAGTCGACCTTCGCAGCGATCGGTTCCTGCGGGGTTCCATCAAGTGCCCCGCCTTCGCGCACCGACGTGCGGGCCGGAATCATGCCCGAGCCGGCCCAGGCTTCGGAGTTCTCGCTCATCCAGGCGATGAAGACCTTCGCGGCGTTCGTCTTGTTCTCGTCGGGAGTGGCCTGGCGGGGGAGGAAGAAGTTGTGCGAGCTGGCCCACACTGCGTCTTCCTCGCCGATCACGGGGATCGGGGCAGCGGCGTAAGGTACGCCGGCGGCTTCGAGGTCGTTGAACTGCCAGATGCCGTCCCAGGTGATCGAGTTCTCACCGTTCTTGAAGGCGACGTACTGGGAATCGATGGCGACGTTCTTCGGGCTGTACCCCTCATCGATGATCGAGGTCTGCCATTCGAGTCCCTCGACGCCGGCCTCAGAATCGAAGGTCGCCTTGGCGCCATCGGCGTCGTAGGGCTCGCCGCCGTTCTGCCACAGGAGGGAGAGGTTCATGAGGTGGCTGGGCCACTTCGCGGGCATCCAGAACGGGTTTTCGTAACCGGCGGCCTTGAGCTTCTTCAGCGCGTCTTCGAAGGATGCGGCGTCGGTGGGGGCCTCGGTGATGCCCGCCTTTTCGAAGTGCTCGGTGTTGTAGTACATCGCCAGCGAGTGAACGTCCAGCGGGATGCCGTAGCGCTCGTCCTCGTACACGCCTGCGTCCCAGACCTCTTCGGTGAAGTCTTCGCCGGTCAGCTCGAGCTCCTCCGCGAGGTCGTCGACGGGAACGATGACGTTGCGGGCGGCGTTGGTCGACAGCTGCTCAAGGTGCATGACCCCGACATCGGGGCCTTCTCCGGCCTGCACAGCGGCGGGGAGCTTCTGGTACATGTCGGCCCACTTGATGGTGTTGGGGACGACCTTGATGTTGTCGTGCTCGGCGTTGAATTCTTCGACCATCTGTTCCATGAACGGGCCGTCACCGCCGGTGAACCCGTTCCAGTAGTCGAGTTCGACCTTCGGACCGGTGTATTCACCGGTGAACTCCGTGGCCGTGCCCTGCTGGGCTCCGCCGCCTCCACAGGCGGTGAGTGCCAGAAGTGCCGTCGCGCCGATGGCGGTGGCTGCGGATACACGGTTACGGATGAACCGCTTCGGATAGGTCATCATTGTCCTCCTCGGTGAAAGTGGTGCGCAGCGCCCGTGGCGTTTCGCATCGTTGTCAGGCGGCCCATCCGGCAAGGCGGCGTTCCGTAGACGTTGCCTCAAGATACAGCGTTGTAAAGTTGTATGTCTAGTACGCCCCAATGAGACCGATCTGTCCACTAGTATTAATTTTCCAGCGAAGGGGGTGGCAGTGAAGCGAGTAAGACTTGTCGACGTGGCCGAAGTTGCAGGCGTGTCGACGAAGACCGTGTCCAACGTTGTCCATGATTACCCGCACGTGGCGCCCGAACTGAGGCTCCGGGTGCAGGCCGCCATCGACAAGCTCGGTTACCGGCCGAACCTGACCGCCCGCCGCCTCGTTACGGGCAAAACCGGCATGATCGCCCTCGCCATCCCGGAAATCGACCACCCCTACTTCTCGGAGATCTCCCGCCAGATCGCCGAAGAGGCGGCGCGGCGGAACTACCGGGTCATCATTGAGCAGACCCTGGGCAAGCTCGAGGCCGAACACGCAGTGCTCGAGGACCGGGAAGCCGGCCTGGTGGACGGCATCATCTTCCATCCGGTCAGTATCGGCGCGCTGTCCATCGCAAAGCTCCACCACGACACTCCGCTGGTGCTGCTGGGGGAGGGGGCGATGCCGGCGACCAGCGACCACGTGATGATCGACAACGTTGCCGCAGCGGCCGAGGCCGTCCAATTCCTCCTCCGGCAGGGACGGCGCCGCATCGCCTTCCTCGGCGTCGTCGAGGACGACGTCACCTTCTCGACGGACAAGCGGCTGCTTGGCTACCAGCAGGGCCTGATCGAGGCGGGGTTGGATCCGGATCCCGGGCTCGTGCTGTCGGTGCGGGACTTCTCGTCCGAAGCGAGCGATGAGGCGGTTCGGGCTGCCCTGCAGCGCGGGGTTTCCATCGACGGCATCGTCTGCCGCGACGACAAGTTCGCCGCCGGAGCTCTGCGTGCCTGCGCCGCCGCCGGCATTTCGGTGCCGGATGGAATCGCGGTGCTCGGGTGGGACGACACAGCCATCGGACAGTACACGACGCCGAGCCTGACCTCGGTGGCTCCGGACAAATTTGCGCTGGCTTCGACGGCCCTCGAACTGCTGACCGAGCGCATCGACGGCTTCCGCGGTGTGGGCCGGCACCGGATCGTCCCCCATGGACTCACGATCCGGCAGAGCACTCCGTCCGTGCGCTCCGAACTGGCTGTGTCCGAGGGCGAGCCGGCCGTTCCGTCGGCCTGATCGGGCACCTCAACCGAACTAGCGTCATCATTGAACGTTTCGCAAAATCGACTTTACAGCGTTGAAAAATTCGGACAGGATTGACGCCATGCCTAACTCTTCCTCCTTCAGTGCAAGCACCCAAGACGGCACCTACCCGCGGCCCCAGCTCGTCCGGCGCCACTGGCACGATCTGTCGGGGGAATGGGAGTTCGAGCATGACGACTCAAATACCGGGATTGCCAGCGGGTGGGCAGCCGGAACGACCAGCTTCAGCAAACGGATCCTCGTCCCGTTCCCGCCCGAATCCACCCGCTCCGGCATCGGCGCCACGGGCTTCCATCCCGTGGTCTGGTACCGGCGCACCCTCACCCCGGCCGACATTGCCGCGAGCGGGTGGACCGGCGGTGACGACCGGGTGCTGATCCACTTCGGTGCGGTGGATTACCGCGCCTCGGTGTGGGCAGGTGACCGGCTGCTGGGCACCCACGAGGGCGGCCAGACGCCGTTCTCCTTCGACGTCACGGAGCAGGCGAGGACAGGGGAGGACTTCGTCCTCGTCGTCCGGGCCGAGGACGACCCCCACGACGTCTCCCAGCCGCGCGGCAAGCAGGACTGGCTCGAGGAGCCCCACGTCATCTGGTACCACCGCTCGACCGGGATCTGGCAGCGGGTCTGGCTCGAGGCCGTCCCCGCCACTTTCGTCCGCCGGATCGCGTGGCGAACCGACGTGCCCGGCGGGACGGTGAGCCTCGACGTCGAACTGTCCTCTCGTCCGGTCGACGAGGTGAGCGTCCGGGTCGAGCTCAGTTACCGCGGGAAACCCCTCGGCACCCATCAGGCGTTCTCCTCCCAGCCCCGGTTCACCATGACGAGCGCGCTGGCCCACCAGGCGAACGGCCAGGCCTACGAGAACCTCCTGTGGTCGCCCGCCCACCCGCGGCTCCTCGATGCGCGCGTCGTTCTAATGGACAGGGAGGGCAACGTCCTCGACGAGATCTGGTCCTATCTGGGACTGCGCAGCGTAGGCGAAGCCGGCGGCCACTTCCTGCTCAACGACCGCCCGTTCTACGTGCGCTCCGTGCTCGAGCAGGGCTTCTGGCCCGATTCCCTGTACACCGCGCCGGACTCCCAGGCCATCCAGGACGAGATCCAGCTGATCAAGGACCTGGGGTTCAACTCGGCACGGCTCCACGAGAAGGTTGAGGACCCCCGCTTCCTTTACTGGGCGGACCGCCTGGGCCTGCTGATCTGGGGCGAGATCGGAAGCACCTTCGAATTCTCCCCGACCGCCGTCCAGCGGGTCACCCGCGAATGGATGAGCGTCGTCGAACGCGACATCTCGCACCCCTCGATCGTCACCTGGGTTCCGGTCAACGAGAGCTGGGGCGTCCAGCACATCTCGCACGATCCCGCCCAGCAGCACTTCGTGCAGGCCCTGTACCACCTCACCAAGGCCCTCGACCCGACCCGCTCCGTCGTCTCCAACGACGGCTGGGAACACACCGAGTCCGATCTGCTGACCATCCACGACTACACGACGACGCACGACGGGCTGAAGGCGAACTATGCGAACGCTGAGGCGGTCGAGGGCCTCGTTGAGGGTGTGGGTCCGGCCGGCCGCAGGCTGACGACCCTTCCCACCGGTGCAAGCGGGAAGCCGGTGATGGTTTCGGAGTTCGGCGGAGTGACCTATGCGCCGAACAGCCCCATCGTCACCTGGGGCTACTCCACCGTCGATTCGCCCGAAGACTTCGCCGATCGCGTCGGCGGCCTGTTCTCCGCCCTGCAGACGAGCCCGGTCCTTGCGGGATTCTGCTACACCCAGCTCACCGACACGATGCAGGAGGCCAACGGGCTGACCGACGAAAACCGGAAGCCGAAGCTTCCGGTCGAGGTGATCCGTGCCATCGTCACCAACGGTGCGAAGGAAACCCACGAAAACGTCGTGGATGAGGGTGAGATGATCCTCCCGCAGCGGCAGCCGGGGCCCGCAGCCTCAGCCGCCGTCGGTTCCTAGGCCGCCGTTCCGCTTCCGCCCGCCCACCTGCGTTGAGCCGGTGGGCGGGCGGGTTCCATTAAGCGGCCGGTCAGGGGCTTGTGTCCAGCAGTTCGTTGAGGACCTCGGAAGCGGTTTCGGGGTCCCCGGCGTCGGAGTAGTGCTTGGCCGCCCGGAGGTAGTGCCTGCGGGCCGGCACCGGTGCGTCCACGCTGGCGTGGTACTGGCCAAGGAGGCGCTCCCTGAGGCCTGCGGATTCGAACTCAAGGTCCTCCGGCTCCTTCACCTGTTCGATCAGCGCATAGGCGGCACCGAGGTCGCCGCGCAGCGATTGGAGGTGGGCCCAGGCGAGCAGCAGTTCGGACCGTTCGGAGTCCGTGCCGGCGATGCGGAACCCCAGATCGGCGTTGGCGAGACACTGTTCGACGGCGTCGTCCGAGAGGCCGGCAAGGAGGCGTGCCGAGGCCGAGGCCCGGTTGAAGTGCGCCCAGAGCCCCACGTCGGTGTGGGGGGTGAGGTGCTGTGCCGCGATGGCGTGCTGGGCCAGGCCGGTTTCCACGTCGCCGCGGCGGAACGCGATATTGCCGACGACCCAGCCTGCCCTTCCGATCGTGGGGGAGGACATGCCCGGAACCGTTGAGAGGTCGGTGAGTGGAAGGGCTTCCTCCCAGGCCTCCTCGTAGTCCCCCCGCACCGACAGGGCAGCCACGAGGATGAATCCGCATTTGAGGCGGGTCACCGAGTGGTCGGGGAGTGAAGCCGCGGCGGCGACGGCGGAGCGGGCGAGGGTGATCGCCTCGTCGAGGGCTCCGGTGGCGCGTTTGGTTACGGAGAGCGCACTCAGCACGGTCGCCTCGAGCTCGGGCCATTCACCGGTCAGGGGGTGGGCGAGCAGTTCGGTGAGCGTCTCCTCCGCGAGATCGGGGCGCCGCAGGGCTGAGTACGCCTCGGCCTGGAGATTGGTGAAGTGCCACCAGATTGCTGAATTCGACTGCTCGCGGGCCAGGCTGGCCACATATTCGGACTCGGAGGCTGCGAGGGCGTAGTCCTTGAGGTCCCACGCGTTTTGGGCGTGCTGCAGGGCGGCGGCGAGAGCACCGCCGTCGTCGGTGGGGCCGGTTCGGATCCAGCCGAGGACGGTCTGCGGGTCGAGCTGGAGCAGGTCGGCGAAATGCCAGGCCATCTCCCTGCTGGGCTGGCGCTGGCCACTTTCCAGGAGGGAAACGTAACTCGCCGAGTACCGGCCGGCTCCGAGCTCGCTTTGGGTGAGTTTCTTCGCCGTGCGGGCGCTCCTCAGCTCGTCGCCGAATGCCATGCCAATTCCTCCCCCGGAGGAGCCCGGTGCGCCCCCGGGGAAAGCCTATGCGCCTTTACTGCCCCGTCAAATCGTTGACACGCCCTGTCACGCCGGACGGCCCTGGAGCTCCACGCTACTCCCGAACGGGATGGCGGCTGATAATCGAGATGCGGTTGAACGCCCCGATGGTGATGGCGATCCAGTTCACCGCCGAGAACTCGGCGTCGCTCAGGACCTTCCGGGCCTTCGCGTGTTCCTCATCGAGGACCTCCGAGGGAGGAAGCAGCGTGGCACTCTCGGCAAGGGCGAGGCCCGCCCGCTCCTGGTCGCTGAACAGGTCGGTGTCGCGCCAGGCAGAAAGCACCGACAGCCTGCGTTGGGCGACGCCCGCAGCGAGGGCCTCCTGTGTGTGGACGTCGAGGCAGTAGGCGCAGCCGTTGAGCTGGGAGACCCTGACCTTGATCAGTTCGGAAAGTTCCGCACCGATTCCCGCTGCTTCGGCCGTCTCCTTCACCTTCAGGGCCAGGCCGTTGAGGGCGCGGAAGAGTGCGGGGTCTTCCTTGTCGAGGAAGACGCGGCGGGCGGTGCGGGGCTCGGAATCCGTGGTCACGAAGGGTCTGCTTCCGGTCGGGCGGCGGAGGTGGCCGGCATGTCGATGAGGTGGTCCCATTCATGGTGGGTGCGGAGGTAGGCCGCGATGTAGGGACACAGCGGAACGATCCGCAGGCCGCTCGCGCCGGCGTCGTCGAGTGCGAAGCGGGCAAGCTGCGCCCCGAGTCCGCGGCCGGAGTAGGCACGGTCGACCTCGGTGTGGAGGAGCAGGATCTGGTTGGAGGAAGGACGCAGTCGATAGTCGGTGAAACCGATGGTGCCCGACCCCTCCTCCACGAGCTCGTATCGCGCGCGTTCGGGGACGTTCATCACCTGCAGCGGGGCATCCACGCCGGCGTTGCCGTTCTGCTCTGCGTCCATTGCCTGTCCTCCGTCGGAAGAAGGGCCGGCGGCAGGGTCCGCTCGCGCGGCTGCCGGTACCTCTCGGGCGGGCCCGTTGTGCTTTCGCTTTCCCTTTCAATTCTTGCACCGATCGGCCCGGACCACCTGCGCGGAGGAAGCGGCGCGTACGGGTGGTCCGTCCGGGTGGTCCGGACCGGCGGCCCCGTACGCAACGCAGTAGCATTCGAGGGGTGAAACCGTATCTCTTGCTGGCCACCCGTGCCGACGACGCTGCCGCCGAGGGCGAGTATCAGGGGTTCCTGCGCTTCGGCGGGCTGGCACCCGATGAGCTCCACCGGGTGCGGGTGGAGCAGTGCCCGCTTCCGCCGATCGATCTGGAGCGGTACTCCGGGATCTTCGTCGGTGGCAGCCCCTACAACTCGTCGGATCCCGAGGAGGAAAAGTCGGTCGAGCAGCGCCGGGTCGAGCAGGAACTCGGCACCCTCCTTGACGAGGTTGTGGCGGAGGACTTTCCCTTCCTGGGCGCCTGCTACGGCGTGGGAACGCTGGGCCGGCACCAGGGTGCGGTGATCGATCGGACGTTCGGCGAGCCGGTCGGCGCCGCGACGGTGACGCTCAGCGGACCGGGCGCCGAGGATCCGCTGCTCGAGGGCATGCCGGAGGCCTTTACCGCCTTCGTCGGCCATAAGGAAGCCTGTGCCACCCCTCCACGGGGGGCGGTGGTCCTTGCCTCGTCACCGGCCTGCCCAATCCAGATGTTTCGGATCAAGGAAAACCTCTACGCCACCCAGTTCCATCCGGAGCTCGACGTCGATGCCCTGGTCGAACGGATTTCCATCTACCGCAACGCCGGGTACTTCCCGCCCGACGAGGCCGAGGACTACATGCGGCGGGCCCGCGGCTTCCGGGTGGATCATCCCGCGCGGATCCTGCGGAACTTCGTCCGCCGGTACGCGGTGAGCTGAGCTGACTCCGGGGGCGCTGCGGCGGTCGCAGGTTGCGTTAGCCGAGCGCGTACTGCAGCAGGGACCCGTCGATGGCTACGGGGGCGAAGACCTTCCGCATCACCAGGGTGGTGAGCCCCTCGAGGGCGGCGTCGTCGCCCGCCTCCCCGCCTTCGACGGTAAGGCCCTCGGCGATCCGTCCGACGACGTCGGAAAGCACCCGCTCCCGCACCTGGTCGACGAACGCGGGGAGCACCCCGATCGTGCCGCCGAGGACCAGCCGGTCGGGGTTGATGGTGGTGACGGTGGTCGCAAGTGCCCGGCCCAGGACGTCGGCGGCCGCGGTGAGCGCGTCAATCACCACCGGTTCACTCCTCCGGGCGGCGGCGCAGATCTCCGGGAGGGTGGGGTAGCCGGCCGGGCCGAGGTTGAGGCCCAGGGAGCGCCCCGAACTGAAGGTGGCAAGGCAGCCGTGCCGGCCGCAGCTGCACACCGGTCCGTTGGGGGCGACGCGGATATGGCCGATGTCGCCCGCCGCGCCGTGGGCCCCGTGAAGGATCGAGCCGTCCACAACGATCCCGCAGCCGATGCCGGTGGCGACCTTGATGTAGACGAGGGTCTCAGCGTCGGTCCTGCGTTCACCCAGCGCCGCGGTGCGCGCGTCGTTCTCGATGACGAGGGGCACCGGCCAGCGCCCGGACATGGCGGCGACGACGGCGTCCGGCGGCCAGCCGGAGATCGTCGTTGAGTGGACCACATGGCCGGTGGCCGCCTCGACCGGGGAGGGAAGGCTCACCCCCACGCCGGTGAGGATCTCCGAGGTTTCCTGCTCCAGTAGCTCGGCCCCGGCCGCCAGCAGCGGCCTCAGTACTGTGTCGGCCGGTTCGGAGATGCGGTGGGCCAGCGTGCGGGTGCGCAGCTGCCGCCCTTCGGTGTCGGTGACGCTGACCGTGGCGTGGGTCTGGCCGAGGGCGAAGGCGAGGATCACGCGTCCCCGGTCGTCAAACCGGATCTTGCGGGAGCGGCGCCCGCCGGTGGCCTCGAGCGGTTCGGCCTCGTAGACCAGGCCGCGGCGCACCAGGGCATCGAGGCGTTCGTAGAGAGTGGCACGCGACATGCCGGTGGCCGCCAGCAGCTGCTGGCGGGACAGGCCGCCGGTGGAACGGAGCAGGTGAAGGAGGCTGCCGTGGGAGGCGGCCCCACCCAGCCCAGCCGGCACACGCTCAACAGCCATTCCGTCGCCTCCTGTTCGGTCGTCCAGCCTACCGCAGGCCGATTGGCCCTCCGGCACCGCGCCGGGGTCAGGCCGCCGGGAACCAGTCCTCGGCGATCCGGTGGCCGAGGGTGCCCAGCAGGGCGTCGGCGTTGCGGATGGATTTCTGCAGGTCCTGCTCCAGTTCGGTCAGTGCGTACGCGCGGGCGATTCCGAGTCCTTGCAGTTCCTCGGTGGTGAGGGTCCGCCGTCCGCAGACCGCGGCGACGGGCAGGCCGCGGGCCAGCGCGGCACGGGCCACCCCCGCCGGTGCCTTGCCGCTGAGGGTCTGGGCGTCGAGGGAGCCTTCACCGGTGATCACGAGGTCACCCTCGCCCAGCCGGGCGAGCGCGTCGGCGAACCCGACGAGTTCGAGGACCACTTCGACTCCGGGCCGGGTGGTGGCCTCGAGGACCGCCAGCGCGGCAAAGCCGAGCCCTCCGGCGGCCCCGGCCCCGGGCGCCTCGCTGACGTCGAGGGCGGACCCACAGGCACGGTGGACGGCGTCGGCGTAGTGCCGGAGTCCATCCTCGAGCGCGGCGACATCCGCGGGCGAAGCGCCCTTCTGTGGTCCGTACACCGCCGCCGCGCCCCGGGGTCCGAGGAGGGGGTTGTCGACGTCGGTCGCGAGGATCACCTCGCAGGTGGCGAGGCGGGCATCGAGCGTCGTGAAGTCGAGCCGGCCCAGGTCGGTCAGGGCCCCGCCACCGCGGCCGAGTGCGCGGCCGCGGCGGTTGACGGCGAGGGCCCCGAGCGCCTCAAGGAACCCCAGGCCTCCGTCGGTCGAGGCGCTGCCGCCGACGCCGAGGACGATCCGGCGGGCGCCGGCGTCAAGGGCCGCCCGCACCAGCTCGCCGGTGCCGAAGGTCGTGGCATCCAGCGGGGCGGGGATTCCACCGGGCAGTTTTTCGAGCCCCGATGCCTGGGCCATCTCGACGACGGCGGTTGCCGTCCCCTCGTGCCAGGCAAAGGCAGCGGCCAGCCGGTCCCCGGTGGGGCCGGTGACCATCACCTCCCGCCGGGCGTAACCGGCGCCGACGGCGGCATCGAGGGTTCCGTCCCCGCCGTCCGCGATCGGCATGCGCACCACCCGCAGGTCCGGGCGGTGCGCAGTCAGGCCGCGGCCGACGGCGGCGCACACGCCGGGGGCGTCCAAGGAGCCCTTGAACTTGTCGCTGGCGATGAGGACGGTTCTCATGAGGGGGTGTCCGGAGATGTTCCGCCGGGCGCGCCGATCCAATCGAGGGCCGCCGCGGCCGACCACGCCTGGGCGGCGGTGCCTGGACCTTGATGGTCTGGCCCTCCACCTCCACCGTGAGCAGGATCGAGGAACCCATCGGTTCGACCACCACGACCGTTCCCGGGGACGTCTCCGGAGGAGCGCTGGGAGTCGCCAGCGACGTTTTCGGCGCGGACCCCCAGCAGGACATCGGTGCTCGAGTAGGACTGCAGCAGGGACGGGGCGCGAAGGCGCTGGTCGCACACGATCAGTGCGCCGCCGTCACCGGAGACCGCCGTCTTGATGAAGTTCATCGGCGGGGAGCCGATGAAGCCGCCCACGAACCGGTCCGCCGGTGCGTCGTAGACATCGAGCAGATCGCCCAGCTGGGCGATCTGTCCCTTCCGCATGACGGCCACGCGGTCGCCCAGGGAGAGTGCCTCGCTCTGGTCATGGGTGACGTAAACGGTGGTCGTCTTGAGATCCTTGACGATTTTCTTCAGCTCCGATCGGAAGTTGAGACGCAGCAGGGCGTCGAGGTTGGAGAGGGGTTCGTCCATGAGGAGGTCATCGGCGTCCATCACGATGGCGCGGGCGACGGCGAAGCGCTGGCGCTGGCCGCCGGAGAGCTGGGCGGGCAGGCGGTCGAGGTAGGGCCGAGCTGCAGCAGGTCGGCGGCCCAGATGACCTGTCGATCGATTTCCTCCTTGGGCTTCTTGGCCATGGAGAGACCGAAGCCGATGTTATACCGGACCTTGCGGTGGGGGAAGACAGCGACGCCTGGAACACCATCGACATGTTGCGCTTGTTCGGCGGGAGGTAGGTGACGTTCGAGAGGGCCGCGCCGTGCCCTCCAAGGAGGGCACTGCGTCGTGAGACGGAGCGCTGCAGGAGTTGGGGAGGGGTGTTTCTCACTGGTGTTCCGATTGAGAGTGCTCCATTGCAGCTTCGGGCCAAAACTCAGACAAAAGTTCGGAGGTGTCAAGTGCCACAGGACAACGATGGTTCCGCCGACGCATGTTCGGAGCCGTCGGAGCCGAGAGGAACATGGCGGTGATGCGGGAGGGTCCATTGGAGCACCTGAGTGGGAAATCTCGAGTGCAGGAGGTCATCCGTTGGGCGCTCACTCGAAAAGTGGCCTGCCTGATTTGGTGGGCGCTTAGCCGAGGAGGAGTCCCGCCTCATGTGGTGAGCGCTCATTCAAGGAGGAATCCCGCGACAGGTGGTGAGCGCTCATTCAAGGAGGAATCCCGCGACAGGTGGTGAGCGCTCATTCAAGGGGGGGCAGCATGATTCAGTGGGCGCTTACCTGAGGGGGTCCGCGTGATTCGCTCGGCGATCACTCGAGGTGGAGTCCGGCGGTTCCCCTCGGTGGTCCTGCCGACCAGTACCCGTTCCGCCGGGGTCTCTGCTCAGGGTCCAGGTGGTGGGGTGGGAGGAAGAAGGGGATGCCGTGCCGGGAGTGCACGGTCCAGGAGCCGTCGTGGATGCGGTGGTGGTGATGGGAGCACAGCAGCACCCCGTCGCCGAGGGTGGTGGTGCCGCCCTTTTCCCACGGGGTGATGTGGTGGGCCTCGCACCAGGTGGCGGGGATGGTGCAGCCGGGGAAGGCGCAGCCCTTGTCCCGGGCCACCAGGGCCCGGCGCAGGTGCGGTGGGAACAGCCGCTGGGCGCGGCCAAGGTCCAGGACCTGGCCTTTGCCGCCCAGGACCAGGGGAATCAGGTCCGCGTCGCAGGCGAGCCGGCGGATGCTGCGGGCCGGGATCTGCTGGGCGAACACCGCATCGCCGGCGTGGTCGAGCTCGCCGGTCAGGGTCCGGTAATCGATGGTGACCATGACCTGGGGGCGGTGCCCGCCGGCGGCCGGAAGGCCGTCGGTGGCCAGGGCGATCCTGCAGGCGCCCACCAGGCCGTCCAGAAGCTGCTGCGGTCGGGTGGGCCTTTCGCGCTCGCCGCGTGCCGAGGCGCTACCGCAGTGCGGGTCGTCGGGTTCCGTCGGATCCTCCACCCCGCTGTCCTCCATCGCATGGTGATTCCCGGACGACTCAGGCGTCCCGTTGGTGGAACCTTCAGCGGCTCCACGGAGGCGGGGGTTGGTGGCGGTGTTCATCACGGTGACGAGGTGTTCGAACTGCTCGTCCGTGGCCCCGATCTCCAGGTAGTGCAGCCCGTTGCGGCGCCCGCGCAGGAACACGCCCTGGCGGGCCCGCAGCAGCTTCTCCGACGGTTCGTCCCCGTCCTGATCTAGGACGCTCTCCCACCGTCGTGCCACCGTCCGCAGAATGTCCTCATCGCTCTGCATCGCCTGGCTGGTGAGATGGTGTTCCATCGCCTCAAGGTCCGACGGTTGGGCAGCGGGCCTCATCCTTTCGACGGCATCCCGGATAAGCGACGCGGCACGGCCGCTCACCTTCCCCTGGTCGAACGCCCTGGCGAGGATCTCCAGCGGAGCCGGTGCCTCCTGTCCACCCGCCGGCACCCGGGGCTGGGTGCTCGAGGCGAGGCGGAGTCGCCGGTTCGCCTCGCTCCGGCTGATCCCAATCCGCCCCCGCAGATAGTCTGCGGTATCCCGAAACTCAGTGCGGGTGTCGCCCCCGTCCGGTCCGGCCACGCCGGGCCACGGCCCTTCCCCGGAGGCGAGGCGGTGCTGCTCCGCGGCATGGGCGCCCAGAACCTGCAGTTGGTCGACAACCTTCGAAAGGTCCTCGATGCGGGCTACGGTTTCCGCGATCTCGTGGCGTCCCAGTAGAAGGAACTTTGCGGCGAAGTCGGCGGCAAACTCAGTGAGCTCGGCATGGAGGGCGGAGAGTAGCTCCCTAGTGCCTGTGTGCTCCTCTACCGGTGCCGTTGCCATGCCTCATTTTATCGAACTGACGTTCGAAATTCCCCCGAAAGCGGCCGATGTGGAGGAGGAGTGGGGGTGGAGATATCCACAGGTGCCGACCCTCCGGTTCGGGCCAGGCCGGATGTGTTCGTGCAGTCGGGGTCCGGCGTCTCGACGCGAGTCGACAGGGGTGTCCCCAGGCGGGTCCGTATCGGATTCGATAGCAAAATTGTGCGGAAACCCTTGACCCGTTACGCGGGCAGGTCTACCTTTAGTCATCAACCGATTGGTTGATCAACTGACAGGTGGATAATGAACCAAGGATCCGAGGAGCAGCTCAACTCGGCATTCGCCGCCCTCGCAGACCCCGTACGCCGGGCTCTCATCGCCCGGTTGTCCCGGGGACCCGCGACGGTCAATGAACTGGCTGAACCGTTCACTATCACCAAGCAGGCCGTCTCGAAGCACATCCAAGTGCTCGAGCAGTCAGGGTTGATCACCCGTACCCGGGAGGGACAACGACGTCCCTGCCACCTTGATCCGGCTGCCCTGGAGGCATTGACCAGCTGGATCGACACTCACCGGCTCACCGTCGAGCGGCAATTCCGCCGCCTCGACACTGTGCTCGACACACTCAAGGAGAAGGAATCATGAGCAACGCAACAGTGATCACTGCAGTTCCGGACCTGCCGTTCATCGACATCGTCCGCGAGTATGACGCCCCACGCGACCTCGTGTACCGCGCCTACACCGACCCCGAACTTGTGGTGCAGTGGCAGGGCCCGGACCGGCTCGCCATGGAACTGGGGGAGTATGACGTGCGCGACGGCGGATCCTGGTCCTTCGTGCACCGCGACACCGACGGCACCGAGTATGGGTTCCGCGGCGTCTTCCACTCGGCAACCCCGCCGGAGCGGATCATCCAGACCTTTGAGTTCCTCGGCGCCCCCGGCTACGTCAGCATCGAGAGCGTGACCTTTGAAGAGCTCCAGGGAGGCCGGACCCGCGCCGTAGCCCACGCCGTCTACCCGACGATGGAGGCCCGCGACGCCATGATCGAAAACGGTATGGAGGGCGGCGTCGTCGAGGGCAACAACCGCCTCGACAAGATCCTTGCCGGCCTGCAGGAACATGCCGACAGCAAGTAGGCGCGCGTGAATCGGGGCCTGTTTCCGTCAGCTTCCGGACGGAAGGAGGCCCCGGCGCGGAGTGGTGCGGTATCAGGCGAGCGTCCGCCTGATTCCCGTTCGGTAGTCAGTGACACTGCCCGGCCCGACGACGGCACCGAACTGGAACGCGTCGACGACGTGCGGCTGTCGAAACTGAGACAGCATCTCGGCCCCCGCCCGCCTCTCCGGATTCGCATCTATCGCCTAACCCTTCCCGTTGGCTCTGCCCCGCGCGACTGCGCCCGCGGCCGCTGCGCTCCGGGAGTGGCGGGCACTCTCGCTCAGCCGCCCACGGGTCGCGGCGATCACGATGACGCCGACGACGGCGGAGACCAGGAGATGCGCCGGTCCGAAGTTCTCGCGGGGGAAGAGCAACGGGAGCATTCCGTCCCCTGGCCACTCCCGCACCGCGGCCGCGTTCCCCGCTGCATGGAACAGCCCCACGAGGAGCAAGCTCGAGGTGCGGTAGTAGAGCCAGCCCGTCACCGCCCGAAAGGGGATCGCGAGCAGGGTAAGCACCAGCAGGAGGACGATCGTTGCCGCGAACGACCCTCCCGCCACGAGCGCGGCATGCTGCAGTGCGAAGAGGGGGGCCGTGAGGAGCGCTGCACGCAGTGCGCCGTGCCGCTGCTGCAGCCGCACCTGCACGAAGCCCGTCCAGGCCACTTCTTCCCAGAGGTTGCTGATGATGAGGCCAAGCACTGTCTGCAGCACCAGGCCCTGGATCAGGGCCGCCGGAATGACCGGACCGGCGGTATCGGGCGGACCCGCAAGGAGGAGCGCGAGAACGAGGGCTCCCAGCGGGACCACGACGACGGTGAAGACGTACCACCAAGGGTTCCGCCGCCAGGTGAGGATGCCGTCCAGGAGGGCCCGAAGTCCTGCGCGTCCGTCGCACAGCCAGGTGAGGACGAGTGCGGGCAGCAGGAGCCCGAGAAGGTTGCTTGCCGTGACGAAGAGAGGCACGGAGAGCTCCACTCCCTGCGCTTCGGCGATGCGCGGAAGGAAGGCAAGCAGCTGCCCCACGGTGAAGAACCATACGAGCAGGGCGGTGAGCGGATGGCGCTTGATGGACGCGATCATGCCTTCACTCACGGCCCTTTCCGGCGGTCACGCTCCGAAAGTTCCTCGGCAAGCCGGGCGAGATCCCTGCTGAGGTCGCGGGCGCGGGCGGCCAGGTCCTCCGGCAGCGCACCGGCCCTCCCCCTCAGGGGTTCCGCTTCCGGCACCGGTTTCTCCGGCCGCGTTGAGCTGCTGTGCTGAGCTGAGTTGTTGTGCTGAGCTGAGTTGTTGTGTTGAGCTGGGTCGTTGGTCCGGCCGACGGACGGTTCCAGACCGGATGACCAGGCACGGCCGCCGGGCAGGAGGTCGCTCGTCCCAGCGCCCCGAGGGGTTGCCGGATCCACGTCGGCAGGGGACTGGATGACATCGATGTCGAACACCACCTGGTCCGGGTGATGCCAGGTCGAGAAGACTTCAACGGGCCTGCCGTCCGTGTCGAAACTCGATCCTTCGAGCAGCAGCACGGGGGCTGAGGCGTCCATACGGAGCAGGCCCATCAGGTCCGAGTCAGCCGGAGCCGCACGGATCTGCCGTTTCCCCGAGACGATGTCGATGCCGTACTTCCTCCTGAGGGCGGCGTGAAGGGAGGCATCCGTCAGCTCGTCCGCCGTGAGGGAAGCGCAGAGGGGCAGCGGAAGCCAGGTGTGGATGACAGCGATCGGGGTACCGTCAATCGACCGGAGCCGCTCGAGTGCAAGGACTTCGGCGGTCCCCAGCGCCGCGGCAATACCCTGCGCCGGCTGCACCGAGAGGGAGAGGACCCGCGTTTCGACCCGAACACCGGCCTGCGCGAGCTGGGTTGAGAGGCCCGTCAGACGGTGCACCAAGCGGTGATGTTCACGCCGGGGAGCCACCGTGCTTCCGCGGCCCCGGCCACGGTCGATCAGGCCCTCAGCAGCAAGGGCACCCAACGCCTGCCGCACCACCGAGCGCGATACGCCGTAGCGCTCCTGAAGCCGTGCCTCACTTGGAAGCACGGTTCCGGGTGGAAGCGAATGGTTCACGATCTGCGCCCGAAGGTGGGTGCTGAGTTGAAGGTGCAGAGGCAGAGGATTCGCGGCGTCGACCGGGCCTTTCCGCCCGGCTGCGCTGGAATTCTTCACCTGGTCGTGCCGCCCTCTGTCCTGTGTGCCTAGGGCTGCGGAGCTACCCCTGGCTCGTGCTCGCGGTGCGCCACACGTGGTCCCAGCCCGGCGCCAGCTGTGCCGCCCGCCGCAATGATAGAACGAGGCTCGCTTCGCGTGCCACTCCCTTTCCGGCGATGTCAAAGGCCGTTCCGTGGTCGACTGATACCCGCACCACAGGCAGTCCCACGGTGATATTGACGCCGTCGTCGCCGTAGACCGCCTTGAAGGGTGCATGCCCCTGGTCGTGATAGCACACGATCACCATGTTCCACTTGCCCTTGACCGCCGCCGGAATGAGGGCGTCCGCGGGCAGCGGGCCGCTGATGTTGACGCCCGCGGCCCGGGCGGCTTCAACGGCAGGGGCGAGGATGTCGGCATCCTCGTCGCCGAACAGACGGTTCTCTCCCGCATGCGGGTTGAGGCCGGCCAGACCGATGGGCTCCTCCGGGCGGCCCAAAGCCCTGGTGAAGGCGTTGACCAGATCGATAACGTTCGCTGTGCGCTCCGGTGTGACATCTTCGATCGCCCGGCGCAGGGACACGTGGGTGGTGAGGTGGAAGAAGTAGAGGTCGCCGGCGGAGAGCACCAGGGAGAAGTTCTTCACCCCGAACTCGTGGGCGAGCAGTTCGGTGTGCCCGGGCCAGTTGTGCCCGCCGGCGTGCATGGCTGCCTTGTTGAGCGGCGCCGTGACGATGCCGTCCACAAGTCCCTCGCGGGCCAGCCTGCAGGCCTCGACCACATACCGGTACGCGCCGTCGCCGGCCGCCGGGCTCAGTTCACCCAGCCGGACATCGGCGAGGGAGGGGCCCGTCTGAAGCAGTTCGATGGTGCCCGGCTGATTCGTCGCCTCCTGCACCGACCGGATCACCCGGACGGTGTCGGGATCGCCACCGACATTGAGGACGCCGGTGCGCATCGCCGCTTCATCCCCGACGACGATCGGCCGGCATTCCGCACGCAGTTCTCGGTGGCCAAGCAGTGACTTGGCCGTGATTTCAGGGCCGATTCCGGCGACGTCGCCGAGGGTGAGCGCGAGGGTGGGGATGCTCATGGAAGTGCCTCCTTGGACAACGGGGTGGACTCAAGCAGCTTACGAACAATACTCACCAGTGAATCCGGCTGCCCGAATCCACCGGCCTTGGTCACGACGGTTTTTCCGGCGGCCTGACCGCCCTCGACGACGCCGACCGGAACGCCCTCTTCGATGGCACCCGAGATAAGGATTGAGCGTGCTTCGCAGGCGCTCAAGACAGCCCGGGCGCCGTCTCCGCCGATCAGCGCGAGGGCCGCGACGTCGCCGCACGAAAGGACGTTCCCGGCGAGGACTGCGAGACCTGCGGCGATCTCGACTCCCCTCACGCCGGTGTCGGAGGCGCGGTCGATTGGAGACAAGACCATCACTACCCCGGGCAGCTCGCCGGAGGGAGCGAGCTGCCGGCCGATCCAGGCGGAGAGCGCCGGGCGGTCGGTTACCACGGCGAGCCCCGGCCGAAGAACGAGAAGCTCCTCAGGTGGGAGCTCGGCGATGAGCCGATTGACCTGCGCCCGAGAGGTGTCGTTGAGAGAGCTGACCACGATAAGGATTCGCCCGTTCCGGGAGGCGCCGCCATCTCGGCCGGCGGCGGGGTCCGGGACGGTGCCAGCGACGCTTTCGCCGGTACGTTCGACGTCGCCATTTTCGACGCCAACGCCTTCCCGGGTACTGGGGGAAGCACTCTCCGAGGCGCCGTCGGGTGTCGAAGCCGCAGCAGGGAGGCCCGCACGGCCCGCCCACACGGCGGCCATCGCCCCCGCCAACCCGGCCGATCCCACTGGAAATGCCCGTGGTCCCAGCTCGCTGATCGCAGCGGCAAGCAGTTCGAGACCCGAGTCGGTGACCGCATCGACGGTCACCATGCCGGATCCGGCCTCGGCTGCGCCCATCAACTGCTCGATGTGGTCGGCCGTTGAGTTTCCCTGCAGTCGAATGCCCGTGCTTCCCGGAATCAGCTGCTGCATCGCGCCTGTGCGGACGGGAGTCACAGGGTCCCTGCCAATCGGCGTATTCTCCACGGGCTCGCCGTTGACCCGTAGCAGGCCATTCTCGACCGTGCGGCCCATCGCGGGGTACGCAGGACAGACGACGGCAAAGGCGCCCGGGTGCCGCTGCTTCCATTCGGCGAGGGCGCCGTCGATCTGCGCCGCGGCGCTTCCCCGCATCGTTGAGTCGATCTTCAGATAGAGGTGATCCGCGCCCGCGCCGACGAGATGCCCGACGGCGTCCGCCGTCGCCCGGCGGGCGGCGTCGTCACCGAGCGCGCGCGCATCGGTGACCACCGCTAGTGCGCTTGAAGGCTCCGCGGGTTCTGGGGGAAGTTCGCCCAGGGCGAGGCGGGAGGACCACCCCGCGCGGGCGAACTGCACCACCGAGTCATTGGCGCCGGTGAGGTCGTCGGCGGCGATCCCGATAACCGCAGGGGCGATACCGATGGGTGACACCGCGACTCACCCGTTCGTTTCACGCCGCCGGCGCCGGACGCTCTCGGCACCATTCACCGTGTCGGCGGTTTGTGCCCTGCCGTCGGCATCACCCGCCGCAGGGGCGTCGTTCCTGCGGCTGGAATCGGCTCCGGCGGCGTTCTGTTGTGTCGCGCCATCATCATGAGGGTGTACCTCGTCTGGTGTCGTCTGTGTTCCCACCTCGGAGAGGGGGGCGTCTTCGTCGTCGTCGAGTCCGCCCTGGCGCTTGAGTACGAAAGTAGCCAGCAGCGGGGCGAAGATCGCCGTCACGAGCACAGCCGAAGCGACCTGTGCCGTGGCCACCTCGACGAACGGCTGGAAGCTTGGATCGGCCGCCGCCACGACCGCGGGAGTCGCGATGGAGTTGCCCGCGGTCGTCGCCGAGGCGATGCCGATGCCGGACTTCCGGCCCCGGCGCAGCATGAACCGGTAGCCGAGGTACACGAGCGTTCCGGTGATCAGGGTTGCCGCGATGCCGACGAAGATTCCGCCCAGGCCGCCGGTAAGGACATTGCCGAGGTTGATGCCGGTGCCGAGGGCAAAGGCGAAGAATGGGATCACGATATTCGGCACAGGACGCATTACCTCGGTCCAGCGGTGGTCCAGGTTGCCGACGATGAATCCGAGGATCAGCGGGATGACTGCGGCGAGCAGGGCAAGGAACGGAATTTCACCAAGTCCGGACGCGCCGAGGAAAAGCAGTGTGAAGAACGGCCCGTCATTGATGGCCGAGGCCATGTACGCGCCGCGGTCCCGGCTGTCGCCGTACCTGCCGGTGAAGGCAAGCCACAGGCCGCCGTTGCTGTTGTCGAAGGAGGCGAGGAGGGCGAGGATCGAGATGCCGAGGATTCCCTCGACGCCGACAATCAACCCAAGGCCCGCCACGAGTGCGGCGGGGATGATCGTCTTGCAGAGCAGGATCACTCCGGTGGTGGCGAGGACCGGGCCGGAGGTTTTCGCGGTGATCTGCATCCCTGTGGCGAAGATGAGGATCGCGATCAGCGGTAGCGCCGACTCCGCGAAGAGTGCTGTAGTGAAGCTTCCGATCTCAAGGAAGCCGGGGAAGAAGGTGCCCACGATCGAGCCGAGGATGAGCGGAATGAGCATCAGACCGCCGGGGATCCTGTTCATTCCGTCAAACAGCGGGACGCGGGACTTGGGATGCGATTCGGCTGCCATGGCGAATCTTCTCTCTACTCGGGCCGCCGCCTTCCGGCACCGGCACCAATGTCCGTACAAGATGTACCAACATTAGAAGTGGCTTTTTCGGCGATGCAACGGCTTGAGGTCCATGCCCATGACGCTGTCAAAAGCTTGCCAATCGCCGTGACTGTTGATCCGCGGGTCCCTGTTGACCCTCACACCCTCGAGGTTTATAGTTACTGTAAGCAACGATTCAGGTGGACGGCCTCTTTCGAGGGGGCGGACTACCTCGCGGCTGGTGAGGCGCCGACCGTAGGTCCTGGGTGGCCCTGAACAGGGACATCGAAGCGTCGCCGAAGGGGAGCGTCCCGCCCGACTGAGATACTCCGCCTTCTCGAGTCCACCTCCTTCACCTTCGCCAGACCGCACACCCGCTCCGCGCCCGCCACATCCACAACGGGCTCGGCGACGAATCTCCAACGCTGCAGGACCCCCCGACGGGCAACGACGACCGCCAGCCACCACCGACTCCCCGTCGGCGATCACGGAAGCACCATGGCAAATTCAACGGCACACCCAACCTCAAATTCGACGCCCGACGCGGCGGCTGGAATCCCGCCAACCGAGTCGACTTCCATGTCGCATGGGCAGATCCTGCAGGCCCTCACCGGACTGCTCGCGGCACTGTTCACGGCGATCCTCAGCAGCACCATCGTGGCCAACGCCCTGCCCACGATCATGGCCGACCTCAACGGCTCCCAGACCGACTTCGCCTGGGTCATCACGGCAGCACTCCTGGCCAACGCCGCCACCACCCCGATCTGGGGAAAGTTCGCCGACCTGTTCGACAAGAAGCTTATGGTGCAGCTCAGCATCGTCATCTTCGTCGCGGGCTCGGTACTGGCCGGCCTTGCCTCGACCATTCCGGTGCTCCTGACGGCCCGGGTCATCCAGGGCATCGCCATGGGCGGCCTCACGGCACTGGCCATGGCCGTCATCGGCACCATCATCCCGCCGCGCGAACGCGGCCGGTACTCGGGCTACCTCGGCGGCGTCATGGCCGTCGCCACGGCCGGTGGGCCGCTGCTCGGCGGCTTCATCGTCGACTCGCCCCTGGGCTGGCGCTGGACCTTCTTCGTCTGCGTCCCTCTCGCCGTCGTCGCCCTGATCCTTCTGCAGTTCACCCTCAAGCTTCCCCACATCCGCCGCAAGGTCAGCATCGACTGGGTCGGTTCAATCCTCCTCACCGCAGGCGTGAGCCTCGCGCTGATCTGGGTGTCCTTCGCCGGCAAGGCCGGATACTACGAATGGTTCTCCTGGGAGAGTGCCGCGATGGTCGGCGGCAGCGTCGTCCTGCTCGGGCTCCTGCTGCTCGTCGAGACCCGGGTGGCCGAGCCCATCATCCCGCTGAAGATCATCTCCGAACGCACGACGGCGCTTGCCATTCTCGCCTCCATCGCCGTCGGAATCGCACTCTTCGCGTCCTCGACCTACCTCGGCCAGTACTACCAGGTGGCACGCGGCGCGACGCCCACCGAGGCCGGCCTGCTCACCCTGCCCATGATCGCCGGCAACCTCATCGGCTCCGTCGGCGCGGGACAGCTCGTGTCCCGGTTCGGCAAGTGGAAGCGGTTCCTCATCCTTGGAGCCGTCTTCCTCATCGCCGGGCTCGGCCTCTCCGGAACTATCGACCACCTCACCGACCTCCGGCTCGTTGGCGTCTACACGTTCCTGTTCGGCATGGGCCTTGGCCTGATGCTTCAGAACCTCGTCCTGGCCGTCCAGAACACCGTGGCGCTGAAGAATGTCGGTTCCGCCAGCGCCTCCGTCGCGTTCTTCCGCTCCATCGGCGGCGCGGCCGGGGTCGCTGTGCTCGGCGCCATCCTCGGCACGCAGGTCACCAACCGGACCACCGAGGGCCTTGCGGCGGCGGGAGTGCCAGCCGACCCCTCCGGTGCGGCCGGAGGAAGCCTCGACCTCGTGAACCTGCCGGAACCGGTCGCCGAGATCATCCGGGCCGCCTACGGTGACAGCACCGCGCTGATCTTCCTGATCACGGCCGGCTTCGCAGTCCTCGCCCTGGTCTGCGTGCTCTTCATTCAGGAACGGCCGCTGCGGCGCACCGTCGACATGGAGCCGGCCCGGGAATCGAAGGATCCGGAGGCGTAGAGCGGAGCCTGCCAATTGGGGTGCGCGTCAGGGGGAGAACCGCAGGAGCCCGGCGTCAATCACCCGCCGCGTCAGTCCCTCGGCCGCGGCCCGCTGCGCCTCCAGACGCACGGCCAGCCGGGGAAACGCCGAAGCGGAACACTCGGCGGCGACGGCAGCCCACAGGTCCGTGACGGTGTTACACCGGATGACGTTCCCGGTGGCGCCCCGGAGCTGCCAGGAGTCCCCGGCGACCTGCACGCGGGGAACCCCCGGCAGCCCAGCGCAGAAGGCGTTGACTGCCGAGGCGACCAGGAGATGCTGACGCAGGGTGCGCACCGGTCCGACGACGTCATCGGCGGCGATGGTCCTGCCGCACGCTCCACACATGGTTCACCGCTTTCCCGGGAGGCTCACGGCATCACGTCGCCTGAGTTGGGCCCGAGGGTCTGCCCCACGAAGAGGTTCCCGCCCGGGTCACTCGCCAGCAGCAGCGCGGTGGGCGCGACCTCCTCCGGCGTGCCGAACCGGCCAAGCGGCAGCTCTTTCCGCTTGGCGGCCTTCCAGTCCTCGGAGATGCCGTCCACCAGTGGAGTCTCGATCGGCCCGGGCGCGATGCAGTTCACCAGCACGTTGTCTCCCGAGACCTCAAGGGCGAGGGACTTGGTCATTCCGATCACGCCGGCCTTCGCGGCACTGTAGTGGCTCAGCCCGGTTCCACCCTTGATGCCCAGCTGCGAGGCGATATTGATGATGCGCCCCCACTTCCGCTCCCGCATCTCCGCCACCACCTCCCGGCAGCACAGGAAGACGCCCGTCAGGTCGACGGCGAGGGTCTCGTTCCACTGGTCGAGGCCCATGTCCTGCAGCGGCGACTCGGTGAGCAGTCCGGCGCTGTTCACCAGGACGTCCACCTGCCCCAGATCCTCCCGGGCCGTAGCGAATGCCCGGGCGACGCTGTGCTCGTCGGCGACGTCGACGGCGATCGTGCCTTCCGCCGCCGTGCGGTCGAGCACCGCCACCCGGGCGCCCCCGGCCCGGAACGCCTCGGCGATGGCGGCCCCGATCCCGCTGCCACCGCCGGTGACGACGACCCCGCGCCCCTCGAACATCAGGCCCTCATCTTCACGGTCAGCCCGCCGTCGACGATGAGCGCCTGCCCCGTGACGTAAAGGGAGGCCTCCGAGGTGAGGAAGCCAATGACGCTGGCCACCTCCTCCGGCCGGCCGACCCGGCCCCACGGGATGTCCTTGCCCGCACGCTCCAGCCCCTCCGGACCCAGCGAGTTGACCGGATCGAGCGACTGCGGAGTTTCGATCAGCCCCGGGATCACCGCGTTGGCGCGGATCTTCCGGGGTCCGAGTTCGACGGCGACGCTGCGCACCAGCCCCAGAACGCCGGCCTTCGCGGCGGCGTAGTGGGCGTGTTCCTCCCACCCGTAAACGCCGCCGGCGATGGAGGACACCGCCACGAGCGCGCCGCCGTCGTTCATCCGCTGTGAGCCCGCCCGCAGGGTGCGCAGCACCCCGGTGAGGTCGACGTTGAGCATGTCGTCCCACTTGTCGTCGGACAGCGCGTGCAGCGGTGCGTTGCGCAGGATGCCGGCGTTGGCGATGGCGTAGTCGAGCCTGCCGTACTCGGCGATGGCACGCTCGGCAAACGCATCGACCGACTCGGTGGAACGGACATCCACTTCGTGGATGATCCCCATTCCGCCCGCGTGCTTCACCGCGTCGAGAGTCTGCTCGGGGTCGTGGGGATCCCCGGGGAAGGTGCCGATGATCGACACCGTCCCACGCTGCGCGTAGTGCACTGCAAGGGCGCGCCCGATGCCGCTCGCCGCACCCGTGATGATCGCGACCTCAGGTTGGGATGTCATGGGGTGACTCCTCCCGCATGACCGCGTCGACGTGTTTGGCGCCCATCATCATGAAGCCCGAGAGCAGGGTGCCCAGGGCGCCGACCCAGAGGGCCGCGGCACCGGTGCCGGCGGCCGTGGCGATGATTGTGAACAGCGCGCCGCCGAGAATAGTGCCCGGCTGGCTCATTGCCCCGATGAAGGCAAGGCCGGTAGCCCGGCAGCTGACGGGGTAGCACTCCGCCATGAAGTACTGGATGGCCGCGTACGGGCCCACGAGGAAGAACAGGCCCGTACCGTAGGTCAGGATGATCAGGAACGGGCTCTCAACCAGCGGGCTCAGCATGACGGCGAACGACAGCCCCGAGATGATCCAGCCGACGATGATGGTGCGCTTGCGGCCGAACCGGTCACCGACGTAGCCGTGGAACACGTAGCCGAAGTAGGCGAGCAGGTTGATGACGATCAGCAGCCAGAACGCCGTGGAGAGCTCGACACCCTTGGCGTTGGCGAGCACCGAGGTTCCCAGGACGCTGAAGATGGCGATGCCGAAGAAGTTGAGGATCCAGGCGAGCGAGAAAATGATGGTGTTCCGCCGCAGCTCCGGTTCCCAGATGCGCTTCAGGGGAGCGGTGGAGGAGTGCTCGACGCCGAAGCTGCGGGCCAGGGCGTGCGCCTCATCGGTCTTGCCCGTCTTCTCGAGCTCGGTCAGGCGGTGGTGGAGCTCAAACTGGGGGGTCTCCTTGAGCTTTTTCGAAATGACGAACACGATGATGAAGGCCGGGATGGTCGCCATGATGTAGAGGGCGCGCCAGCCGAAGAGGGGGAGGAACACGAGGGCCAGGGCGCTCGCGAGGAGGAAGCCCAGCGGCCAGCCGCCCTGGATGAACGAGTAGTGGAAGCCGGGGCGCTTGTGCTTCCGCTCGTCCTCGGTGACCTGGTAGACCTCGTTCATGTAGGTGGCGTTCACCGCCTGCTCGGAGAAGCCGAGGCCGCCGAAGGAGCGGACGAACACGAGCAGGGTGTTGCTGAGGGCGCCGAGCCCGGTGGGGATCAGGGCGGTGAGACCGGAGACGACGGCGGTGCCGCCCACGGTGACCATCATGCCCTTGCGCCGCCCGAGCCGGTCGATGACCGGGCCGATGCCGAAGCAGACAATCGCCGTACCGACGGCGATCCAGGTGTTGATGGCGTACGCCTCCGGTGCGGTCCAGCCGAACTCTTCCTGCATGGCGGGCAGGAGGGTGCCGAACAGGCCGTAGTCAAAGACCGCGACGGTCCAGGCGAGGAGGGCGAGGATGGTCGCCGTCGTCGTGTTCTTCTTGGTGAATGACGGGAAACGGCGCTTTTCGTCTCCCGTGGGCGTCGAGAGGTCGACGCCTGCCTCTTGGGTGGACATTTCAGCTTTCCTTTCGGGGGCTCCGGGCGAGGAATGAATCGGCAATTTCATCGAAGGTGTGCCAGCTGACTCCCTCGTGGGAGTTGAAGTGCTGGATGAGGCGCTCGAGCATGAGCAGGACCTGGGGGCGGCCCGAGACGTCGGGGTGGATGGTCATGGTGAAGACCGCCTCGTCCATCTCGGCGTAGACCCAGTCGAACTGGTCGCGCCACATCTCCTCGAGGTGGCGCGGGTTCACGAATCCGTGCGAATTGGGGGCGGCCTTGATGAACATCATCGGAGGGAGGTCATCCAAATACCAGTTGGCCGGGATCTCGACGAGGTCCGTCTCCTTCCCGCGCTTCAGGGGCTCCATCCAGGTTTCCGCGGGCTGGCCGTAGTCGATCTTCTTCCAGCTGTCGCCGACGCGGATGTAGTAGGGCTCGAAGTCGTTGTGCATCAGGGAGTGGTCGTACTTGATGCCCCGGTCCAGGAGGATCTCGTTGGTGACCGGTGAGAACTCCCACCAGGGGGCGACGTAGCCCGTGGGCCGGCGCCCCGAGACCTTCTCAATCAGTTCGATCGACCGGTCGAGGATCGCCGTCTCCTGCTCACGGGTCATGGCGATCGGGTTTTCGTGGGAGTAGCCGTGGACGCCGATCTCGTGGCCTGCGTCGACGACCAGCTGGGTGAGTTCGGGGAAGGTTTCAAGGGAGTGGCCGGGGATGAACCAGGTCGATGGGAGGCCGTGCTTCTCGAAGAGGCGCACGAGCCTCGGCCCGCCGACCTCGCCGCTGAAAAGCCCGCGGGAGATGTCACAGGGAGAGTCCTCGCCCCCGTACGATCCGAGCATGCCTGCAACGGCGTCGACGTCCACGCCGAATGCTAGTTGGATGTTCTTGGTCATGGGTCAGCCTTTCGACGGGGTGGATAACGGAGGACGGACAGTTGCATGCGGCACGAGGGTTCCGCGCCGGGAGAACTGCTCGGCGATCCGCTGTGGCGGCATTCCGAGCGTGAGGAGCAGTTGGAGCAGGATCCGGGCCTGCGACGGGCGCAACAGTCCCGAGGGGATCGCCCCCGCGGCGTGGAGGTCCTTTCCGCCTCCGCCGCCGTAGACCTGCATGATCGGCCCGGCATGGACGCGGGTGCTGACGACGACGACGACGCCGGCCGCTGTGGCCTCCGCCACGGCCGCACAGATGGCGGGGTTCGCATTGCCGTTCCCGGTTCCCTGCAGCACGATTCCCCGCGCGCCGGCCGCGAGGGATGCCCGCAGGAGGGCGGCGTCCGCGTCCGGATGGGAAGCAACGACGTCGACCCGCGCGGGGTCCGCCCCCGCCGGCGGCAGGGGGAGCGGCTCGTAGACCGGCGGGGCGGGCCGCAGCTCGACCTGCCCGTCCTCGCTCACGGTGCCCGCCGGTTCGAGGTCGGGGGTGCCGAAGGCATGCGCATTCACCGTGTGCGCCTTCCGCACGCCGGCGGCCCGGAAGACGTTCCCAGCGAAGGCAACGAGCACGCCCTGCCCGACGGCGGCGGGTGAGGAAGCGACCGCGAGGGCCCTGCGCAGGTTGCCCGGGCCGTCCGGGTGGTCGTGGTCCGCTGTGTGCTGTGCTCCGGTGAAGACAACGGCACGCGAATCGTCCTGGGTGAGGTGGGCGAGGTAGGCGGTTTCCTCGGTGGTGTCGGTTCCGTGGGTCACCACGATGCCGAGCACGCCGGGGTCCGCAAGGGTGCCTTCGATGGCGGTGCAGATGGTGAGCAGATCGGGGAAGGTCAGCAGGTAGGAGCCCTTCGTCATGACGTCGACCACCCGCACGGGGATGGTGCCGTTTCCGGCGCTGGAGAGCAGCGCGTTCCCGGTGTCGGCGGCCAGGGCGGCACCGCCGGCGGCGTCCGAGCTGCGCGAGGCGATGGTGCCGCCCGTCGCCAGCAGCGCCACATGGGGCGAATGGGTGGTGCTCATTTCACCTCCGGGGTTCCGGTGATGGCGGTGGTGAGGAGGGTGCAGGAATTCGGTGCCGCAGTTCGGGTGCCGCATTCGTTGCGGTGAACTGTCCGAGATGCACTGGATGCAGTGAGCCGCTGACAGGGACGGGGAAACGGAGGCTCGGGAGCGGGGTGGCTCGGGAGCGGCGATCGGCGGGTGCCGGATCGGTCGGTCGGCGGCGGTCCTGGGACCGGGGCCGGTGGCCGTCACGGGTGCTAAGAAGCGAAAGCGGAGGCGGAACGGCAGTCGGGGCTGCGGAACGGCCCGACAGCTGGATAGATGCCGGTCCTGCTCCGCAGTTACCCAATCGTTTGGGTGGCGTGGAATTTACCCTAAAATGTGATCTGGGTCTCGTCAACCGAAATGTCTCCAACAGGTTCATGCTTGAAAGATCGAACGCAACGGGGGAGGAACACGATGCGCGCAGAGGGAACAGGCCGACAACCGATCACCTTGAAGGACCTGGCCGCCGAACTTGGAATCCACCCCTCGACGGTGTCGCGGGTGCTTCACTCGACCTCGGAGATTGCCCGCGGAGCGGCGTCCTCGGCGACCGCCGAGCGGGTCCGGAAACTGGCTCGGGAACGCGGCTACTCGCCCGACCCTGGAGCCGCAAGCCTGCGCACCCGCCGGACGAAGGCCTTCGGGGTGATCGTTCCCCGCCTCTCCGACCTGGTCCTCGCCACCATGTACGAGGGGGTCGAGGAGGCCGCGGCCGAGGCCCGGTACTCCACGTTCGTGATGAACTCCCACGACAACCCCGAGGAGCAGCGCCGCAAGGCCGAGATCATGCTGGCACGCAGGGTGGACGGACTGATCCTCGGTGACATCCACGCAGGCAGCGAACTGGTCCAGGAACTTTCGGCACGGCACATCCCCTTCGTGCTGATGAACCGCAGGTACCCGGGCTTTCCGTCCTCAACCTGCGATGACACCCTCGGCGGAAAGCTCGTGGCCGACCATCTGTGGGAGACCGGGCACCGGTCCGTGGCGGTGATCGCCGGCGAGCCCTATGCCAGCACCGCGGTTGACCGTACGGCCGGCTTCCGCCAGCGCTGGCACGAACTGGGCGGGCAGATTTCCGACGCGGACATCGTCTGGTCTCGGTTCGACACCGAGGGCGGCCGCAAAGCCGCCGAAACCCTCCTGGCCCGCCGGGGCAGAATCCCCACCGCCGTCTTCGCCGTGAATGATTTCGCCGCCATCGGCGCCATGGGTGCCATCCGCTCCCATGGGCTCACCGTGGGACAGGACATCGCCGTCGTCGGATTCAACGACACCTCCTTGGCTGCCCAGCTTCCCATCCCGCTGTCCTCGGTGCGCTCGCCGATGCTTGAGATCGGACGCAGGGCCGTTGAGCTGCTGCGTCGGGTAATCGCCGGGGAGCAGGTTGAGTCCCTCCGCCTGACGCCCGAGCTTTTCGTTCGGGAGAGCAGCGCAGCCACGGCGCCGGCTGCCCGCAATGCGCTCGTGGGGTAGGGCAGGGCGGCCCGAACTCCGGGGAAACGGATCAGCCCCAGATCTGCGAGCGCACCTTCCGCCCCTCGGCCCGTGCCGCCAGCGCCTCCTCGAGGGTGACGGCCCGGAACGAGGTCTTCGTGCCAGGGGCGCTGCGGGCCAGCAGGTCCATGTCGGCGCTGATCACCGTGGCGACCATCGCATAGCCGCCGCCGGAGACGGCATCGCGGTGCAGCACGATCGGCTCCTTGCCGCCGGGGATCTGGATCGAACCCACCGCGTACCCGGCGTCAACGATGTTCGACGGATCGGAGCCCGCACCGAATGGTTGGGCGCGCGGCTTCCAGGCGATGTCGGGCCCGGAGTACCTCAGCCCGGTGCGGTCCGCGACCGGTGTCAGCGTCCAGGTGGCGCTCAGGAGGGTGTCGAGTCCTTCCTCGGTGAGGCGGTGGTCGTAGAGTCCGGGCAGCACCCGGACGGTAACCTCCTTGTCGAAGGAGGGCCGCAGCGCCTCCTCGAGCTCGGTTTTCTCCGCCCCGCCGGTTCCGACGTCCAGTGCCTTCCCGACGGGCAGCACGTCCCCGGCCTTCAGGGCCCTGCCTTCGAAGCCCCCCACCGCACCGAGGGTGTAGGTTGAGCGGCTGCCCAGGACCACCGGAACGTCGATCCCGCCCTGCACGGCCACGTAGTACCGGGTTCCGCCGCGCAGCATGCCGAAGGAGACCTCATCGCCTGCGGCGATTTCAAGCCGGGACCACTGCGGCTGCGGCTCCCCGTTGACCTTGAGGTCGACGGGCGCGCCGGCGACGGCGATCACCGCGTCGGCGTCGGTGGTGAACTTGGGGCCCAGGTAGGTGCATTCGAGGACCGCCTCGGCGGCGGTGTTGCCCGCCAGTGCGTTGGCCATCTCGGCCGACAGTGAGTCCATCGCGCCGCCCTGCGGGATGCCGACGTTGTAGTAGCCGGGCCGTCCCTGGTCCTGCACCGTCGTCGCGAGTCCGGGTTCGAGGATATTAATGGCCATGAAGGCGCTCCAGAAGGTCTCTGTTGTAGGCGGTGGGGTCATCGAGCGCCCGTTGGAGGTCGAAGACCACCGGTGCCTGACGGTAGGTGTAGGTGCCGGCGTCGACCTGCGCCTGGATGTCCCGGTACTCCGCCTCCTCGACGGGCCGGAACTTCACGATGTCGCCGGGGCGGAAGAAGATCATAAAGTCCCGGAAGTCTCCGAGGCGCTGGGCCGGGTCGAAGATCGGCGCCGCCGCGATGCCGAACATCTGGTACCCGCCGGCCCCCCGCACCGAGTAGATGCACGCGAAGCAGCCGCCGTGGCCCACCGTCAGCGCCGGGGTGTCGGTGCGCGGGCTCAGGTACTTCGGCACCTCCAGCTGATCCTTCTGCGGCACGATCTGGAACATGAAGGGCAGCCCCGCCACGAACCCGACCATCGAGACGAGCCAGGGCGATTCGTGGTGGCGCCGGATGAACTCGGCGGGGGAGTCCAGCCCGTTCTCCTCGGCAGCGAAGTCGAGGTCGGTGCCCTCGGGGCGCTGGTGCCCCTTGCGGAAGCGCGCCCCGGTCTCCCGCGTGTAAGGGTCGTCGTACCAGACCGGCACCTCGATGATGCGGGTGTCGAGGGTCTGGTGGCTCGAGTGCGCCACCTCGTCCTCAACACCGCGCACTTCGCGCTCCAGCCGGTCCGGGGGGATGATGTCCGGGTTGAAACGGAGAAGCAGCGACGCGTTCGCCGGGCAGATGTCGGTCACCCCGGGCAGGGAGCGCTCGGTCAGGAGTGCCGCCATCGCGTTCGCCTTGTAGTTCGCCGCAAGGCTCATGGCCTCGGCGATCTCAACGAACAGGAACTCGTCCCCGCCCCAGGTGTAGCGTGCATCGGTCCGCTGGACCGCGGTGTCTGTCATGGGGTCACTCCCAGTAGCTCGGGGGTCGATTCGATGAACTTGGTCGAGTGGACGACGTCGCGCACCTCGCTGCGGGCAAGCACCGCCTGCAGCAGGGGCAGGGTGGTCTTCACGCCCTCGATGCGAAGCTCGTCGAGGGCCCGGAGCGAACGGGCGATGGTGTCCTCCCGGCGCGAGTCCCACACGATGAGCTTGGCCAGCAGCGAGTCGTAGAACGGGGCGACGACTGAGCCGGTGACGACGCCCGAGTCCACCCGGATGCCGGGGCCGCCGGGCCAGTCGAGGCGGGACAGCGTGCCCGGGCTCGGCAGGAAGTTGCTCGCCGGGTCCTCGGCGTTCACCCGGAACTCGAATGCGTGGCCGGTGAAGGTGACGTCCTGCTGGGACAGGCGGAGCACACCGTCGCGCGCCACGAGGATCTGCTCGCGGACGAGGTCGAGGCCGGTGATCATCTCGGTGACGGGGTGCTCGACCTGCAGCCGGGTGTTCATCTCGATGAAGGCCGCCTCGTGGGACACCGGGTCGTAGAGGAACTCGACGGTGCCAAGGCCGCTGTAGGCGCACAGCTTCCCGAGTTCGATGGAGGACGAAAGGATCTTGGTCCGCACCGGTTCGGGCAGACCCGGGGCGGGTGCCTCCTCGACGACCTTCTGCTGGCGCCGCTGCAGGGAGCAGTCGCGGTCGCCAAGGTGGATCACGTGTTCGCCGTCGCCAAGGATCTGCACCTCAACGTGCCGGGCGGCGGAAACGAACTGCTCGAGGTACACCGACGCATCGCCGAAGGCACCCTGGGCCTCCGCCCGGGCCATTCCCAGGGTTGATTCGAGTTCCTCCGGACCTGTGACAAGGCGGATCCCGCGTCCGCCGCCGCCGGCTGATGCCTTCACCACCAGCGGATAGCCGACTTCTTCGGCGATGGCGGCGGCGTCGTCGTCCGGAGAGAGGCTGCCGTGGCTGCCGCGGAAGGTGGGGACGCCCGCGTCCTCCGCTGCCTGGCGCGCCCGCGACTTGTCGCCCATCAGTACGATGGCGTCCGCGGCCGGGCCGATCCAGGTCATTCCGGTGTCGGCGACGGCGCGGGCAAACGCGGCGTTCTCCGAGAGGAAGCCGTAGCCGGGGTGGACGGCGTCGCACCCGGTGGCCGTGGCGGCCCCGAGCACCGCCTCGACATTGAGGTAGCTTTTGCCCGCCGCGGCGGGGCCGATCACCTCCACCTCGTCGGCAAGATCGGCGGCGTAGGAGGTGGCGTCGGGTTCGCTGGCTGCCAGCACCGTCTGCAGGCCCAGCTCACGGGCCGTGCGGATAATCCGCACGGCGATCTCGCCGCGGTTGGCGATGAGGAGCTTGGAAAAGGTCATTACTCGGCCACCACTGCGATTACGTCGCCCGGGTTCACGGCTCCTGCATCTTCGACGGCGAAGCTCTCGAGGGTGCCGCTGACCTCGCTGCGGACCTCGGAGAACTGCTTCATAATCTCGACCATGCCGATGGCCTGGCCGGCCTCAATGCGATCCCCCTCGGTGGCGAAGGGCTCTTTGTCCGGGGCGGGCTTCCGGTAGAAAATACCGGGGAGCGGGGAGATGATGTCAGCCATGGTGCGGATCCTTCCGAGCGGGGAGAGTGGATTCAGGCGGAGGCAGGCTCCTGGGGCCGACCGGCATCGGAGAGCACCTCGCGCACGGCGGCGGCGACCTCCGGTGAGTTCGGGGCGTCGGAGTGCACGCAGATGCTGGTGAAGTCGATGCGCAGGAGCGTGCCGTCCGAGGCTTCAACGAGGCCGTCGTCGAGCACCCGGCGGACGCGTTCGGCCGCTTTTGCCGGGTCGGTGAGCTCGGGCCTGCGCTGGATGATCAGCTGACCCTCGGGGCCGTAGTTGAGGTCAACGTAGAGCTCGCCGATGAATTCGATGCCGAGGCTCTCGCACACCACCTGGTGCTGGGTGCCGGCCAGGCCGTAGAAGGGCACCCCGTAGAGGGCTGCGACCTTCCCGGCGGCCTGCATCAGGTGATGGTCGCGGGCCAGCATGCCGTAGAGGGAGCCGTGGGGTTTGATGTGGTGAAGGTCGACGCCCTCCCGCCGCAGGAAGGCCGAGAGCGCGCCCACCTGGTAGAGCATCAGGTGTTCGACCTCATTGGGGGTCAGCTTCATCTCCCGCCGGCCGAAGCCGACGAGGTCCGGCAGGCCGGGGTGGGCCCCG
Organism: Arthrobacter zhaoguopingii; assembly: GCF_009828595.1. Lineage (GTDB taxonomy): Bacteria > Actinomycetota > Actinomycetes > Actinomycetales > Micrococcaceae > Arthrobacter_D > Arthrobacter_D zhaoguopingii. The sequence continues at coordinate 87,339 of NZ_WPNY01000009.1, forward strand.
ATGCCGAGGTCCCGGCAGGCGGCGGCGGAGACGGTGTCGGCCATGGCGTCCGGGTCCCCCGAATGGAAGCCGCACGCGACGTTGATTGAGTCGACGAGTTCCATCAGGGCCAGGTCATTGCCGAACGAGTGAAGGCCAAGCGATTCACCCATGTCGGAGTTGATGGTGGGCGTCAGTGCCTGAGTGACGCCGGATTGTGCATCAGTCATGCGCCTTACGCTAGACCCGTAGTCCACCCGGTGTCAGTGGGTGGAGGGGCTTTGAAAATTCGGTGAGGATGTGCTGTTTCAGCGCCGGGTCGCCCGACGGTCGGGAAGCAGTCCCTTGACCGCTCCGGCGGTGAAGTGGACGCCGAACCGGCCCAGGGCCCCGAGACGCAGCGGCACCGACTCCGCGGTGGCGCGCAGCGAGGCAAGGCACCGGAGCGCCTGCGGCGTCGGGGTGCGGAGGAGCCCCCGTAATGCTGTGCCATCGGGGGCGGTCAGCTCGAAGCGTGTCGTGGTGAAGTCGTACCAGAGTGCGCGCGGGCTGCCCGGCCGCTGGGCCTTGGCGCCCCGCAGATGCAGGTCGACGTGGTCGTCGCTGGAGAAGGAGAGGGAGTATTCGACGGCAGCCCCGGCGTCGTCGGGAAACAGTGCAAGCGTGCCGGTGACCGGTCGAGCGGTGGCGAACCCGTCGATGTCGATCGTCCCTTCGACGTCCAGCCGGTGGTGCGGGTCGGTGCGGAACGCCTCCCAGCCGGGCATCGAGGCACGGAGCACCAGGCGCACCGCAGCCTGGCGGAAGGGCAGTTCGAGCCAGCCGGAGAGCTGCTCGGTGAAGCTGACACTGTCCGTTGGGCTTATCTCGCTCATGCCTGCTCTTTCAGCCATGGCTTCATCTTGGGGCATTTCGCCGATATTTACATCAAGTGATCTTCGCTCAGGATTAGGTACCGTGAAGGGTCGGCCGGTTGCTGTTCCGCCTCTGCCGCAGTGTCCTTATGGGTTTCGGAGCAGTGGGTTGTCGAGCGGTGGCCGCGACGTTACACCCGTTCATCGAAACCCGCGACAGAATGGGGCGCCGCGATGGCTAGGCGCGTTCCACGGGCAGCCATAACTCCGACGTTGCGGTGCTGAAGTCGGGGGCGCGGTCGATGACGGCAACCATCGAGGGTCCGGGCCTCAACCGCCAGGGGTTGGAAGGGAACCAGTCGGCGGCGGTCGCCGCCCACGTTTCCTGCAGGGCCGCCGGGTACGGGCACGTGGTGCGAAACACGGCCCAGACGCCGGCCGGCACCTCGATGACGGTGAGGTCCCCGGGCACGGGAGTAGTTTCACCGACGGCGACGCCGTGGAGGTAGATCAGCTCGCTGCCCTCGGTGTAGTCGGGGTCCACATCAGCAGTCACCTGGAGCAGTCCCGCCGGCACGGTGCTGCTCATTTCCTTGAGGCGGAGATGTTCGGCTGCGGGCAGTGAAGCGATATGGGCCTCGATGGCGGGATTGGCGCCGTGGTGGATGAGTGGCACACGAGTCGAATGGCCTGCGAGTCGGAAAGCCGGACGATCTGTGATGCGGGTGTCCATGGGTGTGTTCCCTTCAACGGTCAGGCGGAACCTGAGCTTCGGTTGTGTGCGAAGGGGGCCACCGGAACGGCGCACGTCGCCGGGGCTGACGCCGTGCACCGCTCGAAAGGCGCGGTTGAATGCCTCAGTGGAGCCATACCCGTAGCGCACCGCGATTCCCAGCAGATCGCCGTCTCCGAGGACCTCCGCAACGGCGACCGCCATGCGGCGTCGCCGAACATATTCGGACAACGGCATGCCGGCGAGTGAGGAGAACATCCGGCGGAGGTGGTATTCCGTCGTGCCAAGACTGCCCGCCAGGCCGGTGATGTCGATGTCCTCGGTGAGATGGTCTTCAATGAGTCCGACGAGTTGGTTCAGAGCTGCGATCACGGTTTTCCCCCTTCAGCGTCAAGCCTGCCCGTCAGCGCAGGCGCGCACCCGACTATTGCGGTCCGATGCAGTCGCATTCCGTGTCGCGGGCCGGGCGTGCACGCATTCGGTGGCCCGCCGGGAGGATCTCCGGTTCGCTCAGGTCATCAGCCAGCGCCACCACCGCGACGGTCCGGTTGCAGGCGCCGGGCCCGGCTCCGGTTCCGGTTCCGGTTCCGGTTCCTCGCCCAGCGCCCGCGCGGCCCCGGCGAGGTCGTCCCCGGTAAGGATCATGACGTCGTCCCGGTCGAGCGCGTCGAGACTCCGGTCCTCATCGAGTGAGAGCCTCAGCGCCTGCCGGTTGAGCGCCTGCTCGAACAGGGTGCGGGCGAAGCGCGCATTGCCGGAGTCCTCGCCGGAGTGAAGGCCTGCGAGGATGCGGCGCAGCATCTGGTCCGCGCCCGGCTCGAGCACGTACTCGTGCTGGGCGAGCATCTGGCCGAAGATCGCCACCAGTGCGTCGACCGAGTAGTCGGGGAAGGTGATCTCGCGCGAAAACCGGGACCGCAGGCCGGGGTTCGAGAGCAGGAACATTTCCATCAGCCGCGGATAACCGGCCACGATCACCACCAGGCGGTGGCGGTGGTCCTCCATCCGCTTCAGCAGGACCTCGATCGCCTCGGGCCCGAAGTCCATCCGGTGATCCTCAGGCGCCAGCGCGTAGGCCTCATCGATGAACAGAACGCCATCCAGCGCCCGCCGGATCACCCGGTCGGTCTTGAGTGCGGTTTCGCCGACATACTGTCCGACCAGGCCGGAACGGTCGACCTCCACCAGGTGGCCCTTCTGCAGCAAGCCGACAGCGCGGTACATCTCGGCCAGGAGCCGCGCCACGGTGGTTTTGCCCGTGCCCGGGTTCCCGAGGAACACGAGGTGCTGCGAGGTGGCCACCTCCGGCAGGCCGTGCGCCTTGCGGCGGGCCTGCACCTGGAGCAGTGCGACCAGCGCCCGCACCTGTTCCTTCACGGTATCCAGCCCGATCAGCGCATCGAGCTCGGCCTGCAACTCGGAGAGCGGACGGGCCGGCCCCGGCTTGGGGCCAAACATCTCACCCACCCGGTCATCCACGCGGTCCCCGCCCGGCAGTTTAATCTGCTCGGCGAGGTGGCCGATCGTTTCGCGCAGTTCGTCAAGCGGATTGCGGCTGGCAGCCATTGCTTCTCTCCTGGAGCGGTGGTCGTGCGATGAACGTACGCAGAACTCCCCGGCGGCGGTTGCAGCCGGGTTCGTCTCACTGTAGTACCGGGATCCTGCGGGGTGCTGGCTATTTATTGGGCGTCGATGGAGCGCTTCCCTCGGTCTTCATGGCTGCGCAGGACTGTTGACACGTTCCGTGGAAGGGGGGTTACAGTGACGGGAAAATACAGTTCCGCTTTGCAGAAACATCGAATCAAGTCGATTCCGTCGATGGTCAAGGGTGTTCAGCGCTGCAGCGGAGAAACCAGGAAAGCTGACACCCATGCGCCTAGCCGACTTCAACGCCGCTCCTGTCACCGACGCCGCTGAGGTGCTGCGTCTCTGCCTCGACATTCCACGCTGGATCGACGAGATCGTGGTGGCGCGTCCCTTCAAATCGATCTCCGCGTTGACCTCATTCGCAGCGGCCGCAGCACCCGACTTCTCGGACGACGAACTCGACGCCGCCCTCGCGCACCACCCACGGATAGGAGAACCTCCCGCCGGGAGTTCGGCCGAGGCCGGGCTGTCGCGGCAGGAACAGTCGGGGCTCGGCGGGTCCGGGGACACGGCGGGCCGGATCGCCGCCGGAAACCGCGAGTACGAGGAGAAATTCGGGCGCGTGTTCCTGATCCGGGCCGCGGGACGCTCTCCCGAGCACATCCTCGTGGCCCTGCAGGAACGACTCAGGCATACCCCGCAGGAGGAGCGCCCCGTCGTCGCCGGCCAGCTGCGGGAGATCGCCCTGTTCCGGCTGGATGGAGTGGTCACACCGTGAGCTCCGTGAGCACGCACGTCCTCGACACCGGAACCGGCCGGCCCGCCGCGGGCATGCCGGCCCGGCTCCTGCGCCGCACCGGCGGGAACTGGGAGCAGGTGGGACAGGGGACCACCGACGTCGACGGCCGCATCAAGGACTTCGGCAGTAAGGACCTCGGCCCCGCCGTCCTGCCCGAGGGCGTCTACCGGATCGAGTTCGACACCGGAGCGTATTTCGAGAGCGCCGGAGTCGAGTCCTTCTTCCCCGAGGTGTCCCTCACCTTCACCGTGACCAGCGACTCCGAGCACTACCACGTACCCCTGCTCCTGAGCCCTTTCGCTTATTCGACCTATCGAGGGAGCTGACCATGACGTCTCAGCGCGACACCGACCAGCCGGCGTCGCAGCCCGGCACAGCGTCGGGAGGGACCGGCCGCATCGTGCTGGGCCGCAACCAGTATGGGAAGGCGGAGGTCCGGCTCGTCCGGATCACCCGGGACACCCCGCGCCACAGCATCGAGGACCTCAACGTCACCTCGCAGCTGCACGGTGACTTCGAACGGGCCCACACCGAAGGCGACAACTCGCACGTCGTCGCTACCGACACCCAGAAGAACACCATCTACGCCTTCGCGCGGGACGGCATCGGAACCCCCGAGGCGTTCCTGATGCGCCTCGGTGGGCACTTCACCTCACGCTTTGACTGGGTGACCGGCGGCCGCTGGGCGGCGGAGCAGTATTTCTGGGAGCGGATCTCCGAGCACGACCACTCCTTCAGCCGGAACAAGTCGGAAACCCGCACCGCAGTGCTGGTGGTGGAGGGCGGCCGGAGGACTCTCGTCGCCGGAATTTCGGGCCTCACCGTGCTGAAGTCGACGGGCTCGGAGTTCCACGGCTACCCGCGCGACCGCTACACGACCCTCCCCGAGACGACCGACCGCATCCTGGCGACCGATGTGACGGCCCGCTGGCGGTACACCAGCCTCGAGGCGGACTTCGATGCCCTGTACTCAAGCGTGCGCGGGATCCTCCTCGACGCGTTCGCCTCGACCCATTCCCTGGCCCTGCAGCAGACGATGTTCACCATGGGAAAGCAGGTCCTCGAGGCCCATCCCGAGATCGGCGAGATCCGGCTGTCGCTGCCCAACAACCACCATTTCCTGGTAGACCTCTCGCCCTTCGGGCGGGACAACCCCAACGAGGTGTTCTTCGCCGCGGACCGTCCCTACGGCCTCATCGAGGCGACCGTCCAGCGGGAAGGCGGCACCGGCGAACCGGAGGTCTGGGCCTCTATTTCGGGCTTCTGTTGACTGGAATTCGGATCGTGGAAGGCCCTTTCCGCCGGTTGTATAGTTTTGCTCACACCGCTGAGGAGTGGAAAGCATGGACGCTACGCAGATCACCGTCAACGGCCAGGTCCGCCCCTGCGAAGGGATCTCCCCGCACCTCCGGCTGCTCGACTGGCTGCGGGCCGAAGGGCTGACCGGGGCCAAGGAAGGCTGCGCCGAGGGGGAGTGCGGGGCCTGCGCCGTGCTGGTCGCACGGCCCGACGGCGACGGCCGCACCCGGTGGACCTCGGTGAACGCCTGCCTGCCTCCCGCCCTGGCCTTCGACGGCCAGGAAGTCGTGACGGCCGAAGGCCTCGGCAGGGCAGCCGGCCCCCGGACGGCCGAGGACCTGCACCCGGTCCAACAGGAAATGGTGGAACGCGGTGGCTCCCAATGCGGCTACTGCACCCCGGGCTTCGTCTGCTCCATGGCGGCCGAGTATTACCGCCCCGAGCGGGACGCCTCCGGCTCCGGCGAGCGCGTCGAGACCGGCACCGCCGTCGTGGGGGAGGAACACGCTAGCGACCACGAGAGCGGGCCTAACGGCTTCGATCTCTCATCGCTCAGCGGCAACCTCTGCCGCTGCACCGGGTACCGGCCCATCCGCGACGCCGCCTACGCCCTCGGTGCCCCGGCGGACGACGACCCGCTGCTGCGCCGCCAGGACCGGCCCGCCCCGGTGGCCCGGCCCACGCGGGCGGCGTCCGGCGGCTCCCGGTTCCTCCGCCCCGGCAGCATGGACGAGCTCCTCGGTCTGCTCGAGCAGAACCCGGAGGCCCAGGTGCTCGCCGGTGCGACGGACGCCGGGGTCGAGGTGAACCTGAGGCACAGCAGGCCGCCGCTGGTGCTCGCCGTCGACCGCCTCGAACCGCTCCGCGTACTTACCCTCGGCCCCGACCGGATCGAGATCGGCACCGCACTCACCCTGTCGGAGGTGGAACGCGGCCTGGCCGGCCGGGTGCCGCTGCTGAACCAGCTCTTTCCCCAGTTCGCCTCCCGGCTGATCCGCAACGCCGCGACGCTCGGCGGCAACCTCGCCACCGGCTCACCCATCGGCGACACCGCACCCGCACTGCTGGCCCTCGACGCCTCGGTGGTTCTTGCCTCCGTCGGCGGTGAGCGGGAGGTGCCACTGGCCGAGTACTTCACCGGGTACCGGCAGAGCGTCCGCAGGCCCGGGGAGCTCCTGCGCGCGGTGCACCTGCCGCTGCCGCTCGCCGAGACCACCGCGTTCTATAAAGTCGCCAAGCGGCGCTTCGACGACATCTCCAGCGTCGCCGTGGCCTTCGCCCTGCGGCTCGAGGGCGGCGTCATCACCGCGGCGCGGATAGGTATGAACGGGGTGGCCGCCATGCCCCTGCGGGCTCTCCGCACCGAGGAGGCCCTCGTGGGGCGGCCCTGGACCGAGGAGACCGCCGCCGGTGCCGCGGCGGTGATGGAGACCGAGGGCACCCCGATCGACGACCTCCGGGCCACCGCCCGCTACCGCTCCGCAATGCTCGGACAGTCGGTCCTCCGGTTCTACGCGCAGACCACAGCCGCACCCGCCCTGGAGGTGACCCGGTGAAATCCCTCGCAGACCGCCCCGTGAACCCCGTCGTCGGCGTGCCCGTTTCCCACGAAAGCGCCGCGCTCCACGTCACCGGCACCGCCCTCTACACCGACGACCTCCCCATCCGCAGCTCGGACGTCCTTCACGCCTGGCCGGTGCAGGCCCCGCACGCCCATGCCCGAGTCACTGAGCTGCGCACCGCACCAGCCCTGGGCGTGCCCGGCGTGGTGCGGGTCCTCACCGGAGCCGACGTGCCAGGGATCAACGATGCCGGGACTAAGCACGACGAACCGCTGTTCCCCAGCGAGGTGATGTACTACGGCCACGCCGTCTGCTGGGTGCTCGCCGAAAACCTCGAGGCCGCCCGCCTCGGTGCAGAGGCTGTCGAGGTGGACTACGAGCCGCTCCCGTCGATCGTCACCCTCGCCGAGGCCATCGAGAAGGAGAGCTTCCAGGGCGACCAGCCCACAGTGGCCCGGGGCGACGCCGGGGCCGCCCTTGCAGCCGCGGCCCACCGCTTCAGCGGGGAGGTGGAGATCGGCGGGCAGGAGCACTTCTACCTCGAGACCCACGCCTCCTACGTCTATGTCGACGAGAGCGGGCAGGTGTTCGTTCACAGCAGCACCCAGCACCCCACGGAGACCCAGGAAATCGTGGCCCACGTGCTCGGGCTCACCAGCTCCCAGGTGACGGTGCAGTGCCTGCGCATGGGCGGAGCCTTCGGCGGCAAGGAGATGCAGCCCCACGGCTTCGCCGCCGTCGCCGCCCTGGGAGCCACCCTCACCGGGCGGCCCGTGCGGGTGCGTCTGAACCGCACCCAGGACATCACCCTGACCGGCAAGCGCCACCCGTTCGCCGCTCGATGGGAGGTCGGGTTTGACGACGCCGGCAGGCTCGTGGCGCTCCGGGCCACCCTGACCAGCGACGGCGGCTGGAGCCTCGATCTCTCCCAGCCCGTCCTGGCCCGCGCGCTGTGCCATATCGACAACGCCTACTGGATCCCCAACATCGAAGTGCTCGGCCGGATCACGAAGACGCACAAGACCTCGCAGACGGCCTTCCGCGGGTTCGGCGGCCCGCAGGGGATGTTCGTGATCGAGGAGGTGCTGGGCCGCTGCGCGCCGCTGCTGGGGCTTGAGCCGTCCGAGCTGCGCCGGCGGAACTTCTACACCCCCGGCCAGAGCACGCCCTACGGGCAGCCGGTCCGGCACGCCGAGCGGCTGCACGCCGTCTGGGAGCAGCTGCTGGGCAGCGCCGACGTCGAGCGCCGCCGCACCGAAATCGCCGGCTTCAACGCCACCCACCGCCACCTCCGCCGCGCCCTGGGCATCACGCCCGTGAAGTTCGGCATCTCCTTCAACCTCACCGCCTTCAACCAGGCCGGGGCCCTGGTGCACGTGTACAAGGACGGGTCGGTGCTGATCAACCACGGTGGAACGGAGATGGGCCAGGGGCTCCACACCAAGATGCGGCAGGTCGCCGCCACCGCGCTCGGCGTTCCGCTCTCCAGCATCCGGCTGGCACCGACACGCACCGACAAGGTCCCCAACACCTCGGCGACGGCTGCGAGTTCCGGGGCGGACCTCAATGGAGCGGCGATCCGGAACGCGTGCGATCAGATCCGGGATCGCCTCGCCGAGGTGGCGGCCCGGAAGCTCAACATCCACCCCGACGACGTCCGGTTCGACGACGGCACGGTCACCGGCATCGGCTTCCACGACGACGGGATCCCCTTTGCCGGGCTGGTGAACGACGCCTACTTCCAGCGGGTGTCCCTCTGGGCTGCGGGCTACTACCGCACCCCGGGGCTGCACTGGGACGCCGTCCGTATGCAGGGGGAGCCGTTCAAGTACTTCACCTACGCCGCGGCGGTGTCGGAGGTCGAGGTCGACGGTTTCACCGGCGCCTACCGCCTGCTGCGCACCGACATTGTGCACGACGTCGGGGACAGCCTCTCGCCGCTGATCGACGTCGGGCAGATCGAGGGCGGGTTCGTTCAGGGCGCCGGGTGGCTCACGCTCGAGGACCTGCGCTGGGACGTCTCCGAGGGGCAGCGCCGCGGGCGCCTGGACACCCAGTCAGCGAGCACCTACAAGCTGCCGAGCTTCTCCGAAATGCCCGAGGATTTCCGGGTCCACCTCTTCGAGCGGGCCACTGAGAGTGGTGTCATCTACGGGTCGAAGGCGGTGGGGGAGCCGCCGCTCATGCTCGCGCTCAGTGTGCGGGAGGCGCTGCGCTCGGCGGCCGCGGCCTTCGGCCCCGATGGACGCAGCGTCGAACTGGCCAGCCCCGCCACCCCTGAGGCCGTCTACTGGGCCCTCGATCGGGCCCGCACCGCGTCCCGCGAGGCAGCGAAGCCGACGGGGATGGACGCGCCGGTTCCCTCTCCGGTGAGAGCGCAGTGACGTGGACTGGCTGAGCGCCCTCCAGGGCCTCCGGGCGGAGCGTTCACCCGGGGTACTCGCGACGGTGACCGAGGTGCGCGGCCACGCGCCCCGGGACGCCGGGGCGAAGATGGTCGTCGGAGCCGAGGCAACCTGGGACAGCATCGGCGGCGGCAACCTCGAGGCGAGTGTCATCGAGCGGGCGCGGGCGATGCTCGCAGCCTGCACCGGGGTCCCCGAAACCCTCGAGTTCTCCCTTAACGAGCACGCGGCCGCCCGGCACGGGCGGCAGTGCTGCGGTGGTGTTGTCCGGGTCCTCCTCGAGCCCTTCCTTCCCCGGCCGACGGTTGCCGTGTTTGGGGTGGGCCATGTCGGTTACGAACTGGCCCGGATTCTGTCGCGGCTGTCCCTCACCCTGCAGCTCATCGACAGCAGGGCCGACCAGGTTGACCCCGGACGGCTCGCAGCCGTCGCCGCCGGCACCGCCGACGTCCGGCTCTCGGCTAGTCCCGTGCCCGACACCGTGCTGGGCACCCTGCCATCCGGCTCGCACGTGCTGATTATGACCCACGACCACGCCGAGGATTTCCTGCTGTGCGATGCGGCGCTGCGCCGCGGTGACCTGGGCAGCGTGGGGCTGATCGGTTCGCGGGCCAAGTGGTCACGGTTCCGCCGGCGCCTGCGTGCCGAGGGCCACAGCGACGCCGCCATCGACGCGATTACCTGCCCCATCGGCCTGCCGGGGCTTGAAGGCAAGGCCCCGGCCGTCATCGCCATCAGTGTTGCCGCCGACCTGCTGAGGAAGTTCGCCCTTGGGGAGGCGGACGTGTCCGGAGCACCTGAACCGGCGTCCGGTCAGCTGCCCACTCAACCATTCGGCGCGGCGGTTCCCGGCCCGCACCCGAGGTAGTCGGGGAAGCCCCCGGCAGAAAGAGCCCGATGCCTGCCTAGTAAGGGATGCCCTGCCTAGTAGGGGATGCGGTCGGAATGGGCGGCCCAGGCATCGAAGGGCGCGCAGTGGTCAAGGCCTTCCGAGGCTGGAAGCCGTAGCTGGCCCGAGGGCATCGACCGCTCCTCCACGGGAGCCGAGAAGTAGTCGTAGAACACCGCGTCGTCGAAGCCGGCCCGGGCCGCATCATTGCGGTCCGCGGCATACACCACGCGGTCAACGCGGGCCCACAGCGCACTGGCGAGGCACATGGGGCAGGGCTCACAGCTGGAGTACAGCACGCTCCCGGAGAGATCGAAGGACGCGATGGAGGTGCACGCGGCACGGATTGCCACCACCTCCGCGTGCGCCGTGGGGTCGTTCGTCGCGGTGACCCGGTTGACGCCCGGGAAGACGCCGCCGTCCGGGGTGACGACGACGGCGCCGAAGGGGCCGCCACCGTTGGAGACATTGGCGACGGCGAGGGAGATCGCCTCGCGCAGGTACTGTTCATCCGGAGTTGCGGTGCTCATGGGAGCCTCCCAAGCGATGGCAGCCTACCCTCCGCGCCACCGATACGGAACGGAACAGGCGGCTCGGACAGACGGCTGCGGGTCGGTAATGCGGGTCCACCTGGTGGGTAGCGGCCTCGGAAAGGGCTGCCCGCCGTTGGCTTCGCCCTCGAACTGTAACACCGCGGCGGGGATGCCGCGCCTCCTGATGCTTGTGCTTCACCTTTGCAGACAATAACGTCCGTACTACGAATGTCAGGGCGTACTCGGGTGCCGTTTCGGCGGCGGTCCGGCGGCAGCGGCCTTACCCAGCGGGACTCGATCTTCCGAGGAGAGCACAGCATGGCCATTGAACTGACCGATCCCTCGCCCGCCGAAGGCGCCGACATCATCCTGACCCCCGAGGCCCTTTCCTTCGTTGAGCAGCTTCACCATCACTTCCGGGGTCGGCGCGATGAACGCCTCGCCGGCCGCGCGGCCCGCCGCGCCGAGGTTGCCGCCACAGGCCGCCTCGATTTCCTCCCCGAAACCCGGGGGGTGCGCGACGGCGAGTGGAAGGTGGCGCCCGCGCCGCCGGACCTGCGCGACCGCCGCGTGGAGATGACCGGGCCGGCCTCGCCCGTGAAGATGGCCATCAATGCGCTCAACTCCGGCGCGCAGGTCTGGCTGGCGGACCTCGAGGACGCCAGCGCACCGACCTGGCACAACGTCATCGACTCCCAGCTGAACCTCTACCGGGCGGCCCGCGGACGGCTCGATTACACCTCGCCGCAAGGCAAGGACTACTCGCTGCGGCAGGACGCGCCCCTCGCCGTCGTTGTCACCCGGCCGCGCGGCTGGCACCTGAGCGAGAAAAACGTGCGCATCGACGGCGAGCCGGCCATCGGTGCGCTTGTCGATTTCGGGCTTCACTTCTTCGCCAATGCGAAACAGCTGCTGAATGCGGGCAGCGGACCCTATTACTACCTGCCGAAGCTCGAAAGCCACCTCGAGGCCCGGCTCTGGAACGACATCTTCGTCTTCGCCCAGGACTACGTCGGGGTGCCGCAGGGTTCGGTGCGGGCGACCGTGCTGATCGAAACGATTCCGGCGGCGTTCGAGATGGAGGAGATCCTCTTCGAGCTCCGCGACCACGCCTCGGGGCTCAACGCCGGGCGGTGGGATTACCTCTTCAGCATCATCAAGTACTTCCGCGACGCCGGGCCGGCCTACCTGCTGCCGGACCGCGCCAGCATCTCCATGACCGCCCCCTTCATGCGCGCCTACACCGAACTGCTCGTGAAGACCTGCCACCGCCGGGGCGCCTTCGCGATGGGCGGGATGGCCGCGGTCATCCCGAACCGGCGGGAGCCCGCCGTCACCGAGGAGGCCTTCGCGAAGGTGCGCGCCGACAAGACCCGCGAGGCCGACGACGGGTTCGACGGGTCCTGGGTGGCCCACCCCGACCTGGTGCCGGTCTGCCGGGAGGTGTTCGACGCGGTGCTGGGGGACCAGCCAAACCAGCTCGACCGGCAGCGTGAGGAAGTGAGTGTCACCGCCTCGGAGCTGCTCGATATCCCCTCGGCCGGCGGTGCCGTGACCGAAGCCGGGCTGCGGCTGAACCTCTACGTCGCCGTCGCCTACGTCGCCGTGTGGCTCTCGGGTAACGGCGCCGTGGCGATCCACAACCTGATGGAGGACGCCGCGACTGCGGAAATCTCCCGGTCCCAGGTGTGGCAGCAGCTCCGCAATCAGGTGGTCCTCTCGGACACCGGCAACACCGTCACCCCCGAACTCGTGAAGGCCCTGCTCGACGAAGAGGTCGACCGGCTCCGGACCGAGGTCGACGCCGAAACCTTCGCCCGCTACTACGAGCCGGCACGGACGCTGATCGCCGAGATCTGCCTGTCCGAGGAGTACACGGACTTCCTCACCCTGCCGGCCTACGAGCTGGTCCGCTGATGCCCGCCGAGGCTGTCCTCGGCGCCGCCGACTACGCGCTGGTCGACGCGAAGCTGTCCGACACCGACCGGCTGCTGCGGCGCAGCTACCCCGGCGACGACGGGAGCCGCCAGCCCGTCCACACCGTGTACGTTCCGGCGGACCGGATCGAACCGGCGCTGACCGGACGCTGGGGCACAGAGGCGCTCGCCGCCGTCGAAGCCCACGGCGGGATGGAGGCACTGTGCAGGACGGTGGGCCTCCCCGAGAACCTCGTCGCGCCCATCGCCGCCAAGGTCGAGGTGAAACTGCTCCGGGAACCCATCGAGGACCTCCGCCTCGACTTCGAGGACGGCTACGGCAGCCGGAACGACGACGAGGAGGATGCGGCAGCGCTCGACGCGGCGGACCTCCTCGCCCGCGCCGTCGACGGCGGAACCGCTCCGCCGTTCTCCGGCCTCCGGTTCAAGTCCTTCGAGGAACCCACCCGGGCCCGGGGCATCCGCACCCTCGACCTCTTCCTCGCCGGGCTGCTGCGGCAGGGGAACCTGCCCGACGGGCTTACCCTGACCCTTCCGAAGGTCAGCACCGTCGCCCAGGTCGAGGCGATGGCCTACGTGTGCGGACGGCTCGAGAAGGCACACGGCCTGGCGCCGGGCAGGCTGCGCTTCGAGGTGCAGGTGGAAACCCCGCAGCTGATCCTGGGCGCCGACGGCACGGTTCCGGTGGCACAGCTGCTGCATGCGGGCTCGGGGAGGGTCTCAGGCCTGCACTACGGCACCTACGACTACAGCGCCTCGCTGGAAATCGCCGCTGGGAACCAAGCGATGGACCACCCGGCCGCCGACTACGCCAAGGCCGTGATGCAGGTCGCCGCCGCCGGAACCGGGGTGCGCCTCTCCGACGGCTCGACGAACATCCTGCCCGTGGGCTCCGCCGAAAACACCGCCGCGGCCTGGACGCTTCACGCCCGTCTGGTCCGCCGCTCGCTGGAGCGGGGCTACTACCAGGGCTGGGACCTCCACCCCGCCCAGCTTCCCACCCGGTTCATCGCCACCTACCTCTTCTATCTCTCGGGCTTCGACTCGGCGGCGTCCCGGCTGCGCAACTACGTGCACCGGCTCGAGAGCACCGTCCTGGACGAGCCGGCCACCGCCCGGGCGATGGCGCGGTTCCTTCAGCGCGGGCTCGACTGCGGAGCGCTCGACGGGCAGGACATTGAACAGCGGACCGGCGTCGACCCTGTCGGGCTGACCCGGCTCGCCCACCCGCGGCCCGCGCACCCTCGACCCGCCCCCGCAACTGCACCCGGCGTCGTCCCCGACCCAAGCCGCCGACCCGAAGGATCGTCATGACGAGCCCCAGCTACTACACGCCGCAGTCCGGTCTCCCGCCGCAGACCGACCTCCTCTCCGGGCGTGCCGTGGTGACAGAGGCATACACGGTGATCCCCCGGGGCGTCCTGCGGGACATCGTCACCAGCGTCCTGCCCGAATGGCACGCCACCCGCGCCTGGATCCTCAACCGCCCGGTCGCCGGCGGCGCGACGACGTTTGCCCAGTACCTGATGGAGGTCGCTCCCGGAGGGGGTTCCGACGCGCCGGAGCCCCAGCCGGAGGTCGAATCCTTCCTCTTCGTGCTCGACGGGACCCTCGACGTCACCATCGGCGGCGCGGCCTCTGCCCTGGGACCGGGGGGATTCGCGTATCTTCCACCCGGTGAGTCGTGGTCGGCGGGCAACACCGGTGCCGGCAACGCCGTGTTCCAGTGGATCCGCAAGCGCCACCAGCCCCTGCCCGGGCATGTCCCCGCCGTGGTCGTCGGCAATGAGCAGGACATCGAACCGGACGCCATGCCCGGCACGGACAACCGGTGGCGCACCACGCGCATGCTGCCGGTCGACGACCCCGCCTACGACCTTCACGTCAACGTCGTCACCTTCGAGCCTGGTGCCTCCATCCCGTTCGCCGAGACCCACGTGATGGAACACGGGCTCTACATCCTTGAAGGCAAGGGGGTGTACCGGCTCAATGACGACTGGGTGGAGGTCGAGGAGGGCGACTATCTGTCCCTGCGGGCCTTCTGCCCGCAGGCCTGCTATGCGGGCGGGCCCGGCAAGTTCCGCTACCTGCTCTATAAGGACGTCAACCGCCAGATCGTGCTTTGAGCACCCCGCGGGACTGCAGGCAGGGTACAGAAGGGAGGGAACTTCATGGCCGAGCCATCCGCCGCCGGTCCTTTCACCCCCGGCTTCGACCTGGTGATCCGCGGCCGCAGGGTCCTGACCGAGGAGGGTGTCCGGGAGCTTGAGGTCGGCGTCGTCGACGGGACCATCACTGCACTCGCGCCGTGGGGGACCGGACTCACCGGAGCGCGCACCGTCGCGCTCCGCGCTGACGAAACCCTGCTGCCGGGCCTCGTCGATTCCCATGTCCATGTCAATGAGCCCGGCCGCACCGAGTGGGAAGGCTTCGCCTCCGCAACCCGGTCCGCGGCGGCCGGGGGCGTCACCACCATCATCGACATGCCGCTGAACAGCATCCCGCCCACCGTGAACGTGGCAGCCCTCGCGCAGAAGCGGGCGGCGGCCGCGCCCCAGGCCTTCGTCGACGTCGGCTTCTGGGGTGGGGCGGTGCCGGGGAACACCGCGGACCTGCGGGCGCTCCACGAGGAGGGAGTCTTCGGGTTCAAGTGCTTCCTCCTCCACTCCGGCGTGGACGAGTTCCCGCCCCTGGACGCTGAGGAACTCAAGAAGGACCTTGCCGAACTGGCCAGCTTCGACGCGCTGATGATCGTCCACGCCGAGGACGCCCGCACCATTGAGGAGGCGCCGCGGGCCGGGGGCAGCCGCTACGACAGTTTCCTCGCCTCCCGGCCCCGGCGCGCGGAGAACATCGCCATCGCCGCGGTCATCGAGCGGGCACGGTCCACCGGCGCCCGGGCGCACATCCTCCACCTCTCATCCTCGGACGCCCTGCCGATGATCGCCGCCGCCCGGCGTGACGGCGTGCGGCTCACGGTGGAGACCTGCCCTCACTACCTGACGCTGCGCGCCGAGGAAATCCCCGACGGCGCCACGGCTTTCAAATGCTGCCCGCCGATCCGCGAGGACGCCAACCGGGAACTGCTGTGGAAGGGACTCGAGGACGGGGTGATCGACTGCATCGTCACCGATCATTCCCCAAGCACCCCGGACCTCAAGGACCCCGAGAACGGCGACTTCGACGTGGCCTGGGGCGGGGTGTCCTCCCTCCAGCTCGGCCTTCCCCTGGCCTGGACGGAGGCCCGGAAGCGGGGGATCCCGCTCGAGCGGGTGGTCGGGTGGATGGCGCAGGCGCCCGCCGCGCTCGCCGGCCTGTCCCGCAAGGGCCGGCTCGCCGTGGGCTGCGACGCGGACCTCGTGGTCTTCGCCGCCGAGGAAAGCTTCACCGTGGATGTGAACACCCTGCACCACCGCAACCCCGTCAGTCCGTACTCCGGGAAGCGGCTGACCGGAGTGGTGCGGCGGACCTACCTCCGGGGTACGGAGGTGGACGGATTGATTCCCGTCGGTAGGCTGCTCCGGCGCGGCGAAACCTGAACGCTCCTGCCCGGTGGCTCCGGCGTCAGCGGCGTGGCGCGGCCGGCCGGCTAACCTCTTCAAGCAGCTCCAGCACGTGCTGGTACTGCTCGCCCGTGGCCCGGGTCATGCCGAGCTCGCACGTCCGGTTGCACGAGGCGTGGGCGCCGGCGTCGAACGCCGCTATCTCGGCCGCCTGCCGTGCGGTGGCCGACGCGGTCAGCTCGGGGTGAAGCATGCCGCGGTCGCCGGCGAAGGCACAGCACCCCCAGTTCTCGGGGATCGAGACCTCGGCGGCGACGGCCCCCGCAACCGCCTCCAGTGCCGGGTTCACTCCGAGCCGCGTTGAGGAGCAGGTGGGGTGGAGGGCCAGGGAGTCCCGCTTCTCGTACGGTCCGAGGACCGGCAGGATCCGTTCGGCGGTGAACTCGACGGCATCGATGACCCGCAGCGGGCGCTGACCCGGTGCGGGAACCTCACCGGCGATCACCGCAAGCAGGCCCTCGGTGCAGGAGGTCGCATCGCAGATCACCGGAAGCTCGCCGTCGCCGGTCGCCTCCCGCAGCGCCGCGAGGGTACGGGCTGCCATGGCCTGCTGGCCGTCGGCCAGTCCCTTGGAGGACCAGGGCGTGCCGCAGCACAGCCCGTCGATGCCCGGCGGCACCAGCAGCGTCAGCCCGGCCCGCGCGCAGAGCTCCTCGAAGCTCACCTGCACCCCGGGCGAGGTGTTCCCGCCGGGTGACGCCGGCCCAAACATCGTTCCGACGCACGCCGGGAAGTACACGGCGTCCGCGGCGCCCTCGGGCGCCGGGCGCCGCCGCCGGGAACCGCCGGCGGGCAGCTCGGGGGAGTGGAGCGGCACGGTGTCGGCGCCCAGGACGGCGCGGGCGAGAGTGTTCGGCCCGCGGACGACGGGGGAGGGAAGCTTCGCGGTGAGGCTCAGGGCGGCGCCTGCTCCCCGGGTGACGCCGGCCCAGGAGCCCGCGGCGGCGGTTCCGATCCGCCCGGCGACGGGGGAGGCGCTCTCACGCCGGAGCCGCTTCACCAGCGATCCGGTGTTGATGTCGACGGGGCACGCCGTCTGGCACATTCCGTCGACGGCGCAGGTCTGCACCGACTCGTAGTCGTAATCCTTCTCAAGCTCCGCGACAAGGGCGGTATCACCGTCGAGCCGTGCCTGTTCGATGGCGCGCAGCGTCACGATCCGCTGCCGAGGGGTCAGGGTGAGGTCCTTGCTGGGGCAGGCTGGCTCGCAGTAACCGCACGAGACGCACCGGTCCACCTCCTCGGCCACGGCGGGAACGGCCTTGAGGTGGCGCAGGTGCGCCTGCGGGTCCTCATTGAGGATCACGCCCGGGTTCAGCACCCCGGCCGGGTCGAACAGCGCCTTGATCTCCCGCATCACCTCGTACAGCTCGTCGCCGTACTGGCGCAGCACGAAGGGCGCCATGACGCGCCCGGTGCCGTGTTCGGCCTTGAGCGAGCCGCCCTCGCCGAGCACCAGGCCGACGAGGTCCTCGGTGAACGCCGCATACCGCTCGAGCTCGGACGCCGAGGCGAACTGGTCGGTGAGCATGAAGTGGATGTTCCCGTCCTTGGCGTGCCCGAAGATCACGCTGTCGCGGTACCCGTACGTTCCGAACAGTCGAGTGAGCTCGCTGCAGGTGCGTGCCAGCGCCGGCACGGGGACGACGACATCCTCGAGCAGCGCCGTGGTCCCCTGCGGGCGCGCCCCGGCCACCGAGGCGTAGAGGCCCTTGCGCAGCCGCCACAGTTCGGCCCGGGCGGCGGCGTCGGTGCTGAAGACGGCGGGGGTGCTCAGGCCCAGCGGGGCCAGCACCGCGGCACCGGCCGCCGCGGCCTGCGCCAGTTCCTCAGCGGTGTCCGCCGAGTATTCAACCAGCAGGGCGGCGTGGTTGCGGACGGTCAGGTCCTTCACGACGGCGGGGGTGCCGCGGAGGTTCTGGCCCACCTTCAGCGACAGCGCGTCCATCAGCTCGGCGGTGGCGGCGCCGGAGTCCACGAGCGCCGGCAGCGCCGAGTTGGCGGCCTGCAGGTCGTCGAAGACGAGCAGTCCCGTGGTGGTGTGGGGATGCACCGGCACCGTGCGGAAGACGGCCTCCGCGACGAAGCCCAGGGTCCCCTCGCTGCCCACGATCAGGTGCGCCAGCATCTGGGCCGGGGTCTCGAAGTCGAGCAGCGAGTTGAGGCCGTAGCCCATGGTGTTCTTGCGGGAGAACTGCTCGGTGATGATCCGCACCGAGGCGGGGTTGGAACGCACCCGTGCGGCGAGCCGCAGCAGGCCGTCGAAGAGTGCGGGTTCGAGGGCGCGCAGGCGCTCGTCGGCGTCGGCGGCGCCGGTATCGATCACCGTGCCGCTGGGGAGGACCACCGTCACGGATTCGAGGGTGCGGTAGGCGTTGTCGGCGGTGCCGCAGTGCATGCCCGAGGAGTTGTTCGCGACCACGCCGCCGATAGTGCACGCGGATTCGCTGGCGGGGTCCGGCCCGAACTTCCGGCCGTACCGGGCGAGCCGGGTGTTGAGCATCCGCACGGTGACTCCGGGCGACACCTTGACCCGGGCGCCGTTATCGAGCACCTCCACGCCCCGGAAGTGCTTGCGCACATCGACGAGCACGCCGTCGGTGACGGCCTGGCCGCTGAGGCTGGTGCCGCCCGAGCGCAGGGTGAGGGGGATACCCTGCGCGGCCGAGGCGCGCAGCAGCGCTCCCACCTCGGCGGCGTCCACCGGAGTGGCCACCGCCTGCGGGATCAGCAGGAAGTGGGAGGCGTCGTGGGCGCCGGCGTGGCGGTCGATGGCGCGTTCGCTGACCCGGGCGGCGTCGGCGACGGCGTCACGCAGGGCGGCGATCACGCGGAACCCCCCGGCTGCTGCGGGCGGCCTGCCCGGTGGTGCTGGGTCGAGAGGAAGCCCTCGCGCTGTTCCGGTCCGGAGCCGAGGGCCGTGGCGGCGCCGAGCTGAAGCGCGCCCTCGAGCGAGGTTCCCTCGCCAGGGGCAAGGTCGAGGCCCGGGTGGCCGCGGTGGAGTTCCTGGCCGAATTCCTCGAGGAGATCGGGGGAGGCCTCGAAGAGTCCGCCGACCCAGCGGATGCGCGGCGGCAGGCCGTCGACCAGGGCGGCGGTGGCCGTGCGGGCCAGTTCCAGGCCGGCGGAGCGGAAGATGCCGAGGGCGACGGCACAGCCCTGCGCGGCGGCCTCGGCGACGTCGGGCACGAAGGAAGCGAGCACGGCCGCGCGGTCCTGCCGGGTGTAGACGCTGCGCACCAGGTCTTCCGGGGTGCCGAACCGTTCGAGCAGGCGGTCGAGCAGGCCAGCCGACCCGCCGGCCCGCCCGTCGTAGCTGCGGTAGGCGGCCTCGAGGCCGCGCGCGCCGATCCAGGCGCCGCTGCCGGCATCACCGAGCAGGTGGCCCCACCCGTCGACCCGCTGCCAACGACCGGCGTGGTCGGTGCCCAGGGCGACGGCCCCGGTTCCCGCGGCGACGACGACGCCCGGCTGCGCCGACAGGGCGCCGATGTGGGAGGTGAGGACGTCGGAGGCCAGGACCGTTGTGTGCGCGCCGAACCGGGCGGAAAGCTCCGCGTGGACGCCCTCGGCGCTGCGCAGCAGGGTGACGAGGCTCGCCGCGCCGAGGACCAGGGTGTCGAGGCTCCGGGCCCCGGAGGCCTTCCGCGCCGCCTCGACCAGCGGCTCGAGAGTGATCATGAGTTCCTCGACGTCGAGGCCCGAGCCGCCGATGCGCAGCCCGCTGCCGGTGAAGACGCGGGCGGCCGACAGACCCGTGGTGGGGGTGGTCACCGCGACGCGACAGCCGGTGCCGCCGATGTCGATGCCGCAGATCGCCGCGGGAGCACGCTCAGGCGACGGCATGGTGCGTCCTCCGGAAGCCGGGAGCAGCGGTGGTCGTGGGGTGCGTCGTCCGCCTCCGGGTGTTCGGGCGTCTCATGGAGGTCCTTCCGGGCGGTGGGAGTGGCAACGTCAACGGTAACGCGGTTGGCTTCTCCAGAGGTGAAACCAGCGACCGAGTGAAACTAATTTTCACGATATTACACAGTTATGAAAACCATTGACCATCCTTGGGGGGCTGTGGTCTTCTTGGATCGTGAACAACTCCTATCGCGCCCAAAAGGCGGTGGACCGTCGGGAAGCACCCGCGGACCTCGACCGTCTGGAGACCGAACAGTCCCGCCCCGACCTGGCCGACCTTGACCTGCGGTCGACCCGCGAACTCGTCGCCCAGATCGCCGCCGAGGACGCCCTCGTTCCCGCGGCCACCGCCGCCGCCGGTGAGGCCATCACCGCCGCCGTCGACGCTGTCGTAGACCGGCTCGGCAGGGGAGGCCGCCTCATCTACGTGGGCGCCGGCACCCCGGGACGCCTCGCCGGCGTCGACGCCGCCGAATGCGTTCCGACCTTTGGGGTGGCTCCCGGACTCGTCGTCGCGCTGATGGCCGGCGGGCCCGCCGCCCTGGTCTCCGCCGTCGAGGGGATCGAGGACGATCCCGACGCCGGTGCCGCCGATCTGCGGGGCCTGTCGGTGGGGGAGCTCGACGCCGTCGTCGGGATCGCCGCCTCCGGCCGGACCCCCTACGTGCTCGGGGCGATGGCTGCCGCCCGCGCAGCCGGCGCCGTGACCATCGGCCTCTCAAACAATCCGGGGACGATTCTCAGCGCCGCCGTCGATTTCCCCATCGAGGTCCTCACCGGGCCCGAGGTGGTCGCCGGATCGACCCGCATGAAGGCCGGCACTGCCCAGAAGCTCGTCCTCAACGCCATCTCCACCGCCGCCATGGTCCGTCTGGGCAAGACCTACGGGAACCTCATGGTCGACGTGAAGGCCACCAACGGCAAGCTGCGCCAGCGGGCGCAGCGGATCGTCCTCGAGGCCACCGGGGCGTCCCCCGCGGAGGCGGCCGGCGCCCTCGATGCCTCCGGCTGGCACGCCAAGACCGCCATCGTCATGCTCCTGAAAGGGGTGAGCGCGGCAGAGGCCCGCGTGCTCCTCGAGGAGCACGCGGGCAGCGTGCGGGCCATCCTCGGCGCGGCACCCGTGCGCCCATGAGGGTCCTCGGGCTGTCCTCGGGCACCTCGGTTGACGCCATTGACGTCGCCGCCGCGGACTTCGACCTCGACGGCACCGAGCTGCGCATGACGCCGCTGGCCCACCGCGAGGTCCCCTACAGCGAGGGGCTGCGGGAGGAAATCCAGCGCGCCATGCCACCGGCGGCCACCTCGATGGAGGCGGTGACCCGGCTCGACACCCTCATCGGGCAGGAGTTCGCCGCCGCCGCGCAGCCTTTCCTCGCCGACATCGGCGGGACCGCCGACCTCGTCGTCTCCCACGGGCAGACCCTGTTCCACTGGATCGAAGACGGCATTGCCCGCGGCACGCTCCAGCTCGGCCAGCCCGCCTGGATCGCGCAGGCCACCGGGCTGCCGGTGCTCTCCGACGTGCGCAGCAACGACATCGCCGCCGGCGGCCAGGGCGCACCGCTCGTGAGCCTCTTCGACTCCCTGCTGCTCGCCGGGCGCGGGGACGCGGCGGCTGCCCTCAACTCTGCTGCTTTGAATCTTGGCGGGATCGCCAACGCCACGGTGATCCGCCCCGGCCAGGACCCGGTCGCCTTCGACTCCGGACCGGCGAACGCGCTCCTTGACGCCGCGGCGCGCGCCGCCACGGACGGCGCCGAGTCGGTCGATCGGGACGGCGAGGGCGCCCGCGGCGGAACGGTCGACGACGACCTCCTCGCGGGCCTGCTCGCCCACCCCTACTACTCACGGCCCGCGCCGAAGTCCACCGGTCGGGAGATCTTCAACTCCGGGTACCTCGACGCCGTGACGGCGGGCCGGCCGCTCAACACTCCCGACCTGCTGGCCACCCTCACAGAATTGACGGCCCGCACCGTGGCCGATGCCCTCGCGCCCTTCGGGGTCGGCGAGGTGTTCGTCTCCGGTGGCGGTACCCGCAACCCGTTCCTCCTGGAGCGGCTGCAGGCCCACCTGGCACCGGCGCAGCTGCGCGACGCCGCCGAACTTGGCATCGACGCCGACGCCAAGGAGGCCTACCTCTTCGCCCTGCTCGGCTTCTTCACCTGGCATGGGCTCCCCGGCACCCTGGCCAGCGCCACCGGAAGCACGACGCCGCCGCTCGCCGGCCGCATCACCCCGGGCGCGCGCCCTCTGCGCCTGCCCGAACCGGTGGCCGTTCCGCCCTCCCGCATCACCGTCTCAGCTCCCGCGCCCGTCCGGCACCCTTAGCCCCTGGAGATCCTGTGCAACCCCTCGATCTGATCGTCATCATTGCCTACCTTGTGGGCTCCGCCTGGCTCGGCCTGAAGCTGTCCGGCAAGCAGTCAAACGTCAAGGACTACTTCCTGGGCAGCCGCGAGCTCCCCTGGTGGGCCGTCTGCCTCTCGGTAGTCGCCACCGAAACCAGCGCCCTCACCGTGATCAGCGTCCCCGCCGTGGCCTACCTTGGGAACATCACGTTCATCCAGGTGGCCATCGGCTACCTGATCGGTCGCATCGTCGTCGCCTTCGTGCTCCTGCCCCGCTACTACCGCGGCGAAATGACCACCGCCTACGCCTACCTCGGCCAGCGCTTCGGCCGCGGCATGCAGAGCACCGCCTCGGTGGCCTTCATCCTCACCCGGCTCCTCGCCGACGGCGTCCGGCTCTTCGCCGCCGCCATTCCGGTGAAGGTGATCCTCGATTCCTACGGGCTGAACCTCAACTTCTTCGCCATTATCGCGATCCTCAGCCTCGTCACCATCGCCTACACCTTCTTCGGCGGTATCAAGGCGGTTGTCTGGGTCGACGTCGCGCAGATGGCGCTGTACGTGGTGGGCGGCATCATCGCCCTGATCTTCATCACCGGAAACCTCGAGGTGAACTTCTGGTCCGAGGCGGCCGACGCCGGCAAGACCCAGTTCCTCGACTTCGCCTCGAGCCCCATCTCCGCCCCGTACGCCTTCATCACCGCCGTCGTCGGCGGAGCACTGCTGTCGACGGCTTCCCACGGCGCCGACCAGATCATTGTGCAGCGGCTGCTCACCACCCGCACCCTGCGGGACGCCAAGAAGGCGGTCATCGGCAGCGCCGTGATTGTGTTCCTCCAGTTCGCCCTGTTCCTCACGGTGGGACTGGCGCTGTGGAGCTACTACGAGCGCAAGTCCGTCGAGGAGCTCGGCCTTGAGCGCGGCGACCAGATTTTCCCCACCTTCATCGTCGAAGGCCTGCCGAGCGGGCTGTCCGGGCTGCTCCTTGCGGGCATCCTCGCCTCCGCCATGAGCACGCTGTCGTCGTCGCTGTCGGCCCTCGCCTCCTCGACCATGTCGGACCTCTACGAGAAGTTCAGCACGCGCCCGCTCTCCGAGGTGCGGGCCCTGCGCCTGAGCCGGCTGTTCACCCTCGGCTGGGGCGTCGTCTTCATCGGCGCCGGTGCACTGTTCACGGGCACCGACAACCCCGTCGTCGAACTGGGACTCTCCATCGCCGGGCTCACCTACGGCGGTCTGCTGGGCGCGTTCTTCCTCGGACTCTGGGTGCCGAAGGCCCGCCAGAACGACGCGATCCTCGGTTTCGCCGTCGCTGTCGCGCTGATGACCTACCTGTTCCTGTTCGAGCGCACCCTCATCGGCTTCACCTGGTACACAGCCATCGGCGTTGTGGTTACGGTGGGCCTGGGCTTCCTGCTCTCGCTGCGCCACCGCGGCGCCGCCACCCCAGCTCCGATCACGACAGAGGTCAACGCCCGATGAGAATCGCCATCCACTCCGACGCCGCGGCCGTCGGAGAGCATGCCGCCCGCATCCTCGCCTCCACGGTCGAGCGAAAGCCCGACGCCGTCCTAGGCTTCGCCACCGGGTCAAGCCCAATGGCCACCTACGAGGCCCTCGCCCGGCACCGCCGGGACGGGCTGTCCTTCGACCGTGTGCGCGGCTTCGCCCTCGATGAGTATGTCGGCCTGCCCGCCGAGCACCCCGAGAGCTACCGCTCGGTGATCGACCGGGAGGTCGTGCGGCGGCTGGGGCTCACCCCGGGCAACATCCGGGTGCCCGACGGCGCGGCGGACAACCTCGAGGCGGCCTGCCGGGCGTACGAAGACGCGATCGCGGCCAGCGGCGGGGTCGATGTGCAGCTGCTGGGCATCGGCGCCAACGGACATATCGGGTTCAACGAGCCGACGTCGTCCTTCTCCAGCCGGACGCGCGTCAAGACGCTCTCACCGCGCACCCGGGAGGACAATTCCCGGTTCTTCGGCGGCGATGTCGCCCAGGTCCCGATGCACTGCCTCACCCAGGGCATCGGCACCATCCTCGATGCGCGGGCCCTGGTGCTCGTGGCCACCGGGACGGCGAAGGCCGCCGCCGTGGCGCAGATGATCGAGGGCCCACTGGGCGCTTTCTGCCCGGCGACAGCCCTCCAGCTTCACGCCAAGGCGACGGTGATCATCGACGAGGAGGCCGCCTCGGAGCTACAACACTCCGCGTACTACCGGCACACTGAGGCCAACCGGCCCGCCTGGCAGCTACCCTGAGTCCGGTGACCTTCCATCCGGCGACGCAGCCCCTCCTCCTCCACTCAGCCCAGCGCTTTACCGGGACGGCCGTCGTGCCCGACGCCTGGCTCCGGCTCGACGGCGGCGTCGTCACCGACGTCGGGACCGGGGACTCCTGGCGGGGGCTCACTGCCGGTGCAGCGGCCGCGGGGAACGCGGTGGGGACCGGCGCGGACGGCGACGTGGAGGTGCTCGACGCGGCCGGAGCGTACGTGGCGCCCGGATTCGTCGACCTTCACTGCCACGGCGGGGGTGGGGCGTCCTTCGAGGATGCCGACATTTCGGCGGCGCTGCGGGTGCACCGGGCCGCGGGTACAACGAGCCTCGTAGCGTCGCTGGTGACCAACCCACTGCCCGTCCTTGAGGCCTCGCTGCGGGCGCTCGGTGGTGTCCACGATCCGATGCTGCGCGGCTTCCACCTCGAGGGGCCCTTCCTCGCGACGAGCCACTGCGGGGCGCACCGCCCCGACTACCTCGTGGCCCCCACCGTCGAGGCCGTGGACCGGCTCGTCGAGGCAGGGGGAGGTTCGCTCGTTCAGGTCACCATGGCTCCCGAGCTCGACCCGGACCTCGCGGCCCTGCGGCGCTTTATCCAGCACGGCGTCCGGGTGGCCGTCGGGCACACGGCCGCGGACTATGAAACGGCGCTGCGGGCCTTCGACGCCGGAGCGAGCCTGCTGACCCACGCCTTCAACGCCATGGAGCCGCTGCACCACCGCCGGCCCGGGCCGATCGCGGCCGCGCTGGATTCCCCTCACGTCACCCTCGAACTGATCGCCGACGGGCTCCACGTCCACGACCCGATGGTCCGGCTGGCGTTCGCGTCCGCGCCGGGACGGGTGGCCCTGATCACCGATGCGATGGCCGCGGCCGGCGCCGGGGATGGCAAGTACACGATCGGCTCCCTCGACGTCACTGTGGCGGGCGGGGAGGCCCGTCTCGCGGGCAACGGCTCGATCGCCGGCAGCACCCTGACCCTTGACGCCGCCGTCCGCCGCGCGGTGGGCGCCGGCGTCGGGGCGGTCGAGGCGGTTGCGGCGGCGACCCTCGTTCCGGCACGCGCCCTCGGGCTCCCGGACTACGGCACGACGGAGGTCGGGGCGCGCGGCGGCGTCGTCCTGCTGGATGAGGACCTTACGGTGCTGCGGGTCCTGTCCTGACGAGGTCGGAATACTCGGGGTTCTCCGCCAGGAAGCGTTCGACGAAGCTGCACCCGGCCACAACCTTCAGGTTCCGTTCCCGTGCGTCGGCCATCGCCTGATGAATCATGTCCGTCGCGATGCCGCGGCCCTCGAATTCCTCGTCAACGATGGTGTGGGTGTATTCGATGACGCCGTCAGCGAGGCGGTAGGCGGCCAGGCCCACCGGGGTCCCGTCGAGGTAGGCGATGTACCGGCTCTTCTCCGGGGTGTCGGTGACCGTCAGCTGCGCCTTGGTATCTCCGGAACCGGTCCTCTGCTCGCCCGCTGACGTGCCTGCCGGGCTGCCTGGCTCTGTGCCGCTGGTCATATCGTCCCCTTCTCGAGATACCGCAAGTTTTTCACTGCGCCGGAGGCTGGTCAACGCGGCACTGGGACACGGCACTGGGAGATCCCGTCAGGAGACCTGCAGGCCGCCGTTGATGTCGTAGGTCGCGGCGGTGATGTAACCGGCGTCCTCGCCGACGAGGAAGGCCATCAGCGCGGCGATCTCCTTCACCGTGCCGACCCTGCCCACGAGGATGTCCCGCGACATCTCCTGCTTGCGTTCCTCGCTGAGGGTGCCGCCCATGATGTCGGTGTCGACGGGGCCTGGGGAGACGCAGTTGACGGTGATGTTGTGTTCGCCCATCTCCCGGGCCAGTGCCCGGGTGAACCCGATGATGGCTCCCTTGGAGGCGCTGTAGGCGACCTTGGAGTAGGTGCCGCCACCGCGCTGGGCGGAGATCGAGGAGACGCTGACGACCCGCCCGAGCTTCCGGTCGATCATCCCGCCGAGCACCCTCTGGGTGACGAGGAACGTCCCGGCCATATTCACGGCGAAGACGCGGTCCCACGCCTCCTTGGTCTCTTTCATGAACTCCGTGGGCGAGCTGATGCCGGCGAGGTTGCCCAACGCCACCACGGGTGGAAGCTCCGCTTCGACGCGGCTGATGGCGGCGTCGACCGAGCCGCTGTCGGAGACGTCGGCACCCACGCCGAGGGCCTGGACGCCGTGCCGCCCGGCGATGTCGGCGGCGGCCTCCTCGGCGGCGCCGGCGTCGATGTCGAGGATGGCGATGGACCAGCCCTGGCCCGCCAGGGTGTCCGCGAGGGCGCGGCCGATGCCGCGCGGCGAGGCGGCTCCGGTGAGGACTGCCGTCTTCTCGGCGGGGAAGGCTTGGATGTCTGCCATGGTCATCAGCTCCTGAATCTGTCGGGATGGTGGATGAAGTGCTCGTAGTCGTCGTAGGTCTGGTTGATGTGCGCTTCCATGGCACGTCGCGCCGCCTCCGGTTCCCCGGAGCGGATGGCGTCCAGCACCAGGGTGTGGTGGCGGATCGCGTGCTTCTGAACTTCCCGAAACGCGGAGGTCTCGCGGCGCATCGCGTAGAGCAGTTGTCCCAGCGGCCCGACGATGACGGGCACGAACGGGTTCGCCGAGGCGCGCAGGACGGCGTCATGGAAGTCGAGGTCCGCGGTGACGACCGCGTCGAGGTCCTCCGCGTTGTGGGCGGTCGTGAGGGCGTCCACAGCGGCGGCCATGCGCTCGAGGTCCTCGCCGGTGGCGTGCCGGGCGGCGAGCTCGGCCGCGCCGGTCTCAACCATGCGGCGGACTTCGAGCAGGCGCAGCGCCACATCGCTCGAGCCGGCCTCATGGGAGGCTGCGCGGACGATTGCCTCCAGGTTCGTCCACAGTGCCGGCGGGTTCACGAAGGTCCCGAGGCCCCGCCGGACCTGGACGACGTTCTGTGCCTGCAGCGTCTTCAGCGCCTCGCGGACGGTGAGCCGGCTGACGTCCGCCGTCCGGGCCAGCTCCGCCTCGGCGGGCAGGGAGCTGTGCGGGGGATACACGCCCTCGATCACTTGCTGCAGCAGGTCCTGGAAGACGATTTCAGCCAGCGGTTTCCTGCCCATCGGCCGCGTCCCCCTTCCCTGGAGGGGATAGATCCAGCTGCCCTGCCCGGCGTTTGGCCGGAGCGAGCACCCGGATCACCGAAGAGTCGTCCACCGCACCCAGGTCCTGCGCCTGGCCGAGGAGGAACAGCTGCTCCGCGGCCGCGGCCACGGGGGCGGCTAGGCCGGCGGACCGGGCGGCGGTGCCGACGATACCGAGGTCCTTCACAAAGATGTCGAGCCGGCTCAGGACGTCGACGCGGCCGTCGTACCCCTCGATCATGCGCGGGCCGCGGTTGGAGAGCATGAAGGACGCACCCGCTCCGGACTCCAAGGCAGCCAGGGCGAGGTTCTGGTCGAGTCCGAGGGCATCGGCCAGGGCCAGCGCCTCGGCCGCCGCAGCGATATGCACCCCGCACAGCAGCTGGTTCACCGTCTTCATCGCCTGCCCATCCCCGGGCCGGGCGCCCACAACCGTCAGGGTCGAAGCGAGCCGCTCCAGGACCGGACCCGCCTTCTCGAGGGCCGCGGGTTCGGCACCCACGACGATGAGCAGGTCGCCCTCCCCGGCGCGGACGGGCCCGCCGGACAGGGGAGCGTCGATGAGGTCAACCTGCAGGGCGGCCAGACGCTCGGTCCAGGCGGGGACCGCATCGACGCCCACCGTGCTGGTCATCACGACGGCAGCACCCGGCTCAAGGGCTCCTGCGACGCCGGTTGTGCCGAAGAGCACCTCCTCGACCTGCGCGGCATTGCGGACGGCGAGCAGCACGATCCCGGCCCCGCCGACCGCCTCTGCGGCGGAGTCCGCGCAGAGGATGCCCGCCGCTTCGGCCGCGGCACGCAGCGCCTCCGCCGGGTCGAAGCCGCGCACGGGAAAGGCGCCCGCAAGCCGGCGGGCCATCGGCAGGCCCATCGCTCCGAGCCCAAGCACGGCGACGGGCGGGTGGAGCTGCTCGCTCATGGCTGGGTCCTTTCCTGCACGGCGCGGGGGGCCTCGGCGTGGAGCACTTCCGGGTGTGCGCTGAGGGTTTGAACGACGTCGGCCAGCGACTCGTCGTCGCCGACGTTGCCCGCGAAAACGACGAAGGGGATGCCGCGGGCGGGGCCGTCCACCGGCTCCCAGAGCGAGACGATCCCCGGGAGCATCGGGCCGCGCACCACCGCGTGGCGGATGCCCAGCCCGTGGGCGGCTACGTCGGAGGAGGTGATGCCTCCCTTGGCGATGACGAAGCGCACGGGCGCGGCGGCGAGGGTGGCGCGGACGACGTCGACGACGGCCTGGGAGACGAGACGTGCGATCTCCAGGCTGCGCTCCGGGTCATCGGAGCGGATCAGCTGCCGGCTGGTGGAGAGGATGACCTCGCCGCGGCCGAGCCCTGCGGTGACGGCGGCGGTGGTGGCGGCGACTGCGGTGTCGCGCTGCACGGGGTCGAGGAGGGTCTCGACGGCGAGCTCCACCTGGACCGCCGAGGGATGCCGGCGTGCCAGGGCCTCCAGCTGGCGGGTGGTGAGGCCGACATGCGAGCCGACGACGATCAGCCCGCCGGTGCCCGGCGCGTCGCTGCGGGGATCCGTGGCGCCGGCTTCGCCGCTGCCGGGTTCAACGGCGTTGTCGAAGATCTCGGCGGCGGTGAGTGGGGCGTGTTCCACCTGGCCGATCCGGGCGCGGACAAACGGCGGTCCCACCCGGTACAGCAGCCTGCGCCCGCGGCGTTCGGCCTCGTGGAGTCCGAGGGCGAGGGCGCGGAGGTCGTCCTCGGTGACGGCGTCGGCGACGATGGGCACAGCGTCCCGGGCGGCGTCGAGCATTGCGGCGATGCCGTCGGTCCCGCCGCGGATGGTGGCGAGATCCAGCAGGATCACCCCGCCTGCGGGGAGCCGGCCGCCGGACTTCTCCTCGACGTAGCCTGCGAGGTCGGAGCGGGTGAAGCCGAACGTTGCGTCGCGGGCGAATTCGGTCTCCGCCACGGCGGTGAGACCACCGTCGCCGTCGCGCAGGTAGTGGATGCCTCCGATGGTGACGCGGCCGGCGTCGGGAAAGGCGGGGACGATGACGACGCCGTCCGTATCGATGCCTCGGACCTCGCGGAGGGTGGCCGCGATGGTGTCGGGTTCGAGAGGGAAGTGGCCGCGCAGGGTGGAGTCACCGCGGCTGACGAACCCGACGCTCACACCGGAGGCGTCCGCCGCCGCCAGGGCGTTGGTGACGATGTCACGGTTGCGCTGCTCGGCCTCCGCGGGGTCCAGGCTGCGGGTGTTCGTCAGGACGTAGACGGCCGAGGCGGCCGCGCCGTGGATACGGTGGGAGAACGCCCATTCGAAGTCCCCGGGTTCCCATGCGGTGAGCACGGGGAGGTCGGCGACGGACTGGGTGCCGGTGGGGTCGTCGTCGAGCACCACAAGGATCCGGCCCACGGCCGCCACGGCCGCCGCGATCTCCCGCGGGTCGACGCGGACGGGGGCGGGAAAGCCTGCGAGCAACGCTGCTTCGCGTGTCAAGTGGGTGCACTCCCTCGAACGAGACCTTGTCAGATGTCATACGTGTGGTGTTAGTGTTTCAGCCAGCATCGTGGCCGTCAACGTTCCCGAGGGCCTTGCAAAAGAACACCACCTGGGCGGGCAACGGGGCCTTCCCAGGCTTCATGAGGAGTACATCACCGTGGATATACAACTTCTTTTGGCGTTGGTGCTGGGGATCGCCACCATCATTGTCCTCGTGCTCCGCACGCGCCTCGACGCGTTCGTTGCACTGCTCATTGCGGCCCTGGTGACCGGCCTCGTCGCCGGCCAGGCTCCGCTGGAAATCGTCACCGCCATCACCACCGGGTTCGGCAACACGCTTGCCTCGATCGGCATCGTCATTGGGCTCGGCGTCGGGATCGGCAAGATCCTTGAGGTCTCGGGGGCGGCGAACTCGCTGGCCCTGGCCTTCCTCAAACTGTTCGGCAAGGGCCGGGAACCCTGGGCGATGGGCAGCGTGGGGGCGCTGGTGTCCATCCCGGTGTTCTGCGACTCCGGCTACGTCATCATGAACCCCCTGGCGCGTTCCATTGCGCGGGTAAAGCGGAGCGGCTACATCGTCCTCGCTCTGGCGCTCGGGTGCGGCATGACGCTCACCCACCACCTCGTGCCGCCGACCCCCGGTCCGCTGGCCGTAGCCGGCATCCTCGGGGCCGACCTCGGTGCACTGATCCTGGCCGGGCTTGTCTTCACCATCGTCCTGCTGCCGATCGTCGTCTTTTACGCGAAGTGGATGGGGCCGAAGCTCGAGCCGGAGATGAACGCCAGCGTCCGCGAGGCCGTCTACGGTACAGCCGCCGCGGTTCCCGCGGGCGGTGCGCGCTCCACCGGTGCCGGCGGGGCCACCTCCACCGGAACGTCCCTCGCCGACCGCACCACGGCCGCGGACGCGGCGCCGGCCGGCACTCACGCCGACACCGGCACGGGTCACGATGACGCCGGCTTGGGTCACGATGACGATTTCGGCGGCGGCTCGGTGGGGCAGGACGCCGGTACCGACCTCGGCACGCCGCCCGAAGGGGCCAAGCCTCACCGGGTGGGCGCATTCGTCGCGTCGCTGCCCCTGCTCGTGCCGCTGTTGCTGATCATTCTCAACACGGTCAGCGGGGCCATCGACCAGAGCAACCAGGGGGTCGTCGGCACCGGAGAGTACGAGCCGTCGGCGTGGGCCGCGCCGCTGGCCTTCATCGGCAATCCCGTGGTGGCGCTCGTGATCGGCGTCCTGCTGGCCGTGTATGTGCTGCTGCCGCGCTGGGTTCCGCGCACCAGGGTGCAGGGCTGGTTCGCCGACGCCGCCGCGTCCGCCGGTCTCATTCTGCTGATCACCGGCGCGGGCGGTGCGCTGGGCCAGGTGCTGCGCAGCTCCGGCGTGGGCGATGCCCTCGCCGAGGCAATCGCCGCGACGCCGCTGCCGGCGTTCCTCGTTCCGTTCCTGATCGCCACCCTCGTGCGGATCGCCCAGGGTTCGGGCACCGTCGCCATGATCACCGCCGCGTCGGTGACTGCGCCGCTGGTCACGTCCCTCGGAGTCGACCCCATCGTCGCCGCCCTCGCCTGCACCGCCGGGTCAATGGTGTTCAGCTACTTCAATGATTCCTACTTTTGGGTGGTCACCCGCTTCGCCGGGCTGGACGGCACGGCGGCCCTGCGCGGGTGGTCCGGAATCACCACCGCCGTATGGGCGGGTTCGATTCCGCTGCTCTTCCTGGCGAACCTCGTGCTCGGATAGGAATGCTTCGCGGGAGGCCGTCGCCGTTTTATCGGCGGCGGCCTTTTGCGTGCTGATTCCTTGCGCTGACCTATTGTGCTGACCTATCGTGCGCTGGCCTCCTGCATGAGGCCCTTCGCGTGGACCTATAGCAGTCAGAGCCGCCGGACGCACTCCCCGGTGCCCAGCCGGGCGAGGCCGGCCCGGTCGCCGTCGGCGAATTCGGTCACGTTGCTGTTCCGCGCGTTCATCAGCTGGTTGGGATCCTCGACGTGGTCGAGGCCGACGACGTGCCCCAGCTCGTGCATGATCACCGCCCGAACGAGGTCCGGGCCGCCCGGATAGGTGAGGATGTCCGACAGGGCGGGGGCATCGAGCTGGACCTGACCGGTGACGTAGACGTAGGGGTTGCCCGGGGTGGTGACCGCGCTGCTGCCGCCGAGCCCGGCGGTGTCTCCCGCAAGCTCGGGGCTCTCCTGCGGCGTTGACCAGGCGATGAGGACGGGCGCCCAGCGCTTGCCGTAGGCCTCGGGCTGGAAGGACTCGCGGTCTACCGAGGGGGCCTCGGACGTGGCGCCGTCGTCAATGAACTGCAGGCCGGTCGCGGCGGAAACCTGCGCGACCGCCTCATCGACGAGCGTCTCGGAGCCGGGAGGGGCGTTATCGGGGCGGACGACGTAGTGGATCGGACGGCAGGGGTCATAGGCGACGAAGTCCTGCTCCTCGGTGGGGGAGGCATGGAAGCGGTAGGCGTCCGAGGCGGCCACCGCGGGAGGCTGCCCGAGCGGTGCGTCCGCCGCCTCGACACCCCAGGGCGGCACGCTGGCGTCCGGGAAGTAGGGCAGGGCCGCCGGAAGGATGTACCGCTCGAAGACACCGGGCCCGAAGTAGAGCCCCGCCACCAGTGCGAGGGCGAGGCCGGTGCGCAGGCCGCGGCCGAAACGCCGGCGGGGCCGGGGCCCGCGCACCTGCGGAGGGAGGGTGCGGGAGCGTGGTGGTGCAGGCGGCCACCCGTTTGCCCTGCGCTGCGAGGCATGAAACTCCCGCAGCTGCTGATTCAGGGATTCTTCGAGGGCCCACGCGGGCGTGCGGCCACTGGGCGCCTTCGGTTGAGGCGGGGCGCCGTCGCGCGGGGCGCTCTCCGGCGCCCCGCCGCCGTCGGGCTCACTCGGATACGGCATGCCGGCACCGGACCTCAGCCGACGAGCTTCGCGTAGACGACGTAGTTGTCGTCGAACTCACCGGTCTCCGGGTCGAACCCGTCGCAGGTGATCAGGCGCAGTTCGGCCCCCTCGGTGTTCCCGTAGACCTTCTCGGTGGGGAAGGCATCCTTGGCGTACTGCTCGCCGCGGTCGAAGGTGAAGACCGCCTTCGTGCCGTCCTCCCGCGTGACCTCGATGGTGTCTCCGGCCTTGAGCTTGCGCAGCTCGGCGAAGATGCCCGGTCCGCCGTCCGTGGCATTGACATGGCCTAGGAGGACCGCGGGTCCGCGCTCGCCTGGCGTGGGCGAGCCGTTGTACCAGCTGGCTGGCGCGCCGGGGCCGTCCGGGGGAACCTCGAGGGAGCCGTTATCGCGCAGGCCGAGGCTGAGCAGATCCGAGGTGGCCCCGGTTGACGGGATGCGGAAGGAGTCCGGCCTAGATTCGGGGAGGACAGGGAGCTCGGGAGCCGTCGTCGGCGTCTGGACCTGCGGTGCCGTCGTGGCCGGCGCGGGGGTTGCCGAGGGGGGAGCCGAGCGTGTCGGCGGGTTCTCGAGCATCTTGGCCGGGGCCTCGGCGGCGCAGCCGGAGAGGAGGAAGAACGCAGCCGCCGCAGCAGCCAGGCGGCTCCTGCGGCGGTTGCCGGAAGAACTGATCATGCGTAGGACGATATCCGATTCAGTTCGACAGTGGGCGGTCAGACGCTGTCGGTGCTTCGGCGGCGGACCAGGTAGGTGCCACCGGCTGCCACCGCAAGGACGAGGCCGCCACCGAGGACGAGCGTGCCCGTGCTGTCGTTTGCGGGTTCCTGCGCGACGCCGGTGCCCACGCCGCCGACGGGCATTGTCGGAACCTGAGGCTGGGTCACTGGAGCCGGCTGGTTGTTCTCCATGATGATGCGCTCAACGATGGCCGCGTCGTAGGCCGGGGTGCCGGCAGCATCGCAGCCGAAGCCGTCGTTGTCGGCGTCCAGTTTCGGCTGGTAGCCCGGAGTGCCGGCCGGAATGTTGTAGACACCCACGGCAGCCGCAGCATCGCAGTTCGCGAAGGGCAGTGTCACGGCAGCCGAGGCCGGTGATGCGGAAAGTGCGGTAAAGCCGGCCGCAGCGGCGACGGCAAGAATTGCTGAGCTCTTTTTCAATTTCATCCCCATAACTTTGTAGTGACCAGAGTTTTCCCTGTGACGGGACACAAGGGATTCTAAGCACCCTGCGCATTCCCGGGGAAGTATTTCCACCGTCCCGATATGTCTCGATGAACTAGTGATTCGGCCTGCTGAGCCTCCGTGACCTTCTGTGACGAACCGTTCTCGACTTCCCTGCCCGAACGCCCGTAGGGTCGAACCCAGAATCAAGAGTTCCAACGCAAAACCCTGGTTTGTTGGACGGCAACCCTCTCGCTGTAGCGGGGTGCCCCAGGTGAGGATTCGGCCCGGCCGGCGCAGATGACCGGAGGGCAAGTACGGCACTTCCTCCCGGTTGTGCCCTGAACGAGGGTTCTTTTGCCATGTCCTTATCCCCGCACGCCTCCGGCTCACCCCGCCGGATCCGTTTCAACGCCTTCGACATGAACTGCGTCGGCCACCAGTCCCCGGGGCTGTGGCGCCACCCGGAGGACCAGTCCTGGCGGTACAAGGACCTCCGCTACTGGGCGGACCTCGCGAAGACGCTCGAGAAGGGCCTGTTCGACGGCATCTTCATCGCCGACGTCCTCGGCACGTACGACGTCTACGGCGGCTCCAATGAAGCAACGCTGCGCCAGGGCACCCAGACCCCGGTCAACGACCCGTTCCTGCTGGTCTCCGCCATGGCGCTGGTGACCGAGCACCTCGGCTTCGGCGTCACCGCCGGCACCGCCTACGAGCACCCGTACCCCTTCGCCCGCCGCCTCTCCACGCTCGATCACCTCACCAACGGGCGGTTCGGCTGGAACGTCGTCACCGGGTACCTTCCCTCGGCGGCGCGGAACCTCGGGCAGACCGACCAGCTCGAGCACGATGAGCGCTACAACCACGCCGACGAGTACCTCGAGGTGCTCTACAAGCTGCTCGAAGGCTCCTGGGAGGACGACGCCGTCGTGCGCGATCCCGAAAGCGGGGTCTTCACCGACCCCGCGAAGGTGCGCGGGATCGGCCACGAGGGCAAGTACTTCACGACGCCGGGAATCCACCTCAGCGAACCGTCCCCGCAGCGCACCCCGGTGATCTACCAGGCCGGCGCCTCCCCGCGGGGCATCGCCTTCGCCGCGGGCAATGCGGAGGCCGTCTTCGTCGGATCGCCGACCAAAGCGATCCTCAAGGAGACCGTCACCAAGATCCGCGACGCCGTCGAGGCGGCCGGGCGCGACCGCTACTCCGTGCGCATCTACACGATGCTCACCGTCATCACGGACGAGACCGAGGAGAAGGCGCACGCCAAGCACGAGGAGTACAAGAAGTACGTCAGCTACGAGGGGGCGCTCGTGCTGCTCTCGGGCTGGCTCGGCATCGACCTGTCGGTGTACGACCCGGATGAGCCCCTGGGCAATGTGAAGTCGAACGCCATCCAGTCGGCCGTGGCCAACTTCTCCAAGGTGGAGGACGACGGCAAGCCATGGACGGTGCGGGACATCGCCGAGTGGGCCGGTATTGGCGGGCTCGGCCCGCGCGTCGTCGGTTCCGGCGCTCAGGTCGCCGAGGAGCTCCAGGCGTGGGTCGAGGAGACCGACGTCGACGGCTTCAACCTCGCCTACGCCATCACCCCGGGCTCGTTCGAGGACGTGGTGAAGTACGTGGTGCCCGAGCTGCAGAAGCGCGGCGCGTACCCCACCGAGTACGTCGAGGGCACGCTGCGCCACAAGCTCTTCGGCCGCGGTGACCGGCTGCCCACCGAGCACCACGGCAGCAGCTACCGCCTCCAGCCCGCCGCCCGCTGAGTTCCCAAGGACGAACCCATGATCTCCCTTCTTGAACTGACGAAAACCTACGGGCGCGGTGCGGATTCGGTCACCGTGCTCGACCGGCTCAACTTCGAGGTCGGCGCCGGCGAGATCTTCGCCGTCACCGGCCCAAGTGGCGCCGGCAAGAGCACGCTGGCCCAGTGCATCAACCTGCTGGAGCGGCCCACCTCAGGATCGGTGGTCGTGAACGGCGAGGACCTTTCGAGCCTTCCGGAGAAGCGGCTGCGGGCGGCGAGGCGGCGGATCGGCACGGTGTTCCAGTCGGCGAGCCTGTTGAGCCGGCGCACGGCGTCGGAAAACATCGCCCTGCCGCTTGAATACCTTGGCGTGACGCCGGGGGAGATCCGGGCGCGGGTCGGGGAGCTGATCGACCGGGTCGGCCTGGGACCCAAGGCCCACTCGTATCCGTTCCAGCTCTCCGGCGGTCAGGCGCAGCGCGTCGGCATTGCCCGGGCGCTGGCCCTGCGTCCCGCCATCCTGTTAGCGGATGAGGCGACGTCGGGCCTGGACCCGGACACCACGAGCTCCGTGGTGGAACTGCTGAAGCAGCTGCGGACCGACCTCGATCTCACGGTCGTCTTCATCACCCACGAGATGGACACGGTGCGGCAGATCGCCGATTCGGTGGCCCGGCTGGAGCGCGGGCGGATTGTTGAGACCGGTGCGCTGGTCGACCTGCTGACCGACCACGGCTCCCCGCTGGGCCGGCGCTGCAGCCACGACGCGGTTATGCAGCGGCCGACGACGGCGCCGCCACCTGGTACGTCACCTACGACTCGGCCGATGTGCCGGGGGACTGGATCCAGCGGGTCTCCGCCGACCTTGCCGTGCCGGTACACCTTCTCGGCGCGTCGGTCGAAACGGTGCACGGCATCAATACCGGCAGTGCAACCCTGGGGATCGCCTTGGCGTCCGACGACGACGCCGTCCGGGCGGTCCTGGCCCGGTACGGGTTGAGCGGAACACCCGATGCCCGCCGGGAGGCCGGCGCCGGGGGAGCGCCGGTCTCACCGGTCCTGTCCGCGGCGGTTCCGGCGCTGGAGGGCGCAGCGTGAGCGCCGTCCTTGCTTTCTCAGTTCGTGTTCCTTCGATCTATGTCCCGCGGGCCGATGTGCCGGTCGCCGAGCTTCCCGCACTGCTGCTGCCCGCCTACGGCGAGACGGTGCTCATGGTCGGCATCGTGATGGCGGTCGTCCTGGCGGTCGGGACACCGCTGGGCGTCCTGCTCCACAATGCCGCGCCGGGCGGGCTCTTCGAGCGGCCGGCGCTGCATGCGGCGCTGGGGTGGATCATCAGTGTGGGGCGGTCACTGCCGTTCCTGATCCTGATGGCGTCGATCGTGCCGTTCACCCGCTTCATCACCGGGACGAACATCGGCATTGCCGCCGCCGTGGTGCCGATGTCCCTGGCCGGGATCGCCTTCTTCACCCGGATCGTTGAGAACGCGCTGCGGTCGGTGCCGCCGTCGATCGTGAGGGTGGCCCGCGCGTCGGGCGGGTCGAACCTGCAGATCATGAGGTCGGCGCAGTTCGGGGAGGCGGTGCCGGCCGTGCTCGGCGGGCTGACCATCCAGGTCATCGCCATGATCGAGTACTCGGCGATCGCCGGGACGATCGGGGCTGGCGGCATCGGCTACGTCGCGGTGACCTACGGTTACCAGCGGTTCGACAACACTGTGATGCTCGCGACCATCCTGATCCTTGTGGCGACGGTCGCCTTCGTGCAGGTCGCCGGCGATCGGCTGGTCCGCTGGGTGACGCCGCAGAAGCGGCTGCAGCGGTCCTGACCCGCTCCTCTCTTCTTTCCTCTCTTTCATTACCGCGCTGTGCTTCAGCGCGCCCCCGAAAGGCTTCGCCATGTCTGAAAATCCATCTCCTTCCCCGTCCACCACCCCCGCCGGTTCCTCGGAGCACGGGTTCACCCTGCGGAAGCGGCGTAAGGCGCCGTGGATCGCCGGGGGTGCCGCCGTCGTCGTCGCGGCCGGCGCCTTCATCGCGGTGCCGCTGTTGAACCCTGAGCGGTCCGCCGCCGAGAGCGAGGGCGCCACCCTGCTGGTGGCCACCGCCGAAGGCAACCATGCCGAACAGGCCCTGGTCGAATTCATCGTTGAGGAGGTCGCCCCGAAGTACGGGATCGACATTGAGTTCAAGGGCCTCAGCGACAGCAACACCATCAACCGGGCGGTGAGCGAGGGCGAGGTCGCGGCCACGATCTACCAACACAAGCTGTGGCTGGGGCAGGTCCTCGAGGCGAATCCGGATTTCCGGGAGACGGCGGTGGCCCCGGTCTTCCGGTGGGGGTTCGGCATCTGGTCGGATAAGTACAAG
This sequence comes from Arthrobacter zhaoguopingii, assembly GCF_009828595.1. Classification (GTDB taxonomy): domain Bacteria; phylum Actinomycetota; class Actinomycetes; order Actinomycetales; family Micrococcaceae; genus Arthrobacter_D; species Arthrobacter_D zhaoguopingii. The sequence continues at coordinate 125,783 of NZ_WPNY01000009.1, forward strand.
ACGGTGGAGGAGATCCCCGACGGCGGGACGGTGTCGTTGTATTCGGATCCGGCGAACGAGGCCCAGGGGCTGTGGCTGCTGGAGCGGGCCGGGTTGATCACCCTGAAGGAGGGCGTGAACAAGTGGGAGGCGACGCAGAAGGACATCGCCGAGAACCCGAAGAACCTTCAGTTCCGGCTGCTGGACTTCGCGGCGCAGTCCCGGGCGCTGCCGGACCTCGATGCCGCCGTGGGGTACACGGAGTACTACACGGCGGCGAAGATTCCGCTGGAGCAGCAAATCTTCGCGCCACCGGCGCCGGACGAGTTCGCGTCGCAGCTGACCGTGGGAACGGAGTATCTGGAGACCAAGAACATCCGGAAACTCACGCAGGCGTTCCAGGACCCGGCCGTGCAGGCGTTCCTGGCGACCGATCCGGAGGTGAAGGGACTGCTGCTGCCGATCGAAGGGGAGTAAGTGCAGGCTCCGCTCGCCGGACCCGACACTGGGTGGTTTAGAACTGGAGTCGGCACTCCGGCGAGCGAAGCGTCGGGTACATCAGCGGCAGGGCTAAGTTTCCTCAGGACCAGTGCTGTCAAAAACTGAAGGCGAAGGGAAGCCTGGCCCGAATGCCGCGATAATCCTGATGCGACCGATCACCAGCCGTCGGAACTTTAGAAAAGTCAATCAGTGCACGTTGAGCGCACATGCTTCCTAGTTGTTAGCAACGCTGGTGGCAAGTCGTATTTCACCTACCCGAGAAGACGTCGGCAACCCAGGGCAACGGCACAGGCTAACGAAAGCCGTTGAATAGAACGCCGCGCACACGCGGACCGGGGATGTCCGAGCTAAGCCAGATTTGTAGTGCTCGCCCGTCAACCTGTTAGGTTGGCGGAATGGTTGATCCCTCTGTACGCGATGAGATTGCAGCCTTCGTCGCCGAGCGCGACTGGGCCCAGTTCCATACGCCGGAGAATCTCGCAAAGAGCATCGTCATTGAGGCCAGCGAACTACTCGAGTGCTTCCAGTGGAATGCGGATGCCGACGACGCGCGGGTCCGTGAAGAATTGGCTGATGTGCTCACGTACTGCCTTCTGCTGGCCGATCGAATAGGTGTCGATCCTAACCGGATAGTGCTCGACAAGCTCGCAAAGACGCGGGAGAAGTACCCCATTGAGAAAGCACGCGGGCGAAGCGCCAAGTATGACGCCCTTTGAGATTCAGCGGCTTGACTTCACTCCCGCCGCCGTCGCCGACTGGGCGCCGCTGAACCACCGCAACACGAATTGGCCGATCGTCTACGTATTGGACAACGCCATGGGTGCTATGCACGGCGCCCATAGAGCAGGTTTGAGCGATGTCTACGTGGGGGAGTCACGCAACGCGGCGGCGCGAATGCATCAGCATTTCGCCTCCCCGGAAAAGCAACATCTCAGTACGGTGCGCGTCGTTGTCGACGCCACCTTCAACAAGTCCGTATGCCTCGACCTCGAGTCCTATCTCATTCGAATGCTTGCAGGAGACGGTGCATACCGGGTGCTGAACCGGAACGACGGCATCGTCGAGGCCGCCTACTACAATCGACATCTGTATAGGAAGACCTTCCACGAAGTCTTCGAGCGTCTCAGGGATGATGGCGTTTTCAGCCGGAGCATTCCTGAGATAGAGAACAGCGACCTCTTCAAGCTATCGCCCTTCAAAGAGTTGACCCGGGATCAAGCCGTCGCCGTCGAGGGAATACTCGAAGGAATGTTCGAGGACCTACAAGCAGGCTCTCGCAGCGCAATCGTCATCCAAGGTGACCCGGGCACAGGTAAGACGGTTGTCGCGATCTACATGCTCAAGTTGATCGTTGATATCGCCAGCGCGGCGCCCGCAGTAGATCTCGACAGTGACTCGATGTTTTCCGAGTTCTTCGTCGAGGACTATGCCGCTCTTCTCGCTGGACTACGCATCGGACTCGTGGTGCCCCAACAGTCCCTGCGCGAGTCGATCAGGAAGGTTTTTCGAAAGACGCCAGGACTGCGTCCAGAGATGGTGATGACCGCCTTCGATGTCGGCGTCGCTGATGAGCCCTTCGATCTACTGATCGTCGACGAGTCACATCGTCTCAATCAGCGCGCCAATCAACCTTCCGGAGTGCAGAACAAGAAGTTCCGTGAGATCAACGAGAAGCTCTTCGGCCATGACGATAAGACGAAGACACAACTCGACTGGATTCACGCGAAGAGCAAGAACCAAATATTTCTCCTAGACGCGGCGCAAAGCGTTCGGCCGGCGGACCTATCTCCCGAGCTCCTGCACGAACTGGTTGTGGAAGCCAAGGGCGCAAGTAGACACTATCCGCTTGTGTCGCAGATGCGGGTGCGAGCGGGATCCGACTATGTGGGATATGTCAGGCGCATTCTTGGGGCCACAGATGGGCCAACGGGGCCGATGTCAGCGGAAAGCTTCGAGGGATACGACTTCCGCTTGTTCGAGAGCATTGCCGACATGCGTGCCGAGATACTGCGGCGAGATGCGGAAGCCGGCTTATCGAGGTTGGTGGCCGGGTATGCGTGGCCGTGGAAGACGAAGGTCGATAAGACCGCCTACGACATTGAGATCGAGGGGAACCAGTTCCGCTGGAACAGCATCCAGACGGACTGGATCGCCTCCTCAAAGTCGCGGGAGGAAGTCGGGTCGATACACACCGTGCAGGGGTACGACCTCAACTACGCGGGCGTGATCATCGGACCCGATCTCCGCTACGACGTCGCTGGAAAGAGGATTGTCGTCGACCGGGGCTCGTACTTCGACAAGAAGGGCAAGGAGAACAATCCGGTTTTGGGCAAGATCTACACAGACGACGATCTCTTGCGGTTCATCCAGAACATTTATGCCGTGCTGCTGACGCGAGGCATCAGAGGAACCTACGTGTATGTGTCCGACCCTGGCCTACGGGCGTACTTGCGCGCCTTCATTCCGAATAGCCCACCGAACCAAGTCGGATTGCAGTGAGCGATGGTTCGGCCTCGTTAGTTTGTTTGGAACGCGGAGATTCATTGATCTGCCCACCTGAATGTTCGAGGCGGTGCCGGCGGTGGTCGGCCCCTCCGGTAGGAAAGATGACGAACCGTGATGATCATCATCACGGGAGCGATTTGGTGCGCGGATCCCCGGCGGCACCGGTCGACTTCGTCCACTCCGCCGTCGAATGATATTCATAGACAGTGCCAGCAGTTAGAAAGCTCCCGTCCGCCCATATCCTTCGTCAGCTTCGCCTTCAGGGGAAGACGCTCAAGGAGATTGGTGATACTTACCAGGTAACGGAATCGTCGGTCTGGCGTGCGATGGAACGAGCCAACCTGATCGACGCCCGCCCCACAGTCAGCGACATGTTGCCTTGGAAGATCCAAAACCAGCACAAAACGACGGCAGTTATGGAGCGATTCCGCACAATCTCGAAACAGAAAAACGGACTGGATACGACGGCGGAGGAAGAACGTCTACTCGACAATTGGCTACGGGGACTCGCCGACAATGATGTCATTGTGAATTATCACCCCGACGCTCCGCCGAACGACGCCTCCAGCAAGGGAGGGTTCTACTACGTTCCGCGGGCACCCGAGGACACATGGATTGTTCGGCTACCGTCGGACTGAATCTCGACGTTCACCCCGAAAAACGAACCTTGCTAGGAGGTTGCCGAAGATTGCGGAGGAGTCCAGTCGAGTACGCGGAACCCAGGCTTTCGCGACATTCGCCGGGGAGGTTCCGGCGTGAAGACCTGTTTGTGCGGGGCCCGGCTGAGTCCAAGGTCGAGGATTTCGCGAAGAGGACGGGCGTGTTCTACGCAAAGATCGCTGGTGGTGATCGATCCTGACACACTCACAGTCCATGAAGCAGTTCCAAGTTTTCCGCATACAGCACATGCGCGGGCATAGCCTTCTTTCATTCCATCTAACCTAGCGGGTGCCAGCAACTCGAGCTGAATACCCCGAGTCCCGGACGTCATGTGCTGCAACGATCAAGCCTCGAAATCCGCTCGATAGTGGCGGGCTCATCCGGTCCAACGGACAGTTACGCCGCGGTGCCGCGGTCATTGGTACCTAGATCGCGCCCGGTGGCCTTGAGTACTGTCAGTGAATGGTGTGGCTATGGTCGGGGGGATCTGCAGGTGGATCGTCGCCAGCCGTCAGCAACGGGGTCATTCAACAACTCGATTGACCCTGCTCGGGTTGGGGCGACGCGTGAGCACCAATGTGTGTCGTGAACGGCGCACATCGTCCCCCGAACTATGCTGCTTATGAAGCATTCTTGCTTGAGCACCAACAAAGCCTCGAACCTGGAGCCCAAAAAATCTATGAAGGCAGATTCACCCCACTGGAGGGTAATGGGCCCGCCTGCGACGCCGGAAGAGGCCGCCGCACTCGAGGCCTTCCGCGAGGTGTTGCCCGACGACGGACGCACTACTGCCTGGGTCAACCTGACCTTCATCGACACCAACAATCGAACGGCCGAAGTCGACGTCCTGCTCCTTACACCCGTGGGGCTGTTCTGCGTGGAGCTCAAGGGCTGGCACGGAACCATTACCGGCGATTCTCAGCGCTGGTACCAACCGGGCAAAACTCACCCAAACCCGTTCCTCGTTACTGACCGGAAGGGAAAACGCCTCGCCTCCCTGCTCAAGTCCTACGCGTCAGGTCGGCACGAGGAGCAGGCAATCCCATGGGTAAATGCCCTAGTCGTGCTGCACGGCCAAGGATCGACCTTCGCGGTGGATGCCTCGGGCCGTGCGGGAGTCGTCAAGCTGGATAAGTACAACGTCAGTTCCAAGCCGCCGCTTCAGCGCCTGAGCGAGTTCCTTACGACGCCGCCGGCGGACCCGAGGGATCACATCGACCCGCAGCGTGCCCAGATCGTACGGCGCCTGTGTGAAAAGGCGGACTTCCGCCCAACCCCCAAGACGCGGATGGTTGGCGACTATGCGGTCGTTGATTCCGATCCGGTCGCGGAAGGGGTCGACTGGCAGGACGTCGTCGTCACCCACCCGAACCTTGCCAAGATCAAACAGCGACTGCGTTTGTACGATGTTCCGCCCAAGGCTGCAGCGTCAGAGCGCAAGCGGATTGAGCAGCTCGCTCAGCGCGAATTCCAGCTCACTTTCGGCATCCGTCATGAGGGCATTGCGGTGCCCCAGCAGTTCCTGGTCACGGACGACGGGCCCGCTCTTGTCTTCGAGTACAAAGAAGACGAGCGGCCGCTTGACGCTTTTCTCGCCGACGAAGGATCTGAGCTTACGCTTGACCAGCGCGTTGCCATGGTCGAGCAGCTGGGGGACATCCTCCGGTTCGCGCACAACCGCCATCTTTTCCACCGCGCTTTGTCCCCCCACCGAGTGTGGGTGCGGCCGTCCCCGGCGGGTCCACGCCTTGAAGTGCGCGACTGGTACTCCGCGCAGAAGGACCGCGAGACGGCCAATTCCACAAGCTGGACCGTCATCAGTCGCGGCGTAACGGACCTGATGGGCCTCACGGGCGCGGTAGATCTTGTGTGGCTCGCCCCCGAGGCGCGACAAACAGTCAGTGATGTGCCCGGTGCTCCCTTGGACGTTTTCGGGTTCGGATCCCTGGCTTTCTTGATTCTCACCGGGAAAACACCCGCGACGACCATTGCCGAGGTTCAAGAAGTCCAGCAGCGGGCAGGGCGGTTCGACCCACGAGCAGTTACTGCCGCGCTGCCGGATGCCCTCGCCGATGTCGTGGCGGAACTGACCTCAGTTGAGGAGGCGGCGCGTCCCGCTTCAATGGAGGATGCGCTGGAATTGGTCCGCAGCGCTTGGGATGAAGTCCGTCGACCTGGCATTCCGACGGCACCAGAGGCCATCAGTGATCCGCTCGATGCCCAAACCGGTGACATGATCGGCGACCGCTTCCTCGTGGCGGGTCGTCGAGGCGAGGGCTCATCCGGTGTCGCGTTTGCGGTGCTCGATGACTCCGCGAGAGATGACAGGGAATACATTCTCAAGGTCGCCCGTGACGATGCAGCCGGACGCAGGATCGACGTCGAGGCAGATGTACTTGCTGGGCTCGAGCACCCGCGTATTGTCCGGCTTATCGAAAGGCTTGAGCTGGGCGGGCGCGGCGTCCTGCTCATGTCGGATGCAGGCAGGGAGACCCTCGCCACGCGTTTGGTCAAGGAAGGCCAGTCAACCCTGGAGCAGCTGCAGCGCTGGGGCACCGACCTTTTGGAGTCGATGGCCTATCTCGTCGACGCAGAGGGTGTCTTCCACCGAGATATCAAGCCCGCGAACTTGGGGATCGCGCCGGATCCTGGCTCTCGTAAGCCTCACCTGACTCTGTTCGACTTCTCGTTGGCCCGGGAACCACTGGACAACACCGCTTCTGGCACACCCGGCTACCTTGACCCTTTTTTGGGGAAGGGACGGCGCACCCGCTATGACCGCGCGGCCGAATTGTGGTCGGTCTCGGCGACTCTATTTGAGATGGCCACTGGTGTGCTGCCCTGGTGGCCTAATGGTGCGAGCAAACCCGCCAGCGCCTCTGATCAGCCGGTAATCGAGCCGACCTCGTTCGATCCCGCAGTGAGCGCTCCTCTCACCGAGTTCTTCAAAAAGGCGTTGTCACCGGATGCGAAAGAGCGGTTCGGGAACGTCGAGGACCTGCTGCACGCCTGGTCGGATGTATTCGGTAGCCTTGCCCTGGATATCGATGCCAGGCAGAAGGACGACGAGCTCGCTTCCAAGGTGACGCTCGAGACGCCGCTTGAACAGTCCGGTCTGTCAGCGCACGCATTGTCCGCGCTGCGGCGACTCGACGGGATCGTGACGGTCGGTGACATTCTCGGCGTTCATCCGGTCAAGATCAACGGCATCCGCGGCCTGGGAGAGACCTACCGCAAGGAGATTCAGGCCCGAATCTCGCAGTGGCGTTCAGCCCTGCGCCCGGCAGAGCCATCTCAAGGCGCCGAGGTGACCCTCGGTGTGAACCGTGTGGTGGACAACCTCCTCGAGATGCTTCCCGCAGGGAACCAGCCCATTGCGCATGGACTCCTAGGCTTGGCCGGGGACGCGTCGTGGCCCACGGCGGCCGATATAGCAGCCACCTTTCAGACCACACGTGATCGCGTCACCAGCATGCTCGAGGACGCAGTCGGCAAATGGTCGAGGGACCAGGCGTTCCTCAGCGCGCTCGAGGAGCTTACCAAGATCATCGGGGACGCGGGGCGCGTCATGACAGTGCCGGAGGCGGCCGGTGCTCTCCTGACCCTCCGCGGTTCCACGCTCGACGGCGCTGAGCGTTCGGCGTATGGCACGGCCCTCATTCGGGCGATCGTCGAGTTCGACGCACGCAATATCCATCCTGTCTTCGTGCTGCGACGCCGTGCAGCCAAGGCCAATCTACTGGCGCTGAGCGAGCACACAGGAGATTCGGAAGACGTGATTCTTCCTCCCGCGGACCTGCTGCTGGACTTGGCCGGTGAACTAGGAAGCAAAGCAGATGATCTCATCGCAGGCGGCGTCATAGCCGCCAGTACAGCGATCAACGAACTACGCGCTCTCGTCGACGAACTCGGGGGTACCGGCCAGTGGCAGGTGAGCGACACCCGCCTGCTGCGCTTGGCTGCCGCCGCGAGCCAGAACGCTGCCGTTTCGGGGTTTAAGGAACTGTACCCGAGCTCGCTGCCGATCAAGGAGGCACTGGAGCACGCGATGCGCGGCAAGCCGGGACGCTCCATCAGCCAGCTGGCGGTGCGGCGCTCTCTTAGCGCGCGGTTCCCGCACCTGACCGCACAGCTGCCACGTTCCGACAAGCTCGATACTCTGATGCGGGAGCTGTACCCCGAGCTGGTCAACCGGGACGGCGTTTACTCACCCAAGAGCACTGCCCTATCCAGCACGGGCACGGTGTCAACTACCCAGTTCGCTCCCACTCCGGCGGCCGAGGTCAAGCGCAAACTTACTGAGTCAATCAATAGGCACGGGGCGTTTACGCTCACCGTCGCACCCAAGCGGTACGTCTCGGCTACACGCGCGTTGGCCTCAGAATTTGACGTCGAGATCCTTGACATCGCAGATCTCGTAATTAGCACATCCAAAGCGAGGATTGAGAAGGCTGGCGGCATTTGGAGGGGTTTGCTTGGCTATGATGCGCTGGACCGTGACAGCAAGGAGTGGAAATCACTGCTGAACGTTGTTCAGGGAGCCGTCGAACCGATCTGGAGCGATCGACTCGGCGCAGAAAGGCCGCTTCTGCTGACCAATGCTGGACCTCTTGTGCGTTACGGCATGACTTCTCTGCTTGCAACCCTTCTCGACACCGGCACCAAACGCCCCGCTGCACGATGGCTCCTGGTGGCCAAGCCTGGCGACGCCCGTGCTCCACTGCTGGAAGGCCGGTCCGTACCGCTGGGTCCGAGTGGCTGGATCGAGCTTCCACGTGACCTGACCCAGTTCGCCGATGGTGCTATACCTAACCTTCACCGCTCCACCTCGTCCGGAGATTTTGCATGATTGATTCTTCCGCCCTCCTCGTCGGGCTCAGGTCACAGCTCCGGGTTCTGCAGGCCGACCTCAAGCAGCGTGCCGATGACCCGGGCACGGTGTGGGGTGCTTCCCTGCAGCAGCAGTATGCCGAAGCGCTGGGGCGCGAGCGTACGGGCCTATCGTGGTCTGCGTGGCGGGATAATGAGGTTGATCAGGCGGCCGTCTCGTGGATTCTTGCGACGACGTTCGTGCGGTTTTGTGAGGACAATGATCTGCTGGCCGGTGCCACCCTCGGAGGAATGCCGGTGCCGGTTGGCTGGATCGCCGGTCCAGGCGACCGTATCCTGCGTGCGCGGGAGAACCAGACCGCGTATTTCCGCACCAACACCAGCCACCACGACCGTGACTGGCTTCAGCGGTCCTTCCGGGTGCTCGCGGCTCAGCCCGCCGGGGCGGCGCTCGTCGACCCCCGGCACAATCCTGTGTGGAGCGCTGAGATCAGTGCTGAGGCCGCCAAGGGCCTCCTCGATTTCTGGCGCCGGACCGACGCCGATGGCGCGCTGGTGCATGACTTCACCGACCCAGGCCTGGACACCCGTTTCCTGGGCGATCTGTATCAGGATCTGTCCGAGCATGCCAAGAAGACCTACGCGCTGCTGCAGACGCCGGTGTTCGTTGAGGAATTCATTCTCGAGCGCACCCTCACCCCGGCCATCGATGAGTTCGGGGTCGACGGACTCAGGCTGATCGATCCGACCTGCGGATCAGGGCACTTCCTGCTCGGTGCCTTTGAGCGTCTGAACCGTCAGTGGGCCGGTGAGGCGCCAGGCATGGACCCCAAGCAGCGGGTGCGCAGGGCGATGGACTCCATCCATGGGGTTGACCTCAATCCCTTCGCCGTGGCGATCGCCCGTTTCCGCCTCACGGTCGCCGGGATTGTGGCCGCGGGGGAGAAGTCCTTGGTGGGGGTGGAGGAGTGGGGCTTCCACCTGGCCATTGGTGATTCACTGCTCGGCGAGCAGGGCGTCACCGACACCCTTTTCGGCGGAAACACGTACACCTATGCAAGCGAGGACCTCGGTGAACACGCCGATATCCTCCAGCCCGGCCGGTACCACGTCGTCGTAGGCAACCCGCCCTACATCACGGTCAAGGACAAGGTCCTCAACCAGGCATACCGAGAGGCCTATAAAACGGCCGCCGGCAAGTATGCCCTGTCGGTGCCGTTCATGGAGCTGTTCTTCCGTCTCGCGATCAGAGGCGGGACCGGGCAGGGCTCCGGCCACGTCGGTCAGATCACCTCGAACTCGTTCATGAAACGGGAGTTCGGCAAGAAGCTCATCGAGGACCTCTTCGCCGGGCACCACCTGGACAACCCCGTGGATCTGACCTACGTCATCGACACCTCCGGTGCCTACATCCCCGGCCACGGCACCCCGACGGTCATCCTCATCGGACGACGCCGCAGACCCATCTCAGATCAGGTCCGGGCCGTCCTCGGAGTCCGAGGCGAACCCGGCACACCCGAGGACCCGTCAAAAGGCCTCGTCTGGTCCGAAATCACCGATCACCTCGACAGCCCAGGATTCGACGGGGTGTACGTCAGCGTCGCCGACCTTACCCGCCAGACGCTCTCGACCTTCCCCTGGTCCCTCTCCGGCGGCGGCGCGAGTGACGTATTCACGGCTTTGGAGCTCCGGGGGCAGGCGCGCCTCAAATCGGCCCTCTCTATGGACATTGGGTTCGCAAGTTTTCCTGGAAATGACGAACCGTTTTTCCTCGGTGCAGCATGGTTTCGACGGCACGGTGATGCAGCAGGTTTGGGCAAGGAGCTCGTTGCTGGCGATGTGGTCAGGGACTGGCAGGTCCGGTTTGACGAGATGGCCCTGTCACCGTATGACCAACTATTCCAACCTGTTGCGTTCAACCCTGATTCGAGTTGGGGAAAGCATCTTTGGTCCTATCGGCGGATCCTTGAATCGACGACCGGCTTCGGAGGCGAGTCCCGAGAACAAAGCGGTGAAACGTGGTGGACTTGGTATCGCTGGGTTCGAGCGCGTTACCTGACGCCACTTAGTATCACATTCGCTTTCGTGGCGACGCATAACCACTTCGTGCTCGACCGGGGCGGAAGGGTCTTCAAGCAGTCAGCACCCGTGATCAAGCTTCCAGGAAATGCAACGGAGGAACAACACCTCGAGCTGCTTGGCCTGCTGAACAGCTCCTTAGCCTGCTTCTGGCTCAAGCAGGTCAGCCACAACAAGGGCAACGGTGGAATCGGTGGGGGGATCGGCGACGAGGACTGGGAGCCCCGATACGAGTTCACTGGCACGAAGCTGCAGGAGTTTCCACTCCCTGGCAGACTTCCGGGAGTGCGCGCGGCGGTCCTGGACGGACTCTCCCAAGCACTTGATGTGATGGCGCCGCGTGCAGTGGTTTCCAGTTGGCGTGCGGACCGCGCGGAAGGCGAGCTCGCGGACGTGCTCACGACAGCGCACACCCAATGGTCGAGACTGCGGGAGCAGCTCGTCTTTGAGCAGGAGGAACTCGACTGGGAGACGTACGGGCTTTATGGCCTGGTGGAGGAGCCGTTGACCTATGGCGGTTCAGCTATCGAGGCGATTAGCCTCGGGCAGCGGGCATTCGAAATTATGCTGGCGCGCCGCATTGAACGTGCCGAGGAGGAGTCGGCCTGGTTCGAGAGGCATCGATCCGTGGCGACGGTTGATGTGCCGGCGGAGTGGCCTGAAGACTACCGCGCACTCGTTGAGAAGCGGCTCGACTTGATCCAGTCCGACCGGAGGATCCGGATACTCGAGCGTCCGGAGTACAAGCGCCGGTGGGTGACGGTTCCGTGGGAGAAGCAGCTCCGAGAAGCCCTGAGGACGGCGATCTTGGATCGACTTGAGGACGAGGCTCTGTGGCGAGATCACCAGGGGCCAACTACCCGTTCGGTGTCCCAGCTGGCAGACCTGCTGCGCCTCGACCAACGTCTGCTGGAACTGGCCCGGCAGCTGACTGGAACTGCAGAACCTGATCTGGTTGCGGTGATCGGTGCTCTGGCCCCGGCTGAAGCTGTTCCTTATCTCGCGGCGTACCGGTATAAGGCCCCGGGTGTGGAGAAGTTCCGTGAATGGCAGGCGGTGTGGGATCTGCAGCGGCGCGAGGATCTAGGGGAGAAGGTAACGATTCCTGTTCCGCCAAAGTACTCCACGTCCGACTTCCAGAAGGTTGAATACTGGAGAGTCCGCGGCAAGCTTGATGTGCCCAAGGAGCGGTTTGTGCTGTATCCAGGCGTGGGCCGCGAGGGAGACAACACCGTCGTGCTGGGCTGGGCCGGCTGGAATCACCGGGACCAAGCAGTCGCCCTGGTGCGAGAGATCATGAGCCAGCAGGCTCGTGGCGTATCGGACGAAGCTCTGCTGCCGATGGTAGCCGGACTGGTGGAGCTGGAACCATGGCTGCACCAGTGGCACACCGAGCTCGAACCCGAATTCGGATCCAGCGCGGCGCAGGCGGTCACCGGTCAGATCGACCAGCTCCTGACCCAGCTGCAAACCACCCGCCAGAACACCAGCGCGTGGCGACCACCTGCAGCAACGCGAAGCCGTAAACGTGCCTGACCAAACTAAGTGCCATGCCCTGAGCAGATCAATTGACGCGATGAACGGAATACTCCACCGATGAGCACCTCGACCACAGACGCCCTGGCCATGATGCTGCGCGACGCGATCCACGTTCCCGAGGCCGTCCACGACGATGACTTCGTAATGCGCATCCACGAGGGTGTCCCCGCAGCCGAGCAGACCCTTAAGGATTATGTTGTAACCGAGAAAATCGCCGAAGCGTTCGGCGAGGGCCTGACCTTAGCGAAGTCGGCGCTTGCTCGCGGTAACGCGAAGGGCGCGTTCATCCACGGTTCGTTCGGTGCAGGTAAGTCGCACTACATGGCCGTCATGCACCTGCTCCTCAGCGGAAACCCTCAAGCACGTGCGTTGGAAGGACTGCAGTCCGTCGTAGCACAGCACGCAGACGTACTGTCGAGGCGATTCCTGGCGGTCGACTACCACCTCATCGGCGCTGAGTCATTTGAATCCGCCTTGTTCTCGGGGTACATCAACACGGTCAAGGAAAAGCACCCGGAAGCTGCTCCGCCCGTCCTTCACCAGAGTGACCTGTTGTTCCAGAATGCTCAGGAGCTGCGGGCTCAGATGGGCGACGAGCTCTTCTTCTCGAAGTTCGAAACCAACTTTGACCCTGTGCTTGGAAGCCTTAGCGACGGGGGCCTGACTCCTGCTGACCTTGATGCCGCGGCCAACGGCACAGCAAGCGTCCGTAAGCGGCAGGATGTGGCCGCGAAGCTCGTGCAAACCTACTTCCCGGCCTACACCTCCACCTCCGCATGGCTGCCCATTGACCAAGGCATGCGCATCATGACGGCCCATGCAAAAGACTTGGAATACGACGGACTGGTGCTGTTCCTGGACGAACTAGTCCTCTGGTTGGCTAACCATCTGAGGGACTCAGCCTTCATACAGAACGAGACCTCAAAGGTGGCCAAGCTGGTAGAAACCGGGTCGGGACAAATGGCAATTCCGATGATCTCGTTCGTCGCCCGCCAGCGCGCGCTGAAGGACTTCCTCGGCGGAGGTAACGCCGGTGCTGAGCAGGTCGCCCTTGAGGACTCGTTCCAGTGGTGGGAGGACAGATTCGATAAGATAACGCTCGCTGCAGCGGACCTGCCGGAGATCGTGAACAAACGTCTGCTGACGCCTACCTCCACGGCAGGAAAGACCGCGCTGGCTGCTGCTGTTGCGCGAATTCGAGCCAATCCCACGGATTGGAAGCACTTGCTGACAGACGCGGCAGGATCCGGTGCAGTCGACTTTGAGAAGGTCTACCCGTTCTCCCCTGCACTCGTAGATGCGATGGTGGCGCTTTCGGCGATCATGCAACGTGAGCGCACAGCCCTGAAAATCATGAGCGAGCTGCTTTATAGGGGGCGCGATGAACTCACTGCCGGCGACCTTATCCCGGTTGGCGACCTGTTCGACGCCGTCGTGCTCGGTGACGCAAAGCCGCTAACCGAGGATATGGTCAAGATCTTCGAGGCAGCCGCGTCCTTCTACCGGGGCAAAATGCGCCCCTATCTCCTCGATAAACACCGCGTCAGCGAAACGGATTCTCGAGCTCTCGATCGACACCACGCATTCCGTCGGGAGGACCGCCTCGCCAAGACTCTCCTTGTAGCGGCCATCGCGCCCGGTGCCACGTCACTGAGGGATCTCACTGCGTCCAAGCTCGCTGCGCTCAACTACGGCAGTGTCGTGTCGATGTTCGGTGGGAACGTTTCAGGCCCTGTCGTGACCATGGCCACGGAGTGGCAGGCAAAGTTTTCTGAGATCACGGTTGGATCAACTGCGGACCCGGTGATCAGCCTGCAGCTCACGGGCGTGGACTTCGACGCCATCCTCGCGCACGTCACGCAGGAGGACTCCCACGCAAACCGCCGTCGACTGATCCGGGACACGCTCGTCACCGAAATTGGTGCCGCCGCTACCGGTTCATATGCCGGTGAATACTCGCTCGACCACGTCTGGCGCGGCCAGAAAAGAGCGGTCGATGTCGTGTTCGGGAACGTGCGGGACAAAGCGGCGCTCCCCGTTGAGGCTTTGAAGGCCTCAGACGGCAGATGGAAACTCGTGGTGGATTTCCCGTTCGACGACATGGACGACCGCGCTCCATCCGACGACATCGAGCGCATCTACACACTTCGGCAGGAAGGCGTCGTCAGTGACACGATCGCTTGGGTGCCGCATTTTCTCTCCGCTCAGCGCATGGAAGACGTCGGTAAGCTGGTTCAGCTCGAGTACCTGCTCACCGGCGACCGGTTCGACCAGTACGCCGCAAACCTGCCAGTCAACGACCGCGAGCCGGCACGGCGCCTGCTCGCCGGTCAGCGCGAATCGCTGCGAGGCCAGCTGGCCGCGCTCCTGCGTCAGGCTTACGGCGTCGACGCCAGGAACGAGGAAAACCTCGGCAGCTTCGTCACCGGGACCAACTTCGTCACCCTTGCCGACGGTTTCACGCCAGCGCAGCCCTCTGCGGCAACATTGCGCGGCGCCGTTGTGACAGTGCTTGGTTCTGCTCTGACAGCGCGGTACCCCAAGCACCCTGAGATTGAGCGCGGCACCGAGGAAGTCCGCCGAATCGAGTTGAATGCTGTCCTTGAGTTGGCACGTAACGCTGTGGACGCCGGCGGACGGCTATCGGATGTCGAACGGTCAATCGGAACCCGAGTTCGTCGCGTTGTAGCTGCCTACGACGTCGGAGCACTGCGTGAAACCACGTATGCGCTGGACCCTCAGCACTTCGGATTCTTCGATGAGTTCACCCGAGCCGCGGGTGCCGGAGATGTAACTGTCGGGACTCTGCGCAATGCGCTCACGGAGCGGGGGTTGACGAGCGACACCATGGACCTGCTCGTCCTGGCCTGGGCAAAGATTACTGACCGCGAGTGGTACCGTGCAGCTGCCCGCATGCCCGAACCGGGCATTGGTGCGCTTACCCCCGATATGCTGCTGCGCGAACCTCGACTGCCGTCCGAGGAGGAGTGGCAGATCGCGCTGACGCGCGCCAAGGGTTTGTTTGGAGTGGGGGCCGACGAGTATCACTTGTCGACGGCGGCAATGCAGCGTGTCAGTGATGCGCTCGTGTCCAAGGTGCGTCCTGTTAGGAGCACAACTGCGGATGCTGTGAAGGAGCTAGCCGCGCACCGTGACATCCTCGGCTTGGATGAGACGTCTCCGCGTTGGCAAAGCAATTGCCGAGGTCGGGACCTAGTCGCGGCGCTCGCCTCAGCCGATGGCCCCTTGGCAAGGATCGAACTACTTGCCCAGTTCGATCTGCCCGCTGAGCCGCAGTCGATTGCGAACTCAATAAGCGCTGCAGGAGACATCGTCGCGGCGCTACGAGGAGCAAATTGGGGCCTCATCCAGAAATTACCGGCACTAAAGGGTGAACGGGCAACCCGTGCACTGGTGCAGCTGCGTGATGTTGCGCGGCGGGCAGAGCTTCACGCTTCACTCAAGCCAGCGCTTGATGTTGCAGCAAGTGAAGCAACCGAGGCACTTCTTGAGGACCCAGATGAGGTCGGGCGGCGGCGTGAGGCGGACGAGCGCCGGAAGCAGGAGCATGCAACTCAAGAGGAGGAGTTGCGGATACGCGAGGCGGAGATCGCCCGCCAGCTTAAAGAGCTGGAGCGGAAACAGCGCGAGGACCAAGAGCGGAAATGGCTCGAAGAGGAAGAGCGGAATCGGCGCGAGGAAGAAGAGCGGAAACGGCGCGAGGAAGAAGAGCGGAAACGGCGCGAAGACGAGGAACGAAGGTCTACGGAGCACAGCCAAGTGGTCGCACGCGTGGTCGAGGTGCAGGACATCGGGAGGAAGATCAGTGAGGAGCTGACCCATCCGGTCCAAGGCAAGAATCTGCGGGTGAGTTGGAGATGGGAGTGAACCGAGTACCGGCTGAAGCCACCCGTGCGGTTGCCGTTTCTGAGGCGCTCCTGCGGTCCCGAGCCGCTGAGCTGATCTCTAAAGGCGGAGATTCACGCGTTCTCGTGATGCGTGCTCAGCCCCGTTGGCAGGGTGACCTATTGACAGTTGCGGGCGAGCGGGTCCGGATAGTCGAGGGCATCTCCCAGCTGGCGATCCTCGACGCCTATGCAGGCCTGTCTGACGATGAGTATCTGGTGGTGCTCACCGACCGGCCCCGCACTGATCTGGGTGACACAGTTCTTGCGCGGGCCTACCGTCAACAGATCGAGGACCCCGACGAGTGGGGCAGCGTCCCTGCACTGTTTCGTGGAGCGCGGGAAGTCAGCCGAGACCTGCGCCGGCTTGAGTGGGCCGCCACCGCCCTCCTTGACTACCAACCTGCCGGGGGCTGGGCACCGTCAAGCGATCTTGCGGTCAGTGCTGAACACGCCGTTGGCGGTTTGCTGGCGCACCTGTTGGGGGTCGACGCTGGGGCCCTCGACGGCGTTGTCATCCTCACCGCTCTGAGCAATGGAGCTCGGGCTTCTTGGTCATCGGTGGATGGGGAGTTGCAGTCTGATCTAATCGCGTGGGCCGAGCAGCAGTATGGAACGGCCGCCGGATTTGCGTTGCGGACCACTGCGACCCCAGGTGGGCTCGTCAAACCCCTCGCGCTCGGGCTGGCAATCGATGTGCTGTGGCCCGATCCCGCCGGTGATCTCACTGAAGAGCAGGTCGCCGCGCGTACCCGCTTGCTGGAGCGCTACGGGGCCGGCAGAGCAGTGACCCCGTTGCAGGCGCGGGACATCGCCAACGCCTCGGTGTCCGCCGTGCTGCGCTTGTCCCGCGAGGGCGACCCCGAGGGGCGCCTCGGCGTCGTACTCGACCAAGCTGAAGCGCTGCTGCGTGACAACCTGGGCTGGCCCACCGGCGCCGAGCGTTCGGCAATCCTGCGTCCAGGATTCACAGCACGCCTGCGCACCCTCGGCGCGGCACTCGACGAGAAATCAAATGCTGAGGAAGCGTTGGCGGCGGTGCTCGATCACCGGGAAGCTAACCTGGACGCGAATCACCTCGCACCTCGAATGGCCGTAAGGCTTACCCGCTGGCTGGCCACAGATGAGCAGGAAACGCACAACCTTCGAGGCGACCTTCAGCGGCAGCTTGACGACGGCGCTTGGGTCGACGCTGCGCTTGGGGTGCTCTGGAGCGGATCCACGGACCCTGAGGTAGGTGCTGCCTACGGCCGACTGATCGAGCGAGTGCGAGCCAAGCGGCGATCGAGGGACGAGACAGCCGCGACACATCTAAGTGACTCGCCTGCGGAGAGCGCAATAGCCGACTTGCTACACGAGGGACCGGCGCTCGGTGTTGAGCAGGTTCTGCGTCGCGTCGTTGACCCTTGGAAGGCATTCGGGGGCGTGCTCCTGGTGGTCTTGGACGGAATGAGCGCTGCAATCGCTGCGGACCTCGCTGCTGAGGTCGGGCGTTCGGGGCTTGTCGAGTGGGTTCCAGGCTCCACCAAGCGCCGGCTTGCTGCTGCGGCGGCTCTGCCGTCAATGACGGAACTTTCCAGGACAAGTTTGTTCTGCGGCGAGATTCGGGACGGCAACTCCGTGACTGAAAAGACCGGTCTGGCCAAAGCATTTCCCGGTGCGAGGATGTTCCACAAAGGCGAGCTGCGGGCTTCAGGGGGCGCCCAACTTGCCGATCCCGTGGCAACAGCAATCGCCGACCCTGCGGTGCCGGTCGTCGGCGTCGTCATCAATGCCATTGATGACGCGACGCACAAAAATGACACCGCAGGGCGGCCGTGGACCATGGGAGACCTGGATCCGCTGCGAGCACTGCTCAATGCCGCATCGATCGCTGGACGAGCCGTAGTGATCACCTCCGACCACGGACACGTCGTCGAGCGGCAAACTGAGATGCTTCCAGCCGTGGCCGGTAGTGATTCGAGATGGCGACCAGCCAGCTCCGGTCCGGTTCGACCCGGTGAGGTCCTGGTAAGGGGACCTCGGGTCGCACTCGACGCGGGTGAGGCAGTTTTGCTGTGGCGCGATGACGCGCGCTATGGATCTACCCGGGCCGGCTACCACGGCGGGGCTGCGCTGGCCGAGTTGACTGTGCCGGTGCTTGTGTACCAGCAGTCTCTGGCCCAGAAGGCACCGAAGGGTTGGGAGCAGGCACCACCGCAGGCTCCGGCCTGGTGGAATGACCCTGTCGCCGAGAGGCCACCGGTAACCGTCGCTCCGGTGAGAAAGGTGCAGAAGAAGCATGCAGACGAGACGGGGCCTGCTCTATTTGACCTCGATAAGGTGCCCGCTCCCGTGCAGGCGAGCACGGACGACCTCGTCACCCGTGTGCTTGCATCGGAGGTGTACGCCGACCAGATTAGGCTTGCAGGCCGGGCCGCGAGCACGGCTGGCTCGCTTCTTGAAACCGTTCTGCGGACCCTTGTAGACCGCAGTGGGCGTGCTCACCAAGACACGGTCGCGTCGGCTGCCGGGCTACCGCACGCGGGCATCGGGCAAGGCGTGGCTGTCGTCAGACGCGTCCTGAATGTTGAGGGTTACGACATCCTGTCCTATGACAGCGACGGCGAAACTTTGAGGCTGGACATCGATTTGCTCAAGCAGCAATTCGAGGTGGTGTGATGGTCGAGAATGGGATCAGTCCTCGCCGGCGTAGGGAGATTATCGATGCACTGCGCCGGGGCACGGTGCCACAGCAGGGGCTCGACATCATGGCCGTCGGACTCGGCAGCTTCGAAACAGCCATTGACAATGAGCTGGACGCAACCAGGAACGGAGCAGCGCAATTCAAGGCCGTCCGGGGTGAGTACGGTTCCGGTAAAACGTTCTTCTCGCGCTGGCTGACAGAACGAGCCAAAAGGAAGAACTTCGCCACCGCCGAAATCCAGATTTCTGAAACTGAGACCCCTCTGTACAAGTTGGAGAAGGTCTACCGGCGCATCGTTGAGAACCTCTCGACGCCCACCGTCCCCAGCGGAGCCTTCAGTGAAGTCATTGACGGATGGTTGTACGTACTTGGGCAGGACGTTCAAGCCGCCGGTCCGGTAAACAGCGACGACCTGGAACACCGGACCGAGGAGTTGCTTGAGAAGCGTCTCGCATCGGTGTCAAAGGAGGCGCCGGCATTTGCCATGGCCTTGCGTGCCTATCGCCAGATGAGTGCAAATGGGAAGAACGCCGAGGCGGATGCCCTTCTGGCCTGGCTTGGTGGTCAACCGCACGTTTCGGCAAGCGCACGCCGGACCGCTGGTGTGCGCGGCGAACTCGATCACTTCGGAGCGCTGGGGTTTCTTCAAGGGCTCCTGACAGTCCTGCGCGACTCTGACTACGCGGGGCTCGTCCTCGTGCTGGATGAAGTGGAGACCCTTCAGCGGATGCGATCCGATGTGCGCGAAAAGTCACTGAACGCGCTGCGCCAGCTGATGGATGAGGTCGATAGCGGGCGCTATCCTGGCCTTTACCTGCTGATGACGGGCACGCCCGCCTTCTATGACGGACAGCAGGGGGTCCAGCGGCTTGCACCGCTCGCCCAGCGCCTGCACACTGATTTCGGTTCGGAAGCACGCTTTGACAATCCACGAGCCACGCAAATCCGCCTGCACGGATTCACCCCCGAGTCGTTGGTCGAGCTCGGCAGCCGCGTGCGCGACATCTATGCGACCGGGGCACATTCCGCTGAGCGCATTCACTCGGTCGTTGATGACACTTATATCGCAGGCTTGGCCGCCGCGGTCGCTGGGGAATTGGGCAGCCGAACCGGGGTAGCGCCCCGTGTTTTCCTCAAGAAGCTGGTGGCCGACGTGCTTGACCGCGTGGATCAGTTCCCGGAATTCGACCCGCGTAAACACTACAAGCTCACGCTGAGCGCCTCTGAGCTGACCGACGTCGAGCGGGAAGCCCAGACGCGCGGGGATCTGCGTGCCGCTTCGTCGGTTGACGACGTCGATCTGGAGTTCTAAAGCATGACGGGCAACACCGGTTTGGACGAAGCTATCGAGTATCACATCGTCAACTCGCTGGGATGGCCCAGCCTGCGCCCCCTGCAGGCCGCCTCAGTGGAACCGGTGCGTTCGGGCGATGACTGCGTATTGATTGCACCGACGGCCGGCGGGAAGACCGAGGCCGCGGTGTTCCCGCTGCTCTCCACTATGGTTCAGGAGCAATGGCAAGGTCTGTCTGTCCTCTACGTAACGCCGTTACGGGCACTGCTGAACAATCTGCACCCACGCATCACGAAGTATGCCGATTGGCTGGGTCGCCGGGCAGGACTCTGGCACGGCGACGTCGGGGACCCCGCGCGAAAGCGCATTTTGTCCGAACCCCCGAACATTCTGCTGACCACACCCGAGTCACTCGAAGCGATGCTCGTGTCCCAACGCGTTGACCACAACCGGGTGTTCTCCGGGATTCAGGCCATCGTCGTCGATGAGCTGCATGCCTTCGCGGCGTCGGATCGCGGATGGCACCTACTCGGCGTTTTGGCTCGTTTAGAGCGGATAACGGGGCGGCCTATTCAACGGATCGGATTGTCAGCGACGGTCGGAAATCCCCATGAGATCGGGCGTTGGCTGCAAGGCGGAGGGGTCCATGGGACAGGGAAGCGCGAACTTCGTGTGGTTTCCGAAGAATCAGCGGCTTCGGCACCCGTGCCTGAGGTTCTCCTCGACTTCGTCGGCTCGGTCACCAACGCAGCGAAGGTGATTGCAAGCCTGCACCGAGGTGAGAAACGGCTCGTGTTTTGCGAGTCGCGCCGCGTGAGTGAGCAGCTTGCCTTCGAGTTGCGGGCGCTCGATGTCGAAACGTTTGTGTCTCACTCGTCACTTTCGGCGGAGGAGAGGCGCAGGTCCGAGCAGGCGTTCGCGGAAACTCATAACACCGTTATTGTGGCCACCTCCACACTCGAGCTGGGTATCGACATCGGGGACCTCGATCGCGTAATCCAGATAGATGCGCCTCGAACTGTGGCCTCGTTCCTGCAAAGGCTCGGCCGAACTGGGCGCCGGCCCGGGACAAGGCGCAATACCCTTTTCCTAAGCACCAACTCGGATTCCTTTCTAGAGGCTGTGGGCCTTCTCCTGTTATGGAAGCGGGGCTTTGTCGAGCCCATCACACCCCCGCCCCACCCTCGGCACCTCACCGCACAGCAGCTTCTTGCGCTCGCACTGCAGGAAGGTGCATTCGGAGCCACGACCTGGCGGGAGTGGTGGGGGACGCTGGGTCTTATGGACGACGGCGACGAAGTGCTCACGTACCTGCGGGAGGAAGGCTTTCTCATCGAGGACAGTGGGCTGCTGGTGATTGGGCCAGCTGCCGAGAAGGCGTTCGGCCGCCGCCATTTCATGGACCTTCTTAGTTCGTTCAACGCCGAGAAGGAATTGCGCGTCACAAGCGGCAACAAGGAACTCGGCTTTATTTCACCACTCGCATTGCCGCGAGCAGGTTCCGAGAAGTTAGACCCTAAACCCATCCTCATGAACGGCCGCGCTTGGCACATCGAGCATGTGAACTGGGAACGGTTCGAAGTGGCTGTCAGCCCCGCTGCGCACAAGGGCGATGTCCGATGGCACAGCGACGCTATCGCTCTGTCCTTTGAGATGATGCGGGCGCAACGCGACGTGCTTCTCGGCGAGACTCCGGATGTTCCGCTATCGAGGCGAGCGACTGAGCGGTTGAAGCTCGTCAGGGAGACCCGGGTCGGGCAGGTCTCAAGGGACGGACTCGTTCTTGAGAAATCGGGGGAGGACATCCACCTTTGGACCTGGGCAGGATTGAAGGCGAACGAGACTCTCCGGGCCGGCCTTGCAGCAGGGGAGGGGCGGTCGTACAACGATCTCATGGTCCTGCGTAATGGCGCTGACCCTCAGCAGTTCGCCGAGATCCCATTCGACAACTTGGTGCCAAGGATTCCCGTAGAGATGGTCAAGAACCTGAAGTTCTCCGCAGCGTTGCCAGAAGCCACCGCTTTGATGACCCTTTCGGAACGGTTCGCTGATCGGGCGGGTGCGGCAGCGGTTGCATCTGAGCGCACGACACGGCCGATGGTCCCTACGGCGGTTCCGGATCACAACCGACCCGGTTAACGCGGTCAGTCGGACGGGGCGCCGAGGAAGGTGACGTCGATTCCTAGCGAGCCGAACATACCCGTCAGCATGGCTTCGGTGTTCTTAGCAGCCTGCTTCCGAAGCTCCGACTCCTCCGCGGCAGCGGTCATCTTCGTTTCGGCGAGTTGGTAGAACTCCGTCTGCTCGGGGGTCTCGAATGCATCGACGATCCGGTCGGCAATGCCCCGGTCCTGATCGTAGATATAGGACCGGTCGAAGTCGAGGTTGGGCTTGTCGAGTTTCGGCTCGGGCAGCCGGATTGTCACCGACTTGCCGTCCGCAGACAGCTTCAGGTCCTTATCGGCAAGGCCTGACAGATCCACATGCGAGTTAACGGTGCCCGCCGCGACAAAAAGCGTCCGCCGTCCAGCGACGAACCCAGGCAACAAGGCGACATCATCCTCGCTGTCGAGCAACACCTCAAAGTTGCCCACCGCAGCGTGATATTGGCTGATGTCCTGCACCGACTTCAGCAGCACGGGCTGACTCCGGTCGACCTGGCTCATCTGGAATGGATTCAACCCGAACACATTCGCGACACCGAGGCCGGCCAGTCCCAGGACGAGCGTACCAACCACCACGAACGTGATGCTCTTGAAAACCTTGACGACCATCGGTGTCCCTCCAGCCCATGAAAGGCCCTTGAGTAATTCTCATTGGTCAACCTGTCCGGCGGGCGCCAGATGGGCTGATTTTGCCTCAGTGTAGTTCGTGCGTCCCACTCTGCTGGTGCTCGAATGCGGGAATCGGGGTGACGTTGCGGTAATTCTGTCAAAAGGGACCAACGCAATGACCGCTGGTAAGCTCAAAATCAGAAATGCCGCCGACGGAACTGGTAATCCATACATCCTCCGGGCATATCACCCGGCTCATGTGTGTCGGCGACAATTGCCCGACCGGATTACTCGATGCGGATCAGAGACGGTCGATCCAAGTGTCTTCTTCGCGAAGGTCCCAGTCAGAAGCACCGGCTGGCCGTGACTTCGTCGCAGTGGCTTCTTGAATACGCTGCAGGACCCGTCGAGCTTCGTGAGCGTGAAGCTCACGCAAGGAAGTCACACCACGTAAGGCAGCACTTTCGACGATTTCCTTCCGGCGGTCCTGGTCGTCGATGGCGGCATCGGCGAACGCCTCTCGAATTGCCTTGACCTGATCGTCACGAATCGGGGTGGCAAGCTCGGCCGGCTCCGAGTGGTCAGCGTCTGCAGGGCCGAACTCGAAGAGGGAATCGTTCATCCTTAGATGATACGACCTAAGCGGGATAGCGCGGCTTAGGGGTCCTGCAGACAGCTTCCCTGAGTTTCCACAGCCGGAGACTCGACCGAAACCAATTCCGGGGCAGGGGATTGAGGGGTAGGTCGGAGGATAGACTCAAAAGGACCTTAGACAGGGCATGAATCAGGCGGAGTAGAACCGGGGAACCCATGGAAGCGTTGAATAGGCCTCTCAAAGATTGGTTCACCTCGGTGGCCGAACGACGCCTCCGACTACCCCGATTTCAACGATTTGAAGCCTGGAGCCATAACGAAGTAGGAAGCTTACTGGAGACCGTCCTGCGCAAGCTGCCCGCCGGCGCGGTACTCGTCCTCAAGGTTGGGGCGGAAGAACCATTCGCCAGTCGAGAGCTCGAATCAGCGCCCGCATTCGGTCCTGGGGACCGCGTTACCGAACATCTTCTCGATGGTCAACAGCGGCTCACCGCGTTGTGGCGAGCGATGCACGACAACTATTCGAATCGGACGTATTTCATTCGTTTCGAAAATGGCGAAGAAGAAGGAACGCAACCCGCCCCGCGGGTCTTGGGGCAGTACCGGTGGACACGGGGCGGGAAGCTTTATCCTCTGTGGTGTGAAGATCCTGTCGAAGTGTACCGCCGCGGATACATACCACTCCGGCTCCTGAACCCGTTAGGCGATGATCGGCGCAATGATTGGGCATTGACAGCCACAGACGGTGATTTCAAAGAAGCATGGAATTTGAACGTCAGGGTCCAGGAACTGGCCGCCAGTGTCTCTCAGTACAACATTCCCTATTTAAGTCTTCCCGAAGAAACGCCCAAGGACGTAGCTTTGGATGTCTTCATCAAGATGAATACATCGTCTGTTCGGTTGTCGGCCTTCGACATCGTTGTCGCACAACTCGAAGAGGCGACAGGGTCATCCCTGCATGAACTTGTGGAGGATCTGCACGCCGCTGTGCCTACCCTTCATCGTTACATCGACGGCGGGACATTAGCGCTCGATTGTGCAGCTTTACGATCTGATCGAGCACCAAATCAGCGCAGTTATCAGCGGATGAATATTAGTGACGTAGCCGGCGATTGGGACGAGATCATCGCCGGTATCAAATGGGCCGTTGAAATGCTCGACGCAGAGCGGATCTACGATGCCCAACGGCTTCCCTCAGTGGCATCGCTTCCAATCATTGCCGCACTTCACCGATTCTTCCCCTCATCCTTGGACGAAGCAGGCAATGCCCGAAGGCTAATGCGTGCCTACTTGTGGAGATCTTTCCTGACGCGACGCTACGACCAGTCAGCGGCCACGAGAGCGTTGCAGGACTATCGGGGGTTACGGCGTCTGCTCATAGGTGAAGAAAGTGATTGGAAGATAATTCCAATTTTCGATCCGGAGGTGACCCCATTGCCAACGGAGGACGACCTCATTGGGGCCGCGTGGCCGCGGGGTAGGGAGGTCCTCGCTCGAGGCCTGCTGGCCGTCGCGCTAAGGGAGGGCGCGCGTGATGTAGCCGATGATCAAACCGTTACCGCCAGCAACCTGTCCAAACGGGAGTACCACCACCTTTTCCCCGATTCGTTGCTTTTGAAGATCGGGAAGGTGGAGCAGCAAAAATCAATGCGGGCTCTCAATTGCGCGCTCATCTCCTGGAGCACGAACCGGAATATTTCGAACAAGTCCCCGTTGCAGTATCTCCAGGATCGGATTGACCGTTCGGATATAGGAGAGAATGTGGTGCGGGCTCGATTGACATCGCATCTCATTCCGTACGCAGAGCTTGCCGAGGCTGGCCCATATCTTGAGTCCGACAGCGAGAGGCTCGTTCGTGATTACGACAACTTCCTTGCTGCCCGTGCACGAATGGTGCTTCCTGTCGTCCGGTCTTTATGCGAGGGTACATCCGACTAATGGGACGAACGGAGGGTCACTAAATCATTGGAAGTGGCAGCTACTCCGCCGGCTCACCTCGGTGGTCTGGCCGCCGTTTCTAGGTGTGAAGCTTTCGTTCTTCATCGTGCCACCGACTGGCGTAGGTTTCTCTTATGCAACTGAACAGAGCGCTAGAGCAAAGCATTGCGGTATTTGGCGAGAGTGGCAGTGGAAAAACTGTCCTGCTCTCCTCCTTCTTCGGAGCCACACAGGAGCCTCACTACTTGCAAAGGAGTTTGTTCCATGTTGTGCCCGACGATATCGGCCAAGGCAATCGGCTGCACCGGAACTACCTTGGCATGAGAAACTCGGCCCGGGTACCCGCGGCCAACCGTTTCTCCGCCACGTCCTACTCTTTCTCGGTCAAGCTGAAGGATAGGGCTGATGCCAGGGCGTCGAAAACCAAGCCCTTCGACGCCTTGCGCCTCGTCTGGCACGACTACCCGGGGGAGTGGTTCGAGTCGAACGTGACCGGGCAGGAGGAGGCTCGGCGCAGGGTTGACACATTCAGGTCCTTGCTCAGTTCCGACGTTGCTCTTCTGCTGGTGGATGGTCAGCGGTTGCTCGACAACTCCGGAGAGGAGGAACGATACCTAAAATCGTTGCTGGCCAGCTTCCGCAACGGACTACTATCGCTCAAGGACGATCTTTTGGAGGACGGCAAGCCTCTTGTCGAGTTCCCGCGTATATGGGTCATGGCGCTGTCCAAGTCCGATCTGTTGCCCGATCTGGATGTGTTCAAGTTCAGGGATCTTCTAATTGAGAAGGCAGGCGATGACATCGTCGAACTGCGCCAGGCGCTCGCCGGTCTGGTGGAAGCAAGCGACGCGCTGTCGGTAGGCGAGGACTTCGTATTGCTCTCGTCAGCGAGCTTCAACGCAGACAAGATCGAGGTGACCAAGCGTGTAGGGCTGGAGCTGATCCTGCCACTGGCTGCAATGCTCCCGTTCGAGCGACATGTTCGGTGGGCGCAAGCAAAGCAGATCCCTGGGAAAGTCGCCGAAAATCTATTGGGCGGCGCTGGAGCTCTTGCTGCCGTACTGATTGGAAGCAAGGGCAAGTTGCCCGCCCCAATCGGCCATCTGTTGAAGTTTGTCGGTCCCCGTATCGTGAATCAGGCGGCCGAGTTGGCGGGAGACAGACTTAGGTTAATCAACGCGGAAGCGCTGGCCAAGCACGACTACCTAACGGCCACGTTGACCGGCTTCCGGCTGGACTTAGACAAGGGCGAAAAGGAGCAGATCCTTCTGAGGAGCCGCAGATGAGCTTCCTCTGGGCCACGCGTGGGCGGACCTGGGGTTTCCGGTTTCTTCGTTACGGGGGACTAGAGGACCCGCTTCTGGCATACGACCGCGTCTTCTCGGGCGTCGAGGATGAGCCGGAAGCCTGCCTGCGTGTCGGTGAGACGGTTGCGCTGCGCTTTCCCGATCCAATGGGTCGCAAAGATATAGCCGGGAGGGTCATCCCACATGAATTCGTAGTTTTCGGGCCCTTGGCTGATGACATCGACTCCGTCGAAGAGGGTCGACGGCAGGTTTGGCCCTGGGTTGAGGACGAATTTGCCCAGGTCTGGGATCTGTCAGAGCCGTATCCTGCTAGCTGAGGTCGACTTTTAGGGCATTCCCACTCGCCCAATGCGCTCAGCGCTGCGGGTCACTCCATCAACGAGGCGAATATGTGCCGCTCTAGGGAACTGGAATGGCCGTCAGTTCTGGCTGAATGCAGGGTCTTATACGGGAACCTGGCTTCCCCAGCTCCTGCCTCCGCCAGTGTCCACCCGTGCAGTGAGCCGCCATGGAGTGGCCGGCATCATTTCCGCCGTCTTGGGCATATCTGGGAAGAAATCTGCTCAGAGTGATTTCGGACATTGTCGGTCTTTACTTAATGGGTCGCACGGTTCACCGAATAGCTGACTCTTTCCAACTGTTTCGGCATGCAGCATCGAGGATCGTGGTGAATTGGGAATCGGCCGATCCGCTGATAGAAATAGCTTGCACCGAGGCGGTGCAACGAAAAGATCCATAAGTGGGGGAAAAGTTGGAGTATGAATTTTTGATTGACACCACCACGGCCATTGCAGCGGTGGCCGGTGTTGTGATTGCGACAGTTCTCGGTATCAAGGCGGTGCGAATAGCACGGTCGACTGTGGATCGGTCAGCGTTGGATTACGCTGCAACACGAACTGACCTGGCCACTGAGTGGCGGCTGAGGATGTTCGAGCATATGGCCGAATTCAAGGCTGCTCTGCACGTGTTCTGGAAGGAGGACCCGCAAGAGTTGCTGCGAGCCGATCCTCAATCTGAGCGCGCAAAGCAACTGATTGCTGCCAGGGGGGAAGCGGAGATCGAAGGTCACAAGAGCATCTACCTCCTGCAGTCAGCCTCCCGAGGACTGAGGGAAACGCTGCCCAGTGTGCGCGTGGTGATCCGGCGTGGCAGTGCCGATCAAGAAGTCGGACCCGAGCACCTCGCGCGGGCGCTAGCAATGGCCGAATTGTATGAGCAGTCGGTTATGCCCATGTACTTCTCGCTGGTGGCAGACAAGGGCTTCTCGGATCCGAAGATTGATCCGGTCTCCTTCAAAGAGGAATTTTTGCACCACCTGGGGAGGGCGGACGCCGGAACGAACTACCCACTCGTACTGGGCGAGGCATCTGACTGGCTCGATCGTCAACTTGAAGGTCCGGCTGATTCACAGCGGACTCCTGAGATCATCGCCATCAACTTCATCGAGAGCTTCATCGAGGTGGAACTTGCGCGTGTTGTACGGCAGTTGTCCGACCCTGTCCTCGAGCTCTGCAGGCCCGTGATCGAAGGTACTAAACCGTCGTCCGAGCAGCCTGAGATGCAGGTCGCTTAGTTGATCCACCGCCCTGATCCCGAAGGTATCCGAGGTTCAGGGCGGTGGCATCCGCGTAACGGTCCGTTCAGTGCACTTTGTACATCTTCCCTAGCGCAGGCAGATGTATCAGGGTCTCGATAACCGGCTTTCCGGTGGCCGCCAGAATCGCCTGACGATAGGCGTCCATCTGCCCGAGGTAGTGGTCCCTGATGTGACCAGCCGGATCCTGCCCCGGGTAGCTCTTGTGATCGATCAGCACATAACCAGCGGGGGTCTCCAGCAGGAGGTCGATCCACCCCTCCATCACCTGGTTCTGGTCATTCCGCCACGCGATGGGTGCTTCCCGGTATTGGAAGGCGGCAGGGTAGGAAGCCGAAAGGAACTTGGTCAACCGTTCGCCGGCTACCAGGAGAACATCGGCACTAACTAGGTCGCCCACCTGCCACCGGTCGATGATCTGCTTCGCGAGTCCGAGCTGGTCGCTCTGCGCCAGGGCGCCGTACTCGGTACCGAGGTACGCGTGAATCGCTGAGCCCACCGCATCCCAGCCTTGATCACCATGGGGAATCAGCCGGTCACCAAGATCGGTGTGCTCGCTCACGGTTTCCGGCCGGGAGCCTGCTTCTTGCTTGCTCGCCTGAATCCGAGCCGGCGGATACTCCTCCAAGGTCCGGGGGACGACGACGTCAGTGTACTGAGCACCCACGGTTCCCAGTTTGAGGGCGGGCTCCTGATCAGCGGTATAGGTGTACACGTCAGCGGGCATCGGCTCGGGAGTGCCCGCAACGGAGATCAATCCTTCACTGCCCTCGCCGGACCAGGAAACCAGTTGGTCGACGCCGAGATCATTCAGGCCCGCAGGTGCCGATCCTTTGGCGGTGAGAATCGTCGTCGAAACCGACCGGGTCATCCCGACGTACAGCAGCCGTGCCGCGTTGCGCCGCTCACGCGCTTCATTCCTAGCCAGGACCTCCGAACTCTTCGCCGCAGTGTCCAAGGGGGAACCCCTGTGGGGGAACGGCGACGGCCAGAACCGGATCCACCGGCCGGCGAGTGGGTTGCTGAGGTCGAAGGAGTCGTCGCTCTCCACTGCTGTACCGAAGGCCCGGGCTCCGACCTCCCGGTCGAGGCTTTCCATCACCACGACCGGCCACTCCAGACCTTTCGCCTTGTGATAGGTCAGCACGTTGACGACGTCGTCCCCGGAGTTCTCCGCTCCCATGGCGTCTGAGTCAGCAAGGAAGCGAAGGCTGCCGCGCAGCGTCCCGGGCGTCCGCAACGCCTTGGACGCCTCGTAATAGTTGTTGAGCTCCGCGCGCACGGCGTCGAGGTTGCGCAGACGCGTCTCCGGCGCGGACCAGGCCTTAATCAGCTCCGGAAGGCTGAGTGAGCTCACCACTCCCTCGAAAACCTCCGTGGGTGTCGCGCGGCTGGCCCGGCTTCTCAGCGAGGTGAGCGCCGCGCAGACCGGATCCGCGGCCCAGCCGGTCAGCGTCTCGGACGGTTCGGCCGACCCGAGCAATTCCTGCTGCCAGCTCTGGTGGCTTCGATGGTCGGGGTGCAAGGCGACGATCTCTGTCAGTGCCACGGTGTCCCATGCATCGGCGACGAAGGCCATCGCCGCACGGGCGAGCTGCACCTCCCGTGCACTCATCAGCGGTTGACTATTGAGGCTCGCCCGGACCCCGAGTGCCGCGAGGGAGGCAGCGATCGTCTCAGCCTCCTTGTTTGTTCGGGTCAGCACGGCGACGTCGGACGGTTTCAATTCCCGCCGTGTCAACAGGTCGGCTACACCGGCGGCCGTCGCCGCCAGGCGGTCTCCGTCCTTGCCTGCCGGTCGATTCCAGGCCTCCAGAGAGCCCGCTGGCCAGCCGGCGTGGTCAGGGGTGATCGTCAGCGCTACTGTCGCTGGATCCATTCCCGCAGTCTCGAACACCGGAACGAAGACGGCGCTGGAGAGGTCGATGACGGACTGCTGCGACCGCCACGAATATTTCAGCTGGCGTTTGTCCGTCACATTGGCAACGACGGCGTTCATCAGCTCGGGGTCGGTCCCCCGGAACGCGTAGATTGCCTGTTTCGGGTCCCCGACCCACACTGCCTGTTCAACGAGCCCGCTGAGCTGCAGGAACAGCTCGAGCTGCAGGGGGCTGGTGTCCTGAAATTCGTCGACGACGAGGAACCGCACCCGTTGGGCGAAGGAGCTGCGGAAGGCCTCGTTGTCGCGCACCAGTTTCAGGGCGAGCGTTTCCTGGTCAACGAAGTCGATCACTCCGTGCAGTCGCTTGAACTCGGCGAAGGCGTCCATGCATTCGGCCGCGCAGGCGTAGACGAGCCGGATGAACTGTTCGACGTCGTCGTGAAATGCCGGATTGGAGAGCAGCCCCTCCTTGAACGCCGTCACCGGGCCCTCAAAGATCCGCTTGATCGGTGCTGAGGCCCCCGATGGAACAACACCGCGCCACTGCTCCCACGAAATGTCCTCCACCGAGGTCAGGGCGGTGATGCGGTCGACAATAGTGGGGAAGTTGTTGGTGAAGCTCGCGGCCGTCGTATTGACCGACTTCCCGTTGGAGTCGACGCCACTGCGGGCCACCGCTTGGAGGTCGGGAAGGCACTGGCGGAACTGGTCCAGCCAGCTGGGCCGGTCGTCGGTGTCAGCCCGACGCTCCAGCAGGGATTGATAGCCCAGCCAGGACCGCTCGGCACACCCGGCGAGGTCCCGCGGCGCGAGGAGGTTGTTGCGGGCGGCGTCGCAGATGCTGCGCACCAGGGACGCCCATTCGTTGTCCTCCGCCATGCTCATCCGGCGCGCGATCGGGAGGATACGGTCGGAATATTCGGCCAGGACGCTGTCGGTGGCGAGGTGGAAAATGCCGTCCTGTTCACCCTCGGCAATGGGTTCGAGGGCAGGGGACAGGCCCGCATCGATAGCATATTCGGTCAGCAGGCGACTGCAGACGCTGTTGACAGTTCCAATGAGGCTAACCGACAACTGCTGTGCGGCGTCCTTCAGCCGCTGCGGATCTTGGCCCGTCTGGTGTGCATCGAGCAGCCTGGCAGCGATCCGCTCCTTCAGTTCACCGGCGGCCTTCTTGGTGAACGTCGTCGCCATGATGCCCGACGCCGGGACACCCGCCGCGATCTGGTCGGCAATGACGTTGGTCAAGTAGTGCGTCTTGCCGGTGCCGGCACTCGCCGAGACCATCCGGACGTTTCCTAGCTCATTCATGAGAAGTCCCCCTTCAATCCACAGAGCCTGGTGAAGTTGCAGAAAGTACACGGCGGTTTGGCATAGAACCGGCCGGCCGCCGCTGCCAGCTCCTCACCGGACGGCCCACCTTCAGCCACCCGCCCCGCCTCGACTAGCGGATCGGCTGTAGCACGCCCGTTGAGGACCTCCTCGATCGAAAACTCGGCTGCCTTCAGGGCCTTGTTCCACAGCGCCTCCGGGTCCTGCTCACTGGTGAGCTGATTGCCGAAGGCCGGATTGGTCGATGCGAACGTTCCCTGTTTGAGAAGGTAGTAGGCCGCCGGGGCGGCCTGAGCGCCCTCCTTTTGGAGCGACCACTGATAGAGCGCGAGCTGGAGTGCCTTGCCCTCCCGAACCTCGGACACCCGATATTTGTCCTTGTTGCTCCACTTGAGATCGATCACCACTGGCCGCCCGGCGTCGTCAATTCCGACGACATCGACCGAGCCCTTCACCGGCACGGTGACAGGTTCCCCGCCAACCGTGAGGTCGAGGTCTTTCTCGAAGGGATGCTCCACCGACTCAATGGTGATTCCGGCGGCGCTAAGGGTCGAGAAGAACTTCATGACCGAGTCGAGCACAATCGTCCGGACGTTCTTGAGCCGTGCGCTGTTGCCTGGCAGCAGGAACTCCGAGGCGAGGTGAGGCAGCAGTGCCTCCAACTTCGCTTCGATCTCCTCGGGCGTCGGCACTGCCCGGTGCGCGGAGGAGAGATCATGCTGGAGTTCCTCAACCAGCTTGTGGACGAAGGTGCCGATCATCTTGTTGCCGCTGGGAGTGCTTTCTGCATCTGCCGGCCGAATTTTCGCCTTCTTGTCGAGCACCCATGCCAGGGAGCAGCCCAAGAGGTTGCCCAGCTGGGTGAAGGACAGGGAAGCAGGCAGAAAGTCCGGGCGGGGGCCGACGTCGAACGCAGCCGGTGGCGCGGTGATGGGCCGCCGAGGAACAGGAACCAAAGCTGCTGCACGGCCGGCAAGGTGCCAGCGGCTGTCTTGGACCGTCTCGTCAGGAGAGACGGTCACTGCGGCAACCCGTGCTCGCAACGATTCCGACGTACCCGACGGTTCGGCTTCGATAGGCTGTGCCGCCACGAGGGCTTCAAGCAGGGGATTCCCCTCCGACCGTTCACCGTCGAGCTGGGTTGTTGTGACGATGAGCAGGTTCCTGCAGCGCTGACTCGCTGCAAGCGTCTGTGACACCTGCAGTGCTGCCATGCTTTCGGGGGTGGGAAGATGGACGCCAACGGTGGCAAGGGCGGCCATGTCCTGAGCGTCCCAACGGCGGGCCCGTGGACTGGAGGCTGACTGGAAACCCCACCAGAGCACGTCGCCGACGTCGTCCATCAGCTCGGAAAGGTGATTGAGCCGGAGCCAGGGTGCAGCCTCGGCGGGGGCAAGTGGGTTCGAACTTTCGGCCACCACCGATGAGATGATGCGGCGCAGGTCGGTGCGTGAGACGGCAGGGAGTCCCGAGACGAGGGAGAGGAGGGTTTGCAGCTGAGCCGCCGTCGACTTCAATTCCTCATCGTGTACCAAGAGAGCGCTCAGGCGCTTTGCAAGCCATGCTGCCTTGGCGGCAAGCTGCGCACCGGTCACTCCGATCTCCTCAAGCAGGAGCTCGCTGGAGAAGAGACTGTCGAGTTCCGCTGCAATAGCGGGTCCCCGTTCCAGTTCCGCCGCAATGTTCTCGAGGGCTTGCTTCCAGGCAGGCCCTCCGGTCCCGGGCTCCGCCTTGAGTGCGCCGAGGAGCTCCCGGGCGGCGCGCCCGCGCACGGGACCGGCCGGCAGCGAGAGGAACTCACCCAGCAGCTGGACGTTGGCGGGGCCCCAAATCACTTCCATGAAGAGCGGGATGATTTGATCCTGCGCCCTCCACCGGGACCTGGCGCCGACGCCCAGCCGGGGGAGACCGTGGGTTCCGAGATAGTGGTCAAGAACGGACGTCGGGTGGGACGCCACCACGGCAGTACCGGGAAACAGCCCGGCCCGATTGGGTGGGTTGGAGGCGAGCCACCTAGCACTATGCTCTGCAGCTTCCCATTCCGTCTCTGCCTGCAGGACGGTGATCCGCGGCCATGCATCCGTGGGGACAGCAGGCTCCAGAACGTTGGTTCCACGGGCTTCCAACTTATCCAGAATGCGCTGCCAGATCACGGGGAAGGACCCGCGCGGGTGTTGCAGGGAGATTGCTGAGATACCAAGTGCCAAGGGAGCGTCGAGGGCGCTGAGGAGATCAGCGATATCGTCGGCAAGTGCAGGGGAGAGAGGTAGCTGAATTTGCTCCAGCGCGGACAGGCTGCGGAGGAGATCCGAGGTGGCCCCTGCGGGAAGCTGGCCATCCCACCCGTTGGCAACGAGATTGTCGCGTGCGTCGAGGAGTTCGTATGCGGTTGACCAAGGGTCGACCGTAAAGGAATGGTGGAACCAAGCGTCGGCCTGGTCAAGCTCCCGCAACCGGGCAGCGTATTGATTCACGCGGGCGATGTGCGAGACTTCCGGGCGGGTGATGCCGAGGCGGGTCTGGAGGAGTCCAGTGAATCCGAGGGGACCCACGCGGACGGCGTTCAGCCCTGGGTCGTTGAAGGCCCACGGTGCGCGGTCCAGGAACCAGCCGAACTCTACTTGCATCATTTCCCCTTGTGATGATCCGGTGTTCCGCATCGTTGCGGAATCGAAGGTAGTGCTGGTGGAACACGCAGGGTGATTCCCTTGCGTTGACAACGCTATTCGGCGTTCAGGATGGCGAGAGCCTTCAGGTACTCGGCCGCGAGCCGCGTCCGTTCTTTGGGCTCGAGCTGTGCGGTTCGGATAAGCGCTCGGCCACTCGCTGCGGATGCTCGATGTAATCGATGCCGATCTTATCGACTTGGCCGCGGTGGGCGATGGTAGCGACTGCGCGTGCAGCGGCGACTACGGCGTGCATTTCTTCCCCCCGGCGTGAACTCGGTGCGACGACGTCTGCACTGATATTCGCAGGCTACCAAGGAGCCCTGACAATCTGCTGTGTGCTTGGGAAATAGTCGTTACAGGATTCGGGGCTTCTAAGAAAATGGCGTCTAGGAGGTGAACCTCTAACCGGTCTCAACCAGTGGGGAACCCCTGCACTCTTGGCCTATATGATCGAAACTCCATGTTTCTGCTCCTCCATTTAGAATTGCAGCTCATTCAGCAGATTCGGGGCGTGTTAGCCCGCATTCCTCAGTGTCTGTACTGCCCCGGCGAGGACGTCTGCAGCTGTAACGCCGCCGTCAGGGCGTGGGCCCGGTGGGAACTCACCCGTACTCCACTGCAACTTTCCCGCATCGTGGCATCCGCGACCGAAACGCAGTCCGGCCAGTAAGACATGCCCCGCTTCGCTCAGAGGCACCTGTGTTCTACGCCAATTCGGCACCTCATCATCGGGCGGCTGCCATGCAGATTCGCTGAGGTAATTCCGATTGATGGGCCAGTCAGCAGCTGGTAGGAAGTGCTCCGACACAACCTCGCACCACACGCCGTCCGCGCTCGGGGTCGCTTGGGCGTATGGCTGTGTTCGGTCATCCAGCGTCTCTCCGTACTGGATCTGGATAAACGAGTTCCAAGGAGTGATCGCTAGCAATTCACCGATCAGCTCGCCCGCCCGCTGCCAGCCCTCTGCCTCCTGCCGGTCAGCCTCCTCGATCACCTCCAGATGCACAATGTCCTCGCCAGAGAGGAATTGACCATCGAACAACGCGTCGCCGTCCGCTGTGGTGTCCTCGTCGGAGTTGCCAAGTGGAGGCATGATGGCCTCAACCGCTGCCCTCCAGCTGCCATAAGCGCGGATTACCTCCGATGCGGAGGGTCGTTCCTGACGGAAAGAAGCATCTGCGTAAACCCATCGATCATACGTCTCGATATCCAGGAGGCGTTCAAAGTTTATGCATTCCTCTGCGAAGGCATCGAGCGCAAGATATACCGCATCCTCCTCCAAACGGTCCCCTGGTTCGTGCAACCGCATTCCGGCGTCACGCAGCACGTTCTCCCAGGCTCCGTGCCCAAAGCGGTGGCGCAGAATGAGTGCGGGGACGGGCCAGCGGACATCTGGTTGCAGGTTATTCGTCCCGAGCCTTAGTGCTTCTGCAGAGGCAAACCGCTCATAGTCACGCAAGGAGATCGTTGTTATTTCACGGGCCGCTACGGCGAGTTTGGTGGTTTCAATGACGGCAAGCAGCTCAGCAATACGGCGCGGCGGAACTCCTGGGGCGAGGTTCGATCGCAGTTCTAAGATCTGTTCCAGCATCGTTACCCCAAGCGCCCACTGATAGTCGGGTTCGATTCCGTGCAACTTTCCGCCGACATAGAGCACACTGAGGCGATCCATTGAGGTGCGGGCAGGAAGCTCCTCCTCTAACTTGTCGGAAGGCACGCCGGGGTTATTTACCAGCTCGGCTGCAACATCGACGTCGATGTCAATGCCGAGCGCAGTAAGGACCTTCGGGGTGTCGGACCTAGGGATCCCAGCATCTTCAAGGTTCAGCAGCAGCTCGTGGTTCTGCCAAATGACTTCCTCGGTCCTCAGGCTGCGCAGGCGAACCGATCGAGCACGTTCCATCTCGTCGGCGGGAATGCCCACAGATATAATTGCGTCACAGACCTCTCCGGCACTGCAATTGTGCCTTGAGGCGAGCAGGCGTATCGGGTCGCCTCGCCTATACCCGCTGACGATGAGGTCCGCCTGGTCAAACCATGGGGGCAAGGTAACCGCATCGAGAGACTGATGATCTTCTGCTCTCCCGGGGAACTCCATGTTCAAGCATCCACTGATCGGAGTGCGTCGGCCCAGGTACCATAAACGTTTCGAACCGATGCTCCCGATGGTCGGGTCATGCCCTTCCCCAGCTCCAGCTTCACCCATTCGTCGTACGCAGCAAAAGTCGCCTTGATCCCATTTGTTTTGGAGAAGGCGCTGAAGTCGCTGACGGCGTCATCATATTCTTCCTGCGTGAATTTGAGGAGTCCCTTCGGCCGGCCACGGGTTGTCGTTCCGATCCCCATGGCGCCGAGAGCCTCATTCCACCCGCCGAATCGCTTCATGACCGTCTGGCGGGTGGGTGGCCAAGGTGCTGCACCCTGCTTCGAGACCAGTCCGAGGGCATCGACGAGCTCATCTCGGAGTTGGTCATAACGCGCCCCTGTAATGCTTGCAGTCGGGTTGTCACGTAGATGCTTCTGTGCAGCACCAATCACTCCCAGGATCGTGCTGAGATCACTTGCAGTCGCAGACGTCACCTCGAGAATCGATTGAAGATCGTTGATGAGGGATAGGTCGAGGTTCACTGCAGACCATGGCAGGTCCGGGCCGAGCCTTAGTTCAGAACCCGTCAGAAACCACACGCCGGCGGTCAGTACTTCATTGGAGAAAATGTCCTCAGGATGGCTCTTGTCGAACACGATAGAAGATGATTTGAGTGCATCTTCGGCGATATCGATGTCTACAGAGGGATATAGATATTTCAGCCTCACGACCGCATCGGCACGTGTCACGCCTTGCCTAGCCATGTCGCGGCACAAGACCCCGAACGTTTTCATGAACGACTCACGAGTCGCTTCAATGGCTGCATCCCGCGTTTCCATCCGCTTCCGGCGGGATTCCTCCGCGTTCGTACCACCGACTTTGGCGATGATCTGACGGACGCGCTCGCGGGATATGCCGAATGTTTGCCCGATCGCGTCAAGCGTCTCGCCGTCGGAGTAACGCGCCACCATTAGGGCGTCTCGCTGTTCTCGGGTCAAAGGCTGGGGAATAGTCACGGAGATATTCATATCAGTACCTACCGACATATTGGCGCGCTGCTCGAAATTCTCAGAAAACGTTCAGTCAACCGCTTCAATAGTTCTGAAAGTGGTGAGCGCGACGAGTGGCGCTAAGGACCGGACACCCCAAGCGTCGCTATGAAGGGTTCGCCGTCTGGGCCAAGAGGAAAACCAACGCGTCCCCTCGATCGCCAACCGGTGTGCACTATCGCTCGTCTCGGCTTTGGAGCACCCGCATGAAAGCCTCATTGGGGTGAGCGTTCGGCAGTACTTCCCGGACCTTTTCAAGCGACTGGAGTGGTGACAGTCCGGACACCAGTGCGCCATACAGGGCAGCAACGGTCGGTGTGCGGCTCTCCATGCGGACGCAGTGAAGCAGTACCCGCTTGCCTTCCGCGCGGAAGGTCTGGACGGCGCTGGCTGCGTCGTCGAGCACGAATTTTAGGTGGGCGTTCTTGCCGGGGGAAGCTTCGTCGAGCAGCCAGAAGCTCGCCCGATCCTCCTCGGGCACCTTCATCGCGTCTGCGGTCCCAATCCTCGATAGTGATACGACGGCGTCATAGTCATTGCGGTTCAGCGCCGGCGCACCGCCTAACAGGACGCCGTCATCCACCGGATGTGCAACGACGTCGGTCTGATCGGCGGCGATGAACGCCGAGTTGTCGAAATATTCAACGTCGGGCCAGACTCCGGGGGTCCGGCCATTGCCGCGGGCGAGCTGAAGGCCGAGCGTCATCAGATCGGAGGTCCTGTGGCCGGGCCAACCGTGCAGACGGCGGCGCCATTCGAACGGGACAGCAGAGAATCCGTAAGCCGCTCCCAGCAGTCCGCCCGCAATGGCGGCCACCGTGTCGGTGTCACGACCGCCGCGCACGCATGCTTCGAGTGCCGCTCGAAGATGTGCGGGGCCGACGCCGATGACTTTCGTCGAAGAGATAGCACTCCATGCACCCTGGAAGGCCTGCACGACCCAGCCGTTCCGGTCAAAGTCACGAGGGAGAGCAGACTCGGCTGTTTCGATGCGGCTAAGCCAGAGTTCCGCCCGTTTTTCATCTAGGGTGCGAAGTCCCACGCGGACATCAAGTTCTCCGGTGAGTACAGCGTGCCGGATAGCCAGGCACCACAGCGCGCAGGCCTCTCCGGCATCAGGGTCAAAATGCGTAAGTTGGCTGACCTTGGCTGCAGCATCCCGCAAAACCTCCGGTTCTGCCCCCAGATAGGCGAGAGCGATCGGAGCATTGCGCATGAGGGAGCCGTTCCCGCCGGAACGTCCGCTGCGGCGGTGCAGCTCCGCAGCGGCCGTGAAGGCGGACTCAGCGAGGGATCGGTGTTCATCCTGCTCCTGCAGGCGCGTAACGGAGGTGAGGACAGCGCGGGTTTGTGCTCCCACGTCCTTGCTCGTGCGAGCCCAAGTAATCCACCGACTGACTATTGCAGACAGCGTTGCCGTATCCATGGGAGTCCAGAGGGCGTCCGCGCCATCGACTACCGATTCCGCAATCGCGATTGCCATGGCGGTGTCATCCGTCCACTCCGCAGGGGCAAAGCCAAAGGGGCCGCCGCCTTTCATCGCAACCTCGGCCTCATCTGCCAGAGGTTCGCCAAACTCGTAGCCCGCACCGAGCGCGTCTCCGGCCGCCAGTGCAACCAGGACGCCGGCGGCGCGGTCGTTCTGTAGTGAGTTCAGTTGCATGTGGACCTCCAAGTGATTCGGATACGGAGTCGATAGCGGAGTGACGTTAGCCAGCCATCAGAGGGTGCCGGGTGTCCCACCCCGTGAGGTGCACCAAGGCTGGTTGAGAGCCAGGCTGGGTGTACGTCACGCCGTTGATGGCCACCGGACCCCCTTGGGCTGCAAGCCCCAGCTTCATGACATGCACTGCTAGGTCCCGTGCGGACTGGGCAGGAGTCAGCACAGCAGCTACACCGCCTGCGAGCTGAATATCGAGCATCGCCGCTTCGACGATCGCCGCATAATGCTGGACGAAGAGACGGTGGCTGCCGAACAGCTCGAGCATCAGCGCTCTGCCGCCGAGTCCGACAATGACGCCGCGCTGCCCGTCAATTGGATCGGGAACCGAGAGCTGAGCCGACCGTTGTCGGGCATTTATGTGATCGACCAGTGATCGGGTGGCGGATACGGCGTTCATCCCCTGGAACCGATCCACCCTCCTCCAGATCCGGTCCTGCTGCCGGGCGTCTGCAGCTCCGCGGTTGAGCTCAACGCGGACGTTGAGCGGGGCTCGCCGTCCGGAATGGGAGTGACGGGCCGAACCGCCCCAACGGCCCTGTTCGACACAAACGGTTTCCACCTCACACGACTCGCCAGGTGCAATGACGACGTCGCGGGCGCTGACCCTGTGCTGATGTCCGCCTTCGAGCAGTTCGCCCTCGAGAAGCATCGCGGGCTTGGTGCCATTATTGGTGACCGCGAGCCGATTGACCTGAGGACCGGCAGAGAGTTCAGCGACGGCGAGATCTGCCGAGATCCCGGTGGCGAGACTGACCGAGGACGTACCCTCGGCCCAGACCGGAAAAAGGGTGAAAGGCCCTACTTGGTGGCCGCTTCCGATATGCAACTGCTCGACTTTCATGTCTGCCCCCGACTGAGCCGCAGTACGGCCACTTAGATATTGAGCAAAGTTGCTCTAAATCAAGGCTACGGCTGTTTGTTTTTTTGCGCAAGAGTGCGCAAAATAAATTCATGGTTCCCACCGACGAAGTCACTGCCCAACTGCAGCAGTACCCCCGCCCGTCGGTAGCTGTGGACACTGCGGTGCTCACCAGCTCTGCGGGGAGGCTGCAGGTTTTGCTTGTCAAGAGCCCGTTGTCGAGATCGGGGTGGGCGTTGCCCGGAACCTTCGTCCACCAAGGGGAAACTCTTGCGCAAGCGGTCCTACGATCACTGCGCGATAAGGCAGGCGTCAGCGGCCGCACCCCGCGACAGCTCCATGTCTTCGACGATCCGGGACGTGACCCCCGCGGCTGGGTCCTATCCGTCGCCCATGTCGACCTGGTGGCCGAACGGGACCTTCCGCCTTTTCAGGATGAATCGGCTTCCCAACTCGTAGACGTCGAGGAGATCCTTGCCGGTGGGCTTGAGCTTTCGTTCGATCACCCGGTCATCCTTGCAAAGGCGCTGGAGTACGTGCGCTCTGCCTACGCAGAGCACCCCGACCCGTACAGCCTCATGAAGGAACCTTTCACTCTGCGCGACTTACGAGCTCTTCACGAGGTTGTAGCGGGTGAAAGCCTGCAGCGCGACACCTTCCGTCGCATGATGGAACCTCAGCTCAAGGAAACCGGACGAATGACCGACGGCGGAAGGGGCCGGCCCTCCCGGCTCTTCCGCAGGTAGCGCGCCTTACTCGATTATCCCTGGGGCGCCCGGGCTCTTGCTGGCTCCCAGCGCATCTAGCAACGCAACGACGCGCACACCCTCGCTGCTGGCGCGCTCTTCAGGAGTCAAATCGCCACTGAGCGCCAACAGCTTTTGGCGAATCGACGCCTCCGTATCGGTGAGTGCCTCACGGTAGTTGTCAGCTAGGAGGTAGGAGTGACTATCAGTTGCATATGCCAACACCATGTCCAGAAAGATCTCGAGCAATCGGGCAGCTTGTGCGACATCTCGCCCTTGGGTCAGGGGTAAGAGCGCAAGTTTGTCCTTCCATGCATACTCGTCCAACGGGTCCTCGAACAGTGTGATGGCAGTGGCAACGTCGTGGCTCTTCGATGACAGCTCTGGAAGTGCGCGGCGGACGTCGTGCACGATTTCGTGGAAGTGGTCGTCCGTGAGGCCGAAACCAACAAACAGCAGATGATGGGTGATGAGGTTCGCCTTTACGAGTGCGGAAAGTGCCGACCGGGTCGAGCTGTAACCGAGGTAATCCTCGCGAGTCAAAACGATCGACTCTGGTTCAGACACGGTGCCGTGCAGCTTAAGGAGCCAACGATCCGTCCCAGCAGAGAAATCACCTGGAATGACTGCAAGCGATATCCCGGCGTCTTCGGAGGCCTGTTCGAACAGCTCGTCGTAATTGAGGGTTATCGCTTGTTTGCTCGGCAGGCTGGCGAGTATGGCCGGGGCCAATCCGTACCGCTCGAGCCGTACCTCTTTTGCGATTGTCTCGTTGAGGCTCCGTCCGGACTGTGAGAAAACTGCGCGAAGGATGCTCGCCTGATCCAGCACGTGGCGCTTCGTCAGCTCGGCCAGTTCGTTCTGGTTCAAGCCCGCTGCTGACGCCAAGCGGTCGATCAGTCCCGCCCAGGTCGGGGCACCGGCACTGATACTCACACCCGCGCCCATGAACGGGACGAGTTGGCCCTTTAGTGCGAGTCCTGCCAAGCGCTGAGCATGTTCCTGCAGATTCGGGTTCAACTCGTTCCATAGAGAGCGTCCCGAGCGGATTCTGATCTGTTGGGCGAGTGCGAAATCCCTCTGGTCTTGGAGCACCAGGGCGATGTCGACTTCCTCGGCGTCCGCCAGCCGCTCGCATTCATCGAGCACACATTGCATCACCTCGCCCCTAATTCTCCCGGCACCGCCGCCCCCAGTCCCGAAGAGAGGAAGTGCGAGCAATGGGATCGGGCGCCGTGGGGCACCGGTTTTGGGATCCCTCTCACGCATCGTTTGCCGCCGCACCCGAGCGGCCTCCGCGGCGGTTTGAGTGAAATGCCGCAGGGCCGGGAGAACCTCCTCTGCTTGGCGGATGCCGCGCATCGGCACCGCAGTGAGCACAGGTAAGGGCCGGTCAAGCGTCCAGTCCGCAACAGCGAAGGACAGCCTCTTATCGGCATGGAAGGGCGCAGTCCGAGAGGGAGAGACTGCATTCGCAAGCCCCGGGATCCCGTTCGTCCATCTGCGATTCACCGACGGGGTGTGGTCCGTTGGTAGCAACCAGGCGTCGCAGGCAAGGTTCTTGATATCGCCCATCGTTACGAACACATGCGAAGTTCCCATGACTTTTCATATCACGGACGCATCTCGAACGTCCCATGTGGATTGCTGACACCGAACTAATTTGAGTCTCACCGCGCTGTGGCGGTTCATCGATGACGACTTGAGTCGCGGAACACCCTCGAAGATGGATCGCTAGACATGCTCAAAAATGTCGCCCCACCCGCCTATAGTCGGGCATGACAGCAAAGCCGCTAGGCAGTGCAGCGTTCAAAGAGTATTCACTTTGTGAAACTGACAAGTAACCTCATCCTCTTCGCTTTCTCAGATTTGCTGAAGCCAATGTTCGCCGCACGTCCTGACTACGGAAAGAGCGCCCTGTGACCTACCCCGAAATTCTCGACGCCGATCATGTTGCCGAGGCAGCAGCGCTGGTCCGCCGTTACTACCTGCCTATCGGGGAGAATACCAATCCTCGCACCGGAACGCGCTTCGATGATTGGGCAGACGGTGGAGACCATCCGCATGTCGCTGATCGCATCACTGCCGACGATTTGGTGGCCGTCTCGTTCCTTTCCGTCGACATCAAGGGACGTGCCGCGATCGGTCTGCTCGAGACATACGCGGACGAGATCAACAAACTGCTTCAGCAGATCCCCGTTGACGTGGACCTGTGGGACGCAGACATCGAGGCACTCAATTCTCCGGATAGCCCAGCATCCCAGCTGTGGCATGTACTCCGAGGCGGGAAGTACGGCAGGTGGGGAATCGGTCCGACGAGGACGAGCAAGATTATGGCCCGCAAGCGGCCCCGGCTTATTCCCATCTACGACTCAGTTGTGCGGCCGCTGATGGGCCTGGACCATTCCGGCGGGCAGTGGACGACCTGGCACGCAGCGCTCAATGACGGCACCGATCTGCCTGCACGTCTTGAGGCTATCCGGCGTGCAGCGGAGGTACCGGCGAACATCTCAGCGTTGAGGGTCATGGACATCGTCCTGTGGATGCACGGGATCGAACTCGGACTGGAACCGGTCAACGATGACGACGACGTCGTTGGAGCCGGGAACTAACCATGGCCGGAATCCTCACCCGACCACACGGCGGCAGCTGGCATGAGCCGAAGGAGGGGACTGCTGAAGGTTTGGTTGATTCCTGACCTGTGAGGATGAGACTCGCGGGTGGAAGGATGTTCATCATGCCGAAGGCTTTTCCCGAAGAGTTCCGCCGTGACGTGGTCGCGGTCGCCCGTAAGG